>NZ_AZFC01000007.1 GCF_001435095.1 Levilactobacillus spicheri DSM 15429
AGTTTTACCGGTTTTTGTGTCGGATGGTCCGTTTTCTCTTTTGAATTATTGGCGACTGCCGAGAACTTTAAATAATCACTAGGGTTTTTCCAATTGGCGTCATATACATTCCAACTTCTTGGAGCGTATTTGGTATTGAAAGAAACTTGAGATTTTGTATTATGCCTTTTACTATTCCCATGTTGCATTTCACCGATTCTCGGACTTTCTCTTCGCATCATTTGACGGTTAAAGGTGGGCCGCTTACTGCCAAAAACAATGATGTCTTCCGTGTACTTCATGTGCATGTACTTCGCATTTGCAAAATTAGACGGTCGATGCTTAATCCACGTTAAATGCTCTCGGTACCACTTCAGATTGCTACCTACAAGCTGTGAGGTGAAAGGCTCTGTTCCAAAAAGAACTATTGCCCCCCCTAATTTGATAATCCGTTTGTACTCGTGCCAGAGAGGCTCAAACGGGATTATGGTGTCCCATTTGCAATTAGTCGTTCCGTAAGGCAAATCGCAGATGACAGCATCTACTGAATTGTCGGGAAGTTTCTTCATCAACTCAAGACAGTCACCTTTTTGTAAGTCAATCATGTTTTCACCTCAACTATGTATAAAAAAGGCCCGGCGACTGCCGCCAGGCCTAACTTAACCTTCAATTCGAGAGAAGTTTTGCCTTCTTTCTCTTTGAATTTGATTTTGG
>NZ_AZFC01000008.1 GCF_001435095.1 Levilactobacillus spicheri DSM 15429
CGCCGATAGTAGTTGGGGGATCGCCCCCTGCAAGGGTAGGACGTTGCCACGCGATTATTCCGGCATAGCTCAGTTGGTAGAGCACCTGACTGTTAATCAGGTTGTCGACGGTTCGAGCCCGCCTGCCGGAGTTATGCTAATGATTTAGCAAGTATGCCGGCTTAGCTCAGCTGGTAGAGCATCGGTATCGTAAACCGAGGGTCGGGGATTCGAATTCCTCAGCCGGCATCTGATAAACGTGAACCTATCTGGTTCACGTTTTTTTGTTGCCCAGTTTTAAGTGGTCTGAAATGGTATAGATAGGTATCGTGAATTGGTCTAGTTCGACAATCTGCGTCACATCAGTGGTTAGACCATAATATTACAATATTGATTTTTGATAAAAGGGACTTGTGGTCTAATCTGGCAAGTGCTATTCTTAACATATCGAAAGACGTTAAGGGAGATGCGATATCATGAAAAATGTATTGTTAGTATCAGAACAGGGCGTTACCAGTCACTTATTCTTGGGCGAAGCTAAGCGGGTCGCGGAAACGCGGCGGGCAGCTCTGCACTTTACAGCGGCCGGTTGTGCCGAATTAGCCCCTGAACTGCTGGCGGAACAGGACCTGATCCTGTTCACCCCCCAGGCGGCTGCCGTGATGGACACGTTACATACGGACGCACTCATGGCCGTGATCCCCAACGACATTTACGGCTGGTTGAACAGCGAATCCTTGGTCAAGTTTGCGACCAAGGAACTCGCCGCCACCGCGGTTTTAGCGTAGATATCACCGCCCCCAGAGTCGTTAGAGGCCGATCGGGGCGGCCTCACGGGGAACCCTCTGGGAACGACCAAGCACACATAAAGCACAGGATCTGAGACGCCATGTCTCGGGTCCTTTTTTTGCGTTGACTGGATGATTGGGGAACGGTCACCAGTCACTTAGATGAGAAAAAAGACGCGTTAAATGAAAAAATGGTTATTAAAATGGTGCATATTTTTAGGGGATGATTCGCTGAGAAGTACCGAGGCTAAAAATGAATAAATAATAAGAGGATTGCATGAGACACCTAATTTTATATTCATTGTTAGACCGCCATTTTGGCCATTTTGAAGGCGTTTTTATTGCGAATGTCGTTGCGTTATAACGTTTCATGGATTATAATTGTCACTATGTTTTATTAGAGCCTTATGAGACACCGTGCATAATCGGGTGCAACCGTTATGCCTTACGGAGCATAAATATTGTTTTTAGGAAATGCAATGGAGGTATTATTAATTTGAATAACAAGTCAGACGTTAGCCAGGATAAGTCATTCTTCGGCCAACCACGTGGATTATCCACACTGTTCTTCACCGAAATGTGGGAACGGTTCAGTTACTACGGAATGCGGGCCATCCTGATCTACTACATGTACTACTCAGTTACCAAGGGTGGTCTGGGGTTCGATCAAGGAACGGCGGCTTCCATCATGTCCATCTACGGGTCCATGGTGTACCTATCATCCGTCCTCGGGGGCTACCTGAGTGACCGGGTCTGGGGGAGTCGCCGGACCGTGTTCATCGGTGGGGTGCTCATCATGTTTGGGCACATCGCCCTGTCACTCCCAGCCGGGAAGCTGGCCCTGTTCGTTTCCATCCTCTTGATTGTGTTGGGGACTGGGCTGCTGAAGCCCAACGTTTCCGAAATGGTCGGGAGCCTGTACAGCGCCGGGGACCCACGGCGGGATTCCGGATTCACCATCTTCGTCTTCGGGATTAACTTAGGTTCCTTGATCGCACCGCTGCTGGTCGGTTGGCTCGGAATGAGCTACAACTTCCACTTAGGGTTCTCCCTAGCAGCCATCGGGATGTTCTTAGGCCTGATTCAATACTGGATCGGCGGTAAGAAGTACCTGAGCAAGGATAGCCTGTACCCAACTGACCCGCTCGAACCGGGCGACTTGAAGAAGTTGGGTGTCCGGAGCACCATCGGTCTGGTGGCCTTCGCCTTGGTTATGATTCTGATGTACTTACTGCACTCATTGACGTTAAACAACTTCGTGCTGTTGCTGTCGATCATTGCGATTGCGACGCCAGTGGTTTACTTTACGATCTTCCTGACCAGTAAAAAGGTCACGGCACAGGAACGCAAGCACGTGTGGGCTTACTTAGGCCTCTTCATCGCCGCTGCCATCTTCTGGGCCATCGAAGAACAAGGGTCATCGGTCTTGGCACTGTTCGCAGCCAACCAAACCAACAACCACTTCTTGGGCTTAAACATCTCGCCTTCGTGGTACCAGTCCCTGAACCCCGCCTTCATCTTGATCTACACGCCAATCTTCGCGATGATGTGGAACAAGTGGGGCAAGAACCAACCAAGTTCACCCGCTAAGTTTGCGACCGGGATGTTGTTCGCCGGTGCTTCCTACCTATTAATGGTCATTCCCGTTGTTCTGTTCGGGACCAGCGCCAAGGTCAGCCCACTTTGGTTGATCGGAAGCTGGGCC
This sequence comes from Levilactobacillus spicheri DSM 15429, assembly GCF_001435095.1. Classification (GTDB taxonomy): domain Bacteria; phylum Bacillota; class Bacilli; order Lactobacillales; family Lactobacillaceae; genus Levilactobacillus; species Levilactobacillus spicheri. Next base: position 2,473 of record NZ_AZFC01000008.1, read on the forward strand.
ATCGTGGAAATCGCCGAATTACTGATTTCCCCAATCGGGTTATCCGTGACGACGAAGTTAGCACCGCGGGCCTTCCAGTCTCAAATGATGAGTATGTGGTTCTTAGCCGATTCCGCCGGGCAAGCCGTTAACGCCCAAATCGTTAAGCTCTACACGCCAGAAAACCAAGTGAACTACTTCCTTGGGGTGGCCATTGTCGCCATCGTCGCCGGGATTATCATGTTCGCGTTGGTTAAACCAATTAAGAATTTAATGTCCGGGATTAAATAGTTCCCTTCAGGACGTCAAACGTGCTACTCTAAGTCAATTAGAGGGCACGTTTTTTAATGCCTAAAATGAAGGGGGAATCAACCATGCGGGTCGCACTGATCAGTGACTTACACTTCGATGTGAACCACGTCGACCTGGCCACCAACCTGCCGCAACAGGCGGCCTACCTCCGTGCGCAGGGGGTGGACCTCTACCTGATCGCGGGGGACCTGACCAATCACTTCCGGCAGTCGCTGGCCATCGCTGAACGGCTCCAGACGCTCCTGGCACCCGCGCAAGTTCGGTTTATCGCCGGGAACCACGACATGGTCCACGACGTCTCCTACGAGCAGCTAGAGACCTTTCCGGCGACCACCTATCTGCACAACCGCTTTTGGGACCTGCCAGGGACCGCTTGGCGGGTCATCGGCAATAACGGGTGGTACGATTACGAATTCGCCGATAACCTGACCGGACGCAATTTTCGGGCCTGGAAGAACGCTTTTTGGGTCGACAGCCCGATTCCTCAGCCGATGAGCGACCCCGAGCGGATGGACCGGGTCCTGACCCAGGTCCGTCAGCAGTTGGTCGCGGCGCAGCGGGCGCAGAAAAAAGTTCTGTTGATGACGCATTTTGCGCCCCGGCGGGAATACATCCGCTATACCCACGACGACCGCTTTTGGAATATGGCCAACGCGTTGATGGGCAGTCCCCGGTTGGGCCAGCTGATAACGGATTTTCGCGTACCTATCGTGCAGTTCGGCCACCTGCACCGCCACTTCTGGCCCCAGCACTTTCAGGCGACGACCTACTATAACCAGACGCTGGGGTACCATAACCGGCGAATCAACGAGTGGTATCACTGGGACTACCTGAGCGAGTGGCGCGACCGGTTGCGTATCTTGGACCTGCACTAGGTAGGGGGCAACCCGATTTTTAAACCGGGCAAAACTTTTTTCAAAAAAGTCTTGACGGTTTATGCAGAATTTTGTATGATAGTGAAGTTGATTCGTTACGACGATTCATTTTTTGGAGGGGTAGCGAAGTCTGGCTAAACGCGGCGGACTGTAAATCCGCTCCTTCGGGTTCGGTGGTTCGAATCCACTCCCCTCCATTTTTATTGGGCTATAGCCAAGTGGTAAGGCAACGGGTTTTGATCCCGTGATGCGCTGGTTCGAACCCAGCTAGCCCAATCAGGAGAATCATCTCGGCTGACGGTACCGTTGCGGTATCGTCTTTTTTTGTGCTGAAAAAGCGGCGTGACCGACCGGATGAATTGACAACGCCCCGAATTTTCGCTAAAGTCAGTTTAATGAATTGCTCCAGACCAGTTTGGAGCCGATAGAAAAAATTGGGGGAATGTGTCATGACAGCAGTCCAACCGGAAGACCTATTCTCGCTACGTCCCTTGGCGCAACCGGTCAGCGATGGTCACCGGGTCTATTACGTCCAGAGTCGCCTAGACCAGTCGAGTAACAGCAGTCAGGCCGCCATCTTGAGCGTGCGCCTGTCCGACGGCGCTGATCAGCGCCAGTGGAGTCCCGTGGGGGTGAGCGTCAACCAGTTGACGCTGAGCCCGAACCGGGATTGTTTGGCGTTCAGCGGGGTCATTCACGACCACGTCCAGCTATTCATCATGCCCACGTCCGGTGGGGCGGCCGTCCAAGTGACCCACGGCGAGTCCGACGTGCACGACATCGTCTGGAGCGCCGACGGGCAAGCCCTGTACTTCCAAACGACCCGGGTGCCCAAGGCGAGTGCTAAGCTGCCGACGGTGCGCGTGGTCGACCGGCTACGGTACCAGCTCAATGGTCAGGGCATCTTGCCCCGACAGGCTACCTACCAATGTATCCGCTATCAGTGTTCGACCAAGGACCAGACCGTGGTCATGGAGCGGGACCACGCCTTCACCGTGACGGCGGCGACCACCCAGGGACTGGTGTACGACGCGGAGCGCTTGCCGGACGACGAGCACGACTTTAGCGCCGGCGTGTACTGGCATCCGTTTACCGGTGGGGCGGATCAGCTGTTGACCCGCGACCTGCCGGCGGGGGCCTTCAGTGCCGGCCGCTTGGCGGCGGACGGGCAGCGGGTGCTGCTCTGGGGCCAGGACAACCACGTTCCCAACGTTTCGCAGTTCCACGCCTGGTTGGCCGACCGGTCGACGGGCCACTTGGTTGACCTGACCGCGCCGCGGGACGTGGAGGTCGGCGACATGCTGGCCCTGGATAGCCAGCAGCGCCAGTCTGGCTGTTACGTCGCTTGGCTGGACGCCCAGACCGTCCTGACGCTGGAGAACACCCGCGGGCGGCTGGAATTGATGCGCCAGGACCTGACCACGCACCAGGTGACCCCCGTCCTCAGTGGCGACCGCGCCATCACCGACTTTAGCATGGTGGACGCCCACACGGTGGTCTTTACCGAAAGCACCATGACCAGCGTGAGTCGTCTGAAGGTCGTGGACCTGACGACCGGCACAGAGCGGGCTTTGATCAACCCCAACGCCACCTACGAGGCACGCCGGCACCTGGTGGCCGGACAGCGGTTCACCTTTAAGGGGGCCGCGGATTGGCCCATCGAGGGCTGGTACTTTGCGCCGGCCACCCGGGAGCGCCATCCGGCCGTCCTGTACGTCCACGGCGGTCCCCAGGTCGACTTCGGCTACGGTTTTTACCACGAGCTGCAGTACCTGGTGGGGCAGGGCTACGGCGTGATTGCCATCAATCCCCGCGGTGGCAACAGCTACGGCCAGTCCTTCGAGGAGGCTGTGATCGGCCATTACGGCGAGGGCGACTACGAGGACCTGATGTTGGGGACCGACGCGGCGTTGGCCCTCGACCCCACGATCGATCCGCACCAGCTCTGCGTGACCGGGGGCTCTTACGGGGGCTTCATGACTAATTGGATCGAGACGCACACCAGCCGCTTCGCCGCGGCGGTGACCCAGCGGTCGATTTCCGACTGGATCAGCTTCTACGGGACCAGTGACATCGGCTACTTCTTCACGCCGTGGGAGCTCAAGCAGGACCTCCACGACAGCCAGGCGCTGTGGAAATTCTCGCCGCTGGCCTACGTGGATCAGGCGACGACGCCGATCCTGATCCTCCACGGCGAGGACGACTTGCGGTGTCCGACCAGTCAGGGCCAGGAATTCTACGTGGGCCTCAAGAACGCCGGCGTGACGACCCAGCTGGTCTTGTTCCCGCAGTCGAACCACGAACTATCCCGCTCGGGGCTGCCCAACCTGCGCATTGAACGGTTGAAACGCATCACCGGGTGGTTCCACCAACACTTAACGACGACAAAGGAGAGCATAAAATGACAAAAATTGGTTTTATCGGGGTCGGCGGCATGGCCCAGGCGATTATTGGCGGCTTGCTGAACGCCCAGGCGTTTGCCCCGGCGGACATCGTGGTCCACAGCCACCGACCGGAAAACTACCAGCCTTACGCCCAGCAACACGGTCTGACGGCGGTCACCAGTAACACGGCGGTCGCGCAGGACAGCGACCTGGTGGTCTTGGCCGTGACGCCCAACGTGGCGGGCAACGTCCTTCAGGAAATCGCGGACGCACTGACGCCGCAGAAGACGTTAATCTCCATCGTTGCCGGGTTGACCCTGGAGAAGATGGGCGACCTGGTTGGCGCGACGATTCCGACCCTGCGCACGCTCCCAAACGTGAACGTGGAGATTGGCGCGGGGATGACGGCCGTGGCGGCCAATGCGGCGCTGACCGGCTCGGCGTTGACCACGGCGCAGGGCGTCTTTGACGCGATCGGCAGTACGACCGTGTTGAGCGAGGACCAGTTTGGCATCTTCAGTGCCCTGGCTGGCAGTTCACCCGCCTACATCGAATTCTTCATCGACAGCCTCAGCCGGGCCGGCGTGAAGTACGGGCTGAGCAAGGCCCAGGCGACTCAGATCGCCGCGCAGGCCACGCTGGGGTCCGCTCAGATGGTCCTGAAGAGTGACAAGATTCCGTTCGCGCTGATCGATCAGGTGGCGTCACCGGGTGGCAGCACCGTCGCGGGCTTACTGGCGATGGAGGAATCAGGGCTGATGACCGCTGTGGTCAAGGGCATCGACGCGACCGTCCAACGCGACCGCGAAAACGCTTAGCCTGCCTTGCATGTTTGGTCTATACCGATTATAATAATGAGGTACTAACCGACATTTCTGAGGAGGAGAGCCATGAGTATTGTTTTAAAACACGCCAAGATTTACACCGGGGACGCGGTCATTCCCGACGGGTACATTCGTTTCGACCAACAGATCGAGGCGGTGGGACCGGTGGCCGACTATCGGCCGTTACCCGCCGATGACTTGCACGTGGTGACGGGGCAGACGATTGTCCCGGGGTTCATCGATGTCCATAGTCATGGGGGTTATGGGTATGATAGTATGGATGGAGACCCAGACCAAATTGACAAGATGGTTAACCAGATGGTCCATGAAGGGATCACCTCGTTGTTTCCCACGACCATGACGCAGTCCAACGAGGCCATCGACCACGCGATGCGGGGCATTGCCGTGGCGGCGGAACGGAACCCGATCATTCAGGGCGTTCACCTCGAAGGACCGTTTATCGCGGCCATCTTCAAGGGAGCCCAACCAGAAAAGTACATCAAGGACCCGGACACGGCGTTATTGGAACGCTGGAACCAGCTGTCGGGTCACCGGGTCAAGCTGATCACCTACGCACCGGAAGACGCCGGGGCCGCCGCCTTTGAAAGCTACTGCTTGGCGAACGGTATCGTGCCGTCGGTGGGGCACTCGAACGCGACTCGTGAGCAACTCCTGGAAAGCCGGGCGACCCACGTGACGCACCTGTACAACGCGCAACGGGGCTTGCGGCACCGGGAACCCGGGGTCACCGGCCACGCGATGTTGGAAGACAACCTGTACTGTGAGATCATCTGCGACGGGTTCCACATCGTGCCCGACATGATCAAGCTGGCCTACGAACAGAAAGGGCCACACCGTTTGGAACTGGTCACGGACTCGATGCGCGCCAAGGGGATGCCCGAGGGCGTCAGTGAGTTAGGCGGGCAGAAGGTGATCGTCAAGGACCGGCAAGCCCGCCTCGAAAGCGGCAACCTGGCCGGCTCCGTGCTGCGTTACGACGAGGCCTTCCGCAACGTCATCGCCTTTACCGGTTGTGACGTGAACGCGGCCGTGCAGATGAGTGCCGTCAACCAGGCCGAAGAGTTCGGTCTGACCCAGAAGGGCAAGCTGCAGGTGGGCCGCGATGCCGACCTGAACCTGATGACCAGCGACCTGCACCTGACGGCGACCTATAGTCTGGGCCGGAAGTTTAGCACCGATTAGGGCTGGTGGTGCCACGGCGAGCCAGCATAGGGTATAATAATGATATGATTATCTAGAAGGGATGTTGGATGCTGTGAGTTCTCCGATTTATATTCAAATTCATAATGACATTAAACGGGCGATTGAAGCCGGTAAGTGGGCAGTGGGGGATCGGATTCCCTCGGAACGGGAGCTTTCCCGCGATTTTGATGTGAGTCGGATGACCCTGCGGCAAGCCATTCAAACCTTGGTAGACGAGGGCATCTTGGAACGGCAGGTGGGCTCCGGAACTTACGTGGCCAACCAGAAGGTCCAAGAAAAGATGTCCGGGGTCACGAGTTTTACCGACTTGATGTTGGCCCAGGGCAAGCAACCGTCCAGCAAGACCATCTCGTACCACGTGATGAGCCCGTCGCTCAGTGAAGCCGAAAAGCTTAAGCTGAGCGAGGACGACCTGGTCCTCCGGATGGAGCGGATTCGCTACGGCGACGATGTGCCCATCTGTTTTGAGGTGGCCACGGTGCCAGACCGGCTGGTCGATGGCCTGAACAAGAAGGAAGTCACCAGCTCGCTGTACCGGGCCTTAGAGGATAAGAAGAAGTTGAATCCCGGCAAGGCCCAGCAGACGGTCTCGGCGATGTCGGCGTCCGAACGCATCGCGGAATACCTGAAGATCAAGCGGGGCGATGCGATTCTGCGGCTGCGCCAGGTGACTTACCTGCAAGACGGGACCCCGTTCGAGTACGTGCGTACCCAGTACGTCGGTGAACGCTTCGAGTTCTACCTGGAAAAATAACAATTAATTCACACGAAAATACCTCCCAGACCGGTTCGCCGGCGTGGGAGGTATTGTTGCACCTAGGGGTCTATAAATTATTTTATGACGTCAAAATTGAGTGGGGGGGTGCTGCGCTACGGCGAGCAAGATGGCCGAGGTGGGCACGACTCCAAAGCCTCGAAACCCACGAGTCTCTGGAGCTCGGCCTTGATGTAACCTGGCAAGGAACGCCAGATAACATCAATTTCACCACGGCCATCAAGTCGCCTCCGCTCCGCTAACGTAGTGGCCTGACCACCTCGTTGGGCGATTGTATCCCCACAAACTGGGGGATGACTGTTTAAGCGCCCCAGTTTGCTAAAACACAGCGGATCACTAGGAAAAATAATGTGATACGGGTCCGTATCCGCCACGTTATGGTGTTCAGTCATGTCAGTGGAGGCATGACCTTGTCGTTTTGTTGACTGACGTTTTCCGTGCTAAATACGTGGAAAATACCGACACCACTCTACTATGGCAGCAGTTAAGACGAACTAGCCGGATGACTGCCATCGGCTAGTTTCGCCGGTTTTAACGAGCAG
>NZ_AZFC01000033.1 GCF_001435095.1 Levilactobacillus spicheri DSM 15429
TGGCAGATTGCAAGAAATAACTTGAACGAATTTAATGACGTAAATTAAGCAAGAAGATCTCGATTGGTGTATGCCAATTAAGACATTTAAGTGGCCGTGAATTCAAATACCAATTAATTTGAACCAATTGGTGATCACTTAGTTCTTCAATGGCTTGGCCTTTGGGAATAAAGCGCCGCAAAACTCGGTTACGGTTCTCATTACTGCCTCTTTCATGCGGTGAATAGGCATGGGCAAAATAAACCTGTGTACCAGTTCGCCGTTCAATTGTCTGATAGTTAGCGAACTCTTTACCATGATCTACGGTAAGCGTCTTGAGCTTGTCTTGAAGTTGACTAGCTAGTTCAAGTACGGCTTGAGTCATGGACTGACTGTCGCGACCATGGAGCCGTTTAACAATTGTCAGGCGACTCTTACGCTCCACAAAAGTAGCCACAGCTTGACCTTTACGTTTACCAGAAAGTACGGTATCAGCTTCAAAGTGGCC
>NZ_AZFC01000034.1 GCF_001435095.1 Levilactobacillus spicheri DSM 15429
GCCACAGCTTGACCTTTACGTTTACCAGAAAGTACGGTATCAGCTTCAAAGTGGCCAAATTCCTGGCGAGTTTCGACTTTATGAGGCCGCTCCTCAATGGAGCGGCCGTAATTGAACGTACCACGCTTTTCTTTAGCACGATGACGACGAATTCCATGATCAGGCAAATCGGGCAACTGTATATCAAGCCATCCTTGATCAATCCAGTTATAGACCGTTTTGTAGGCAATCCCCACCACATGGGCAACTTGTTCAGGGGACCACTTCTGGACTTG
>NZ_AZFC01000009.1 GCF_001435095.1 Levilactobacillus spicheri DSM 15429
TTTGAGGGTAGACCCCTCAAAACTGACCATTGTTTCGACAAAGTATGTGTAGCCTCCGTATTATTCCTTAGAAAGGAGGTGATCCAGCCGCAGGTTCTCCTACGGCTACCTTGTTACGACTTCACCCTAATCATCTGTCCCACCTTAGACGGCTGACTCCCGAAGGTTATCTCACCGGCTTTGGGTGTTACAAACTCTCATGGTGTGACGGGCGGTGTGTACAAGGCCCGGGAACGTATTCACCGCGGCATGCTGATCCGCGATTACTAGCGATTCCAACTTCATGTAGGCGAGTTGCAGCCTACAATCCGAACTGAGAACGGCTTTAAGAGATTAGCTTAGCCTCGCGACTTTGCGACTCGTTGTACCGTCCATTGTAGCACGTGTGTAGCCCAGGTCATAAGGGGCATGATGATTTGACGTCATCCCCACCTTCCTCCGGTTTGTCACCGGCAGTCTCACCAGAGTGCCCAACTGAATGCTGGCAACTGATAATAAGGGTTGCGCTCGTTGCGGGACTTAACCCAACATCTCACGACACGAGCTGACGACAACCATGCACCACCTGTCATTCTGTCCCCGAAGGGAACGTCTAATCTCTTAGATTGGCAGAAGATGTCAAGACCTGGTAAGGTTCTTCGCGTAGCTTCGAATTAAACCACATGCTCCACCGCTTGTGCGGGCCCCCGTCAATTCCTTTGAGTTTCAACCTTGCGGTCGTACTCCCCAGGCGGAGTGCTTAATGCGTTAGCTGCAGCACTGAAGGGCGGAAACCCTCCAACACTTAGCACTCATCGTTTACGGCATGGACTACCAGGGTATCTAATCCTGTTCGCTACCCATGCTTTCGAGCCTCAGCGTCAGTTACAGACTAGACAGCCGCCTTCGCCACTGGTGTTCTTCCATATATCTACGCATTCCACCGCTACACATGGAGTTCCACTGTCCTCTTCTGCACTCAAGTCTCCCAGTTTCCGATGCACTTCTTCGGTTAAGCCGAAGGCTTTCACATCAGACTTAAAAAACCGCCTGCGCTCGCTTTACGCCCAATAAATCCGGACAACGCTTGCCACCTACGTATTACCGCGGCTGCTGGCACGTAGTTAGCCGTGGCTTTCTGGTTGAATACCGTCACGATGTCAACAGTTACTCTGACACCCGTTCTTCTTCAACAACAGAGTTTTACGAGCCGAAACCCTTCTTCACTCACGCGGCATTGCTCCATCAGACTTTCGTCCATTGTGGAAGATTCCCTACTGCTGCCTCCCGTAGGAGTCTGGGCCGTGTCTCAGTCCCAATGTGGCCGATTACCCTCTCAGGTCGGCTACGTATCATCGTCTTGGTAAGCCATTACCCTACCAACTAACTAATACGCCGCGGGATCATCCAGAAGTGATAGCCGAAACCACCTTTCAAACAAAATCCATGCGGATTTTGTTGTTATACGGTATTAGCACCTGTTTCCAAGTGTTATCCCCTGCTTCTGGGCAGATTTCCCACGTGTTACTCACCAGTTCGCCACTCGTTCCAATGTTGAAATCAGTGCAAGCACGTCAATCAACGGGAACTCGTTCGACTTGCATGTATTAGGCATGCCGCCAGCGTTCGTCCTGAGCCAGGATCAAACTCTCATCTTAAAGATGATAAGCTTGTAGCTCATCGATTGTTGTTACATTTTTAAAGCGAATTGACTTCGCAAATATTGCTTTGGGTTTGAACCGAAGTTCAAACCGCCCTACACATATTTGGTTTGTCGAAACAATGTTCAGTTTTCAAAGGTCTACCA
>NZ_AZFC01000035.1:0-250902 GCF_001435095.1 Levilactobacillus spicheri DSM 15429
TGGTTTGTCGAAACAATGTTCAGTTTTCAAAGGTCTACCAAGTTATCAGAAGCAATTGCTCCGTGACAACTTTTAAAGTATATCATGTCGTCAAAACCTTGTCAATAACTTTTTGAAGTTTATTTTGAATGTTTATTCAAAACTCAACTACTTTAATCACTGGCCAAGCTCTTGCTCGACAACATAAATCATTGTATCAGTTGCTGTTTGAACCGTCAAGCACAAATTTCAAATTTGTATGAACATTCAGAAATCTGTTATTTATGCAATTGGCCGTCCTCGCGACAACAGATAATATCATATCAATCATTGGCAACCCGGTCAAGGATTTTTTCAATAAAAAAAGCAAACACCCCACTAGGATGTCTGCTTTTGATCTAATTGTTGTAACGCTTCAGCTTTCCAGCCCTCTAACCGGTCAGCAATCGGCTTAAATCCGTTGTTGACGTGATGGTTGGTCCAATAGTGCCGGTGCTGGTGTTCATGGAGCGGCCCATCCAGCTCTAAGTGTTCTAAGCAGCGAATCGACAGGCTGATCTTACCCGTGAATTCATCAATATCCAAAATCACCACGTCAACCTCTTGATTAACCTTGAGATAATCATGGATATCCTTCACGTAGCCACAATGACACTCGGAAATGTGGATCAGTCCCTGACGATGGCCCCCGAGACTCACGAACGCACCGTACGGTTGAATCCCCGTAATTCGGCCGGAAACCCGCTGGCCAATCTTAAATGCCATGGGGTTGCCCTCCTTCATTTAATCGGTGACCGTTACCTTGTCCATCGTCACGGGCGTTGCCGGCTGATCACTGGCATCCGTGTCCACCTTGGCAATGGCATCGACGACGTCCATCCCCGCAATGACCTGGCCAAAGACCGTGTGCCGGAAGTCTAACCACGGGGTCCCCCCGTTTTGATAGGCCTTCACGATTTCTTCTGGGAAACCGGCATCGCGCATCTGCCCCTGCATCTGCTCGGTCATATCCGTGTCTTGCACGATAAAGAATTGACTGCCATTGGTGTTAGGGCCGGCATTGGCCATGGAAACGGCTCCCCGCAGGTTGTATAACTCTGGTGAGAATTCGTCGGCAAAGGGTTGCCCCCAGATACTTTCGCCACCCATCCCCGTTCCGGTTGGGTCGCCTCCTTGAATCATAAAGTTCGGGATGACCCGGTGGAACGTCAAGCCGTCATAGTAACCAGCCTTGGCGTGGGTTACAAAGTTTTCAACGGTCTTGGGCGCTTGTTCGGGAAAGAGTTGCATTTGAATGGTTCCCATGGACGTTGCGAGCGTCACCTTGGGTCCCTTGGCATTAGCCAAATCAATCTGTGGAAACTTTGTCATAATTGTCCTCCATATCTTCTTTCAAAAAAGTTCTGCTTCTATTATCACCGCCCCACGACAAAAATGCAACCGAACACGTCGGTGCTATACTGGAGGCAACGCTCTGCAACCACATTAATAAGGAGATTATCATGCCAAAATCATCCACATCACTCTACCAACGGACCACCGACCTGCTCGAACAGCGCGGGGTGTCCCTCGAAGCCATTGCCAACCTGGTCATGTTCTTGCAAAAGGACTACCTCCCCGACCTCACACTGCCCCTCGCACGGGAAAGTGTCACCACCGTGCTGCACAAACGGGAGGTCCAAAACGCCCTGATCACGGGGATCCAACTCGACATCAGTGCCGAACACCACGCCCTCTTAGAACCCCTTCAGACCATCGTGGCCCAAGATGAGGGCCTCTACGGTGTCGACGAGACCATGGCGCTCTCCATCGTCAACGTCTACGGGTCCATCGGCCTCACCAACTACGGCTACATCGACCGGGTCAAGCCCGGCATCCTGAGCATCCTCAACGCTCACGACCCCGAACACATCCACACCTTCCTCGATGACCTGGTCGGTGCGGTCGCGGCAGCAGCGGCCGCCCGTCTCGCCCACGACGACGCTCCGTTATAACGTTCACCTTCCCAGCCCCCGTTTAAAAGTCACAATTTCCTTAAGTTTCGCCGCACCGGCTGACGGCGGGGTCGATTGCCGTTACAATGTAGGCAACCTTAATATGGAGAAGGAGTACCTCAATGGGCTATTTAATCGATTTTGTTTTACACATTGATGATCACCTAGTCAATATCGTGAATACGTTCGGTGGGTCCACCTACCTGATTCTGTTCGCGATTGTGTTTGTCGAAACCGGTGCCGTCATCTTGCCATTCCTGCCCGGTGACTCGTTACTGTTCGCCGCCGCGGCCTTGGCTGCCAACCCCGCCTATGGCCTGAACATCTGGCTCTTCGTCGCCTTGTTCCTAATTGCCGCCATCGGGGGCGATTCGCTGAACTTCTACCTGGGACACCGCGTCGGGGCCGCCTTATCGAACCACTCGTGGTTTGGCCGGCTGATCAATAAGGATAAGTTGGCCCAATCCGAGCAATTTTTCCGGAAGCACGGGCCGTTAGCCATCTTCTTGGGTCGGTTCATGCCGATCATCCGGACGTTCGTGCCGTTCACCGCGGCCGGGTCGCAGTTCCCGTACCAACGCTTTCTCAAGTACAACGTCAGTGCCGCCATCACCTGGGTCTTCATCTGCTGTGGTGGGGGTTACTTCTTCGGCAACATTCCGTTCGTGAAGGAGCACTTCTCAGCAGTCGTGCTGGGCATCATCGTGATCTCCCTGATCCCCGCCATCGTTGGTTGGCTCAAGGGACGGCATACCACGCCGCGAGCTCCCCAGAATTTACCAGAAGATGAGTAAGTAAAAAACGTTTAGGCGTGATTGGCTAAACGTTTTTTTGTATCCGGGATGGCTCCCGGAGATTTTTTCGTGTTATGCGTCCGTGTTCCGGGGCGTCGTCGGGTCGGTGGCCCGTCGAATCGCCCGGCGCGCCCACCAATAGGCTGCCCCGACCCCCGCTTCAAACAGCAAAAAGGCCAGTACGAAGCATTGGAGAAAGAACGTGTCGGGCAACGCGTTGATGACCGGGTCTAATTGGGGATCAAACAACCAGTCGTTGTTGCGGAACAGGATTTGATGAAAGGCGATAAAGAACCCGTTAAAGTTCACCGCCAGACACCCGCCTAAAACGACCGGAACCACCGCAGCTACCTGCATGGGCCGTAGCAACCGCCACTGCTCCGCTCGCTGTTTGAGCGCGCGCAGGTACCAGATGGCTGGGCCAATCGTAATCAGCAGGACCACGTGATCGAGTAAAAAGAGGCGTTTAACGTCCTCGAAGTGAATCATCCCCGTGTAAGACGTGGGAAAGTCCCGCATGTTAAGCGTCGTCACCCAGGGCAACTCGAGGTAACCCAGTAATTGCCGGTAGTTCTCCATCAGCCGCCGCGCAGAAAGATCCACGGTGTGACTGATGTCTAACCAGCTAATGTTCAGCCGATATAACCAAAGCGCGTTGATGGTCAGGGTGATGCTCAAGCTGACCAGCGCTAAGAATAGCGCCGTCAGCCCCAACCAGCGCCCCCACCTAGCCACGCGGCCCCGCTTTCAGGTCCCACTCGTCCAGCGACGCCACCGTATAGGTCGGTTGGATGGCTTCTTGGGCCACCTGGGCCGGCGTCGAGACCCCGGTATACACCAGCAGTGTGTCCGTGCCCGCGTGAATGCCGGCCTCGATGTCCGTATGGTAGTTGTCCCCCACCATAATGGCCTGATCGGGGGTCACCCCGAGTTGTGTCAGGACGTTTTGTAGCAGGATGGGTTCCGGCTTGCCCACGAAGATGGGCGCCGTCTGGGTCGCGTACCGGACCAGGTCCACCAACGCCCCCGCCCCGGGCATCAAGCCCCGGGCCTTGGGAATGTTGGAATCGGAATTGGTCCCGATAAAGGTCGACCCTCGTTTGATGGCGAGGATGGCCTTGGCAAACTTCTCGTAGGTCACGTCGCTATCCAGACCGACCACCACGTAGGCCGGTCGGTCCTCATCCACGGTGAAGCCCTTCGCCGCGAGGGCCTGCCGGAGACCGATCTCACCGATCACGTAGACCGTCCGGGGCCCCGTCTCACCGGCCAGCTGATCCAGATAGTCGGCCGTGGCCAGTCCCGCCGTGTACACGTTATCCGTGGTCACGTGAATATCGTGATTGTCCGCCAGGTTCTGCACCACCGCCGCGGGGAGTTTCGTGGTGTTATTGGTCACAAATTTAAACGGAATCTGGGCGGCCTGGAGGCGTTCCACGAACCGTTTGGCCGCTGGATACCGTTGGCTACCCGCGTAAACGGTCCCGTCTAGGTCAATCATGTATGCTTGATAGTCTTTCACTCGTAACGCTCCCTAATCTTCTTTTTTCTTGCGAATGGTAAAGTGACGCCGACCCTGGCCACCCGAGGCCACGGTGACCGTTTTACCGGCCGCTTTGGCTGGCTGGGCCGTGGTCCGGCGCTCTTCCGTGTACGGATGCGTCGTATTGCGGTGCCGGGAGTGCCGCGACCGCCGGCGATGGCCGCCCCCATGGTGGCCGTTGCCGCCCGCTTTTTCACCGTTGGCCGCCGTTGCCGTATTCTTGGTCGGCGTGGTGGCCTTCTCCGTCGTTTCTTGATGGTTGCCATGATGGCTGCCGTTGCGCCGCCGGGAGCGGTTTCGCCGCGGCTTTTGCACGGGCTTGGCGTCTAAGTTATGCAAAATAAAATAGGCGCACCCGAAGTTACAGGACTCGTACAGGTAATCCTGCACCGCGTCGATCTGGTTTTGCTTGGCGCCCGCGCGATCCTCGGCATAGAAGCCCTTGAGGCGCAACTGCTCGAAGCCCCAGTCGCCGACCAGGTAGTCATACTTGCTGAGAACGGTGCTGTAGCGCTGGGCGAACTCCTCCAGGTTAAATCCCTGACGGACGTCCGCCACGATTTCGTAGTCGTGTCCGTTGATCTGTAGGTGGGTCTCATCGACCCGCACGACCTGCGCACTGGGCTCTCGTTTCTCCCGCTGCTCAGCCACCAACGCTTCTAAATCCTTGCGATCCACCGTCTTCATCCTCTCGTTCGTTCAATTTTAAGGTAAGGGGTCGTGCCGCCCGAGGTACTGGGCGAACACCTCCCGTAATAAGTCTTGATATAAGATCTGATTCTGTCCCACGATCTTCAGGGTCGGGAAAAACGGGACAAATAGGTAATGGTCGACCATCGCCACCCGGTAGGTCTTCAACGGGGAAACGGGCTCACCGCGCCAGGTGACCGCGTGGGTCTGGGCGTCGTAGGCGATTCCCAGGTAATTCAACTCCCCGAAGACCTTGCCCCGAAAGCCCATCCCCCGCTGCGGAAAGTGCCGCAGAAAGAGCCGAACGGACTCGAATTCCTGCACCAGACGCCACAGGTTATAGCCATCGAGGGTCACGGTCATCACGTGCATGCTGTGGGGCAACATCTGATGCAGGTGTTGCTGGGTGACCACCCCGGCCGGCAAATCGCGGAGAAACAGGCCGGCGTTTAACACGGCCGCCTGGGTGCCCGCGTACTCGGCAATGGCGTGCAGGCCCTCTTGGACCAGTTGGGGGTGGCCCGTGGCGTTCGCTTCCATGGCGACCGGGACCTGTGCGACCCGTTGTTCCGATAGGATTGATTCTCCCAGGTCGCTGAGGCCCTGAATCTCGGCGGCATCCGCCGGCTCAACCGGCAACGTTTTCGTTTCCACCACGCTTGCCGCGGCGGCCACGATGTGGTGCTGCGAGTCGAGGGTCAGGCTCACCCGTCCCACGTACTGCCCCCACTTGCCGGCCGCTGCCAGCAGGCTGTGATTGACCCGTTCGCCGTGGGGTAAGCGGTGGTGGGTGTGACTGCCTAAGATCACGTCGACCTGCGGAAAGCGCTTGGCAATCTGCCGGTCGACGTTAATGCCTAGATGGGACAATAATACGCAACAATCGGCCTGCTGCCGGTACTGGGCCAATAAGCGGCTCAACGTCGGCATGACGGCCAGGGGCGTCCAGCCCGCCAAGGGGTAAGTCAACTGATACGGCGCCGTCAGCCCGAGCACTAGCACCCGGGTCCCCGCCGCCGTGGTCAATAACCGGTGGTCGACGGCCCAGTGCGGCAATGCCCCCTGTAAGGTCCGCAGGTTGCCCAAGACGACCGGAAAGTTAGCGTGGTCATACAGATGGTCCAGTTGGGCGCGCATGAACCCGAGGCCCTCGTTATTCCCGATGGTCACCGCGTCATAGCCCACCTGGTTCATCAGTTTGACGTTTTGCTGGCCCACCGTGGCTTCCGACACGGGGTGTGCCCGGTCGACATGGTCGCCGAGATCAAAGGTGTACACCGTGCCCCCCGCTTGCTCGGCGGTGGCGCGTATCGCCGCGAGGTAGCGCCGAATCCGGGGCCAGTTCTCAAAGTGTGAGTGTAAGTCGTTGGTGTGTAAGATGGTGATCTGTTCCATGCCCGTGCCTCCTCATCACACTGATTTTAATCGTAAGCCATCCCCCGAGTACGGTCAAGCTATTGTTTCGTCTTGAACTCGGCGGCCTTGCCCGTCACCATCTGTTCGATCTCCGCCGTCGAGAACGGCGTGCCAAACGGGACCGGCTGGGTCAGATAACGCTGCTCCGGGGTGTCGACCCCGACGTTGATGTTCTCCTTGACCGGGACCGCGTAGTGGTGAATGTGCCCGTGCAGGTTGATGATCTGCTTCACGATCCCCAGCATCATCGGGTAATGGGTCATGTAGTACTGCCGGTGATCGTACTTGATCAGGACCCCCACGTCGTGAAAGGCGTATTTAGGCTGCCCGTGATCGATGGGATTGTGCGCGGCCAGGTACTTGAAGAGCGCTCGGCTGTCGTGATTGCCCTTGATCAGCTCAAGGTGCCCGTTCAGTTGGGACAACACGTCGGCGACCGCCTGATCCGACTTAACGGCCGGGTGCGTGAAGTAAAGCGCGATGTCGCCTAGGTGGTACACGGTATCGGTCGGTGCCACCCGCGCGTTCCAATGATCAATAATGGTCTGGTTCATCACCTCGACCGATGGAAAGGGACGCGGGGCAAAATCGTTGTTGCCGAGCAGATCCTTATGAAAAAAATGGGTATCTGACGTAAAGTATTGCATGCTTTGACCTCCTCGTCCGCGCTTCTGACGGCGCACTTTCCGTGGTCCGAAATCACCACCGGGCCACTAGTCGCCCGTCAGAAGCGCTGTTTCAATTAACTGTCTTTAAATCACGTCTAAGGGTTCCTTACGCGTTGGCCGTGGGTACTGCTCATCCAGGGCGGCTAATTCGGCGTCACTGAGCGTCAGGTCCATCGCCGCGATGTTTTGCTGCATATGCGCGACCGAGCTGGTTTGCGGGATGGCCAGCACCTGCGGGTCACGAATGACCCACGCCAAGAGTACTTGATAAATGCTGACCCCGTGCTGCGCGGCGATCTGTTTGACCACCGGATTCGTGGTCAAATGCTGGCCCCACGCATCCCCCTGCGCGATGGGGGAATAGGCGATCAACGGCAACTGGTGCTCGCGTTGCCACGGCAGGACCGCATAGTCGATGCCCCGGCTGCCCAGGTGATACAGGTCCTCGTTGGCCTGGGCGTGCGGACCGTTAGGCAGCGACCAAAGCTCCTGCAGGTCGGCGATGTCGAAGTTCGAGACGCCCCAGGCCTTGATCAGGCCCTGGTCCTGCAACCGTTGCAGTTCATCGACCGTTTCGGCCAACGGCACGCTCCCCCGCCAGTGATAGAGGTACAGGTCCAGGTAGTCCGTCCGGAGCCGTTTCAGGCTGGCCTCCAGGCTGGTCTGCATCCGGTCACGGGACGCATTTTCGGGTAGCACCTTCGAAATCAAAAAGAGCTGTTGCCGATCCAAGGAACTGAGGGCCTCGCCCACCAGGTCTTCGGAGCGGCCGGACCCGTACATCTCGGCCGTGTCGATCACCCGCGCTCCCGCGGCGACCCCCGCACAAATCGCGGCGATCTCCGTCTCCCGTAACCGCGGTTGGTCCCCCATGTGCCACGTGCCGATTCCAATCGTCGGGACCGTCTGCCCTGCTAGCGTTAACGTCTTCATCCGAAACCCCTCCATATTTTAGTCGTTACATTAATCCTAGCACTTTACGGCCAATTCCGCCGTTTCCAGGACCAAAGTCCCGGGCAAAAATCGGGGAGTGCCCGCACCCAGTGCGGGGCCAACCCGGTTAACCGGTGTGGGCGAACGGTCCCCTGTGACGCCGCCCCTACAAAAAAGGCCGTGACTTCGCGCGTCACGACCCCTCTCGTTTATTTTTCAATAATGAACGCTCAACGTCCTAACGGTCAGAATCGTCGGATTCAATATCGGAATCCGTGGTAGACGTTGTGGACGACGCCCGAACCATTTCGCTGGCCTTTTCCCGGTTCCGCAGACGTTTCCCGAGCCACAGACCGACCAACCAGATGGCCGACCCGACTAACGCGATCAGTGTGTCCGTCCGGAACAGGAGGATGACCCCGACGCCGGCCAGGAATACCAAGACCGCGTAATCCGTGAATGGGAACAACGGCATCTTAAACCCGTGCCCCGGTTGCTTGGTCGCCTGCAACTGCCGCCGGTACTTGATGTGGGCCAGCACGATGGATCCCCAGATGAACAGGAAGCAGGTCGTGGCCACACTGGCGACGAAGGCAAACACGTGCCCCGGAATGATCAGGTTCAAGAAAACGGAGACCGCGATGATCACCGTGGAGAACCGTAACGCGTGAACCGGGACTTGCGCCTTGGACAAGGTCCCCATCCGCTTCGCAAACTTGCTCTTACCGCGGTACGTCAGTGAGAAGAGCATCCGTCCGGTGGTGAAGAGCGAACTGTTGCAGGCCGAAGCCGCCGCCGTCAGGACCACGAAGTTGATAATGGACGCCGCCGTCTGAATCCCCGCATTCTTGAAGACCTGCACGAAGGGACTGCTGGTGGCGGAAATCGATTGCCATGGGTAGATGCACATCAATGCCAGTAACGACCCCAGGTAGAACAGGATGATCCGCATCGGGATCTCGTTGATGGCCTTAGGAATCACTTTCTTGGGATCGGCCGTTTCGGAAGCGGTCATCCCCACCATTTCGATGCCGACGAAGCTGAACAGGACCATCTGGAAGGATAAGAAGAAGCCCTTCCACCCGTTCGCGAAGAAGCCCCCGTTGGTCAGGTTGGCCACGCTGGCGTGCCCGACCGGCGTCGGAAAGTGAACCGCGACCATGTAGATTCCGGCAATGATCAGGGCCACGATGGCAACGATCTTAATAATGGCGAACCAGAACTCGGTTTCCCCGAAGGCACTCACGGTGACCGAATTCAATAAGAGCAGAATCCCTAAGAGCACCAGACCGGTGACCCACTGGGGCAACCCCGGAAACCAGTACTGCATGTACTGCCCGGCCGCGGTGATCTCGGCCATGGCGATCGTGATCCAGCAGATCCAGTAGGTCCAACCGGCCACAAAGCTCATGTTCTCACCCAGGTAACGGCGAATAAAGTCAATGTAAGAGTGTGTGTTCAAGTCGGATAGCAGGAGTTCCCCTAACGCCCGCATCAGCAAGAAGCACATGACACCCGTAATCAAATAGGCAAACAGGATGGAGGAACCGGCCAGATGAATCCCCTGACCAGATCCCAGGAACAGCCCCGTCCCAATCGTCCCCCCCAGGGCGATCAGCTGGACGTGGCGGCTTTTGAGCTCACGTGAGAAGCTCTGGTTTGAATTTGATTGAGTATTTTTCATCTTTACTTCCCCCTTGTTGAAATACATTATACACGCTCAAGGGGACAATACCAGAGACGACGCTGGTTAGTTCATTGGCCTAAGCGGAGCGAGCCCCGCTATAATCGCATTTATTTCACTTTATTACATTTTTGTTGATTTATTTTCACTTTAATGTGAAAGCAAAAGCGTGCCCCGGGACCAATCCCGGCAGCACGCCCTTGTAACCCATTTCAATTAAGCTTGTTTCCGCAACCGTTCGATATCCCGGACGATCATCAATTCTTCGTTGGTTGGGATCAGTAAGGTCTTGATCTTGGAACCTTCCTTACTCAAGTCCCGTTCCACGCCCCGAATGTTGTTCTTTTCAGGGTCGACACCGATGCCGAAGTAGCCCAGCTTGTCGGCCACTTCTTGGCGAATCATAATGTCGTTTTCACCCACACCGGCCGTGTAGACGATGGCGTCGGCACCCCCCAGTTCAGCTAGGTAAGCGCCCACGTAACGGACGATCCGGTTGATGAACATGTCCCGGGCCAACTTAGCACGGTGGTTCTTGTCTTGAACCTTTTCCAGGTCCCGCATGTCGGCAGAAACACCGGAAACACCCAGCAGACCGGACTTCTTGTTCAAAATGTTGATCATGTCATTCGGCTTGTCAATGTTCAGCTTTTCCATCAGGTAAGCGACCAATGAGGCATCGATGTCCCCAGAACGGGTCGCCATTTCGATCCCGGCCAGTGGCGTGAAGCCCATGGAGGTGTCGAAGGACTTGCCGTTCTTGATGGCCGTGATGGAGCCACCGGCACCCAGGTGCATGGTGATCAGCTTCAGGTCCTCTAACGGCTTACCCAGCATCGCAGCTGCGCGGCTGGCCACGTAACGGTGACTGGTCCCGTGGGCCCCGTACTTCCGGGCCCCAAACTTTTGGTAATACTCGTAAGGGATTCCGTACATGTAGTTGACTTCTGGCATGGTCTGGTGGAAGGACGTATCGAAGACCGCCACGCTCAAGACGTTCGGCAAGATCTTCTTGAAGGCCCGGATACCCATGGCCGCCGCTGGGTTGTGCAGAGGCGCGTATTCGGCCAGGTCTTCGATCTTCTTCAGAACGTCATCATCGATGATCGCGGAGTCCTTGAACTCTTCCCCACCGGCAACGACCCGGTGACCAACGCCCGTGATTTCGTTGAAGTCCTTGATGATCTTCAAGTCCGTCAATTGGTCCAGCATCAATTGGATGGCTTCCTTGTGGTCGTTGACGTCTTGGTGCGTCTCGTACTTTTGGCCGTCACCGTACTTGATTTCGACCAACGAATTGCCCAGTCCGATCCGGTCAATGGCCCCTTCGGCGATGACGGATTCGGCTGGCATTTCGAATAACTTGAACTTTAATGTGGAACTTCCGGCGTTAATTGCAATAGATTTTCCCATGTGGTCTGTTCTCCTTTTACGCGTTGTCGGTCAGCAGGTTTTGTTCTTCCCACTGAACGATCTCGGCGATAAACTTTTGAAACGCTGATTGATCTTTAAATGAAGGGAATTCTCCCAACATCACTTGTTCAACTTGCTTGGCGCCCGCTCCCGGCTTCTGCAAGATCAGAATGGCCTTTTGCGCGTTCGCGTTGGCGAAGAGCTCCTTTGGCAGATTCAACAAGCCTTGCAGGTAGGCATTCTTCGGTAACCACTTCAGTAAGCCCTTGGCCTCTTGCGTCTGGAACAACTGTGACGGGACTAAGAAGACCCCGACACCCCCCGGCGTGAGTTGCCGAATGGCCTGTTCGAGCAGCAAATGGTGCACGAACGAGTGGCCCTCGGTGGCGCGGGTCTGATAGCCCTGCGCATTCTCGTCAACGGGATAGTAGCCAATCGGCAGGTCCGCCACGATCAGGTCACTCGCCGGAACCAAGAGGGGTTCCAACGCATCCTGATGGACGTACTCGACGGGTAGGCGCTGCAGGTCACTTGATAGCTGAGCGATGGCCAACAACGTATCATCATTGTCCACCCCATAAGCCGTGATCTTCCCGGGAACCACTTCCTTCAGCTGCGACACGACCGCGGTCAACAGGTTTCCCGTTCCCACCGTCAAATCCAGCAGCGTCAGGTCGTGCTTCCGGTGCGCTAACCGGGTCACCAAGTACCCCATGATGTAGGCAATCGTATCTGGGGTTAATTGATGATTGGCTTGAATCTCATCAACACGAATCGCCTTCAACAGGACCAACTGAATGGCCCGCCGAACCGTCTCCGCGTCATAACTTTGCCAAGGTGCTTGCTGGTACAGCGTCGTCAACTGTGCGACCGTCTGTTCGTCGGGCCGCCCGTCTTCGACTTGCACCGTCCCATTCAACAGGTTGTCCCCCGTCTCAATCAAGGCATCTAGGTAAGAAGTTTCGAGCACCTTTTGCAGGGTCGTGGTCGATTGATCCAGGACCTTAAAGAGTGCTTCCGTCTGTTCTTGTGACAGGACGCTTCGCCTCCTTGTGAAAATAACATAACACAATGTATCCGTTCTCTATACTACCGATTTTTGAGAACTTATTCAAGCAATCTTTGTGTCCTCGCGTGGTCAGCGACCGAAGCCTCCCGGCGAGCGACCTGCCGTCGATATTGTGAAATGGATTGCCGGTAGACCGTCACGACCTCCTGCGTCGTCCGGTGCCGGGCGGCTTGTCCCACCAAGATCAAGGTCAGTAACAGACTCATGGCTGCCAGAAAGACCAACGCCCACGCCGTTAAGAAGCCACGGGGGTGCCGCGTAAGTCGACCAGGGTCTCGTCCCATGCCGTCGCTCCTTCCCATTGGATGCGTAACTGCACCACGTCCGTTGACCGCAGTTCGCGCCACTCGATGGCGCGAACTCCCCGCAACAAGAGAAAGTTTCCCCGGTCCCGGTCATCGGTCCACCTGAGCGTGTGCGCCGCATCCAGCGTCAGTTGCACGTGCTTGTCTGCCTGCGCGTGATCCACCAGCACCAGCGTCTTCCCGTGCTGCCCCAGATACCGGTAGCGGCCCCGCTGTTCCAGCCGCTGGAGAAACAGATAAAGGGCGGTGGGGTCCGGGTCACGGTGCCAGCTCGTCTGCCGTTCCCAGCCCGCCGTCAACCCCACCAACAGCGCGCCGATGCTCAGGGCCAGCAGGGCTTCCACCAGGGTAAAGCCGGTCCGCGGCGCCATCAGCTCAGCGTCCGGGCCAGCCACACGTCCCGCTCCTGACGGGTGCGCACTAGGGTGGCCCGGTCGCGCACCGCGACTCTGTGCGTCATCCAAAGGGCCTGTTCCGTCATCACCAGTGTCAGACACACGATGCTCAACGCCACCAGGGCGTCCGGCAATAACCATCCCCGGACGCGGTCTTTACGCCGTTTCGTAAACATTCACTAAGCTCCCTCCGAATTGAACCGCTTGTTGCCAGTGGTGCCCGGTGGCCGTACTCCGCCAGTGAACGGTCCGGGCCTGGCCCCATCCCTGCGCGTTAAACCGAAAATCCGTCTTGGTGGGGCCGTCCAACCACCGCAGGCTCCGAGGAATCGGAATCGTCTGCCGACAACGCCAGGGCTTTGGTGCCCAGAGCTCCACTCGCCGGGACGCCGGGACCACCACCAGCACCGTTTCATTGTGCTGACTAATGGCAAGCTGGCGGGCGGTCCGCCACAACCGCTGCCACGCCGGCCAAAATGCCCGTTCGGCAAGACTGGCCCGACTGACCGCGGCCGGCCCGGCCAACAGTAAGCCCAAGCCGGCGGTCACTCCCAAGACCAACACCATCTCATACAGGGTGAATCCCCGTCTACGTCTGCTCACCGACCGTATCCCCCTTAATCGTGAGATGTTCCGCCGTGGCCTGATGGGCCTGTTGCGGCGTCAGATACTTTTCTTTGACCAGCTGCTCATACGTCACGTTATGTTCCCCCTCATGATCGTCCAAGTAGGCGGTCACCTGACCTTGGACCACCGTGGCCATCGCGTGTTCGTGAATTCCTTGGGCGCGGTGGCGCTGGCCGTTGAGGTTGGGCAGGATAATTAAAATCAATAATGAAATAATAAACAACACGATGGTCATCTCGACCAGCGTAAAACCGTGTCGGTGCGTCATTGATAGACCCCCTGTAAGTTTTGATAGAGCGGTAACAGCAGGCGCAGGTAGGCCGTCACGATCAGCCCCGCGACCAGCGTCAAAAGGACCGGCTGGACCCAGCTGAGGGCCCGTTCGCTGAGCCGGACCAGTTCTCGATACTGTAAATGGCTATACGCCGTGAGCTCGCGCGTGAGTTGTGCGCGGGGACTGCCCTGCTGTAGAAAAACCAGAATCTGCTGGGGTACGTAGGCCTGGCGTTGCAGCCAGCCCACCGGAAATTGCCCCTGGCCAAGTCGCTGTTGCAAGTGCTCGGCCAATTGCCGCAGCAGGGCCCGGGGCGGCAGCTGCCGCAACTGGGCCAGCATCTGCTGGACGCTCAGTCCACTCGCCAGGAGCTGGCTCAGGGTCGCCGCGAGATAATACGCGTAGTATGTCTGAAAGATGGGGCCCACTAACGGCCAGTGCAGGCACCGGCTTGCTCGGCGCAGGCTGGGCAGCCGCCACCACCAGCGAAGCACCAGACCGATGCCCACTACCACGCCGCCACCAAGTATCCCCCAGACTCCCGGCCAGGCGGGATGGACCGGCCCCGTTTGCGGGGCCAATTCACTCTGCAGTTGGGGCAGAACGCCCCATTGGAGCGCGCCCAACAAGCCACCCATGCCCCCCAGCAGCCCCAGCGGATAGGCCAACAGTTGCCGCAGGCGCCGCCGTTGCTGCGCCAATAACCGTAAGAAGGTCGCCGCCTGGGCCAGCGCCGCCCCCAGGTCCCCGTTGACCGCGGTGAGTTGCAGTTGAAAGGCCACGTTGGCCTGGAGGTGCGGCGTCAGACACGCTAAAAAGGGGGTGCCCGCCGCCAGGTCCGCCTCCATTTGACCGAGGTCCGCCGGTAACCGGCGCGTGGTCGTGCGTAAAAAGCGCAGGGCCTGTCGCAGGGAAAACCCGCTCGCCAGTTGGTCCGCCAGTAAGCGGCAGACCGCGGCCTGTTGTGAGAGGGGCCACCTAGCCGTTCTGAAAGACCCGTTGGGTCGTTTGCGTAATCGTGCCAGCGTGAAAAGCTTCATCAAGGGCTTGTCGCCATCCTTTCCAAGTTCCCGGTTGCCACAGTGCCGCGTCCGTTACCAGGTCCAATAAGACGGCCGGCCCCCGCGCCGTGCGGGGAATCAGCCGCTGATAACTACTGGCTACCAGGACCTGGCGCAGCTGCGCATCGGCGATCCCCAGGTCCGCGAGCCGGGCCCGGGTCCCCGTCGCGCTCTTGGCGTGGACCGTGCTGAGCACCAGGTGGCCGCTCAAGGCGGCGCGAACGGCGGCCTGGGCCGTCCGGGCGTCCCGAATCTCCCCGATCACGAAGACGTCGGGCCGGTGCCGTAGCCCCACCTGGATCAGCGCGTCATAGGTCATCTGGGCCGCCGCGTTGACCTGTAGCTGAATAAACTGGGGCTCCTTGACCTCAACGGGATCCTCAATCGTCAGCACCACGGCTCGTTGCGCCAACTCACGGGCAATCGTGTACATCGTCGTGGTCTTCCCCGCCCCCGTCGGCCCCGCGAACAACACCAATCCCCGTTGCTGAGCCAACGCCGCGACCTGGGGCCGTTGACGGGGCAGCAGATACGCCAGTTCGCTGGCCTGATACGGGTAGATCAACCGAATGACCAACGATTCGCGCCCCACGTAATCCCCCACCGTCGATAGCCGTAATTCGACGTGGGTCTCGGTCACCGGCCAGGTCAAGGCCCCGACCTGGGGGCGCCGCCGTTCACTGACCGTCATATCGGCGTGAAATTTGAAATAGGTCAACAAACGTTGCCCCTGATCCTGCGACAGTTCCCGCCACAACAGCGGCTGGGCACCGCGCCGAAAGCGTAGGTGATACCCCGTGGCGGTGGGCAATAGGTAAACGTCGCTGACCCGCTGGCGGTAGGCGGCCAGAATCAGGTCCGTGGCTAATTGCTGAATCATGTGATTCCTCCTTTACGGTGCTTTTGGTTAACTCCGTCAAGACCGGACAAATTTGGCGAAAAAAAAAGCTCCCACGAAGGGAACTTAATCGTAAAACCGGGTCACGTCACTATAGTAGGCCGTCACGATACTCCGGCGGGTCTCCGAGATGACCAGCCGCAGCAGAGCCTTAATCGGTCGGCCATTCAAGTCGGCATCGAAAACGTGAGTCCCCTGCAGGATGTACCGGACGTCCGTGTAAGTCTCGTGCGGGGTCTTGGTCAACCCAATGATATTATACTGGCTGTCGTTCAAAATGCGGCTCAACTCGTCGCCGTCAATGGTTCGGTGTTCATCGATCAATTGGTGTTTCAAGTAATCGGTAAAAACCAAATCCTGACCACACAACCGGATCACGTGGGCAATCGTGTTCAATTGGTCGGAAATGGGCATTCGATTGTAGTAGATTCGTTGTGCTTGGTCCTTGTGTGCTTCGTTCATCCGCGTTCGTCCTTTGCCCACTACCCCAATCAGCGCTAACAGAATAACCTAATCAGTAACTAATTAGTGTAGTAGATTAATGATTGTCTATAATCTCATAGTGAACCATT
Organism: Levilactobacillus spicheri DSM 15429; assembly: GCF_001435095.1. GTDB lineage: Bacteria > Bacillota > Bacilli > Lactobacillales > Lactobacillaceae > Levilactobacillus > Levilactobacillus spicheri. The sequence goes on from NZ_AZFC01000035.1 coordinate 16,316, forward strand.
TTGACTATTTGTGCAAGTGTCGGCTTTCATTTAACCAACCGCTGCGCGCACGACCCATTTTCCACCAACGGCGGTAAAGTCCGCCACGACAACCTTTCTTCCCACTTTGACGCGGTGGCCACCCGCGCCTCGTTACCCACAAATTTCTTCCGCCCAACCAACGGCCGCCCCATTCAAAAAGGCGGTCTCCCCCGAGCATGTGCTCAGGGAAAACCGCCCTTTCATTAACCAGCTTTAGCAGGTCTTATTCAACGCCTTCTGGTAAGACAGCCGCTTCGTAAACGTCCGAAACATCGTCGTTACTGTTCAGTTCGTCGATCAAGCCTTGGTATTGCGAGACCTTGTCTTCTGGGACAGTGGTCGTGTTTTGAGGGAACATCCGCACTTCGGCAGTGTCGAGCTTGTAGCCCTTGTCTTGTAAGGCATCACGCACGGCAATTTCTTGCGATGGGTCCGTCCAAATCGTAAATTCGTCATCGGTCGTATCCATGTCGTCCGCCCCAGCGTCGAGTGCATCCATCAACATCGTATCTTCATCCGTGTCTAAGCCGTCACGTAAGATTACAATGTAACCTTTCCGATCGAACATATAGGAAACGGACCCGTTAGCGCCTAATGAACCGCCATGGTGCGTAAAGGCGGAACGAATGGCTGCCGCCGTCCGGTTTTTGTTATCCGTCAAAGCGGAAACCATGATGGCAGTCCCGGCTGGACCGTATCCTTCGTAGGTGATTTCTTCGAACTTGGCACCACCAAGACCAGAGGCTTTGTCAAGCGCACGCTTGATGTTTTCCTTTGGCATGTTGGCTGCACGGGCCTTGTCCATTTCCAAACGAAGTTGAGGGTTACCGTCGGGGTCAACACCACCTGCTTTTGCAGCTTGGTACAAATCACGTGAGATCTTTTGGAAAATTTTTCCACGTTTTGCGTCCTGGGCGTTTTTCCGACCCTGGATGTTATGCCATTTAGAATGTCCTGACATCGTAACTCCTCTTTTCTAAATTATTTATATATCCATATAAAACAGACATTGCTAATTTTAGCACCCACCCCCGCTTTTTTCAATCATATCTTCCCCGCATTCAAACGAAACCGGTTACAATGAATATTCAGGTCCCAAATCCTGTATAAACGGCGTTTTTCACCCAAAATATGGATATTTAATGCATAAAATAAACATTTTCTAAGTTTCTCTTGCATAAATACACGACGACTCCTATACTAAACAACATCATTAAAAAAACATAAGAGGAGCAATTGGTATGCCAAAAAAATTACTTATCAGCATCGTGTTTATCCTGACGCTGTTGACCGGCTGGGGTGGCAGTACCCACTTCACCACCGCCAACGCCGCGACGGACAACTCACTGACCAAGATTCAGAAGAAGGGCACCCTGGTCATGGGGACCTCCCCCGACTACCCACCGTACGAATTTCAAGCCACGGTCCACGGGAAGACCAAGATCGTGGGGATGGACGTGGCCGTGGGGCAGAAAATCGCCAAGGACCTGGGCGTCAAGCTCAAGGTCAAGTCGATGTCCTTCGATTCCCTGCTGGTCGCCCTGCAGACGGGGAAGGTCGACATGGTCATCTCTGGGATGAACCCGACGCCCGCTCGGAAAAAGAACGTGGACTTCACCCACCTGTACTACCAGGGGGGCTACAGCATCGTGATCAACAAGAGCGATAAAGGCATCTATCAGGACAAGGACTCATTTACGGGCAAGACCCTCGGTGCCCAGACCGGTTCGACCATGTACACCGAATCCAAGAAACAAACGTCCAACACCAAGGTCAAGGGGATGACCTCCGTTTCCGACCTGATTCTGGCGCTCCAGAACCATAAGATTGCCGGGGTCGCCATGGAAAAGCCGTCCGCTCAGGCCTACGTCGCCAACAACAAACAGTTGGCCATGATTCCCAGCCACTTTAACCTGAGCGCCGATGACACGGTCGCCGCGGTGGCCTTCAAGAAGGGCTCCACCGCCCTGGTCAACAAGGTCAACCACTCCGTCGACCAGATCAAGAACCAGGACCTGGTCAACAAGACCTACCTACCGGCCGCCGGGAAATACTTAAAGACCAACACCGTGAACACCAGCATGTGGCACTACTGGAAGGCCTTCTTGACTGGGGTCGAATACACCCTGATCATCACGGTCTGCGCGACGTTCTTCGGCTTCATCCTCGGGGTCATCCTGTCCCTCGCCCGGATGTTGCAGGGCAACCCGCTCAAGACCGCCATTCGTTGGCTGGCGACCGCCTACGTGGAATTCATTCGGGGCACGCCGATGATGGTCCAAGTCATGTTCGTCTACTTCGGCTTAGGCCTCATCGTGAACCTTCCCGCTTTGACCTCCGGGATCATCGCCATCGCCCTCAACTCCGGAGCCTACGTGGCCGAATACATCCGGGGCGGTATCAATTCCGTCGACGCCGGTCAGACCGAGGCCGCCCGGAGCCTGGGAATGTCGAGTGGCGCAACCATGCGTTACGTGATCTTGCCCCAAGCCATCAAGAACATCTGGCCGTCACTGGGGAACGAATTCATCACCCTGATCAAGGATAGCTCCATCGTCTCCATCATCGGGGTCTCCGAACTGATTTTCCAAAGCAACATCGTCCGGTCGGACACTTACCGGGGAGTCGCTCCCATCGCCGTGATTATGGTGCTATACTTTATCATGACGTTTACCGCCTCGCGGATTCTGAACCACTTTGAAAGGAAGATGCAGCATGACTAAACCGATTATTGAGGTCCAGAACCTCGCCAAGAGCTTCGGCAAAAATGCCGTTCTCAAGGACATCACTGAACAAGTTGACCCCGGCCAAGTGATCGTGGTCATCGGCCCCTCTGGGGGTGGTAAGAGTACCTTTTTACGGTGCCTCAACCTCTTAGAGACCCCGACCAGTGGTCACGTGGCCTTCAACGGCGAAGACCTGACCACCCTCGATACCAAGCGGGTCAACGAACTGCGGGAGGAAATGGGCATGGTCTTCCAAAGCTTTAACCTCTTCCCGAACATGACGGTGCTGGAGAACATCAAGCTGGCCCCGATGAAGGTCAAGGGCCTCAGCGATGCGCAGGCCACCCAGCGGGCCCACGAACTGCTGCAACAGGTGAACCTCGACGATCACGCCGACGCCTTCCCGACCAGCCTATCCGGGGGGCAGGCACAACGGGTCGCCATCGCCCGGGCCCTCGCGATGGACCCCAAGGTCATGTTGTTCGACGAACCGACTTCCGCCCTCGACCCCGAAATGGTCGGCGAAGTCCTGAACGTCATGCAGGAACTGGCCAATCAAGGGATGACCATGGTCGTGGTCACGCACGAAATGGGCTTCGCCAAATCCGTAGCCGACCGCATCTGGTTCATGGCCGACGGTTTCATCCAGGAAAATAGCACCCCGGCCGACTTCTTCGCCCATCCGAAGACGGAACGGGCCCAGGACTTCCTATCTAAGATTCTGCTCTAGTATTTTTGAAAAAACCAAAGAGACCGTTACGGTTGTGTGCCTAACACACGGCCGTAACGGCCTCTTTTTGACTATCTAGCGATTAATCAGTCACGATCATCGTGTGAACGCCGCCGGATGCCCAGTCCCAAGGTGGCTAACAGCATCCCCAGGAAGGACCAGAACGTGGTCGGCCGCTCATTGGTTTGTGGCAACGTCGTCCCCGCCGTCTTCACGGTTGGGGTCGTTGTCGCTTGCTTCCGCGCCGTCGTTCCGTGCGCGGCCTGTGCGGTCGACGAGGTGGTCGTCCCCAGTGCGTGCTGGGTCGCCGTCGTTGCGGCCGTCAACGTCACGGGTTGACCACGCCGCACACTTGCGGCCGTCGGGTTCGTCGTCTTAGTGTTGGTCGTAGTCGTCACGTGATGGTCCCCTGCGCCATTCACGACCGGCGTGCTAGGAGCCGTCGGATCAGTCGGCGTTTGCGGATCGACCGGCTTGCTGTGATCCGTGGAATCGGCTGGGGTCGTTGGATCGACCGGATTCGTTGGGTCAACGGGTGTGGTCGGATCAACGGGGTCAGTCGGATCAACTGGATCAGTCGGGTCAACGGGTGCCGCCAAGACTTGTAACGTCACGGTGGTCGTTTGCCCATCCGCGGTGGTTAAGGTCACGGGATAGGTGCCCGGCGTGGTCAAGTTGACCTGCGCCAAGCCAACCGTGACGGGGATCGACTGGCCCGCCTGATTCGTGGCACTGGCGCCGAAGCTCGTCGCCGTTGGTGTCGGACCACCCACGGTCATGGTGCCGTCGTGGGCCACTAAGCTCTGTTGGTTCTTCAAAACCGTCAGCTGAACGGTCTTAGTTTGGCCATCCGCCGTGTTCAGCGTCACCGTGTACGTCCCCGGCACCGTGGCATTGACCGTGCTCAAGTTCGATGTCACGGTCGTCGCCGCACCGGTTTTATCCGTCGCGCTGGCGCCAAAGTCCGTCAGTGTTGGTGCCGTGTCGGTGTTGTACATGGTATAGTCGTGAGCCACCAGACTCTGCTGGTTCTTCAAAACCGTCAGCTGAACGGTCTTAGTTTGGCCGTCCGCCGTGTTCAGCGTCACCGTGTACGTCCCCGGCACCGTGGCATTAACCGTGCTCAAGTTCGACGTCACGGTCGTCGCCGCACCAGTTTTATCCGTCGCGCTGGCGCCAAAGTCCGTCAGTGTTGGCGTCGAATCGGTATTGTACATGGTGTAGTCGTGAGCCACCAGACTCTGCTGGTTCTTCAAAACCGTCAGCTGAACGGTCTTGGTTTGGCCGTCCGCCGTGTTCAGCGTCACCGTGTACGTCCCCGGCACCGTGGCATTGACTGTGCTCAAGTTCGACGTCACGGTCGTCGCCGCACCCGTCTTATCCGTCGCGCTAGCGCCAAAGTCCGTCAACGTTGGTGTCGTGTCGGTGTTGTACATGGTGTAGTCGTGAGCCACCAGGCTCTGCTGGTTCTTCAAAACCGTCAGTTGAACGGTCTTGGTTTGACCATCCGCCGTGTTCAGCGTCACCGTGTACGTCCCCGGCACCGTGGTATTAACGGTGCTCAAGTTCGACGTCACGGTCGTGGCCGCACCGGTTTTATCCGTGGCACTGGCCCCAAAGTCCGTCAGCGTTGGCGTCGGATCGGTGTTGTACATGGTGTAATCGTGAGCACTAAGACTTTGTTGGTTAGCCAAGAGCGTCAGCGTGACCGTCTTGGTCTGCCCATCGCTGGCCGTGAGGGTCACGGGATAGGTTCCCGCCGCCGTCAGGGTCGCCTGCGACAGATCCAAGGTCACCGGCAACGCCGAACCGGTCTTGTCCGTGGCGCTGGCCAGAAAGTCGGTCGTCGTAGGCGTCGGATCACCCACGTACATGGTGTAATCTTGACCATTGATGGCCGTTTGGTTGGCCCGCAAGTCCAGGTGCACCACTAATTTCTGACCGTCCGCCGTGGATAACGTCACGGCGTAGGTGTTCGGCTGGGTCCAGTCGACGCTGCTCAGATCGACGTTGACCGGCTGACTGGCCCCGGTCTTATCCGTGGCTGTCGCGGCAAAGGTCGTCGCCGTTGGGGTCGGGTCACCCACGTACAGGGTGGCATCCTGACCGGTCAGCGTGGCCTTGTTGGGCAAGACCACCAAGTTGACCGTCTTGCTCTGGTCGTCGGCCGTGGTCAACGTGACCGTGTAGGTGCCCGGCGTCGCCAGCTGGTCACTGGTCGGCAGTGTGACCGTGACGGCTTCTGCCGCCCCCGTCTTATCCGTCGCCGTCGCATTAAAGTCCGTGGCCGTTGGCGTGGGATCACCCACGTACAGGGTGTAATCGTTCCCCGTCAAGCTTTGCTGGTTCTTGGCCACGTTTAAGGTCACCGTCTTGGTCTGCCCGTCGCTAGCCGTTAAAACGACCTGATAGGTTCCCGGCTGCGTCGCGTCGATCGTGGCTAAGTTCGACGTCATCGTGAGCGCTGCCCCGGTCTTGTCCGTGGCACTGGCCCCGAAGTCGGCCAAGGTCGGCGCCGTATCGGTGTCGTACATGCTGTAGTCGTGGCCGTTGATGGCCATCTGGTTCTGTAAGACCGTCAGGGTGACCGTCTTGGTCAGGTCACCGGCCGTTAACGTCACCTGATAGGTCCCGGGTGCCTGCAGATCGGCCGTTCCCAGGTTCAAGGTGACCGGCGTCGTCTCCCCATTCACGTCCGTTGCGGTCGCGTCAAAGTCCGTGACCGTGGGCGTTGGGTCACCGACGTACAGGCTGTAATCGTTCCCCGTCAGGCTTTGCAGGGTCGGCTCGATCGTCAGGGTGCCGTCCGTCGTGTACACGGTGTAGTTCGGGTTGCTCCCCAACTCCGCCGTAATCGCGTAGGTCCCCGGCGTCACGCCGTCGGCCCGTTCCAGCTTATAGTCTAACGTCTCATTGTTTTGCATGCCGGTCACTGTCGCCGTTAGCGCTGGGTCGGGTTGACCTGCGTGCTTCACCACGTTATTGATGGTCAGGGTCACCTGCGCCGGCGTTACCGTGAAGCTGGCCGCACTGGTCCCCTGGGTAAAGTTGTACATGGTCGAGACATCGGGCAAACTATTCAACCAGTCGAGACCGGCTTGTGACAGGCTGACCGTGGTCGGCGTGTCGCTGACGTTGGTCGTGGCGGCGTAACTGAGGTAGGCTGTTGACAAAAGCTCATACTGCGTGCCGTTCGGCAGACTGACCGTATAGTTGCCGGCATCCGGCGTGACGGGGCTCCCGGTATAGGTGATCTGTTGCGACCCCTGCAGGGAGACCGCGAAGTTTCGCTTGACCACGGTGATCGTGGCCGTTTCCGTCTCGTTGCCGTAGCTGTAGGTCACGGCGTAGGTCCCCGCAACGTCGGTGTTCAGGGTCCCCTTATCGACCGTCAGATTGGCCAGTGGCACCGTCGTCCCGGCACTGGTCTGGGCACTCACGAAGTTATCCGCCGGCGTCCAGTCGGTCCCTGTAAAGATGGTCGAATCCATGACCTTGATGTTCGGATCGTCCAGTACGACCGTGTATTGCCCGCTGTAGGCGCTGATGCCGTTACCGGCCGGCAGTTCCCAGTCGAACGTGAACCGATTGGTCCCGGTCGGCACCACGAACTGGCCGTTCTGCAGCGTGACCGGGCCGTCATCGCCCACCATGTTGGTCACGACCAGGTTGCTGGTGGTTTGCCCGCCGAGGTTCAGGTTAAAGAGATCCGTCAGATTCAGGTGGGCCGAGTCGGTAAAGGTCGTGACGGCCTGGTCGTTGGCGATGGCCGCCGGCGTGGTGCCCCCGGTCAGGTCATTGATCCGGTTGTACGTGAAGGCGTCGGTCCCGACCGTGGTCGTCGTTGGGATGGCGACCATTGACAGTTCGTTTCCATAAAATGCCTGACTGCCGACGGTCGTGAGCGACGTGGGCAACGTCAAGGCGTTGCTCAAGTGGTTGTAGATAAACGCGCTGTTGCCAATGCTGGTCAACCCGTTGTTCAACGTCAGGTTGGTCAGCTGGTTACCGGCAAAGGCGTAGTCCCCGATGCTGGTCAGGCTGGCGGGCGTGGTCAACGCCTGATTCAACCCGGCGTACTCGAAGGCCGCGTTGCCGATCGTCTTGAGCTGCGTCGCCTGACTGAAGTCGGCCGTGGTCAACGCCCCATCGTAGGTAAAGGCGTTGTCGCCAATCGTTTGTAAGCCGGCCCCAAAGGTCACGCTTTGCAGCCCCACGTTCGCCAAGAAGGCATCGTTGGCGATGGTTTGCAGGCTCGCGGGTAAGTCCAGCTGACTGATTTGACCGTCATAAATGAAGGCACTCGGCCCAATCGTGGTCAGCTGGCTGTCGGGCGCAAAGGTGACCGTCTTCAGGGCCAGGTTGTTCGCGAAAGTGTTAGTCCCAATGGTCACGATGTTGGCCGGAATCGTCAGCGACGTCAACGGGTCATTTTCAAAGGCGTGATCGCTCAGCGTGGTCAGCTGAGTCGCCTGACTCAGGTCGACCGACGTCAAGGCCTCGTCACTGGCAAAGGCCGTGGTCCCTAGACTGGTCAGGCTGGCGGGCAAGGTCACGCTGGTCAGGTGACTGTTATAGGTGAACGCCTCGTTGCCGATGGTGGTCACACTGGCAGGCAGCGTCAATTGGGTCAACCCGGATGATACGAAGGCCAGGTCCCCGATGGTCTTTAAGTCCGGGTCATTCGAGAAGTCCACGCTGGACAGGTTACTCAAATAAGCAAAGGCAGAATCGCCAATGGTGGTCAGGCCCTGGTTAAAGATGACCCCCGTCAAGTCGGTGGTCTTCCCGGTGTCGGACGCAAAGGCCGCGTTGCCAATCGCGGTGACCTGGTAGGTCTGCCCGTTGGTGGTGTAGGTCGGCGGAATCGAGATGATCCCACTGACGGTCTGGTTGACCCCGGTCACGGTCGCCGAAGCGGTCGCTTGGTCCGTGGACCAATCAAAGACGCTGCTGTCCGTGTAGCCCACTGACGCACTGGTTGCCTTGGCCGTGGTGGCCGCTGACGTCCCCGTAGCGGGTGTGGTGGCCGTCGTGGTCGCGGTCGTGCCGGCCGCTGCGCTCGCCGGGGCCGCGGAACTAGCCGCCGAACTGGCGAGTGCGTTAGCGGCTGGCGTGGCAGCGCTGCTGGCAACGCTCGTCGCAACACTCGCCGCCCCACTGTTAGCCGCACTTGCGGCACCACTCGTCGGGTCGGTGGCTTCGGACGCCGCGGACGAAGCGGTCAGGCCCGTACCCGCAGCCGCGCTACTGGCTGCCGCGCTGGCAGCGCTCGCGGTACTGGTCGCCGCGCTGGCCGCCGAAGACGCCGTGCTCTCATCCCCAGCGGCACTCGTCCCCCGAAGAGCAACCGCTGACGACGTTTGGGTCGTCGTTGCCGCGGATGACGTGGTCTGTGCATCACTCGTGGTGGAGGTGGTATCCGCCTTTGCCTGAAGGGAGGTGGTTCCGACCCCCAACGTGGCAACGGCCAAGGCCGCCGCTACCCAATACTTGCTTTCTTGAATCTTCTTGAACTTCTTTTGACTATTTTCCTGCCGTACAGTTGACATACGTGATTCCTCCCCCAAAAAGATATGCGGTAAACCAACATCACTTTTTGTTTTACTAATCTACATATTAGCCATTAATCGAATTAATGCAACAAATATCTTTGACTGGTGAATCATTTGCCGTCCAGTGCCTTAATAGGTGGGAATTGAAAGATTAGACAACTAATTTATAGTGTGAAGCGATTACCGTAAAATCCCGGTTGCCCGGGGATCAGTTAGGGGCAACACCACTGGATTTGGTTGGGGGCATTGCCCCGATTTGGTTGGGACCAGCCGGTCGCATCCGTGCTAAACTCAAGCTCATTCAGAAAGGAAGTTGACAACATGTCTCGTTTCATCATCGATCCCAGTTTTAGCACCCTGTTCCCCGCCGCCCAAATCGGCGTCGTCGTGGCCCACCACCTCGACCAATCCGCCGGGTTCCCGGCGGCCGAACTGGCCCAAGCCAATCACGACGCCCAGCAGTTTCTCGGGGCCGACCCCTTCAGTCAGAATCCCGTGGTCCAGACCTGGCGCGCCGTTTATCATCAATTTAAAACCAAAAAGGGCGCTCGATCATCCATCGAGGCCCTGCTCAAGCGGGTCGACAAGGGCCAACCGGTTCACCCGATTGCGCCCCTCGTCGACGCCTATAATACGATTTCTCTGCGCTACGGCCTGCCCGTGGGAGGCGAGGACCTGGCCACCTTCGTCGGGGACATGCACCTGACGGTCGCCACTGGGGGCGAAGCCTTTTGGCCCTTGGGCAGCGACCACAACGAACCGGCGCTCCCCGGTGAGGTCATCTACCGCGACCAGCAAGACGTCATCTGCCGGTGCTTCAACTGGCGTGAGGGGCAGCGGACCCTGCTGACCGACCAGACCCGAGACGCCGTCTTCGTCCTCGAGCAGCCTCAAGGAACCGGTCCCGTCGCCGCCGCGGTGCCCGCCTTGGCGGACCTCCTGACCACCCACTTTCAGGCCGCAGTCACTACGCAGATTCTCACCGCCGACTCACCGGAGCTGGTCCTGGATTAACCGGGCCAGCACCCGGACCCCCTGCCGAAAATCTGCGGGGGTCGCGTAGGCGTACGATAGGCGTAACGCCCGTTCCGTCGTGCCGTAGACCGTCCCCGGGTTGATCAGGACCCCCGCTTGGAGCGCCGCTTGAAACAGCCGGTTCAGCTCGACTTGCGCGGGCAGCTGCACCCAGATGTAGAAGCCCCCGGTCGGCCGGTTCCAGGTCGCCAGTCCGGTCAGCTCCGCCGTCAACGCAGCCAGAGCGGCGTCACGTCGCTCACGCAGCCGGTTCCGTAAGGTGGTCTGCGCCGCGTCAAAGTCTGGTGCCCGGAAGAGGGCGGTCAGCGTCATTTGGGACAAGGAACTGGCTCCATAATCCATCTGCATTTTAATGTCGGCCAACCGGGCGACCACGGCGCTGGGGCCCACTAACCACCCCACCCGCAGGCCCGGTGCCAGGTCCTTCGACACGGTTCCCAGGTACAGGACGTTGCCGTGCCGGTCGTGCGCCTTCAACGGTTCCGGCGGCCGTTCCGCCAACCACAGGTTTTGATAGGCGCTGTCTTCGATGATGGGCAGGCGCCGGCGCTGGGCAAAGTCCAGGAGGTCCCGCCGCCGCTGAACGCTGGTCACGGTCCCCAGGGGATTCGCAAACGTGGGCACCGTGTAAAGTAACTGGGCCCCCGTGGTTTGGGGGATGTGCCAGTAAGCCAACCCTTCCCCATCGACCGGCACGGGCACCCACTTGGCCTGAACCGCCTCCAGGACCCGTAACGACCGTAAATAGCTGGCTGGCGCCGTGTAGACCGTGGCCCCCGGTTCCAGCAGTCCCGCCGTGATCAGTTGCAGGGCCTGCAGCGACCCGGAGGTGATCAACACGTTGTCGGGCGTGGTCGTGATACCCCACCGGTGCAGCCGTTCGACCAGCGCCTCCCGTAAGGCCAACGACCCGCGCGCCGGGAGATAATTCAATGTCGTCATGTGGTTGGCCGCTTGGATCATCGCGGCCTGGACCCGCTGCTTCGGCAGGAGGTCCGGTCCCAACTCCCCCGTGCTCAGACGAATCGGCACCGTCGGCTCCCGTTGGTTGATGGTTTGGATCAGGGGCTGGTTCGCCGTGAATTCGCCGGCAGCGACCCAGTCACGCCAATCCGGCGAGGCCGCCAACAGAGTCGACCAGCTCGCCGCCGTGACCCGGGTGCCCCCGCCATGGGCGGTCTGCACCACCCCCAGCGCCTGCAACTCCGCCATCGCGGCGTGGACCGTGCTGCGATTGAGACCGAGTTGCGCGGCCAATTGCCGCTGGGACGGTAACCGGTCACCCGCCAACCAATTACCGACCCGAACCTCCCGCAGACAATACGCCACCAGCTGCTGATAGACCGGCGTCTTGCCGGCCGTCTCCGGCTGCCAAGCGACCGTGACCGTTTTTGTCATGTGCCCACCTCACTTTTTCCTAAGCTTACCATAGATAACGCAAAAGCGGCCCGGAATGACGATTCCCGGCCGCTTTTCGTGTTTGCCATCCCCGGTCATGACCGATCCGGAGGACGTTTTCTTTTTCTATTCTGCGATTACTTCAAGACAGCAAAGCCGCCATTCCACCCAATCTTGTCGTTAGCGGCCAACGTCATCTGCAAGAAGCCGAAGCTCTCCAGTTCCCGTGCCCGCTTCAGGGAGCCGGCGTCGATGACCTGCACGCCGCTATCACTCAGGGCCGCGGCTAAAGCCTGCTTGGCGTCCGCGTGATCGGACGCCGCCAGAACCGTGGTTGGGGCCTGACCCGCCACCTGTCGGCTCTGAAGCGTCGCCGCAAAGGTGGTGTTGAACGCCTTGACGACCTTGGCTTGTGGCAGAGCCGCCGCAATCTGCGCCGCTGCCGAACTGTCGGCCGGAACCACTAACTCATCCCAGGTCTCAAAATTGAGTGGGTTGGAGATGTCGATGACGACCTTGCCCGCCAACTGAGCCTGATTCTGCTGGGCAATGGCGAGGGCCGCCGCATACGGTACCGCCAAGACCACGATGGCCCCCAAGTTTTCGACGGGATCATCCCGGTCGATGAAGCTGACCTGGTTACCGCCCTGCTTAAACACATCACCGATTGCTTGACCCATGTTTCCTTTACCGAAAATCGTGATTGCTGCCATAATGCAGACCCCCTAATTAATTTGTATTAGTTTTAAGTACACTTTTAAGATAAAACATTTTGTTCCGAATGTCAATTGAATTGTTTAACTTGTTTCCATCGATAAAATGACTGACTTATTCCGAAAAGTGTTATAAAATAAGTTACAAAAGAATAAAAGGAGGTGGCGTACCATGGCCAACACACAACTCAGCGATACCATCCACGTCCTGGTCTACATCGCCTACTTTCACGGCCAAAAGATGACCAGCCAAGAAATTGCCAGTAGCCTCGAGACCTCACCGAGTCTGATTCGTAAAATCATGGCGACCCTGAAGAAAACGGATCTGCTAGCCCCGACGCACGGCCCTAAGCAGCTCGCCCTGGCGCGGGACCCCAGCGAGATCACCCTCCGCGACATTTACCGCAGCCTGCCGGGCACGCCCACGCTACTGAACGTGGATCAGCACACGTCCCAGTCGTGTCCGGTCGGCGCCGTGATGCCGGCGACCTTGGCCCACTATTACGATGAGATTCAGGCCGCCGCCGAGGCCCAGATGGCCAAGATCACCCTGCAGGACGTTCTCAACGACGTGACCCTGCGGCAACCCTCCCGTGGGAACCAGGGGCGTTAGGCTGACGCCGTTAATCGAGCCCATCATTCACATAGGGAAAATAAAAAAGCATGCAGGCAATTCCTCGAAGAATCGAGCATTCCCTGCATGCTTTTTGCGCATCCGAGTGAGGTTCCTCACCCTTTTTCATTAGCTATTCCGAAAGGTCCGGTGTCCCAACAGGACCAGCAGACCCAAGACAATCTCGGCAACGCCCAGAAAAATCACGACGCCGAGACTCCCGTGACCCACGGCCAACAGAAGGCTCTTACCGGTCCCCGTGACGGTCGCGACCGCCAACGGCAACCCCACGATCCAACCTAAGGCACCCAGGATTGCGGTCAACAAGCCACCCAAGGCCAGCCCCGGTCCGAGGCTCCCCAGAAAATGGTGGACCCCAATCGCGTAAATCATCGTCACGACCAATAACAAGCCGACCCCAATCATGATCCACTGATTGAGCCGCATGGCCTGCTGAAGCTTCCCGGCCGCCGTCTGCATCGCCGTGGTCCCAAAGGCCTGGTCAACCAACTTCTGGGCCCGCTTGGTCAACGACTGGGTCAGCGTGGTGCTGGCCGTCGTTCCCATACTGCTGGCCTGCGCACTGATGGCGTTGGCCAGGTCCGTCGAATCCACGGTCGTGGTCTGCTGACCGTATATCTGCCGGATGCCCTGCGCCAGGTACGGCTGTACCAGACTCGTGGTCACCGGGTCGCCGGTAATGCCGATGTCACTCAACTCGTTGTTCAAGCGGTTGATGACCTTTTCGCCCACCGTCGAGCGGGAGACCACGCCCGCGGTGTACGTGGCGTTAAACGCCGTGAACTTTAACCCGACCGTTAGCGTCAACAGGGCCACTAACAGGCCGACCCAGCGCGCCAGTGCGGGCCGGCGGCGGTAGGTCTTAGGGGCTTGCGGCTGTTCTTGGGGCTCCCGGTCTGCGGAATGGTAACGTTCCATTCGACTATTGGCACTCACAAAAAGCCACCTCTCTCCTCTTTCGTTGCCTATTATTGTAGCACAGCTGGCTAGCCAAAAGTTTAAGGGGGACTTAAGTTATTTCCCGGTAAGCCCGGCCGCCCGTGACGGCTTCCGCCACGGAAAAAATGCCCGTCGACCCCAAAAAGGGCCCGGGATTTCTCCCAGGCCCTTCCGCACGCCACCAGACGGCGCTGCTTCGGTTTTACTTCGTCGAACTCCGCTTCATCAAGCCGTATGGCAGGATGACCGTGTTTTCGTCGACCGTTTCGTTGTTCATCAACTTGGTCAGTAACCGCATCGCCACGGCCCCAATATCGTACAGGGGTTGCGTGATCGAACTCATCTTTGGCCGAACCAATTCGGTCAGCTTGGTGTCGTTACTGGTGATGACCTCGAACGTGTCCGGCACGGCCACGTTGGCGTCCGTCAAGCCGTTCATGACGCCCGCTGCCAATTCGTCGTCCCCGACAAAGGCCGCGGTTGCACCGGCAGCGGTCAGGGCTGGTTCTAGCGCCTGGCCCGCCTTATAGGTGTAGTCGGTCTCAAAGATCAACTTGTCGTCAAAGGCAATGTTGGCATCCTTCAAGGCCTTCTTGTACCCCTTCAACCGGTAGTCATGGTTAATCGCTTCGTCCATGGGACCCGAAACGAAGGCGATTTTTTGGTTGCCATGATCGATCAGGTTCTTAACGGCTTCCGCAACGGCAGCAACGTAATCGATGTTGACACTTGGTTGCGACTTTTCGTCGTCCACGGAACCGGCCAAGACGATGGGCGCCTTGGAGCGCTTGAATTCTTCGCGCAACTCGGGGGTGACCCGGTTACCCATGAAGATGATCCCATCGACCTGCTTAGCCATTAAGGTGTTCAGGACCTGGACCTCTTTTCCGCCGTTTTCGTCGGAGTTGGTCAGGATGATGTTGTATTTGTACATCATCGCGATATCATCGATTCCCCGTGCTAATGACGCAAAATACTCGTTGGTGACGTCGGGGATGATAACCCCCACGGTCGTGGTCTTCTTGCTAGCCAGTCCTCGTGCGACGGCGTTGGGCCGGTAGTCTAACCGGTCGATGACCTCAAGCACCTTTTTCCGTGTAGCTGGTTTAACGTTTGGATTCCCGTTAACCACCCGCGAAACGGTGGCCATCGAGACCGCGGCTTCCCGTGCCACATCGTAAATCGTTACTGTTTGTTTTTCCATTGCGATAGCCCTTTCTTCCATGATTTAAGTTGTTTTCATTCGTTTTCATGCGACCTGACAAGTATACAGAACCGCAGTTCCTTGCGCAAGACTGAAAACGCTTTCATATCAAAGAATACCCTAATTTCATGGAATTTTCAAGCCTCATGTCCGACTATGCTATAATATGTCTATCTTTTTAAGGGGTGATTAAATGTCAAAACTCGAACAAATTCAACAATGGACCGCCGAACACCACGCTAGCCTCACCTACCTGAGCAACCCGAAAACCATTCAATACCTCACCGGTTTTGGGAGCGACCCCATCGAACGGGTCCTGGCGTTAGTGATTTTCCCGGACCAAGATCCCTTCATCTTCGCACCCGCACTCGAGGTTGAGGTCATCAAGGCGACTGGGTGGCAATACCCGGTCATTGGTTACCTAGACCACGAAGACCCGTGGGCCATGATTGGTGACCAGATCAAGCGCCGGCACGTGACGCCCGGTCGGATTGCTCTCGAAAAGGGGCAATTGCAGGTTGCCCGGATGGAAGCCCTCGCCGCACAATTCACCGACCCGACCTTTGATCTCGACATCACCAGCTTCATCGAGCACATGCGCCTGATCAAGTCGGCCGACGAGATCAAGAAGTTGGAAATCGCCGGGAAATGGGACGACTTCGCCTTCGAACACGGATTTGCCGCCGTTCAAGCGGGCAAGACGGAGGAATCCGCCGTGGCCGAACTGCAATACGCGTTAATGAAGGAAGGCATCATGGAGATGTCCTTCGGGAGTCTGGTCCAGGCCGGCGCCCACGCCGCAGAACCCCACGGGGCCACGAACGACACCAAGTTCGCCAACAACGAACTCGTGCTGTTCGACCTCGGAACGGTCTACGACGGGTACATCAGTGACGCCTCCCGGACCGTAGCCCTGGGAACCCCGACGGCCAAGGAAAAAGAAATCTACGCCGTTTGTCTGGAAGCACAGTTAACGGCCCAAGCCGCCGTGAAACCCGGCATGACCGCCGCGGAACTCGACAAGATCGCCCGGGACATCATTACCAAGGCCGGCTACGGTGAATACTTCATTCACCGCCTCGGCCACGGTATGGGCATGAGTGACCACGAATTCCCATCCATCATGGCGGGGAACGACCTGGTCTTAGAACCCGGCATGTGCTTCTCCATCGAACCCGGTATCTACATTCCGGGTGTCGCCGGTGTCCGAATCGAGGACTGTGTCCACGTGACCGAGACCGGTTCACTGCCGTTCACGCACACCTCTAAGGAACTGACTTACGTCGGCTAATCCCGACGGCAACGCTGGCCCCCAGGGCTGCTCGTCGAATCCCCGTGATTCGGTGAGCGGCCCTGGGGGCTTTTTATGAAGTGGCTTACGCGTCGTACTAATTGATCGAAAAAACAGTGGCATTGACTAACCGTTCCATCGGCTTATATTTCCCAATAATAAACACACAACACAGCCGTCACGTTATGACGGTCATGGCTGCCATTATTAAGATTGCTGGAGAGAAGCTGGGCCCAGACCGTGAAATTGTGGTTAGTCAGCGTTCCTCAGCTGGCTTATCACAAGGCCGAGCTTCAAGACACATGTATTTTGCGTGGCTTGAAGTCGTGCCCACGGTCGTCACGGCCCAGCTGAGCGGAAGCAATCGACAGCTTCCTCCAATTTAAACAACATGCCGTGACATCCGCTGAGAAGCGGGCCCTGCCAGTCCATGAAAAAAGCCATTCCAGCAACGGAATGGCTTTTTATATAGATGATTTAAGCTTCAGAATGGTCTTCGGCGGAGTCGGTCGGGGTCGTCTCGGCGGCCGGTTCACTGGCAACCGAGTTCACCGGGGCCGTGGGCGTCTCAATGTCCGCCACTTCATCGCTGCTCAAGACGATGTCGTCATCGGCCTTGTGGTCCGCAACGGTCGCCGGGTCGTCGTCAGCCTGATAGTCGTCCGCGGCAGCGGCCTTATCCGCCAACCGGTCGTTCAAGTCTTCCTTGAAGTCGTCCAGGGCATCGGCAGCGTAGAACGCGTAGTCCACGGCACGGTCCTTTAACGCGTTACACCGGTCACGAGCTGCATCCTTCAGGGCTTCACGCTGTTCCAAATCTAAGGTGTGGTACGCGGCCACGGCCGCCCCACCTAATAATAAACCAGCTAATAATTTGTGTTTTGCCATCTTGATGACCTTCCCTTCTCTGTGCTAATCCTGGTGTTTGTGGCTCCGACTGCGGTAGAGATCAAACGCGGTCTTGCCTACCCGGGCTGCTAACGACGTTTTAGCGGTGGTCTTGACCGTATCACTTACGCGATCGGTCAGTTTACGGGTCGCCGCATTCAAATCGGAGACACTCTCGCCTAAGTCAGCGGCCGCTTGGAACACGGGATCGATCGTGGCCACCTTCTTATTGACGTCTTCCAGTAATTCATTGGCATTGGCCATAATGTTTTCCGCCTGATGACTAATGGTATCCACATCACTCGTCATCGTTTTCATTGAATGATTCAGCTCACCCAACGTTTTGTTTAATTTCATTAAGAACATCCCAATGAAGAGCACTAGAATGAGCACTGCGATTGCTGCAATCAGGCCCGCTACTTGTCCACCGGTCATGACAACCCCTCCTTGTATTCGGTTACTTACCATTAGAATAGCATTCTCGCCCCCACCGCGCAATTAAAACCCCACAACCGTTCGTGATTTTCACCACTTCGGTCCGCACACGCCCGAAAAGTCTGCTAAACTAAGGAAGTTCCTTATTCTTACCAAGGGGGGTTCGTCCGTTGACGATCCAAGCACTCGTTACCACCACCGCCACTTCTACCAAGTGGTTTCAACACTACATCCAGTCCTTTAACTGGGAATCCTTCTTTCACCTGGTCACGACCCGCTTCTTAAACCTGGTCGCCTTGACCGTGTTATTTTTTCTCATTAACCTGATTGGAAAAGCCATTTTAAGTCGCAGTTTCAAGAAATACCTGGCCAGTCGTGATCAGACCAGCAACCGGCTCCAGACCATCAGCATGCTGACCATGAACCTCTTTCACTACACCGTCCTGTTTTTCTGGGTCTACGCGTTACTTTCCACGCTGGGCGTTCCCGTGGGCACCCTGGTCGCCGGGGCCGGAATCTTCAGTCTGGCTTTAGGGCTGGGCGCTCAGGGCTTCGTCAGCGACCTGGTCACGGGGATCTCAATCTTAGTCGAGCAACAGTTTGACGTGGGGGATGCTGTGAAAATCGGTACCATCGAAGGCACCGTTACCGCCCTGGGGCTCCGGACCACGCAGGTGACTAGCGCGGACGGGACCGTCAACTACATCCCCAACCGCAACATCACCATCATTGCCAACCGGTCACGCAACAACATGCGGGCCCTGGTCAACATCCCCATCGCGACGTCGACGCCGGTCGAACAGCTGCCCGCCATCATCGAACGGGTCAACGAGCAACTGGTCCCCGCGCACCCCAGTATCATCGAAGATCCGGTGTTGACCGGCGTCGTCACCCTGCCCAGCGGTGAGCTGGTCTATCAGGTCGGCCTCATTGCCAAGAATGGCAGTCAATTCAACCTTCAAGCCACCTTTCTGACCGCCTACCTCAAGGCGATCCGCCAGGCCGGCATCACGTTGCCGACCCACGCCATGACCACCCCCAAAGCGTAGCAAGTCTTGAAAGTGCGTCGCGGGTACGTCAATCACATTATCAGACAGCTAAAAAAGGTTGAGACGCAGGTCTCAACCTTTTTTGATAGTCCATTCTCTTGTTTTGCTTACCGATTCTCGGCGGCGGGATCCAGTTCGCGGCGGGTCACCTGATACTCCCGGTCCAGGTTATGGGCCAGGTAATTGACCCGCTTGAGGATCTCCCGGCGCGTAATGATGCCCTGGAAGATCATGTCTTCCGTCACCAACGGCAGGAAGGGTTCGTCCACCAACAGGTTTAAGATTTTTTCCAACTTGGTCGGATCGTCCACCCACCGTTTGACCGGTTGCATCACGTCGGCGACCTGGACGCCACTCAATTGGTCGACCGCGGCGCCCGGGACCTTTAACAGGCTATCGGTCACGGCCGATAACGACAACAGCCCCTGTAAGTGGTCGTCCGGCGCCAACACGGGAATCCGCGTGTAGCCGACCTTGGAGAGCACCATCAAGGCGTGCTCCAGGGTGTTGGTCGCCGTGACGGTCGCCACGATGTCGGCGGGAATCACGTAACTCTTGGGGTCTTCTAGAAGCAGCTGCTCAACCGCAGCATCAATCATGAATCAGTCATCCTTTCTGGGGGCGCTCAAAGCTAAATTTCAGGCGCGTCACGGGCCGCCCATCCCGGGTATAGTACTGCACCAGCCATTGTTCCGGCGTCACGGTCACCAGCGCACAGGTGCCACCTAGGGTGCGAAATTCACCGCGGGGTTGGCTAATACTGCCGGGATTTAAGTATAACCGGCCACCGGTCATCTCGACCGCCAGCTCGTGGGTGTGACCGAAGAAGACGGCGTCGGCCTGGACCGCCTCGGCGTGCAGCTGCAGCTTCGTCAAGTCCCAGTGCACGGCGTCGCGGTGGCCGTGGGTCAACAGGACCTGTGCCCCATCGATCTTAGGCGTGAGTGCCAACGGAAAGCCGTCGTCGATGTCCATGTTTCCCCGGACAACGTAGGTATTCGGGGCCAAGAACCAGGGGTCATCGGCGGTCATCTCGGAATCCCCGCAATGAAAGGTCACGTCCGGCCGCAGCTTCCGGCGGAGGTCCGGTAAGATCTCCCGGTCACCGTGGTTATCACTGATCACTAGCCAACGTGCCATGCTTACGCCCCCCACCATTCATCGAACTTGGTCAACATCTCCGCCGTGGCCCGGGCCCGGTGGCTGATCTGATTCTTACGGGCCAGCGGCATTTCCGCAAAGGTCTGCTGCTCGGCCGGCACGTAAAAGAGCGGATCGTACCCGAACCCATCATCCCCGCGGGGGGCCGTCAGGATCGTGCCCTGAATTTCCCCCGTCGTAATCAGTTCCTGACCGTTCGGCTTCACCAGGACCAACGACGTGTGAAACCGCGCCGTTCGGTCGGCAGCCGGAACACCGGTCAGGTTGGCCAACAGCTTGGCCTTGTTCTTGGCGTCGTCGTGGTCCCCGGCATACCGGGCGGAGTAGATGCCCGGTTCACCGTTCAGGGCGTCCACCATCAGCCCCGAATCATCCGCTAAGACGGGAAGTTGGGTCGCCTGGGCGACCGTGGTGGCCTTCAGCTGGGCGTTTTCGGTAAACGTCGTGCCGGTCTCCGGAATCGCCGGTAACGCGGGAAAATCGGCGAGGGTCTTGACCGTAATGCCTTTGGGTTCGAAGATGGCGCGAAACTCCCGGGCCTTCCCGGGGTTCGACGTTGCAATGACTAGGATTTCTTCCATGATGACGATTCCTCCAATGTGGCCTGTTCTAAGGTGGCGAGGCTGACGGGCTGAGCCGGTAACACCGGTGCCGTCAACCAGGCCTGCGCTAACGTATCAAATTGGGCGGGATCCCCGGTCGTATAGGTCACCGTGGCCGGGTGTAAGACCCCCGTATCGTTGGCCTGTCCCGCGTAATCCAGCAACGCGGTGACCATTTCTGCCGTAGCGGTCCCGGGATCGACCAGGGTCACGTCCGGTCCCAGTGCGGCCTGAATGGCTGCCCGCAGAAGCGGAAAATGGGTGCACCCCATCACCAGGGTATCGATGTCCTGGTGCTTGAACGGTGCCAGGCCCCGCGCCACCGCGGCGAAGGCCTGTGGCGACGTCAGGTCGTTGTGCTCGACCAGCTTCACAAAGTCCGGCGTGGCTAAGCTCACCACGGTATCGCCGGGGGCCAACGCCTGAATCTGGTGGCGGTACTGGTCACTCTTGACGGTCCCCTGCGTGGCGATGACCCCGATGCGGTGCCGCCGCGTCGCTTGAACCGCGCTGCGGGCCCCCGGGACGATCACTCCCACGACCGGAATCTTGACCCGTTGCCGCAGGGCGGGCAAGGCCGCCGCCGTTGCCGTGTTGCACGCAATGACGAACAACTTGATCTGGTGCCGACGTTCCAGGAAGGCTTCGATTTGTTGGGTAAACTGCGCAACTTCCTGTGGCGACCGGGGGCCATAGGGAAGCCGCCCCTGGTCACCCAGATACACCGTCTCTTCGGTGGGTAACAACCGTTGAATCTCTCTTAAAACCGTTAAGCCGCCAACCCCTGAATCCATTAATCCAATCGGATGATTTTGCATGACTCAACGCTCCTTCGTTCTTTTCTTGAATCTATATTATCGCCTTTTTTTGAACCGGTTTCAAGTTTCGCCCCACTGTCCGGACGGTTTCGCCATAAGAAAACCTAAAATTTCCCCCACACACCATGTGACAAAAAATTTACGGTATAATAGCAAAGAGGTTACATTCAGGTCATGAATTCAAACGAAGGAGTCAACCATCGTGAAAAACTTATATCAAACCGTCATGAGCGACGCTGCGGGCGCGCCCTACTTTCCCCAACTCTTATTCCGTGACGCCCTGCTGCCCGAACTGCTCGGCGATGACAAGGGCGCCATCGGCTACTGGGCGGGCAAGGCGCTTGCCCGTAAGTTCCCGTTAGCCAATCCCAAAGACGCCGCGGTCTTTTTTCAACAAGCCGGTTTCGGGACCCTCACCCTGCTCAAGCAGAGTGCCGAGATGACCCGCTGGCAGCTTAGCGGTGAGCCCGTTGCCCTGCGCAAGCGCCTCGACAGCACCCCCGACTTTACGTTAGAGGCGGGCTTCTTGGCCGAGATGATGGCTCAGCAGCTCGGGGTCACCGCCGAAGCGGAACTGGTCGACACGACCCGCAAGTTGCGGAGTCAGGCCGTGACCTTCGACGTCTACACCGACCCGGACGACACGGTCCCCAACTACGACGCCCCGGAACCCCTCAAGATCGTCGGGGCACCCGCGGCCGATACACCTGAGGAATAACAAATTTTTAAAAAAAGGGATTTCCGTTAACGATTTAGCGGAAATCCCTTTTTGCGACCCATCCCTTAAGCCAGGTATTGGTCTAAAATCTTCTTCAATTGTTCCTTGGAGTGGTAACCCACGATGGAGTCGACCACTTCGCCGTCCTTCTTCACGAGTAACGTTGGGATACTCATGATACCGAAGGATTGTGGGGTGTTCGGGTTCGCGTCGACGTCCATCTTGTTGAACGTCACTTGATCGCCCATCTCATCGGCTAATTGTTCAACCACTGGTGATTGCATCCGACAAGGACCGCACCACGTTGCCCAAAAATCGGTCAGAGTGACACCCTTGGCAGTGTCTTGTTCAAAGGTCTTATCAGTTGTTTCGGTAACCATTATTCTGCCTCCCTATCAAATTCTCACTGAACTACCAGCAGCTTTCGTTGCCGTCTGATAATAGTCTACCAGACTATCGCAAAAAGACAACAAAATTGCTTACAATTAATTAGTTAATACACATCCTACTAGTTGAAATCAGCGAAAATGGTCGATTACTTCCGCTCAGCTGAGCCGTGACGACCGTGGTCACGACTTCGAGCCACGTAAGAAACGCGCGTCTTGAAGCTCGACCTTGTGGTAAATCAGCTACTTGAACCGCACGACGGTCGACCCATCGCCCCCCGCGTTGGCGGGAGAGAAGCCGAAGCTCTTGATCCGGTTATTGCGCTTCAGGTACTCGGTGACCCCTTTTCGCAACGCCCCGGTCCCCTTACCGTGAATGATCGTCACGGACGGGTAACCCGCGAGCAAGGCGGAGTCGATATAGCGGTCGACCTCGGCCATGGCCTCCTCGTACCGGTGACCCCGCAGGTCCAAGGTCGGCGACATCCCACTCGACCCGGTCCGTTGAATCGACGCCCGCGGCTGCTTGCGCGACTTCGCGGGATCGGCGGCCTTTTCCAGGTCGGTGGTGGCGATTTTCATCTTCAGGATACCCAGCTGGACCTCCCAGTGACTATCGTCGAGCTGTTGCATCAGTACCCCGGTCTGCCCATAGGACTTGACCAGGACGCTGTCGCCCTTCTTAAACGTGTGCTTGGCCTTTTCCCGCCGCAAGACCCGGTTCTTCTTCAACCCGGTATCCTGCTGAATGGCGTTCAACGCCCCCTGAGCCGCGATCAGCTCGTCTTCCTTGACCACGCTCTTACCCGCGTCGAGTTGCTTCTTGCGCAGGTCGGCGATGATCTGGTTGGCCCGTTTGCGGGACTCATCGACTAAGCGGTTGGCCTGCTGCTTGGCGTCCAGCATCAATTGGTCCTTCTGGTGCTGGTACTGGTCAAACTGCTTCTGTAGGCTGCTGTGCAACTCGGTGGCCTCCTGCAACTCGTCGTGCAGGCTGGCCGCGTCGGCATCGGCCTGGCGCTTCTGCTCGGTCAGATCGGCAATCATGGCGTTTAAGTCCTGACTGTCCTGGTCCGTTAAGCCCCGCGCCGCTGCGACGACCGTTGCCGGCATCCCTAACCGCGCGGCAATGTCGAAGGCATTACTGCGACCGGGAATCCCGATCAACAACCGATACGTTGGTTGCAGGGTCTGCGCGTCGAACTCCATGCTGGCGTTGATGGTCTCCGGCCGGTTATACCCGTAGGCCTTCAGCTCTGGGTAGTGGGTCGAGACCATCACGTAACTCCCCAGGGTCCCAATCTGGTCCAGGATGGCGATGGCCAACGCCGCCCCTTCCTGGGGATCCGTTCCGGCGCCCAGTTCATCGATGACGATCAGGCTGTGTTCATCGGCCTGTTTCAGAATCGCCACGATATTTTCCATGTGCCCGGAGAAGGTACTCAGGCTCTGCTCGATCGACTGTTCATCCCCGATGTCGGCAAAAATGTCGTCGAACACGCCAATCACACTGTTTTCGTTGGCCGGGATAAACAACCCGGACTGTCCCATTAGTTGGACCAGGGCCAGTGTCTTCAACGTGATGGTCTTCCCACCGGTGTTGGGCCCCGTGACCACGATGGTCTTGTAGTCCTGCCCGATGGCGATATCGTTAGCCACGACCTTCTTGGGGTCGATCAGCGGGTGCCGGGCCTGCCGCAGGTTCACCGCGTTGTCGCGGGACAACTTGGGTTCGGTGGCGTGCAGTTGGTGGGCATACCGCGCCTTGGCGTTGATAAAGTCGAGGTGGCCTAAGATCTGGGCGTTGCGCAGGATCTCGTCTTGGTACGGCGTCAACAGGGCCGTCAGTTCGGCCAAGATGCGCTGTTCCTCGTGCCGTTCATCCATCTGCGCCTGCCGCAGGCGGTTGTTCAAGCCCACCACGGCTTGGGGTTCGATGAACAGGGTCTGCCCACTGGCACTTTGGTCGTGGACGATGCCGCCGAAGTGTTGCTTATACTCCGAGCGAACCGGTAACACGTACCGGTCGTCCCGAATCGTGACGATGGTCTCGCTCAGATACTTGGCGTCCTTGCCCCGGGTATACTGATCCATGGTTTGGCGAATCGCCGCCGCGGTCTGGGTGATGTGTTGCCGAATCTGGCGCAATTCGGGTGAGGCGTCATCCGTCAGATGGCCGTCCCCCTCGAGTGACGTCCGTAAACGTCGGGTCACGTCGGGCAGCGTCACGAGTTCGTGCACTTCCCGGTCAAGTTGCCGCATCGTGACTTCTTTATCGGCCAATTGGTCGAAGAACTTGACCACGGCACTGGTCGTCCACAGGACCCGACTGATCTGGGCCAATTCCAGCCCATTCAAGACGGCCTCCAGGGCCAGCCGCTTCAGGTGCGGGCGAATGTCGTCCAGTTGGGGCAACGGAATGCCGCTCTCCAACCGATAAATGTCAGCGCCGTCCTGGGTCTCGTCCAACCACCGTTGCAGTTTTTCCGGATTGGCGGTCGGTTGTAGCCGGGACAACTCGTGTTGCCCGGCTGCCGACACCAGATAGCCCCGAATGGCCTGCTTGATCCGCTCATATTCCATGATGGACAGTGTTTTCTGGTTCATGCTTGCTCCTTTCTCACAGCCAACCTAATGTCCGTTCAACCACCAGTGCATGACCTGCTTCGACAGGACGGGGGTCTGTTTGACCACCCACTGGGCCACGGTTGAGGACTGATAGGTCCGCTGAAAGCTCGTACTTGGTAACAAAATTAATAGGTTTAAGATTAAAAAAATAATCAGGTAGCGAATGGCCAAGTTGATCAGGCCGCCCGCCAAAGAATTAACCTGGTGAATGACTGGTAACCAGGTCACCCGGTTCAGCCCGTAAGCCACCCGGCGCACCACGAAGTAGCCCACCGTCAAGATGGCCGAAAACGCGAGCCCGTTCAGAAAAAAAGAACTGCTCTGACTGGCGGCGACGGTGCTCACCGAACTATCGAGGGACAGATTGCCCACAAATTGCCCCAGGCCACTGGCCAGCGGACGCGCACCCAAGCGGGCCACTAACCAGACCGCCAGGTAGCCGACCGTCAACAGCACCTGGAGCACCAAGCCCCGCCGGTAGCCCCGGTGAAAGCCCAGCCAAAGGACCAGGAGAATGCCCAAACTCAGCAGCATGCCTAGTGCTCCTGGTCCGTAGTTGCCGGTGAGTCCGACTCGTCATCGGTCGGCTTGGGTTGCGCCGCCGCCATTTTCAGCTGGTCCGAGATGGCGTTAAAGGCCATCAAGACGGCCGCGTCTTCCTTGCTCAACTGCGGTGAAAGTTGTTTTAATTGGGTATATTGTTGATTCAGAACCTCCGTGACCGCCTGCATGTGGGCATCCGTTGCCTGACCCACAATCGTATAGGTCTTGCCGGCAATTACGGCCTTAAATCGGTGTGTCTGTTCCGTCATGTCATGATTCCCCCTATTTTTCCACAATGTCTTATTTTACCATTAATCCCCCGTGGGGAGTAGTTTCCACCCCCGGTTTTGCCGGGCCACCGAAAGTTGGTCACAAACAAAAAGAGCCCAGGACAGTTGTCCCAGACTCCTTCGGTAATCCTTACTTTTTACCCGCGTTCGGATCAACCGTACCGTCCGCTAAGAACGTGTTCAAAACGGATTCGATCATGTCCCATTCTTCGTCGGATTCGATCAGTTGCAGATCGCCACCGGATGGGTTGGCCGGATCATCATCCTCTGGTAAAGCGTACGCTTGAATGTCGACTTCTTCGTCGTCACTCTTGCCGGATGGGTAAATCAAGATGTAAGACTTACCAAAATCGTCGGATTCAAAGGTAAATAACACATCGTACAACTCTTCGTTGCCGTTTTCATCAACTAAAGTAATTTGTTCTTGGTCTTCGTTCATGGGAAACCTCACTTTTCTCGGGTTAACTTACCGTGCCGATCTAAATAGTTCTGCAGGATTAACCCAGCTGCTAATTTGTCAATGACACGCTTGCGTTTCCGCCGTGACGTGTCAGCTTGTTCCACTAACATACGCTCCGCTTCAACCGTTGTCAACCGTTCATCTTCGAAGTCAACGGGTAAATGAAACCGATCCGTCAGCATTTGACCGTATCGTTGCGAAGCGGCGACCCGGGGGCCAAGCGTATTATTCATATTCTTGGGAAGCCCGACCACGAACCCGTCAACGTCGTGCTCTTTGACCAGCTCCGCGACCCGGTCGAGTCCGAATACTTCTGCCTCTTCATCAATCGGGATAATCTCGACCCCTTGCGCCGTCCACCCGAGGGCGTCGCTGATTGCGATACCCACGGTCCGTGAACCCACGTCTAATCCCATTAACTTCATGATGGTTTCACCGGTCCGTTCTGATTCAAGTAGAACCGCACGAGCTCTTCAATGATCTCGTCCCGTTCGTGCTTGCGAATTAAATTCCGCGCATCATTGATTCGCGGGATGTACGCAGGATCGCCCGATAGCAGGTACCCGACAATCTGATTGATTGGGTTATAACCCTTTTCTTCTAGTGCTTGATAGACCGTAACCAGTGTATCGTGCACGTCCTTTGGTTGGTTAGCCCCAAAGTCAAAATACATCGTTTTGTCTAATGAACTCACTATATAACACCCCCGCACTTCCTCACTTAGTCTCAATTTTACTCGATTGACTCGCAAACTACAACGACCGAAAGGCGATGTAATCTTTTCGTAATACGAAACGTGGTCAATTATTTAATGACTGGTAAAACCGGTGTCGGCCCGTCATCACCGACCATTTCTATCCTAACGCACCCCGAAACGGATTTCAAAAATCGCGATTGATGAATGAAATCAGTGGCAGCTGCCGGTGGCTTCCGTTCAGCTGGGCCGTGACGATCGTTTTTAGAAGCGCTCACTTCTCTAAAAAATCGGCTCATTTACCAACCGCCACAGCACCTAAAAAGGGATTCGGAACAGACCGTCCCGAATCCCCATACTTGATTGAAATTAAGCTTGTTCCGTTAACCAGTCGTTGGCTGCGGTCATGGCATCTGGTAAGCCCGCGGGGTTCTTCCCACCGGCTTGGGCCAGGTTCGGCCGACCGCCACCACCACCGTTGATCTTCGGTGCAATGGCCTTGATCAGGTCACCGGCCTTGACCTGCTTTTGCTTGTCCGCACTCACGGCCACGATCAGGTTCGCCTTGCCGTTGACTTCGGCCCCCAAGACCAGCACGTCGGACAACGCCTTTTCCCGCCAAGTGTCGGCTAAGGCCCGGAGTTGGTCCATCTTCGACACCTGAACGGTCCCGCTGATCAAACTGTAGTTCCCGGCTTGCGCCACGTGGTCGAAGACGGCGCCGGCCTGTTCGCCGGCCAGCTTGCCTTCCAAGGTGGCCTGCTTCTGTTGCAGTTCCTTGACCTGAGCTTGTAAGGCTTGCACCTTACCCTCAACGTCGGCAATCTGGGTGACCTTCAAGTCAGCCGCGACCGCGTTCAAGATGTTGTTGTGGTCGTTCAGGTACCGGTAAGCGGCCCCCGACGTGACGGCTTCGATCCGCCGCACACCGGCACCGACCCCGGTTTCTGAAGTGATCTTGAACAGACCGATTTCGTTGGTGTTCTTCACGTGGTTCCCACCACAGAATTCGGTGACGAAATCGCCGGCGCTCACGACCCGCACGGTCTTCCCGTACTTTTCGCTGAACAAGGCGATGGCGCCCATCTTCTTGGCGCTTTCGATGTCCGTGACTACCGTCGTGACCGGCAGTTCGGCAAAGATCTGCTGGTTCACAATGGCTTCGGCCTTGGCGAGGTCGGCAGGGTCGACCTGTCCAAAGTGGGTAAAGTCGAACCGCAGGTAGTCGCCTTCGACCAATGACCCCGCCTGTTGCGTGTGTTCACCGAAGACGTTCCGCAATGCCTTGTCCAACAAGTGGGTCGCCGTGTGGTTCTTCTCGACCTTGCTGTGGAAGACCTGATCGACCTTCAACTCATAGCGGGTCCCCTTCTTCAAGGGTGCCACCAGGGCGAGGGTGTGCAGGTTTTGACCGTTTGGCGCGTGTTGGACGTCCGTGACGTGGGCCACGACATGGCCTTCGAGGTCGTAGATGTCCCCCTTGTCGGCCACTTGACCACCCATTTCCGCGTAGAACGGCGTGGTGTCAAACATGGCTTCGGCGGTGCCGGCAACGGCTTCGTCCGCCAATTGGTCGTCCACGACCAATTCGGTCAGGACGCTCTTGGTCGTTAACTGCGTGTACCCGACGTACTCGCTCGGCGTCTTCACGTTGATCAGCAAGTCGTGTTGCAGCCCCATGGCCTTTTGCTTCCCCCGGGCGTTCCGGGCACGGTCCTTTTGCTTTTGCATCTCGGCCTTGAACCCGTCTTGGTCCACGGAGATGCCTTGGTCGATCGCGTATTCCTGCGTCAGTTCAACTGGGAACCCGTAGGTATCGTACAGCTTGAAGGCGTCGGGACCGGCAATTTGCTTGCCGCCCGTCTTCTTCAGGTCCGCAATCAACCCGTTCAAAAGGTCGAGCCCCCCGTTCAGCGTTTCGCCGAACCGGTCTTCTTCGGACCGAACGATCTTGGCGATGTAGTCACTTTGCTTCAAAACATCGGGGTAGTACGACTGCATGATCTCACCCACGACCGGCACCAGCTGGTCCAGGAAGGCGCCCTGGATACCCAGCTTTTGACCGTTGACCACGGCCCGCCGAATCAGCCGCCGAATCACGTAGCCGCGGCCTTCGTTGCTTGGCAGGGCCCCGTCGCCAATGGCAAACGTGATGGCCCGGGCATGATCGGCAATCACCTTAAAGGAAATGTCATCTTCCTTGTCGGCGCCGTAGGTCTTCCCCGCACTCAACGCCTCGGTCTTGTGAATCAGTGGCAAGAAGAGGTCGGTCTCGAAGTTGGTCTTCGCGTTTTGGAAGATCGAAACGACCCGTTCCAACCCCATCCCGGTATCAATGTTCTTCCGGGGCAACGGCTTGTAGGAGCCATCGGGTTCATGGTTGAACTGGGAGAAGACGATGTTCCAGACTTCCAGGTACCGTTCGTTTTCCCCACCCGGGTAGTTTTCGGGATCATCGGCCGCTAAGTTGTTGAAGCTTTCGCCCCGGTCGTAGAAGATTTCGGAGTCGGGACCCGAAGGCCCTTCACCGATGTCCCAGAAGTTGTCTTCCATCGGGATGATGTGGTCGGGGGCCACCCCGGCCTTTTCCCAGAATTCCTTGGCGTCGGTATCCTTCGGGTAGACCGTCATGTACAGCTTGTCGGGATCCCAGCCGAACCAATCGGGCGACGTCAGGAGTTCCCAGGCCCAGGTGATAGCTTCCTTCTTAAAGTAATCACCCACTGAGAAGTTCCCCAGCATTTCAAACAGCGTGTGGTGCCGGGCCGTCCGACCCACGTTTTCGATATCGTTGGTCCGGATACTCTTTTGGGAACTGGTCAAGCGGGGGTTCTCGGGAACGACTTGCCCACTAAAGTACTTCTTCATCGTAGCGACCCCGGAGTTGATCCATAACAGCGACGGATCATCCTTCGGCACCAGCGACGCACTCGGTTCAATGGTGTGGCCCTTCGACTTGAAGAAGTCGAGGTACATCTGGCGAATTTGACTACTGCTTAGCTCTTTCATCTCTATTAACCTCCAAAAAAAGATAAAAACACCGTTGCCCGTAAAGACGCCGAAGCGCGGTACCACTTTACTTGCAACGATGTTTGATCGTTAACCTCTTAAACTCATAACGCTGAGTCGCGAAACACTCGAGGGAGCGCCAACTAAGTTCCCAATCGTTTTTCACAGCACCCAAAACGTTTCTGAAAGTGGAACCTTAGCGGTATATCCTCTAATTGATATTTAATTGTCCAGATAAAATTATAGGTTGCGGGGTACCGCTTGTCAATCGCTAATCCGGTTATTGATACCGGTCCGACTCACGCTTCCGCCGCTTCCGTTCGGCCCGAGCCGCCGCGCGTTGTTCGATCCGGCGCTCCTGGTCCTTCTTGGCATGAATGGCCTGCTTGATCTGGTGTTTGTACCCTGGCTTAATCTTCTTCTTTTTCTTCTTGACCATTCCGATCAGGGTCGGGTCCAGGTGTTGCGTGGACTTCCTCCGCTTGGTCCGCCGGTTACGGTCGTAAGAGTCGACGATTTCACCGTCACTGATCCGCTTGGGTTGGAAATGAATGCCCAGGGCTTCAATCTCGGCGACCTTCTTTTCTTCGCCCGGTGAGTACAGGGTGATCGCCGTTCCCGGCATCCCCTGCCGACCGGTCCGGCCGACCCGGTGAATGAAGAAGTCCAGGTCCTCCGGAATATCGTCGTTGATGACGTGGGAGACCCCTTCGATGTCGATTCCCCGGGAAGCTAGGTCGGTCGCCACCACGTACTGGAACTGCAGGTTCTTGACTTCGCGCATAACCCGCTTACGTTCCCGCGGCTTGATGCCCCCGTGAATCATGGCCACCTTCAAGCCTTGGGATTGGAGGTAGTGGTGCAGTTCTTCGACCCGCGTCTTGGTGTTGGCAAAGATCAGGACCAGGTAGGGTTCGCCCATGGTGATCAGCTGGTAGATCAGCCGGTTACGGTCCTGTCCCTTGGTCGAGATCAACCAGTTATCGATGGTGTCACTGATAATGGCACTCGCCGGAATCTCCTCGATGACGGGGTGGTTCAGATATTTCCGTAAGAATGGATTTAATTTTTGTGGAATCGTCGCCGAAAAGACCATCATCTGCAGGTTTTTAGGCATCCGGCTGGCAATCTTGTCGACCTGGTCCAGGAACCCGAGGTCTAACGTCATGTCCGCTTCGTCCACGACGAACTGCCGGGCCGTATGCACGTCCAACGCCTGGGACTGGATCAGGTCCATGACCCGCCCGGGCGTCCCGATGACCAACTGTGGTTGGTTACGTTCCAGCTTCGTCATCTGCCGTTTCTTGTCGGTCCCCCCGACGTAGTTTCCGATGCGAATCTCGAACGGCGCCTCCGCGGCCAATTGTTCGGCGGCGGTGTGAATCTGGTAGGCCAGTTCCCGGCTCGGTGTCGTGATGACGGCCTGAACCTGGTTCTCGTCGGTCAGCTGGTTAAAGATCGGCAGGAGGAACGTGTGGGTCTTCCCACTCCCGGTTTGGGATTGCCCCACCACGTCCTTGCCGGATGCGATGATGGGGATCAATTTTTCTTGGACGGCCGTCGGGTGGTAAAACCCAATTTTTTTCAAAGCCTGCATCAAAAAGTCTTGCAGGTGAAACTGTGTGAAATCTGCGGTCATTCTATTCTCCTTTGTCTTGAGCGACCAACGCGTCCAGTTCCTGAACGACTTGGTCAATTTCTGCTTGGTCGTGGGCGGTGGCCCCACTGGCGAGAGCGTGGCCCCCACCGCCGTGAGCCTTGGCCAGCCCGTTGATGGACGGCCCCTTGGAACGCAACCGGATCCGGTAGGTGTGGTCCTTGGCCTCAACGAAGAAGGCCCAGGCCTTGACCGTCGTGATCTTCCCCGGTAACGGCACTACAGCGGAGGTCGAATCGGTCTCGCCCAATTCGAACGGCTCCAGGTCGGCATCACTCAGCTTCAGATAGGCCGCCCCACTCGGTAAAATGGTCAGGTTCTGGTACACGTACGCGGACAACCGCGCCATGGCGGGTGAGACCTCGTCTTCGGCCTGGTTGACGTCGGAAGCGGAGAAGCCCGTTGCCATCAGCTTGCCCGCCACTTCCATGGTGTGCGCGGAGGTTGCCGGGTACATGAAGCGCCCGGTATCCCCAACGATGCCGGCGTAAAAGAGCCGCGCGGCTTCGGTTGGCAACGTCAATTCGGCGGCGTTGGCGGCGTAGAAGTCGTACAACAATTCCGACGTGCTGGAGGCTTGGTCTTCGACCCATTGCAGGTCCCCGAAGGCGTCGTCGTTCGGGTGGTGATCAATCTTGACCACGGCCTTCCCGGTCTGCCAGCGCGCATCGTCGACCCGTGGCTGGTTGGCCGTGTCGACCACGATGACCAACGCATTTTGATACTGGTCGTCGGTCACGTCGGTATCGGCCTGGCCCAACCAGTCGAAGCCGGGATAGTGCTTGCCCACTGCCAGGATCGTCTTTTCGGGGAAGCTGGCCCGTAAAATGGTCCGTAACCCCAATTGTGCGCCCACACAGTCCGGATCTGGATGCTGGTGTCGGTGAATGATAATGGTGGAATACTGTTTGATTTGTTCTAGAATGGCTGTCTGAATTGCCATGTGTGTCACCCGTTTTCTTTCCGAATTTGCGACGCGAGCGCCGCAACGCTGCGTTCCAGTATACAAGTTTTACGGGGTAATTTCAAAGAAAGTCTGCCCTAATCGCCCCAAAGCGGTAGGCGGACGTTCTCGAACGTCTGGGAAGCCAGTCCCGTGATCGTGATGCCCAGTAGGCGAATCTCCTCGTCGGCCGTGGCCACACTGTGATACAGGTCTAGTGCCAGCTCGTAATAGCGGGCCGCCTCGTTTTCGATAAAGTCGTCTTGGGTGACCCGCTTGGTGACCGTCGTAAAGTCGCTGGTCCGCAGCTTCAACACCAAGGTCTTGCCGTGACGCTGCTTGCGGGCGACCGCCGTGGCGACCAGCTCCGCCAACCGCTGGAGCTGGTTTTCCACCTCACCCGGCGTGGTCAACGGTGGGCCATAGGTGCGTTCCTTGCCGATCGACTTGCGCTCCCGCTGATAGGCCACCGGACGCTCGTCGATGCCCCGCACCCGCTGATATAAGACGTAGCCGAACTTGCCGAAATCGTGGATCAGGGCC
This sequence comes from Levilactobacillus spicheri DSM 15429, assembly GCF_001435095.1. Taxonomy (GTDB): domain Bacteria; phylum Bacillota; class Bacilli; order Lactobacillales; family Lactobacillaceae; genus Levilactobacillus; species Levilactobacillus spicheri. The sequence goes on from NZ_AZFC01000035.1 coordinate 49,386, forward strand.
AGCTGCGACCACCGGTACAGGTCGGCACCGGTCTGGATCCCCAGGTCGTGCATCTTCGGCACCGTCTTCTTGCCCACACCCCGAAAACGCTCGATGGGCAGCGCCATCAAAAAATCGTGGGCATCTTCCGGCAAGATGACGCTGACGCCGACCGGTTTTCGGTAATCCGAGGCCTCCTTGGCCAGAAATTTGCTGTAGGAGATTCCGGTCGAACAGGTCAGGTGGGTCTGGTCGTAGATCTCGGCCTGAAGCTCATGGGCCACCTGCACCGCCGAGTGAAGGTGGTGCTTGTTCTGGGTCACGTCCAGGTAGGCTTCGTCAAAGGCCACCGGTTCGATGATGTCGGTGTACTCGTGAAAGATTCGGTGAATCTGCTCCGACACCTGCCGGTAAAGGGGAAAGTTCGGGGTCTGGAAGACGGCCTCCGGGCACAACTTCAGTGCCTCGCTCGCACTCATCGCCGAGTGGATACCGTGGGCCCGCGCCAGGTAATTGGCGGTGGCCACGACCCCGCGGCCACCGGTCTTCCGGGGATCCTTGGCAATGACCAGGGGGTGCGTCTTCAGCTCCGGGTGGTCCCGTTCTTCGATGGACGCGTAAAAGGCGTCCATATCCACATGGATGATTTTCCGCTGGGTAAATTGTGGGTCTGGTTGTGGCATCGGTCACACTCCCTTTCCGCCAACGACGCTTGCCGGTGACTAAGTTGCTTACATTATATCCGAACGAACGTTCCCTTTCAATCTTCTTTGACGGCAAAAAAAAAACGACCCCGCAACGGAATCGTTTCTTCGCTTTACTTCGTGGTGTCGTCAGCAGCGTCGTCGTCAGACTTCGGTGCTTCTTCGGCAGCGGCTGGTGCGGCTGAGTCGTCAGCGGCATCGTCGGCTGGCTTAGCAGCCTCTTCCGTCTCAGCAGCGTCGCTAGCAGCGGGTGCCGTCACGGCTTGGGGTGCTTGGGCCGTAACCTGGGCGATGGCCCGCAGGTCAAAGACCAAGTAGATACCGTCGCAGTCCAGGGTCACAGTCTTGTCGGCTTCGTTGATTTCATCAATCACACCGTGCAAGCGACCGATCGTAATCACGTGGTCACCCTTCTTTAACTCACTCATCATTTCCCGGTGCTTCTTTTGTTGCTTTTGTTGTGGCCGCAACATTAAGAAGTACATCAATGCCAAGAAGATCACTAAGATGATCAACGTGGAATACTGGCCACCGGCAGCGGCAGCGATTGCAAGATTTCCTAACACTATTCGTTCACTCCTTCGTGTCCTATCTAATGGACAACTTTACCAGAATCCGGGGAATCCGTCCAATTATTTCTGGAAGTTCTCCGGATGTTCGCGATTATCGGTCCCTATTTCGTCGGAAAGGCCCGGCCCAGGTGTTCGTACCCGGCGGGCGTCACGACCCGGCCCTGCGCCGTGCGCTTCAGGAATCCGCGTTGGAGCAGGTAGGGCTCATACATCGCCGCCACGGTCTCGGTCTCTTCACCGATGTTGGCCGCCAGGGTGTTCAGGCCGACCGGTCCGCCGTTATAATAATCGATCATGGTCGTCAGCAGCTTGATGTCCGTCTGGTCCAACCCGGCCGAATCGACCCGTAACAGGGTCAACGCGTGATCCACGATGGCCGGATCAATCGTATCGTGATCCGGTGAGACCTCGGCGAAGTCCCGAATCCGTTTCAGCAAGCGGTTCGCGATTCGGGGGGTGCCCCGTGAACGCAACGCAATGGCGTGGGCCCCGGCTGGATCGATTGGCGTTTGAAAAATCTCCGCCGACCGTTTGACGATCTCTTCCAGGTCAGCCGACTCATAGTAGGCCATGTGCTCCACGATGCCGAAGCGATCCCGCAACGGCGCCGACAGCAACCCGGCCCGGGTCGTCGCCCCAATCAAGGTGAAGGGCGGCAACGGGAAGTGCACCGGGTGGGCGGTCGGCCCCTGCCCCACCACGATGTCGATGTAGAAGTCTTCCATGGCCGAATACAGCATTTCCTCGACCACTTTTGGTAGTCGGTGAATTTCATCAATAAATAAGATATCTCCGGGCTGTAGCTCGTTCAGCAACGCCACGAGATCCCCGGGCTTTTCCACCGCGGGGCCGCTGGTCGTCCGGATCTGGACCCCCATTTCGTTGGCGATCACCAACGCCAGGGTCGTCTTCCCTAAACCGGGCGGGCCGTACAGGAGGACGTGGTCCAACGATTCCTCCCGCTGCTTCGCGGCCTGAATGTAGACGCTCAGCTCGTGCTTAATGGGCGCTTGCCCGATGTACTGCGCGAGCGTCTGGGGACGCAACGACTTTTCCACGGAGTCTTCCCGGTCATCAGCTGGCTCGGGGGAGACGAGCCGTTCGTTATCGTCTGTCATCCGCACTTCCTCCTTTCCTCTCTATCACCACGACTACTTGGTCAGGAGCCGTAGCCCCTCGCTCAGGTAATCGTTGGTACTGGTCCCCGCAAACTGCCGCAGCTGCGGGGTAATCTTCTTGATGGCTGCCTCGCGATACCCCAGCGCCCCTAAGGCCGCCACGGCATCGTCGAGTTGGGGATTCCCCGCACCGGTCGCGACCGTCTCCGGCTCGAACAGCTGCGAATCAGCCGCCGGCGCCAGGTCGTCGAGCTTGCCTTGCAGATCCAAGACCAGCTGGCCGGCCGTCTTCTTGCCCACGCCGGGAAACTTGGTCAGGAAGCTGACGTCGTTGGTCTTGATGGCCAGCATCAACCCCTGGTGGTCCGGGTTGGCCAAGATGGCCAGGGCACTCTTGGGCCCAATCCCCGACACGTTGATCAGCTTCAAGAACAACTGCTTCTCGGCGAAGTCGCTAAAGCCGTACAGGGTCTGCGCCGTATCACTGACCGCTTGGTACACGTAAATGGTGACGGTCTCATCGACCGTGTAGCGGTACGGATTGGCCGTATTGACCAGGTAGCCCACTCCCTGGACGTCGATGACGATGTGGTCCGGGGTAATGGCCGCGACGGTCCCCCGCAGGTATTCATACATAAGGCAGTTCGCTCCTTTAAGAAAACATATGTTTGCTTTTTAAATTGTACCACATTCTCCGGATAAAAATCAGCTGATGACCGGTTGGGCCGCTAAAACTGACCGCTCACTGCGGCCAATGCTAGTCGTCCCAGTCATCACCGCTCTTGTGCGGGTCTTGAATTCGTTTGAACAGCTTCTCGAGGTCCTGATCCGTGAAGTGGACCAGCACGGGCCGACCATGGGGGCAATTAAAGGGATTCTCGGCCGTTGCCAGCTTGACCAATAACGCCCGGGCCTGCTGGTCATCCAGGTGATGGTTGGCCTTGATGGCCCGTTTACAGCTCATCATGATCGCCGTTTTCTCCCGAAACGCCGCCACCGAAATCTTGCCGTCCTTCAAGACCCAGTCGACCATTTCCTTAATAGTATCGGTCTCCTGCCCCGCCTTGAACCAGGTCGGATGTTCATGAACGATCAGGCTGTTCGGCCCGAAGGCTTCCAGGTGAACACCGACGCTGGCCAACGTGTCCAGGTGGTCGTTAAGCGCCAGGATATCCGTGGTCGGGTAGTCCAGCACGATGGGCACCAGCAACTTCTGTTCGTCGTCGCTGACCTCCCCGATGGCCTGGCGGTAATACTCGTAGTTGACCCGCTCCTGGGCCGCGTGCTGGTCAATCAGGTACAGGCCGTCGTCCGCCTCGGCTAAGAGGTAGGTGCCGTGGACCTGACCCAAATACCGCAGCTGCGGAAAGCGGGGCTGGTCCGTGGGTGCACTTGGCGCCACCAAGGGGTCGGTCGCCTGTGGGCGCGGCGCTCCTAGGGGAAAGACCCCGGTCTCGGAACGGTACTTTCGGTCAAACGCCTGCACGGCCGGTAGCCGCAACTCGTCGCGGTTCTGGACCATGACCGGTTCGACCGGCGTCTCACTAGGCGCCGTCAACGGGGCCGGCCCCGCCGGACGGTCCTGATCGGTCGCCGGCGTTTTGGCCGGTGTTGCTGGTTGGACCGCCGGCGAGTGCAATGGATTCACCGCGTTTCCCGCGAGTAACGGCGGCGTGGTGGGCGTGTACTTCTGCGAGGCGTCGTTTAGCGCCATGGTCAATTGGTCACTGGCCGGCGCACTCGCCCGCTTCTTCGGCATCTCGCTGAAGCCGTCGGGAATCAGGTTCTCCTGCGCCAACCGGTCAAAAATCGTCTTTTCGATCAACTGACTGAGCTCGGGTTCCTGGCTGATACGGACCTCCTGCTTCGTGGGGTGCACGTTCACGTCCACCAGCAGCGGGTCCATCGTGATCGCCAGGACCGCGATGGGGTACCGGCCCACCATGAGTTTCGAGCCGTACCCGGCGATCAAGGCCTTGCTGAGCTGGAAATTGTGGATGTACCGGCCATTCAGCAGAATCGAGATGTACTGCCGGCTTGCCCGCGTCAATTCCGGTAAACTAACGTACCCACTGACCTTAAAGTCGGGATTCTCCCCGGCAATGGCCACCATCTTCCGGGCGCTCTGCACGCCGTAGATGCCGGCAATCACCTGTTGCAGGTCGCCCCGGCCACTGGTGCGCATCAGTTCACGCCCGTTGTGTACCAGCGAAAAGGCGATGTTGGGGTAACTCAACGCGATGCGGTTCACGATATCGGTGATTTTGGAAAGTTCGGTGGTCGGCGATTTCAGGTATTTCAACCGGGCCGGCACGTTGCCGAACAGGTCCTTGACGGTCACGTCGGTCCCCTTCCGGGAGGCGGCCGGCGTGTGCGTCACGATGTGGCCGCCGACGTTATGGATCAGTGTCCCCACGGTGCCGGTCGAGGTGGTCAACGTCACGTCGGCCACCGAGGCGATGCTGGGGAGCGCTTCGCCCCGGAACCCCAGGGACTTGATCTTAAAGAGGTCCTTGCGGTCGGTGATCTTACTGGTGGCGTGCCGTTTGAAGGCCATTTCGGTATCTTCATCGGGAATACCATCGCCATCGTCGACCACGGAGATGCGCTTTAACCCGGACTCCTCCACCGTGATATCGATTTGCGTGCTGTGGGCGTCAATGGCGTTTTCCACCAACTCCTTTACGACGGAGGCCGGTCGTTCGACCACTTCCCCCGCCGCAATCTGGTCGGCCAAAACCGACGCCAGTTCATGTATTTTCGCCATTGCGGTCATCCTTTCCGATTAGTATCTTCTAAGTCGCTTGACGGTAACGCCCCATCAGGCTTATTTGTTCAGTTTCTGCTGCCACTGGTAGACCTGGTTCATGATGGCCATAGGCGTCATCCCCATCAGGTTCAGGTCCTTCAGTTGGGCCAGGACCTTGGCCTGGGCTGGATTAAGCTCCGGTTCATCCGTGAACAGCGATAGTTGCTGGTCGGTCGCCGGTTGCTCGGCGGTTGGCTCGGGCTCTGGGGACGCTGGTTGCTGGGTCGGCGCAGCCGCTGAGTCGACCGGTTGCGTCGTCGCGGCTAACACGGGGCCCGCAGTCGCTTCCTTAGCGACCGTTGGGGCATCGGCGGCCTGCCGCTCGAGTTCGGTCAAAATGACATCGGCTCGTTGCAGCAACGATTCCGGCATGCCCGCCAGTTTCGCCACGTGAATCCCGTAAGACTTGTCGGCGGGTCCTGGTTGGACCTGGTGTAAGAAGACCAGGTCGCCGTTTTGCTCCACGGCCCCCACGTGCACGTTCTTCAGCTGCGGTAAGACCGCGTCTAAGGCCGTTAACTCGTGGTAGTGGGTCGAGAACAGGGTCTTGGCGTGCACCTTGTTGTGGACGTATTCCACGATGGCCTGCGCCAGCGCCATCCCGTCATAGGTCGCAGTCCCCCGCCCAATCTCATCGAAGAGGATCAGGCTGTTGGCCGTGGCCTGGCTCAACGCCCGGTTGGCCTCCTGCATCTCGACCATGAAGGTACTCTGGCCGGAGATCAGGTCGTCGGCAGCTCCAATCCGGGTAAAGATCTGGTCAAAGATGGGCATCAGCGCGGCCTCGGCGGGCACGAAGCACCCCATCTGGGCGATGATGACCGTCAGGGCCAATTGGCGCATGTAGGTACTCTTCCCGGACATGTTGGGCCCCGTGATCAGCAGAATATTGGTCTCTTGATCCATGATGACGTCGTTGGGCACGTAGGACTGACGCCCCAGCACCTTTTCGACCACCGGATGGCGGCCCTGCTTGATCTTCAAGACGTGGCCCTTTTGGAAGGTCGGCTTGACGAAGTGGTAGTCCTCACTGACCACGGCAAAGCTCTGGAGCACGTCCAGGCTGGCAATAGCGGCGGCCAGTTTCTGGAGCCGAGTGATTGCCTGCTTGACCTGTTCCCGCAGGTCAACGAACAGTTGATACTCCAGGGCGACTGACTTTTCCTCGGCCTCCAGGATCAACCGTTCCTTTTCCTTGAGTTCCGGTGTCGAGAACCGCTCGGCATTGGCCAGCGTCTGCTTGCGCTCATACCGGTCGGCCGGGAGCTTATCCAGGTTCACCTTGGTGACCTCGATGTAGTACCCGAAGACGTGGTTGTACCCAATCTTCAGGTTGTTGATCCCGGTGACTTCCCGTTCGTGGGCCTCCATCTCGGCCAGCCACTGCTTGCCGTTGCGCATCGCGTCGCGGTAGGTGTCCAGCTGGTCGTTATACCCGTCGCGAATCACGCCGCCGTCCGCCACGGACAGAGGCGGTTCGGGCACGATGGCCTCCTTGATGGCGGCCGCCACGTCCTCGACCGGATCGAGTTGTTCCAGCATCGGGTCAAAGACCGCCTCGTCCAGTTCGCTCAACGTGTGCTTGATTTGTGGCACCTGTTCCAATGACGTCTGCAGCTGGATCAGGTCCCGCCCGTTGACACTGCCAAAGGCGACCCGGCCCGCCAAACGCTCCAGGTCATAGACCTTGACCAGCTCTTCTTGCAGACTGCTGCGCTCGAAGTAGTGGTCCAATAAGGCCCCCACCTTGGCTTGGCGGTCTTCGATCTGATGCTGATCGATCAGCGGCCGGTCCAGCCACTGTTTGAGAAGCCGGCCGCCCATCGCCGTTTTGGTCTCGTCCAAGAGCCACAGCAACGTACCGGACTTTTTCTTGGTCCGCAGGTTCTGCGTCAGCTCCAGGTTGACCTGTGACGCGTGGTCAAACTTCAAAAAGGCGGTCGGTCGGTACGCGACCGCCCGCTGCAGGTGCGCCAGGCTGCGTTTCTGGGTAACCGTCACGTAGGTCACCAATAACCCCACGACCTGTTTCATCCGCTGGTCGGTCAGGTCCTGTTGCACGTAACTCAATTCCGAACTGGCCTCGATGGTGGGCTGGTGCGAAATCAGCATGCCCAACTTGTGTAGCCGGTCGGTCAGGTCGGTCGGCACACTGTCGTCGACCACGACTTCCTTGGTCTGGAGGCTCATTAATTCATTCATGACCGTGGTCAGGTTGTCGATGGCGGCCACCTTGAGTTCCCCGGTCGACAGGTCGGTGTAGGCCAGTCCGTATTGGTTCGCCGCGGGCATGGTTAAAGCGGTCAGGTAGTTGTTACGCTTAGCCCCCGCCGCCCCGGTATCGGTCTGCGTCCCGGGCGTCACCAACTGGATGACCTCCCGCTTGACCATGCCCTTAGCGAGCTTCGGGTCCTCCATCTGCTCACAGATGGCCACCTTATAGCCCTGGTCGACCAGGATGTCGATGTAGTTTTGCACGGCCTTGTGGGGCACTCCGCACATGGGAATGGGATTCTTCGCGCTATGGCTCCGGGTGGTCAACGTCAACTCCAATAGTTGGGACCCCTTGACGGCGTCATCGTTGAACATTTCATAAAAATCACCCAACCGGTAGAACAGAAAGGCGTCGGGATACTGATCCTTAATCTTCTGGTACTGCACCATCATGGGCGTCATGTTTGCTTTTGGCATGAAAACTCCGTCATCCTTCCCTATTATGCCTTTTTAACTGATATGTCTAGTAACTTTAATCAGTGTCGGTTGTCGATTGCTTCTTAACTTTGATACGGGTGTTGTGGGCTGATCAAGATCTCGTGAATGGCCGTCGCGTGACCCGTCTGGTCGTTCAGGTCGATCACGCACCCGGACAGCAGCCCCGGTCCCTGCGTTTGCACGGTGTACCGGGCGGGCCGCTGGTTCTCGAACTTGGTGATGACGCTGTCGGCCCGCATCCCCAAGATACTGTCGGCCGGTCCGGTCATCCCCACCTCGGTCAGAAAGGCTGTCTGATGGTCCAGAACCTGCGCGTCACTGGTCTGCACGTGCGTGTGGGTTCCCACGACCGCCGACACGTCACCGGTGAACCGCATGGCAAAGGCCCGCTTCTCGCTGGTCACTTCGCCGTGGAAGTCCACGAACACGAAGGGCGTGTCCAAGTCGGGTAACAGGTCCTGCATCATGGCAAACGGATCATCGACCAACTGGTTCATGAAGACCCGGCCCTGCAGGTTCACCACGGCCAACGTTTGCTGGTTGACCTTGACCTTCGTCCACCCCTGGCCCGGGGTCTGCCCCGGGAAGTTGGCCGGACGGACCAGGCGATTCGCGTCGTCGATAAAATCGAACAGCTCCGCGTTGTCCCAGGTATGGTTCCCCATGGTGACCACGTCGGCGCCGTCCTTTAGGAGTTGCTTATAGATCTTGTAACTAATGCCTCGACCGACCGGCGTCGAGTTCTCACCGTTGACAATGGTGACCTGCGGTTTTAGGTCCCGCTTCAGTTGCGGGAGGTACTCGTGAATCATGTCCATCCCTAAGTCGCCTACCACGTCACCTACAAAAAGAAGTCGCATCTTCGTTCCCCTATCTTGGCCCGTCCCTTTGTCGCGGACGGCGCCACATAAATACTCTCTATTTTAACATGATTGTTCTGACTTGACGTAAAAAAGCTAGAACCCTAAGGCCTAGCTTCTCTGACTTATTTCGCATATTCAACTGACCGGACTTCCCGAATGACGGAGACCTTGACGTGACCTGGATAATCCAAGTCATCTTCGATCTTCTTCTTGATGTCGCGTGCCAAGACGACGGCATCCGTATCGGAAATCTTCTCGGGCCGCACGATGACTCGAACTTCACGCCCCGCTTGGATGGCAAAGCTGTGGTCGACCCCGTCAAATTCATTGGCGATGGTCTCCAGCTTATCCAACCGGTGAATGTAGCTTTCTAGGGAGTCTGAGCGTGCACCCGGCCGGGTCGCCGAAATCGTATCGGCAGTCCCGACCAGTTCCGCAATCACGGATTGCGAAGCCGTTTGATCTGCTTGCGCGGCAATAGCGTTGACCACGGTGGAACTTTCCCGGTACTTCTTCGCCAGTTCGGTTCCAAGCGTGATGTACGAACTATCATCCTCGTGTTCTGCAGCGCGGCCAATATCATGTAATAATCCTGCACGTTTTGCTAACGTAACATCCTCACCGAGTTCAGCGGCCAAGACCCCAGTGATCTTCGCCACTTCAATTGAATGGGCTAAAGCGTTTTGCCCGTGGGAAATCCGGAAATTCAACCGCCCGACCAACTTGATCAGTTCGGGATGCATCGAATGAATTCCTAAATCGAAGGTTGCTTGTTCGCCAAGTTCGCGGACGTGTTCGTCCAGCTCTTTCTTGGCCTTGGCGACCATCTCTTCAATCCGAGCCGGGTGAATCCGCCCGTCTTGAATCAACTTCTCCAGCGCAATCTTCGCCACTTCCCGCCGTAACGGGTCGAAACCGCTCAAAACGACGGCTTCAGGCGTATCGTCGATAATCAAATCGATTCCGGTCAAGGTTTCCAAGGTCCGAATGTTGCGACCTTCGCGCCCAATGATCCGCCCCTTCATGTCGTCGTTCGGTAACGTGACCACGGTAATCGTGGTTTCGGTCACCATATCGGCGGCACTCCGTTGAATGGCGGACACAATCAGGTCCTTGGCCCGCGCCTGGGCCGTTTTTTGCGCCGTTTCTTCGCTTTCCTTAATCATTTTTGCCCGTTCCCCTGCCAAGGCCGTTTTGGCCTCGGACAAAATCAGGTCCCGTGCATCGTCCTGGGATAGGGCGGCAACGGTTTCCACCGCCGCCTGCCGTTTTTCAATCAGTGAGTCTGCTTGCTGTTGCTTCTTGGTCAGGTTCTGCTCTTCAGCACTCAGCTTCTTGTCCCGCCGATTTAACGAGTTCTCGCGCTTCTCCAAGGAACTGTCCTTGCGATCCAACGTTTCTTCGCGTTGAATTAACCGGTCCTCTTGCTTTTGGACTTCGGCCCGGCGCTGCTTCAGCTCTTGTTCAACCTCGGCACGATACTTGTGGCTATCTTCCTTAGCCCCTAACAGGGCCTCCTTGGTAGCCGTCTCGGCTTGCTTGTGTGCTTCCGCCAGCACACCCTTGGCGGTGTACTTAGCAGCATCTAACTTGCGTTCGTGAACGGATTTACGTAAATAATAACCACCCACGACACCAACAACGATAGCGATGATTGCGAGGATTATAATCGGAACACTCATGATTCCACCTCCGCATCATCAAAAATGACTAATTTAAAATCAGACTTTTCAAGATGTTTGTATGATAACTGACACAAATTCAATTTTAATAGTTGCCATGAAGCCTGTCAACTAAACTCCCCAGAATCACGCGCTAAGTTTCTAATTTGGCGTGCCAAGTGACCCAACTGGGCCCTGACAGAACCACCGTTAATCCCACGATGAAACGCGTGCTGCCCCAACTGTCTGCGGAAGGCCGGTTGCGCCCGCCGTCATTCAGCAAACAAAAGAAGCCCGAGACTTCTGTCCCCGGCTCCTAGCTGTTACGTGTCTTATTTGTGTTGATTGGGTTGGATCACCGTGGTACCCGGCGTGGTATCCTTCGTGCCGGTATCCAGTTCGGTTTGCTTGGCCGTCGTCGCCTTATCAGCGGACTTATCGGTCTTTGCACCCTTGGTGGCCTTGTCGTCACCCTTGGCTTTATCTGGTTTCTTCTCGGCAGCGGCCTGTTCGTCCTCATCGGCCACACCGTAAGCGATCCGGACCCGCCGGTTCACTTCGGCCATCATGTCTGGATGATCCGCCAGGTATTGCTTAGCGTTCTCCCGACCTTGACCAATGCGGTCTTCACCGTAGGAGTACCACGAACCACTCTTGTCAACGATATCCTTTTCAACCGCCATATCGAGCAATTCACCGGTCTGGGAAATCCCGTGACCGTACATGATATCCACTTCCGCCTTCTTGAACGGCGGCGCAACCTTGTTCTTCACGACCTTGATCCGGGTCCGGTTCCCAATGACGTCCGTCCCGTTCTTGATCTGTTCGGCCCGGCGAACTTCCAGCCGAATAGTGGCGTAGAACTTCAGGGCCCGACCACCAGGCGTCACTTCGGGGTTCCCGAACATGACACCGACTTTTTCCCGAATTTGGTTAATAAATAACGCAATCGTCTTGGTCTTGTTAATCGTTCCGGAGAGCTTCCGCAACGCCTGCGACATCAACCGTGCTTGGAGACCCACGTGGGCGTCCCCCATCTCGCCTTCGATTTCTGCTCGCGGTACCAGGGCCGCTACGGAATCGACAACGACAATATCGACCGCACCGGATGAGACCAGTGCATCGGCAATTTGCAGCCCTTGTTCACCGGTATCCGGTTGGGACAACAGCAAGTTATCAATGTCGACACCCAGTGCCGTGGCGTAAGCTGGGTCCAGGGCGTTTTCCGCATCAATATACGCAGCGGTGCCGCCCCGCTTCTGGACTTCTGCGACCGCATGTAATGCGACCGTGGTCTTCCCTGAAGATTCGGGCCCATAAATTTCAACGATTCGACCGCGGGGATACCCCCCTACGCCCAAGGCCACGTCTAGTGCCAACGAGCCGGATGGGACCGTCAGAATCTGCGTCTTGGTATCATCGCCCATCCGCATGATTGATCCCTTACCGAAGTCTTTTTCAATCTTTTTCAGCGCCTTATCCAGCGCCGCTTGTCGTTCGTCAGCCATCTAAATCCTCCTTTAGTTGCTCTCATTTCCAAGTAACACTATACCGATTTAGCGAACAAAAAGCAAGTAAAAATAGAACAAAAGTTCCCCTATTTTTGACCAGCATCCAGCGTCCGCCGGACCCAATCGAGACCGGCCATCACCGAGCGCATCCGAATATCTGCCCGGTTACCGGTCAGGTGCAACAGCTTGGCCTGCGGGGCTTGGCCCCGTTGTGCGAGGCCCAACCAGACGGTGCCTGCCGGGTGACCCTCCAGGCTATCGGGCCCGGCTACCCCGGTGAAGCTCAGGGCTAGGTCGGTATCCAACAGTTGGCGAGAGCGTTCCGCCATCTGCTGCGCGGTGGCCTCGCTCACGACCCCGTCATGGTCAATAATTTCCTGGGGAATCCCCAAAAGCGTGTGCTTCGCGCGATTGGCGTAGGTCACGAAGCCACCCGGAAAGACAGCCGAGACCCCCGGGACCGACCCAATCGTACTTTGAAATTCGCCGGCGGTCAGGCTCTCGGCCCCGGTAATCGTGAGCTGCCGGTCAATCAACTCGTGGACCACCACGCTGGCCAGACTGTTCTCGTCCCCGTAACCGTACAGGTACGCCCCGACCCGTTCTCGAATCGTGGCTTCCAGCTGATTCAACAGCTGGGTCGCCGCCGCGGCCGTCGTGGTCTTGGCCGTTAGCCGCAACGTGACCTCGTAGCGCTTGGCGTACGGCGCAATCGTGGGATTGGTCTGGTGATCGATCAGGTCGCTTAACTGGGTCACCAACTGACTCTCCCCAATGCCGAAGAACCGCAGCACCCGGGACGTCAGGTACTCGTCTCGCTGGTAGGCCGCCCGAATCAGGGGCATCGCCTGGTGCGCCATCATCGGCCGCATCTCACTCGGTGGCCCCGGCAGCAGGACCACGTCAGCCCCACTAGGCGCCCGGTAGAACGAGCCAACGGCCATCCCCGTCTCATTCTTCAAGGGACGGCTTCCCGCCAGGTACAGGGCCTGTAACCGGTTATTCGGCGTCATCTGCCGGCCGGTCGTGGCAAAGAACGCGGTGATTTTGGCCATCGCGGCCGAATCCTCGACCAACTTCACCCCGAGTAAGTGGGCGACCGTCTGCTTGGTCAGGTCATCCTTCGTGGGGCCCAGGCCCCCGCTGATCACGACCAGGTCGCTGCGTGAGCGCGCTTGATTCACCAGCGCCGCCAACCGGGTCGCGTTATCGCCCACCAACGAATGGTAGTAGACCTCGATACCTGCATCCGCTAAACGCCGCGCAATGTACGCCGAGTTGGTATCGGCCACTTGCCCCAGTAATATCTCGGTTCCTACCGCAATCACTTCTGCTTGCACGTTTTTTCCTCCCTTGGACGTCCACCGTTAACTCCGCAAACGTCCGTCTTTATTTTTTATCTTACAATACTTTGTGGTCAGACAACATTATTTTGACCAGGTAACGGCCGACGACCCAAAAAGGCCTGAGACTTTTGTCCCAGACCTCCGTTAATTCCATTTTATTCGGCCGAAGACTCCGCGAAGACCTGCCGGTTCTGGACGAAGTAGTCGATTCCCGAGTAGATCGTGAAGAACAAGCAGATGTAAAAGAAGATCAGCGCCATTGGCACGTGGATTGTCCCAAAGCCGATGTTGTTCAACAACAACAGGATGATCCCCACCATCTGCGTGGTGGTCTTGATCTTCCCTGGCCAGGCCGCCGCCAACACGCGGCCCCCAGTCTCCACAACGATCAGCCGCAAGCCCGTCACGGCCAGTTCCCGGCAGACGATAATGGCCACGCCCCACGCGGGGGCGGCCCCCATCGCAACCAGCAAGATAAAGGCCGTCATCACGATCATCTTATCCGCCAGCGGGTCCGCAAATTTCCCGAAGTTGGTCACCAGGTGTTGCCGCCGGGCAATCTGCCCGTCCAGAAAATCGGTGATCGACGCCACGGCAAAGATTACGGCGCCCAGCACCTGGGTCACCGGGATCTCGGTCCCTAACCAGGTCACCGTGCCCCAATCCAGGGGCAATACCAAAATTAATAAGAAGATGGGAATCAAGATGATTCGCATGATCGTCAAACGATTTGGGACGTTCACAACTAACTCCTCCTTAGACACCATTTATCCAATAAAAAAGCGGTTCGGCCGTCAGGGACCGACCCGCTTAAAGGCTTACTTAAATTCCAACGTCACGTCTTGAACCTGGGTGGACGTGGTCGTACTGCTAGAGCTCGTCCCCGTCGTATCCGTGGTCGAACTGCTGCTGGAAGCACTGCTGGTCGCCGTCGTCGAGTTGAAGTTGAACTTCTTCCCGTCGATCTTGACCGCCGTTGCGGGTGCGTTCCCGAACTTAAAGGTCATGCTGGTCGTACCACTTGGGACCGTCAACGAGTGGGAAGTCGACGAAGACAGCGTCCCTTGCCAAGTCGTGGTTCCACCGATGGTCACCGCGACCCACGCACTACTGGTGGCGGATAACGTGACCTTTGGCTTACTGGAGGCGTTCTTCATTTCCCAAGTCGACCCACTGCTAGTGGTGCTCAGTTGCTTAAAGCTGGCAGTCTTCGAGGACGCCTTCTTGGAAGAGGATTTCTTCGAAGCCGACTGACTCGAGCTAGACGAGCTGCTGGAGCTGCCCGAGACGCTCACGGAACTGCTGTCGACGTTTTGCTTGACCGTTGACCGACTACTGTGCGCCGCAGCGACCCAGATACCGATCAAGACGGCCAGCACCACGACCACGATCCCGGTCAGCGGGATCAACCGGCGTAACTGCAAGGAACGTTCGTCGACCTTGCGTTGTTGCGACCGTGTTTCGGGGTTGGTCTCATTCACCTTATCCACGTATTCTTGGGTCTGGGTACTTGGGAGGGCACTGTCAAATTGCTTTAACAGTTCTGCCCCATCAAGATCGACCATGTCAGCGTATTGTTTGATGAAGGCCCGGACGTAGAAATCTCCCGGAAGTTCGTCAAATTGCTGGTCTTCGATCGCAATCAGGTAGCGCTTTTGAATCTTGGTCGCCTGTTGCAGATCATCCAGCGTAAAGCCCTTCGCGATTCGCGCATCCTTTAATGTTTTTCCCAGCGTAATTTTGTTCTCACTCATTTTTTAACTCTCCACCTATTTAAGATTTCTCTATTGAAGTATAGCATAGGCGCCCCCGCATTTTCAGCCACAGCGTCCAGAATTCTGGATTTAATCGTTTCTTAAACCTTCGGGGAGAATCGTCGCCACCGTTTGCACGCTGTGGTCCCAAAAGGCGTGGGCCACCGGCAACAGGTCCTCGAAGCGCAAGTCTTCCAAAACGGTTAATTCGTCAAACAGCATGGTACCACCAAACAAGGGGCCGGAATACTGATTGGCAATGGCTTCTGGCGAGTTAATTGCCCCAATTAACCGACCAATCGCTTCACGTTTAACCAGGTCAAACTGCGGTTCGGCCGCCTTCAGTTGGGTGAACACGTCGGCCAGGATCGTCTGAAACTCGCTGACGAACAGCTCGGGCTGGTCGGTGTCCCCGGCCAGTTGTCCGAAGTGCGCGCCCCGTTGGACCTGGAAGTCGTACCCAAAGCTGTCGTCGATCACGTTGGCATCGTACAGCCGCAGGTAATTGTCGCTGGTGTCGTTAAACAACAGGTCAAAGATCAACGAGACCGCCACACTGTACGTCAGGGCCGCCCGCCCCGTGGGCACGGTGTCAAAGCCCCGAATTCCCAGGCTGACCTTGGGACGGGTCACGGACAGGTGCCGGGTCGTCTGCCGAATCACCTGATCCGGCTGGGTCGCCGGGCTGGCGATGCGCTGAATGGGCGCACTCGGCGTAAACGTCTTGCGGGCCTGATTGGTCTCAATCCAGTCCAGCGTCTGTTCGGGATCCAGCTTGCCCGTCAATACCAGGCTCATGTTGCTCGGGTGGTAGAAGGTCCGGTACGCCGCGTACAGGTCGTCCGCGGTGATCTGGTCGATCGAGTCGACCGTCCCCGCGATGTCGATCGACAAGGGTTCCTTGGGATACAGGTTGCCGATCATGCCGAAGTAGCTCTGCCAGCCGGGATCATCGTCGTACATCTGGATCTCTTGGCCGATGATGCCCTTTTCCTTATTGACCGTCGCCGACGTAAAGTAGGGGTCCTGCACAAAGTCTAGGAGAATGTCCAGATTTTCGTGCAGGTGGTTGGTCGTGGCGAAGAGGTAACTGGTCTGGGTAAAGCTGGTGAAGGCGTTCGAACTGGCCCCGAACTGGCCAAAGAGATCGAAGGCATCGTGATCCTTTTTTTCAAAGAGTTTATGTTCCAGAAAATGGGCGATGCCGTCGGGAAACCGCACAGCCGCCGTTTGGCCCCGCGGAACGAAGACATTATCGATGGAGCCGTAGTCCGTGGTCATAATGGCAAAGGTCTTGTGGAACCCGGCCTTGGGCACCAGAATCACCTGCAGCCCGTTACTGAGCGTGGTCCGGTAGACGGCCTCCCCCAATTGCGCATAGGTCTGTTTATTCAGCATGGTCAACACCTCCGTGAAGACAGTAAGTTGCTTGGAGCCGCGCCCGTTGCGCCACCCGTTGGACGTCCGCCACCGTGACGGCCTGTAAGGCGTGCGTCCAGTCGTCTAGTGACATGGTGACGTGTGTGAGTTGGGCGCTGAGCCGGGCGTTCAGCAGGCGTTGTGGACTATCCAACGCCGATAAACGGGCGTTCAAAAGGCTCGCCTGGACCTCGGTCAACAGCTGCTCATCGATGTTTCCCGCCTGAACGGCCGCTAGCTGCTCCTGGATAATCGCTTGGACCCGAGCCTGATTTTGGGCCTGAATCCCGGTCTGCACCGTCATGGTCCCGGTAAACGGGCTGTAGTTGCTGCTGGCGTAGTAGGCCAGGCTCGCCTTCTCCCGCACGTTCGTGAAGAGTAAGGAGAGCGGTGTCCCGCCAAACAAGGCGTTGAAGACCACCGCGGCCATAAAGTCCGCATCGTTGCGGTAGACCGGCAGCTGGTACGCGAGGTTCAACTTCGCTTGGACCACCGGTGCCAGGTCATCGCCGACCTGCAACTGGTCTTGGGGCGTCCAGCGGTAGTACGGGTCCTGGTCGGTCACCTGCCGGGGTGCCAACGGCCACTGCGCCAGGGCGGCCGTGACCCGGTCAAGCGTCACATCGCCGATCACGGCCACGTGCACCGCGTCGTGCGCCAGCATATCGTGGTAGGTCGTCAAGATGTCGGCCGCCGTAAGCTCCCCTAACGTGGTGATATCCCCCAGGGCACTCATGGCCTGGGTCGGCTGACCCGCAAACAGGATCTCTTGCAGGCGCCGGTTGGCCAGGTACTGCTTGTCATCGTCCAAGGACTTAATGGCGGTCAACAGGTTCTGGCGTTGTTGGGTAAAGGTCGTCGGGTCGAAACTCCCGTGGGGGAGCAACGGGTCGAATAGGACCGCCCGTAACAGGGCCATCCCGCGCTCAAAGAGCGGCTGGGCGTCCTGATAGGCGTCGAGGGTCTGCTCATCGACCACCGAGCAGGTCAGCCGCACGATGTGTTGGGTTCCGACCTTCAACACGGTGATGCCGAAGCTGGCCCCGTACATCAAGGACAGTTGTCGGGCCAACGCCGTTTGCGTCGGATAGGCCGCCGTACTGGTCTCCAGTACCTGCGCTAACAGGGCCCGGGCCGTAATTGCCGTCGCCCGTAACGGGGTCACAAAGTCCACCTTGATCCCAATAGTTTTAAATTGTTTGGTGGGTAACAGGTCTAGCGTTACCCCATCCTTTATCCGTACGTCCACACGCGTGGCCTCCTTAATAAATGACTAACGGTGTTTAATGATAAGGGAAATTGCCCCCAAATACAAGCCGGGACGCCGTTCACCCGGGGAGCTCTTCGTCAGCTCCGGAGCCCCCTCGTCCGTGACCGGTCAGCCGCTTCGGCCCACCCGTAACGACCCAAAAGGGCCCAGGACTTTCCGGTCCCGGACCCCACTGATTGCTTATTTTAACAGCGGCGTATCCACGTTACTGCCAAACCACTTTTCATTGATTTTCTGCAACGTGCCGTTGGCAGCGAGGCGCTTCAATCCGGCGTTGATCTTTCGCCGCATGGTCACGTCGCCCTTCCGCAGGCCCACGGCAAATTCTTCCTTGGGGAAGCTTCCCGTGATGACCCGGTACGCCCCGGGGTCGGCCTGGTGCTTGATGTAATAGTTGGCGTAGGTACTGTCGATCAGCAACCCCTGGATTCGCCCGGCGTTCAGGTCGATAAAGGCGTTGGTGAACGAATCGTACTGAATCGCGCTGTGATTCTTGATTCGGTTCTTCAGGACCTTGGGGTAGGCATCAATGTCGTTATACCCGGACGACCCGCTTTGGGCCCCCAGGACCTTCCCCTGCATCCCCGCAAAGGACGTCACGTGGTCGGCCTTCTTGGTGACTAAGACCTGGTCATTGTTCAGGTAGGTGTCGGAAAAGGCCACCTTTTTCGCCCGTTCGGGGGTGATCGAGTACCCGTTCCAGATCAGGTCGATGGTTCCGTTGTGCAACTCGGTCGCGTTCATCGACCAGTCGATGGTTTGAAAGTCGACCTTGATGCCGTACAGCTTAAACACGGCGCGGGCCAGGTCGATATCGTAGCCGACCAGCTTGCCGCTCTTTTGGCGGAAGCCCATCGGTACGAAGCTATCGTCCAAGCCGACGACAACGCGCTGGCGCTTCTGGATGGTCGACCACGTGTCCTGAGTATCCGCCCGTTGGGTCACGCTGCTGCACCCCGCCAGGCTACCGCCGAGGACCAGCAGGAACGCCAAGGCGACGCCCCACCGCCACATTCGTTTTAACTTCATCGCTGGTTCTCCCTTCTACGCTTGCTTCGGTTCCACCCGCAGCATCTGATCGGCGATTGCCTTGGCAAACGGCATATCGTGGGTCACGACGATCTGGGTCATGCCCTCCTGCTTCAACGTCAAGATGATCTGCTCAACTTCCTTCCGCAGGTCCGGATCCAGCGCCGAGGTGGGTTCGTCGTAGCACAACAGCTTGGGGTGCATGGCCAGCGCCCGCACGATGGCGACCCGTTGTTTCTGGCCCCCGGAAAGCTCGTAGGGGTACAGGTCCGCCTTGCCGTCCAGGTTCAACCGTTTCAGCAGGGTCCGTGCCTCGCTTTCGGCATCTTGGCCCGACTTCTTCAGCACCATCGTCGGCGCCAGGGTCACGTTCTGTAAGACCGTCAGATTCGGAAATAATTGAAAGTCCTGGAAGACGACCCCGATAACGGCGTCGTTATCCCGGTTGGTGGCGGGGTCAAAGGACTGACCGTCTAATAAAAACTGGCCGCCGTCGACCGTCGCCAAACCGCTGATACACCGCAACAGCGTCGTTTTCCCGGCACCGGACGGCCCAACGATCGTCAGGATCTGCCCATCGGCAACGGTGAGGTTGACGTTATCCAGGATCACCTTGTTACCAAATTTTTTCATAATTCCTTTAAGTTCAAGCATCTGCTTCCCGTCCTTTCATTTACCGCCAGTAACTGTAGTGCTTTTCCAAGCGTCGTAAGGCCACCGTGCAGACCGCCGTGAGCAGCAGGTAGATGATTCCCACTAAGACCAGCGGCAAGAGGGTCACGTCGCGGGCCATTGCCACGTTGCCGGCCCGTAAGAGGTCGCCCAGGCCAATCACGTAGACCAGCGAGGAGTCCTTGATCAGGTTGATGACTTCGTTCCCAATGGACGGTAACACGATCTTGACCACTTGGGGAATCACGATGCGCCGTAACGTCTGCCACTTGGTCAGCCGCAGGACCCGCGCACTTTCGTACTGGCCATTCGGGATGGCCTGCAACCCGCCCCGGAAGATCTCCGCAAAGTAGGCCGTGTAGTTCAGGATAAAGGCAAACAACGCTGCGTCGTACCGTTGGAAGACCACGCCGATGATCGGTAGCCCATAAAACACGAAAATTAATTGCAATAACAATGGCGTGCCCCGCATCAGCCAGACGTAGATGTTGATCACCCAGGTCAGGGGTTTAAAGTTCGTCGTCATGCCCAACCCCACCAAGATACCGAGGGGAATGGAAACGATCACCGTCCAGAAGAAGATGGACAGGGTCATGCCGGTCCCGGAAATCAACGAGGGTAAAATCTCACTCACATAGTGCATCATTATCAGGTTCCTCCTTCTCATTTAAAACCAGTTGTCGAATGATTCTGAAACAAATCGTTCACCCGTGGGAACGCAAAAACGCCCCCTTGGCTCAGTGCCAAGAGGACGTTTACGCGCGGTTCCACCTCAATTTTCGACGGGCTCACGCCACGCCGACTCAGGGAGTTCCCCGCAACCGAAACCCGGCCGATAAAAAAAATCGTCCCCTCAGACCCATTACCGGGTCTAAGAGGACGATCACATCGTGGTTCCACCTCTGTTCGCCAACCTATCACTAGATTGACCTCAGTGAGTTGCAAGCAACTCCAGCGATAACGGGCTAACCCGAGTCATCCTACTGATTTCAGACAACCAACTCACAGATGTGGTTCGATTCATCGAGGCCACCCGCTTCCATCCGCCGGGCTTTCTGTTGACGCTCAATCAATCTACTCTTCCGTTCAACGTTTTGTTTCATTGCCAACATACTACGATTTTTTAGTGGCGCCGTCAAGCGTTAAATTCAACCTTTATCGCCAAGAGCGGTTCCGGTGGCTCCTAGCCCCGGTGAAACCAGTTGCTGACGCGGTGCCAGAACCCGGGTTCTTCCTGGTCTTCCAGCTTCATCAGCGGAACCGTTTCGCCCTCTAAGCGCCGAGCCACGTTCCGGTACCCCTGCGAAGCGGGGTTATCGGTCTGCATGACGATGGGTTCCCCCTGATTCGACGTGGTGATCACCGCGTCGTCATCAAAGATGATGCCCAACAATTCGATGCCCAGGTGGTGCGTGATTTCATCGATGTCCATCATCGACCCATCCTGCATCATGTTCCGGCGAATCCGGTTGATCAATAATCGTGGCGCTTCGGTCAAGGGGTGCTGTTCCAGCAGGCCCACGACCCGGTCAGCGTCCCGCACGGCCGAAATTTCTGGCGTGGTCACGACGATGGCCGCATCGGCGCCGGCTACCGCGTTCATGAAGCCTTGTTCGATGCCGGCTGGGCAATCGATCAGCACGTAGTCGTAGTCCGGCTTGAGCTCATCCACGATGGTCTTGACCTGGTCCGGCTCCAACGCGGTCTTATCCGTGTTTTGCGCCGCGGGCAACAGGTAGAGCTTGTCGTCGAACCGCTTGTCCTTGACCAACGCCTGGGGCAGCTTGGCCCGCCCGCTGGCCACGTCCACGATATCGTAAATGATACGGTTGTCGAGCCCTAAGACGACATCCAGGTTCCGCAACCCGATGTCCAGGTCCATCAGGCAAACCCGCTTGCCCATTAAGGCCAACGCGGTCCCAATGTTGGCACTGGTCGTCGTTTTACCAACGCCACCCTTACCAGAGGTGATCACAATTGCTTTTCCCATTTCTAAATTCCTCCGATCTGGTTATAGAGCTTGGGATTAATCTTTTTAAGTTGATTGAGATTGCCGTAAGACAACACATGCAGGTCGTTTACGTAAGCGACCGTTTGTGCTGAGGCCTCAAGGTCATCCGGGTCAATGATATCAAACTGTTCGGCAATGCGAATCTGCTGAGCAGTTTTCAAATTTCCCATGACTAATTTTGATTCATCATCGGGATAGCCCGCCTGCAAGATACCGGCGACGTTCCCCATCGAGAAGATGTTGCCCGTCGTCTGTAATTTACCGCCTTCGTGAATCGTGCCCAAAAACAGCACGTCCCCCGTCATATCGACCTCTTGCCCGTTCCGGATCACTTTGCTGAGCAGGTGTACGTTCTCCCGCTCCTTCATCTGAACCGCGTCGGCAATGGTCATGACGTTGGCCGCAATCTTATGAATTTCGAACCGCGGGTACTGGCCCACCAGTTGTTCGATCTGTTGCCGTTCCTCGGCCGTTAGGATTCGGTCCTCGGTCAGCACGTCTAACGACACCTTGGTCGCCTCTTGTGCCTGGGGGTCAATCTTCAGATTCTCTAATAATGTTTTTAAGTCAACTAAGATCTGATCCAGACTTGCCGATTGCTTAAGGACCAAATCATAGCCGTTTTGCGTTCCACGTAATACGGCAGCTTGCATAGCGTTCTTTCCCTCCACCTATTTTAACCAATTATACACCCCACGGATGGGGAAGTATAAGACCACAAATAATGCCAGGTTCAAGGCCAGCGTGGGCCCCAGCGTGGTGACTAAAAAGGCGCTCCCCGCCATACTGGTCAGGTGAACCATCCGACTCGCCAGGTAGCTTAATGCCTCGACGAGGGTGATATCGATAAAGTAGATCAGCAACCCACTCAAAAAGTTGGGACTGATGTAATTTACCAATACCCGGGTCAGATAGACCACCAACGGAAAAATAAAGATTTCAATTCCAAAGATCCCCGTGTAGTACAGGTCGAAGACGGCACCGGCCACCGCCGCCCAGCGTGCCACGGGAATGTCGAAGCGGTCTTCAAACAGGACCGCGCAGACCAGCCACAGCACCACTAGATGGCTCACCATGGTGGCCGACGTCCGAAAAAGGTGCGTACTAAAGACCTGACTGATGGACCCGTCCAAAAACAGCATCAGGAAGAGCCCAATCGGGAAGCCAAAACGTAACTTGGATAAGCGATACACGCGACATCCCCCCTACTGCTTCGTCACGGCGACCGTGACGATGTTCAAATCACTGAGGTCCGTTGCGGGTGTGATATACAACTTCGTGGATAGACCGTAGTCGTCCCCACTGGCCTTGGCAACCTTGCCGACGTACAGGCCCTTGGGCGTGACGCCGCCCAGACCACTGGTGACGACCTTGTCGCCCTTGCTGATCTTGGCCTTGGTCGTGATATTGTTCATGGTGATCTGACCACTATCCGCGTTAAAGCCGCTCAAGACCCCGTTGACCGTCTTGCCCGACTTGGTAGTGATGGACACGGCAAAGCGGTTGGCGGAATCGTTGTTATCAGTGATCAGTTCCACCTTGGAGTTGGTCTTGTTAACTTCCGAGATTCGCCCAATCAGGCCGGAGCCGGACATTACGGGCATGTTCTTGATGACCCCTGCCGAAGACCCCTTGTTGATGATGACCTGGTTTTGCCATGAGGATGGTGTCCGGGTGATCACCGCGGCCGAAATGGCGGAATAGTCGGTCAAGGAACTGTTCAGGCCAACTTCCTTCTTCAATTGCTTATTTTCTTTCGCCAGTGTCTGGTCCCGCACTTTCGTTTGGGCCAATTCACTGACTTGTTTCTTTAACTGCTGATTTTCTTGGTAGGTGTTCAGCAATTCCGAGACGGAACTGACGGACCCCTTTAACCCGTTGGCTGGCAGGGCCACGACCCGGTCAGCCAAGCCCACGATGTCGTTGCCGAACTGTTGAATCAACGGTGGCGTCGATCGTTTGTTACGGATGGCGACGGACAACGTCATCAAAGCAAAGCTGACAATCAAGCAGACAATAATGATGACCAGCCGCCGATTGAAAGAAAATTTCTGCATGTTTGACCTCCATCTAGTTCGGTCTGCTAACTTCCCAGACCGCTAAACAATAAAGAAGCGGGAAGCTGCCTTCCCGCTAATCCTTATTTCTTCTTCATGACATCGATACTCTTTAAGGATTCGCCAGTACCAGCCGCGACACAATCCAATGGGTCGTTCGCAATCGAAACCGGCACTTTGGTTGCATCAGCAATCACTTCAGATAAGTTTTTCAGTAACGCGCCACCACCGGTCAAAACGATCCCGTGGTCAATCACGTCGGCGGCAATTTCTGGTGAGGTTTCTTCCAGCGTTTCCTTGATCGCCGTAATCACCGCTTGAACGGGTTCTTGAATGGCCTTGGCCACGTCGATAGCGGAGACTTCGACCGCCTTTGGTAAACCAGTTACCAGGTCACGCCCACGAATCGTGGCGCCTTCGATCTTTTCCGCGTCCTTGATGGAAGCCGAACCGATGTCCATCTTCAACTTTTCAGCCGTCCGTTCCCCAATCAAGAGATTGAAGTTCGACCGTACGTAAGTCGAGATGGCGTCGTCCAGCTTATCACCAGCGATTCGGATGGAGCGGCTCGAAACGATGCCCCCTAAGGAAATCGTGGCAACGTCGGTGGTCCCACCACCCATGTCAACGACCATGCTCCCGGTTGGGTCCATAACGGGCAACCCGGCACCAATCGCTGCGGCAAATGGTTCTTCAATTACATAAGCGTCACGGGCGCCGGCTACCCGGGTCGCATCGATCACGGCCCGCTTTTCAACTTCCGTGACACCGCTTGGGACACAAACCATGACGTAAGGCTTGCCACCTGAACGGCCAACGGTCTTTTCGATGAAGTACTTCATCATGGCAACCGTGGTATCGTAGTCGGCAATGACCCCATCCTTCATCGGCCGAATGGCCACAATACTTGCGGGTGTCCGTCCAATCATCGCGCGTGCGTCTTCACCAACGGACACAATTTCCCCAGACTTTGTGTTCTTGGCGACAACGGAAGGCTCGCGGAGGACGATTCCCTTACCGTCAACGTACACAATCGTATTGGCGGTACCCAAATCGATTCCAATATTTTTCGTTCCTAATCCGAACACTGTGTTTCATCCCTTCATTGTCAACAAAATATTAATGGATTTTTGTCTTATTCATTGATAGACGTATTATAACATACCTATACGTGAGAACACGTCGTCAACGTTAAGAATACCGAACTTTTAGGCAGAAAGAAATACCTAAAGATGATTTTAATTAGATTTTAAGGGTTCCCCCCGGTTACCCGGTCAGGCCACCGGCCGTTAACCGGTCAAATCCCTGTCATACCGGGGATTGTCCCCTTATCACTCAGCCGCGTCGTCCTTAAAGTAGTGCCGGACTTCGGAAATAAAGTAGAGTGACCCAGTTAACAAAAGCAGGTCTTCCGCCGACATGGTGCCTAGGGCCTGCTTGAGCGCGGCCGGCCAATCCGCGGCCATGGTGATCCGGTCGTGCTGGGGAACCGCCTCCTCTAAGGCCAGCGGGGTCGCCGCCGCGCGCTTGCCGGGGCCCGCAAACTGGGTGACGATCAGGTGGACGTTCGGGACCGTTAGCAGGGTCTGCACCATCTGGGTGTACTGCTTGTCTGCCAACACCGCCAGGACGATGTAGACCTCGTTGGTCGCAAAGTGTTGCCGCAACAACTGGGCCATTTCGACCATCGCCGGCTCGTTATGGGCCCCGTCGATGGCAATCAGCGGTTGGTCATTTAACCGTTCAAACCGCCCCGGCCAGGCGGTGTGGGCCAGTCCGTTGCGCACCGTGGCCGCGTCGATGGCGGCGTGCCGCTGGGATTGGTAGGTCACGAAGGCCGTCAGGGCCGTGGCCGCGTTATCGACCTGGTACTGCCCCAGCAGATCTTCTTGCAGATGGGACCAGTGCCACTCTTGGTACCGGTAGTCGAACCGTTCTCCCCACTGATCAGTGGGCTGGCGCGTCACCTGAAAATTCCGGTCTAAAGCCGCGACTTGGGTGGCTTGCCGGGCCGCCGTCTGGTCCATGACGGCCAGCGCATCGGCCGTCAAGCGACCGCAGACCACAGGTACGTGCGGCTTGATGATTCCCGCCTTTTGCGCCGCAATCTCGGGAATCGTGTCCCCCAGTAACCGCATGTGATCCATGCCGATGGTGGTGATGACGGAGACCGCGGGGGTGATGATGTTCGTCGAATCGAACAGTCCCCCGAGGCCGACCTCGACCACGACCGTGTCGACCGGGTGCGCGGCGAAGTAGCAAAACATCAGGGCCGTGTCGATCTCAAATTCCGTCGGTCCCTTCTCCGCCAACTCCTGGTCCAGCTGGGCCACCACCGGTTGGACCTGGTTGACCATGGCGACCAGGTCGTCGTCACTGATGGGGACCCCGTCACGGCTGATGCGCTCGTTAAACCGGGTGATGAACGGCGACGTGAACGTGCCCACGGTCTGTCCATCGGCCATTAACAGGTCGCGCAAGAAGGCCACCGTGGATCCCTTGCCGTTGGTGCCCGCCACGTGGATCATCGACAGGTGTTCCTGCGGGTCACCCAATAATTTCATAAAATAACGCATGCGTTTAAGGGTCGGGGCCTTCTTGAACCGGTCCCGCCCGTGAATAAAGTTTAAAGCTTCGGTATACGTTGCAACCAAGATGCCAACCTCCCGCAATCTTCCGCTGATCCTGGTTAAGTCGGATTCAGCAGAGTTTTTCTAGTATTTACTAAGCACCCTGCCAGTGACCTGTCATGACCACCCATTGACTGCTAAAACCAGTCCCAGCAAGATGTTTTTCCGTCAAAGAGACCGGTCTCCGCAGGCACACACTAGCCTCACAGAGAGCCGCGGCCGCCGAACGAACAAGTCTCGATCCGCGTGCCGATAGCCGTTATGTGAAAATCAGCAGCTACTTAAGCGGAACAGAGACGACTTGATAGCCCTCGTGAAATGGGAGAGTTAGCTAGCGTTTTCTGCTAGCTTACACCCAGGCTTCGGAGTCGTGCCCACTGGGGCTATCTTGCTCGCCGGCGTGGAGCGCCCACTATCGACTGTCTCACCCGCGTCCTAAATTTTAGTGTAGCAGATTTTTTCGTTTTCGGGTAACGCAAAAAGCCGAACCCCTGTGAGGAGGGATTCGGCTTTCCGGGCGTCGTGCATCGGTCAAACACAACGACGAGTCAGGCTTAAAGTTGCGCCTTGATTTCGGCTAACCGTTCTTGCGTAGCGGCCAGCTTCTTTTGGTTGTCTGCTTGTTTTTCACGTTCGCCGGCAACCACGTCTTCGGGGGCGTTTGCCACGAAGCGTTCGTTGCCCAGCTTCTTGGTTGCCCGGGCAACCTCGGCCGTGTATTTAGCGACTTCCTTGTCCAAACGAGCGGCTTCTTCCTTCAGGTCGACCAATTCGGCCAACGGAACGGAAATTTCCGCGGAGGTGATCACCGCCGTCATGGCCAGCTTCGGTGCGACCAGGTCGGCCCCAATCTCCAGGTTCTTCGGGTGCACGAACCGGTCGATGTAGTCCCGGTTGTTCTCGAAGACGGCCTGCAGCTTCGCGTCGCCGGTCTTGATCTGTAAGTCGATCGGCGTGGACATCGGTGCGTTGGCCTCGGCCCGGATGTTCCGGACAGCCTTGATCAGGTCGATCAGGCTAGTCATGTCGCTTTCCGCCGTGGCGTTGTCGAATTCGGGGTGGTCAACCGGGTAAGCTGCCGTGACCAGGGATTGTCCCTCGTGTGGCATGGCTTGCCAGATGGCTTCCGTGACGAACGGCATGATCGGTTGCAAGAGTCGTAACGTCTGGTCTAAGACGTAGGCCAACAGGTCCTGCTTAACGGCCTTAGCGGCTTCGTCGTCACCGGTCAAGACACTCTTACTCATTTCGATGTACCAGTCACAGAAGTCGTTCCAGATGAAGTTGTACAGGGCCCGGCCCGCTTCACCGAAGTCGAACTTGTCGAACATGGTCGTGACGTGCTTGACCGTTTCGTTCAAGCGACTCAGAATCCAGCGGTCAGTCAGGTCCCACTTCTCTTCGGCAGGAACGACCGGCTTCGTGTTGTCTCCCAGGTTCATGATGACGAACCGGCTGGCGTTCCAGATCTTGTTGATGAAGTTCCACGCCGCGTCCATCTTCTTGTAGCTGAACCGGACGTCTTGACCGGCCGTCGAGCCCGTGGACAGGAACCAACGTAGCGCGTCGGCCCCATACTTCTTGATCACGTCCATCGGATCGATCCCGTTGCCCAGGGACTTGCTCATCTTGCGACCCTCTTCGTCCCGAATCAGCCCGTGCAGCAGCACGTGTTTGAACGGCCGCTTGCCGGTAAATTCAAGGCTTTGGAAGATCATCCGGGAAACCCAGAAGAAGATGATGTCATACCCCGTGACCAACGTGTCGGTTGGGAAGTAACGCTTAAAGTCGGCGCTGGATTCGTCCGGCCAGCCCATGGTCCCAAATGGCCACAAGCCACTGGAGAACCAGGTGTCCAAGACATCCGGATCGCGGTCCCAGTTTTCGGGATCCTTCGGGGCCTCTTCACCCACGTAGATTTCGCCGGTGCCCTTGTGGTACCACGCCGGAATCTGGTGACCCCACCAGAGTTGCCGGGAGATGACCCAGTCATGGGCGTTGTCCATCCACTGCATGAAGGTGTGCTCGAAGCGCTTCGGCACAAAGTCCACCGCGTCGTCGCTCTTTTGATTAGCCATCGCCATCTCGGCCAACGGCTTCATCTTCACGAACCATTGGGTGGATAACCGAGCTTCGACCTGCACCCCGGTCCGTTCAGAATGGCCCACGGCGTGCACGATTGGGTCGACCTTCAGGAGCAACCCCAGCTTGTCGAGATCCGCCACCATGGCCTTCCGGGCCTCGAAACGGTCCATGCCGTTGTACTTGCCGGCCTTTTCGTTCATGGTCGCGTCTTCGTTCATGGTGTTGATCCGTTCCAGGTTATGCCGGTTACCGACCTGGAAGTCGTTCGGGTCGTGGGCTGGCGTGATCTTGACCATCCCGGTCCCAAACTCAGGGTCGACGTATTGGTCGGCGATGATCGGAATCTCACGGTTGGCCAACGGCAGGATAACCTTGGTCCCGACCAATTCCTTGTAGCGGTCATCCCCAGGGTTCACGGCCACCGCCGTGTCCCCCATCATGGTTTCTGGCCGGGTCGTCGCGATTTCAATGTAGTGCTTGCCGTTAAAGGTCTGATTCTTGTCGGCAAACGGGTACTTCACGTGGTAGAAGGCCCCCTTGTCATCCTTATGAATGACTTCGATGTCGGACAGCGCGGTCCGGGCTTGCGGATCCCAGTTGATGATGTACTCACCCCGGTAGATCAAGCCCTTCTTGTACAGCGCCACGAAGACCTTCTTGACGGCGTCGGAGAACCCCTTGTCCAGGGTGAACCGTTCGCGTGAGTAGTCTAAGGACAGGCCCATCTTGGCCCATTGCTTGTGAATGGTGTCGGCGTATTCGTCTTTCCATTCCCAGACTTGGTCGATGAACTTCTCGCGGCCCAGGTCGTAACGGGAAATGCCCTGCTCTCTGAGCTTGGCTTCCACCTTGGCCTGCGTGGCGATCCCGGCGTGGTCCATCCCGGGTAACCAGAGCGTATCGTAGCCCTGCATCCGCTTTTGCCGGATCAACATGTCTTGGAGCGTGGTGTCCCAGGCGTGACCTAAATGCAGCTTCCCGGTCACGTTCGGTGGCGGTAACACGATGGAATAGGGTTTTGCTTGGGGATCCCCACTGGGTTTAAAAACCCCTTCGTCGAGCCAAGTCTGATAACGACCCGCTTCGACGGCGGTCGGATCATACTTGGTCGGCATATCAATTTGCTTATCTGCCATGGTTGTTCAAGTCCTTTCTTCTAAAAACGCCGGAACACGGTGAAACAAAAAAGACCTCATCCTAATTACTTAGGACGAAGTCTCTTCGCGGTACCACCTAAATTGGGCGTTCAAGCCCCACTTATCTTCGTTGTTAACGGAGCGTGCTCCGGAATCGACCTACTCCGTTCAGTCGACCAGCTCACAAGTTACCTTCCCGTGAGGACGTCGACCGGCTTCCAGCGACCCGGCTCTCTACGACGACATCCTCACGGTACTCTCTTGCTCACAGCTATTTACTCTGTAGTTTAACCAATTTTGGGTTAAGCGTCAACTCGTGGCACCAACTTTTCGAGTGCCGTCAGGGCTGCCAAGTAATCGGGCTCTTCCGATTGTTCGATCACGACTTGGCGGTAGACGATTTTCCCCGTCTCATCGATGATCCAGATGGACCGTGCCAGGTTGCCGGCGTTCGGCACGTACAGACCGGTCTCGTACCCGAAGGACAGTTCCTCATCGGATAAAAGATCCACGTTTTGGACCCCTTCGGCGGCACACCATCCGGTCTGTTCCGCCACGGAGTTGTTCGATACCGTGTAGAACTTGGCCGCCGGATAATGGTCGGCCTGTTGCGTAAACTTCCGGGTCTGAATCGTGCAAACGGGGGTATCCAAATCGGGCACAACGCTGATCAAGGCGACCTGACCAATCAGGTTGGCCGTCTTCACCTTGTTGTTCTGCTGATCAAATAATTTGAACTTGGGTAATGACTCCCCCACTTCGGGCAACTTGCCCGCCAGTGCCATCTTCTTACCGAGTCTCGTGACTTCCACACCGATCACTCCTTCAAGATTGTCTCGCCGGCCACCGCCGGCTATTCTCTTAATTATGACGCAGACCCCTAGTTAAAAACAAGTAATTTGAAACGAGAATTCAGATAATTTTACCGGAGGTCGTTCATCTCTGCCGTGCCCCCGCTTTGCTAAGGTCACCGCTTGAGGATACCGAGTTGGTACGGGGCCACTAAAAAAAGTGAGTCCGGAAAACATCCCAGGCCCACTCTCGTTAAAATTTATAGTAATTCCGCAAAAACGTCTTCGTTTTGATTCAGGTAATTGTCGTTGGGCCGAATCTCGGTAATCGTGATGCCGTCCAGCGCTTCCTTCATCAAGCCTTCCACGTCGATGTACTGTTCGTACTTCCGCGACTTTTCCAAGTCCGGCCGCGTCTTCGGTGCGGGTGGCGTGAAGATGGTGCAGCAATCCTCGTAAGGCAGGATCGATAAGTCGTAGGTGTCGATGTCCTCGGCAATCTTGATGATTTCCGTCTTATCCATCGACAACAGCGGCCGCAGGATTGGCATGGACGTCACGTCGTTGATGGCTGCCATGCTTTCCAGGGTCTGTGAGGCCACTTGCCCCAGAGATTCCCCGTTAAAGATTCCCTTGGCGTGCCGCATCTCCGCGACCGCCACGGTCAACCGCAACATCATCCGCCGCTGAATCGTCATCAGGTAGCCCTCCGGAACCTTTTCCTTGATGGTCTCCTGAATCTTGGTGAACGGGACCTGGATGAACTGGATGCCGCCCGAGTACTTGGCGAGCTTGGCCGTCAGTTCCTTGGCCTTGGCCAACGCCTGTTCGGACGTGTACGGCGGACTGAAGAAGTGGACCATGTCCAGCTTGACGCCCCGGCGCATCGCGTAGTACGAGGCCACGGGTGAGTCGATTCCACCGGATAACATCATCACGGCCTTGCCCCCGGTTCCCACGGGCAGCCCACCGGCCCCCTGAATGGTTTCCCCGGAGACGAAGACCCCGTTTAACCGAATCTCGACCCGAATCGTCAGGTCGGGTTGCTTCATTTTGACTTGGATGCCGGGCAGGCCCTCGAGGACCACCCCACCCAAGATATCATTTAATTGGTACGTATCGTAGGCGAACTCCTTGTCCTGCCGCCGGGCGTTGATCTTAAAGGTCATCCCCGGTCGGTAGACTTCCTTCGCCAGAGCGAGGACCGTGGCCTTGATGGCGTCCAGGTCCTTGTCCGTCTTCACGGATGGCGAGAAGTTTTCGATGCCGAACACGCCCTTGAGCCGGTTCATGACGGCTTCTGAGTCCGCCCCGTTCAAGGTCACGTGCAGCCGGTCGTGTTGGGCCCGAACCTCCAGGCCGTCAAACTCGTTGAGCGCCTTGCGGACGTTGTGCCCCAACTGCTTAATAAAGTCTTTCTTGTTCTTGCCCTTCGTCGACAGTTCGCCGTACCGGACCATAATTTCGCTATATTCCATGGCGCGACCCCTTTCGTGCGTTAGCGTAATTTTGCAAATTGTTGATAAAGTTGGTCAAAGACCCGATTGAATTCGTCGGCTTCGGCCATGGTATTGTGCTCATCTAACGAGATGCGCACCGCGCTGGTGGCGATGTCACCGTCAACGTGCATGGCTTGCAGCGTACTCGATTCCACGTGCTTCTTGGAGGAGCAGGCACTGGTCGTCGAGATGTAGATGTTGTGCTCTTCGAACGCGTGCACGATGGTCTCTCCCCGGACGCCTTCGATGGCAAAGCACAGGATGTGCGGCGCAAAGACGGGCAGGTCCTTGGAAAAGATCGTCACGTGGTCAAAGGTGGCAATGTGCTTCAGAATGGCCAAACGAATGGCCCGTTGTTGCTGCACCTTGGCGTCCTCATCCGTGAGCAATAGCCGTAAAGCCTTGGCCATGGCGGCGATAGCGGGCAGGTTTTCGGTCCCGGAGCGCAGGTTCCGTTCCTGACCCCCACCAGCCATCAGCGGCGCAATCTTGCGGCCCTGACGCTTGTACATGAAACCAATGCCGCGGGGGGCATGGAACTTGTGGCCGGAGAAGGTCACAAAGTCGACCCGGTCATTAAAGATCAGGTCGTGCAGGCCCTTACCGATGCCCTGAACGGCATCGATGTGCCAGTGAATCTTTGGGAAGTCGCGCATCACGTCGGCAATTTCCGCCAACGGTTGCACGGCCCCGATTTCGTTGTTGACCGCCATGGTCGAGACCAGGATGGTGTCTGGGCGAATCGCGGCCCGTAAATCGGCAGCGGAGACCCGGCCATTGTCGTCCACCGGCAGGTACGTCACGTCATAGCCCAGTTGTTTCAACTGCTCCATGGAGTTGTGCACGGCCGGATGTTCGACCGCCGTCGTGATGAGGTGCTTGCCAAAGGCGCGTTTGGCCATGGCTGTGCCCTTAATGGCCCAGTTATCACCCTCGGTCCCACCGCTGGTGAACAGGATTTCGCTCAGCTTGACGCCAAGCAGATCGGCAATTTGTTGCCGGGATTGTTCGAGGAGGTTGAAGGCCTGTTCCCCAAAGTTGTGCAGACTAGATGGGTTGCCCCAGTAGTTGGCACTGACCTTGGCGTAGGTATCGACAGCTTCCGGTGCGGCCTTAGTCGTCGCACTATTATCAAAATAAATCATGCTGAACCCTCTTATCTCTTTTCTATTGGTTCGACTCCGATAGAAATTCTCACCCATTATAAACGCCTTCTGGCTTTCTCACAAGTCCAGCTACCCGTTTCAGTCGAAAAAGAGTTGGGAACAAAACCCTCAAGCACGCTTGATTCTTCGACTATCCGGTGCCGAAATATGCGCCAAACGGCGGCCGGTTCCGCTTAACCGCTTGGCGCCCTTGGTCCCACTCTCAAGCAAAAAACGCCCGGGATTTTCATCCCAGGCGCTTAACCACTCATTATTTGACTTTGGATGTTTCTGCGGCCGCTTCGTCCTTGGGATTCTTCCGGCCCTTTCGCTCGTAATAGGCGTCCTCAAGGCGTTTGTACGACCCCGGTTCGACCTGGTCCAGGACCGTGGCGATGGTCTCTAAGGCCTGGGCGTACTCGTGTTGGTTCTCGAACAAGTCCGCCGCCGTCTTGCTGGCCTGAGCCACGTCGTCATGGCTGGTCTGGTAGCGGTTGGCGTACTGAATCAGTTGTTCGGCCAACTCGGCACTGTCCATGAGGTCGTTGGTCTTTTCCTCTAAGGTGTCCAGATCCGTCTGAATGATCAACAACTGCTTGGTGATGCGCTCCATATCGATCTGGGGTTGGTCCATGTCGGTCGCCAGTTGTTCCACTTCGTCCCGGACCACGAAGAAGTAATCCAGGTAACTCTGGGGCACCCCGGGCAAATTCAGGTTCTCAATCTGTCGGCGGAGACTATGTAGTTTGAAGTCAAACTGACGGAGCGTTTCGCGGGCCTGGCGCTCCTCGTCGGCCAAACCGGCCACACTCTTCAGGATCTCGCCCTGCTGTTCTTCGATCTGATGCAGGTCCTTTTGCTGCTTTTCCTGGTGCGCCAACACAATGGAGTAGGTCGCCGTCTTGCCGGTCAGGTCCTGCACATCCCGTTGATAAGTGCCATCGATGGCCCGTAACTGCTCGTTTAACTCGCGGGCCGTTTCCAGTTCCTGGTGGTCCAACGTGTAGTTCTGGCTGAGCCGGTTCAGTTCATTTAACAACGTATGGTTCTGATTCTGGGCATGGGCGATGAACTTCGCAACGCCGTCCAGGTTCTTTTCGACCGGTCCCTTGGCGTCGATTTCCGTCTGCATCAGGCCGTACAGAACGTCGATCTGCTTGGCGATGCGGTTGTTGATCACCTGGGCGTCCTGTGGCCGTAAGGCGGCCAGGGTGGCCAGGTTATCCTTCACCTGATCGGTAACTTCTTGGATGGCTCCGGGGATGTCGTGGTCACCGAACTGGAAGTGCTGGGCGGTCAATTGCGCATATCCCGTCTTCAGTTCGGTCAATTGATCGGGATAAATCGCGGTCAGGTCCTTGTACAGTGGGGGAATCGCAGTCAGGAGGTCTTCTAACTGCTTGGTATCCGACTGAAGTTGGCCTAAAACGTCACTGGCCCGTTCGTGGTCCCCCTCCTGGGTCAACTTGGTAAAGGTGTCGAAGTTGTCCTCCAGGTGGCTCAGCTGTTCCTCTAATCCGTCGATGCTGGGGCCAAAGGCGAAATTTTTGGCCAGCAACGTCTTGCGCAGCCCCTGGTACTTCTGTTCGAGGTCGTGCACGGCTTGCCGGTGCTGCTTATCGATAGCCTGTAGTTCGGCCAGCTTCGATTGGACCGTTTGCACAAGTTGGTCCGTCTGGTCAACCAGGGCCGTGGCCTTGGTCAGGTCCTGCCGCAGTTGCAGGAGATTCATCCCCCGCGACGCCTCTTCCAGCTCCTGCAACTGATCATCGATCCGCGGCAGGCGATTTTCGGTAATCTCGCCGTAGTCACTTTGAAGTTGTTCAAATTGTTCCAGGGACTGGCCCGTGAGACTCAATTGCCCCACCAGCTTCAGCTCATCGGCTAAAGGAATCTTCAGCAAAGACGCCTTTTTATCCGCCAACGCTGCGACCTGTCGTCGAATGCGTTGTTGATAAGCGAGAATGCCTAGGTAGACAATAATCGCAATTATAACGATTCCAATTAGCACAACATACATGATTGACCCCATCCTTCATCCACATTTCAACCGTTAACGAGTTGCAAAACAACCCGGTTCATTTTACAATTTAATCTAATTTCGATTATAGCATAAGTCCCACGTGCGCTTCACTAGGTTTTCTGTTTCCGCTTGCATTTTCTACTTATCTTAATCCCTAAAATTTCCTTTCAGGAGGTCTCACAAGATGTCAGAATCGATTAATCCCTTAATTACCGAACAGTTAGATGCTTTACTCCATGGTGAAACCAACTTGATGGCGAACCTCGCGAACGCCTCCGCGCTCCTGATGCAAACGATCCCCGATATCAACTGGGCCGGCTTCTACCTGTATCAACCGGCCAGCGATGACCTGATTCTCGGTCCCTTCCAGGGCAACGTGGCCTGCATGCACATCGAAAATAACCGGGGCGTCTGCGGTACGGCCCTCGCGACCCAAACGGTCCAGCGAGTCGCCGACGTCCACCAGTTCGCCGGCCACATCGCCTGCGATTCGGCCAGCAACGCCGAAATCGTGGTGCCGTTGACCACCGCTCAGGGCAAGCTGGGCGTCCTGGACATCGACTCCCCGTCGACCGACCGGTTTTCCGCCGAAGACCAACGCGTCCTGGAGGAATTTGCCCGGGTTCTGCTCACACATGTTGACAACGCCTAGGGTTTCTGGTTATACTGGTCGTTGTGTAAAATAATGCAGCAATGGGCGGTAAGCTCGTCAACAGATCATTGCGTTTGAAAGCTCAAGGAGTAACCTGCGGCTGCAAGGGTGAAACTTGCAAAATGATCTGCACGAATACTAAACCCATAAATGGCTTATTTTACTCCAAATAATATTTATTGGAGGACATTTATTTATGTCACGTTATACTGGCCCAAGTTGGCGGATTTCTCGTCGTTTAGGGGTTTCCCTTTCCGGCACTGGTAAAGAATTAGCACGGCGTCCTTACGCCCCTGGTGATCACGGTCAAGGCCGTCGCCAAAAGCTTTCCGAATACGGAACGCAATTACGCGAAAAGCAAAAGCTGCGGTTCACCTACGGCTTAACGGAACGTCAATTCTACAACTTGTTCAAGCGCGCTGGTAAGATCAAGGAAGGTACCCACGGGACCAACTTCATGATCTTGCTCGAACGTCGTCTGGACAACGTGGTTTACCGTTTAGGTTTGGCAACGACTCGTCGTCAAGCTCGTCAATTGGTTAACCATGGTCACATCACTGTTGATGGCAAGCGTGTGGACATTCCTTCATACGAAGTCGAAGTTGGCCAAGTGGTCAGCGTTCGCGAAAAGTCCAAGGACTTAGCCGTTATCAAGGGTGCCGTTGAAGCCGTTGTGGGTCGTCCACAATACGTTGACTTCGACGCTGACAAGTTGGAAGGTTCCTTGACGCGTCTTCCTCAACGGGAAGAACTCGATGCAGAACTCGACGACTCCTTAATCGTTGAATACTACAACCGTTAAAAAGACCTTTTACCGGTTATCAAAAAAGCTTGCCGTTATTGGCAAGCTTTTTTGTTGTCCTCAATTAGTTCAGCAGTTCGCGGTAGACCGGCAGTAACGCCCCCACGGTCGCCTGAATCGTCGCCAGTTGATCCGCGGCCGTCCCCGTGAAGAAGGCACTTCCCCGCAAGAAGTCGCGGCCCACCTGCCATTCGGCGTGTTTCCGCCGGTGTTGGTCGGCCAAGAGGGCCTGGTAGGTGGCCGTCGTCAGCGGCTGGGGCGCCCGTTTATCGGTATGGTCGTTAGCACACTGAAAGGCCGCCGGTAATTGCGTCACGGTGCTTAATGCCACCCCATCGGCCAAGGCGACCCGGTTCGTGGCCTCATCCAGCAGGTTCAGCCAGATGTACAGCCGGTCATCCCACAGACCAATTTCCAGGTGTGGCAGGCGTTTATAGCCCCGCTTGGACGTACTCAGCGCGACCCAGGTATCCGGCGGCGGATTCTTCGTGCGCCGCCGATGCAGCGCCACGTGGGGATACAGCGGTTGCCCCAGTTCGGCCAGCGTGGGCTGTAAGGCGGCGACCGTCTCCTCGAACTTAGGATCCAGGATCTGCCGGATCTGGCCCAGACGGCCCGCTAACGTCGGGTCCGCAAAAATATCGAAATCTTGATTGACGTACATGGTCTCACCCCTTTATTCACGGTCGTTTCCATTCCATGTTATACTAATGCCACTACGTTGGAAAGAGGGATTTAAATGACTGAGAAAAGTCCAATGGAAGAACATTTACAGACGGCCATGTACGGAACGCCCAAGATCAATCCGGACGAACAACGTCACTACCTGGGCACCTTCCGGGAACGGGTCTCTTTGACCATGACCATCGCCGAGGTCGTTGACCGGCAGAACCTCTCGCCGTTCATCACCGAGATCACGGCGCACCCCGACTACCAGGTCATCCTGAACGGCCATATCGACCAGGCCGACCTGGGCCCCTACCTGAAGGTCGCCAGCCAGCACAACGTGAAGTTCATCATTCGTCAGGACACCATCTACGGCGTCAACGACAGTGACCTGGGACTCGTGGTCGCCAGCGACACGGCCATCAACGTGGCCCCCGTGGCCCTGAGCAAGAAGTACCCGGCCCCGAGCGCGACCGACGCACCCACCCAGCCTAAAAAGGAAGGGTGGCTCAGCCGCCTCTTCCACGACGAATCCTAAATCTAGAAAGGAGTCTTCACTTTTGGCACAACCCTTAGCCTACCGGATGCGCCCCCAACGGTTGGAAGACATCGTCGGCCAGCAAGACTTGGTCGGCCCCGGCAAGATCATTCGGCGCATGGTGGCGGCTAAACTGCTCTCCTCCATGATCCTCTACGGACCCCCGGGCACCGGCAAGACCAGCATC
This sequence comes from Levilactobacillus spicheri DSM 15429, assembly GCF_001435095.1. Lineage (GTDB taxonomy): Bacteria > Bacillota > Bacilli > Lactobacillales > Lactobacillaceae > Levilactobacillus > Levilactobacillus spicheri. The sequence continues at coordinate 87,027 of NZ_AZFC01000035.1, forward strand.
GCCAGCGCCATCGCCGGCTCCACCAAGTACGCCTTCCGCAAGCTCAACGCCGCGACCGATTCGAAGAAGGATCTGCAGGTCGTGGCCGAAGAAGCCAAGATGAGCGGGACGGTCATCCTCTTGTTGGATGAAATCCACCGGTTGGACAAGACCAAACAGGACTTCCTGTTGCCCCACCTCGAGAGTGGCCGGATCATCTTGATCGGCGCCACCACCGAGAACCCCTACCTGAACATCAACCCGGCCATTCGGAGTCGAACACAGATCTTCGAGGTCCATCCCCTGACTCACGACGACATCATGACCGCCCTCAACCGGGCCATCACCGACGCCGACCGGGGACTGGGCCAATTACCACTGACCGTTGATCCGGACGCCCTGGCCTTCATGGCCGACGCCACCAACGGCGACCTGCGCAGTGCTTTGAACGGCCTCGAACTGGCCGCTCAGTCCACGCCGCCGGACGCCCAAACGGCCGAGATTCACGTCACGCTGGCCGTGGCCGAGGAATGTTTTCAGCGCAAGGCGTTGATGGGTGACAAGAACGGTGACGCCCACTACGACGTCATCTCGGCGTTTCAAAAATCGATTCGGGGCAGCGACACCGACGCCGCCCTCCACTACATGGCCCAGCTCATCGCTGCCGGGGACCTGCCGTCGATCTGTCGACGGCTCCTGGTCATCGCCTACGAGGACGTGGGGATGGCCAACCTACCCGCGGCGGCCCGGACCGTGGAGGCCGTTCAGGCGGCCCAGCAACTGGGGCTGCCCGAGGGGCGAATCCCGCTGGCCGACGCGGTGATCGAACTGTGCCTCTCACCGAAGTCCAATTCGGGCATCGCGGCCATCGACGCGGCCTTGGCCGACGTCACCGGCGGCCACAGCGGCATCGTTCCCGACCACCTCAAGGACGCCCACTATGCGGGAGCTAAGAAGTTGGGGCACGGGACCACCTATAAGTTCCCCCACGACTACCCCAACGACTGGGTCCAGCAACAATACCTGCCCGACACCCTGCGGCACGCGCAGTACTACGAACCCAAGACCAACGGGACGTTTGAGCAACGTCTGGCCGACCAATATCACCGATTACGCCGGGCCAATTATCACGATAATTGATATTTAAAAGTTAATATGCTACGATACAGGTGTTCTAAGGTGTACGCGTTGTCTCACTACAAGTTGCCGATCAAGTAATATTGAAACGGGATTGCTAAACGATGTCGAAGATGACAGGCCTTTTCATTTGGAAGTCAGACGCCTCATCCGGCGATCCCCCCTGCATTGTCATCGCGGGTCAACATGACTAGACAATTAACGGCACCACTTAGATCGACCAAAGCCTTGTGCTTTGCGGGCCATTCCTTTGAATGGCCCTTTTCTTTTGCCCACATTGACCGGTAACCCTACCACATTGACCGGGCATTTGGTAGAATAGAGGGTCATCACCTACCATTCAGTTAAAGACGTTAAGGAGGAACTTTTTCCCATGGCCATCACAATTCTCATGATCATTTACACGCTGCTTTCCTGCGGGATTGGCTGGTACTTCTTCAGTCACCGCCGCAAGCCCTTTTTGCTTTTCCATCCCGAATCTTCCCCCGAACTGAGCCGGGTGCTCACCGTCGGCGGAATCCTGCTGATGGTGATTGGCGTCTTCTCGGCGGCGGCCACCATCGTGAACAACACCATCTTCATTTCCGTGATTTTACTGGTCGGCGTCATCGCCATTATCAGTCTGCAATTGATTCTCCTCCATTGGTTCCCTAAGGGGTAACCGGTTCCAATTTTTCCCTGATTTTTTGCCATTTTACTTTTTATTTCATCAAAAATAACGTATGATGAAAGTATCAAGTAATGAGAGGTGAATAATATGTTACAACAATACAAGCACATTTTAGTTCCCGTTGATGGGTCTTACGAAGCTGAATTAGCCTTCAAGAAGGCCGTGGCGGTAGCTAAGCGTAACGATGCTGATTTACATCTCGTTCACGTTGTCGATACCCGCGCTTTCCAAAACATCTCGAGCTTCGACACCAGCATGGTGGAACAGGTGACCGAGACCGCTAAGAAGACGCTCGACAAGTATGTCGCTGACGCCAAGGCGGATGGCTTAGACAAGATTGACTACGCTATCGAATACGGTGCGCCCAAGACGATTATCGCCCGGGACGTTCCGCGGGATAACGACACGGACCTCATCATGATCGGGGCCACCGGGTTAAACGCGGTCGAACGGCTCTTAATCGGTTCCGTGACCGAATACGTCACGCGCACGGCGGTTTGCGACGTCATCGTTGTTCGGACTGACCTGAACAACCAACCCGCTAAGCTCACCAAACCAGAAAATTAATTTGCTATTATTGAAGAGCCTGGGACAAAAGTCTCAGGCTCTTTATTGTCTCCAAATAGTTGGTGGCGAAACGTGCGCCAAAAGGCAGCTGGTTCCGCTCTCTTTTGGGAGAATGCTTCAGACTAAAGGGCGTTTCCCGCTTGCCTCGGGAAACGCCCTATTTTGACACCAGTTTGAATTAGTCGACCACCGTGGCCTGCGTGGCCAACCGTTGTTGTAACGCCACGTTATGGGTCACCAGTGCCAGCGTCTTCGCGATGCTAAAGCTGCGCTTGGCGGCCGGTGCGGCCAGTAACGCCGTCTCGGCCTCCCCCTTCAACTCGTACAACACGTCGATCAGGTACAGGGAGGCTTGTTGTTTGACCACGCGCAACGCGGCCTCGGCGTTTTCATTCACCAACTGGGGTTGTTCCAGTTGTAAGTACAGTTGGGCAATCCGGTAACGGGCCCAAATCAAGCGGCAAAATTCTTCCTTCTCGTGCCACTCGTAATTGTCTAAGTAGGTCATGGCTTCCCGGAGGTAATAGTGGGCCTTCTCATACTCTTTCCGCTCCAAATAAGCCGCCGCCATCCCCACGTTCCCGACGATGGCGTACAGATCCCACGGCATCCGGTAAGACCGGTGCAGCAACAGGTTAAAGTGAAAGATGGCTTCGTCCGGTTGCTGGTGCGCGCCTAACTCCACGAAGCCCCGGTAATAGTGATACCGTTCCCGGTCAAAGGCGTTCTGAACACTGGCCATGTTCAATTGATCCAACAACCGACTCGCGTCCGCATAGTCCCCGGACCGGACCGCCCGCGAGATGCGGTCAAATTGCTCGTCTAAACTGCTGCCCATCCCCGCCAAGATGTCGCCGAGGGACACGTTCAAACGGCGACAAATCTGAAGGATGATCTTGATACTGGGTACCTTATTCTTCTTTTCCATGAGGCTGACGGTGGCTTGTGTGCAAATCCCCTCGGCCAACTCCTGCTGCGATAAATTCTTTTGCTTGCGGTATTGTTTAACCTTATCCCCTAATAAGCGCATCTAATTTCTCCTTGTCAATAGCCCTGTTGATTTCTGTCAAAACAGATAAAAACCGAACATTGGTCGACGGCGTCTGATTTTTCACTAAACTAACCAGCAACCCAAGTCGCCGATGGCTTCTCCCCAAGCCCTGCCGATATCTTTATCTTTATTTATAATAATAAGTGATTCAACGGGAAACACAAGCAATATGCCGCTTTATTAAGGAACTTTAATCTGTCTATACCATTCTTTCATTTTAATATAACGCTTTTTATCGTCGGAATATTATCATTAAATATTTTAGTATAGTTCGTATTTAACCGGGTTAGGGACTAATCGATAAATTCAAATATAGCTTAAAACAAAGTTCATCACCACGGCCCACCAAGCCTGGCGGGTGGGTTGGGCCACCACCCGCTGAAGCCGGGAAAGTTCATTGGTGATCTGGCCGTCCGCACCCAGGGCCCACAGTCGGGTCATGGCCGCCGACGAATCGGGCGTCCACAGGTAGGCCGGCGCGTGGGCGGCGTGCGCCGCTGCGACGAACTGGTCACTCACGGATAACCGCTGAAACGAGTAAAAGTCCGCGGGCACCGAACTCGGGGCGACCCAGTTGAACGGCGTGATGTAGCCCACCCGCAGCGCGGGCACATCCCGGCGCAGTTGGGCAACGACCCGGTAATCCAGTGAATGCACGGCCGACTGATCCCGGGTCAAGCGGCGTCCGTAAGCCCGCGCAAACCGCCGGACCATCCCCGGTGAATCCTGTGGCGTGGTCTTTAATTCGACCAACAGGGGCTGCCGCAAGGCCTCCGCTGTCCGCAGATAACGGTCCCACCCCACCAGTCGGGCGGATTGCCCGTTCTCCCGGACGGTCAGCCGTTCCAGCTGGCGCAGGGTCAATTGGTGCGGGGTCACGGAACGACCCGCCAACCGTTGCAGGTTTTCATCATGCAGGACTACCCAGCGGTGATCACGGGTCTCGTGGAGGTCCATCTCCACGTAGCGGGGGTGTTCTTGGTGAACGTGCCGCAACGCCCCCAGGGTATTCTGCACGCCAACGCCGTGATCCACGCCCCGGTGGCTGATCGTCACGGTGGCCTGAAAGCGGTCCGGCTGACGGACCGTCTGCGCCACCACCGCACCGCTGATGACTAGCCAGCTCACGACCAGCCCCCAGAAGGGCCACCGTAGGGCCCAGTGCGGATGGATTGGCCGCTGAATCGGTTGACCGCACCAGCTCCAAATCAGCGTCACGGCCCCGAGCAGCGCGGCCAGCGTGAAGCCAGCCAGAATCACCAGGAGCGAGCCGCGCGTTACCCAGCGAACCACCTGGGTGCTAAAACAGCGGTCGGCCAGCCGATTAACGGCCACCACCGCCAGACTCATCGCAAACCAGCTCGCCAGCAGGCCGACCTGAACGCCGAGGCCGCTGAGCATCTGCCACCCCGTCCCCCGGTGTCCCGTCGTCGTGACGGGCAAATGCCGTGGCCCCCAGATCAATCCCCAGAGGACCAGTGCCAGGTAGAGCAAGCCACTCACCACGAGCACCGGCCGCCGGTTCAACGTGACCCAGTTCACCAGCGTGGCCGGCATGGGCAGCCGGACCCAGAAGCGACTGCTGAGGCCCCACAGACCCCACGGCAGGGCCAAGATGCCGCCAGTCAACCCTAAGCCCGCCCAGGCCAAGACCCGGCGGCCACCGTTAGGCGTCGAGCGGAAATCACCAGGCGCCTGGGTCAGTAGTGCTCGGCCGACCCGCCAGAGCTGCCGCCCCATCAACCCAATGACCAGCAGGGCCAGACACCAGCCTACCAACGACTGACCCGGTCGCCGGCCCCACCAGCGCAATGCTCCCAGTCCCAGGATCACCCCGGCCCAACCCGCGGCCAGTCTTGGGGCCAGCAGGCCATGGACCCACGCGCTTCTCAATTGTTGTCCCCATCGTTGCATCCTTTCAACTCTCCTTTTCCCACAAAAAAAGCCGGCGGGTCTCCCCTACCGGCTCACACGAGCGTTATGCTTGTTTCGGCTTGTACGTTGAAGCCGCCGAATTGTCACTCAGCGGAATAAAGTCGTAGGCCAATTGATCCTGGCGCTTGAACTCATCAATTCCTAAGGTGATCAACTCGTCAATCAAGTCCGCGTAGCTCAGACCCGATGCTTCCCACAGTTGCGGGTAGAGGCTGATGTTCGTAAATCCAGGTAAGGTGTTGACCTCCCCCACGTACGGGACGCCATCCTTGGAGACCAGATAGTCGATACGGGCCATCCCGGTCAATCCCAGGGCCGCATAGGTCTGCAGCCCCATCTCGGTGATCTCTTGCGTCAGTTGCTCGTCCAACTTCACGGGCACTTCGAAGGTCACCCCACTGGCGTCCACGAACTTGTTGTTGTAGTCGTAGAAGACATCCTGCTTAGGAACCCGAATGGCCCCCAGCTTAGACGCCTTGGGCTGTTCGTTCCCCAGAATGGAGATTTCCACTTCTTCCGGCCCGGCAATCGTCTCTTCGACCAGCACCTTGTAGTCGTAGCGGAAGGCGTCGGCCATTCCGTCCACGTACTCTTGTTCGTTGCTGGCCTTGTGAATCCCAATGGAAGACCCTTGGTTCGCCGGCTTGATGAAGACATCCGTCCCGAGTTCTTGCTTGATCTTCGCGTAGTCGTACGTTGCCCGGTTAGCGGGCGTTACCACCACGTACTTGGTGTTGCGGATGCCATTTGCGGTCAAGACCTGCTTTGTCCGATCCTTATCAAAGGACGTTGCTGATGCCAAGACGCCACTCCCCACGTAAGGTTTTTTCAATAAGCGGAAAAGCCCCTGGATCGTACCGTCTTCGCCCAAATTACCGTGGATAATTGGGAAGAAGACATCGATGTCCTTTGCCTGGGATAGGTTCCAAATGGGTGCCAATGGATTCGAAGCGTCTACTTTCGCCTGTTCCTCAGCCGCAACGGTCGCTTCGTCTTCGCCGTCGAAGACTCGCCGGGAAGCCGCGTCACTTAACACGAACCCATCACGCGTTAGTAAGAATAAACTGACGTTGTAATGGGACTTGTCCATCGCGTCGTAAATGTTGTGAGCCGAACGCTTAGAAACGTCGTGCTCCGAGGAATTGCCACCGAATAGTAAACCGACGTGTAATTTTTTATTTTCCATGATGTCACTCATCCTATCGTATAGTTTTCGGTTAGCCTTCAGTATACCATTTCTTCTTCAGAATACCTATACAACTAAGCCAAAAAATCAATCGCCGCCGTTAAATAGGCCCGAATCTGCGGTGAAAGATCCCGATGAAGCTGCATGGCGTCCAACAGCCGCTGCCGGTTATAGTAGCGGTTCCACCCGGCGGCCGTCTCGACCGACCGCCGTCGCATGGCGACCTGGTGCCGCCAGCGTTTCAAGGCCTGCAAGCAGGCGTCCTCGTACAGGGGATGCCGGTTCGTCAGGGCCACCAGGTAATTGCCCATCCGGTCGGTCTCCCCGTAGATCAACGGCGTGGTCAGGCGTTTGAACCGCTCAAAGAAGGCCGTCATCAAGAAGAGCTTGTCCGCCCGCGGCAACGCCGGACTATCGTTGAGGGCCGTCAGCAGGGCCGTCACGGACGTAAAGGCGTGCGCCCACCCCTGACCATTGATGAAGCCGCGGGTGTCCGTTTCCAAGCAGAGATAGGTCGCGACCTGTTGGACCAGCCGCGGGTAATCGATGGTCACCCGCTCCGGATGGTCGTTGCCGTAATGGACCAGCGTCGCTAAAAATGAAATGGCCGCTGACCGGCCAAAGACGGCTTGGTTGGCCGGTTCCAAGACGTGGTCGAAGAGCCGCTGATCGCTGAGCAACTGGTCCATCAGCCAATTCAGCTGGTTCGGGGGAAAGACCCCCGCCTCCAACGCATCGTACAGGGTAAAGTGGACCCCCGTGTACCGCACGCGCGGATCGACCGACCGGAGATGTTCCAACAACGTCGCCAATTCCGCCAGGGAGACCGTCGCGGGCTGCGTTCCCGCCAGCCGCTGGTGGATGGCATCCAACAGGTCGTTGACCTGGTCATCTTCCGTGGGCAGGTCGATGGGCGTCCGCCGGTGCCGCCGCACCCCGTCGATGAGTTGCCCCATCCGGGGACCCAGTGACTGGTACACGGTTCCCTGATGCAATTGTTGCTGTAACGCCCGTAAGTTCTGTTGTAACATTCCGATCTGCTCGTCCATCAAAAATCCTCCATGTGTATTATGACTCGACCTTCCCCGTATTGATCACCGGTTGCGAGCCCCGTTCGTTGATAATCGACACCATCATGTTATTGATCAGTTGCAGCTTTTGGTTATCCGTAAGTTCCAGGTCCGTTTCGTCCGCTAGGCGGCTAATGGCGCCCTCGGTGATGGACACGGCCCCCTCGACGATGATCTTCCGCGCCGACAGGATGGCCTGCGACTGTTGCCGCTGCAGCATCGCCGAGGCGATTTCCGTTGCGTAGGCCAGGTGCGTCAGCCGCGTTTCGACGATTTCGACCCCTGCGACGTCCAGCCGTTCCTGCAGCTCCTCGGTCAGGTGGTTCGAGACCTCGGTCGGATTGCTCCGCAGGGTCAGGGCCTTGCCATCCCCGAAGTTATCGTAAGCGTATTCAGAAGCAACGTGCCGAATAGCCGATTCGCTTTGAATCTCCACGAATTGTTCGTAGTCCTCCACCGCAAACAGCGCCTTACTGGTATCCACGACCTTAAACACGATGACCGCGGCGATCTCCACCGGGTTCCCCTGCAGATCGTTGACCTTCAAAATCGCGCTGTTAAAGTTCCGGACCCGTAGCGAGACCGTCGCCTTATTGGTCAGCGGGATGGTCAGGTACAGCCCGGCCTCCCGGATGGTCCCCACGTAACGGCCGAAGAAGGTCAGGACCTTCGACTGGTTGGGGCCGATGATGGTCAGACTACTCCCAGCCAACGCGGCCAAGATGACCAACAAGAGGCCCACGATGAAGAATCCGTTGGCCTGCCACATCATGAACCCCCCGCCGATCAGCAGGGCTAAGACAATCAACAATCCCAAATACCCGTTAATATGAAACACATTTTTCTCCTGCATACGCCCACTCCATTTCTATACACGATTAGCTAAGAGATTCTCTAACTCCCATTATACCCGACAATCCGCCGTGAGCCTAAAAAACCGGCTAAACTCCGCAGAGTTTAGCCGGTTCAGCGGTTACCTTAAGCTTCTTGCACGTCGACGAACCAAGCAGCGTCCGTATCGGTGCCGTTTAAGGCGTCGAAACTGTCGTCTAAGGCTGGGTTGACCGCCGTGACCTTGCCCGTTACGGGGCTCGGAATGTCAGAAACCGCTTTGTCGGCTTCCACGCTCAGCAGGTTGTCACCCTTCTTGACCTCATCGCCGACCGTTGGCAACTTGGCGAACTTGACCGTTCCCAGTTCGTCTTGTCCCTCGGTCGTTAAGCCAATGCGGGTCCCGTCATTGGTAGCCTTCGTCCAGAAATACTTCACCATTTCACTCATGATTCATGATCTCCTTTATTTAAACGACTCGTTACGACTGAACATGTAACTCTTATAATGATACCGCATTGACATGATTAATCCAATTCCAATCAAATTTCCAATCAATGCCGACCCCCCTTGACTCACGAAGGGTAACGGAATCCCCGTCAGCGGTAACAGCCCGATGCTCATCCCGATGTTTTCGAACACGTGGAAGAGGATCATCATGATGACCCCGGTCGAGATGTAGGCGTAAAACACGTTCTTGGTATCGAACGTGACCCGAATCATTTGGTAGATCAACAGGAAGTACAGGAAAATCAGCACACAGCCCCCGATGAACCCGAAGTTTTCCCCGATGACGGAGAAGATCATATCGGATTCCCGCACGGGGACGTACACGTGCGAAACGTTAAAGCCCGTCCCGAAGATGCCCCCGGAACCGACGGCCTTCATACTCTGCCAGAGTTGGTACCCCTGGTTCGACGTATCCGACGCGGGGTGCAACCAGGTGTCGACCCGGGAGAATTGGTAGGCCTGAAAGCCGACCTTCTCCAGGATCTTCCGCCCGCCGGTGGTGGTGACCAGCGCTAGCGCGGTCCCCCCGACGACCCCCACGATGGAGAACGCGGGCACCAGGATCTTCCAGGTAATCCCGGAGACCAGGATGACCCCCCCGGCGATGGCGAAGAACACCAGCATGGTCCCGAAGTCATTTTGCAGCTTCAAGCCCACGGCCACTGGCAGCGTCCAGAGAATGATCTTCCCGATCAGCCGCCAATCGGAGTTCATGGTGTGGACCGGAAAATTGTTGTTGTGGTCGGCCACGACCCGCGCCAACATCAGGATGAAGGCGGGCTTCATGATTTCGGACGGTTGAAACGTCAACGGCCCGATGGCAAACCAACTCCGGGCACCGGTACTGGCGTAGTACGCCCGGCTATAGAAAATCAACACGGACAGCAGCAGGAAGAGCCCAATGCCATACAGCAACGGGGCCACCTTCCACAACTGTTCCGAGTCAAACTGCATAATAATCACAATCGCAACGGTCCCAATCACGTACCAGACCAGCTGCGAAACAACGGCCGACGTCACGCTGGTGGCACTCGAATCGTGGGTCGCCGCCACGTAAATCGACGCAAGGCCAATCAAGGCCAACATTAACACGCAAAAGATGATGCCCCAGTCAATCCGGGAGTCCACCTCATCTTGTTGCCTTGTCGCATTTTTTGCCACAATGATTGCTCCTTAATCAAACTAGATTTTACCCTTATTATAAAGGCCGGAGTGGAATTGAAACGTTCCGCTCCGGCCAACTTTACGAAAAATTATTATCCCCGGTGCAGGTGGTAGTCCCGCAGCAACAATTCGACACCTTCGTCAACGGTCTTGACGCGGTACACGTCGCCGTCCGTGAGTTGGGCCTCAAACCGGTCTTCCACGGGCTTGACCGTTCCGATCGTCGAATCGCCGATCTTCAAGGCTGACACCGTGGTGCCATCGGACTGTTTCTGTTCATCTACGGTCACCTGGACCGCCTTTTCTCGTTTGCTCATGCCAACGCTCCTCGTCTTTATTTAGTCGTCGTGTCTTGCTTATCCAGCTGCATTTCTGCGCGATAAGCCCGTTCGGCCGCCACGTTGCGTCGCAGGGTGAAGTGATCCGGTACCGGATCGACCCCGCCCCGCACGAAGGGGTGACAGCGTAAGATGCGGGCCAGCCCCATCAGGCCGCCCTTCAGCGCCCCATGCTTGGCCAACGCCTGCAGCATGTAGGTCGAACACGTCGGGTAGTACCGACAGGTCGGGGGAAACAGCGGTGAGATCCACCGCTGATACCCGCGAACCAGCTTCATTAATAACCACCGCATGTCCGCACCTCCTTGGGTCTTCGAGTGCCTAGTTGTTTTGCTTAGCAACCTTGGTATTCATGTGTTCCAACAGGACGCCGGCTCCCTTGGCCACGTTATCCAACGGGTCTTCGGAGATGATGACCGGCACCGTCAGCTTCTCAGAGAAGAGCTTGTCGATTCCGTCGAGCAGCGCCCCACCACCGGTCAACATGATGCCCCGGTCAATGATGTCCGCCGCCAATTCGGGTGGCGTCGTTTCCAGTACGGCCATCGCCGCAGCGATGATCTGGTCGACGGAGTCATGGATGGCTTCCTCGACTTCGGCCGCCGTAATCGTGACCTCCGTCGGCATCCCAGAAACGGAATCCCGGCCCCGAACGGCCATGGTCTTCTTCTCGTTACCGGGTTCTGGATAGGCCGTCCCGATCTTGATCTTGATGGTTTCCGCCGTCCGTTCCCCGACGATCAGGTTGTGCTTGTGCTTGAGGTAGTTGACGATCTCGGTGTTCATCCGGTCACCGGCCACGCGAATGGACCGGCTCGAAACGATGTCCCCCAGGGAGAGGATGGCGATGTCACTGGTCCCCCCACCCATGTCGATGACCATGTTGCCGCTTGGCTTGAAGATGTCCATGCCGGCACCTAAGGCCGCTACCTTGGGTTCTTCTTCCAGGTAGACCTTGGCACCTCCGGACTTCTCCGCCGCCTGAATGATGGCCTTGCGCTCAATCTCCGTAATGTTCGTCGGCGCGCAGATCATGATGTTCGGCTTCGAGAGGAATCCCTTCACACTGAGTTTGTTAATGAAGTATGACAACATGGCTTCAGTAATATCAAAATCGGAGATAACGCCGTCCTTCAAGGGACGAATGGCGCGAATATTCCCCGGTGTCCGTCCCACCATGCGGTAGGCTTCGGACCCCACCGCCAATACCTTATCAGTCTTCGTATCAATTGCCACCACGGATGGTTCGTTTAATACGATGCCCTTACCGACCACGTAAATCAAAACGTTCGCGGTCCCCAAATCAATACCAATGTCTTTCGCCATACTCTGGAATCCTCCTGATTTTAAATGCCAATTTTCAACGTTCAATTATACCACAATCGACCCCAACTCTAAACGGTTTGACAGGCCAAATAAAAAGGTGGCCTTACGCCACCTTCATCGTTCTCACTAAACTTCATTATCAACGCGCATGTTCTTTAAGACCACGGCATCGTTGTCGGGAACCGAAATCCGCTTGATCTCGGCACCCAGGGCCGCCAACTTCTTGTGGAAGTCGTAGTAGCCCCGGTCCAGGTACTTCAGGTTCGTGACCTGCGTGTACCCGTCCGCTACCAACCCGGCCAAGACCAGTGCGGCAGCCGCCCGTAAGTCGGTCGCGGCCACTTCGGCACCGTTAAAGTCGGTCGGCCCATGCATGACCACGGTCTGTCCGTTGATCTGGAACTGCGCGTTCATCCGCCGCAGTTCTTCCAGGTGCATGAAGCGGTTTTCGAAGACCGTTTCGGTCATGGTACTGGTCCCCTTGGCAGCCAATTGCAAAATCGTCATTTGGGGTTGCATATCCGTAGGGAAGCCCGGATACGGCAACGTCTTCACGTCCGTCGGTTCGAGTTCGTCCGGACCAATCACCCGGATGCCGGCTGGCTCATCGGTCACCCGGACACCCATCTCTTGCAGCTTGGAAATCAATGGTTTGTTGTGTTCCACGATACCATCCTTGATCAGCACGTTTCCGTGCGTCAGGGCAGCGGCCACCATAAAAGTCCCAGCTTCAATTCGGTCCTGAACCACGTTATGGTCGGTCCCGTGCATGACGGGAACGCCGTCAATGCGCAGCGATTCCGTCCCAGCACCGCGGACATGGGCGCCCATCTTGTTCAAGACGTTGGCCAAGTCTACGATTTCGGGTTCCCGGGCGACGTTATCGATCACCGTGGTCCCCTGGGCCAGGCAGGCCGCCATCATAATGTTCTGGGTCGCCCCCACACTAGGGAAGTCCAAGTAGATGTGGCTTCCGGTCAGGTGGTCAGCGAAGGCTTCGATATAGCCATCGTGCTGTTCGATCCGGGCCCCTAAGGCCTCTAAGCCCTTTAAATGCAGGTCGATTGGCCGCGTCCCGATGGCACAGCCACCCGGTAAGGCAACCCGCGCATGACCCAACCGGGCCAACAGTGGCCCCATGACCACGATTGAGGCCCGCATCTTTGAGACGTACTCAAACGGTGCCTCGCTCGACACCTGCTTCGTGGCATCAATCGTGATTTGCCGCTGCGCTTCATCAAAGTCCACACTCAGGTTCAAGAACCGGAGCACTTTATTCATTGTATAAACGTCGGATAGAACCGGAACATTTGCTAAATGCGTGATTCCTTCGCTAGCCAAAATTGATGCCGCTAAAATTGGTAAAACGGCATTTTTGGCCCCTTCGATTTGGACTTCACCCGTTAAGCGGTTCCCACCATGAACAACGATTTTTTCCATGGGATACCTCCAAAAATTTTATGGGTCTACCGTACTAGGTAGCCTAGATTACGAACGTTGTTAATGAAGTCCAGGAAGAATGAGCTACACCCGAATCCGATAGCAACCGCTAACATGACGATCAACACTCGTGATTGGCGTGGATAAAACGTCATCAACCGTTCAATATGCAGACCAGCGATGGCCCAAAATGCAAGTGCGATAAAGAACAAATGACTGATGATCGTTAAAATACCCTGTATTCCGATGAGTTTCATCGACTCCATCCTTTCTGAACATTCTCATTAACTATAGCATATTTTTTTTGGCTTGTCCCCGAGAATCCCGTAAAATCGGCCGTTGTAATATTACATTTACTAATAAATCACGAACCCATTCAGCTTATTCCAAATCTGACGCCGTTTGCTCAAAGTGGTCAAGCAGTGGTCTACCCATTCATGGTTTCCCCGCTTTAGGAGCTGGGGGACCGTTTAAATATACGTCTCGTCACCCTTTATTCATCGCGTCGCCGCCGTTCGCGAGCGAATGACTTGGCCGCTCAACCATTCACCAATCGACCTCCACCATCGCCGGTCTGGTGCGGTGCGTGAGCGCACAAAAAAAGCGTTTGAGCTTACACCCAAACACCCTTCTGCAATGATTAACTTAACGTTAAATCCTTGATTAGTGCTTTGCGACGTTGATCCGGTTGACCGCTCGCCGTAAAGCGACCTGAGCCCGTGCTAAAGTATCGGCATCGTGGGCCGCTTGGGCCTTTTGAATCGATGCTTCCGCCCGTTGACGAGCACTTTCCGCACGTGCCACGTCAATATCGTCTTGACGTTCCGCACTATCGGCAACAATCGTCGCCGTGTTGTTCGAAAATTCGAGGAAACCACCGTTAACGGCGATTTTATCCTCCGAATCACCATGCTTGACCCGGACCTCATCTACTTCGAGCGAAGTAATGATGGGCACGTGGTTTGGCAAGATCCCGAGTTGTCCCAATTTCGTGGTGACCACTAAAAAGGAACTCTCGTGTTCGTAAACCCGACCATCAGGAGTAACGATACTAACGGATAATACTGATGAATTATCAGCCAATTAGAATCCCTCCCTAGTCGTTGGCGATGGCAGCGTTCATTTCCTTAGCCTTCGCAACCGCGTCTTCGATACTCCCACAGTTCCGGAAAGCATCTTCTGGTAGGTCATCGTACTTACCAGCTAAGATTTCCTTAAAGCTGCGGATCGTATCTTCCAACTTCACGTACTTCCCGTCCATCCCAGTAAATTGAGAAGCAACGGAGAATGGTTGTGATAAGAAGAACTGGATCCGCCGAGCCCGGTTAACGATCACTTGTTCTTCTTCAGACAGTTCGTCCATCCCTAAGATGGAGATGATGTCTTGTAATTCGTGGTACCGTTGCAACACGTGTTGCACTTGGGTCGCCACGTCGTAGTGTTCTTGACCCACGATTTCGGGAGCCAAGGCCGTTGACGTCGAAGCCAATGGGTCCACGGCTGGGTAGATCCCTTGTTGCGTCAAGGAACGTTCCAAGTTGGTCGTGGCATCCAAGTGGGCGAAAGTCGTCGCAGGCGCCGGGTCGGTGTAGTCATCGGCTGGCACATAAACGGCTTGGATCGACGTGATCGAGCCCTTCTTGGTTGACGTGATCCGTTCTTGAAGTTGTCCCATTTCAGTTGCCAGCGTTGGTTGGTAACCAACGGCTGAAGGAATCCGCCCCAGTAAGGCAGATACTTCAGAACCGGCTTGCGTGAACCGGAAGATGTTGTCGATAAACAACAGCACATCTTGGCCCTTAACATCCCGGAAGTATTCCGCGATGGTCAAACCGGTCAAGGCAACCCGCATCCGGGCGCCAGGAGGTTCGTTCATTTGTCCGTAAACCATGGCGGTTTGCTTCAAAACACCGGAACCCTTCATTTCCCAGTACATATCGTTACCTTCACGGGTCCGTTCACCAACACCGGTGAAGACGGAAATCCCGTTGTGGCCTTGCGCGATGTTGTGAATTAGCTCTTGAATCAGAACCGTCTTCCCAACACCGGCACCACCGAACAACCCGATCTTCCCACCACGAACGTAAGGTTCGAGTAAGTCGATAACCTTGATCCCCGTTTCGAGGATTTCAGTCGTTGGGTTCAATTCGTCATACTTTGGTGCGTCGCGGTGAATTGGCATCCGCTCTGCATCCGGACCAAATTCGGCGCCGCCATCGATTGGTTCCCCTAAAACGTTGAACACACGACCTAACGTGTCATCCCCCACGGGAACGGAAATGGAAGCCTTGGTGTTCTCAACTTCCATGCCCCGCCGGAGACCATCAGTCCCGTCCATGGCAATGGTCCGCATAACCCCGTCACCTAATTCCAAGGCGACCTCAGTTACCAGGACACTGCCGTCATCTTTTTTGATGTTAAGGGCGGTGTTAATGTCAGGTAATTCATCGTTTAATGGGAATTCAACGTCAACGACTGGTCCAATAACTTGAACAACTTTACCAGTACTCATTATTCGTTAATTCCTCCCGTCATTAGTTCTTTAAGGCTTCTTGTCCACCGGTAATTTCGGTGATTTCGGTCGTAATCGCGGCTTGACGTGCACGGTTGTAGTGCAGTTGCAGCGTATCGATCAAATCATCGGCATTATCCGTGGCCGACTGCATCGCATTGGTGCTGGATGCATGTTCAGAAGTCTTAGCGTCCAGAATCGCACCGTAAACCAGGCTTTCCGCGTATTGCGGCAACACGACCTGCAACACTTCGGCCTCGGAAGGCTCCGTGTCGTATTCCGCCACCAACTTGTTGGTGGGTGTGTCGTTGGCTGCGTCCGTCGTCAAGGTCTCCTTGTCGACAGGCAGCATCTTCTCAGCCCGAAAACGGGATGAGATCCGGTTTACAAAGTGGTTGTAGCAGACGAACAATTCGTCAAACACCTGATTATTGAACATAGTGGTGACGGTCTTCACGATTTCTCGCACTTCGTTGAACTGCGGCACATCGCTGACCCCACGATATTCGTAAGCGACATTCACTCCACGATGTTTGTAGAAGTCCGCACCGGTTCCCCCGACGGCTAGAATCATGTAGTCGTCTTGGTTCGGCGTCCGTTCCTCGATGAAGCGGTTGGCATCCCGCAGGACACTACTGTTGTAGCTTCCAACCATGCCCCGATCTGAGGTAATGACCAAGTAGGCGGTCTTCTTAACTGGACGGTCTGACTGCAGGTTGCTTGAGGAATTATCCAACAGATGAGACTGCGAAAGGTGCATCACGACTGCCTTTACCTTCGACACGTAGTCTTGGTAGCCGGTCGCGTGTTTCTGAATCTTATTTAACTTCGCCGTCGAGACCATTTGCATGGCCGCCGTAATTTGGCGGGTCGCCTTGGTCGAGTTAATCCGACGTTGAACGTCATGAATCGATTCAGCCATTGTTCCTCACCATCCTTCCTTCAAGCAATCTTAATTTTTAGAGTCGTTTGCTGCTTCAGCGTGCTTGGTCGGTTGGAAGGTTTGGTCGAATTCCTTGATAGCGTCTTCCAGGGCGTTACCTTCTGGTAAGTTCCCGGTCGTCGTGATCGTGTCTTCGAGGTCCTTGTGTGAACCGTCCATAAAGTCAAACAACTCGTTTTGGTAACGTAATACGTCTTCGACAGCAAGCTTGTCGAGGTGGCTGTGGGTCAGCGCGAAGAGGATAATAACTTCCTTCGCCACTGGAACGGATTCATGCAAGCCTTGCTTCAAGACTTCCACGGTCCGTTCCCCACGAGCCAACTTAGCTTGGGTCGCAGCATCCAAATCAGACCCGAATTGGGCGAAGGATTCCAGTTCCTTGTAGGAGGACAAGTCCAACCGCAACGTCCCGGCAACCTTCTTCATGGCCTTGATTTGCGCGTCCCCACCAACCCGGGAAACGGAGGTCCCGGCATCCATGGCTGGCCGAACCCCTGAATAGAAGGAATCACTGTTCAGGAAGATTTGACCATCGGTGATGGAAATCACGTTGGTTGGGATATAAGCCGACACGTCACCGGCCTTGGTTTCAATGACTGGCAAGGCCGTCATCGAACCGCCACCCAGCTTATCATTCAACTTCGCTGCCCGTTCCAATAAACGAGAGTGGGTGTAGAAGATATCCCCTGGGTAGGCTTCACGACCTGGTGGCCGCCGTAAAATCAGAGAAAGTTCACGATAAGCATCGGCTTGCTTGGTTAAATCATCGTAGACGATCAACACGTGCTTGCCGTTAAACATGAACTCTTCACCCATGGCTGCACCGGCGTAAGGCGCGATGTACAGCAATGGCGCTGGGTCAGATGGGCCGGCGGATACAACGATGGTGTAATCCATGGCACCAAACTTTTCCAGGGTGGAAACTTGGGACCGCACGGTGGATTCCTTTTGCCCAATGGCAACGTAGACACAGATCATGTCTTGATCTTTTTGGTTAATGATCGTGTCAATGGCAATGGAACTCTTACCGGTCTTCCGGTCACCAATGATTAATTCACGTTGGCCACGTCCAATTGGAACCAAAGCATCGATGGCCTTAATCCCGGTTTGCAGAGGTTCGCTAACCCCTTGCCGGTCCATAACACCCGGTGCCTTATGTTCAATTGGCCGTGTCTTATCAGTCTTAATGTCCCCCTTGCCATCAATTGGTTGACCTAATGGGTTAACAACCCGGCCAATTAATTGATCTCCAACGGGAACTTCCATGATTCGACCAGTCCGCTTAACGGTGTCGCCTTCGGTAATTCCAGTGAAATCACCTAAGATAACGATACCCACGTCACTGGCTTCAAGGTTTTGGACCAATCCATAAACCCCGTTATCAAACAAAAGCAACTCACCTTGCAAGGCGTTGTCCAGGCCATGGGCCCGAGCAATCCCGTCACCAACGTAAGTTACCGTACCAGTTTCTTCAACTGAGAGTTCATCTTGATAGTTTTCTAATTGTTGTTTAATTAGAGTACTGATTTCCTCAGCTTTAATGCTCATGAAAGTTTCACCTCTTTACCTACAGAATTTTTACGACAACAGTTGCCGCCGCAACTTGTTGATTTTCGTCTTAAGACTCCCATCAAGGATCATCCCGGCAGATTGTACCACGACGCCGCCAATGATCGTTGGGTCGACCTGACTGTCTAAAATAACTTTCTGAGCGCCAACCCGTTGTGCGTAGGCTGCCGCGATCTTATCCTTTTGGTCCGCAGATAAGTCGACCGCGGTCGTCACCTTGGCGTAAACGGTGTGATGCAGTTCGTCATACAGGACTTGGAATTGATCGATGATCGCCACCATCGTATCCATCCGACCGTAGTCGTACACCATTTGAATCAGGTTCTGGATGTACGGCGAAGCCGATTCAGCCAATTGGCTGACCAGCTTTTGCCGATCGGTCGCCTGTAAACTAGCGTCTGAGAGTACAGTACCCAATTGCGGGTTGTCCTGGAAGACACGCCGAAGTTCCTGAAGTTCTGTATAACCAGTCTCCAGTTGGTCTTTTTCGGACAACAACTCGAATAATGCGCGTGCGTAGCGCTTAGCTACGGTTGTCCTATTAAGACTCATGTTGCTTCCCCAACCCTTCAATATAAGAATCAATCAATGCCTTTTGGTCGTCAGCGTTTAATTCTCGTTGAATGATCTTGGAAGCAATCTCAATAGACAAGCTTGCCACATCATCTTTTGCATGAGATAAGGCATCTTCGCGCTCTTGATCGATATCCTTTTGGGCACTGGTCTTCAAGCTCTGAACATCGGCTTGTGCCTGCGCCATGATTTGATCACGTTGTTCTTGTCCATTGCTCTTAGCCGTTTGGACGATTTCGGCTGCTTCCGCGTGGGACGCGTTCAGCGCAGATTGGCGCTTAGCTACTAATGCAGCTGCGTCCGTCCGGGACTTTTCAGCAGAATCGATATCGTTTGAGATCTTGTCGGCCCGGTCACTCATCATCTTCGTAATGGGTTTCCATGCGAAGATTTTGATCAACCACATCAGCAAGATAAAGCAAACAATGTAGAACAGCGAATCACCAAAGTAAAGACTTTGAGCGACTACCAAATGTGAAAGCATCTATTG
The DNA here is from genome assembly GCF_001435095.1 of Levilactobacillus spicheri DSM 15429. Taxonomy (GTDB): domain Bacteria; phylum Bacillota; class Bacilli; order Lactobacillales; family Lactobacillaceae; genus Levilactobacillus; species Levilactobacillus spicheri. The sequence goes on from NZ_AZFC01000035.1 coordinate 106,318, forward strand.
GCACCTCCTTCTAAAAATAAATGATTGAAAAACCTTAATTACTTGTTCATAACCATCAAAGCAACAACGAAGGAGATGATTGGCATGGCTTCAACTAACCCAACACCAATGAACATGTTCGTCCGTAATTGACCAGATAATTCAGGTTGGCGAACCATTCCTTCAAGCATCTTGGAGATAACGATACCATCACCAATACCACCGCCAAGTGCGGCTCCAAACATCGCAATACCAGCTGCAAGTGCACCCATAATATATGTTTCCTCCTTATATTTGAAAACCTCAGTTTTATTCCTCTTCGATCTTTTGAGAAATATACACTGTCGACAATGTGACGAAAACGAAAGCTTGGATGGCCCCCAAGAATGCTGAGAACCCTTGCCAAATCATTTCGATTGGGACCGCGACGATCATCGTTGCGATTCCATGAGACGTTGCCAAACCCCAAATCACTTTGAGCAACATTTCACCCGAGAAGATTACCCCAAAGATACGAAGACCTAAAGTTAGGAAATTCGTGAACTCTTCGAAAATACTAATTGGTAACCAGAAAACGAACGGTTTGAGGTAGTTAGCAAAGTGCTTCTTGTACCCCAAGCGTTGTACCCCGGAAAATTGTGCGAGCATCATCGTCATCAGCGAGAACGTCAACGTGACGATTGGATCTGACGTTGGACTACGGACGATGGTGGCGCCATGGAACGTTAATTGAAGGAATAACCCCAACTGGTTAGACAAGAACAAGAACAGGAACAGCGTAAACCCGTAAAGGCCGAAGCTGCTGACCTGGTCGGCTGGAATTGAGCCCTTCAAGATTCCGTTGGTAAATTCAATCAGCCATTCCAAGAAGTTCTGTCCTTTAGAAGGTTTCATACTGATATGCCGTGAGGCAAAAAAGATCACCGCGACCGCAATCAGAAAAACAATCGTCCCAGACACGACATTTGCAGTACTAAATGTCAATCCCAGAAATTGGAAGGTTGAAACTGGACCATCATTCACCGAATATCACCTCTTTTCAACACTATATGGACGTAACCGCCAGGAAAACCAACACCACTTGAGGGTCGCCATTCCGGGAAATTACGGAATAGTGAACGAAGCGAGCGCTCCATTCAAATACACTGGAAATGATACCACCAATCACCCTAAAAAACAAAACAATTTTCCCGAAAATTATGGGGATTTACTAAGCGGTTCATTCCCGTTGATTCCTAATAATACCGGGGATGATTGCGTTTTCATACGCTATTTGCGTGCGCATTCAGCCCATTAGTTGACCAATCAAACCACTGAAAATCATCGGTTCACCGGATGGTCACCCCCCACAACGACTTGTCCCGTCGTTGGAGCGGCCTAAGGCAAGCGCTCGCTCGCACCAGACAAGGGGTCATGATAGCACACTCTTCCCCGGGGATGTAACCTTTTTTTGCGTTGAAACACAAAAGAGCCCGGGAATATTCCCGAACCCTTCAATCATTTACTTCGTTCCAAATAACCGGTCACCGGCATCACCGAGACCAGGAACAATGTAGCCATCTTCATTCAGATGGTCATCCAGCGCTGCCGTGTAGATATCAACGTCTGGGTGCTTTTCTTGTAAGGCCTTGACCCCTTCTGGAGCCGAAACCAAACAAACAAACTTAATGTTGCTTGCGCCGCGCTTCTTCAAGGCATCGATGGCCATGATGGCGGAGCCCCCCGTGGCTAACATCGGATCCACCACGAAAACCTGGCGTTGATCGATGTCGGACGGTAACTTCACAAAGTATTCATGAGGCTGTAAGGTCTTTTCATCCCGGTACATCCCGATATGGCCAACCTTGGCTGCTGGAATCAATTCCAAAATCCCGTCGACCATGCCAATTCCGGCACGGAGGATCGGCACGATGGCGACCTTCTTTCCAGCGAGTTCCTTCGCCGTCATATGAGCGACCGGTGTCTCGATTTCCTTGTCTTGTAGCGGCATGTCACGTGAGACTTCATAAGCCATTAAGGTCGAGATTTCATTCACGACCTCGCGGAAACTGCGGGTCCCACAGTTCTTGTTACGAATGATCGTCAGCTTGTGTTGAATCAACGGGTGGTCGAGTACTTGAAACTTCCCCATGAATAAACGCTCCTTTATTATTTCTTACAATTGTACCATCATTTACACCACGATACTGAACTTTTTTAACAATAAAACCGTTTTTACCACAATTTTATGGGAGTGCCGAAAGTGGATGGGCTTGCGTTAACGCCCGGACCCGCTGACGAACGGCCGTCAGCACCGCTTCGTCGGTTGGGTTCAGCACCGTCTTAACGATCAGGTCGGCCACTTCACGCGACTCGTCCGCGTTGAACCCCCGGGTCGTGATAGCGGGCGTTCCCAACCGGATTCCGGACGTCTTGAAGGGACTCAGTTGCTCGTTTGGAATGGATTCCTTGTTGGTCGTGATCATGACGCTGTCGAGCAGGTCCTGGGCCTGTTTCCCGTTCAGGCCGGTCTGTGACAGGTCCAGGGTCATCAGGTGATTATCCGTTCCCCCGGAGACCACCCGGACCTTCGGCGCCTGCTTGAATTCATCGGCCATGGCGTGGGCGTTTTCGATAATGTGCTGGCCGTACGTCTTAAAGTCCGGCTGCAGGTCCTCGAAGAAGGCCGCGGCCTTGCCGGCGATCACGTGCTCCAACGGTCCCCCCTGAGTGCCCGGGAAGACGGCGGAGTTCAAGCGCTTGGCGTTCTCAGCCTGGGAGAGGATCAGTCCCCCACGCGGCCCCCGCAAGGTCTTGTGCGTGGTGGTGGTCACCACGTCCGCGATGCCGACGGGACTCGGGTGCAGCCCGACCGCGACCAGCCCGGCAATGTGGGCCATGTCGACCATCAGGTACGCCCCGACCTCGTCCGCGATTCGCCGGAAAGCCTGCCAGTCAATGATGCGCGAGTAGGCCGACGCCCCGGCAACGATCAGCTGTGGCCGGACCTCTAAGGCCTGTTGCCGAATCGCCGCGTAGTCCAGTTCCTCCGTTTCAGGATCCAGGCCATAGCTAAAGGTCCGGTAGAGCTTCCCGGAGAAGTTGACCTTGGCCCCGTGGGTCAGGTGTCCCCCGGAATCGAGGCCCATCCCCAGGATCGTGTCTCCCGGCTTCAGAAACGCCGCGTAAACGGCCTGGTTGGCCTGGGACCCGGAGTGGGGTTGGACGTTGGCGTACTCGGCCCCAAAGAGCTGTTTGGCCCGGTCGATGGCGAGTTGCTCGACCACGTCGATGTACTGGGTGCCCCCGTAGTAGCGCTTGCCCGGATAGCCCTCGGCGTACTTGTTGGTTAGTACCGACCCCTGGGCGGCCCGGACGGCAGCACTCACGATGTTTTCCGAGGCAATCAACTCAATCGTATCTTCCTGCCGCTGCTCCTCGTGGGCAATGGCGTCCCATAACGCTGGATCTTTTTCTTGATAATTCAATGGCGGTCCCTCCTTGAACGGTTCACTTGGTTTCATTCTACCAAATTTTCCGTTCAAGCGGGGACCGCCATCACTGAATCTACGTTATTTTTGGAAATGGGTTTGTCCGGCCGACTTGTTCAACCGGTTCATATAGGCCGCGCCCAACCCGGTGGCCGCAAAGCCCTGGGTCAGGATGGTCTTCACGGGCGATTCCAGGTCGAAGTGCCGGAGACCATCGAACAACCGGTGACTGGCACTCGCCACGTTTTGGCCCAGCGAAAAGGCCTCGACGTTGGCCGGCAACGAGTTGGCTGCCAAGACGTCGTCGAGCGCCATGGCTCCGACCGGACCGTCTAAGGTCTGAGCCCACGCCAAGGCGGCGGGCCAATCGGTCACCTGATCGACGATGTAGACCTGTGCATTAGGCGCATAGTGCTTATACTTCATGCCCGGCGCCTTAGGGACCTCGGTCGCCCCCACCTTATGGTGGTTCGACCGGACCGTTCCGATCACGGCCGCCAGGTCCTCCTCGGTCACGGCACCCGGCCGCAGAATCGTCGGCACATCGGCCGTCAGGTCCAAGATGGTGGATTCGACGCCCACCGCCGCGGGTCCGTCGTCCACGATGCCCGCGATTTTCCCCTTCAAATCATGGTACACGTGTTCTGCCAGGGTCGGACTCGGCTTCCCCGACGTATTGGCCGAAGGACCCACGATGGGGACCCCAGCCGCCTGAATCAGGTTCAACGTGGTCTGGTTTTGGGGATTCCGAAAGGCCGCCGTGGACAGTCCCCCGGTCACGGCCTTCGACAGGGTTCCCGGCCGCAGGTTCAAGATCAGCGTGAGGGATCCCGGCCAGAAGTGCTGCATCAGTTGCTTCGCCGTTGCCGACAAGGGCTCGGTATACTGAGTGACCATGTCCGGTCCCGTGACCGTCACGATCAACGGGTTGTCGCTGGGCCGTCCCTTGGCGGCGTACACCTGTTTGACGGCGTGTTCATTGGTCGCGTCAGCCCCGAGGCCGTAAACGGTCTCCGTAGGGAACGCCACCAGCTGCCCCGCCTTTAAGAGGGCGGCGGCCGCCGTCACTTCATCTGGTTTAAAAATTTGTGTGTCCATTCCTGTACTCACTTTCTCTAACGCTTATCGTTAAGTCTCTCTTCATGCATCCTGCTTACTGCGGCCATCACAGCTGCACGCGCACCATCCGGTCGTGACCGCTCAGATCCTGGCGAATCGTGACCGTCGCCTGGGGCAGCGCCGCTTGAAAGAGCGCCCGCACCGCCGGCCCCTGGTGATACCCGATCTCGGCAAAAAACTGGCCGCTCGGGGTCAGGTAGTCCGGCAAGACCGCGGCGAATCGCTGGTAAAAGGCCAGGCCGTGATTGGCCGCAAAGAGGGCCTGTTCCGGCTCGTAACGCCGCACCGACTCGTCCATGACTGCCGTTTCCGCGCGGTCAATGTAGGGCGGGTTCGATACGATGGCGGCAACCCGGTGGCCCGTCACCGGGGCCAGCAGGTCCCCCACGGCAAAGTGCACCGCCGGGGCCAGGCGCTGGGCGTTGGCGCGGGCCACCGCCACCGCAGCCGCCGAAATGTCGGTCGCGGTCACCTGCCACGCCGGTCGTTCCGCCTGCAGCGTGACCGCAATCGCCCCGCTGCCGGTCCCAACGTCCACCACCGACTGTTCGGTCGCTGGCAGGCTCGCCAGGACCCACTCGACCAGTTCTTCCGTTTCCTCACGGGGAATCAACGTGGCCGACGTCACCCGAAAATTCCGCCCGTAAAACGGGGCGGAACCCAGGATGTATTGGGCCGGCTCACCCTGACAGACCCGCGTCACCTGATCCGTTAAGACCTGGGACTCGGTGAGTGGCATGGGGTCGCGGTAGTGCTGCACCAGCTGCGTAAAGGTCCACTGGTGGGTCTCCATTAGGAGAAACTGGGCCGCGCTTTCGTCGCGTTGGGCCGCGGCCAACCGCTGTTGGGCAGCCCGTAAGGCCGCAAAATACGTCAGCGGTGGCTTAGCCATTGTTCTTCAAGTCTTCGAGCTTGGCCGCTTGGTCGGAGACGATCAACGCATCGATGATGTCGTCGAGTTCCCCGTTCATGATCCGGTCGAGCTTGTTTAACGTCAAGCCGATACGGTGATCCGTGACCCGGTTCTGCGGGTAGTTGTAGGTCCGAATCCGCTCAGACCGGTCCCCGGTCCCGATGGCCGACTTCCGTTCCGCGTTGTAGGCACTTTCTTCCTGTTGCTTGTAGTAGTCGTAGACCCGGGCCTTTAAGATCTGCATGGCCTTGGCCCGGTTTTGCTGTTGGGACCGTTCGTCTTGCATGGCCACGACGATACCGGTCGGCAAGTGGGTCATCCGCACGGCTGACGACGTCTTGTTGATATGTTGCCCACCGGCACCGGATGACCGGTATACGTCGGTCCGAATGTCCTTCGGGTCGATATCGATGTCGACGTCCTCTTCTTCGGGCATGACCCCGACGGTCGCAGTACTGGTGTGGACCCGGCCCGCCGATTCCGTAACGGGAACCCGTTGGACCCGGTGCGCACCGTTTTCGTACTTCAGCTTGGAGTAGACCTTGTCGCCGGAGATCATCATGACGATTTCCTTGAAACCGCCGACCTCGGTCGCGTTCTCATCGATGATCTCCGTCTTCCAGCCCTGGCGTTCGGCGTACTTGGAGTACATGCTGAACAAGTCCGCGGCGAACAAACTGGCTTCATCCCCACCGGCGGCCCCGTGGATTTCCATGATGATGTTCTTGTCATCGTTGGGGTCCTTCGGCAGCAGTAAGACCTTGATGTCCTCTTCGAGTTGGGCCTTTTGTTCGGTCAGGTCCTTGAGCTCGTCCTTGACCATGGCTTCCATGTCGCCATCGAGCTTTTCGCGCAACAGCTCATCGTCATCCTTGATCTGCTTGGTCACGTCCTGGTATTGGTGATACTTATCGACCGTTTCTCGCAGTTCGCCCTCTTCCTTGGACAGGGCCATGAACTTCTGGGTGTCCGCAATGACTTCGGGGTCACTGATCAATTCATTTAATTCGTCGTAGCGGTCGGCTACGGCCTGTAACTTGTCAAACATTTCATCCATAGAGTGTTAACCTCGTTTCGTTATTTACCGATTTGATCCAATGGTGGATTAAAGTAGTGGCGCCGACAAACGGGATAGTAGGCTTCGTTCCCGCCAATTTGGACCTGCTCCCCCTCGTACACGGGTTGCCCGTCGTGAAAGCGCAGGTTCATGATGGCCTTCTTGGTGCAGAACCAACAAATGGTCTTCATTTCCTCAATCTTATCCGCATACAATAGAAGGTATTTGGACCCTTCGAACAACTCGTTGCGAAAGTCGTTCTTCAGCCCAAAGGTCATGACCGGGATCTTCAACTCGTCGACGATCTTGGCCAACTGCAACACGTGGGCCTTGGTCAAAAACTGAGCCTCGTCGATCAGCACACAGTTTGCGTGCGCGTCGAGGCGCTTGACCTCCTGATAAACGTCGGTCGTTTTGAAGATGGCGTGCGCGGGGCGTTTCAACCCGATGCGACTCGCAATGGACCCCACCCCATCACGGGTATCCAACCCACTGGTCATAATAATGACCCGCTTGTTCTGTTCCTCATAGTTGTGGGCGACCTTTAGGATTTCTATGGTCTTCCCGCTGTTCATTGCGCCGTACCGAAAAAAGAGCTGCGCCACGTTTCTCCCACCTTTTTGACAGTTTTCAATCTATTATAGCCGATTCTAGTGGAAAATTCGACCAACCGTCCCGAAAGTTTCTTTGCTTTTTCGCAAAGTTCAAGTCGTCGGCTCCCCTATTAGCGGAAAAAATGCTAGAATTAAGGCTTGAGTAAGAACCTAGTTTTATTTAAGGAGCGAAATCATCCATGTCATTGCGAAGCGGCGTTGCGACCTTTGCGGGGAAATCGTCCTATTGGTTTCTCCACACCTTTCTACACGGTGGCAGTTCTCTGCCAGGTAAAATCACGCTCAAGTTAGACCCGCACATTCTGCGGTCGCTGGGCGCTAAGTACGACGTGATCGTTATCACCGGGACCAACGGTAAAACGTTGACCACCGCCTTAACGGTGTCCGTCTTGCACGAGAAATATCCGTCGATTCTGACCAACCCCACGGGATCAAACATGGAGCAAGGAATCGTCACGACCTTCTTAAACGCCCAACGGCCCAAGACCGGCCGGCCCCTAGCAGTCTTAGAGGTCGACGAGGCGAACGTGATCAAGGTCACCAAATACATTCAACCCAAGGCGTTCGTGTTCACCAACATCTTCCGGGACCAAATGGACCGGTACGGTGAAATCTACACGACCTACCAAAAAATTCTTGACGGTGTCGCCCTGGCACCTGATGCCACCATCATTGCCAACGGGGACTCCCCCATCTTTAACTCCAAACAGTTACCCAACCCGATTCAGTACTACGGGTTCGATAATCAGCCTGACCGGGACTTCAAGGCCAAGCCCAATACGGACGGGGTCCTGTGCCCGCACTGTCAGCACATCCTGCACTACCACTCGTTGACCTACAGCAACCAGGGTAAGTACTTCTGCCCGAACTGCGGCTTCGAACGACCGGAGTTGACCTACCGCCTGACCAAGCTCGGCGAACAGACCCCGACCTCGTCCCAATTTGACGTCGACGGCCACGCCTTCGAGATCCACGTGGGGGGCACCTACAATATCTACAACGCCCTGGCCGCTTATTCGGTCGGTCGTTTCCTTGGGGTCGAACCCCAGCAGATTGCCCACGCCTTTACGGCCAACGAACGGGTCTTCGGCCGCCAAGAGGTCATCGACGTGGACGGCAAGCAGGTCACCATCATCCTGGTCAAGAACCCCGTGGGCCTCGACCAAGTCCTGCACATGATTGGGACCGACAAGCAGGCCTTCTCCTTTGTGGGGCTGCTCAACGCCAACTATGCCGACGGAATCGATACCAGCTGGATTTGGGACGGTGACTTCGAGCAGTTGGCCGACCTGAACATCCCGACCTTCATTACCGGGGGCGAACGGTACAAGGATATCACGTTCCGGTTGAAGGTCGCCGGCGTGCCGGACGACAAGCACATCGTGGAGCCCAGCTTAGAAAAGGTGGTCGACCGCATCAAGGAAGTGCCGACCGACCGGGTCTACGTGCTCGCGACCTACACGGCAATGCTGCAATTACGCAAGATTTTAGCTAGCAAAGGCTATATCAAGGAGGGACTCGGCGTATGACCTACACCTTAAACGTCGCCCATCTGTACGGTGACCTGATGAATACCTACGGGGATGTCGGCAACATCCTCGCCCTCAACTACTATGCCAAGCAAATGGACGTGAAGCTGAACGTCAAAATCGTCAGCCTGGAAGAGGACTTCCGGGCCGCGGACTTTGACTTGGCCTTCTTCGGCGGGGGGCAGGACTTCGAACAGACCATCGTCGCCAAGGACATCCAGACCAAGAAGGCGGAGCTGATCAAGTTCATCGAGTCCGGCGGTCCCCTGCTCGCCATCTGTGGGGGCTACCAACTGCTGGGGCACTACTACATCGGGGCCGACGGGGAAAAACTGCCCGGCATCGGCGCCCTCGACCACTACACCCTGGCGCAGGACAACCACCGGTTCATCGGCGACATCGTCATCAAGAACCAGGAGACCGGTGAGACCTACCACGGCTTCGAGAACCACCAAGGACGGACCTTCATTGGCAAGGGCGAACGGCCCCTAGGCAACGTGGTCTCCGGTAAGGGGAATAACGGCGAGGACGGAACGGAAGGCGCCATCTACAAGAACGTCTACTGCTCCTACTTCCACGGCCCGATCCTGACCCGCAACGGCGACATCGCCAAGCACCTGCTGGTCGCCGCCTTAAAACGCAAGTTCCCGCAGGACGACTTCAGTCAACAGGAAGCCTTACCGATTCCGGCAACCTTCTAAAAAATCAGTTCAACCACAATAGCCGCGCAAGGGCCCTTCTCGGGTCGCCTGCGCGGCTATTTTTTTAATAAATTGATGGGTTCATGGGTGATTCGCGGCTCTTCTCGGCCAGGTAGGTGCCAATCACGGCGTTGCGCTGGTCCAGGTACGGCAGGTTCGGCGCCACCGGGTGGACCCGGTTGGTCAAGAAGACCATCGCCTGGCGGGTCAGCGGATCGATCACCAGGTACGTCCCGGTAAAGCCGGAATGCCAGATAACCCGGTGTGCCGTGGGCCACTGCGTCGCGGTCAACGCCCACCCCAACGACCGGCCGGCGTGGCCATTGGGCGTCCAATCAGCCACCAGCCGCCGGACCCAGTCAGCCGGCAACACCCCGGCCGAGGCCTCCGGCTGACAGTACGCCTGGCAGAAGCGGACCAGGTCATCCACGGTGGTAAAGAGCCCCGCCGAGCCGCAGCGTCGTTGAAGCACGTAGCCCTTGGGGTCGTGGACGACGCCCCGCAGCAACCCGCGGTCCACGGTCACCGCCGTGGGGACACAGTCGGCAGGCTGAGCGGGCGTAAAGGTGCTGTGGGTCATCCCCAAGGGCGTCAGCACCCGTTTTTGCACGGCGACCTGGACCGGCTCGCCCAGAATCGCCTCGATGATCCAGCCCATGAAGATGTAGTTCACGTCGGCATACACCATCCGCCGGTTAAAGGTCGGCCCCACGTGCAGGCCAAGTAAGGCGCGGGTCAGGTCCGCGGCCCCGAGCTGGTTACGGTTGGGGATGTACCCCGTGATGCCCGACGTGTGGGTCAGCAGATGCCGCACCGTCACGCGCGCATCCGGCCAAGCCGGCAGCCACCGGGTAATCGGCGCGTCCAGCGTGAGGCGCCCCTCGGCGAGTAACTGCAGCGTCACCGTCAACGTCCCGACCACCTTGGTCAGCGAGGCGACGTCGTAGGTCATCCCCGCCCGGAGGGGTTCGGTGTGGGGCACGATAGCGGCGACGCCCAGTTCCCCCGTTTCGACCCGGTCACCATCGATCAATGCGTAGCTGACGCCCGGAACGGTCCCGTCCGTGACCAACCGCTGTAGCGCGGCCTTGGTTGCTTGATACGCCATCTAATCCCTTCTTTCCTCTGGTCTCCATTTAACCGCAATCGCGGGGGAAACACAACTCACCACCCGCGGCTGATTCGGTGACCGGGGTTGCTGCGACGTCCTCAGCGCTTCCGGGGACGGCAAAAAGGGGGCTGGAACGGGGGGCACGGCCCAGCTGAGTGCCAGCATACCCTAGCCTCCTGATAACGCCAAAAGAGCCCGGTTGCCCGGACTCTTTTATTCACGCTATTCAATTTCAGTTACGCGAGATTATTCCCCGCAAACTGACTGTTGTAGAGGTCGGCGTAGAAGCCGTTGGCCGCTAACAGCGTCTGGTGGTTCCCCGTCTCGACGATGTGCCCGTGGTTCATCACCACGATGTTTTCGGCATTCTGAATCGTCGATAACCGGTGGGCTACCACGAAGCTGGTCCGGCCCGCCAACAACCGCTGCATCGCGTGTTGAATCAACATTTCGGTCCGGGTATCGACGGAACTCGTCGCCTCATCCAGGATCAACACGTCCGGATCAGCCACGAAGGCCCGGGCAATCGTCAGCAATTGCCGTTGCCCCTGCGAAATGTTCGTCGCGGCTTCGTTCAGGACCGTGTCGTACCCGTCCGGCAATTGCCGGATGAAGGTGTCCGCGTGGGCCGCCTTGGCCGCCGCGTACACGTCCTCGTCGGTCGCGTCTTCGCGGCCGTACTTGATGTTATCGAAGATCGACCCGGTAAATAGCCAGGTGTCTTGCAGCACCATCGCGAAGTGCTTTCGCAAATCGGTCCGTGAGACCGCGTGCGTGTCCTGTCCCCGGTACTGGATTTCCCCAGCGTCGAGGTCGTAGAAGCGCTCCAGCAGGTTAATGATGGTCGTCTTCCCGGCCCCGGTCGGGCCAACGATGGCCACCATCTCACCCGGCTTCACCTGCAGATTGAAGTTCTCAATCAGCGGCTTGTCCGGCACGTACTGGAAGCTCACGTCATTAAAGGCGATGACGTTGCCATCGGCGCCGACCTGTGCGGGCACCGTCGTGTTGGCCGTGGCCGGCATATCGTCCTCGTCCAACACCGCGAACACCCGCTCAGCCGACGCAATCGTCGCCTGAATCGTGTTGGTCAGGTTGGCCATCTGGGTAATTGGCTGGGAGAACTGGTTGGTATACTGCAGGAAGGCCTGCACGTTCCCCAAGCTGACCGTTCCGTTGGCCACCTGGATGCCCCCGATAACGGCGACGGCCAGGTAGTCCAGGTTCTTCACGAAGTTCATTAATGGGAAAATCAGGCTGGAGACGAATTGGGCCTTCCAAGCCGATTTGTAGTACTTTTGGTTATGCTCTTCGAATTGGTCCTGCGCGTTCTTTTCTTGGTTAAACGTCTTGACCACGGTGTGCCCGGCGAAGGTTTCCTCGACCGTGTTGTTCAACAGCCCCAGGTTCTTTTGCTGACTGGCAAAGAACTTCTGTGACCGCGGCGCCACGATCATGACCACCAAGAGACTCAGTGGCACGGAGATCAACGCGACCAGGGTCAGCCACCCACTAATGGTCAGCATCATGTACAAGACCCCGAAGAAGGTCAGAACACTGGTCACCATTTGGGAGAGCGTCTGTTGCAGCGTTCCCCCGATGTTATCCATATCGTTGGCCATCCGGGACATCAGGTCCCCGTTACTATGGGTATCGTAATAACCGATCGGCAGGTGTTGCATCTTGTCCTTCAGGTCCCGCCGCAGTTGGTACACGACCTTCTGGGCAATGTAGTTCATGACGACCTGCTGGACGATCCCAAAGAGCGCCGACCCGGCATACAGGATGCCGACGACCACCAGGATGTGGCCGATCTTACCGAAGTCGACCGGCAGGCCCGTCAGGTGAATCCCCGCCTTGAGCTCGGCGGTCCCCTTCATGACCCCCTTAAACAGTTCGGTGGTGGCTTCCCCCAGAATCTTAGGGGTTCTAATCTGCAGGATCACGGAAGCCGCGGCAAATACCAAGACCACCGCGATACCGGGAATCCAGCGACGCATGTAGCGGAACAAGCGCCCGGTCGTTTTCCAAAAACTTTGGGGCCGTTGAATCGTTGCTGAACCACGTCCATTACGCATTCGTCGCATCCCCCTTCCGTAATTGTGAATCCAGAATTTCTTGATACGTCTGGTTCGTTTGTTTCAATTCGTCGTGCGTCCCTTGACCCACGATCTTCCCGCCATCGATCACCAGAATCAGATCGGCATCGGCGACGGTCGAGACCCGTTGCGCCACGATGACGGTCACCCCGGCCTGAACCTGTTGGTCCTGGCGCAGGTGTTCCCGTAACTGGGCGTCGGTCTTAAAGTCCAGCGCGGAGAACGAATCGTCAAAGACGTAGACGCTCGCCGGCTTCAGAATGGTCCGGGCAATCACTAAGCGTTGCCGTTGGCCCCCGGAGAAGTTATCCCCGTTCTGTTCGACCACGGCGTCCAGCCCCCCGGCTTCACGAATAAAGTCGCTGGCCTGGGCCACGTCTAGGGCGTGCCAGATCTGGTCGTCCGTGGCGTCGGCCATGCCGTAGACCATGTTGCTCCGGACGGTCCCGGAGAACAGGACGGCCTTTTGCTGCGTGATGGAGACGGCGGCGTGCAGGGCCTGCTGACTAATCGCCGTCAGCCCGACACCGTTCAGGCGGATCTGACCGCTTTCGGGGTCAAATAACCGTGGAATCAGGTTGACCAGGGTCGATTTCCCAGACCCGGTCCCCCCGATAATCGCGACCGTTTGTCCCGCCGTAGCGGTGAAGTTCACGTCGGCCAGGGCCAGTTTTTCGGCCCCGGTATACCGGAAGTCCACGTGGTCAAACGCCAGGCTGGCCGGTTGGTCGGTGGGCACATCCACGGGCTGGTCGGCGTCGTTGATCTTCGACTTGAGGTCCATGACCTCATTGATCCGCGCCGCTGAGGCCTGAGCCCGCGGGACGAAGACGAAGACCATGGAGACCATCATGAAACTGATCAGAATCTGCATGGCGTACGTCATGAACGCGACCAGGTTTCCGACTTCCATGGCTTGGTGGGCAATTAATTGACCCCCATACCAAACGATCCCAATGTTCGTTCCACTGATGATCAACGTGATCACGGGGAACATCAGGGACACGATCATGAAGACCTTGATCCCCGTTTTGGTGTAGTCCTGGTTGGCCCCTTCGAAGCGGTCCTGTTCGAACTGATCCTGGTTAAAGGAGCGGATGACCCGCACCCCCGTCAAGCCTTCCCGGAAAATCAGGTTGATGCGGTCAATCTTCTTTTGGAGGCTCTTGAATAATGGCACCGCAAAGAACATAATGGCCCCGACAAAAATGGCGAGGACGGGTAAGGCCACCAAGAAGACCAAGGTCAACCGGGGACTCTTGAGGTAGGCTAAGATGCCGGCCCCAATCAGCATGATTGGCGCCATCAGCATCATCCGCAGCATCTGCACCATGACGTTTTGAATTTGCACCACGTCGTTGGTGGTCCGCGTAATCAGTGACGCGTTCCCGATCGTTTCAAATTCCTCGGTCGATGAGAACGTCACCTTCTTGAAGATGCCGGTGCGGATTCGTTGTCCCATCTTTTGCGATTGGGTCGCCGCAAAGTAAACGTTCCCGGCAGCCCCCAACACCCCAATAAAACTCAGGAGCAGCATTTGGCCACCGGTGCGCCAGATGTAACCGATGTCGTTGTTCGCGATCCCCTTGTCAATGATGTTCGAGGTTAGCGTCGGCAACGACAAGTCACAGGCGACCTGAATGATCATGAATCCAACTGCGAGGATCACTGCCCACCAATCTAGGTGTTTTCGGGCAAGTCGCATCATAAGATTTTGGCCTTCTTTCTTTCGTATACTCTATAAAAATTTGCAAAACTGCATATGCAACAATTATACTCATCTACTAACCTTTTGCAATTAGGAGCTCATGTGGAAAACTGGTAATCCTCACAAAATTTGTTACAATATAACCACCGAAGGGAGTAAGACAATCGTGGCGAGCAATTCAGATTCCATCTACAACGTGCTGACGTATATCCACCGACACACCCAGCACGTTCGCTTCATTCAACAACGCAACAGCAACCTCGTGACCGTGAGCGTTCCGGACAGTGTTCCCGTCGCCAACGTTGACCTCTATTTTCCAGTGGGCCACCTGGTCGTGAACCGCATGAGTGACGACTTTCTGGCGATGCACGGCGACCTGCTCAACGATTTCTTCGAGCGGACGCACAGCTCCAAACTCGATTACCGGGAAGTCTGGATCACGACGGGCCACGTTCCCGCCGAACACGCCTACCTCGTCGAGATCTCGTTCGAATAGTTTCCGATAAGAAAAGGATTCAGGGCCGCGGCCTTGAATCCTTATTTTTGTCAATTTTTGGCTATCCGGGTAACGCTGGCGCCACTAACTAAAGATGGCGCGGGACGCCCAGACACCGGCGATGACCACCACGGCCACCAGGAAAAACTTAAACAATGCGGCAAAGGCCACCAACACGATGGCCCCCACGATCAACGTCCCGACCAAGCCGAGGAGCCACCCCGCCAGGCCGAAAACTAACCGCAAGATGGGAAAAAGTAAGAGCAATAACAATAATCCCAAAATCACGCGCTGTCCCCCCTTTGTATGCTTACGCGTTCATCTATTATACCGACTTTGCGGGCAAAAGACACGCGATTCAGCGGTCAAGAAACGCCCGCCTAACTCACCGTGATCTGCATCCGTCCGTTCTTCTTCGAGTGGTACAGGTTGGCGTCGACCCGCTTGTAGAAGTCCAGTGGGTTGCGATCCTTCACGGTCAGGGTCGAGACCCCGATCGACAACGTCACGTGAATCGTCGCTTCATTATAAGTGACCTCGGTATCCGCCACTGCATCGAAGACCTCCTGCGCAATGACTTGGGCTTCCTCGACCGTTCCGTCGGGCACGATGATGTTGAACTCCTCGCCCCCGGTTCGGTACAGGGTGATGCCGGCACCGTGCTTCTTCAGGATATCGGTCACCGTCGAAGCCACCTTCTTCAGGACTTCATCCCCGGCCAAGTGCCCGTAGGTATCGTTGACGTGCTTGAAGTGGTCGATATCGAACATGATCATCGCCAAGTCCTGGTGGTGCGCCACGCTATGGTGGAACTGGTACCCGATCTCGCGGTCATACGCCGCGTAGTTCTTCACCCGGGTCAGCGCATCCCAGTTGGCCGCCTGGAACAGGCGGTCCTTGATGCGTCGGTCCTTGTCCTGAATGTTGAAGTACCCGTACATCAGGGCGGCCAAAATCAGGTAGTTGATAATTTCCTCGGCGTAGGTCGTCCAGGCCAGGGCAAAGCGAAACTTGACGAAGCCCCACAGCACCAGGGCGAACAACAACGCCGTGACGAAGTACCGCAGGAACGGCCGTGGCCACATCCGGACGCTTTGAACGTACGAGACCGCGTAGAACACGCCAAAGATGGCGGTGTACAGCCAGGAGAGCGGCTGATTAATGTTGCCGTTCACCAGCATGAAGGCAATCCCGGTCACGATGATCAACCAGTAAGGAATGTGCACCTGCAGGAAGTAGGCGACGAAGATTAGAATGAGCAATTGAAAACTGGTAAAGGTCCAGGAAAGATGGCTATCCCGCACCAACAGCTGAAGACCGAAGATGGACACGACCGCACACGCAGCCCCCACCATAATCTGCACCTTCTTGATATCAACGGGCTTTTTTTGCGATTCGACCTTGACCGTGACCCAATTAAAGATTGACCAGTAGAGGGTGATCACGCCCAACACAAAAAAGATACTGGTTGCAAAGGGTGGTACTAGCCACATTGACCAAGTCATTTCATCAGGCTCCTCATCTATCATTTGTTTAAATCCGTGTTTATTTAACCTTTAGGTCAACCAGCAGTTAAAATTATTCCCAGTTGGTAAGGTTAACGACTACCCTTACTATAAAGCAAAACATATGATAAAACCATAAAATTTTATATAATATATTATATTAGGCGGTTGATGACTTCCGGAAAAGTCGCAGAAAGCTGACATTTTCCCCAACTTCCCCTACATTCCGTGCTGGAAATACAGTATGATGAAGACAAAGCTTCTTGATTAAGGGGGAATTGGTTCCATGTACCGCTACTTTTTACAACCACAGCTAGATGCCTCCAACAATTCACTCATCGGTTACGAACTGTTGATTCGGCAACGGGTGGATGGTAAGTGGGTGCTGCCCCACGACTTCGCTTCCATCCCCATCGACGTGCAGGCCGATCTGATTCGCCGAACCGCGCAGAAACTGCTCTTAAAGATTGGCTCCGTGTCGTTTAACACCAACCAGAGTCAGTTCATCGATGAGCGCATCGCCGAGGCCATCATCACCGCGCAAAAGCAGATTTATCCAATTAATCTGGTGTTGGAAGTGACCGAGGAAAAAACCGACGAGCACATCACCAACCGTCAAATCATCGACCAGGTCCACTACTTTGACGAACACGGGATTCAGCTTAGCCTGGACGACATCGGCACGGGAATCAACACCTACGGCCACCTCAAGCCGATCCTGCCCTACGCCAGCGAAATCAAATTCGCCATGCAAAACTTTCGACAGGAAGGCCGCGCCGATCAAATCCCCGAAAACCTCAAGTTCTGGAAGGACGTGGCCGACCAGCACCACCTCCGCCTGATCCTAGAAGGGGTCGAAAACGAAGCGGAACACGAGATGGCCAACGACTTGGGCATCGACTTCCGCCAGGGCTGGTACTACGGTAAGCCCCACCTCTTTAAACTCGACGGCGATTAAGCCACCTGACACGCAAAAACGGGTATCTCATTTTTTGAGATGCCCGTTTATTTTGCCATTTTTTAGAAGTTTCCGCCACCGTTATTCTGGTCATTTTGGGTAGAATCCGCCGTCGTGGTGGTACCGTCGGTAGTGGTGCCATCCGACCCCGTCATGATCGCGATTTTCCCGGTCGTGGCGTGGCTTAGGCTCAAGCCCTTGCGAATAAAGTTCGTGACCCGCTGAAGCTCGGACTTGCTGGCCACCTCCATGCTCTGGGCATCGATGGTCTGACTGGTCCCCTGCAGGTGAGTGGTCTTGATGTGCTTCGTCGCCGCGCGGTAGTTCTGGGCCAGCGCCGTCAGGTCGTTAAACGTCAGGTCGGTCTGGGTCTGCTTCGACAGTGACGACACGAAGTCCTGGTTCAGTAACGTGGAAATCGAGTTGCTCTTGTTCAAGAGCGCCATGATGACCTTGCGTTGCCGGGTCTGCCGGCCGTAGTCCCCCAGGGGATCGTCGTCCCGCATCCGGGCGTAGGCCAGGGCCTTCTTCCCGTTCATGTGGGTGGTGACGCCCTTCTTAAAGGTGTACCCGCCGTAGCTGAAGCTCAGGGTCGGCTTGAGGGTCACGCCGCCCACTTCGTTGATGATTTTTTCCATGCCACCCATGTTAATGATGGCGTAGAAGTCGATGGGGACGTTCAACATCTTCTGGACCGTGGTAATGGCCGTCTTCGACTGGCCCCACGCGTACGCCGCGTTGATTTTGGCCGGCGACTGACTCTCGTAGCCCGGAATGTTGACCGCCGTATCCCGCGGAATACTGGTGATCGTGGTCTTATTAGTCTTCGGATTGATGGTCACCACCATCATGCTGTCCGTCCGGCCCTGGAAGGTCCGCCCCAAGGCCCCGGTATCGGTCCCCATCAAGAGGATCGAGACGGGCTTCTTTTGGGCCAACTGCTGGTCCACGTTACGGATCTTGGTGACCCCCGAGGCCTTAAAGGATTGCTTGACGGTGTTCTGTAAGCTTTGGTAACGGTGAACCCCGTAAGCCACGCCTCCAAGAAGTCCCACGAATAGAATTAAAAGTAGTATGTTGCGCACTGGGTGGCGCCGTTTTCTTTGCCGTTGCATCGGGTCATAGCCGTCCTTTCATCCGCACGGCCCTTCACCGGCGGTGGTTATTCAATTTGTGACTCGTCCATTATAGGCGGCGGGCCTTAACCATTTCTAAGTCAACCGAAATCTTAATCAAATCCCAACTATCTAGCCGTGGGTTGGTGCGCCAGTAAGGCGACCAGGTCAGCCGCGGGGATCTTGCCGAAGTAGCTCGGCACGTCCAGTTGGTCAAAGACCGCCTGAATCGCCGCGGGCGTGTAGGGAATCCCGGTGAGCCGATCCGTGACGTCTCGAATCGGGCGCTGGCCGAAGAAGTCGCCGTGAATCTGAATCGCCCGGATGTGCCCTTCGGCGACGTTGAGGTCAAACTCGACGGTCCCAGCTGGGAAATGCTGCCGCCGCGTCAGGTCGTAGGCGGGATCCTTGCCGTAGATCCAGTCCCAATTATTAAAGTACTGGTCGGCGAGCGCTTGAATGCCCGCCCGGTCCTGAGCCGTCAAGTCGTAGCGGTGTGCCTGCGCCAAATCATCCAGTCCCAAGATCTCCTTGGCCAGGGTGTCCCGAAACTCTTCAATGGTCAGGTGCTGGTATTCGGGCGCACAGTACGGGCGCAGGTTGGTGACCCGGCTCTTGACCGAGCGAATGCCCTTCGTCGCCAGTTTATCGGCCGGCACGTTCAGGGCCTTGGCAATCTGGGTCTGGTCGACGTCGTACATCAGCGTGCCGTGCGAGAACATCCGGCCGTTTTCCACGTGCATCGCGTTGCCCGAGAACTTCTTGCCGTCGATGGTCAGGTCATTGCGCCCGGTCATCGCCGCGCCGGTCGCTCCCATCTGGTAAAGGGCCTTAATCACCGGATCCGTGAAGCGCTTGAAGTTGCCCACGGCATCCCCGTCATCCCGGGTGATGAAGCTGAAGCTGACGTTGCCGAGGTCGTCGTAGACCGCCCCACCCCCGGAGGTCCGCCGGGTCAAAATGATCTGGTGATCCTGCACGTATTGCTGGTTGATCTCCGCCAAGACGTTTTGGTACCGCCCCACGATGATGCAGGGTGAATTAATGTAGAAATAAAGAATCGGTTCCGTCAGGTCGGCGTGTTCCATCAAATAGGTCTCCACGGCCAGGTTCTGGCGAATATCCGTACTGTCACTGGTTAAATAACGCAAGGTGTCATCCCCTTAAATTGTCTAGGGTTATCATACCACGAAATGAAACCGCTACCGGCCAAATTAACCGGCGTTCGCAAGCGCCTGAGCGGTGTTTTCATCTCGTTATCGTTAAATGAGAATAAGATTAAATCAATTACTATATTTTAATTTTATCCACCGGCCTTGTCAATAGCCGGTTGGCGCCCATTAAAAAAGGAACTCGCGGTCGTGACCAACCGGAATTCCTTGGGGTTACTTCTTTAAGGCCTCGTCCAGGGCCTCGACGCTTTTCACGGGGCCCACCACGGTCAAGACGTCGTGCAACCGGACGACCGCCGTGGGTTGGGGCGAGATATCGATGTCCGCGCCCCGCTGAATGGCGATGACGTTTAAGTCAAACCGCTGCCGCAGGTTCAGCTTGACCAGGTCCTGATCGACGAAGGTGGGATCGGTGATGACCACCTCGGCCAACGTGTAGTCCTGACTCAAATCAATAAAGTTCAGGATGTGATTGGACAAGAGCTTGCGGGCGATGCCCTGGCCCATATCCCGTTCGGGGAAGACCACCTGATCGGCCCCGACCCGCTTTAAGACGCGCCCGTGGTCGCTGGTTTCTGCCTTGGCGATGACCTGTTTGGCCCCCTGCTCCTTGGCCAACAACGTGGTCAGGATGCTGGCTTCCATGTTGTTCCCGATTCCCACGATCACGTAGTCGAAGGTATCGATGTTGAGCCGGCGCAAGACCTCCTCGTCACGCGTATCCGCGATCAGCGTCTGCGTCGCCACGTCCATCAGCTCGTTGACCCGGTCTTCCCGGCAGTCCACGGCGAGGACCTCCTGCTGCATCTCGGCCAGGGTCCGGACGACCGCTTCGCCAAACCGCCCCAGGCCCAACACAGCAAAATTCTTTTTCACGTTCAACCACTCCTAACCGATTAAAATATTTTCTTCAGGGTACCGTAACCGACTGACCTTCGGCTGCCGCTTCGACAGGGCGTACAGCGACGTGAAGATGCCGACCCGACCGACGAACATCAAGATCATGATGATGACCTTGCCGATCACGGTCAAATGCGGGGTCAACCCCAGGCTCAGGCCCACGGTCCCAAAGGCGGATAAAACTTCAAAAACGATGTATTCCAGGCCGTACCCCTGCGGAATCTTCTCCGTTTGGGTCAGGACCAGTGTCGCCAGGGTAATCACGATGCTCGCCAGAAAGACCAGCAACAACGCGCGGCTGATGTTGGCCTGACTGAACCGCCGGTGACTGAACTCCACGTCCTCGCGTCCCCGTAGCTGGGCAATGCTCTGAAGCATCAGGACCCCAAACGTGGTGGTCTTGATTCCCCCGGCGGTCGACCCAGGCGTCCCCCCGACGAACATCAGAATCATGATCAGAAAGATACTGCCGGAGTGCAACGAGTTGGTCGGCAGCGTCACGATGCCCGCGGTCCGGGGCGTGACGCTCAGAAACAGGGTGTTGATGGTCCGGTTGACCCACGACATGTGATCGCCCAACAACCCGGACAAGTTGCCCTCGGTCACCAGCAAGATCACGAAGCCCAAGACGAACAGCGTCCCGGTGGTGGTCAGCGTCAGCTTGGAGTTCAAACTCAACCGCTTGCGTTCATGGTACAAGAGTAGGTCCCGCCAGACCAGAAAGCCTAGCCCCCCACCCACGATCAGCACAATCGTGACCAGGAGAACGTAGCTGTCGTTGCGAAAGCGCATCAGGCTGTCGCCGAAGACGTCGAACCCCGCGTTACAAAACGACATAACGGAGTGGTAGACCGACACGTAGAGGCCGCGTTTCCACCCAAAGCGCGGGATGAAATCGACGGCGAGCAGGCCCACGCCCCCCAGCTGAAAGACCGCCGAAAGACCGATCACGTACTTCATGACGCTTTTTGTGTCGCTCAAGTTCTCGAGGTTGAGCGATTCCTTGACCATCAGCTGCGTCGACAGGCCCATGCTCCGGTGCCGCCGAATGATGTTGAACAGCAGCACGGCAAAGGTCATGTACCCCAGAGCGCCGATCTCCGCCATGCCCAGGATGACCACCTGACCAAACAACGACCAGTGCGTGGCCGTGTTGACCACCGTCAACCCCGTAATACAGGTCGCGGAGGCCGCCGTGAAGAGAATATCGATCAGCGCGGTCCCCTGTTGGTGGCTGGTGGCGATGGGCAGGCTCAACAAGAGGCTCCCCAAAAAGATGATCAGGATAAAGCCCCAGACCATCTTCTTGGACAGCGTATTAAAAATACTGAGTTTCGCTAGTTTTTTCATGGTTTCCTTTTCTCTTTGCATTTTCATTACCTCACCAGCTTAAGCCTTGCCACCGGGGGAACGCAAGGGGATTTTGTGTTTCCAGGCAAATTCCATCACGCCACTTTTGAGACCAGATTGCAACCCCCATTTCCCGTTGACTTTCCCCCGTGACGGGGCTACCGTTGACCCCAACGAACTGGTAAAGGAGTGCTCAGAAATGTCTCAATTTGATCGTCAGAGTTTTTCGTTAACGGGTAAGGTCGCCCTCATCACCGGGGGTGCCAGCGGCTTAGGCCAAAACTACGCGGTGGCCCTCTCCCTGTACGGCGCCGACGTGTTCGTTGTGAGCCGGACGCAAAAGGGCTGGGCGGAGACCCGGCAACGCGTCGAGGAAAACGGGCAACGCATTGGCTTTTTGGAACAGGACATCACGGCCCCCGACTGTGCGGCGGCCATCGTCCAACACGTCATCGACCACTTTGGTCACCTGGACATCCTGGTGAATAACGCCGGCATGCAGTTGCGCAACGACGTGCTGGACTACCAGGATGCCGACTGGCGCCGGGTCATCGACCTGAACCTCAACGCCCTGTATTACCTCTCCCACGAGGCCGCCATGGTCATGGCGGCTCAGGGCCACGGTAAAATCATCAATATCGGCTCGATGCAGTCCTACCGGGCGGGGAAGAACATCTTCCCCTACACCGCCAGCAAACACGCCGTCTGGGGGCTCACCAAGGCCTACGCGGACGCCCTGGCCCCGGACAACATCCAGGTCAACGGCATCGCGCCCGGCTACATTAGCACCGACATGACCCGCTCGCTGCAGGAGGACCCCGTTCGTGGGCCGGAGATCAAGGCCCACATTCCGTCGGGTGACTGGGGCGTCCCCGAGCAACTGATGGGACCCGTGGTCTTCCTGGCCAGTCAGGCCGCCGATTACGTCACCGGGGTGATGCTGCCGGTCGATGGCGGGTATTTACTGCGGTGATCTGCGCGTGCTATCGATTGCGGCAGCAGCGATTCGAAGAACAAAAAAAGTCTGGGACAAGTTGTCTCAGGCTTTTTCGTTATCCAAATTCCCCACAATCAGTTGCAGGGTCAAAACGGTCACCGCGACCAGACCCCAGGCCTACTGAGAGTCAGCCACGGCGCACGGCATTATTTTTGATAAGTCGCCGTATCGTCCCACTCGGAGACGAAGTCCTTCATGGCCTGCGGGTTGGTCGGGTTGTGCCAAGCGAAGTCGTCATACCACAGCCCCCGCTTCTCCTGATCGAGGTTACGCAACGCCACGACGTCTTCCGGCGCCAGGGTGAAGTCCGCCAATTGACTGTTTTCCACGATGCGTTGCTCGTGCACGGACTTGGGAATGGTGATGATGTTTTCCTGGTAGTCCCACCGCAAGATGATCTGGGCCGCCGAACGGTGATACTTCGCGGCTAACCGGGTGACGACGGGGTTATTCAGTGCGGCGCCCCCACCCAAAGGTGACCACGCCTCCAGCTGAATCCCCGCGAGTTGCATGGTCTGGCGCAGGTCCTTTTCCTGGTTCAACGGGTTGAACTCCATCTGGTTGATGACCGGCGTCACGGTTGTCTTATCCAGCAGGTCGTTCAACCGGTCGCTGTCAAAGTTCGAGACCCCGATGGCCCGGACCTGACCGTTCCGGTACAGTTGCTCCAGAGCCCGCCAAGTGTCGATGTAGTGTCCGTCTACGGGCCAGTGGATCAGGTACAGATCCACGTAATGCAGCTGTAACTGCTTTAGGGTCTGGTCGAAGGCCCGCAACGTGCTGTCGTAGCCCTGATCGCCGTTATAGACCTTGGTGGTCACAAAGAGGTCCTTGCGGTTTAGGCCGGTCTTCAAGAGCCCCGTCCGGATGCCGGCGCCGACCCCGGCCTGGTTACCATACTGCTTAGCGGTATCGATCAACCGGTACCCGTGCTGGATGGCCTGGGTCACGGCGTGGTCGGCGTCGGTATTGGACGCCTTCCAGACCCCTAAGCCCACTCGGGGCATGCTGACCCCGTTATTCAGCGTTAACCGCTGTGTCAAAACAGATTCTGTCATAAGTGTCTTCCTCCCTCAGATGTTTTCACATCGTCTCTAGTGTACGGCTGGTCGCCGGCCTTGCCCAACCAGGGCGTCCGCCACGAATGCCCACTAAACCAACCAAGCCCTTTCATTTCGGCCACAAAAAAAACACCCACATCGCTGTGAGTGTTTTCCAATAATCCAGAGATAATCCGCAGATTAACGCTTGGAGAATTGTGAAGCCTTCCGGGCCTTCTTGAGACCTGGCTTCTTCCGTTCCTTCATCCGGGCGTCACGGGTCAACAGACCAGCGCGCTTCAGCGGACCACGGAAGTCAGGGTCAACTTCGAGCAATGCCCGAGCGATCCCGTGACGAGTAGCGCCGGCTTGGCCGGAGAAACCGCCACCACGAACAGTAACTAATGCATCGTAGTTACCAAGCGTTTCCGTTACGTTGAATGGTTGTAAAACCACTTCACGGATACTTGCAAATGGAATGTAATCTTCGATTGCCTTGTTGTTCATGACAATCTTACCAGAGCCAGGTACTAAACGTACACGGGCAGAGGAGTTTTTACGACGGCCAGTGCCGCGATATTGAACTTGTGCCAATTGGGTTTCCTCCTTAAATTAGGTTCGTAATGTCTAAGACTTCTGGCTTTTGTGCTTCATGCTTGTGGTCTGCACCAGCATAAACGTGAAGCTTCAAGGCCATTTGGTGACCTAATGAGTTCTTCGGAAGCATGCCTTGGACAGAAGTTTCGATTAACTTTTCAGGGTTTTCATCCCGGAAGTTACCGGCAGTCCGTGACTTCAAACCACCAGCGAAGTGAGTATGGTGGTAGTAGATCTTGTTGGCTGCCTTACGGCCAGTCAGAGCGATCTTGCTGGCGTTGATAACGATCACGTTATCACCAGTGTCCACGTTAGGGGTGAACGTTGGCTTGTTCTTGCCGCGCAGGATAGTTGCAACGACGGAAGCAAGACGACCTAAACTAACATCGGTTGCGTCAACGATGTACCATTTACGGTCAACGTTGTTTGGTTTTGCCATATAAGTTGTACGCACGTTAAATTCCTCCATAAATCTGTGTTTGTCTGACACCAAGTAAACTTTCCGGGGCTTATCGTGGGGCAAACAATACCAATGACCATAATACAAAGTTTTCCTAATAAAGTCAATGACTGTTTCCCCATCCCCCAAAATTTCACCCACTTATCGTTGATGGGGCGGTAACTTGGTGGGATGTGCCGGATCTTCTCCCATGTAATACACGTGTTTCAGATACAGCCCCGCGGCCGGCGCGGTCCGGCGAGCCTGTTTGCGGTCCTTGACCTGATACAACCGTAAGATATCGTGGACCGGCCGCGTCCCCGAGCCGATTTCGACCAGGACCCCGACCATGATCCGAATCTGGTTATACATGAAGCCGTTCCCGTAGAACTCGAAGACCAGTTCGTTGTTCGTGGTGTCCTTGTGGCAGGTGGCCTCGTAAATGGTCCGCACGAAGGTCCGCGTCTGGGCCCCGGAGGCCACGAAGCTGGTGTAATCGTGCTCCCCGACCAGGTCGGCTAAGGCCACCTGGATCTTGTCCAGGTCGACCGGAAACTTCCAGTGTCCCGTGTAATTGCGTTTAAAGGGATTCCGAAACTCCCCTAGGTCCATGCGGTACAGGTAGCGCTTGCCCGACACGTCGTACCGCGCGTGAAAATCGGGCGCCGCTAGTTCGACCTTCACGACCTCCATGTCGAGGGGCAGCATACTGTTGAGCCCCTTATGCATGTTCTCGGCGGGAATCGTAAACGGCAGGTCAAAGTGCACGACCTGGGCCAGGGCGTGGACCCCGGCATCCGTCCGGCCAGAACCGTAGACCACGATGGCGGGGTCCGGCTGCTTGGCCATCTTGTTGACCACCTGGGTCAGGACCCCCTCCACCGTGCGCTTATTGGGCTGGCGTTGGAAGCCCGCGAAGGCCGTTCCATCATACATTAATATTACTTTATAGCGTTGCATACTCCATCCTCTCTTACCAACGACGGCTGATCAGAATCAGGGCCAGTCCCACCCCGAAGATCAGCCAAGTAACCGTATCCCGGCGTTGCCAGGTCAAAACACGATAGTGGCTCCGGTGTTCGCTATCCTGATAGCCCCGCGTCTCCATCGCCGTCGACAGATCCTCGGCACGGTTAAAGGCGCTCATAAACAGCGGCACCATCAGGGGGATCAGGGATTTGGCCTGCTTGATCAGACCCCCCTCACCGAAATCCACGCCCCGGGCGCGCTGGGCGTTCATGATCTTTTGGGCCTCGTCCATCAGGGTCGGGACGAAGCGTAGCGCGATCGACAACATCATCGCCAGTGTGTCCACGGGGACCCGGACCCAGCGCAACGGCGTCATCAGTGACGCCAGGCCGGTGGCGATGTCCAGCGGCTGCGTCGACAGGGTCAAGAGCGTGGACATCATAATGATCAGCATAAACCGAATAAAGATGTAGCCGGCGTTGATCAGGCCAAACTGGGTCACGTTGATAAAGGCCCAGTGCCAATAGACGTGGCCCCCCGCGGGACTGAAGAGCAACTGCAACAGGACGGTGAAGATGATCAGCCAGATCAGCGGGCGAATCCCCCGCAAGAAGAACCCCAGCTTGATATGCGAGGCCTTGATGGCCCCCAGGGTCAACGCGATCAAAATCAGGTAGCTAAGCAAGCTATTGGCCAGGAACACCAGAATGATGTAGCAAAAGCTGATGGCCAATTTGTTTCGCGGATCCAAGCGGTGCACCACCGAATTCAGGGGCAGATACCGCCCAAAGATGAACTTAGACATCGGCAGCACCCCCCTGGGGCCACTGTGCGGCCAACTGAGCGGCTAATTCGTCCGCCGTCAGTGGGAGACCCTGGGGCCAGTGAACGCCCTGTTGCGCCAATTTCTGGGCGAATTTCGTTGCCCGGGGCACGTCCAGGTCATTGGCCCGTAACCAGTCGGGGTCGCCAAAGATCTCCCGGGGGGTGCCGGTCTTCAGGAGCCGCCCCTGCCGCATAACGGCGACCTGATCGGCGTACTGGGCAACGTCTTCCATCTGGTGGGTCACCAGGACGATGGTCAGCCCCTGCTCCCGGTGTAACCGGTCAAACAAGGCCATCATCTCCTGCCGTCCCTGGGGGTCCAGCCCTGCCGTGGGTTCATCGAGCACCAGGACCTGCGGGTGCATGGCCAGGACCCCGGCAATGGCGACCCGCCGCATCTGGCCCCCGGAGAGATCAAACGGCGACCGCTGCGCATAGCTGGGGTCGAGCCCCACCGTGGTCAGCATCTCATCGGCTAATTGCCGGGCCGCGTCCGGGGCCATGCCAAAGTTTTGGGGCCCAAAGGCGATATCCTGTTGAATCGTCTCCTCGAACAGTTGGCTTTCCGGAAATTGAAACACCATGCCCACGTGTTGCCGCAGCGGCTTGAGGTCCGCGTTGGTCGTGGTCGGCGTGACGGTGAACGCATCAATGGTCAGTTCACCCCGGGTGGGCTTGAGCAACGCGTTCAGTTGCTGAATCAGCGTCGATTTGCCGCTCCCGGTATGACCGATGATGGCCAGGTAGCCGTGATCCGGCACGTGCAGGTTGATGTCCTGCAGGGCGGGCGTGGCGAGGGGCGTGCCCGCTTGATAAGTATAGTCTACGTGTTTAAAAGTGATCGACACAACCACGCCTCCATTTCTGCGGTGGTCTGGTAACCATCCGGCGGGGTAATCCCCCGCTGACGCAGGGCATCCGCTAGCTTAGTGGTAAAGGGCACGTCCAGTCCCAGGGCCACCAACCGGCTGCCCTGGGCAAAGATGGTCGCCGGCGGGGCCTCCTGAACCAGGTGACCATCGTCGATCACCAGGACCCGGTCGGCCTGCGCTGCCTCATCAATATCGTGAGTAATCGAGATGACCGTCAGGTGCTGCTGTTGATGCAACTGCCGTACCAACGCCAGCATGTCTTGCCGGCCCCGGGGATCCAGCATACTGGTGGCCTCATCCAAAATCAGAATTTGGGGGGCGATGGCCACGATCCCCGCCAACGCGACCCGCTGCTTCTGGCCCCCCGAGAGCGAACTGGGCTCCCGGTGCGCAAAGTCCTGCATGCCCACCGCCTGTAAGGCCTGCTGAACCCGGGGCACCATTTCCTCCCGCGAAAGTTGCCGGTTTTCCAGGCCAAAGGCGACGTCGTCTTCGACCGTGGCACCAACGAACTGGTTATCGGGATTCTGGAAAATCATGCCGATCTGCTCCCGGACGGTCCAGACGGTGGCCGGCGTCAAGGCAACGCCGCCGACCGTGATGCTCCCCTGCTTAAAGGGTAATAAGCCATCAATCGCCCGGGCGAGGGTCGATTTACCGCTCCCGTTATGGCCGACGATTGCCAACCACTCCCCCTGTTCCACGTCAAAACTGACCTGATCCAAGGCAGCGTGGCCGGTACTCTCGGGATATTCGTATGAAAGTTGTTGTACTTGAATGATCTGTGCCACCCGTATCGCGACCCCCTTAAAAAGTCACCGCTAATTATACCAAAGAAACCCGGTTCCGCGTAGTCCTCCACCCAAAATCCGGGAAGTCCCGCAGAAAAAAAGGGTACAAAAAAATCACTAACGAATCAGCGGCGCTGAGGCTTTCGCCCCCATTCAAGCTAGACTCGGGGAAATCCCATCATCATAACGCTCTATACCACATGACCCTAGTGATTTATGTGTTACCTATTGCCGCACGCTACGGAGGCGCGACCAGCCCGAAAACGTTCCCTAATCAGAGATTAGTCAACGAATTCCAAGATTGCCATTGCAGCACCATCACCGCGACGAGGCATCGTCTTTAAGATCCGCGTGTAACCACCGTTACGATCCGCGTACTTCGGTGCTAATTCGCTGAACAACTTTTGCAGTGCAGAAGTAACCTTGATGTCATCGCCGTCTTCCTTAACATCTGCAACCACGTTCCGGACGAAGCCAGCAGCTTGCCGCCGGGCGTGTAAGTCGCCTTGCTTACCCAAGGTAATCATCTTATCCGCAGTCTTGCGAACTTCCTTGGCGCGTGCTTCGGTCGTTTCGATGCGACCGTTTAAGATCAAACTAGTGGTCAAGTCGCGCAGTAACGCCTTACGTTGAGAACTAGTCCGTTGTAATTTACGGTAACTCATAACCAGAAACCCTCCTTTGAGTGTCTAAAATTAGTCTTCTTTCCGAAGTGACAAACCGAGATCGGCTAACTTTGCCTTAACTTCTTCCAGGGACTTGCGACCCAAGTTACGAACCTTCATCATGTCTGCTTCGGTCTTGTTAGTCAATTCTTGAACCGTGTTGATACCAGCACGCTTCAAACAGTTGTAAGAACGAACGGACAAGTCGAGCTCTTCGATAGTCATCTCAAGCATCTTTTCCTTGTGCGTCTCTTCTTTTTCAACCATGATTTCAGCATTCTTCGCTTCATCCGTTAAGTCAACGAACATCGCTAAGTGCTCAGTCAAGATCTTGGCAGCCAATGAGATGGCCTCGCTAGGATTGATTGAACCGTTCGTCCAAACATCCAGGGTCAATTTATCGTAGTCAGCCCGTTGGCCAACCCGTGCATTCTCTACTTGGTAGTTAACCCGTTCGATTGGGGTGTAGATCGAATCAACAGCTAAAACACCAATTGGCATTTCCGTGTTCCGGGCTTTGTTTTCATCAGCGGAAACATAGCCCCGGCCCTTATCTGCTGTCATTCGCATGTGGAAGGTTGCCCCGTCAGCGACCGTAGCAATGTACAGGTCTGGGTTCAACACATCAACATCCGCCCCTGCGACGATATCACCGGCAGTGACCTGTGCAGGCCCCTTAACGTTGATCTCCATCGTTTCTTCCTGATCATCGGCGCCATTAAGCTTCAACGCAATCTTCTTGACGTTCAAGATAATCTGCGTAACGTCTTCAACGACGCCTTCGATAGTCGAAAACTCGTGCAGAACCCCGTCGATTTGAATGCTGGTGACGGCTGCACCAGGTAATGACGAAAGTAGAATCCGACGTAATGAGTTCCCTAAGGTAGTCCCATAACCCCGTTCCAGCGGTTCAACAACGAACTTGCCGTAATTGCTGCTTTCATCAATTTTATGAATGTTAGGCTTTTCAAATTCAATCATTCTTATCGTTTACCCCTTTCAAACCGCGTTGAGCTCCCATAAGTCAATCCCATCATGAAGGAGACCTTCATAAATGAAACGCTCATTTAGACCCGACGACGCTTTGGAGGACGAGTACCGTTATGAGGCACTGGCGTCACGTCACGAATTGCCGTAACTTCGATACCAGTTGCTTGGATAGCACGGATAGCAGCTTCACGTCCTGAACCAGGACCCTTAACAGCAACTTCAACGGACTTAACACCGTGTTCCATAGATGCCTTAGCAGCAGCTTCGGCAGCCATTTGTGCGGCGAATGGCGTTGACTTCCGACTACCCTTGAAACCCAAGGCACCGGCGGATGACCACGCAATAGCGTTCCCTTGAACGTCGGTGATCATTACTAAAGTATTGTTAAACGTAGCATGAATGTGCGCAACACCGGATTCAATATTCTTCTTGACCCGACGCTTGCGACTAGTTCTTCTAGTAGCCATAAAAGTTTGTAACCTCCCTTACTTAATTACTTCTTCTTCCCGGCAATCGATACGGCTTTACCCTTACGAGTGCGGGCGTTGTTCTTGGTATGTTGACCGCGAACTGGTAAACCGCGACGGTGACGCATTCCACGGTAAGAACCCATTTCTTGCAGACCCTTGATGTTTAAGCTGACTTCACGACGTAAGTCACCTTCAACTTTGTACTTATCAACTTCTGCACGAATCTTGTCTTCTTGGTCTGGCGTTAAATCGCGAACCCGAACGTCTTCGGAAACACCGGCATCGGCAACGATCTTGTGCGCCGTGTTGATACCAATTCCGAAAATGTAGGTCAAACCATAAGCGATACGCTTATCACGTGGTAAATCCACTCCAGCAATACGTGGCATTACTTGCACCTCCTGTTAAATTAAATTACTTACCCTGGCGTTGTTTGTGCTTAGGGTTGGCAGAGCAAATGATCATTACTCGACCCTTACGCTTGATAACCTTGCAGTGTTCGCACATTGGCTTAACTGATGGTCTTACTTTCATGATAACCCTCCTACTTCTGTCGCCAACCGGTTACTTGAAACGATACGTAATCCGGCCTTTAGACAAGTCATACGGTGACATTTCAACAGTTACTCGATCACCAGGCAGAATCCGAATGTAGTGCATCCGGATCTTACCAGAAACGTGAGCGAGAATCTCATGACCGTTTTCTAATTCGACTCGAAACATCGCGTTTGGTAAAGTTTCGGTAACTTTACCTTCAACTTCAATGACATCGCTTTTCGCCACGAAAGTACCTCCCTTTTGATTGCGTAAAACTACGCGGAAAAGCGGTGGGAACACGGTTGTCTTCCCACCGAGCACCTGCGAATTGCGACAGCGCGCCATTTACAGGCTAAACCTGAATAAGCTTACCATAATTCCCTTGACAAGGCAAGAAGAGTGTTGGCTTAACAGCTTAGAGGCTCTTGAGGATCTTTTCGATGTCGACGTAAACGTCATCGATGTCCCGATCGCCATCAACGGTGTACAACAGGTGCTTCTGGGTGTAGTAATCAACCAATGGCGTGTTCATCTTCAGATTAACCGCCAGCCGATTCTTCACCGTTTCCGGCTTGTCGTCTTCCCGTTGGTAGAAGTCATGGCCGCCACAGACATCACAGGTGCCTGCGACTTTAGGATTATTGTAGAGCTTGTGGTAGGTTGCCCCACAAGTCCGGCAGATGTACCGCCCGGATAACCGTTCTACCAATACGTCTGGCTCAACATGAATGTTGATCACGGCATTGATCGTCCGGTCCAATTCGGGGCCAAAGCTGTCCAATGCTTCAGCTTGGGCCAGTGAACGAGGGAACCCGTCCAACATGAAACCGTCCTTGGTGTCATCCTGCGCTAAGCGATCCTTCACGATTCCGTTGGTCACTTCGTCGGGAACCAATTCACCTTTGTCGATGAACTTCTTCGCGGCAACGCCCATTTCGGTTTCGTTCTTCATCGCGTCACGGAAGATGTCCCCCGTGGAGATGTGTGGTAAGTGGAACTCTTCAATAATCTTTTGAGCCTGGGTCCCTTTACCGGCACCTGGCAGACCCATGAGAATCAAGTTCATTGCTGTCATGTTCAAACTCCTCGTTTCGTAAACTTCGCCTGAAATACACAAGCAGGTGTGCCAAAAGGATTCAACACACCCGCTGGAAACTCATTAAGCTGGTTCTGGATCTTGGATAAAGCCAACGTATTCGCGCTTCATCATTAATCCGTCAACTTGACGCATCGTTTCGATGGCCACACCAACCACGATTAAGAGGCTAGTTCCCCCTAACCCGATCGACTCATCTAAGTCCCACAGGTTTTGGGCTAACAACGGAATCAAGGATACGAATCCTAGGAAGAGGGCCCCAACCGTGCTGAGGCGCATCAACAAGCTAGAAACGTATGACTGCGTTTCGTGACCAGGCCAGACACCCGGAATGTAGCTCCCCTGCTTTTGCAGGTTCTCGGCTAACTTTTCGGGGTTCACTTGGACGAACGCGTAGAAGAACGTGAACACAATGATCAGAACGGTGTACAAAATGGCGCCGTCGAGCGTTTGCATATTGAAAATATCCGATAAGGTTTGGTACCACGCATCTTGCGAGTGCGAGTTTTGGAACGCCATCAAAATAGTTTGTGGCGTCGCAATAAACGAACTAGCGAAGATGACTGGGATAACCCCAGCGACGTTCACCTTTAATGGTAAGTAGCTGCTATCTGGCGAACCAGATACCCGCCGCGTGTACTGAATCGGTACCCGCCGTTCGGCTTGTTGGACCCACGTTACGAACGTAACGATGATCAAAACAACCACGATCAGCGCGATAATGAACAGGACACTTTGCCATAAAGTACCCTTATCCGCATCAACAAAATAAGTTTGGTAGAGTTGGTAAACCGACTTCGGTGTCCGGGCAATAATCCCGGCAAAGATAATCATCGAAATCCCGTTACCTAATCCGCGGTCGGTAATCATATCACCCATCCAGGTGGTCAACATCGTCCCACCGGTCAGGATTAACCCGATCGCTAAGTACGTTTGCACACTTGGGTTTTGAACCAGCTTCAATGAACTTAAGGCACTGAAACCAGCCGTGATCCCGATGGATTGAACGAAAGCCAAAACAATCGCGAGATACCGCGTTGCTTGATTCAACTTCCGACGACCAACGTCACCTTGCTTACTCCATTCCACGAAACGAGGAACGATGTCCATTTGTAGCAATTGAATAACGATTTGTGCAGTGATGTAGGGTGACACCCCCATCGCAAAGATGGAGTAGTTGGTCAACCCACCACCACTAAAGGTATCTAAAATACTAACCAATCCAGAAGACGCGACGCTTTGAAGGGCCTTCGCGTTAATGCCCGGAACCGTAATGTACGTTCCGAGACGAAAGACGATCAAAACCAATAGAGTAAAGAGAATCTTATTACGAATGTCTTTAATCTTAAAGGCGTTTTTCAAGCTTGATAGCATTAAATCACCTCAGTCTTACCACCGGCAGCTTCGATTGCTTGACTAGCGGACTTGGAGAACTTAGCGGCCTTGACCGTCAATTTCTTCGTCAATTCGCCATTACCCAAGATCTTAATACCAGCCTTTTCGTTCTTCACGATACCAGCTTCAACTAAGGCAGCTGGCGTAACCTCTGCACCGTCATCAAAGACGTTCAAAGCAGATAAGTTTACAACAGCAAATTCCTTACGGTTAATGTTGGTAAACCCACGCTTTGGAATCCGACGGTACAATGGCATTTGGCCACCTTCAAAGCCCAAACGGGTCTTGCTACGTGCCTTTTGACCCTTTTGGCCACGACCAGCAGTCTTACCGTTACCAGAAGAGTCACCACGACCAACCCGGTTACGGACCTTACGTGAGCCTTCAGCAGGTTTCAATTCATTCAACTTCATGCTATTGCGCACCTCCTTATTTAATGATATGAGTACTACTTAACTTCTTCAACCTTGATCAAGTGGGCGATTTGGAAAAGCGCACCACGAGTAGCTTCGTTGTCGGGTTGTAAAACAGAGCTGTTAACCCGCTTTAAGCCCATTGCTTCAACGATTTTACGCTGTTTAGGGAGACGGTGAGCAGCACTATGAATTAAAGTAACTTTCAATTGAGCCATCTTAGAACTCCTCCTTATTCAGCTAAGTGTTGAAGTGAGACACCACGGAGGGCGGCAACTTCTTCAGCACGCTTTAATTGTTCAAGACCAGCAAAAGTGGCCCGAACAGCGTTAACAGGCGTGTTGGAACCTAAACGCTTCGAGGTAACATCGGCAACACCGGCTAATTCCATGACGGAACGAACGGCACCACCCGCAGTAACCCCAGAACCTTCAGCAGCGGGCTTCAACAAGATCTTCCCACCACCGTAGTTTCCAATAGTTTCGTGAGGAATGGTCGTTCCCACGATTGGAACTTCAATCAGGTTCTTCCGAGCGGCTTCAACGGCCTTACGGATAGCTTCGGGAACTTCTTGTGCTTTACCAGTACCGAAGCCAACGTGACCGTTCTTATCGCCGACAATGACAAGAGCAGCAAATCGCAGACGACGACCACCTTTAACAACCTTCGTAATCCGGTTGATAGCAACGACGTTGTCTTCTAGTTCCAACTTGTCGGGATCAATAAACTTTGCCATGTGTGGTTATTCCTCCTTACTATTAAAATTTAAGCCCGTTTTCACGAGCAGCTTCCGCAAGCGCTTGAACACGGCCATGGTACAAGTACCCGCCACGGTCAAACACAACATTTTCAATCTTCTTTTCAACGGCACGCTTGGCAACTAAAGCACCGACAGCCTTGGCTTGTTCGGTCTTGTTGTCACCATTAACGCCATCGTCTAACGTCGAGGCACTAACAAGCGTTACACCCGCTACGTCATCAATTACTTGAGCGTAGATGTTTTTGTTAGAGCGGAATACGTTTAAGCGTGGGCGTTCTGCATTACCAGAAATTTTGTTCCGGACACGTCCATGACGCTTTTGACGCGTCTTGTTTTTATCTGGTTTCGTAATCAAAATAGTCACCTCTTTGAAAAATTTCAGCTGTTAGGCTGCTTTAAGTTTACTTACCGGTCTTACCTTCACGAATACGAACAAATTCGTTTTCGTAACGGATACCCTTACCCTTGTAAGGTTCTGGGGAACGAACGGCACGGACTTCAGCAGCGAAGTCGCCGACTTCTTGCTTGCTGATACCAGCAATGTTGATGGTGGTGTTGTCTGGGACCTTGACTTCAAGGTCTTCAGGAACATCCATGTGAACGGGGTTGGAGTAACCAACGCTCAAGATCAGGTCTTTACCCTTCAATTGAACACGGTAACCAACACCGACAAGCTTCAAGGTCTTCGCAAAACCACTGACAACCCCTTCAACCATGTTGTTAAGGTTGGCACGTTGCGTCCCATGTAAAGCCCGCATTTTGTTGTTATCGTTAGGACGATCGAAATCAACCGCACCGTCGCTAATCTTCATAGTAATGTCGGATGCAAAAGTCCGCGTTAAGGAACCCTTAGGACCCTTGACCGTAACTTGGTCCCCGTCGCGCTTAACTTCAACGCCGGCAGGAACAACAACCGTTTTATAACCAATACGACTCACTGTAAGGCACCTCCTGTCTTTTTAAAGTTTTACCAAACGTAGGCGAGAACTTCGCCACCGATTTTCTTGGCCCGCGCTTCTTTATCAGTAATAACCCCTTCAGAGGTGGAGATAATGGCGATACCTAAACCGTTCAATACCTTTGGTACAGCGTCGGCCTTTACGTAAGAACGTAAGCCGGGCTTTGAAATACGCTTCAAACCACTGATGACACGTTGGTTATCCTTACCGTACTTCAAGAATACGCGGATAATGCCTTGCTTGTCGTCATCGATGTATTCAACGTTCCGGATAAATCCTTCACGCTTCAAGATTTCAGCGATGTCACGCTTAATTTTAGATGCAGGTACTTCGAGTGATTCGTGACGCACCATGTTGGCGTTACGGATACGCGTCAGGAAGTCTGCAATAGGATCAGTCATGGACATTAACGTTTTCCCTCCCTTTGTTTAAAATTCGGTTTACCAGCTAGCCTTCTTCATGCCAGGAATTTGACCCTTGTGAGCCAATTCGCGGAGGCAGATACGGCAAAGGTGGAACTTTTGATAAACAGAGTGTGGACGTCCACAACGTTCGCAACGAGTATATGCTTGAGTAGAAAACTTCGCGGGACGCTTGTTCTTAGCAATTTGTGATTTCTTAGCCAATTTGTGTGAACCTCCTTCTATTAGTGTGCAAACGGCATACCGAATTGAGCCAGTAATTCATGAGACTCTTCATCGGTGTTCGCCGTCGTAACGATCACGATGTCCAAACCACGGACACGGTTAACGTTATCAAAGTTGATTTCTGGGAAGATCAATTGTTCCTTAACCCCCAGCGTGTAGTTCCCGCGTCCATCAAAGGAACGGGTGCTAACACCGTGGAAGTCACGAACACGTGGCAATGACACGTTGATCAACTTGTCCAGGAATTCGTACATCCGGTCACCGCGAAGGGTAACCTTGGCCCCAATGGACATACCTTCACGAAGACGGAAGGTCGCGATTGACTTCTTGGCCTTAGTAACCAATGGCTTTTGACCAGAAATCAAACCGAGTTCTTCAACAGCTTCGTCCAGGTTCTTAGCGTTGGAGACAGCGTCACCAACACCCATGTTCAACACGATCTTGTCGATCTTTGGGGTTTGCATAACAGAACTGTAACTGAACTTTTCCATCATGGATGGCGTAATTTCATTTACGAACTTTTCTTTTAAACGAGTAGACATGAAATGTTATTCCTCCTTTCGCGGATTATTTATCGATGGTTTCGCCGGACTTTTTCGCGAACCGGACTTTGTGACCATCTTCGATACGAACGCCAAGCCGGGTTGGTTCGTTGTTCGAAGGATCGATAAGCATAACGTTGGATGCGTGAATTGGTGCTTCAACATCAAGGATGCCACCTTGAGGGTTCGATTGCGAAGCCTTTTGGTGTTTCTTGATCATGTTGACGCCTTTGACAATCACGCGGTTCTTAGCAGCCAAGACTTTGGAAACAGTACCTTCCTTGCCTTTGTCCTTGCCAGCGATCACGCGGACCTTGTCACCAGTTTTAATGAGCATTCCTGTGGGCACCTCCTTGTTAAAAACGATTCTTGATTACAGTACTTCGGGTGCTAATGAGATGATCTTCATGTAGTCGTTGTCACGCAATTCACGTGCAACGGGTCCAAAGATCCGAGTCCCTTGAGGGCTCTTGTCGTCCTTGATCAGCACTGCGGCATTTTCATCAAAGCTAATGTATGAACCGTCATTCCGACGGACCCGTGACTTCGTACGAACGATGACTGCCTTAACGACATCACCCTTTTTGACAACGCCACCTGGTGTTGCTTGTTTGACAGTAGCAACGATAATATCACCGATTCCAGCGTAGCGACGCTTTGAGCCACCCAGAACCTTGATCGTCAGAATTTCCCGGGCGCCGGAGTTATCGGCAACCTTTAAGCGACTTTCTTGTTGGATCACAGCTAGTGTCCTCCCTTCAGTTCTAGTTCAGAATACGATAAAAACGACACTTAAATAATGACTGCTTTTTCAACAATGTCGACTAAGCGGAACCGCTTGGTAGCAGACAATGGCCGTGTTTCCATGATTTCGACAAGATCGCCGGTGTGGGCTTCGTTGTTTTCGTCATGTGCCTTGTACTTCTTGGAGTACTTGACCCGCTTGCCATACCGTGCATCCGTCTTCGTCGTATTGACTTCGACGGTGATCGTCTTTTCCATCTTATCAGAAACAACCCGACCGCGATATACCTTACGGTGATTACGTGCATCACTCATGTAATAGTGACCTCCTTTTTATCGTATTCTACTTGTTCAGTTCTTGCTGGCGAAGAGCGGTCTTAATCCGCGCAATGTTCTTCCGAACCTGCTTCAACCGAGCGGTGTTTTCCAATTGACCAGTGGCTAATTGGAACCGCAAGTTGAATAATTCGTCCTTGTAGCTCTTTTCTTTATCGAGCATTTCAGCAGTGGTTAATTCATTGATGTCTTTAGTCTTCATTAGATTCGCCACCTACTTCCTCTCGGGTCAAAATCTTGGTACGAACGGGAAGCTTCATGGCAGCAAGACGTAAGGCTTCGCGGGCGGTTGCTTCATCAACACCACCGACTTCGAACATGACCTTACCACGCTTGACTGGGGCTACCCAGCCATCAGGCGTACCTTTACCATTACCCATCCGAACCCCAACACCTTTAGCGGTGTAGGATTTGTGAGGGAAAATCTTAATCCAAACTTTCCCACCACGCTTCATGTAACGCGTGATTGCAATACGAGCAGCTTCGATTTGACGGTTAGAGATCCAATGTGAATCTAACGCCTGCAAACCAAAGTCACCGAAAGCCACGCTCTTGCCACCCTTAGCTTCACCACGAAGCTTACCACGGTGGACACGACGGAACTTTACTCGCTTAGGTACCAGCATGCTTATTTCCCTCCTTGTCCGTTATTTTTCTTTTCAGGCAGGATTTCACCACGGTAGATCCAGGTCTTAACACCCAAAGAACCGTAAGTCGTGTGAGCTTCTACCCATGCGTAATCGATGTCAGCACGTAACGTGTGCAATGGAACCGTCCCGTCAGCATAGCTTTCGACACGGGACATGTCAGCACCGTTCAACCGACCAGCGACTTGCGTCTTGATACCCTTGGCACCAGAACGCATCGTCCGTTGCATCGTCTGACGCATTGCCCGACGGAAAGCGACACGGCCTTCCAATTGACGAGCGATGTTTTCGCCGACTAACTTAGCGTCTAAGTCTGGCTTCTTGATTTCCACAATGTTGATGTGTACTCGCTTGCCAGTTAAAGCGTTAAGTTCTTTCCGTAAGTTTTCAACTTCGGAACCACCCTTACCAATAACCATCCCTGGCTTGGCAGTGTGGATTGAGATGTTGACGCGGTTTGCAGCCCGTTCAATCTCAACAGTTGAAACAGAAGCGTCAACCAGACGCTTTTCGATGAATTTACGGATTTGAAGGTCTTCTCGTAAGTAAGCAGCAAAATCTTTTTCAGCATACCACTTTGCTTCCCAGTCACGAATAATACCGACCCGTAATCCGGTTGGATTTACTTTTTGACCCACGCGTTATCCCTCCTCTTTTTCAGATACAACAACCGTAATGTGACTCGTACGCTTGTTGATTGGTGAAGCGGAACCCTTGGCACGAGGACGGAACCGCTTGAGGGTTGGTCCTTCGTTGACGTAGGCTTCGCTAACAACTAAGTCTTGACGATCTAAGTCAAAATTGTTTTCTGCGTTAGCAATTGCAGAGTTTAATACCTTAGCCACAACCGGTGAAGCACCACGCGGTGTGAACTTTAAGATAGCCAATGCTTCTGCGACGCTCTTACCGCGAATAAGGTCGATAACCAGACGGACCTTACGAGCAGCAATCCGAACCGTCTTAGCAGTCGCTTGTGCTGATGTAACTTGTTCAGCCATTAGTTATTCCTCCTTATCGTGTCTTTTTGTCGTCGCCACCATGGCCACGGAACGTCCGCGTTGGGACAAATTCGCCTAACTTATGACCCACCATGTCTTCTTGGATGTAAACTGGGACATGCTTCCGTCCGTCATAAACAGCAATGGTGTAACCAATGAAGCTAGGGAAAATAGTAGACCGGCGGGACCAGGTCTTAATGACGGCCTTTTTTTCTTGATCCTTTTGCGCATCGATCTTCTTCAGCAAGTGCGCATCGGCAAAAGGTCCCTTTTTCAAACTACGACCCATTATGAAACCTCCTCTACTTGTGGCGCATCGTTTCGCACGATGATCACCAGGTATCGAATTATCCGTTTAAACGGATAATTACATCTTAGAACCCTTACGACGACGAACAATAAACTTGTCAGTCCGGTTCTTCTTCTTCCGCGTCTTCTTACCAACGGTCTTCTTACCCCATGGGGACAGAGGAGATGGTAATCCGACAGGTGCTTTACCTTCACCACCACCATGTGGGTGATCGTTAGGGTTCATAACAGAACCACGAACGTGAGGACGTTGACCAGCCCAACGGTTCCGGCCGGCTTTACCAACGTTAACTAATTCATGTTCTTCGTTACCAACGGCACCAATCGTTGCCCGATTAACGCTCAGGATCATCCGAACTTCACCAGAAGATAAACGAACTAAGACGTACTTGTCGTCGTTAGCCTTACCTAAAAGTTGTGCGGAAGTCCCAGCAGAGCGGACCAATTGGCCACCCTTACCTGGCTTCAATTCGATGTTGTGAATCACAGTCCCAAATGGAATGTTCTTCAATGGTAATGTGTTCCCAACCTTGATATCAGCATCTGGACCGGATTGAACTTGCGTTCCAACCTTTAAGCCCTTAGGTGCGATAATGTAAGACTTCGTCCCATCGGCGTAAACTAATAAGGCAATGTTGGCAGTCCGGTTAGGATCGTATTCGATGGCC
Organism: Levilactobacillus spicheri DSM 15429; assembly: GCF_001435095.1. Lineage (GTDB taxonomy): Bacteria > Bacillota > Bacilli > Lactobacillales > Lactobacillaceae > Levilactobacillus > Levilactobacillus spicheri. The sequence continues at coordinate 146,820 of NZ_AZFC01000035.1, forward strand.
TTAACCGTTGCGGGAACATCATCCTTAATCCGCTTGAAGTCGATGATCCGGTATTGGCGCTTGTTACCACCGCCACGGTGACGCACAGTCATATGACCGGCGTTGTTCCGTCCAGCGGTGTGGCTTTGTGAATCAAGCAGTGATTTTTCAGGAGTCGTCTTAGTGATGACGTCTTTGTAAACCAAGCTCGTCATGTTACGACGACCGTTGCTTGTTGGTTTGTATTTCTTAATCGCCACGTTATTTCCCTCCTATATTTATTAGGATATTATTCTTCGTTGAATAATTTGATTTCTTTTGAGTCGGCAGATAAGCTGACAATGGCCTTACGACGCTTCTTAGTGTAGCCTTCGTAACGTCCTTGACGCTTCTTCTTACCCTTTAAGTTCATGATGTTGACCTTAACAACCTTCACGTCGAAGATTTCTTCGATAGCGTGCTTGACTTGCGTCTTGGTTGCTCGTACGTCAACGTCAAAGGTGTAACGCTTGTCATCCATCGTTGCCATTGAAGCTTCAGTGACAACTGGACGTAAGATAATGTCGCGTGCTTCCATTATGCGAGCACCTCCTCTACCTGAGAAAGGGCTGGTTGGGTAATCACTAACTTGTCGGCATCAACGACGTCGAGGACATTCAAGCTCTTGGCTGGAATTACCTTAACGTTCGCTAAGTTCCGGGCTGCTAAAGCGGCCGTAACGTTGTCGTCTTCAAGAACGACTAACGTCTTCGTCGTGACATTCAAGCCAGCCAACACAGCGGCGAATTCCTTCGTCTTAGGAGCATCGAATGCTAAGCCGTCAACAACGACTAAGCCTTCGTCCAAGACCTTTTGGGAAAGCGCGGACTTGATAGCTAAGCGACCGACCTTCTTAGGAAGACGGTAACTGTAGGAACGAGGGGTTGGTCCAAAGACCACACCACCACCGACCCATTGTGGGGAACGGATGGAACCTTGACGGGCCCGACCAGTACCCTTTTGACGCCATGGCTTCTTACCACCACCACGAACGGCACTCCGGTTCTTAACGGCGTGGGTTCCTTGGCGCATGGAAGCTCGTTGCATCAAAATCGTATCAAAGATAACGTTGTCGTTAGGTTCGATACCAAAGATATCGGCATTCAAAGTGACGTCGCCGTTTTGGCTACCGTCTTGTTTGTATAATGCTACGCTTGTCATTTAATTATCCTCCCTTCCGATTTATTTTTCAGATTGCTTAGGACGTGGTGGGCGAACAGCACTCTTAACAACAACGAGTGACTTGTTAGCACCAGGCACGTTGCCCTTGATCAGCAGAACGTTGTTATCAACGTCCGCCTTCACGATTTGCAGGTTTTGGATCGTAACTTGCTTGTTACCCATCCGACCTGGGAGCTTCTTACCAGGGAATACCCGGTTGATGATGGCACCCAGAGAACCTGGACGACGGTGGTAACGAGAACCATGGGCCATAGGGCCACGGCTTTGACCGTCTTTATGAATGTTACCTTGGTATCCATGACCTTTAGTGACACCAGTGACATCCACGATGTCGCCTGCTGCGAAGACGTCTACCTTGACTTCATCAGCCACCTTGTAATCTCCCAGCTCAACATCTCTGAATTCACGAATGAAGCGCTTAGGAGTCGTGTTTGCTTTTGCTACATGACCTTGTTCGGGCTTGTTGCTAAGTACTTCACGCTTGTCTTGGTAACCAAGTTGGATGGCTTCGTAACCGTCGTTTTCCATCGTCTTAACTTGCAACACAACGTTTGGCGTTGCTTCGACAACAGTAACGGGGATTAATTCGCCAGCATCAGTGAAGACTTGCGTCATCCCGACCTTTTTCCCTAAGATTCCTTTTGTGGTCATGAGTACACCTCCGATTTAATGTTTTATAGTTGGTACACGAGAATTATAACTTGATTTCGATGTCCACACCGCTAGGCAGGTCGAGCTTCATTAATGAGTCAACCGTCTTTGGCGTTGGGTTTACGATATCAATCAGACGCTTGTGCGTCCGCATTTCGAATTGTTCACGCGAGTCCTTGAACTTGTGTGGTGAACGTAAAACCGTGTAGATCGTCCGTTCAGTTGGCAATGGAATTGGACCAGAAATGCTAGCACCAGTTCTCTTTGCCGTTTCAACGATCTTGTCTGCGGATTGGTCGAGGATACGATGTTCGTATGCCTTTAACCGGATCCGAATCTTTTGTTTTGCCATTGTGTTCCCTCCTTCGTCTATTTTAAAAATAAGACTAACTCCGTGTGAATTCCCGCCACGCCCTCATGGCAAAGCGGCCGGGCGTGTCGCAATCTCCCACATCATCGCTTAAACTTTTGAGCTCCCATCAGGAGAGCAAAATACTCCCCTGAAAATCAGCACTTAACTATCATACTAAATAAAACGCCGTATGACAAGGGTTTTCGCTGAATTCCTTAAAATTCCTTGAATAAGAACCGGCAACTTGACGCCGATCAAATAAAAAACCTTATTGAAAACTCGCGTATTAGAATACCGCGAATCCCTGACCCCTGTCAATTATTTTGATACTTTAATTTAGTAAGTAACTCGTGCGGCTTGACAGGGACCGCTACCTCCCCGCGTAACGACTGCCATAATAATAGTAGAAGTCGCCCCCATTTATCGGTCCCCTAGCGGCCACCGCCTTAGTCCCCCATGGGTTTGCCCTGAAGCGTCTCTGTTTCGGAAGGACCCGCAGCAGTTTCTTTCGTCGTTGGCGTCCCTCATCATGACTCCCAACGGCCACCAGGGGACTCAAGGTGGTCCCGGTAATCTCACGACAACATGGGCGCCATTTTTGCTTTCAACGGTGCTTCATGCCCACCCAAAACGGGTTCCTTCGTTCGCAGTCCGTTGCATCGATCGGCAACCTCGACTGCTCACGCCCAATCAACCCCATAAAAAAAGCAACCCACTCTTGCGAGTAGGTTGCTTTGATGAAAATCGGTTAGACGACTAGTCTTCGACTGGAGTCCCACCGTTCTTCTTGATAATGTCAGCTTGAACACTCTTAGGCGTTGGTTCGTAGTGGTCGAACGTCATGGTAAACGTCCCACGACCTTGAGAAGCGGACCGCAGCGTGGTTGCGTAGCCGAACATTTCGGCTAACGGAACGTAAGAGTGAATCATTTGTGCGTTCCCACGAGCTTCCATACCATCGACCTTACCACGACGTGCGGTAACTTGGCCCATGATATCACCCATGTATTCTTCAGGAACTTGGATATCAACCTTCATGATTGGTTCCAAGATCACTGGACCGGCACTCTTAACGGCATTCCGTAAAGCCAAGGAAGCGGCAACCTTGAAGGCTGCTTCACTGGAATCGACTTCGTGGTAACTACCATCGTAGAGCTTAGCCTTAACGTCAACTAATGGGTAGCCGGCAAGGACACCGTTGGCCATGGCTTCTTGCAGCCCTTGGTCAACTGAAGGGATAAATTCACGAGGAACAACCCCACCAACGATGGCGTCTTCGAATTCGTAACCCTTCCCACGTTCGTTAGGGGTAAATTCGATCCATACGTCACCATATTGACCCTTACCACCGGATTGACGAACGAACTTACCTTGAACCTTGGTTGACTTCGTGAAGGCTTCACGGTAGGCAACTTGAGGTGCACCAATGTTGGCTTCAACCTTGAATTCACGCTTCATCCGGTCAATGATGATGTCCAAGTGAAGTTCACCCATTCCGGCGATCAGAGTTTCACCAGTTTCAGGGTTGGTTTCAGCCTTGAAAGTTGGGTCTTCTTCAGAAAGCTTTTGTAAGGCGGTGTTCATCTTGTCTTGGTCAGCCTTGGTCTTAGGTTCTACGGCAACCTGGATAACTGGATCTGGGAAGTCCATGGATTCCAAGTGCAGTGGGTGGTCAGTGGCCGTCAAAGAGTCACCAGTCGTGGTGTTCTTCAACCCAATGGCACCGGCGATATCCCCGGAGAAGACTTCTGGGATTTCTTGACGGTGATTGGAGTGCATTTGCAGTAAACGACCAACCCGTTCACGCTTGTCCTTCGTGGAGTTCAGCACGTAAGAACCGGCTTCCAAGGTACCCGAGTAAACCCGGATGTAAGTCAAACGACCAACGAATGGGTCGGTGGCAACCTTAAAGGCCAACGCAGCGAATGGGGCGTCATCGTCGGCCCGCAGTTCAACGGCTTCGTCAGTTTCAGGATCAGTGGCGTTGTAAGGCTTAACATCCAATGGAGATGGTAAGTAGTCCACAACGGCGTCCATCAACATTTGAACACCCTTATCCTTGAAGGCAGAACCTGCGAAGACTGGGAACATTTCCAGCTTCAAGGTTGCCCGCCGGATAGCGGCCTTCAATTCGGCCTTGGAGATTTCTTCACCTTCAAGGTACTTTTCCATGATTTCGTCATCGACGTCAGCAACGGCTTCGATGATGCCTTCATGGCGCTTTTCAGCTTCATCCTTCATGTCGGCAGGAATGTCAACCGTGTCCCACTTGGAACCCAGGTCATCCATGTCGTAGATGTAAGCCTTCATTTCGATTAAGTCCACAACACCGGAGAAGTCGTCTTCAGCACCGATAGGCATCTGTAAGGCAACCGCGTTAGCGTCGAGACGTTCGTGTAAGGACTTAACGGAGAAGTCGAAGTTGGCCCCCAACTTATCCATCTTGTTAACGAACACGATACGAGGAACGTCGAAGTCGGAAGCTTGACGCCAAACCGTTTCGGTTTGAGGTTCAACACCGGCTTGGGCATCCAGAACGGCAACGGCCCCATCTAAGACCCGTAAGGAACGTTCAACTTCAACCGTGAAGTCAACGTGTCCTGGGGTATCGATGATGTTGATCCGGTGCTTCTTCCATTCCGCAGTCGTTGCGGCAGAAGTGATCGTAATTCCCCGTTCTTGTTCTTGTTCCATCCAGTCCATTTGGGAAGCCCCATCATGGGTTTCACCAATCTTATGGATTTTACCAGTATAATACAGGATACGCTCAGTAGTCGTCGTCTTACCGGCATCGATGTGAGCCATGATACCGATGTTACGGGTCTTCTCAAGCGGAAATTCACGAGTATTAGCCATGATTAATGTGTAACTCCTCTCAATTTGATCGTTGATTGAACAAAAGGTGACTACCATCATCAACATTGATTGAGTAGCCACCCCTAATTAAAGGATTTCTCCTTTAAACTAGAGACATGAACGCTGTAGCAGTGTTCCGCTCTAGTATTTTAGCACACTGATGGTCCAGCAGTGTAAAAACTGCCTGATTACCAGCGGTAGTGTGCGAAGGCACGGTTGGCATCTGCCATCCGGTGCGTATCTTCACGCTTCTTAACTGCCGCACCAGTGTTGTTAGCAGCATCCATGATTTCACGAGCAAGCCGTTCAACCATGGTGTGTTCCCCACGTAACCGTGAGTATTGCACGATCCAACGCAGACCTAACGTGGTCCGACGGTCTGGCCGAACTTCGATAGGAACTTGGTAGTTAGACCCACCAACCCGGCGTGCCTTAACTTCCAATACTGGCATAACGTTCTTCATTGCTTCTTCAAACGTTTCAACCGGGTCGTTACCGGTTTCGTTCTTAATGATGTCAAATGCACCATAAATGATCTTCGTAGAAGTTCCACGTTTCCCATCCATCATCGTGTGGTTAATCAAACGAGTAACCAGCTTTGAGTTGTAGATTGGATCAGGAAGGACTTCACGCTTTTGTACGTTTCCTTTTCTAGGCATTGTTCAAATATCCTCCTTGAAGTTGCTTATCTGGAATAGCTGACGGAAACCGTGCGGCTATTCGTTCGTTTCTTGTTAGTCCTTAGGCTTCTTAGTACCGTACTTGGAACGGCCTTGACGACGGTCGGTCACACCGGCAGTATCAAGCGCACCACGGATGATGTGGTAACGAACCCCAGGTAAATCCTTTACCCGGCCACCACGAATTAACACAACACTATGTTCTTGCAGGTTGTGACCAATTCCTGGAATGTAAGCAGTCACTTCAATTAAGTTGGACAACCGCACACGTGCATACTTCCGTAAGGCTGAGTTAGGCTTCTTTGGCGTCATCGTACCAACACGAGTCGCCACGCCCCGCTTTTGAGGAGCTGGATTCTTAACTTGAACCTTCTTAAAACTGTTATACCCGTAGTTTAAAGCTGGGGCATCTGATTTTGAACTATTAGATTTACGACCTTTACGCACCAATTGGTTGATAGTAGGCATCTAACTAGTCCTCCTTCCTGTTTGCTTTCTAGAATTTTTAAGTCCACACATCCAGGTGGTTCATTTTTTCTTAAAGAAAAAAGCCACCGAGATGGGTGTCAATTGAAGTGTCCTCCTCGCCGTCCAGTCAGCATGTCCGGTAAAGTACCAAAGACCTGTCTGCGAAAAGCACCTTGAATAGAATACCATGCTCACCACGCACTGTCAACTCGGTCTCCCAAATTCTCCCACAAACATCCGCCCGAGTTTTACGGAAATACTACTGAGGTGATCACACATGACAGTCATTCTATTCATCTACGGCAGCTGCTGGGGGTCCTTTCTCATGGCGGCCGCCGACCGGTACCGGACCGACCAATCGCTTCTCTTTCCAGCTTCCCACTGTGCCACCTGTCAGACGCCCCTGCCCCCCTGGCAGCTGGTGCCGGTCCTCAGTTACCTGTGTCTGCGCGGCCGGTGTCTGACCTGCCACACCTCGATTCCACCGGTCACGCTCGCCATGGAAGTCGGCGTGGGGCTCCTGGCCACGCACGTCTACGACTGGCCCAGCGGCCTCACCTACCTCGAATTAACGCTCTGGTTGCTGGCAGCGTTGTGCGACCACACCACCCAGACCTTCCCCGGTTGGATCAGCCTGGTGAGTCTGCTCTTGACCAGCTGGGGACATTCGATGCTGCTCGTGCTCCTCATCAGTTCCTTGTTACTCGTGGTCCGCTGGTGTTGGCCCCGCTGGCCCCGCCCCCTCATCGGCGACGGTGACCTGGAGGTGATGTTGTGTTACGGACTCGGTCACTCACTGACCGCCAGCGCCACTTGGTTATTGACGGCTTGCACCGGGGCACTCCTCCTCACCCGGCATTCGGCGTTGCCCGGCCGCATCGCGTTTATCCCCTACCTCACGGCCAGTGCTGTCTGGTGGTGGCTGTGGCCCTAGCACACGTAGCATTGACGTTTTGGGACCATGCAAAAAACAGGTCCGCCCCGCAAGGCGAACCTGTTTTTGTGTGCTCAAGTCAATGACTGGCTTTAAGCTTGGGAGTCTTCTTGCATCTGCTTTTCGAGGTCGCTGATTGAGTAAACGCCCTCGGTCGAAGCACTGCCGACTTCCTTTGGTTTGATTTGCCGGTAATCTGGCATCCCAGTTCCGGCAGGAATAATCTTCCCGATGATAACATTTTCCTTCAGACCAACTAACGGGTCGTTCTTGCCGCGGATAGCCGCGTCGGTCAGAACCCGTGTCGTTTCTTGGAAGGAAGCGGCGGATAAGAAACTGTTGGTTTCCAAAGCCGCCTTGGTAATCCCGAGGATCACCGGACGGGCCGTCGCAGCGATGCCACCAGAAATCAACGTCTGGTAGTTAGCACGGCGGAAGTCTTGGATGTCCATCAAGGTTCCTGGCAAGACGTCCGTGTCACCTGGGTCCATGATCCGGACCTTCCGTAACATCTGACGAACCATGATTTCCACGTGCTTATCACTGATGGCCACACCTTGCATCCGGTAAACCCGTTGAACTTCACCTAAAATGTAGGTTTCAGTCGACAGGACATCCCGCACCCGCAAGAGTTCCTTTGGATCCACAGACCCGTAGTTCAACGCAGCCCCACGGTGAATGAAGTCCCCTTCGGTAACCCGCATCCGAGCCGTGATTGGCAACGTGTAGCTCCGCGTATCAGCTTCACCCTTAATGGTGATTTCCTTGGTCCGTTCGGCTGGGTTTTCCTCAATAGATTCCACAGTCCCCGTAACTTCAGTAATCTCCGCTTTACCTTTAGGGTTCCGAGATTCAAATAATTCTTGAACCCGGGGAAGCCCTTGGGTGATATCTTCGTTCCCGGCAACACCACCGGTATGGAAGTTCCGCATGGTCAGCTGCGTCCCTGGTTCACCGATTGATTGAGCGGCAACCGTTCCGACAGCTTCCCCAACTTCAACTTCGTCCCCAGTCGCCATGTTTCGACCGTAACAGTGTTCGCAAACCCCGTGTTCCGTGTTGCAAGTGAAGGCCGACCGAATGGTGACTTCTTGAACACCTGCATCCACGATCTTTTGAGCCGTGTCTTCCACGATCATCTGGTTCCGTGGCACGATGACTTCACCGGTCTTTGGATCCATGACCGACTTTTGCGTGTAACGACCCAGAATCCGGTCGTACAGCGGTTCGATCATTTCGTTCCCGTCCGTGATGGCCCGAATCTTCAGGCCACGGTCGGTCCCACAATCCTTTTCCCGAATGATAACGTCTTGCGCAACATCGACCAACCGCCGCGTCAGGTAACCTGAGTTGGCAGTCTTCAGGGCCGTATCGGTCATCCCTTTACGAGCACCGTGGGTCGAAATGAACATTTCCATCACAGTCAGCCCTTCACGGAAGTTAGACGTGATCGGCAGTTCCATGATTTCACCGTTAGGAGCGGCCATCAGACCACGCATCCCGGCTAATTGCGTAAAGTTAGAAATGTTCCCCCGGGCACCAGAATCACTCATCATAAAGATTGGGTTCTGTTGCTCGAAACTGTGAATCAAGGCGTTTTGAATGTCGTCCTTGGCATCGTTCCAGATACCAATGACCCGTTCGTAACGTTCGTGGTCGGTAATCAACCCACGCCGGAATTGCTTCGTCACCGTCTTGACCTTCTTGTGGGCCTCATCGATGATCACTGGCTTTTCCTTCAGGTCGGTGATGTCAGAAATTCCGACCGTCAACCCAGACTTGGTGGATTCGTCATACCCTAAGTCCTTGATCCGGTCCAACAGCTTGGACGTTGCCGTCACCTTGTACTGTTGGTAGACCGCCGCAATGATGTCAGACAGGAAGCCCTTCTTGAAAGGCCCAATCAAATCGGCATTTTGCAGGTAGTCATGAATATCTTCACCGGGTTCCAGGAAGTACTTGTCCGGGACGTACCCGTTCAAGTTCGTGCTGGTCGGTTCGTTCAAGTATGGGAACGACTTCGGCAGGATGTTGTTGAAAATCAACTTCCCGACGGTCGTCACCATGATCTTGTGCCGTTGTTCATCGGTAAATGGCTTGTCAGGCATGGAAGCCACTTGGACCCCGACCCGCGTGTGCCAGTGAACCAGACCGTTCCGGTAAGCCAACGTGGCTTCGTTCAGGTCCGTGAAGATCATGCCTTCACCTTCCCGACCGGATTCTTCCATGGTCAGGTAGTAGTTCCCGATAACCATATCTTGAGATGGCGCAACCACTGGTTTCCCAGAGGCTGGGGCCAAGATATGGTGAGCCGCCAACATCAGCAACCGTGCTTCGGCTTGGGCTTCGTCAGACAACGGCACGTGGATGGCCATTTGGTCCCCATCGAAATCGGCGTTGTAGGCTTCACAAGCCAGTGGGTGCAGCCGCATGGCCTTCCCACTTACCAGCACAGGTTCAAAGGCTTGAATCCCTAACCGGTGAAGCGTTGGGGCCCGGTTCAACAGAACAGGGTGTTCCTTGATGACGTCTTCCAGAACGTTGAACACGTCGTCTTCCTCGCGGTCGATTTGGCGCTTAGCGTTCTTGATGTTGGAAGCCAATCCGCGGGCAACCAATTCCTTCATGATGAACGGCCGGAATAATTCCAGCGCCATCGGAACTGGCAGACCCATTTGGTTGAACTTCAACGAAGGGCCGACATCGATAACGGAACGACCAGAGTAGTCGACCCGCTTACCCAGTAAGTTTTGACGGAACCGCCCTTGCTTCCCTTTCAACATGTGTGACAGGGACTTCAGTGGCCGGTTACCAGGACCAGCAACCGGACGACCCCGCCGCCCATTATCGATCAAAGCATCGACGGCTTCTTGTAACATCCGCTTTTCGTTTTGTACGATGATGCCTGGCGCATTTAAGTCAAGCAACCGCTTGAGCCGGCTGTTCCGGTTGATAACCCGTCGATACAGGTCGTTCAGGTCGGACGTTGCGAAACGTCCCCCTTCCAACTGGACCATCGGCCGCAAGTCAGGTGGAATCACCGGAATCGCATCCATGACCATCCATTCCGGACGGTTACCCGATGTGACGAAGGCTTCCAAGATGTCCAAACGACGAACGGCCCGCGTCCGCTTTTGGCCAGTGGCTTCCTTCAATTCTTCCTTTAATTCCTTAACTTCTTTATCCAGGTCCACGGCCATCAATAACTTCTTGATGGCTTCGGCACCCATTTCAGCCTTGAAGGCCTTTGAGCCATACTCGGCTAACTTGTCCCGGTAATCCCGTTCGGACAGCAATTGCTTGCGTTCCAAAGCGGTATCGCCTGGATCCAAGACCACGTAGGAAGCGAAGTAGATAATTTCTTCCAACGCCCGTGGACTCATGTCGAGGACCAAGCCCATCCGACTTGGGATCCCCTTGAAGTACCAGATATGTGTCACTGGTGCGGCCAATTCGATATGGCCCATCCGTTCCCGGCGAACCTTCGAACGGGTAACTTCGACCCCACAACGGTCACAAACGACACCCTTGTAACGGATTCGTTTGTACTTCCCACAAGCACATTCCCAGTCCTTGGTAGGACCGAAGATGCGTTCGTCGAACAGACCGTCTTTTTCTGGTTTCAGCGTCCGGTAGTTGATGGTTTCTGGCTTTTTGACTTCACCATAGGACCAACTCCGGATCTTATCTGGTGAGGCGAGTCCGATTTGCATGCTTTCGAACTTATTGACATCGACCAAAGAAGCGACCTCCCTTATGAATTAATCTTGCGTATTCGGTTGACTTTCGTTATGACTGGCGGTTGGCGCCGGCTTGGCGTCCTTGGCATCCGTCGTTTGTGACTGTGCCTTACGTTGTTCTTCCTGTTGTTGGGCGTACTTGCTCAGCGCGTCAACGTTCACAACGTCATCGTCGTCATCATCCATGTCACGTAATTCGATTTCTTCGTTGTTCCCGTTCAGAACCTTCATGTCCAGACCCAAGGATTGTAATTCCTTGACCAGCACCCGGAAGGATTCAGGAACACCCGGCTTTGGAATCGGATCGCCCTTGACAATCGCTTCGTACGTCTTGACCCGGCCGACAACGTCATCGGACTTGTAGGTTAAGATTTCTTGCAGCGTGTAGGCTGCCCCGTAGGCTTCCAAGGCCCAAACTTCCATTTCACCAAACCGTTGGCCCCCAAATTGCGCTTTCCCACCAAGTGGTTGTTGCGTAACCAAGGAGTAAGGTCCGATGGAACGGGCGTGCATCTTGTCGTCGACCATGTGGGCCAACTTCAGGTAGTTCATGACCCCAACGGCGATTCGCTTGTCGAATGGCTCACCAGTCCGACCATCGTAAAGGACGGTCTTGGCATCGGAGGCCATGCCGGCTTCCTTAACAGCGTCCCAGATATCAGAATCTTGGGCCCCATCAAAGACCGGCGTTGCCACGTGGATGCCCAACTTCCGAGCAGCCATCCCTAAATGCAATTCGAGCACTTGCCCGATGTTCATCCGGGAAGGCACACCCATGGGACTCAGCATGATGTCGATTGGCGTTCCGTCAGGCATGTACGGCATGTCTTCTTGAGGAACTACGACGGAGACCGTCCCTTTGTTCCCGTGACGACCGGACATCTTGTCCCCAACTTGGATCTTCCGCTTTTGCGCGATGTAGACCCGGACCATCATGTTGACACCTGGCGAGAGTTCATCCCCGTTTTCACGGGTAAAGATCTTCACGTCCTGGATAATTCCGCCACCACCATGAGGAACCTTGAGTGACGTATCCCGAACTTCACGCGCCTTTTCACCAAAGATGGCGTGTAACAGCCGTTCTTCGGCGGACAACTCGGTCACACCCTTCGGCGTCACCTTCCCAACCAAGATGTCGCCGTCTTGAACTTCGGCACCGACACGGATAATCCCGTCTTCGTCCAAGTTCTTCAAGGCGTCTTCACCCACGTTAGGGATTTCACGCGTCATTTCTTCCGGTCCGAGCTTGGTGTCCCGGGCTTCGGATTCATACTCTTCAATATGAATGGACGTGTAAACGTCATCGCGTACCAACCGTTCGTTGATTGCGATGGCATCTTCGAAGTTGTACCCTTGCCAAGTCATGAAGGCAACCAATGGGTTTTGCCCTAAGGCTAATTCCCCATTTTCCATGGAAGGCCCATCGGCAATGACTTCGTCGTTATCGACGTGGTCGCCGACCTTTACGATTGGCCGTTGGTTGTAGTTCTTACCACCGTTTGACCGGCGGAACTTCATTAATTTGTAAGTGTCCAAGGCACCGTCGTCACGCCGAACGCGAATCTCACGCGCATCCACGTATTCAACGGTCCCATCGTGTTCACTGATCAAGGCGACCCCAGAGTCATGGGCAGCCTTGTATTCGATCCCAGTTCCGACTAATGGTGCGTGTGGGTTCAGCAATGGCACAGCTTGCCGTTGCATGTTGGCCCCCATCAGCGCCCGGTTGGAGTCATCGTTTTCCAAGAAAGGAATGCAGGCCGTGGCCACGGCAACAACTTGCTTAGGCGAAACGTCCATGTAGTCGATGCGGTCAGCCGTGGTTTCGATGTTTTCGGACTTCGCCCGCGCCATGATGGTGTCGGTCGCAAAGGACCCGTCATCGTTCAACGGCGTGTTGGCTTGTGCGACCACGTAGTTATCTTCTTCGTCGGCCGTCAGGTAGTCGATCTTGTCGGTTACCTTGTGCGTGCCCCATGAAACCCGCCGGTAAGGCGTTTCGATGAACCCGTACTTGTTGACCCGGGCGTAACTGGACAGACTGTTGATCAGTCCAATGTTCGGGCCTTCAGGCGTTTCAATCGGGCACATCCGACCATAGTGGGTGTAGTGCACGTCCCGGACTTCATAACCGGCCCGGTCACGCGTCAACCCACCAGGTCCCAAGGCGGACAAACGACGCTTATGCGTTAATTCGCCCAATGGGTTGGTTTGGTCCATGAATTGTGACAGTTGTGATGATCCAAAGAATTCCTTGATGGAAGCAACCACTGGCCGAATGTTGATCAGTTGTTGTGGCGTCACCGTCGCAGCATCCTGAATGGACATCCGTTCCCGCACAACCCGTTCCATCCGGGATAACCCGATCCGGAATTGGTTCTGCAACAGTTCCCCAACGGAACGAATCCGCCGGTTCCCCAAGTGGTCGATGTCATCGGTGTTCCCGATACCGATCTGCAGGTCGAAGAAGTAGTTCATCGAAGCGATGATGTCGGCTGGACGAATGTGCTTCAACTTCAGGTCGATGTTGCCGTTTCCGATAACGGGAACTTCTTGTTCGGGGTCATCCGGTGATTGGACCTTAATGATTTGTAATTTCAGCGGTTCCGTAACAACCGCTTCGTCGGATGGTTGGAAAGTGACCATCTTGAAGTCGTCACGATCCAGGTAAGGCGCCAGGTTCTTCATGACGTCCTTGTCCACCGTCGTGCCCTTTTGAACGATGACTTCACCGGTATCCGGATCAGCCAGCGTCTCGGCCAAGGTCAGGCCCAACAGACGGGTCTTTAAGCTCAGCTTCTTGTTGGTCTTGTAACGGCCAACGGGGGCCATGTCGTAACGCTTCGGGTCAAAGAACCGCGCCGTCAACAGACTCCGTGAAGAGTCGGCCGTCTTCGGTTCACCTGGCCGCAAGCGTTCGTAGATATCCTTCAAGGATTCCTCGACCCGTGAGTCGTCGGTGTTCTTGTGGATGTCCTTTTCCAACGTCGCCATCAGGCTTTCGTTGTCGCCCAAGATGTCCAAGATCTCATCGTCAGAACCGAACCCTAAGGCCCGCACTAACTCGGTCATTGGAATCTTCCGCGTCCGGTCGATCCGCACGTAGGAAATGTTCTTCGCGTCGGTTTCGAATTCCAACCAAGCACCCCGGTTAGGAATGACCGTGGCACCAAAGATGGTCCGGCCGTTCTTATCGGTATCTTCATTGAAGTAAACCCCTGGCGAACGAACTAATTGGGAAACAATAACCCGTTCAGCCCCATTGATAATGAACGTCCCTTGGTGCGTCATTAATGGGAAGTCGCCGAAGAAGACATCTTGTGACTTGATTTCGCCCGTCTCGTGGTTCGTTAGCCGTAAGGTGACGTGCAACGGTGCTGAGTAGTTCGCGTCATGTTCCCGCGCTTCGTCCACCGTGTACTTTGGTTCTAGTAATTGATAATCAACAAACTCTAACGAAAGGTTTCCTTGAAAATCCTCGATTGGCATGATGTCATCGAACATATCACGTAACCCTTCATCGAGGAACCAATTATAGGAATTGGTTTGAATCTCGATCAAGTTTGGTAAGTCTAAAACTTCCTTGATCCGTGAATAGCTGCGACGTGTACGGTGTTTCCCGTATTTCACTAAGTGTCCTGCCAAGTTGTTCACCTCTCCTATTTATTCTGTGACCGGCCAAACCAAATATTACATTTAGATTACAAATGCGTTTTTTCTTGGTTTTTTGGCAAAAAAAATCCAAAAACAAATCAATATTTGCTTTTGGCTTCTTATAATGGATGGCGCCGGACAATAGATCGGCCCTTCCAATTTCAGTTCACAGTTGCATACAAATGATATAGTACTAAAAACCATCTAACTTGTCAATGAATGACGCTTATTTTTTGACGGCAATTCCAAAAAGAATCAGGCGGAGGAGCGTCACGACCTGTTGGTGCGGGGACGCATCCGCCGGTCCTACATGGTGGAAGTTGTTAAAGAGCGGACTCAGACTGGTGAGATAGAAGTTCGCAGCCTCCTGAGCGTTCATCCCCGGCTGCAGGGTCACCACGTCCAGCGTAAAGAACGCCTGGAGCGGCTGCAGGTAATCGGCCATGAAGAGTCGGCCCAACTGCCCCTGGTTATCCGGCTGGAGGAACCGAAAGCTGCCGTGCAGAACGGTGAAGACGTCGCGCGGATGGACCTTCAACAGAACCTCCGTCATCGCGGCCAACGCCTCGACCCCGTCGGTCTGTTCGCCGGCCCGCACCTGGGCAATGACCTGTTCCATCCCGGTCTTGGCCTCCTGCCCCACTTCGTTCACAACAGCTAAGAAGATGGCCTCCTTATCACTAAAGTGATGATACAACGCTGGTTGCGTAATGCCGACCTCCCGGGCAATCTCGCGCGTCGAGGTCGCTTGGTACCCCTGCGTGAGAAAGGCCTTCCGAGCGGCCGCCAAGATCGCCGTATGCGTATGGGTCAGCTGTTCTTTTCTCTTCATCCTGTCCGTTCCCTTCCTATTAAAAACTGTTGTCAGTGTACCACAGTTTGTGGGGTGACTCAACGCAAAACGACGCCGCAACCCCGGTCAGCCGGGATTGCGACGTCATTTTCATGAGTCTTTCAAGCACTTTTTATTGGTTCGTAACGGGTTTCGGTGTCGCCAGGGGTTTCACGTTGATTGTGATCTTCCCCCGGGTGGCCCCAATGGTCACCTGGTCGTGGGTCTTGACCTCACCCGACAGCATGGCCTCGCTCAACTGGTCTTCCACCTGCGTTTGCAGGGCCCGCCGGAGTGGCCGGGCACCGTACTCGGGATCATACCCATCCTTGGCAACCGCATCGATGGCGGCCGGCGTGAACTTCAACTTAATGTCTTGGTCCGCGACGCGCTTCACGATCTTTTGGGCCATTAACTTCACGATTTGGTGAAGTTCTGGCTTCTTCAGTGCGTGGAAGATCACCGTCTCATCGATTCGGTTCAAGAACTCTGGCCGGAACGATTGCTTCAGGGTCTGCCGGATGGTATCCGCCATCGCCCGGTAATCGTTGGCCATGTCCTCGGCCCCGAACCCAACGGTCTTTTCGTCCCGCAGCTTCGTGGCTCCCAGGTTGGACGTCATGATCAGGATGGTGTTGCGGAAGTCGACCTTCCGCCCCTTCGAGTCCGTCAGGTATCCGTCGTCTAAGACCTGCAATAGGAGGTTGAAGACATCGGGGTGCGCCTTTTCCACTTCATCAAAGAGCACCACGGAGTATGGCTTTTGCCGCACCTTTTCGGTCAGCTGACCCCCTTCGTCGTAACCGACGTACCCGGGCGCCGAACCAATCAACCGACTGGTGGAGTACTTTTCCATGTACTCGCTCATGTCGACCCGAATCATGTTGTCTTCGGAACCAAACATTGCGTTGGCGAGGGCCTTCGCTAACTCGGTCTTCCCGACCCCGGTTGGGCCCAGGAACATGAATGACCCGATCGGCCGGTTAGGATCCTTCAAACCGGAACGCGCCCGCCGAATCGCCCGTGACACCGCGGAAACGGCCTCTTCTTGGCCAATGACCCGTTGGTGCAGGATCTTTTCTAAGTTCACGAGCCGATCCGCATCGGTCTGCTTCAGCTGGGTCAACGGTACCCCGGTCCACTCGGCCACGACCTTGGCCACGTCTTCACCCGTGACGTCCGTCGTGTAGTGGTGGTCGTCCGGTTTAGCCGCTGCCTTGGCCTTGCGGGCCGCAACCTTATCGCGCAATTGGATCTCTTGGGTCCGCAGTTGGGCGGCCTTTTCGAAGTCCTGTTGCTCGATGGCGGCGTCCTTATCGGCAGCCAATTGGGCTAATTCCTTATCCTGCTTGGAAGCCGCCGTCGGCTTGTCCATCTGGTCGATGCGCACCATGGCGGACGCTTCATCCATCAGGTCGATGGCCTTATCCGGCAGGAACCGGTCACTGATGTAGCGCACGGAGAGCTTCACGGCCTGTTCCAGCGCCTCATCGGTGATGTTCACGTGATGGTGGTCCTCATACCGTGGCCGTAAGCCCTGAAGAATCTGGAGGGCTTCGTCACTCGTCGGTTCGTCCACCTGAACGGTCGCAAACCGTCGTTCGAGCGCCGCATCGGATTCAATGTACTTTTGGTACTCGTCCAACGTGGTGGCCCCGATGGTTTGGAGTTCTCCCCGTGCCAGGGCGGGCTTCAAGATGTTCGACGCATCGATCGCCCCTTCGGCCCCACCGGCACCGATCAAGGTGTGCAGTTCGTCGATAAAGAGGATCACGTGCCCGTCGTTGTAGATTTCTTCGATGACCTTCTTCAGCCGGTCTTCGAATTCACCCCGGTACTTGGTGCCAGCGACTAACGAGCCCATGTCGAGCATCATCAGGCGCTTCTGTTGCATGTCTTCCGGCACGTCCCCGGCAATGATCCGTTGAGCCAGGCCTTCCGCGATGGCGGTCTTCCCGACACCGGGTTCCCCGATCAAAACGGGGTTGTTCTTGGTCCGCCGACTCAAAATCTGGATGACCCGCTTGACTTCCTTATCGCGGCCCACCGTTGGATCCATCTTGCCGTCCTTCGCCGCCTGGGTCAGATCCCGGGCTAACGAATCCAGGGTCGGTGTCCCGCCTTGAGGCGCGTTGCGGCGGTTACGAGCGTCTCCGCGCCGCTTCGGCGTATCCGCGATGCCTAACTTCCGCAGAACCACTTTGCGCGCACTGTTCAAATCAACGTTTAAATTCTTCAAAATGCGGGATGACAGGATCGTCTCGTCGCTTAACAGGGCCAGTAACAGGTGCTCCGTCCCAATCTTCGTGGCGCCTAAGCGCTTGGCCTCGTCGCCCGCAATGGCCAGCATGGCCTTGGCTTTGGGCGAATATGGCAGGTAGGTGTCCTGACTCGTGTTGTCCAGGGTGCCGTACCCCGTGAAGCGTTCGATCTCCTCCCGCACGTCGTCGTCCGTGACGGAGAACTGTTGTAAGACTTTATTGGCAATCCCGTTCTTTTCAATGGTGAGGGCCAGCAGCAGGTGTTCTGTCCCCACCGCTTGATGCTTAAAATACTTTGCCTGTTCCTGTGCTAAGACTAAAACACTCTTGGCACTTGGCGTAAATAGGTTATCCATTGCAACTCCTCACTTTCTTAACTCTCGTAACGTAAATGATCCAGGATGGAAATTAACACCTGGGCGCGAATCTGCTGATCCAGGTCCCGGTCGCCGGTATTAATGGCACTCTTATCGATTGCCGCCAACATGATGTTGGCTTCCCGGCGGTTAATGGACCCCGCCTCAAACAGGCTGCGGACGATGGCCAGACCGTCGTGCCGGGTAATATGGTCGCCCACCGCCGTGACCAGCGAATCGATGAAATCAAGGTTATCCAGTAACTTCACCTTTTCGATCCGGATATAGCCACCACCGCCGCGCTTACTGCGTACCACGTAGCCGTCTTGAATCGTAAACCGCGTCTTGATGACGTAATTGATCTGCGACGGGACCACGTTGAACTGGTCGGCAATCTCCGAGCGGCGAATCTCAACCTCCTGGGAGTCAGCCAGAATCTGCTTGAGGTAAGCTTCAATAATATCCGAAATATTTTGGTTCTCCATTATCGTCACCCCTTTGCGCAGTTTTCTTGACTAATGTTGACTAATATTATACGAACTTCCAGCGAAAATGCAATTTATTCGCCTTTTTGACCGGAAATTGGTCGTTAGCGTGGGCGCGCCAGCAACGGCACGCCCACCCTGTCTATATAATAGTAGTTTTATAGGGTGGTCGTCACGTCAAACCTTCCCCCGCTTCTCGATTCCCTGGGGGTGGTGCCGGCTGCATTGGCCTGTTAACAAACGATGCTGCCCGTTGAGCCGGCCGCCGGCTTACGACCACCCACGATTCGCCAGTGCCTTTCAGCAAGCCCCGGTCTTTCATCATACCAAAAAAGGCCTCAGCTTCCAACCGATGACGGTGAAAACCAAGACCTGACCTTGTTTTAGCTATCTGCAGGGTCTAAAAAATCGGGAAGACAAGATTTGAACTTGCGACCCCCACGTCCCGAACGTGGTGCTCTACCAAGCTGAGCTACTTCCCGATAAGAACCTGTACCTATTATATAACACTGACCTAAAAACGGTCAAATCGGGAAGACAGGATTCGAACCTGCGACCCCCTGGTCCCAAACCAGGTGCTCTACCAAGCTGAGCTACTTCCCGATAGTCTCCGTGATGAAATCACGAGAAACAAAAATGCACCCAGTAGGAGTCGAACCTACAACCTTCTGATTCGTAGTCAGACACTCTATCCAATTGCGCTATGGGTGCATAATAAATATTAAGTTAAATGCCGAGGACCGGGATCGAACCGGTACGGTCATCACTGACCGCAGGATTTTAAGTCCTGTGCGTCTGCCAATTCCGCCACCCCGGCAAGGGATGTTAAAGCGGAAGACGGGATTCGAACCCGCGACCCCCACCATGGCAAGGTGATGTTCTACCACTGAACTACTTCCGCATTGGCTATTGAATTAATGGAACCATGCCGACTAGAGGATTCGAACCTCCGACCTCCTCATTACTAGTGAGATGCTCTGCCAACTGAGCTAAGTCGGCAAAATATTATTAGAATATTTTGCATATTAAGTTGAAAATGCAGGTGAAGGGACTCGAACCCCCACGTCATAAGACACTAGAACCTAAATCTAGCGCGTCTGCCAGTTCCGCCACACCTGCGTGATGACGTCAGTTTCAGACTAGGAACCGGAGTCCCGATGGAGGATACAGGGCTCGAACCTGTGACCCTCTGCTTGTAAGGCAGACGCTCTCCCAACTGAGCTAATCCTCCATATCGTTCAATCAAGTTACTTGATAACTCGTTTGAAACAACTATTATAATTTAACATTTCTAAGAAAAACTGTCAAGAAGTTTTTTGAAAACTTTTTGAATAAATATTCGCTTTGCTGAATAATTACTCCCTCAACAACGTATATAATCATATCGTAATTCATTTCAAAAAGCTACCCCTTTTCGCAACTTTTTTGAAAAAAGTGCAAAAAAATTGCCAGTCCGCAGACTGACAACTTGGATAAAGCTTGATTTACCGGGGGTTCAGCCCCCTTGAGAATCGCAATGCTAATTTCTACTTGGTGATCTTCGTGACGCCACCCATGTACGGAACCAGCACTTCGGGAACCGTGACGGAGCCGTCCGCGTTTTGATAATTTTCCAAAATAGCGGCCACCGTCCGGCCAACGGCTAATCCGGAACCGTTCAGCGCGTGGACGTACTGTAACTTGCCGTTATCGTCCCGGTATTGAATGTGGGCCCGCCGTGCTTGGAAGTCCGTGGTGTTCGAGCAGCTGGAGATTTCCCGGTACGTGTCTTGTTCGGGGAACCAGACCTCCAGATCATGCGTCATCGCCGCCGTAAAGCTCATGTCACTGGTCGTTAACGTAATCACGTGGTAAGCCAGTCCCAGCTTCTGTAAGAGGTCCTCAGCGTGCTTAGTGAGGGATTCCAGTTCGTTCCAGGAATCTTCTGGCTTACAGAACTTCACCATTTCGACCTTGTTGAACTGGTGCAACCGGATCAACCCCCGGGTGTCCCGGCCGGCACTCCCGGCTTCGGACCGGAAGGCAGGCGTCAAGGCGGTGAACCAGACTGGCAGATCCTCTTCTGGGATCACGTTGTCCCGGTAGTAGTTGACCAATGGAACCTCGGCCGTTGGGATCAGGGTCATTTCTTCGTTCTTTAATTGGTAAACGTCTTGCTTGAACTTCGGGAATTGGCCCGTTCCGTACATCGAGTCATCGTTCACGATGTACGGTGGTAAGACTTCCTTGAAGCCTGCGGCCGTGTTTTGGTCCAAGAAGAAGTTATAGACGGCGCGTTCCAACCGTGCCCCTAAGCCTAGGTAGTACACGTACCGGCTACCAGAGACCTTGGCTCCCCGTTCGAAGTCCAGGATGCCCAGGTCTTCCCCAATTTGCCAGTGTGGCTTCGGCGTGAAGTCCAGGTTCGGCTTTTCGCCCCACTTCCGCAGTTCAACACTGCCGTCTTCCGTCAGGCCGACCGGCACGTTGTCGTTCGGAATGTTCGGTAAGTGGGCCGCCGCATCGTGGACCTGGGCCTTTAACGTGTCGAGGTCGGCATCCACGGTCTTGATGTCGGCACTGACCTGCCGCATCTCCTTGATCTTGTCGTCCGCATCCTGCTTGTTGCGCTTCAATTGAGAAATTTCGTCGGACACAGTGTTGCGTTGGGCCTTCATGGTCTCGCTCTTCACGATCAGGTCCCGCCGCTTGGCGTCTAAGGCCAACAGGTCGTCGATGTCTTGGGGATCAACGCCCCGAGTAGCCAGTTTTTCCTTCACGAAGTCCGGTTCTTGGCGAATCAATTTCAAATCTAACATAGTTGTTGCTCCCTTCTCTTAGTCGGTGAGACCAAAAAAGGCCTCCGTCACATGGGACGAAGACCTTCGCGGTACCACCCAAGTTCACCGTTGGCTGACCCAACGATACCCTTGAACATGATAACGGTTTGCACCGTGCAGCATTACCTGCCCACTATTCTTGTGCTGGAATGTTCGATGTCGTGGTTCGCAGCTTGCCCCACTTCTCTGACCATCTACTTGATAGGCACACGTGTTTAATAAGTTGCCATCATCATACCGCATTTCCGCCGGCGCCGCAATACTAGAGCGTCGCGATTTTTTCATCAATTAATTGTAAGACCTGTTGGCGCGCCGCAGGGTCTTCCACAAAGTCCAACTCATCCCCGTTGATCTGCATCTTCGGTGACTTGTCGTAGTGGGCGTACCAGTCGGTGTACCGCTGGTCGAGCTGTTGGTAGTAATCGTAGAGGCTCGGGTCGTTGGCAATCTGCTCGTACGACCGGCCCCGTTTCTTGATCCGTTCCAACATGGTCTCGAAGGAGATGTTGATGTGGATCAACAGGTCCGGGTTCTTCTTGTAGGTGGCCTCTGGCAACTCCTGCATCATATTTTGCAGCAAGGAATCGTAGATGTCCACTTCCGTATTAGTCGCCCGACCCAGGTCAGCGTTCAAGTGAAAGAGCAGGGAGTCTTCGAAAATCGACCGGTCCATGACACTCTCATCGTCCGCGTTGGCCGCCTTGATGCTGTCGAGGCGCTTGTTTAAAAAGTAAATTTGTAATAGGAACGCATACTTCTGGGGATCCTTGTAGAATAACGGCAGGATTTTGTTATCATCCACCGATTCATAATACGCTGGTTTGTGTAAATGTTCAGCCAATAAACTCGTTAGGCTCGTTTTGCCAGCCCCGATAGTACCCGATAATACAAGCATGCGATCTCTCCTTTAATTCTTTCCCAATCGGGATGCCCCGTGGCACCCCGTCAAAAACAACACCACATATTGTACCAACCTGCTGGGTAAAAGACAATATGTCGTAGCGACTTTTCACCCCATCATTTCACCTCAACTGGTGGGTCCGGGGGACACAAAGAGTGACCGGCTAGGCTTCGACCCCACCGGTCACTCTTCAAGTTCTTTTAAAAAATTTCACTTAGTTCTTTTCGGCAGCGGCGTCGTCCTTCAACGTCCCATCCTTGTGGACTGGTGAGACATCCACCTTGTCCAGCGGAATCAGCTTCGTGTGCTTCTTCAGCTTGTAACCGAAGTACAGGACCAAGACCAGTGGCACACTCATGTAAGTGACCAGCACTTGTTCCCAGTTCCCCGTGAAGAGGGACTGTGGGTCTTGCCCGATGATTACGGCGATACACAAGATCAACGCCAGCAGCGGCCCAATTGGGAACCACTTTGCGTGATACTTCAGTTCGGACAACTGGTGTCCTTGCTTGATGAAGGCGCGACGGAACCGGAAGTGTGACAGGGCAATTCCGACCCAGGCGATGAACCCGGTCAACCCACTAGCGGCCACTAACCACATGTAGATCTGTGGGCCGGCAATGCTGCTGACGAAGGTCAACGCTGCCACGATGGTCGTGGCAATCAATGAGAAGTACGGAATCCCGTTCTTACCGGTCCGTTCCAAGAAGTGTGGTGCGTACCCTTCCTTGGCCAGGGAGTACAGCATCCGCGTCGACGCGTACATCCCAGAGTTGGCAGCGGAGATAACGGACGTCAGGATAACGGCGTTCATGACACTGGCGGCAGCGGCCAACCCGGCCCGCCGGAAGACCAGCGTGAAGGGACTGATGGCCACGTCACTCGCGGAAGAACCCAGCAAGTCCTTGCTGGTGTAAGGCAAGATAGCGGCGATAACAAAGATAGCTAAAATGTAGAATAAAATGATTCGCCAGAAGACTTCCTTGATGGCCTTAGGAACACTGTGCGATGGATCTTCCGATTCACCGGCGGTAATCCCGACCAGCTCCGTTCCTTGGAACGAGAACCCGGCGACCACGAACACACTCAGAATGGCTGGGAAGCCACCCACAAAGGGTGCTTGCTTGTAGGTAAAGTTGCTGAGGCCGGGACCCTTGCCGCCCATGATGCCGACGATGGTCAATAACCCGACGGCCAAGAAGACGAAGATGGTGACGACCTTGATCAGTGACATCCAGAATTCGGTCTCCCCGAAAGCCTGGACGGAAAAGGCGTTAATCGTCACAATCAAGAGTAAGGCAATCAGGCTCCAGATCCAACCGGGCACCCCGGGAAGCCAAAACTTCATGACCAAAGCAGCGGTCGAAATGTCGACGGCCACGGTAATGGCCCAGTTAAACCAATAGTTCCAGCCCATCGCGAACCCTAATGCGGGGTCCACGTACTTCGCGGAGTACGCGGCGAATGACCCGGAGATTGGCATGTTGGTGGCCATTTCTCCCAGACTGGTCATCAGGAAGTACACCATCAGCCCCATGCCGATATAAGCGACTAACGCCCCACCAGGCCCGGCCGTCGAAATCGCCGACCCACTGGCGACGAATAACCCGGTTCCAATACATCCCCCTAACGCGATCATTGAAACGTGCCGCGTCTTCAGGCCACGCTTAACGGTATCGTTCGCGGCCTTACTCGTTGTTGCGTTTGTCATGCTCTGTTCCATAAAAAATTCCTCCTTCTGTTGATAGAAGGACCTTCTCGAAACGACTAGGGGTACTAAAAAAGGGCACTCACGCAAATCGCTTTGCGAGAGTGCCCTGGAAGTTTTAGATCCAAGTCAATATCGTTGAAAGCGCCCCGCGACCATATCGGTTGCGACAGTCCCTGATTTATTCAACCAGGCCCCAACCCACTGATTAGGCATCTCTCAGCGAGTTTCGGCAATCGCCCCTTTCACTTTCCCTCATCGGCGGTACCCGCCTTAAGAAAGCTACTCATGTTGATTGCGCCTCTTCTATTCGATACTTCGTAGTATACCCATCCCTTCTGGCCATTGCAAGGGTAAAATCTTGGTTCACTCATGATTTTCTCATAAAATCGGTTCAGCACAACCGTTGGCACGAGCCAAAAACGCCCATTCATCAAGGATTCAGCCCATTATTTAATCATTAATTGGTTCGAATGCTAATTTAATTAAAGGCCGCTGTGAAAGTGCCGTTCCCGCTCACCGCTGACGTCGCCGCCGCCCTCCGTAACGGAAAACTGCGTTACAATAATGATATTGACTGGTTCCGGCCGTGCTGTTCGCGGCCAGTCCCACCACTTATAGGAGGTTATGTCATGCAAATCATCACTGAATCACTGGGGCCCCAGACGCACGCCACCCTACACGGATACTTACGCCGCGATGCGCCCGCGGCGACCTATCCAGCCATCATCATCGTCCCCGGGGGCTCCTACACCCACATTCCGGAGCAGCAGGCCGAAGACTTAGCCCTCGCCTGGTCCGCTCGGGGGTACCAGGCGTTCTTCCTGCGGTACAGCTTCGCGGGCGAGCGGCAACCCCTGCTGCCCGCGCCCGTGATCGAACTCGCCCAGAGCGTCGCCCTATTGCGCCAACACGCGACCGACTGGCAGATCAACCCCGCCCAGCTGATCGTCGCGGGCTTCTCCGTGGGCGGTCACATCGTCGCCCTCTTTAACGACCTATGGGCCGATGCCGCCTTCAACGCGCAGGCCCACACCACACCGGAACAGGTACACCCGACCGCGGTCATCCTGGGCTATCCGGTCATCACGCCCAAGGCCGGCTTCCCGCAGGACGCGGCCACGCTGGCCACTTGGACCGACCACCCCGCCCAGATTGAAGCCGACCAGCGGGTGACCAACCAAAACGCCCCGACGTTCATCTGGGTCACCGCCAACGATCCGCTGGTGCCCGTGCAAAATGCACTGGCCTATGCACAGGCGTCCATCGCCCACCACGTTGACACCGAGCTGCACGTCTTCCATAACGGTCCCCACGGCCTGGCCCTGGCAAATCCCGTCACGGCCTGGAAGCCGGCCAGCGACCAGCCACACGTGGCCCACTGGCTAGACTTAGCGGCTGAATGGCTGACCGAGATCCACGCCTCTTCGAAACGCTAAACGACGCCACTCAATTTAACCATTCAAAAACAGGAAGGAAATTCTCAATCCGAGAACTTCCTCCCTGTTTTGTTTTGTCTCCACAGATATCCGGAGGTTGGTTAAATTTCAGAATGGGTTAGCAACGGCCAGTGTTTCATCACCGGTGCTAAGCGAATGTAAAGGCCTTGTGCCGCTTGGACCCACAGGTAGGCCAATAGAACGGCCCCAATCGTGTCGGTCGGGTAATGGGCGTTTAAGTACACCCGTGAGATCATCAGCAGAATCAGCCAAACGATCAGGATGATCCGAACCAACCAAGCCCGCCATGGCGTGGCGATCATCGGTACTAAGATCAGCCAGATCATGGCGATCAGGAGGAACGTACCGAAGACGTGGCCACTCGGAAAGCTATAGCCGTTGTCGGCTGCCAGGTGCGCCGTGGGCCGCGCGCGCTGCACCACGTTCTTGACGACGGCCGCCAAGACGTCCCCGCCGGCCAGGGTCGCCAGGCACCAGAGCGCGGGAATCTTGAACTTGAAGCCCCACAGCAGAAACGCCAGGATAAAGGTCCACACGATGATGAGCTTGGGCTCCATCAACGTGGTGATTCCCTGGTACATCAGCGTTTTCCACCCCGGTTGATTCTTCTGGATCACGTCCACGATCGACGAATCCAGAAAGGCCACATACGCATTTTGCGCTTTGACGTAGAACGCTAAAATCAAAAAGAGAATCGTGGTGAGACCGAACTTCCAGGGCCGGTCCCGATCCCGATTAAAAAGCATCATGATAGTTGTTTCCTTTCATCTTCTCTATGTCTTTAAAACTCCTCGGAATTGAGTATACCACCCCACCGCCAAATTTCTAAGGGCTCAACCGTTAACAATTTGCTAAATATGGCGGTGATGACGCCAAACCCGTTGCCGTAATCGGTTGACCAGTTCCGATAGTAAGAAACCAAACGCGATGGCCCCGGAGATCATCACGACCTGCAGGAGAAAGCTCAGCGCCAGGTTGTTCTGCCCCAGCGCGAAGTTTTTGATCATCTCGTAGGCCTGACCCCCGGGAACCAGGGGCACCAGGGCCGGGATGTTGAACAGAATCATCGGCATCTTCTTCCAGCGCGCGGCCTGAAGCGAGGCGACCCCGATCAAGACGGCGCCCAGCAGGTTGCCGATCACGTAACCGCCCCCCCACAGGACCGTGAAGCGGTAGACCAGGTATCCCAGGACCCCAATCCAGCCACCCATGTTGAGGGCCCGCCGCGGGATGTTCAGTAAAATGCCAAAGGCAATCGTGGCCACGTAGGTGCCGGCCACTTCAATGATAAATTCCAGTACGGACATCGGCAACGTCCCTCCCTAAAGAAATTGTAGGACCATCGCGATCCCGAAACCAATGGCCGCGGCACTGACCAGGGCCTCGATGCCCCGGGCCGGACCGCTGACCAGGTTGCCCGCCAGAATGTCGCGCACCGAATTGGTGATGGGCACCCCGGGAACCAGGGGCATCACGCTGCCGATGATGATGTCATCAACGTTGTTCCCCAGACCCAGGTGGTGACTGAGCACCGCCAGGACCCCGATGACGGCCGAGGCCGCAAATTCGGATAAGAAGCGGATGCGGATGTACTTGCTAAGGGCGTAGTACACCAGCCAGCCCAACATCCCCACCAGACAGGTAATCCAGAAGTCCGGCAGGTTGTGGCGAAAGACCACCTCGAGGGGGCCGCTGACCAACGCCGCGGCGAGTAGTTGGACCCAGAACGGAAAGTACTTGCTGACCGCGTCCAGGTGGTCGAGCCGGTCGGCGAACTCCTGCAGGGTGATGGCCTGTTCGGCAAACTTCCGGGACAGGTCGTTGACCACGGCGATTTTCTCCAGGTCGAAGGTCCGCCGCTTGACCGGCTGGATCTGCGCCCCCACCTCGCCGTTGATGGCCATTAGGATCCCGGTGATCATCACGAAGAGCTGACTGGTCTGGGCCCCCGCGTTGGTCGCGATACGGGTCATGGTATCCTCGACCCGTTCGATTTCCGACCCGTTCTCAATCATGATGCGCCCGGCGGTTAACGCCGTATGTAAGATGAGCTGGTCGCGCTCCTTTGACGATGGCATAGTTGGCCCCTCCTGTTCATAACATCAGTTACGCGTCGTACTGGTTGAAATTGGTGGTAGCTGGCGATTGCTTCCTGATTAGCGAGTACGCTGCATAACATATTTAATTTATTATACGCCGGGACCGGGCTGGGGAAAATAACGAATCGGTTAAAATCTCCACTTATCCACCCGCCACTGCTCACTCGCCCCATCAAAAAAGGAGCTCGGCCAGGTGCACCGAACTCCCAACCACCCAACCGGTGGCGTTATTTCACAAAAATATAGTGGGCCGCTTTATAACTCACAATCAACTGCGAGTCGTCGGTCAGGTTCTGGACCGTGACCGGACCTTCGAACGGATCATGCTTGAGAATCGTTAATTGGTCCCCAATGTCCAGCTTCAGATCACCCAGATAGGTCAGCAGGTCATGGTTATCGATAAACCGATCGACCGTGACCGTCTCGCCGTCCTTCGCGTCGTTCAAGACCGTGTGGCTATCCTCGTGGTAGTGCCCTTCCCGGTCGGGGATGACCCCACCGTGCGGACAGTGGGTCGGATGCCCCAGCATGTCGTCCAGCGCGTCGATCAGCTTGGGGCTGGTCACGTGTTCCAGGACCTCGGCTTCATCGTGCACGTCGGGGAGCGCGTAGCCAAGCTTTTCAATCAAAAAGTCTTCCCAGATCCGGTGCTTCCGGACCAGGTCTTCGGCCAAGCGAATGCCCTTCTTCGTCAGGGAAATCCCGGCGTAGGGGGTGTGTTCCGCAAGCCCTTCGGCGGCCATCTTATTGACCATTTCGGTCACCGATCCCGCCGCAATGTTTAAACTGATGGCAATCTGCTTGTTCGACACCTTTTTTTGCCGACCACCCAGTTCAAAAATAATCTTTAAATAATCCTCCTTCATCGGAGTCATACTTTGTTCACCTCATCTAAGACCTGTTTGCAACCAACGAGCTGGTAACGAGCTCAATCGTGACGCCAATCATTTTGCTTAAAGAAGAGGGCCTCATCCTTGCCCCGGTGGCACTCCGCCTGAATCGTCACGTGATTCACGTTGTACTTGTGGCACAACAAGGCTTCAATCTGCCGGTAGACCGGTTCCACCTGACTGAGCGGCAAATCATCCATGTTCACGTGGACCGAAAAGACCAGATTGTTCTCATCAATCTGCCAGGCGTGCAGATGGTGCACGCCCTTGATCTTCGGCAACGCACAGATGTCCTGGGCGATCGCGTCATAGTCCAGCTGCGGCGCCCCCTCCATCAAGATGCCGAAGGTCTGCTTCACAATGGGCCACGATTCGAACACGATGTACACTGCCACCAGAATCGTAATCAACGGATCGACCCAGCTGATGTGCCAGAAGGTAATCAGCACGGCCCCGATGATCACCCCAATCGAGGCCAACGCATCACTCAGTAGATGCAGGTACGTTGCCCGAATATTGAGGTTGTGCTTCGAGCCCCGGTTCAACAGAATGGTCGACAGGAGGTTCGCCACAAAGCTCACCACCGCCACGACCAACATGATATCCCCTTTAACCGGTTCCGGATGCAGCAAACGCCGCACCGCCTCGAAGGCCAAGCCAGCCGAAATCAGAATCAAAACGCCGGCATTCAACAACGCCGTCAGAATCTCGACCCGCCGATAACCAAAGGTGTTCTTCCGCGTCTGCCGGCGCGCCCCAATGCGGTGCGCCACGTAACTCAAAATAACGGATAAGGCATCTCCTAAATTATGGAAGGCGTCGGATAATAGTGAAAGGCTCCCCGATAACAGGCCACCCAGTAACTCGAACACGGTAATCACCACGTTCAAGATCGTTACTAATAGAAAGCGGCCCCCTGCCAAACTTTTTTTCTCCATCAATCTCGCCCCCGTTACCAAACATAGGTCTATTATGACAGAGTTTGGCGGGAAAGGAAAGTCAGGTTTAGGCCACCACAACTTTAAGACCCAGAATACCTTAAAAAAGCGACACGCCCGTTCACAGGAGTATCGCTTTTCTTCATTAATATAGTCACTTATTATGCTGGCGTGGTCTGCACCAAGTGCTCCACCTTCACGTGCGCGGTCACCCGTTCGTACGCGTAGTCCTTGACTCCCATCAATTCGGCGCCCATGTCGGACAAGTCAATCTTGCCGGTCTCGGTAAACCCGTTCTTCTTGATGATGTGTTGCATCGCCATGTTGTTCGGGTGGGTATCGATGCGGATACTCTCGATGTTTTCCGCCTGGTCGATCTGGGCGAACAGCCGTTGGAACAGCTCACCGGCTAATCCGCGACCATGATGGTGTGCCGACACGGCGACCCGATGAATCGCCAAGTACGGTGCCTGTTTGGTCAGCCACTGGCCCTCAATCTGCTTGTAGGTTGGGTCAACGCCGGGAATAATCGCCGCCGTCCCCAAGATTTCATGGTTCTCTTCCAGCACGACCGTCCATCCCTGATGAATATCGTCAACTAAGACCGCCGTGTTCGGGTACGTCCCTTGCCACTGGTCAATGGATTGGGCCGCCAGGAGTTCCCGGCCATCCCGAATAATTGCTTCAATTTGTGGTAAATCCGCCATAGTAGCTTGTCGTAACAGCATGTGTCACACCATCCTTCTTGTTTTTGAATTAAACGATTTTGTTATCTTAACACGTTCGATTCAAAAAACAACCCACCCGATTCACTTTTTTTAAGTTAGTGGTCCTCTTAGGCGTTCAAGCCAAGCCCCGCAAGGAATGCGGGCTCTCAGAGATTTCTCATTTTAAACCGTTCTCAGCATTTTAGCGTCAAAAAGAGCCCCCACCGAAGAACCTTCTAAACTTCGGTAGGGGCCTATAGGAGCGGTCCGGGGCGAGTTGAAAATCGCGTATTCACTAAATTTTCAAAAACACGTCGTTTCAGTTACGATCGCTTACGCCAGCCTGTGACTGGCGTAGTCCAAGCGCAAGTATACGCGCTACTACTATGGTTATTCGCCTAATTTCACAACACGTCAAACAACATGATTGACTGTCAATCCAGCCAGAAGATCGATTGACACCGAAGGTCTTGACTGCCCCGGAGCAAAATCCTCCTACAAGTTTAGACTACCATTCTCGTTGCCGATAAACAACGAAAAGGCCCTTTACTCTGCGGGCCCCAGCCGAAAATGCCATTGGTCGGCGCGGCGGTACGCAATCAGGTGCTGACTGGGATCGGGATCAAAGACGCCCAGGTCGATGGTCGCCTCGTGCTGGTCATCATCCACGGTGATGGCGTTGAAGCGTTCCTCAAAAAACGAGCGCAGGGCCTCCGCATAGACGCCCCGCTTCCGCGCCCGGGCCACGGCACTGACCAGCGTGTACCCCTCATCCAGGAGCATCTTGATCTGCTTGACCTGCAGGGCCGTCTTATAGGTAAACTTCCGGTTGCCTCCGTCCGCCAACTCCGACGTTTGGATGTACCCCTTCCGTTCCCAATACCGTAACTGGCTCTGGGAGACCCCGGTCACCCGGGCCACGTCCCCGATGCCCAGAACCATCTCGTCTAGAGGCATTTTCTTCATAAACTTGGCAAAATTTTCCTTTAACACGTATCTGACCTCCTCATTCACCAAAAACCCGGGATTTCCCCAATGAAAGCGTTTGTGAATTTTGTAAAATTATTTTATCTGTGTGTTCACTTTTCTCTAAACAGTATATATTTTCTAAAACGGATGTCAAGCTAGTTGACAAAGGACCCAAATCTGCGTATATTGATTCCAGAAATAATTTTTAGAATAAAAGAGGGAATTAGAATTGGGACAAGCAATTGATACCAACGGGAAATCCTATAATCGGAGTTTACTCGTTGTACTACTCTTAATCGGATCGTTCTGTACGGTCCTGAACCAAACCATCTTGTCGACCGCCTTTCCAACCTTAATGAAGGCGTTCGATGTGTCCACGTCAACCGTTCAATGGTTGACGACCGGCTTCCTGCTGGTCAACGGGATCATGATTCCCATTAGTGCCTGGCTGATCAACACGATCAGTTCCAAGTGGCTCTACATCGGGGCCATGTCCATCTTCTTGGCCGGTACCATCATCTGCTGGACGGCCCTGAACTTCCCGATGCTGTTAATCGGACGGTTGATCCAGGCCGTCGGTGTCGGGGTCTCCATGCCGTTACTGCAGACCATGATGCTGACCATCTTCCCCGCGAACAAACGGGGAACCGCCATGGGGTTAGCCGGGATCGTCATCGGCCTGGCCCCCGCCATTGGCCCGACCCTGTCCGGGTGGGTCATCGACAACTGGACCTGGCGGGACCTCTTCGGGATGATCATCCCAATCGTCGCCGTCGTGATCATCGCCAGCTTCTGGATCATGCGTAGCGTGCTGGAAACCGAAAAGTCACCATTGGATATCTGGTCCGTCCTGTTATCCACGGTCGGCTTCGGGAGCATGCTCTACGGCTTCTCCTCCGTCGGTGACGACGGCTGGGGCAGCGCCAAGGTCCTGACCACCTTAATCGTGGGGGCCATCTTCGTGGGCCTGTTCATCTGGCGTCAGCTGGTCATGGACGATCCATTCCTGAACTTCCGCGTTTACAAGTCCAAGGAGTTCACCGTGGCCGCCATCCTAAGTTCCGTGGTCATGATGGCCATGGTCGGGGTCGAAATGGTCATCCCGCTGTACCTGCAAATGGTCAAGGGCATGTCCGCTTTCCACTCCGGGTTAACCCTGTTAGCCGGCGCGCTGATGATGGGGGTCATGAGTCCGATTACCGGGCGGGCCTTCGACCGGTTCGGGGCTAAGCGGCTTTCCTTAATCGGGATGTTCCTCTTAACCGTTGGTACCCTGCCATTTGCCTGGATCACCAAGGATTCGGCCACCACGTACATCGTCATCCTGTACGCCATCCGGATGTTCGGGATCGCCATGGTCATGATGCCAGCGACGACGGCCGGGATGAACGCCCTGCCGATGAACCTGATCAGTCACGGGACCGCCGTCAACAACACCCAACGGCAAGTCGCCAGTTCGGTGGGAACGGCCATCATGGTCAGTGTCCTGACTAACGTGACCAAGAACGGGATGCCCGCTAAGCACATGTTGACCACGAACCCGTTGAGCTACGCCGACAAGGCCATCAACGCCACGTTATCGGGGTACCATGCCGCCTTCTGGATTGCCATTGGTTTCAGTGTCGTTGCGTTGATCGTGGCCATGTTCTTAAAGGGCAGCAACCACTCCACCCACGTCACTGACAGTCAATCCGCTACTCAAGGAGGTGCCGCAGAATGATTATTATCACGTTAATCCTGGCGGTCGTCCTCGCCTTCGTCTTCTACGTTTACCTGCACAACCGGGTCCTCAGCAACGTCTTGACCCTCCTGATGATCGTCGTCATGGGCATCAGCGGGGTGCTGATCGTTAAAAACGACCACGACCACTACGGGTTGCACAACGTTCGGACCACGACCACCCAAACCATCTACTCCGCTTCCCCGTCGAAGCAGTTACCCATGATGATCTACCAATCCATCGGAACGGCCGATCAACACCGGGTCTACGTTTACAAGACCAGCGCCAACGCCAAGAAGACGCAGCACACGGCGGCCAAGGTCACCACGACCAACACGGTCAAACGCACGACGGGTAAGAACCGTATCGTGACCACCAAGACCTACCGCGAATACCAGAACGGCGCTTACAAGTTCTGGTTCGGGTTGGCCGGCAACGGGCACCAATACGTGAAGGAACACAACACGATTTACCTGAACAAAAACTGGACGGTCCTGAGTACTCAACAGGCTAAGCAGCTGCAGAAGCTGGCAAGCTCCAAGACCTACCAGGCCAAGCAAAAGGCCGCTGCTAAAGCCTACATCCAAAAGCAGGTCATGGCGGCCATGACCAAGGACCCGACCATGAGTACGGCCCAACGCCAAAAGCTGATCAAGCAGGCCACCGCTGAGTACCAAGCCCAAGCGATGCAACAACTGATCAAGCAAGTCAAGCAAGCCAAGTAGAATAGAAGTTACCTAAACAGGGCCACCGGAGTTGAATCTTCCGGTGGCCCTGTTTGTTTGTCTAAAAAAATAGCGGAGGCCCCGGGCCTGCCGCTATCTCATCATCATCTTCAACTTTAGGCTAAACCTGCGTCATCTTAGCCTGTGCTTGGCGACAACGCGGCATTAAGCCGGATAAGTCACTCAAAGACGTTCCGTTGTCCTGAAAGCACTGAATCATGTCGATCCAGTACAGATCGGACTCATCGAATTCCGTGGTGGAGTGCCCGGCACCCAGTAAGCCGTTCTTGACGTATTCCTCCACACGTTGTTGGTCCACATGCGCTGACTGCGCCATTTCAGTTAAGTTCATCTTCATCGTCACTACCCCACTTTCTTCACTGCTTTTTTCTCAATGAGAGTATCATACAACCGCCATTTCAAAAAAGCAACCCTTTCTGAACGAGAGTTTTGACCATTATTTAATCGACCAATTGAATTGCCCCTTTACCCGGTTTTCGGCAAAGCGTACACTGGAAATTAATCATTTTTTCAGGAAGGAGTTCCCATTATGACCCCAGAATTAACCTTTCGGACCGGCCTCAAGGACGTGCTGCCCACGGTCTTCGGCTACATCGGCGTCGGGCTGGCCTTCGGCATCGTCGCCCACACCAGTCACCTCAGCCTGCTCATGGTCGCCGGCCTGTCGTTCGTGGTGTACGCCGGCTCCGCGCAGTTCATCATCACCAGTATGTTGCTGGCCGGCAACCCGCTTTCCGCCATCTTCTTTTCGACCTTTCTGGTCAACTCCCGGATGATCCTGATGAGCACCAGCCTGGCCCAATACTTCCGCCACGAGTCGCTGGGCAAGAACCTGCTGCTGGGAGCGTTGGTGACCGACGAGACCTTCGCGCTGGCCATGAATAAACAAAACGTCACCGGGGGCCGTCTCAGCTTTGCCTGGCAGAACGCCGCCAACCTGGTGGCCTACCTGGTCTGGGGCGTTTCGACCGTGGTCGGGGCCATCCTGGGCGGACTCATCGCCAATCCCGAGCAGTTCGGTTTCGACTTCGCCCTGACCGCCATGTTCATCGGCCTGGTCTACCTGCAACTGATCAGCGATAAGCACCTGGGCCTGACGCTACAGCTCCTGGTCATGGGCTTCGTGGCCCTACTCTATTATCTCACGTTACGGGTGCTCGACGCCAACTTAGCGCTCCTGGTCGCCACCATTGGCGGGTGTCTCTTCGGAATGGAGGTCAAGAAATGTCATTTACACTAACCGATCTGTGGGTCATTCTGGGCTGTGGGGCCGTCACCCTGCTCTCCCGGGTCTTCCCCTTCGCCCTGCTGAAGAAGTTTCAGCTGCCCGCGGGGGTCATCGACTTTCTGACCTTCGTGCCTATCGCCATCATGACCGCCCTGTGCTGCCAGAGCCTCCTGGTGGTGCACCCCGGCCACTGGGCGACCCTGAACCTGGCAAACTGCCTCGCGGCCATCCCCGCCACCTTAGCGGGCATCCTGACCAAAAGCCTGTTGGCCGTGGTGGTCGTCGGAATCATGGCCATGGCCCTGATTCGCTACTTCCAATGGGGGTAACTAACGTTCTGCTGGTTGAGTCTAATCAGTGGAAACTGGCGATTGCTTCCGCTCAGCTGGGCCGTGACGACCGTGGGCACGACTTCGAGCCACGGAAAATCACCGTGTCTTGAAGCTCGGCCTTGTGGTAAGCCAGCTGAGGGACGCTGACTAACCACAATTTCACGGTCTGGGCCCATCTGAGCTCCAGCAATCTTGACGCTGGTGGGTCTTCACCATCTACCCTTAACACCACCGCTACAAGTGACGTCTACGTGACCCCATCCAAAAGAAGCCTGACCAGACGTTTTCGCGTCCGGCCAGGCTTCTTTTGGGAGACAACTTAATGAATCAATTCCAATATCAAACTAAGCAAAGATTGTCCCAATCGTTTGTCTTGCCAACGGGCGGCGGATTATCATCCGTAAAATTCATCACCGTTGCCAGTTCTTCTTGTTTGTGATGGCCGTCATCCACTTGAGCGAAACAGAGGCGACTTGATGGTCGTGGTGAAATTGATGTTGGTCGGGGTTCTTTCCCGGCCTACATCAAGGCCGAGCTTCGGAGACTCGGGCTTTGAGGCTTCGAAGTCGTGCCCACCTCGACCATCTTGCTCGCCGGCGTGGCGCGCGGGTACCGACTATGCTGAAGAACGGCATGGGACACCTTGTTTCACTAATCGGCTTGATCCACCAAGCGCCAATCGCCTTCGTCGGCGCGGGAGATGTCGTTGAGGAACTTCAAGACCCGCTTCGCCCGGTTAGGCTGCTGGTCGTTCAACAGGTTCAGGCCGGCGCCGGTGATCATCGGCGCGCTCAACCGAAAGTCGGCCCCCGACTGGTCGCCCGTGGCGAAGGCCACGACGGTCTCGCCGGACTCAATCTGGGTCGTCAAAAAGAACATCGTAAACGCGTCATCGGCCGTCATGTAGGCGGGCATCGCCCAGATATCCGGGGCAATCTCCTGCATTTCGCCGTCCAGGAACTTGAATTCCTTGTGGTTGGCCTGCGTGACCGGTTGCTTGAGTACCAACATCATGTTGGCGAAGGCGGCATCGCCAAGTTGTAACTGATCCTTCATTGGTTAAAAATCCTCCTCAAAATACCTGATTGCTAGCCATTATACCGCGCCCGCAATCAAAAAGACACCAGCGAATCAACGCCGGTGCCCCCTAATCGTTGTTATTTGGTTGCCGAGACCGGTTGCCCGATCTCGAGTTGCATGTGGTCGTAAACGTGATCACCAATCATCTGGGTCCCGGTTACCTGGTACCCCATCCGATCGTACAACCGAAACGCCCCCGGGTTCTCCCGGTCAACGTTCAGGCCGATCACCGATTGCCGGTCACGCCGGGCATACAGCGGCAATGCTTGCAGCAATTGCCGCCCAATCCCGTGACCCTGATAGTTCGGGTCCACCGCAAGTGAATCGAGGTACCACTCGCCCGCGCTGGTCTCGGATTCCGCTTCGTACGGCTCATCAAAGGCCGCACTCTGCGCCGTCAGGTCTGCCATCACATCATCCACAATGTCTTCACGTTCCCCGGGATAGCCGAACGCTACCCCGACGACTTGGCCATTGGCCTCGGCCACCACCGTGGTTGCCGCCCCCGATAAATAAGTCGGGTTGCGGTATGCCGCCGTGATGACCTTCAGTAAGTCGGGCCCCGGAACATCCTCCAGGTCGGTCAACGCCATTTCATCGTAGATCAAGTTCATCAGTGGCGCTATCTGAGGGGCGTCCACCGGTCGAGCTTCTCGAATTATCACAAAAAATCCTCCATTTCTCTAGTTACATCACTAGATTAACGGAGGATGACTGAATTGTCAACGGATATGCCAAGCCGCGCTTAGTGCGCTAATCTACCGGCTGCTCGGTGACCAAAGACCAGGCCGACCAGAAACAGGGTACTAGCTGTTACCCAAGTACGCATCGTGGAACTCCCTTCATGTTACGGTGTCGGCGGCGTCTTCTGCTGGGCTGCACGCAGTTCGGCCAATTCGTGCCGAATCTCACCGAGGATCTCCAACTGGAAACGCTCAATTTCCATGGTATGGGGCACCTGGTTCTGCGCCAGGTGGTCCACCTTCGCGTGCAACAACCGCAGCTCATGTTCGGCCTTCAGGTTCACGTGGTAGTCGTTTTCGGCCATCATGCGGTCCCGGTCCGCCGAACGGTTCTGGCTCATCATGATGATGGGCGCCTGAATCGCCGCGACACAACTAAGTACTAAATTTAACAGAATGTAGGGGTAGTTGTCAAAGTTGACCCCGAATAGGTGCAGGCCGTTCACCAACATCCACCCTAAGAGAACGACCATGAAGATGAAAATAAAGCCCCAGGAACCCCCGAAGCGCGCCACGTCGTCCGAGACCTTCTGCCCAAACGTGAGGCTGTTGGTCAGGACCTCGTTGACGTCGATGATATCGTAATCGTCGCTTTGCAACGCCCGGGTCAATTTATGGTTGATTTTCTTAGTCTGCTTGAGGTCGGCATTGATCATCGCGTCGACCCGGTCTAGGCGGTACTTCAATAGATGGTGACCGCAGATGTAGTCGGTCGCCTGGGCCTGCGGGTAGTCCTGCTTGATGCGGTTCCGCAGGCTCGGGTCCAATTCGCTCAACTGCAGGCTCACCTCAAGCGAAATCGGCGCCCCGTCGACCAGGCACGTGAGTGGTTTTTCTTCAGACATCCTGATTGCCTCCTTGTTCCGTTGTCAGCGTGGTCACCAGCGCCTGCCAGTCCACGGGGACCGGACTGGTGAACTGCCGGTGCTCGTGGGTAAAGGGGTCCTCGAAGGCCAAGCTAGCCGCGTGTAACGCCTGCCGGTGCATCTCCCCTACGACCGGCCCCTGATACAGGGCGTCGCCGATCAGGGGGTGGCCCAGCCAGGCAAAGTGGGCGCGGATCTGGTGCGTGCGCCCCGTATGCAGCTGGACCCGGACCACCGTGGCGTTGGCAAACCGTTTTTCGACCCAGTACTCGG
Organism: Levilactobacillus spicheri DSM 15429; assembly: GCF_001435095.1. Classification (GTDB taxonomy): domain Bacteria; phylum Bacillota; class Bacilli; order Lactobacillales; family Lactobacillaceae; genus Levilactobacillus; species Levilactobacillus spicheri. The sequence continues at coordinate 184,768 of NZ_AZFC01000035.1, forward strand.
TCCGGGCGGGCTTACCACCCGGTGAGACCATCTGGTTATATCCCGCGGGGTCCGGCGCCAACGGTTGGTCGATCAGCCCGTGGTCCTGGGCCAACTGGCCGCTGACCACCGCCAGGTACCGTTTTTCGACCTGATGGGCCGCCTGTAGCTGACTGGCCAGGCTATTGGCCAGCCGGTGCCGGGCCACCCAGACCAGACCGCTGGTAAAGCGGTCGAGCCGGGTCACGATGTGGGGCACCTGATTCTCGGCGTGTTCGTCGATCAAATACCCCTTGATGCGGTTGACCAGCGTATCCGTCCGGTTCGCCGGGCCGGGCACCACGTTCAGGCCGGCGGGTTTGTTGATCACCAGCCAGTCCCGGTTGGTGAAGAGCACCTCGATGGGACCGTGACTAACGGCCACCGCCGGATCCGCCGTCTCGGGAGGCAGGGTCACACTGACCCGGTCCCCCACGTGGAGCGCCACGGCGGAGGTCTCGACGTGGCCGTTGACCCGAATCGTTCCCTGGTGTTTCAGGTCACTAAAGACCCGGTGGCTGACGCCCTGTTGCCCTAAAAACTTCTTTAAACTGGTTACCGGTGCGGTCACCGCCCAAGTTAACTCCATCTTGTTGCTTCCTTTCCGTTGCCCCCAGGGGGCGTTGTTCGTTTCCTTTGAAACGCGCTGTCTGCTTTTCGTTTGCGGGTGCGCCCCTCGCCAATCACGGGTCGGGACCCGGCGCACGGGCAAAACGAATTCCTCTACATTTTAACATATCGTTAAAACTGAATGGCCTATTTCCCACTTTCCCACCAAAACTGGTTATAATGGAAGAAATAAAGGGGGAGTTAGGATGTTAGCAAAGAACATGATGACGGGGACACTCATCGCGGTGATTGGTCTGTTCTTCTTGGGGTTCGTGATTGCCAAGTTACTGCCCAAAACCAAGCCGGACCACGATGGCCACGTCTTGGCCTGGATCTACCTGGCCGTCAGCGTCGGAATCATCTGCATGGGCGGCTGGATTTTCGTCTCATAATCGACCGTTCAAGGACGCGACCGTTAGTGGTTGCGTCCTTTTTTGATTGGTCCTTTTTGTGGCCATTTTCAAACCAGCCGTTGAAAAGCGCTCCACGCCGGCGAGCAAGCCGGCCGAGGTGGGCACGACTCCGAAGCCTAGAAGTGCACTAGTCTCCGGAGATCGGCCTTGATGTAAGCCGGCTGAGAAACGCCCGCTAACATCAATTTCACCACGGCCAGCAAGTCGCCTCTGTTTCGCTGACATCCTGCATCTCTCATCATCAACCAAACCAGCTGGCAACCGTTGTCGTTCCAGCACCCCAACAATCTCACTGAGCCATTAAATTCCGTCACATGAACGCCCACATTCTCAGTTAACTTAGGACAGATAGGCAAGATGGCAAGTGGTCGCATCCATAACCAGCCTCGTCACTCTCAGCCGAGAGGGAGGTCAGAATTGAGCTCAGTGGCCTCGTTTCTGTTATCCGGGTGACTTTTCCCGGATTACAGAAAGACCGAACTTTGAGATCTTCGCGGGTCGCAGCGAGGAGCTCAAAGTCGTGTCGGCCACGTTCCAGCCCAATTCTGGCCGACCGGTAGGCGCATCCCCTTGCTCGCCGGCGTGAAGCGCCCATTAACGGCCGTTGTCGCTTAATGAGCGTGCTTTTATGGCTCTAATAGACACAAAAATGGTGACTCCCCACTCACAGACGGGGAGTCACCATTTAATTAATTCAGCTTTATTACTTGATGAAGGCCTTGTTCATGTGCATCATCGTGGCGAAATCTTCCATTTGTTCTTCCGTTAAGGAGAAGGACAACATGGTGTGGTGGCCACCACCCGCTTGCATCCAAGCTAAGGCCCCGTTCTTCAAACCAACCTTTGGCGTCCAGAGTTGCTTAGCAACTGGCAGCTTAGGCGTTTCGGCTTCTGGCTTGTGCGCGTCAACGGCGTAGCTGATCATCTTGAAGTTGTCGCGGAAGTCGGAAACCGTGACGTCGATGGCGTCGCCTTCAGAACCGGTGAAGACCAACCGAGCTGGGTCGGCCTTGCCACCGATGTCCAATGGGTGCACTTCAACCCGTGGCTTGTCGCTGGCAATCGATGGGTCAACTTCCAACATGTGGGAGCCCAGGATGGCTTCGTGGCCCTTCCGCAGGTCCAACGTGTAGTCTTCCATGAAGGCCGTTTGCTTGTTGTGGGACATGATCTTCATGACCCGACCCAAGGCAGCGGTCTTCCAGTCACCTTCGGCACCGAAGCCGTAACCGTCACGAATCAAGAGTTGGGCGGCTAAACCAGGTAATTGTTCCATGCCGTAGAGGTCTTCGAAGTTGGTGGTGAAGGCCGTGTAACCGCCCTTTTCCAAGAACCGCTTGATCCCTAAGTATTGTTGTAATTGAACCCGGACGGAATGGGTGTACTTGTCGGCGTCGTTGTCGCCTTGAACCATTTCGTAACGGGATTCCAAGTCAGCGTATTCCTTGTCAACGTCGGCAGAGTCCACCGCGTTGATTTCCTTGACCAGGTCACCGATTCCGTAGTAGTCGACCGTCCAGCCCATTTGGATCTGTGCTTGGACCTTGTCGCCTTCCGTAACGGCCACGTTCCGCATGGTGTCACCGAAGCGCGCAACCTTGACCTTGAAGCTTTCGTTGTACGCAACCGCAACGTCTTCCCAACGTGCGATTTCTTCTTGCACGTCGTCATCGCCCCAGTAGCCGTAAACGATCTTGTTGTTCTTCTGTAACCGGGCGTTGATGTAGGCGTACTCACGGTCACCGTGCGCACTTTGGTTCAGGTTCATGTAATCAAAGTCGATGTCGGCGTACGGGATGTTGTTTAAGTATTGGGTTGCCAAGTGCAACAATGGCTTTTGCAGTAATTCCGTCCCGCGGATCCAGTTCTTGGCTGGGGAGAAGGTGTGCATCCAGGTGATGACCCCGGCAACCTTATCGTTGTAGTTGACTTCCTTCATGAACTTGGTGATGCCATCGGCCGTGGTCATGACGTCCTTGAAGACCACCTTGTAAGGTAGCTTGCCGCTAGCGTTTAACTTGTCGGCGATGTCTTGGGCGTCCTTGGCAACGGACTTTAATTGTTCTTCACCATATAAATGTTGACTCCCGGTAACAAACCAAAATTCGTAATCTGGTACTGATAACATAATCGAAACACTCCTTTTAATGTCGGTAATCTAATTAATCGTCTTCGCGCACCGCGTGGTCTTGCGACTTGGCGTTGTTTTGGCCGTAGTAGGCGTTGGCCCCGTGCTTCCGGTAATAGTGCTTATCCAGCAGGTATTGCGGTAACTCGGAGTTGGCCCGGGTCAGCTGCAGCGTGTGGTAATCCTCGCCGGCAACGACTTCCAGGACCTTGGCGTTGTAAACGGCCTTGGCCGGAGTAGGCCCCCAGGCAAATGGTCCGTGTTGGCTGACCAAAGCGGCCGGGGTGGCTTCGTAATCCAACCCGCGTTCCTGGAAGGTCTTCACGATGGTCTTCCCCGTGTTGCCTTCGTAGTCCTCTTCGATCTCTTCCTTCGTCAAGGCATCCGCAGCGGGCACATCCGTGAAGAAGGTGTCGGCGTGCGTGGTGTTCATGGCCGGAATGTCCATCTTGGCAGCGGCGAACGCCACGGCCCATGGTGAGTGGGTGTGCACGATGCCCCCGATGTTCGGAAAGGCGTTGTACAGCACGGTGTGGGTCGGCGTGTCACTGGACGGGTTCATGTTGCCCTCGACAACCTCGCCCTTCAGGTTCACGACCACCATGTCGCTGGGCTTCAGGTCGTTGTAATCGACCCCGGAAGGCTTGATGACGAAGAGCCCCTTGTCCCGGTCGATCCCGGAGACGTTCCCCCAGGTGAAGGTCACGAGGTCTAACTTGGGTAATTCCATGTTGGCATCGTAAACCTCTGCCTTTAATTTATCTAACATGTTCAAAAATCTCCTTTATTGATTAATCCGCTAACCGGTCCACGGCTTGACCTTCGATGGCCAGGCCCTGTTTGTAGTTGGCGATAAAGGCGTTTGAGCCCTTGACGCCGGCTGGATTTGGCTCCAGCGTCGTGCTCTCTGGATCGGCAAAAACTCGTTGATCCAGGAAGTCTTCCAACGTTTCGTTGGCGTTCTTGTTCAGCACGTAGAAGCCCAGAACGGCCATCCCCCACGGGCCACCCTCGCTGGCGGTACTCATGACGGTGATCGGCGTGTTCAACGAGTCGGCCAAGACCTGTTGCCCGACCTTAGGCGTCCGGAACAGGCCCCCCTGTGCGATCAGGGAATCCAAGTGGATGTGTTCCTCGTTGGCCAGGATGTCCATCCCAATCTTCAACGGGGCAAAGGCCGCGTAGAGCTGCGTCTTCACGAAGTTGGCCAGGTTGAAGTGACTGTTGGGCGTCCGGACGAATAATGGCCGGCCCGCCGTCATCTTGGTGATGTTTTCCCCGGACAGGTAGCTGTAGTTCAGCAGGCCCCCGGCGTCCGCATCGCCTTCCGTCGACTTATTGAACAAAGCCCCGTAGAGTTCGTCGGGCTTCAGGTCAACGCCGATCGTTTGCGCAAATTCCTTAAAGAGGTTGACCCACGCGTTGATATCGGACGAGCAGTTGTTGGTGTGGACCATGGCGACGGGTAACCCCGTCGGCGTGGTGACCAGGTCGATATCCCGGTGCACGGTCTTCATGGGTTGGTCCAAGACTACCATGGAGAAGGCCGAGGTCCCGGCGGAGATGTTCCCGGTCCGTTCGCGCACCGCGTTGGTGCCGACCATCCCGGTCCCGGCATCCCCTTCTGGCGGCGCCATAACGCTGCCAGCGGTCAGGTTGCCGTGCGGGTCCAAGAGCTTGGCCCCGTCCGTGGTCAGGTGTCCGGCTGGTTCGCCGGCCACTAAGACCTTCGGCAAGATGTCCTCGATGTTCCAGAGGTATTGCCGCACGGACTTGAGTCCCCGGAACTGGTCCAAGAAGTCCTGGTTGTAGGTCTTCGTGGCGCTGTCGATAGGGAAGATTCCGGACGCATCCCCGATACCGACGACCTTTTCACCGGACAGTTGCCAGTGAACGTAGCCGGCCAGCGTGGTCAGGAAGCTGACGTCCTTGACGTGATCTTCCTGGTTCAGGATGGCCTGGTACAAGTGCGCGATGCTCCAGCGTTGCGGAATGTTGAAGTCGAACAACTTGGTCAGGTCGTCAGCGGCCTGTTCCGTGATGTTGTTCCGCCAAGTTCTAAAGGGAACCAACAATTGGTCGTCCTTGTTGAAGGCCATGTAGCCGTGCATCATGGCACTGACTCCCACAGCCCCGATCTTGGTCAACGTGACGCCATATTTCGTTTGAACTTCGGCAGCCATGTCCTGGTAACTCGCTTGGATGCCGGCCCAGACCTTTTCCAATGAATAGGTCCAAACGCCGTCCTTCAGTTCGTTTTCCCAAACATAGCTTCCCGCAGCGATGGTTTTAAAATCAGGTGTTACCAAAACGGCCTTGATTCGCGTGGATCCTAACTCGATCCCCAGCGAGATGTTACCGCTTTCAACATCCTGAGCAATTTTTTCGGTGCTCATCTGCGTACCCTCCATATCACCTAGTCGTGATTTAAATATCTAACTCTCAATGACCTAAGTGTATATTTTTTATTCGCATAAATCAAGCCATTTTTATATTTGTACGTATTATTTTTCGATGAATTCGTTTGCTTATTTTAGCTGAATCCGCTGTCTTTCAACGATTAGTCACATCATTATCGCCGATTAATTTAAATATATAAGATAACTTAAAGGCCGATTCATAGGCCTTATCCCCTTAAATTCGGTGAAGCATTGCCAGCCACCACCCCCAATTATCCGTACAAATAAAAAGAACCCTTTCCTTGCGAAAAGAGTCCTGAATCCTTAATCTTTCGTCAAAAAGCCTTGTTCCGTATCGTAAATCACGGTCGGCGCGGTGGTCTGACAACTCTGGTGCCGATGAACGAACTTCACGGCGTGCGGGTATGGCGCCGCACTGGTGACCTCGTACCGGGTCGGCGACAGCTGATTGAGCCGGCCGTTCACAACGGCTAACTCGCCGGTCGCCGTCTCGTACAGGTACGCCGTCTGGCCAAAGCCAGTCAGGTATGCCGCTAGTTCCTCACCCATGTCCCAGTCGGCCTGGCCGGTATCCCCGTCCGGGAACAGGCGGCTATAGATGCCGCCATCCTGAGCAAAGGTTGACTGGCCAAAGCGGTTCCGGGACAGGTCCGGCCGGTTCAGGTTCGGCCCGGCGATGCTGTAGGTCGAGGCGGCCTCCCCCGCGGCCAACGGATTCGCGATGGTCGTGGCGTGACTGTCGTACATGTACAGCACCCCGACGAAGGCCCGGTAGGCCCCCAGTAACAGGTCGGTATCGTCCAAGACCTCGTAGGCGTCGAGGGCCGAGGCCGCAGTAATCCCGCCCCACAGCGAATGGATCATGTAGGACTGAGCCTCCCACCAGCGATCGGGTGCCTGGCTCCGGAAGTCGTTGCTGTAACCAATGTTGGCCTTCAACAACTCGGCATACCGCCGCGCTTCGTCCACGTACCCCGCGTTGGCCAGGGCCCCGGTGGCGGGACCAAAGCCGGCGTTGTCGTAGAAGTGCTCCGTAATCGCGGCCTGATAGTCGGCGCTGTGCGCGGCGACCCGTTTAGTCGCGTCCTGCCAGCACTGCTTGATCTGCTGATACTCATCGGTCAGTCCGTGCGTCTGTAAGGCCCGCAACAGGTCGTTGATGTAGAGGAAGTAGACCCCTAACATGTGAGCCTCTTCCTTGGCCCGGGGCGAGTCGTGCAGGGCGGCGTTGACCCGCAGGTTAAAGACCTGTGCGGCCCACTTCAGGTAGGTGGCCGGGGTGTTCAACGCCAGCGTGTGCTCATCGAACTGGGCCAGGAGGTAATACACGTGGCCGATGTACTCGAAGTCCATGTCCCGGTAAAAGTCGCCGTACAGGTTGACCGGGTGTCGGAAGTCGCCATCGGTGAACCACTTGGTCTTCACGTAGTTTACGGCGCTGGCCTCGACCTTTTGGACCTGTTCCGGCGTCTTGGCCGTGCGGTTCAACAGGTTAGCCTGCAGGATCAGGCTCAGCTTCCCCAGAGATTCCCCCTGGTTTGAGATGGGCGTGAAGGCGTCCTGCGGCGTCTGGTCCTTGCCGTTATAGGCGTGGGTCGTCAACCAGTCGACCCGGGTCTCAATCAGGTCGCGGACCGAGTCCATCACGTTAAAGACGACCAGGTCGGTCCGACCATCGGTTAGCTCGAGGCGCAGGCAGTGTTCCCCCACCCCACTGATCAGGGTCTTGAGGATGCTGTCACGATAATCATCCGTGACGTCCCGGCGGACCAGTTCCCCGTTGGCCTGGTGCTCCAGTACCAACCGTTCTAAGTGGTGTCCCGTTGGCAGCTGAATGGTGATATTGGTCATTTGACCGGTAAAGAGCAGCGGGTCGTAGCTGATCTGCGGGTGACCGTTCGTCCCGGCGACCCGTTGGAAGTCCGTCGGGGTCGTAAAGGCCTGGAGGGCAAACGCCCAGTGGACCGTCTCCTGCGCGGCCACCGTCAGGGGTGCCGCCTCGTAGATCCAGTCGTTCTTCGGCGCCATCCCCGGCGCGTATCCCCCGGCGAGGATCAGCTGATGGAACAGCAGGCCGTCCAACGACGGCGAGACGTTCTCGAAGAAGCGGTTGGTCCATTCGTTATAGGTGCCGACCGACTGCAGGTGGCCCGCCGTCTGGTACAGCCCCAGGTTCGGCCCCTGGTTGTCCCGGCGGACCCCCGCCAGCTTCGTGAAGTTGGCCGAGATGCTGGGGAAGACCGCGGCCGAATCGGCCATGTTGCGGTGAACGTTCTTGTCCCGAAACATCACGTAGGCCAAGGACGCCCAGACACCCAGGTTGGTGATGGTCACGGCATGCTGCTGGGGATTGCGAAGATCAACGTCCCAGGTGACCTGGTCAGCGACCAACCGGTACGTTTCCGTCAGTGTCAGGTCGGCGACGGTGTAGGTCACCGTCACCCGGTCCGCCGTTTCAGCGACCGTCGGGGTCACGTCGGCACTGCGGTAGGTCTGGCCATCGACGGTCAGGGTAAACTCCCCAAAGAGCTTATCCTGGTCGGCGTACCCGACCTGTTCCAGGTAAGCCGGGTCGACCACCCAGTTCATCCGGTGATCATCCGCGAGATTTTGTAGGTTCACGATGTCCCCGCGACGATTGACATCGAGTTTAAATGCTGTTGATTCCAATTACGTCAACTCCTCATGGTTGGTGGCAATCTGTCGGGCCTGCGCCTGGCGGTACTGCGTCGGCGCCAAGCCAGTGTATTGTTTGAAGACCGTCGAGAAATAGTAAATGTTCTGAAAGCCCACGGCCGCGGCGATTTCGGTTTCCGTCATGGCCGTGTTCAGCAGCCGCTTACTGGCCTCTTCCATCCGGTACTGCCGCAGATATTCGGTCGGCGTCAGGCCGGTCGTGGCCTTCAGGGTGCGAATCAGGTGGTTCGGGTGGAAGTGGAACTCCCGACTCAACGTGGCACTGGTGATCTTTTCGTTAAAGTGATCCCGCAGGTACCGCTGAAGCTGGTTCGACAGTTGGACCATGGCCGATTCCTGCTGCGACTGGACCTGAATCTCCTGCAGAATATCGATGAACAGCTGCTGCGCCTGCCAGAAGCCGTACGACTCGGTGGCCTCACTGTTCTTGAAGATCTGCCGGGTCATCTGGGCCAGGCGGTGGGGATGCTGAATCTTGGCGTGTTTTGCCAGATACAACGTCTCGACCGGCGTGTAGTGGTGCAGCGTCGGCACGTTGATCACTGAGCCCATCGACACCAGGTTCGGCGCCTGCTCCCACCGACCGGTCACGTAGAAGTGCAACCAGTAGTAGGCCGTGTCTTCGGTCATGACGTGCCAAGAATAGTGGTGATGCAGGGGTTGGAGGATGAACATCTCCCCGGCCTTGACCGTGTAATTGTGACCGTCCTCGGCAATGTACAGTTGTCCCTTTTCCATCAACATCAGGATAAAGAACTGCAAGTTGTTCCGATTCGGATGACGATCACCCGCATGAAAGGTCACGTACCCGCCTTCGATAAACGTTGGAAGTGGTAAACACGAGATTGAGAGGTATTCCGGTTGTGACATCCACTCATCCCCCTATTCTTTCAAGAATTAGTCAGCGACTTCTTCCCGGTTGGCAGCCAAGGTTGCCCGAATTTCCGTTTCCTTCTTTTCGTAACGACCGTAGAAGATCATGATGGCGGCACCAATCACGAAGAAGATGGCTGGTAAGTAGCTAATGCAGAAGCGAATGGCGCTTAAGGCGGCGTCGGTCTGGGTCGCACCGGCTTTGTACCCGGCATTGCTCAGAATCATGGATGGCGCCCAACCACCGAAGCCGGACCCCATCTTGATGGCGAACGAACTCCCGATGGCGGTCAAGAACCCACTGGCCCGGATGCCGTTCTTCCATTCCCCGTAATCAACGGTGTCGGATAACATGGCAAACGGCATGGAAACGGAGATCCCGGTCCCGACGGAGGCAATGGCCCAGGCAACCCCTAAGGCGACCAGGGACTTGCCGGTAAAGGAAATCATGACCTGTCCCACGGCGGCCAGGCACAGCCCGAACATCAAGACGTGGGTCTTAGTAAACTTCTTAACGAGGAATGGAATCAACAACATCCCGATGATCTGGAACATCACCAGCCCGTTCAGAACGGAGGCAAAGCCCTTCACGCCCAGGTTGTACTGCGTGTAGTACACGACCACGGCGGACCGGGACGCGTTTCCTAACCAGTAGAAGATGAAGGCGATGACCAGGATGAACCACGGCCAGTTGCTCTTAGCGGCCCGGATACTGTCCATGATCGGTAAGGATTTCTGACGTTCGGTGTTGATTTCCTTGGTGTCGAAGAAGGCGAACATCAACAGGGCTAACCCGACGATGGCCAGGGCAATCGCCGTGTTCCGCCAACCAGCGGTTTCGTTGTTGCCACCCAAGACGGCGACGAAGGTCAACGTGAAGCTGGCGGTGATGAAGTACCCAATGTTCCCCCCGATCATCCGGACACTGTTTAACTTGATCCGTTCGTCGGAATCATTACTCAGGTTCGGCAGGATCGAACTAATCGGCGTCCCGACCCCGGTATAGGAAATCCCGAAGAGCAGGTACGTGACTAACGCCCACCAGAACTTGCCGCTCTGGCTCAGGTCCGGACTCAGAAACATCAGAACGAAGAAGATGGCGAACGGAAAGGCCATCCACAGGAAGTACGGGCGACTCTGCCCCCACCGCGTGTGGGTGTGGTCGATGATGAACCCCCAGACGGGCGCATCGAAGGCATCCAGTACCCGGGCGGCCAGCAGGATGGTCCCGGCAGCGGCCACCGTCAGTCCGAAGACGTCGGTGTAGTAGTACAGAATAAAGGTCGTGACCGTCGTGTACAGTAAGTTCCCGGCGGTATCGGTGCTGGCGAAGGCGAGCATCCGGTGAAACGGCACTTTTTCGTCAGATTTAATTGCTTCAGCCATTTGACTTTTCACAATAAGTTCCTCCTCAAAATATGATATTTATAAAAACAGACTCCAAGGAAGGTTTGACCCGGTAAATTTGAAACCGATTACATTTAAGATAGCGAAAACTCGTGACTAGGTCAAATCGTTCTTACACCCGCTTTTATCTGCCCTTAATTTACCTTGAATTGAAACCGTTGCCAATCTGATTGTTAATCATGTGTTTATAAAATCTCACACTCACTGGTTAGACCATTTATCCATTTGTTCACGAAATCACTTGTGGTTCTAGGGACGTACGCGCCCCGATCCGCTCGGGGGCAGCCAAAAAAATTCCGCCCAATCAATCGACTGGACGGAACCCTTGGTTAAGTGACCTAATTTTTTTGAATGGCGGAGTGACGTTTGACGATCTCCGGCTCGTAGGTGATGGACTCGACCTTCTCGCGGTTCAGCAACTTGATCAGCATGCCCGCCGCGTCGGCGCCCATCCGTTCCTTCTCGTGGTTGACCGTGGTCAGGCTCGGTGTGAAGTACTCACCCATCTTGTAGTTATCGAAGCCCACGACCGAGATGTCATCCGGCACCCGCAGCTGTTGCGATTTCAAAAAGTCGATGACCTCGATGGCCAGTTGATCGTTGTAACAGGCAATTGCGGTCGGCGCATCGGCCTGCTTCAGGTAGCTGGTGATGCGTTCGAAGAGCTTCTGGGAGTCTTCGCCGGACTGGTACATGATGATGTTACTCATGTAGGACAGTTCCGGCCGTTGCTGGTAGGCCCGTACGAACCCGTTCATCCGGTTGACCCCCTGGATATCGTCGACCTGGAAGATCCCCAGGATACTCTGGTGACCCAGGTCGAACAGATAATCGACCAAGTTCTGTTCGGAAATCAGGTCGTTGGTGTCCACGTAGGGGAAATCATAGGACGGATAGTGTGCGTTGATGAACAACGTCGGCAACTCATCGTCCCGAATTTCCTGATACAGATCCTGATTAGGATTGGGCAAAGCACTTTGGGTCGGTTCGATGATCAAACCGGCCACCTTGCTGTCCAGCATGCTGATCAGGCTCTTGCGCTCCTTGGCGTGGGTGTTGTGGGTGTTGCTCAGCAGGATTGAGTACCCTGCCTGGGACAACACCTGGTCAATCCCCGAGATAATGTTGGGAAAGATGTAGTCGGCGATGTGAGTGGTGATGACCCCAATCAGCTTGGTATCCGTCGGGGTCGACCAATCCTTGTGCCAATCCTGAACGAACATCCCGCCCCCTTGAATCCGGTAGATGAAGTGGTCGCTCTCGAGGTCACCGACCGCCCGCCGTACCGTATAACGGCTGACCGCATACTGTTGCATGAGTTCGGACTCCGTCGGTAACTTATCGTTGACCTTGAACTTCCCGGAAATGATGTCTTCTTTTAACCCGTCTTTAACTTTTTGATATTTATTCTCCATAGCGTGCACCTCATTAGTTGCTTTTAAGTCTACCGGTTTTATTGACCCATTTCAAATAAATATTCTTATAGTTAAAATTGGTCACATAATTATCTCATCATTTTTCGATAAATCATTCGATGAAAATAGCGCCACGCCAATTCCTGGCCGGCGCCACTCGTTTAGTAAATTTATCGAAAAATGATGCTTAATACTTAAGCGTTAGAACGTTCCACGAATAAGCCGCCAGCGTAGCCGATTGCTGAGCCTGTCCCGCCGCAATATCGAAGTCACTGACCGCTTTCAGTGTCAGCGTATCAGGACGTTCCCGCGTATTCTGGTCGTCCAACTGGCCCGTTAATTGCTGCTGAGTCCCTTGCCGAACCGCTTGTGGCAGGTCAATCGTGACGGATTGCGGCTTAGCGCCGCGGTTCACCGCGTAGACCACGTAAGCCGTGCCCGTATCCAGAACAACTTGGTCGACCACCGGGACATCCTGATAACGTGGCGTCGAATATTGTTCACCATCAGAAAGTGTCGACGCCAATACCTTAGACCGGTCGGAGAGGTTTGCAATCAGGGATTGAATGACATAGTACGTTGGGTTCGCCCAAGCGTGACCCCCCTCATCCGTCAAGATCAGCGGAATCGTGTTAACGAGCAATGCCTGACAGGACAGCTTGACCCGATCCCCATGACGCAAGATTGCCAAAGCCATGGAGCCAAATAACAAGGTATCTGCTAAATTAAAGTAGCACCAATCAACCGGGTTGTGCTGTGACCACGGTTGCGTTGGTTTCAGCGACGGTCGATGAACGTTCCATTCATCGAAGGAAATCTTCATGACCTTGTCGCTTCGCTTTAACGCCTTAACGGCATCCGCAATCGTTTCAATTTCATCAATTTGCTTATCGAACTCCCGTGAGCGTGCCAAGTACGTTGGCAAGTCATCCTCATCACGCCGGTCATCCTGATCCAACGTTTCCGATTGCCCACGGTCTACATAATCGTGCATGGCAATGTAGTCCACGTTTTCGTAGGCTTCCATTAACACCTTAAAGTCCCAAGAAGGATAGGTATTTAACCGGGGCGTCGAACTTCCCACGAGAATCGTCTGAATGGATGGATCCATCAGCTTCATGGCCTTCGAGGTTTCGTTGGCAAGTGCACCATAGGCTTCCGGTGTCTTCTTGGCCACTTGCCATGGGCCATCCAGTTCATTTCCAAGGCACCAATACTTCACGTGATAGGGCTCCGCATGACCATTTTTCCGTCGTAAATTGGCCCAATCAGTGTCTAACTGGCCATTCACGTACTCTAATTCGTGGAGCGCATCGTCAATCCCACGAGTTCCTAAGTTCACCGTTAATATCGGATTATCAATTTGCGCCTGTTCACACCATTGAAAGAACTCATCTAACCCAAATTGATTGGTCTCTAGTGCCTGCCAGGCCAAGTTCATCCGTTTAGGCCGAGCCGCTTTCGGTCCAATGGTATCTTCCCAATGATAACTCGACGTATAGTTGCCACCGGGATAGCGAACCGTTTTTAAGCCTAGATTTTGAACGAGTTTCAACACGTCCCCGCGGAATCCTTCGGTGGTTGCTGTCGGGTGTTGGGGTTCATAAATCCCCGTATAGATAACGGTTCCCATGTGTTCCAAGAATGAGCCAAAAAGTTGTGGGCGAACATCGAAGTGCTGCTCTTGATAGATATGTAACGTCGTCATTCCGTTAAGTCCTCCTTAGTCAGTTGTTTATCTACATTTAAACTGAGACCGTTCCCCATTTTAGCCGGTATTTTCCGCGCTCAACCGCAGACGAACCTATCACCGTGGGCAAGCAACCTCAATTTATTCCAAAGTTTAACGCGTTTTGGTAGCGTTTTCAAACAAATAATTAAAAAGAACAATCATTTATTGAACAACTAACTATAGTAGGCAGATAATTCGATGTTCTGATTATAATTGCCAAATCCTTTACCGAAAATCGTGCAACCACCGGACTGCTGAGCGTCTTGTTTCACCTCAAACCGGACCGTCCAAACGTCTTCGTCGATTGGCAAATCGTTGAGACAAACGTTGGTAAAGGGTTGGCCATCTAAGTAAGTTCCGTGATCCGTTACCCGTAAAATTTTAAGAATACCGTACTGGTTCACGTTATCCGGCACCCAATCCGGTGTGTACTTTCCCCGAATATCCGAGAAATCGCCAGGACTCCGCCAGGTCCCCAGTTCATGCCCGTTGATGGAAAAGGTAATATCGGACGGCCACGTATTGTTGGAAAACGGAAATTCTGATCCGAGTTCCATCGATAGGTCTAACATCTCAAGTTGCTCGCGTTCCCCCACAAAGTTAGGCGTCTGGTATTCGACAAACCCCTTATTGAACCAAATCATACCGGCATTCATCCGGTCGGCAAACATAAAGTACTTGGGATTATCGACCTTGCCAATATAGCCCTCAGGCCCTGCCAAACCGCAGGATGGCTCGACATGATATTCCGTGTAGTGTCCCACGGGAATCATATTCTTATGAACCTTAAACTTGGGGTAGATTTGCCGGGGAAACTTAACGGCAATGGTATCAACCCGCAACGAAGAAACTTTTTTATGCCCTACTCGTTCACTCGTGATGAGTTCCGCCGCCTGGAGTTTATTAAGATGTTTCGTCACGATGGGACTACTTAGCTGGAGGGCTTCGGCCAATTCTTGGACGCTCATGGGCTCCTTAGACAACAGCCGGATGATGCGTAATCGTACCGAACTGGCCAGCGCTTCATAAACATTGAGCGAGTCGTCTGAAATATCTAGTTGCATTTTCACCATTCCTTCCCAACTTTAAATGGCTTACATTTACAAAATCATTAATCAAAGTATCGTATCGTACGATATCGTTTCGATACAGTTAATCATATCATTAATCCAGTCGTTTTTCTGGCTATTTTAAGTAAAAAGATTAACAAAAAGGTTGACAACGTTTTCATACGGTCGTATATTGCAATTGTACTTATTTATTAGGATTTATTGGAATTAGCAATTTTTAAGTCCTTACAAATTATTTTCATTTTTGACAAAGGAGAGACGACATTTATGGTACAAGCAACTGATTACGTCAACCCATTGATTGTCCAACGGGCTGACCCTTACATCTACAAACACACCGATGGTTACTACTACTTTACTGCCTCGGTCCCCGCTTACAACTTAATTGAGATTCGGCGGGCTAAAACCTTAAACGGCTTAGCCAACGCAGCTCCCCGGACCATCTGGCGCAAACATCCAGATGGTAGCGGTGCCATGAGTCAATTGATCTGGGCGCCCGAACTGCACTACATCGATGGCAAGTGGTTCATCTACTTTGCCGCTTCCCACACCAAGGAATTCGACCACAACGGAATGTTCCAACACCGGATGTACTGCATCGAGTGCGACAATCCTGATCCGATGCGTGACGAAGCAGACTGGATCGAACACGGGCAGATTGAAACACCGCTAGACACCTTCGCGTTGGATGCCACGGTCTTTGAGGCCCAAAACAAGTTATACTACGTTTGGGCCCAAAAGGATCCCGCTATCAAAGGGAACTCCAACATCTACATCGCCGAAATGGAAAACCCTTGGACGCTTAAGACCAAGCCGGTTATGTTGACCAAGCCAGAATACGATTGGGAAACCAAGATTTTCTGGGTCAACGAAGGTCCTGCCGTCTTACACCGGAACGGTCGCTTCTTCCTGACCTATTCTGCAAGCGCTACCGATGAGAACTACGCGATGGGGATGTTAACGGTCGACGAGAACGCTGACCTGTTGGACCCCGCTAACTGGAGCAAGTCCAAGACCCCCGTCTTCCAAAGCAACATGCCAATTCACCAATACGGTCCCGGTCACAACTCCTTTACGGTGGCCGAAGACGACAAGACCGACATCTTGGTCTACCACTGCCGGAACTACACCGACATCAAGGGTGACCCACTGTACGATCCAAACCGTCACACGATGGTTCAACCTTTCACCTGGAACGATGATGGCACGCCAAACTTTGGCAAACCAGTACCTTACAACTATAAATAATCGGCTTGGCAAGTCGAAATATCATATTGCATGATAGGAGAGATTAGAATTGAATACTGCAAAAACGGAGTCAAAGCACTTCTGGGGTTTCCCCGTCACCCACTTTAGTTACTTCTTTATCTGGGCGGTCGTTAACGGTTATCTGACGCTTTGGATGGAGCAAGTTGCTCACCTGAACGGAACCGAATCCGGGGCTGTCTTCTCCATGATGGCCGGGATTTCCTTGATCTTCCAACCCATCTTCGGGGTGGTTTCCGATAAGTTACTGTTCAAGAAGACCCTGATTTTAACCATTGCCATTGTCGGCATCTTCATCGGCCCGTACTTCCAGTGGGTCTTCATGCCAATCTTACACGTAAACGCCTTTCTGGTTGCCATCGTCACTGGGACTTTCCTGAGTTTCATCTTAAACGGTGGGGTTTCCGTTATTGAACAATACGTTCAACGGGCCAGTCTGGCGAACGGCTTCGAATACGCCCACTCTCGGGTTGGTGGTTCCGTTGCCGGGGTTGTCGCATCCTTAGTTGCCGGCCGGATCTTCCTCTGGAAGCCAAATTCCATTTTCTGGGCTTGCACGATTGCTGCCATTATCTTAACTGGTTTATTGATCTTCAGTGATAAGGTTGACCTGGACAACGCCGCCGCTGCCGGTGACACGTCCAACTCCCTGGACATGAAGACTGTGATGTCCGTGTTCAAGATCAAGAACTTATGGGTTTTGGCCATCTTCTACATGGGTGCTTCCGCACTGTTCGACGTGTTTGACCAACAATTCATCATCTTCTTCAAGACGTTCTTCGACACGGCTGCCCAAGGGACGTTGGTTTACAGTTACATGAGTTCCGCTCAAACCGCTATCGAATTCTGCCTGATGTTCCCAATGCCATGGATCATCAACAAGATTGGTTCACGGAACGGGTTACTGATTTATGGGTTCATCACCTGCATCCGGATCTTAGGGTCTGCTTTGTCCCCTAACTGGATCTGGGTTGTCGGCTTCCGTCTGTTAGCCGGACTCGAAATGCCACTGCTGTTGACTTCCATCATGAAGTACATCGCCGGGGCCTTCGATATTCGTCTGTACGCGACGGTTTACGCCCTCGCTTCGAACTTCGCTAAGCAGATTTCCGTCTTTATCTTCTCGTCCGTTGCCGGGAAGATGTACGATGTGATTGGTTACCAACACACTTACATCATCATGGGAATCGTCGTCTTCTTCATCACCCTGTTTGCCGTCTTCTTCCTGAAGAAGGAAGACCCTGTCCAAGCCGGTGAAGTGGAAGCACCTGATGCCCAAGCAGCGACAGCAACTGATTCATCAACCACGAATACCCGTGATTAATAACGCTTCATTAGGTCGTTAATGACTCACGAATGGGGGAACCAATCCTAATGGTTCCCCCATTTTTCTATCTAAAATCAACATGGAGGTTATCACATGCAAGGAAAATTAACCATTGACCCTAGTAACCAAATCGCTAAGGTTGACGATCGACTCTACAGCTCCCTTATTGAACACCTCGGTCGTGCCGTTTATGACGGTCTTTACGATCCGGACAATGCTAAATCCGATGAGAACGGCTTTCGCCAAGACGTGGTCAAGGCAATCAAGGACCTGAACATTGACCTCGTTCGTTACCCCGGTGGGAACTTCGTCTCCGGCTTCAACTGGGAGGACAGTATCGGCCCCAAGGACCAACGTCCCACGCGGCTTGACCTGGCTTGGCGCAGCATCGAGACCAACCAATTCGGCCTCCACGAGTTCATGAAGTGGACCCAACAGACCGGAACCCGACCCGACATGGCCGTCAACCTGGGGAGCCGCGGCATCGATGCCGCCCGGAACCTCATTGAATACTGCAACTTCCCGGGGGGCACCTACTGGAGCGACCTGCGGAAGAAGAACGGGGCCGAGCAGCCCTTCAACATCAAGACCTGGTGCCTGGGCAACGAAATGGACGGCGACTGGCAGATCGGTCATAAGACGGCCGAAGAATACGGTCGGTTAGCCCACGAAACTGCCAAGGTCATGCGCCTCGTCGATCCCGACATCGACCTGGTCGTCAGCGGCAGTTCCACCCGGGAAATGGCCACCTTTGGCAGCTGGGAAGAAACCGTCCTCGACCACACCTACGATGACGTCGACTACCTCTCGTTACACCGGTACTACGACAACGAGGAGAACGACCTGCACAACTTCTTGGCCAAGTCGATTGACTTTGACGAGTTCATCAGCGGCATCGTGGCCGTCTGCGACGCCGTTAAGGCCCGCAAACACAGCGATAAGACGCTCAACCTGGCCCTAGACGAATGGAACGTCTGGTACCACTCCCACAAGCAAGACGACGAGACGGCGCCGTGGCAGAACGCCCCGCACTTGCTGGAAGACCACTACAACTTCGAAGACGCCTTGATGGTCGGGACCATGCTGATCACCCTGCTCAAGCACAGTGACCGGGTCAAGATTGCTTGTCTCGCGCAATTGGTCAACGTGATTGCCCCAATCATGACGGATGACCAGGGAATCTGGCTCCAATCCATCTTCTTCCCGTTCATGCAGGTCTCCAAGTACGGTCGCGGCATCGCCTTACAGCCTAAGCAGGAATCCGCTACCTACGACAGCAAGGACTTCAAGGACGTCCCTTACCTCGACAGTATGGCCGTCTACAACCCCGATACCCATGAGGTAGTCATCTTCGCCGAGAACAAAGGCGAGGAGGCCATGGACTTCACCACGACTCTCACTAGCTTAACCACCACCGATCTGATTGAGGCCACCCAATTCTACGGCTACGACATCAAGCAGACCAACGAAGATCAACGCATGCAGATTCAACCAAATGACCATGTATCCTTGGACCAAGGGACGTTAACCACCACCCTTGAGCCCCTTTCATGGAACATGTTCCGTATTAAAGTCGCTGACTAAGTCGTCATCTAAGCGCTTCGGGCACCCGGAGCGCTTTTTCTATGTCACTCGAAAAGAGAGCGCACCAAAAAGGACCTGAGATTTTTATCCCAGGTCCTTTCATTTGGCTTAGTCGCCATCATTACTATAGTAGATTTTACACTTGATTCCCTGATCATGGTTCCCAAATTGGCGCCCGTAAATCGTACAGCCTCCCACGTAGTTCGCATTAGGCTTGACCCCAATCCGCAACGTCCATGAGTCCCCCGACAAATCTAAGTCGGAGATGAGCGTGTCGCTTGCGTAGTGACCATCAATGAAGGAACCGTGTCTTGAGACCCGAAAGAGCTTCAAGATACCATATTGGTTCATATCATCGTAAACCCAGCTGGGGGTTAACCGTCCCCGGGTATCGGAGAAGTCTCCGGGACTCTCCCAGGCGCCGATTTCCTTACCATTTAGGGTCAGAAACAGATCCGATTTCCAATTGTTATTGGAGAACGGGAATTCGGATCCTAACTCCAAGGAAATCTCAATCATCTCAATGTTTTGATTATCCTCAATGTAATTCGGAATCTGATACTCCACGTACCCCTTTGAGAACCACACCATCCCCGCTTTATCCCGTTCTGGTGTCATAAAATACTTCGGATCGTCCACCTTCCCAATAAAACCGTGTTGTCCGGCAAGTCCACAAGACGGGGTCACGTCGTAATCGGTATACTGACCAACGGGCACCTCAATATCCTTGGAATCATACGGGACATACAGTTGTTTAGGGAAACTTACGTTGATGTTATCCACCTGTAAGCTCGAAATTCGCCGAGTGCCTTGCTTTTCCGTCCGAATAATATTCGCCGCTTCCAGCTTATTTAAATGCATGATCGTAATCGTGCTACTCAGGTCCAGTGCTTGCGAAATTTCCTTCACATTCATTTTATTCTTCGACAATAAATTAATGATTTTCAGTCGCACTGGACTATCGAGTGCTGTAAAGACTGGAATTGATTTCTCAGATATATCTACGTCCATTGCAAAAATCCCCTTACCATCATTTTTTCACGGCTCATTGGTAGCCCTTCCAATTGAAGGCCAATAAAACTAGGTTCTTCACTCCCGATAAATACCGAAAATAAATCACCTAGTTTTGTTTTTGGCTTTTACCTATTTCCAAAATCTTCCATGCGTAAACTTATAATACCATTATTTCACGCTATCGACTAATTATCTATTGATTGCGTGATCACCTGTCTAGCGTGCTGAATGTACGGCCGGGCAGATCCCAGATAACGTTTCCAAACAAAATCTAGTAGGATTAAGTCAACTGGAAAGCTGAGGGGGAAGACCGCCAAAACATAGCACAGACCAACCGTGAGGATTAACATCCCCAAATTCTTAGGGAGGTTTAGAACAAAGAAGACTAAGGCTGTTTTTAAACTTTCAACTGGTTTGGTATGTTCGTACACGCCAATGACCTGAATACAGAACCAAATGCCGGCTACTAGAATGGCAAGAATCAGCATCAGACTGCCCAGAACAACGTTCACCAGGCTAGTAGAGGCCAGGTTTTTTAAGTTAATCAAGCTTGTCGATACGGACATCACTCCCACTACAAAGGTCACCGTGTACCAGAGCCACTGTTCTCGCAAATATCGAAAGAACATCGGACTCACATTTTCACTGTGTCCCGTCACGCGAAACTTATTGATCACGCGTAACGTGGCATGGAAGGTACACCCAATCGTGACGATGGGCAGGCTGATAATGATCAGCATCGCCGTCAAAACGACATAATCCCACAAGACACCGAGGGACGTTGCAATGGGACCGTCTGAATACTTCATCATAAGCTATTCCTTCATTCCTGACATGGCCGACCCTTGAATAAAGTACTTCTGGGCGAACATGTAAATGACAAACAGTGGCAGCATCGAAATAATGGTTCCGGCCATCACTGGCCCGTAGTACGTAATGTGTTGCCCACCGATTAAGGCTAACCCAGCTGCCAAAGTCCGCATGCTTTGGTCAGTCGTCATTAACATCGGGTAGAGCAAGTCGTTCCAACTACCCATCAGGCTAAAGATCGTCAACGTAATCAGTTGTGGCTTCGCCAACGGTAACATGATTCTGAAGTAGATCTGGAATTCGTTTAACCCATCCAAACGGGCGGCTTCCGCTAGGTCTTCTGGTAATCCCACGAAGAATGACCGCATCATGAAAATCCCGAAGGCCGTTGTCGCGTGTGGAATAATGAGCCCTGCGTAGGTGTTGATCATCCCAAACTTACTTAATTCCATGAATAATGGGATCATCGTAATGGCAAATGGGATAAACATCGTGACCATGATGACGTAGTAGAAGAACGTCCGACCACGGAACCGCATCCGAGCAAGTGCATACCCCGTAAAGGAGTCAAACGTAACGGAGATGGCACAAACCCCCACCGCGTAAATCACCGTGTTGATGATGTAACGCGTCATAGGAATGGTCTTCCAAATGTCCGTGTAGTTACTAAACGTATAGTGACTCGCAAACAATTTCGGTGGGTAGTTGATAATATCCGCCTCGTTCTTAAAGGAACTTAACAGAACCCATAGGAATGGGAAGACAACCGAAATTAAGACGATAATCAAAAGAATATCTGATAAAACTGAGTGCTTATTCGTTCGTTTCATAATTTATTGTCCTCCTTCCTACCGCATTTGTTGTTCTTTATGGCTCATGTATAAGTTAGAACCAACCGCTAAGATAGCAATGATAATGAACAGAACCGTCGCAACGGTCGAGGCGTACCCTAATTCGTAAGGTGCCGCGAACCCACGGTTATAAATGTACTGAACCGTCGATTCGGTCTTAAAGTTAGGACCACCACCGGTCGTAACGAAGATTTGGTCAAAGACTTGCATGGATCCAGTCAGGTTCGTCAAAACACAGAATCCTAAGGCTGGGATACATTGTGGAATCGTGACGTGGAAGAACTGTTGTGCCCGACTGGCACCGTCCATTTCAGCAGATTCATACAAACTTGGCGAAATTGCTTGGACCGCCGTCAGCATAATGATCATCGTGACCCCGAAGCTCTTCCATACAGTCAGGAAGGCAATCGTCGGCATGGCCCAGTGGGCGTTACCAAAGAAGTCCGGTGCCGTCATACCAATCCGCGTTAACAAGTGCGGGAACCAACCAATGTTGGGGTCGAGTAACATGTTGAAAACCAACCCAATCGCGGTCAGTGAGCAGACAACGGGAATGTAGAAGGTCGACCGGCAAAAGCGGTTGAACCGCGTGTTCCGGGACAATGCAGCCGCACAGAGAACCCCCACCAACACTTGAACTGGCGTTTCCAAGACCGTGAAGTAAACGGTGTGCCAGATCGAGTTAATGGCCCGAGAGTCCGATAAGAAACGGACGAAGTTTTGTAGGCCAACGAATTTCGTTCCATTAAAGAAAATATTAACGTTGAAGAAACTCATCCCTAGACCGATGACGACCGGGATAAACGCGAACAGAAGCAACGCAATCAATGAAGGTAAGATGAAAATGTACGCAACATGATTAGGGCGATTCCAATACGATTTAATCCGGGACCATCTGGATGTATTTTCCATAGTAATGACTTCCCTCCAAAATAGTTCGGTATAATTTTATACACTGATAACCAGGTAACGGCATCAGTGTATAAAATTGGTCAATTCAACTAGCTAGACTTAAATCTCAGTAAGTCTAATTGTCACCCTTCAGAATCTTGTTAATCTTCTGATCGGCTAACTTCAATTGCGTGTTCACATCACTACCGGTCACAACCTTGTTGCACATTGGCGTAATGACGTTCGTAGTAATATCGGAAGCATGCACGTTACCAGGCCACATAACCTTGGAGTAGCTAGTTTGCTTAGCTAATTCAGAAATGACTGGGTCATTCTTGATCTGCTTATCAGCCGCAACGTCCTTCAGGTATGGAGCACATTTGTTTTCTTGACTCCACTTCTTGCTGGTCTTCTTAGTGTTCCAGTACTTAACAAAGGAGTAAATAGCCTTCGTCTTGCTGTCATCAGTACTCGTTGGAATACCGAACCCAACACCGGCTAACCAAGCTTGCTTCTTGCCGTTCTTCGTCAAGGATGGGAATTGCGTTACACCGTAGTTGATGTGGTTCTTGATCATCCCTTCGTTCAGCCATGGACCACTGACTTCGAGGCCTAACTTGCCGGCGAACATTAAGTTATCAACGGCAACCCCTTGGGTACTTGGGTTCCCCAACTTATCAACGTACATCATCTGACGGAATTGGTTCAAGACCTTCCGGTTAGCAGCACTGTTAATGGTGGACTTGGTTTCAGCCTTGTTCAAGATTGACCCACCGTAAACCAGTGACCATTGCGCAAAGTCGGACCAGTAAGTCCCTTGAACACCGTTCCCGAGGGCCTTAATCTTCTTAGCAATCTTCATGTATTGATCCATGGTTTGAATCTTAGTGTTTGGATCAATGCCGGCCTTCTTGAAGAGGTCCTTGTTCCAGTAGAGGTAGTTCCCTTGAACTTGCATTGGGATAAAGTAATCTTTCCCTTTAATCTTCCCCATGTTGATGGCTGATTGTTGGAAGTTCGACTTGTCGACACCCTTGTAGTTGTAGAAGTCGGACATGTCCTTCATGGTTCCGTTATGTACGTAGCCAGCCATATCACCATAGTTCATTGCGACAAAGTCAGGTGCTTTCTTGGCCGTAATCGCCGTTGGCAACTTTTCGTTGAAGTTGTCCCAGCTCATCTGGTCCATCTTGACCTTAACGTGATCCTTGTTGGTTTTGTTGTATTCCGCAACGATTTTCTTCAGGTTCGTCCCATCGGACGCCGTGAACCCATTCCAGAAAGTAATGGTCGTCGTCTTTGAGGAACTGCTGCTAGCACTCTTACTGCCACATGCGGCAAGAGAAAGCGCTGCCAATCCTGTCAAAGCTAAAACGGATAACTTTTTCCAACTATGTTTATTCATAATGTTGTTTCTCCCCTTCGATTTATTTAAGGACTAATTCAGTTGTTGGATCAAAGAAATGCACTGTATCTAAATCTAGACTAGCTGTTTTTTTAGTGCCCGGGGCCTCATGATCGCGGGCATTGACCTTCGCAATATAACTGTGGTTCTTAACCTTGCAGTAAAGTTGTGATTCGTTCCCTAATAATTCAGAAACCACAATTTCACCATCTAAAACCGTATCGGGATGTGCCTGAACAAAGGCTTCATCCACATGGATGTTTTCTGGACGAATTCCCAGAATGATTTGCTTGCCATCGTAGCCTGCCTCATCAAGCTTCGTGGCCTGCTCCGGCTTCAGCAGTAAACTGATGCCGTTGTCCGCATCCGTGAGATACTTCCCGTCAAAGTCCAACGTAAAGAAGTTCATTGGCGGTGCACCGATGAATCCACCGACGAAGACGTTCGCTGGCTTATCATAAACCTCGGCTGGCGTCCCAATCTGTTGAACCTCACCATCTTTCATGACCACGATTCGGTCAGCCATGGTCATGGCTTCCGTTTGGTCATGCGTGACGTAGATGGTCGTGGTGTCCAGGGAACGGTGCAACCGTGCAATTTCGGTCCGCATGGAAACCCGCAACTTGGCATCCAAGTTAGATAACGGTTCATCCATCAAGAAGATTGGTGCATCCCGGACAATCGCCCGTCCTAACGCAACCCGTTGCCGTTGCCCACCAGATAAAGCACTGGGCCGCTTAGGCAAGAATTCGGTCAGGCCTAAGATCTTAGCGGCGTGCTTCACCCGTTTGTCGATCTCGTCCTTATCATACTTCCGCATCTTCAACCCAAAAGCCATGTTTTGGTACACGGTCATATGCGGGTACAGGGCGTAGTTTTGGAAAACCATCGCAATGTCCCGATCCTTAGGGGCTTTATTGTTTGCAACCTCACCGTTGATCTTCAGGGTTCCTTTAGTGATTTCTTCCAACCCGGAAATCATCCGTAACGTCGTAGACTTCCCACATCCGGAAGGACCAACGAAGACGATAAATTCCTTATCCTTAACTTCCAAGTTGAAGTCGGTCACACTATATTCATCACTACCGTCGTATTGTTTATAAATGTGTTCTAGCGATACACTTGACATGTCTGACCACCTTTTCGCAATTTTTTCTGAAGCTTACTTCTTCTCAAACTTCAACGTAACAACACTCATCTTTGGAACTTGCAACCGCACCGCTGGGCCTTCCGCCTGTGCTTGGGTGAAGTCTTTCAATTGAACCCGTTCCGGATCATCAAAGGTATTGTGCGCATTGGCTTGATCCTCGTGAAGAATCTTGGCATACGTTGCCTTGCCCACAGCCGTTGGTAAGGTAATCTCAACGGGTTCATCAGCCGTTAAGCTGGCGTTACAGAAGGAAAGAATGTATTCCCCATCTTTTTCGGAGACCGTGTAAGAAAGGTCGCTTCCCTGACTGCAGTACGCCGCCAAACGATTAGCATCTTGATGGAACTGGTACATGAGAAAGACGAAGTAAGTTGGTGTCAACAACATCTTGCTACCATCAGTTAAGACCATTGATTGTAAGACGTTGACCATCTGAGCAATGTTCGCCATGTGGACCCGTTCGGCGTGCTTATTAAAGATGTTTAACGTGGTGGCTGCCACCATCGCGTCCCGCAAGGTGTTTTGCTGGTACAGGAATGCTGGGTTCGTTCCGGCTTGTTCCTTCAACCAAGAACCCCATTCATCAACGATCAGGTCTACTCGGTGTTCTGGATCGTAACGGTCCATCCGTAAGGCGTGCTCGTGAATGAAGTAATCCATCTTCTTGGCACTGTTCAGTAATGACCGCCACTCATCATCCGTGAAGTCAACGGCATCACCCTTGTGCTCCCACAAATCGGTCAAAGCATAATGGTGTAAACTCAAGCCATCCATGTAAGGACCGGCACTTTGCATCACAACACTGGTCCAGTTAAAGTCATCGATGTTGGGACCACAAGCAATTTTATAGAGAGGCTCTTTACCGTACTGACGGACAAAGGTTTGATACTGACGGTAAACATCCGCGTAATATTCGGGACGCATGTTACCGCCGCCACCCCAGGTCTCATTGCCGATTCCCAAGAACTTAACGTCCCAAGGTTCCGGATGTCCATTGGCTGCTCTCAGGTTAGCCATCGTGGAGTCTCCGGAAGCAGTCATGTACTCGACCCAGTCGGCCATTTCCTGAACAGTTCCGCTACCAACGTTACAATTTATGTAGGCTTCACTTCCGAGTTGTCGACAGAGCTCAAAGAATTCATGAGTTCCAAATGAATTGTCCTCGGTCGTACCGCCCCAGTTGTTATTAACGATCTTTCGACGCTTAGCAGGATCGCCAATACCATCACGCCAATGATATTCATCAGCGAAACAGCCGCCAGGCCAGCGTAGGACAGGAACATGAATTTTCTTAAGGGCATCAATCACATCTGAACGTAATCCGTTGACGTTCGGAATTTCGCTATCTTTGCCAACCCAGAGTCCACCATAGATTCCCCGACCAAGATGTTCAGAGAACTGGCCCTGCAAATATTTACTCAATTTTACAGGTGATTCCAAATCAGTACTAAGATTGATTTTCATGTTGTTCCTCCTTAGTAGGTTACTTAACAATATTAAAGATAGCGCTTACATTGACATTCGTCAATAGCCTTTTGGTTACTTTTTGACCTTTTTTATCCGTATATAAACATAAAACAGGTGGTTTAATCCGTAAAAATGCCGTTTTTACCCCCTAAATCAATATAAACGTTACGAACAAGTTGGATTTTCGTCCAGATGAATTTTCCAAATAAAAAAGTGTCGGAACAAATCAATTCAACCAATACGTTTCCTATCATCAGCGATTGTGAATTATATCTTATGCAAGTATACAGTTACTTTAAATAAGGCCCGACAGAATTGATACCTTTCTGTCGGGCCTTATTTAAAGTTTATCGTTTTACGTTATCCGTACTTTATTCTTTGCTTTGTTGAATAATGTTCATAAATGCCTCACCATACTTATCCAACTTACTCTGCCCCACTCCGCGGACCTCGAGGAAGCTCGCGGGAGTCGTGGGTTGGACGGCGCACATGTCGTGCAGCGTCCGGTCGTTGAAGATGACAAAGGGTGGCACGTGCTGCTCCTCGGCCAATTGGTGGCGGAGTTCCCGCAACTGGCCAAAGAGTTCGTCGTCCTCGGGCGCCAGCCGCTGGGCCTGGCGCGCCATCTTCCGAAAGACCTGCTGCTCGCCCTTGAGCACCGTGACGCCCAGCGCCGTCACCTGCAACGTGGGGTACTGGCCGCCCACGCTTTGCAGATACCCCGCGGCCGTCAAGAAGTCGATCAACTCGCCAACGCTCTTTTGCCGTTGGTTGCGCATGATGCCGTAGGTCGGCAACTGGTCGAGCTGCTGGTCAAGGACCCGTTTATTGTGGGCCCCGGTCAGGACCTGGGCCACGATGCCCTTGCCGTAGCGGGCCCGCAGCCGGACCACGCACGACAAGACCTTTTGAACGTCGGTCGTGACGTCCTGGGCCTCCCGGTCATCCCGACAATTGCTGCACCGGCCACACGGCTCCGACTGCTCGCCAAAGTAGTTCAGGATAAACTGCTGAAGACAGCCCTGCGTATTGGCGTATTGGTTCATCACCTGCAATTTCTGATAAGCGTGTTGCTTATGGGCCTCGTCCATCTCCGATTGGTCGATAAAGAAGTGCTGAATCTGCAGGTCCTGGGACCGGTAAAGCAGGATGGCCTCACTGGGCAAGCCATCCCGGCCGGCCCGCCCCGCCTCCTGGTAGTAGGCCTCGAGGGTCCCCGGCACCTGGGCGTGGATCACGAACCGCACGTTGCTCTTATCGATGCCCATCCCAAACGCGTTGGTCGCGACCATCACCTGTACCCGGTCATACAGAAAGTCCTCTTGATTCTGGCGCCGCTGCTCGTCCGGAAGCCCGGCGTGGTACGGGGCGGCGTTAATGTGGTGCTTGGTCAGCAGCTCCGTCAGCCGGTTGACTTCCTTGCGCGTGCTAGCATAAATGATGCCCGCCGCTTCCGCGTTGACCTTTAGGTAGTCCAACACGTATCGGTCGGTATCCTGATCCTTCACCACCGTCAGATTAAGGTTATCCCGGGCAAACCCGGTATTGACCTCGTCATCGGCGGGAATCTGGAGCCGGTCACGGATGTCACGCGCCACCTGTTGGGTCGCGGTGGCCGTCAGGGCTAAGACTCGGGGATGAGTCGGCAACTGCTCGATGGCCGTGCTCAGTTCGAGATAGCTCGGTCGAAAGTCGTGGCCCCATTGCGAGATACAGTGCGCTTCGTCGACGGCCAGCAGATCGATCGGCAGCTGGCCCAGGGCGTGGACAAAGGCCTCCGAGTCCAACCGTTCCGGGGCCACGTACAGGAGTTTGTAGACCCCCTGGTGCAGCGCCGCTAGCCGGTCCTGAATCTCGGGCCACTCCAGGCTACTATTAATGTAGGTAGCGGGGATTCCGCTGTCGTTGAGGGCGTCCACCTGATCCTTCATTAGAGAGATCAGTGGGGAGACCACGACCGTGATGCCATCAAACAACAACGCCGGAATCTGGTAACACAGGGACTTCCCCCCACCGGTCGGCATGATGGCCAACGTGTTGTCGCCGGACAGCACGTGTTCGATGACCGAACGCTGACCGGGCCGAAAGTCGTCGTACCCGAAGGTCGTTTTTAAAACTTGTTGTGCCGCCGTTAAATCCATTCCGCTTGGCTCCTTCTTCTTAAGCTTAATGCCTCTATTTTACCGGCATTGTTCCGGGAGTACAACCGAACACCCACTCCCCGCGCAAAAGTTGCGTCAGCAAATTTTGCGTGCTAAGCACGTCTTTTTCAAAAATCAACCAGCTGACCAACCTTTCAGCGACTATGGAAATTAACATTGTAAACGCTTGCAAAATCACCGTTCATTCGGCATACTGAGGGTGTTGTTGGTTACTTAGGTTTGTGAAGGGAGCTTACTTGTATGAGTGAAGAAAAACGAGTTGCTGTCGTAACCGGTTCTGGCCGAGGCATTGGGAAAGGAATCGCCGAACGGTTAGCGAAGGACGGATACAGCCTGGTCATCGCCGACTTTGACGCAAAGACCGCTGCCGAGACTGCCGAAGAGCTCAAGAGTAAGGGATTTGACGCGGTTAGTGCCGTGGGCGACGTTTCCGACCCCGAAGCCCACAAGACCTTCGTGAAGACCGCGGTCGATAACTTCGGCCGACTCGATACTTACGTGAACAACGCCGGAATCGCCCAAATCAAGCTGCTGCAAGACGAAACGCCGGAAGACATGCAAAAGATCTTCGGCATCAACGTCTTCGGTGACCTGTACGGGATTCAAGCCGCCACCGCCCAATTCAAAAAGCAAGACGATGGCGACAAGATTCGCAAGATCATCAACGCCTCCAGTATCGCCGGCCACATCGCCTTCGACCTGTTAGGCGCCTACTCCGCGACTAAGTTTGCCGTTCGGGGGCTGACTCAAGCCGCCGCCAAGGAACTGGGCAAGAAGCACATTACCGTCAACGCCTACTGCCCCGGTATCGTTGGAACCAGTATGTGGAGCCTAATTGACGAAGAAATGGTCAAGCAACTGGGTGGTACCAAGGGTGAATACCTGAAGAAGTACTCCGAATCCATCACCCTGGGCCGGGTCGAAACCCCAGAAGACGTGGCCAACTACGTCTCCTACTTAGGGTCCCACGACTCCGACTACATGACCGGTCAAGCCGTTCAAATCGACGGTGGGATTCAATTTATTTAACTGTTTAAACCAGTATCGTCACTTGAAACCTCATGACCCCCGGTAGGCTTATCGGGGGCCTTTTTGGGTGGTTAACATAATTTAAAATTCACAATTAATCGAATGACAAATTAATCGCATCCATCTAATTTTTTTATTTTACTTGCGAAGTGACGCAAAACGCCGTGGTACTCCCCTTTTATTTTATTAATTTTCATAAAAATTAGCCGTTCATCAAAAATTTAATTGTGAATTTTCTTGCAAATTCAACCGAACTATCGGTATACTGAAAACATCAAAAAATAATGAAGTCGTACGGAAGGGGTATTTATCAATGAGTGAAGAAGCACGTGTCGCAGTTGTTACGGGATCAGGTCGAGGTATCGGTAAAGGAATTGCTGAGCAATTAGCTTCAGATGGTTACAGCTTGGTCATCGCCGATTACGATGGCACCACCGCCGCTGCAACTGCCCAAGAATTAAACGACAAGGGGTACCATGCTGTCAGTGTTGCGGGCGATGTTTCCGAACCTGCCGCTCATAAGGCTTTCGTTCAGGCAGCTGTCGACAACTTTGGCCGCTTAGACACCTACGTCAACAATGCCGGAATCGCCCAAATCAAGCTGCTGCAAGACGAAACCCCCGAAGACATGCAAAAGATCTTTAGTGTGAACGTCTTCGGTGACCTTTACGGGATCCAGGCCGCTACCGCCCAATTCGAAAAACAAGACGATGGCGACAAGATTCGCAAGATCATCAACGCCTCCAGTATCGCCGGCCACATCGCCTTTGACCTGTTAGGGGCTTACTCAGCCACCAAGTTTGCGGTGCGTGGTTTGACCCAGGCTGCTGCTAAGGAACTGGGCAAGAAACACATCACGGTCAACGCCTACTGCCCTGGCATCGTTGGGACCAGTATGTGGAGCCTGATCGACGAAGAAATGGTCAAGCAACTTGGCGGTACCAAGGGTGAATACCTGAAGAAGTATTCCGAATCCATCACTCTGGGCCGCGTTGAAACCCCAGAAGACGTTGCCAACTACGTCTCCTTCTTAGGATCCACTAAGTCTGATTACATGACCGGCCAAGCCGTTCAAATCGACGGTGGGATTCAATTCATCTAGAACCATCAGTCGTAAAAGTGCCACTGAGCATCCAATTGGATGGCCAGTGGCACTTTTTCTTTCTTATAAGTCAAAGGCATATGCGGTGACAATGGGTTCACGATTCGTGGTGATATCCCGGAAATACTCATATTCACACAGCGCATTAAAGGAACCAGCAACGTTGTAAACATTGGTGTAGCCTAAGTTGCCTAGCGCCCGCGTCACGTTATAACTTCGTTTGGCCGTTGCGCAGTGCAGATAGACGGGATGGTCGTGCGAAATCTCAGCTAAGCGGCGCCGGAACTGACTCATCGGAATATTGCGTGCCGTGGTAATGTGTCCGCGGGCATACTCGCCGGGTTCCCGAACGTCAATGATATCGGCGTTCTTAGAAACCAGATCACGGACCGTCGTAACGGGCACCTGGCGATACTCCCCGTTTAGCAGGTTCGTGGCGACCAGCCCCGCAAAGTTAACGGCATTCTTCGTCGTACTAAACATTGGTTGATAACATAACTCCAAATCGCCTAAATCTTCAACGGTCCCGTGTTGTTGCATCACCGTGGCAATGATATCGATCTGCTTGTCGACGTCCCCTTTGCCCACGGCTTGCGCACCATAAAGGGCCCCCGTTACGGCATCAAAAACAACTTTAAGGTAAATTGGATGAGCTCCCGGCATCAGGCCCACCTTATCCGTAGGAATCACCAACGCACTCTGGACGGACCAGCCCTGTTGCCGCCCCATGGCTTCCGTGTACCCGACCGAGGCCACGTTCAGCTCAAAGACCGGCAAGCACTGCGCCCCGTAAAATCCCCGGTTGCGGATTGGGCGGCCATACACGTGGTCGACCGCACGGCGGGCTTCCATTTGTGCCGGCCAAGCCAAGCCTAATCGCTTGGCCTGATGGGTCAACGCATCCTGGCTCTCGATGGCATCCCCTACTGCGTAAACATGCGGTAAATTCGTCTGGTAATGCTGGTTGACCTGGATGCCACCGGTCTGCCCCAACTGAATGCCCGCCAACTGTGCCAAGCGGACGTCGGGTGTGCCCCCCACAGCCATGACCACCGCAGTCGCTGGAATCGTCTCACCGGAAGCCAAGGTCACGGCCGACTTCGATATCCCCGTCACCTGTTGGTTAACGAGAACGTTGACGTGGTGGTCGTGCAACTGCTTATGCACGATTTGTACCAAGTCATCATCCAGTGTCGACAGGACTTGGGACCGCTGCTCAATCAACGTGACCCGGTACCCGGCGTGGGTCAAATTTTCGGCGGTCTCGATACCGATGAAGCCGCCACCGATGACCGCCACGTGGGTTGCTTGGTGGTCGTGTAAGTAGTCATCTAAAGCCACCACGTCCGTCACGTTTCGCAACGTAAAAACCTGTTCTCCCTGAACCCCATCGATGGCTTGTGGCCGGTTCGCCACGGTTCCGGGGGCCAAGAATAGCTCGTCGTAGTGGTCCGTCGTGAGGTCGCCGGTCTGACAGTTTTTGACCTGCACCGTCTGGTTCGCCGCGTTGATCTGCACGACCTCGTGGTTGACCACGGCCTCGATATTGTATTGCGCTTTAAACTGCGCCGGTGTCATCATGACCAGTTGCTGCGCCTGCCGGACCGTTCGCGATAAATAGTAGGGAAGCGAACAGTTGGAGAACCCCACATCCGGCCCTTTTTCATACATGGTAATCTGCGCCTGTTCATCCAGTCGCCGGGCTCGTGCGGCCACGGAAGCCCCGCCCGCGACGCCACCGACTATCACGATTTTTTTACTCACGGTTACCCACTCCTTCTGATTTATGAAACCGATTACTAGATACCCCTAGTGTACCCGATAACGCTTAGTGAGGCCAACCATGACCATTCGATCAGCAAAAAAGCAGCCGAAATTATCGACTGCTCTTGCTGATTCATGCAACTTTAAAACTCACGGTTCAACCAAACTCGCATTTGTCCCTCCTCCCGGTTGGCCCAGGCGTAGTAAGGAATCAGTTTCAACGCCGCCGGTTGCCGGTTCCCATCACTCGTTGAATAGAGCGGCTGATCCGGATCATCGGGGACGGCGCGTTGGGCCGCAATCGAAATACTCCCGACCCCATTTAAGAGGTGCGCATCAAACTGATAGGTCGTCGCATCCTTCGGTGACACTTCGTAGCCAGCCAACGGCACGGGATTATCCGCTGCTTCTGCCGCATAAACAATGGGCCCCCGTTGAATGGCGACCTTACCGAAGTCTGCGCTGACGCGATTATTGGCCCGCATAAACTTCACGGCCATGTCGAGCGACAGCTCAATCGTGGTATCAGCGGACACGTTCAGGTAGATAAACCCGTCTACAACGTCTGCCGTCTGCTGCTGGCCATTAACGGTCAAGCCAAAGTTAGGTGACCAGGCCGGAATCCGCAGGCCCAGTTTGAAGGTCACCTGGTCTGGGTCCTTCACAGCATAGTGAATCTCACCACTCCAGGGGAAATTATTCGTCTGCGTAATCGCCACGTCGTTGTCAAAACTAGCTTGATTAGAAATAAATTGGTGCGAAAGAATCGTGTGCTCCTTGACCGTATACAGGTACTGATCGACTGACGTAATCAAGCGGGCTAGATTAGCAGGACAGCAGGCACAGCCAAACCAGTCGGCCCGGTGGGTCAAGACGTGTGACTTCCCGGGATTCAGTTTGCTAGCGGTTGGATCGGCCTCCAGTGGGTTCACGTAGAAGAAGTGTTTGCCATCCAGTGACATCCCACTTAACGCCCCGTTAAAGAGTTCTTTTTCCAAAACGTCGGCATACTCACCCTTCGCATCCAAATTCAACATTTGCCGGGCAAAGAAGGCCATCCCCACCGAGGCACAGGTTTCCCCGTACATGGTGTCGTTGGGCAGATCATAATCGTAGGTCAAGGCTTCGCCGCTGGTTGTTGACCCAATATTTCCCGTGATGTACATTTGCCGCTTAACTAAGTCATTCCAGAAGCGGTGGCAGGCCGCTAGCAAGTCCTTATCACCCGTATAGCGGGCAACGTAGGCCATTCCCGTACACAGGTAAACGACCCGCACAGCGTGGCCTTGGGGAACTTTCTGGTCCTTG
This sequence comes from Levilactobacillus spicheri DSM 15429, assembly GCF_001435095.1. GTDB lineage: Bacteria > Bacillota > Bacilli > Lactobacillales > Lactobacillaceae > Levilactobacillus > Levilactobacillus spicheri. The sequence goes on from NZ_AZFC01000035.1 coordinate 218,680, forward strand.
ATGGGTTCTGCCGCCAAAAAGTAGGTCAAATCAGGTTCTTGCATCCCCCGAATGATGTCCCGGTCAGTCGATTCGCCGTCAACGGCCAGCTGTTTATCAAAGAAGTGCGGATCCTGGCCCCGCTGGTTCAGGAAATAGTGGGCCAAGTCCAGATACTTTTCGTTTTGCGTCACTTCGTATAAGCGGGCTAACGCTAATTCGATTTCGGGGTGCCCATCAAATCCTGGAATCTGACCATCTCCTAGACCGAAGTTCCGGTCGATACAATCGGCCATTCGCGTCGCAATATCGAGGGATTTTTGATTCCCCGTTGCCTGATAATAAGCGACCCCCGCTTCAATGTAATGGCCCATGGTATACAGTTCATGGGACTGCTGTAGGCGTTTAAACTTCCGTTCGGGCGCATCGATTTGGAAGTAAGTCGACAGGTACCCATCGTCCTCCTGCGCATCCGCAATCAGGTCGATCAGGTTATCGGTGATTTTTCGTAAATCGGCGTTCGGCTGGTACCCAAAGGAATAGGCCGCCGCTTCTAACCACTTGTAGACGTCGGTGTCCTGAAATGGAAACCCATAATGATGCCCCGTTTGTTGTCCGGCCGCAATCTTTAAGTTGGCAACCGCGTGGCTGCTCTTATCGTGACCGTTATTCTGGGGATCAACCGAAATGGCGATACCGGCTTCATCGTTCATAACTTCCCATTGATAAGGAAGGACTTCCTTAACCACTAATTCGCGGTAACGTTTCCAAAAATCAGATGTAATTTCAACGTGGTTTACTTTCAGTTCAGGCATTTTATGAACACTCCTTTTATTTAACTCACTACTTGACGGTCTCGGCTTCCTCTTGAGCTCGCCGTTCTGCTAATTCTTCAGTCACCACTGGCTCGTGCTTTTCCCACTTGCGGTAGAAGACCATACAGAGCGCACTTAATGCATAAATAATAACGGGAACCCAGATAAACGTGAAACTAATGGCGGTGAGACTCTCAGCCGCCTGAACGGCTTTAGCGGCCGTAAACCCAAACGCCGCTAAAATTCTGGCAGCAATAAAGGAACCAATCCCAGACCCCATCTGGATACAGAACGACGCCCCCATGGCGGTTAAGAATCCGTTGGCTCGAATGCCATTTTTCCATTCACCAAAGTCAACCGTGTCACCGACCATCGAGAAGAACATGGTCATCGCTGAACCAGAACCGATGCAGGCGAGGCACCAGCCAACTAATGCCGAGGTGACGTTCGTCCCAGCGAATCCAATCCAAATCTGACCAATCATGGTCAACGACAACATCAGAATCGTGGTCCCCCACTTATGTAAGTATTTAACGACAAACGGTACCGACGCCATCCCCAAGATTTGAATGATGGAGAATCCGTTAAAGATTGAAATCAGGCTCTTATTATCTAAATTGTATTGGAAATAGTAGGGTAAAGCCGCATTTCGGGCGGAATAGGCCGTCCACAAGAGCAGGTTCGCCAGGACAATCAAGACCCATGGCCAGTTGTTCTTAGTGGCCTTCACACTTTCTCGAATCGTAATGATTTTTTCTTCACCGATATTCTTTTCCCGCATATCTAAGAAGGCAATCATCAAAACGATAAACGCAATGACCGCATACAGACCAACGGCCAAGGACCAACCACGCCGCTCGTTACCATTGCCCAGTGCCGATGCTAATGGCATCACAAACGTCACGGCAAAGAAGTTCCCAACGTTTCCTAAAACCATTCGAATTGAGTTGGCAGAAGTCCGTTCGTCCGAATTAGCCGAAAGGTTCGGTAAAACGGACGTGATAGGCGTCGACAACGCCGTGTACGTTAGTTCGGCAATGATGTACATCGCGCCGGCATAGATGATCTTTGCCGTGCTTCCCAACGCTGGCGTCGTAAAGAGTAACCAGACCGAAATCGTAAATGGTAGCGCCATCCATAGGAACCATGGCCGGTTCTTTCCGTATTTACTATGGGTGTGGTCAACCAAGACCCCCATGACGGGTGCTCCCAAGGCATCGATAAATCGCCCCAATAAGAGCAAGGCCCCAGCGGTCCCGACATCCAGGCCGAAGACGTTGGTAAAGAAATACAACATGTAAGACCCAATCAAGGTATACAGAAGATTCCCGGCCATATCAGTGAACCCATACGTTAATTTTCGATGAAACGGTAATTTATCGCTAGCCAGCATCGCCTGCGCGGCAGCAACATTTTGATCAGTACTGTTCGAACTCATTTTAAAACCCTCCATCCATCAGCTGTTCGTAACCTAAAGACTTAGATGATGTTCCGTTACTTATTTGAAATTCTTTTTTGACTATCGTGGGCCAAGCTCACATAAATGATGAGCATCAGGACGGTACCCCCGATGATTGTGGTGAGATTATTGGGAATCGTATGGTCCGCAACCTTCCAGGCCAGCCCAATAAAAATAAGCTGTAAAATCCACGAAATAATCGATTGACTGGCAAATAATTTCCCAAATAGTTTCATTTTAAAGTTTCCTTTCGCCCAACGCTGGAACGGATTCCTCCGTTTCAGCCATCATGACCAACTTGTAAATAAGGTTTTGTGCGCACCCGGGAACTTCATCCCCCAACGAAGCTACCCAGTCTATTTATTTACGTTTTCATAGTAAGCGTTTCCACAATCAGTTAAAAGGTCTATAATAGCAAAAGAAGTGTTGATATCCGACTTTTCGAGGGCTATCAACTGGCTTGATCACTTAATTTCAAGGCTGATATACCGCTTTTAATACATTTGGTAACTGTATCCGACTTATTACTTTGGATTTATCTTGAATCACTGGTGTGTATTTCCGATATTAGACGGGAGGGCTAAACTCATGTTATTTACCACGTTTTCCGTGGGGAAACCGCTGCTCTACTATAAGGGCGGTGAATTTTCTGCCCACGGGACCTGGCGTCATCGCCAGGTTTATCATAAAGGGGATTACGAACTCATTCTGTGTCTCAAGGGGCCCATCTACCTTCAGGTGGGGGACCATCGCGTCGTCCTGCACCCCAACGATATCCTGTTAATCCCCCCGTTTACCCCGATGTTCGGTTATCAGGATTCCACCGATCCGGTCGATTTTTACTGGTTGCACTTCTTCTCACAACATAAAGAAACCATCTTTGACACCGAAGTGGCCGCCGTCTTATCGGAAATCAAAACGAATAAGAACTCTAAACACCAGCTATCCTTGCCCTTACACTTTCCTTTGCCAGACTACGAGAGTGCCACCATCCTGATTCATCAGATTCTTTCAATCCATAACGAGTTATCCTCGATTGAGGAACGGGATTACCTCGTCTCGGCCTTATTGATTCAACTCTATAAGTCCTACTTCAATCGATTAGACGTTCCCAGCAATCGTTCCAAAATCAACGATATGAAGGAGTGGATTCGGGCCAATATGTCGAGTACCTTGACCGTGGCCGAGATTGCCGACAACGTGCACCTGAACGTGGACTACCTGACACGCCTCTTCAAAAAATGGACGGGCATGACCACGCTGCAATACCTCAATCACGTCAAAATCGAAGTTGCGACGCTCCTGCTGATTCGAACCGAAATGTCTGTTAAACAAATTGCGGACGCCGCCTACTTTAACGACCCCAAGGTTTTCATGCGGCGATTCAAAAGTTCTACGGGCCTGTCACCGAGTGAGTACCGGAAAGCCTATAATCTGATTCACCTCAACAACCCGCACGTTGACCCGCAGATTCCCATCCCTAAGCGAATTGCCGACTCAATCGACTATATTCCTGAAAATGGGGACATCCCGGAATAACCGTTCACCAAACTGTGAGCATTTAAAACAACCGGCGTGCCCATTAAGTTCATCCAAGAATTTAATGGGCACACCGGTTGTTTGAACACCACTTAGTCCCTCCCCCCATTGAGCGGTCATTTTCATCCCACCCCGTTCTAATGGTATAATACAGATTAACTTAGCAAAGGAGTGTCGGTATTCTATGACGAAACGAATTAAAGGTTCATGTACCACGATTTTAGTGGGGAAAAAGGCCTCCATCGACGGTTCCACGATTATTTCCCGGAACGACGACGGTCACGAAGCCCTCGACCCAGAACGGTTTGTGGTGGTTAATCCCGAAGATCAACCCCGCGATTACCAATCCGTGATCAGCAAAGTGCAAATCAAATTACCCGATAACCCATTACGCTACACGTCCATTCCTAATTCCATCCTGACCAACGGAATCTGGCCAGCCGCCGGCATCAACAGCGAAAACATTGCGATGTCCGCGACCGAAACCATCACCACCAACTCCCGCGTCCTGGGCATCGACCCGTACGTTGACGGTGGCATCGGTGAAGAGGACCTGGTCACCCTGGTACTGCCGTACATCCACAGCGCCAAGGAAGGGGTCCAACGTTTGGGCGCCCTGCTCGAAGAGTTCGGGACCTACGAACCCAACGGTATCGCCTTCTCCGACAACAACGAGATCTGGTGGTTAGAAACCATCGGTGGTCACCACTGGGCCGCTAAGCGCATCCCGGATGACGCCTACGTGGTCGCACCGAACCGGATGAACATCGACGACTTCGACTTTGCCGCCGACGACACCCTGAGTTCCGCCGACCTCGAAGACCTGATCGCCCAGTACCACCTGAACCCCGACTTTGATCAGGTCAACCTGCGCCACATTTTCGGCAGTGCCTCCATCAAGGACACGGTCTACAACAACCCGCGGGCCTGGTTCGGTCAGAAGTACTTCAACCCCGAGATCGACCACGATCCGATGGAACAGGACCTGCCGTTTATCTGCCACGCCAACCGGAAGATTTCCATCGAAGACGTGAAGTTCGTCTTGAGCTCCCACTTTGAAAACACCAAGTACGACCCTTACGGCAGCGGCTCCGAAGCCGACAAGACCCTCTTCCGGCCTATCGGGATCAACCGGAACCACGACGTGCACATCCTGCAGATTCGCAACGACGTGCCCGCCGCCATCGCCGGGATCCACTGGATGGCCTTTGGCGCCAACACCTTCAACACGGTGGTGCCCTTCTACGCCAACGTCAACGACACCCCGGCCGTTTACAAGGACGCCAACGGTGAGTTCAACATGAACCACATGTACTGGTTGAGCTGCACCACCGCCCTGCTGGGGGACACGGACTACGACCTGTACGTCGACCTGCGGAACACCTACGCGCTGGAAGCCATGGGTGCCTACCACAAGATTCAAAACGACACCGACGCCGCCATCGCGAGTCAACAGGACGTCACCGCCTTCTTACAGGCAGCGAACGAAAAGCTGGCTAACGAGGCCTTCAAGCGCCAGACCAAGTTATTAGGGGACATGGTCATCATGGGCTCCGAACACATGAAGTTACGCTACAACTTAAACGACTAGGCGTTGAGCGCCCGGTCAAGAGCCTGAAAGTGTCCTCTCAGGCTCTTTTTGTTCCTCCAATTATCTGGCCCCAAGGCAGCCGGTTTCGCTCAACCCCGTCAGGAAGCTAATCTCCGTTCGAAATTAGCCGCCTGACGCACCGTCGTTCATGCTCGTCAGCTAACCGCCCTTTGGCGCACTCTCTTTTGGTTTGCCGCCACATTTGGTAGACTGGAGCTAATCATCCATGGGAGGCATTCGATGCAAACACGACAACTCGGTGGACTGGTCCTGGCCAGTCTACTCCTCAGCAGCTTAATCGCCTTGGTCTCGGGCGGCTTCATCGTCCTGGAGGGCCACCTGATCACCCTGATCTGGGAGGTCCTCCCGCAAGCCCTGACTCACGCCTGGTGGTATGACCTGGCGGTGTGCCTGATAGGCGGGCTCTTACTGGCCTGGCTCAAGGGACAGTGGGGCCCGTTACCGGCCACGGCCCACCAGGCCATGGCCGAGCTCAAGCAGACCCAGACCGTCGACTACCGCGCCACCTTCAAAAACCTGGCCGTGGCCCTGGTCAGCCTGGCCTTTGGCGCCGGGGTCGGCCCGGAAGCCGCGCTCCTGGGGGCCGTGGTCAGCCTCTCGGTCTGGCAGGCCGACCGCCTGCGCTACTTTTACTTTCAGCACGCGACCCTCAAGACCGTGGCCTGGCCCCGGCGGCTCTGGTGGTTGGTCGCGCCGACCGGGCACCTGCAACGCTACCGGTCGGAACGGGCACTGCCCGCCGCCCAGCTAGGCGCGAAAAAGAAGTTCTACGCGTTGTTCATCGTCAACGGTCTGGTGACCTTCACGATCCTGATGCGGCTCATCGGCCACCCGTCCTTCATCACCAAGATGGGGGCCTCCCACTGGCACTGGTCGCAACTCTGGATCATCCTGCCGGTCCTCTTGGTCGCACCCTTGGCCGGTTGGCTTTACCACCAGGGCAGTCGCGGCATCCATCGGCTGGCCCAACGCCTCCCCCAGTACCTGCCGCAGACGCTGGTCGGCGCGGGGGTCATCTTCCTCTTTGCGGTCCTGCTGCCCCGCCTCCTCTTCTCCGGGCAAACGGTAATGGCCTTGATTCCGCAGGTCAGCGACCACCAGAGCGGGTACCTGCTGATGACGGCGGCCGTGCTCAAGCTGGTCTTCCTGCAGCTCTGCCTGGGGACCGGTTGGATCGGTGGGGACATCTTCCCCATCGCCTTCTCCACGATTCTCTTCGGCTTCGGGGTCGCTCAGCTGTTGCCCCAGCTCGACGGCCTGTTGGTGGTCGCCGTGGTCGCCACGGGACTGGCCATCAACCTGCTCAACAATCTCTGGGTCGCGGGGATCTTCATCGCCCTGTTTTTCCCGCTCAACCTCTGGCCGGTGATTCTGCTGGTCCTGGTCCTGCAGTGGTTGGGACAGCGGGCGAGCCGCCATTTTCAAAAAACCGCCTAAAAAAGCCTGGGATCCAGTCCCAGGCTTTTTTGCTCTCTGAATATCTGATGGCGCAACGTGTGCCAACCGGCAGCTGGTTCCACTCTTTTTACAGCCAGCTAAACGCCACCAGGACGCCCACGAGGTTATTCAACATGTGGACCGTCCAGCTGAAGGCGATGTTCTCGCCGCACCACAGGTAGATTCCCGTGAAGATGATGGCCAACGGCGCGTACGCCACGAAGTCCTGCGGGGCGTTGACGTGGATCAGCAAGAAGCCCAGGCACGACACCCCGATGGCCAGCCACCGGGGAATCACGGTCGCGAGTTTGGTGAGCAGAATCTTGCGAAAGATGGTCTCCTCCAGCAGTGGGCCGAGGATAACGAACAACAAGATTGCCGCCCAAAGCGCCGTGGTCGTCGTGGCGTTATCGACCCCCGTTTGGTTGGCCGATTGCTTCCCGACCAGCAGCCCCGAGATTAGGTTGCCCAGGAGCAATAAAACTAACGAGAGCCCAATCTGCCCCAGCTTCTGCCAGGGCCGGTCCCGAAAGATGCGGAAGTTCCCCAGGTTTTCCCGACCGAAGAAGACCAGCATCAGGATGATGGGGATGGCGTACAGGCTCGCATTCAACGCGAAGCCGCTTTGCCAGGTCCGCGGCAACAGTCGTCCCAGCAATGTTTGGGTCGGTGAAAAAGCGATAAAGATAAAGTAGACGGCGACGAGGCTCCCCGATTTTAGCCAAGTCGTCCGTGATTCCGGTGATGTCATGGTAACGTCCTCCCTTAATGGTTCAATGCTACCACAAAGGGCCATCCCGGTCAGCCCGGCATGGCCCCATTTTTCATTATATTAAATCACCAGCCGCCCCATCAGGACGAAGACGATGGCCAACAAGCCACAGGTCAGGATGGCCGACATGGAGACCCACTCCTTGCGGGAGAGGTCCACCTGGTCGCCGACCTCCCGCCGCGCCATCAGGTACAGGATGGTCCCGGGGATGTAGGCAATCGTGCAGAGAATCAGGTACTTGATGCCCGAGAAGTAGACCGCCGTGCACTCGAACGTCAGGGCTAAGAGCCCCACGGTCAGCTGAAAACCACTGCCCTTTTCCCGGAAGTGCTGGATGGAATACTTGATCTGGTAGGCCGCCACCAGGATGTAGCAGATGGTGACCGCGACCGTACACATCGAGTAGGCAATCTGGTAGGCCCGGTCGGTGATCAGTAACGACAACAGGAAGAACTGGATCAAGACGCTGCTGAGGACCAGCGAGAAACTCGCGACCCCGTAGCGGTTGGCCTTGCCAAAGATGGCCGGTAACAGGTGGCGCTTCGCCATCAGCCGGGTCGTCTCGGCCGGCAACATGGTCCAGGAGATCCAGGAACCCAGCGTGGAGATGATCAGGCCCCCGCTAATCAGGGCCCCGCCCCACGATCCGACCATTTCCCGGAAGATGTAGACCATGCCGGGCTGGTGAATCGTGGCCAAGGCGTTTCGGCTCAGGTAGCCGTATGGCAGGATGGAGGCCAACATGTACAGCCCCAGGATGCAGAACAGGCCAATCAGCGTGGCCTTACCGGCGTCGGACTTCTTCTTGGCCCGGGACGCCAACATGGTCGCCCCTTCGATGCCGACGAACACCCACATCATGATGATGAAGCAGCGTTTGATCTGCGCGGAAATCGAGCCGGCCCCGCTCAGGTTATCCCCGACGTTGTACCAGAAGTGCGCCGTGAAGACGTTCACCTTGAACAGCAACAGGGCGACCACGATGAAGGTAAAGAGCGGAATCAACTTACAAATGGTGATAATCGCGTTCACGAACGACGCGCTTTCGATGCCGCGGTTCACCAGCAGCGTCACCAGCCAGAGCACGATGCTGGCGAAGATGACCGTGGGGAACTTGTTGGCGCCGTTAAAAATCGGGAAGAAGTACCCCATCGCGTTCATCATCACCGTCGCGAAGGCCACGGTCCCCATCCACGCGGAGATCCAGTAGCCCCACCCGCTGATAAAGCCGGTGTACTTGCCGAACCCCTCCTCGGCGTACGAGAAGATGCCGTCCAGGTCGGGACGCTTCAGGACCAGGTTGTTCAGGCACAGGGCCAACATCAAGATTCCAAAGCCGACCAGGCCCCAGGCAATCAAGGCGGGACCGGGCGACGCGGCGATGGCTAGGTCAGACGCGAGGGCGAAGATCCCCCCACCGACACACGAGGTGACCACGGTGGAAATCAACGCGCCCATGCCAAGCCCTTGGTGGGTGGCTGGGTCAGGGGTTGCGGATTCTGCTGCGGAGAGCGTTTTCATCATTCAGATTCCTTTCAGGTTAAATCGCTAGGATACTCACGAAAACAATCGACCGGTCCGTCACCTTTCATGCCCTTTAGTGTACTGAATCCGGGAAGAAAATGACAGCCAACCGGGTTACAAATTTGGCAATGCCAGGCGCTTCTTGTAAAGCGCTTACATAAAATCATTAAAAACAACGACTCCCAAAGAGCCTTCGGTAGTCATTATGCCAGAAAATATGCAGTTTGAACACCTGTATATGCAAATTAATTGTGAAAGTTTTTGCATTGAAAACCGTTGGGCGCGGTTTCGTTCAACTATTTACAGTGAATTGTATAAATATAAAATGTATTGGGAATATCCCCCGAGCTTATGCAAAATGAAAGCATACGCCGTTTTTCCAGAAAAGAGCGCGGAACCAGCTGCCTTCTGGCGCACGTTTCGGCACCATAAAAAGGTACCTGAAACTGTTGCCCAACCAAAAACCATCCGTTCAGTCAGCTGAACAGATGGTCCATGATTACTTGGTTAGATACAATTGCTTTAGCTGCGCCTGCTTCTTCGGTGTGAGCCCCAAGCGCTTCAAGAAGTTCGCCATCGAGCCATACCGTTGGTCGATTCGCTGGTAGACCGCGTCCAGGTTCGCGCGCTTGACCCGCTGCACGTGATGCAGGTCCTGCTTCGCCTTGCCCTTAGGCACCGGTTGCCCCACGAAGGTGATGTGCGGGTCCTGAGCCAGGTTGACGTTCGAATACAGGTAATTCTTCATGATAGTCTGCTTGCTGACGCCCAGCGCCGACAGGACCAGCATGGCCCCGACACCGGTGCGGTCCTTGCCGTAGGTGCAGTGGAAGTCGGTGGCCCCCGTCTTCTGCTTCAGAAGTTGCTTGAAGAAGGCTGAGTAGCCCCGTAGCGCCACCCGGTCGGTCACCAATCCCTGATAGAAGGCCTTGGTCGTCCGGGTCCCGTAGTCGTTGCCCACCACGCTGTCTTGGTGGTAGGTCACGTTGGCGATTTTAATGTCGGGCGTCGCCTGAATCTCGCGACCGGACCGAAAATCGACCACGGACTTCAGTCGGTAGGTCACGGTCAGTTTCCGGGCATCGTTGGTGGTCAGCTTCCCCAGTTGATCCGAGCGAATCAGTCGCCGGGCCTTTAACCGATGGCCGTCTTGGGTCTTGATGCCGCCAAGGTCCTGGGCGTTGCTGGCTCCCGTCAACTTAATGTGACTGCCATACACCGCCCGGTCGGTCTTGGGCTTCGCCGGTGCGGGCACCGTTTTGGCGTCCACCGTGCAACCGCCCAGTCCCAGGGTCAGGGTCGCCCCCAGAATGGCCAGGACCCCTAATTTGAATCGTTGCTTCATCTCGTCTCCGCTCCCCCTATCGTCATGTCTGGCTTAACGCTAGCATATTCACCGGGCCATGTACAGCGAGAGTCTCAATTACCGGGATTCACTATCTTTATTGCGTCGCCATTGGCGATAGGCCGCAACGTAGAAATCGTCGATGAGCCGCCCGTTAGCCCGGTAGAAGGCGGCGTTGGTCACCATGATGTACCCGATCAACGCGTGCGGATCGGTGGGTAACGCCGGCCGTGCGGTGAGCGGCGCCGGCCCCGACCGAGCCACCTTGGTGGGCCGCTGCAGGCGAAAGTCTTGGAGGCGGTGGTCCCACCGGCCCTTCTGGTAGCTACCGACCCGAGCAAAGAAAGTGACCTGGTCGCCGGCCAAGAGCTCACCCAGCCGCAAGAAGCCCTTGGTGTAGTTGAACCAAAGGTGATTCGTGAGGGGCTGATGGTCCTCGTGCCAAACGTCCCCCAGCAGCAACGTCGGTTGGTAATGCGTCTGAAACCGTTTGTACCCCGTGCGTAAAAAGGTGCCATGAAAGAGATGTCGTTGCGCCGCTCCGAGTTTTGCCAGTTGTTGCCGTACCATGTGACTGATACCCCCCCACCCGTTTGATTTAAAGCCAGGATACCACGTCAGTCAGATAGTTCATAGCATGTTGCATTATAACCTTTTCAATTTAAAATCATCAGGATTTTTATTCGCCGGCAACGCCAAAAGGGACGCCCCGGCCAAACTAGCCGGAAGCGTCCCTTGCGAAACAATCTTACATTAAGTGTTACTTCGTTGCATCCTTGACCGCCGCGTTCACGGCGTCCTTTTCGGCTTCGATCAGGTCCACGCGACTCTCGATGACCTTGGTGTCCATCTTGATTTCCCGGGTTAACCCTGGCGTGTTGATCTTCGGTTCGAAGAAGGCCTTGAACTCAGCCAACCGTTCCGGCGTGTGGAAGATGTTGGTCGTGACGGTGATGTAGGTGGTGAATTCCATGTCGCCACCGACCGTCTTTTCCAACCAGCCCCACTCGTTACGTAACCAGTCCCAAGCGGCTTGTTGGCCGGCATCGTTGGCCAGAACGCCCCGGTACCAAGCCCGCAAGTCTTGCGGCTTGACCGTGTTGGCATCCTCGAAGGCCACGATTAACTTGGCAATCAACTGCGCATCGGTCGTGGCCGTGACGGCCGCCGCGATGTCGGCCTTGTAGCTGGCATCGGACGATTGTTGGTAAGCCGTGATCAACTGGTCAAAGAGCGCGGCACTGCCGAAGTTCTTGACCTCGTTCCGGAGCACGAAGACCCGAATGTCGGCAGAAAGACCGGCCAGGTTTTCGGCGTTCGCCGTGAACAGCTGGTGCGCGTCGGCGATGGCCTGCGCGTTCTGCGCGTACAGGGCCGCGTTCAACACGTACGGCCGCGTCAAAGTGTCGTCTTGCGACTCACCGGCTTGTGGCGTCCAGCCTAACCGGGCGACCTGCTGGCCACTCAGCTGGTCGTAGAAGGCCTGCAACGTCTTTTCCTCGGCGGAACCCGGCGTCACGAACTTCTTCAGGTTATTAGCGAGCCGGTACAGGGCCACCGTGACCACCGTGGCCGGGTTATTGGCGAAGCGGCTCAGCAACGGCACGACACTGGCGTAGCTGATTTGCCGACCATCGGCTAAGAGCCGTAAGTCTTGCAAGACCTGCAATTGCGCCGTGGCGTCGAGGTCGTCGACGTGCGCCAAAATGTCGTCCAGCAACGTTTGGTCGTACTTCACAATGAAGTGTGAGTTGTTGCCCACGTTGACCCGGAACGGCTCACCGGCCGCTTGCCGCAGTTCGGCGTAGTCACCCAACGTCACGGTCGCGTCCTTGAAGATGGCCGGAGCGACCTCGTAGTTGCTGTTCAACGGAATCTGCCATAAGCGACCGGCGTCTTGGCCGTCGCCAATGAAGAATTGCTTTTGACTCAAGGTCAGTTGGCCATCGACCACGCTGGCGGAGACCACGGGATACCCGGGTTGTTCCAGCCAGGAGTTCATGATGGTACCGACGTCCTTACCGGAAGCATCGCCTAAGGCCGCCCAGAGGTCCGCCCCCTTGGCGTTGCCGTAGTGGTGTGCCTCGAAGTAGGCCTTTAAGCCCTTCCGCAAGGCGTCGTCGCCGACCAAGGCACGCGCCATGACCAGCATCCGCGCCCCCTTGGCGTAAACGATGGCGCTGTCGAACAGAGCGTCGATCTCGGCCGGGTCCTCAACGTTGACGTGGACGGATTGAACCCCGTCGGTCGCGTCCCGTTGTAAGGCCATTGGGACGTCGGAGGACTGGAAGGTCTCCCAGATGTGCCAGTCGGGTTCGATGGCGTCGATGGCGACGTATTCCATCATGTTGGCGAAACTTTCGTTCAACCAGAGGTCGTCCCACCACTTCATGGTAACCAGGTCACCGAACCATTGGTGCGCAAGTTCGTGCGCGATGACCGTGGCAACCAGTTGCTTCATGTCCAACGACGTGTTGTCGGGATCCAGCGTCAGGTAGGCTTCCCGGTAGGTGACCAACCCCCAGTTTTCCATGGCCCCGGCGGAGAAGTCGGGTAAGGCTAATTGCCAGGAATGTGGGAGTGGGTAAGGCGTCTGGTAGAAGTCCTCGTAGAACTCGATGGAGCGCTTGGCAATGTCCAGGGCGAAGTCGAGTTCCTTGGGTTGGTGCGCCTTGGTGGCGAAAACGCCGACCTTGACGCCGCTCTTGGTGGTCGTTTGCTTACTTTGGAGGTCCCCAAAGGCAAAGGCAATCAGGTAAGAGGACATCTTCTTGGTGGTGTCGAAGTAGTGGACGCCGTCTTCGGTCTTGATCTCGGGCATGTTGCTCAAAATCGTCTCACCGGGTTGTTCGTCGTACTTGATGGCCAGGTCGAACGTGGCCTTGGCTTCGGGCTCGTCGACACACGGGAAGGCCTGCCGAGCCGCCGTGGTCTCGAATTGCGTCCCGATGATCTGCTTCTTCTCACCGTTCAGCTCGTAGTAGGACGGGTAGATACCCATCATGCTGTCGGTCAGGGGTGCGGTGTAGTCGATAGCAACGGTCACGGCGCCGGTCTTGCCGACGTTGATGCGAATCCCTTCGGCCTTTTCGTCGAGGGTAAACGGCGCGTCTTGCCCGTCCACCTTCACGGCTGAAATCGTCATGTATTTTTCGTGCACGGCAATCGTTTCGCTCTTGGCATCCCCGGTAATCATGGATGTCCCACTGATTTGCTTGGTTGCGCGGTTAATGTCGATGTACACGTTGTAGTGCGTCGGTTGGAATGTCTGATAAAAATGAGTTGCTTCAGTCATAGATTCCCCTCCAAGTTAAAATACTATTAGAATAAATTCATTATACGCTATTTGTAAGGGGGAAGCTCGGATTGTGTGGGGATTTTTCTCATTTTAAATTAACAATTGCTTTCTCAAAACGACTTAGCCCCGCACAATGCTTCCTAAATTTAGGGCTCCCCTATTTCTCAAATTCAATATATTTATCGAACTGGACACTCTGCTTCAGCGCCAGCAGCATCTTCACGATGGGTTCCTTTTTTCCTTTGGCAGTGAACGTTTCCTGCCGGGCTTCCTGCACCGTGACCTCCCCAAAGTAGTAGAAGTCACTCCCCTCATCATCACTCTTTTTCACGAACAGGTGAATCGTGGTCTGCTCCTGCAAGATCTGCCGAACTTCTTTACTATCAAGCTTATTGTTATGACGGGTGTACCACAGGAATAGGTCCGGATTAAGGAACTTATCCGCATACTTGATACTATCGTCAATATCATCCGATTTTGCGTAGGTGACAAAGATGGGGCAAATGCCATCACGCACACGATACCCGTACAGTGTTGAACTCACATCGCTCTGCCACCCGAGCAAGCGACACACGTCTTTTCGGGTATAGCGTTGATACAGGGTGAACTGCTGGTCCACCCGATACGGCTTGCTGCGTTCAAGGCCGGCATTAATCGCATCCACAACCAACTGCTGGAATACCAGGTTGGCCGCTAACTGTGTTTGCACCGCTTGGCTGAGCTGGTAGCGACCCGTGGTGAGCGTCACAATTGCCTGACCGCCATACTTTTCCTGGCTCTTGGGAACAAAGAAGGCCAACGAGAGAACCCGTTCGACGGACCGCTCAACGGTTGCATTATAGTAAACGTGATCCGCTTGCAATTCGTCGCTAAAGGATGCTTGGTCATACGTTCCCCCGTGCGCCAGTAGCTGGCGTAGTAACCGGAGTTCCACGACCCGCTTACCGTTCATCAATTCAATCGAAACAAAGTTTAAGACCTGCTCTTGGGATAAGGTCAGGTGAACGTCTTCCTTCATCCTGAGAAGAAATTGATAGTAATTAGAAAACTTCTTGGCAAACACCATACAGTCAACCGTTCCCGATTGTTCAAAGTCGGTTAATAAGGGAATCCGACCCAGTTGATTCTTGAGTGCCTGGTAATCCTCGCGCAGAACGCGTAACCCATCCAGGTTCGCCGTATTAATGGATTCATAGATCCGTTCCTTGGCAATCTTAGAAAAACTAATCGTCGACACCCCGGAAATTTGTTGCACGTCTAGGTCGTCGTGCGCCACGTTCTTGTTCCGTGATTTGTCCCCCGTTAGTGCAATCGGAATGAGGTAATTATTTTTATAGTTACCGATGAAATCAATCACCGTCACGTAGTCTTTCCCCGCAAACTTACGCAATCCCCGGCCAAGTTGTTGAATAAAGACAATACTTGACTGAGTATTTCGCAGCATCACAATCTGATTGACACAGGGAATATCCACCCCTTCATTAAAGACATCCACGGTGATGATGTAACATAGGTCCCCCTGTTCCAGTTGTTTAACCAGGTTCTCCCGCGTCTTCTGGGGAGTACTGCCCGTTAGCGCCGCACTGGGATACCCACGCATCGTAAAGGCCTGGGCCAATTCCTCGGCCTCATCCGTTCGGCTGCAGAAGATCAGTCCTCGGAGAACCTCTCCCGAATAGCCATAATACTGCGTTTGCTGTATGACGTACGTGACCCGCTCGTCCGAGGTCAACCATTCTAACTGACTGGTTTCATCGATCACACGACCGTCCTTTTCATAATCCGCCACGCCAATATAGTTAAACGGGCAAAGCATGTCCTCATCTAAAGCCTTCTGTAATCGAATCTCGTACGGCACGTGATAATCGAATAGTTCGTAGAGGTTAAAGTCATCCATTCGTTCCGGGGTCGCCGTCATCCCCAATAAAAACTTCGGCTGAAAGTAGGCCAACACCCGCTGATAGCTGCCCGCACCGGCCCGGTGTGCTTCATCAATTAGGATGTAGTCAAACTCATCAGAGCAAAAATGCCGTAATTGGTCGGGCTGCGACAAAGTCTGAATCGTCGCAAAGAGGTATTTAGCCGTATAGTTCCGCTCGTTTCCTGAAAGACAGCCAAACTGGTCGTTAAATTCTTCAGCAGTCGCCTCTGGAAACTTCTCAAAAAAATCATGCCGGAGGATCGTTTTAAAACTTTCCTGGGTCTTCTTCAGAATCTGCTCACGGTGAACGATGTACAGGAACCGCTTTGGCTGGTAACTTCTCACGTCAAAGGCCCCTAAATAGGTCTTTCCCGTCCCCGTCGCCGAAATAATCAGTCCCCGGTGCGCCCCCCGTGCTCTGATATCTGCCAAGCCCCGTAAGGCTTCTCGCTGCATCTGGTTAGGTTCAATCTTCTGCGACACGCTTTCCGCTTGATCAGCATCCGTCAGACTAATCAATTTAGGCCCCGCATCATATTCTTCGCGGTATTCGTCGATCCACAGGTCCGTTAGTGGCTGAGAAGCGGCCCACATTGCCTCCACCTCGGCCATCAGCTTACCGGTCAAGGCCCCATTTTCGTGCGAGGTAAATTCGATATTCCACTCGTAATTTTGCAGCAACGCCCCCTGCGTTAAATTCGCACTACCGATGATCGCTGATTGATACCCCGCCTGCTGGTGGGCAAACAGATACCCCTTCGCATGAAAGGCGTCTTGCGGGGCAATGCGTACCTCAACGTTGGGCAACTTTTTAAGTTCACGAAAGACCTTGGGATTATTAAAATCGAGGTAATCGGCCGTAATGATCCGCCCGTGCACACCCTCCTGCGCAATATCCGCCAGCTTGGCCTTCAGCATCGCTAAAGCCCGTTCCGTAATAAAGGCAATGACGAAGGTAAATGCGGAGCAGTGACTCAGCTCCCGTTCAATGTGTAGCCACATCGTGTCACCCTGATCGTTATAAATAAACCGGGGCATCAAGTTCTCCCGGCCGTTAATCCGTTGGTCCACCAGACCATTTGTCAAAGAGGCCTGTAATTTTCGCTGAATATCAGTTAGTTCCATTAAATGTCACCTGCGTTAAATCGGCCTGCTTCAAGGCCTCAACAATTCCCTGGTCCGCATCCGCCCAGTTAAGGGTCGCCAGCTGATCTTGCGTCACCCACTCCACCTTGCTGTGAGCAATTAAATCAAAGTGGTGCGTCAAGAACTTGGCATAGTATGCGGTTAAATGCACCACGCCAAAGTCATACTCGTGACTGCTGGTTGCGACCTTGGCACCAACCGCGATGTCGTCATCAAACTCTTCTCGCATTTCGCGGGCCAACGCCTGTTCCGGCGTTTCCCCCGGCTCAATTTTGCCACCTGGAAATTCCCAGAGGGTTCCCAGAATTCGGTCATCATTTCGTTTGGTCGCTAAAATCTTGTCGGCTTCCAATAGCACCGCACCCACGACATTAATTTGTTTTTTCATCAGAAAAACTCCATTTCTCCTCAGGATTTTTTTGGCATAACACTGAGTGAATCAAGGATCCTTATATAAAAACGCTCTCTTCGATTTATTATAAGCGGTATTCCGAACACCCGAAAGAGGCCCCTCACATTTTCCCGTGAGAGGCCCCTAATTTTACAAGAAAATCCTGCTATGAGAACGGCCATCACTGGTCTGCTCATAGCAGGATCTTCCTGTTCTAGCTTTTATTCGGCGCTGACTTCGTTAATTCCGCCGCTTCTTCCAGCCAAACGCCCCAGCTAAGGCGCCCAACAGAGCGAGACCCACAACGGCCAAGCCATTGTTTGCTTGCTCATTAGTCTGTGGCAACTGGTCACTGGCGTTTTGCGACGTCGCTTGAGCCGGCTGCTTAGCCGTGTTCGCCGCCAAGTCCACCTTTGCTGCGTGACCACCGGTCGTAACCGCTGCGGTCATGCCTGGTTGCCCCGTTGCGGCGCTACCGCCGTTATTAACAGCGCCCGCGTTTTGGCCACCCGTTACCTTATTCGGCTTCTTGTTCGCCGTTCCTTGGTCGCCCGCACTACCGGAGGAGTTGCCGCCGGTCGATGGGACTTCCGGCGTCACGGAACCGCCGCCACCTGGATTACCTGGATCTGGCGTTTCCGGATCTGGATTCTCAGGGTCTGGGTTCTCCGGATCCGGATTTCCGCCACCACCGGTCGTGTCGGCCGCATAGGTCACCACGAAGGCCAGGTTAGCCGCCTCGGAGGTGATGGTCTGTTCCGTGACCTGCGTCAGGTCATTGGCGGGATCGGTGGTCTTGACCACGTGCATCCCCTTGATCATCGGGTTCTGGACGGCGTCAAATGCGACCTGGTCACCCGCCTGGTAAACGGTCCAGCCGGCATCGGTTGGTTTTCCGGTGACATCCAGCGTTGGCGCACTCGTCGCGTCCGCCTTACTGTAGGTCACGGACTGGTTCGTGACCTGATCCGTCACCGTCGCAAACGTGATGGTCTTGGTGGTCGGATCAGCGACTTGGTTCTTCTGAGTATCTTGGTAGGTAATCTGTTCTTGGACCGCCTTTTCAACGGTGTTAAACGCGTGGGCCAACGTGACCACAAAGTTCAGGTTCGCCGTATCGTCGTTGGTGAAGACAATGGCGCTGGTGCCATCGGCATTCTTGGTGGTATCACTGACCACCACGTAACCCTTGGCCACTGCTGGATCCGTCACCGTCGCGGAATCAAAGGAACTGGTCGTCCCGATGGCGCCCCGGAGTTCCGGATTGGTCGTGTAGTCTAACGTCTGCACGGTCTCACCGGTCGTGGCATCCTTGATGGTCACCGTGGCCCGCTTGGCTTGGGCGTAGACCATGTGAATGACCTGTTTGGCCCCCAAGAACGGAATCGTGGCATCCTGGCTGATGTCCGTCCAGGTCGTCCCGTCCACACTGCTTTCAGCGCCGGTGTAGACGTAGTCCGGGAAGTCCTTTTGGTAATCCTTCAATGCTAATTGTTCATCAGAAGTCCCCGTGTGACTATCGGTCACCGCTGTATCATCTGCGTCGGTGATGGCCGTGAACTTACCATCGGCATCCTTGTACCCGTAATCCACCGTGACGTTCCATGGCAGGACATCCTTGTAAAACAGGATGGTCCAGTTCT
The DNA here is from genome assembly GCF_001435095.1 of Levilactobacillus spicheri DSM 15429. Lineage (GTDB taxonomy): Bacteria > Bacillota > Bacilli > Lactobacillales > Lactobacillaceae > Levilactobacillus > Levilactobacillus spicheri. The sequence continues at coordinate 237,561 of NZ_AZFC01000035.1, forward strand.
TCGACTCATCTTCTAAAGTCGTGACCCACGAAGACTGCGCGTTGGCCAAGCCATTGCCGGCCAGGTAATCTGAGTAGCGCCCCGTCCCGTCTAGGATCAAGCCGGAGAACGTGTAGCCCTTCTCAATCTGCTGATTCAAGAACGTCATGACGGTGGCATTAGACTGCACATTGACTTCAGATCCAACTTTACCCGAAATCAGCGTAGACGGTGCCAGGTTGATTTGCTGGCCATTGGCCTGTAGTAATTGAATATTCACGTTTAAATCACTGACGTCCGCAGCCATGTCGTACGGTTGAATGATGTATCCCGCGAAGTCACTGTTAGTGTCCGCCCAGGTCGTCGAGAGGCTCCCATAATAATTCTGCGTTCCGGCGAGCAGGTTGTACCACGACAACGTATTGTCGTTGACGTTTCCCGCATCCGCACTTGACGGGTACAGCAGTGGGTACAAGGTCTGTTCGGAGTTGTCAAACCCTCTGATAGGGAGGTTTGCCGAAGTCAGGTCCTTGATAATAAAGGAGGGCGTCGTGTAGGTCAGCGTGCCATCCGCAGTTGTACTGTTCCCACTGGCTAATTTATCACTGACATGGATGGGCGCTAACAAGATGTGCTGATTACTGAGCTGTGCATCCGTTTTGATATTGAGGTTCTTATCGGTCGCCAATGGCGAAATATCGGTCACCTGATTGTACGCCAAGCCCACGTGCGTTAACTTGTCCTTGTTCCCCAATGCAGAAATATCGTTAACGGAGAATAACGTAATATCGACACTTGTCAAATTTTTCAACCCGCTCAAGGCCCGAATATCCCATAGATTCCCGTTCTTCAGCGCTGATCCAAGCGTAGCTTGACTAACATCTGGGTTCGGGTACAAATACAGTGTTTCCAGGTTTGTCGCGTTCTGTAACCCTTCAAGGGTCTTCATGGACATCAACGCGTAGTAATAAGACGTTGGGACCGACCCATTTGGCGTGGTAGCCTGCATGGCTTCGGTCGACGTGATATTCGTGACCGTAGCCAATTCAGCCTTGGTGAAGTTATTCCGGAAGTCGGCAATCGTGGCGTACTTCGAGGCAAAGTTATTTTGCCAGATAAAGTACTGTAATCCCGAATCGGGAAGCCATTCATCGATATACAATTGACTGTTTACAAACGGCGAATTCGTATCATATCCCTTAGCATCTTGTGGGATATTATTAGCATACGTTTCACCCAGCCAAGCTCCCGTCCCTTGCGTTTGGTGGCTAGCACTATAACCATCGACGACTCTCAAATCAGAGCTAACACCATTAGCATCCGTGTGGTCGTAGGTATATTGAAGTTGATTGTCCTTGCTAACGTTAAACGACGGTTGTCCCGTCACTTTATTAGTCAAGTCATCCGGATTCTGTACGGTAATCCCCGTCTTGACCGGTTCGGTTGATTGGTTTGTATCCGCTTCGGCCGTTGCGTCTGACACCTCAGCATTTTCCGCCGATACTGGGTTTGCCGTTGCTGGAGCATCTTGCTTCTCTTCGGTTATCGTCCCATCGCCAGAATCCTTGCCCGTGGGATCATTCACCGCGTCGGGGTCCGAGTTAACGGTTTCATTTTCAGTTACCGGTTCTTCTTGAGTCGCATCGTCGGCGACCCCCGTCGTTTCCGCGACTGGCGTTGATTTCGCAGCGGGTGCCGGGTCCGACTGAGTGCCGGATTCCGTCGTATCACTCTTCGACAGGGTGACCTGCGAGGCGTTCTCCGCCGCGTTGGCGTCGCTCGTGGCTTCCGTCGCCGGCGTACCATCGTCGGCCTTGGCCGTTTGGGTCGTTTGCGGACCCGCAAAAATCCCCACGGCTAAACTCGTGACCGTGATACCGGCCACCAGCCAGCCCTTGTGTGACTTGTACATCTTGTAGTGTGTTTTCCGTTCTAAGTCCTTCATGATTGGTCCCCCTCTTTAACTATGACCAAAATCAGGCAATTCAACAACTAGAATCCGCATTTCATCTAGTTGTCACTATCCATTATAGCCAGGTTGTGAGGAATAATCAATGACATGAAACTTTGTTATCACTAAATATAATGTTGATAGTTCATCAATCCCCGTCACGACTGGATTGCGCAGTCTTATACAAGTATAATTATTTCGGATTTTAGCGGGTTAAGTTAGGTCAAAAAACGGACTAACGGCGCAGGGATTAAACTATCCAGGGCACTTGAGACCTCCCCATTAAAAAGACCACCTGGTGGCCCCGCCGGCAACCAAGTGGTCTAGGTGATTACAGGTGCTAATTATCTGTTTCAGGGGTTATTGACACCACTAGTGGTCTGACCAATTTTCCTTGCTTTGGACGGACGGGCGACTCAGTTTAAAAGGGGCCGTTTCCCTAGGACCCCTGGCTCTTATACGCCCGCTTCAACGCTAACCGATCCTGCCGGTTGACCCGCGCGTGCCGGTTGGTGGCGTGCATCACGCTCTTGGGACACTTCGAGTGACCCAAGCCAATGGCGTGCCCGATTTCGTGGGCGGCGACGTTGATACGCTGCTGCTTCGTATAGCGGTACGTGGAAAGGACCTTGTGGTTTAACGTGGCCTTGGCCGCCACGATGACGTGCCCGTTTTTCTGTGGCCGGTAGCGGTAATGGGTCCGCCCGGAATAGGTCATCCCCACGTTAGCGGTCTTCACCACCACGTCGGCGTGTCGGGCCCGTTGCACCCGTTTTAACCGGATGGCACCCGTTCGATTCCACTGGGTCGCGGCCTGGCGCCAAATGCTTCGGTAATAAGTCGACTTTCCCGGATAGTGGTAGGTGATGGTCCGGGTCTGCCAGCTTCCCCAGTGCGGGGTCCGGATGACCGGCGCAGCGCTGGCGGCCGTGGGGAGACCCCACAGGCACAGGGTCAGTGCGAGAAAACAGCTCGTGATTCTGATAAGGTCTTTCAGTCGGTGGGTTGTCATCAGCGGCAGCTCACTTTCTTACTTGGCTTCTGTGATAAATATCTTATAGTGATGATAAGGAATTACATGAATAGATGACCACTCCAATTTTCACAGAGTGGTCAAAATCAGCACCTGTTCGCAAAATTATGCCAAAACCTTCATCCCGCCATCATGTCGGCTTCACACTTTGCTCAAGAACCTTATCAGGGGCTTAACCAATTCCGCCTTTTCAGTAACATTGACCGCGCTAACTTCCCCATTTGACTTCTCGTTGCGTTCTTCCATCCAATCCCTTATCTTGTTCCTGATGACGTCTCTACAGATCTTCTAAAGGAGCAAGCGTATGCAAACCCATCATCATTTCTGTTCCCAATGTGGCAAGGCCCTTCCGGCGACGGACGCCTTCTGTCCCGCCTGTGGGGCCCAACAGGCGCTGGCCAATCAACCGACAACGCCGACCCCACCATCGGTCGCATCCACCGAGGAACCCCGACCGGATCAGCCGTACAACGAGAGTCCGGCCCCGGGATTGGGACCCTCGACCAAGCTGTACTTCCAGGACCTCTTTCACATCAATAAGCGGCTGGGCCGGGCCGATTACTGGTGGGGCACGCTGGGCATCTTTCTGCTCAACTTCCCCCTGTCCGTCGCGCTTTCCTTTTTCTTCAACAGCCTCAGTAGTGATTACACCGGGCAATCGGTCATCGCGCCGATGGTCATTCTCCTGCTCTTCGCGACTTACTACTTGGTGATGAGCATCGCGGCCATCACCGCCATGGTCCGCCGCCTCCACGACATCGGCATGAGCGGCCTGTGCTGGCTGCTCTACCTGGTTCCATTTCTCGGCGCCCTCATCCTATTCGGGCTGGCCTGCCAGCCCTCGAAGCAACGGTACAACCGATTTCTCTAAAACCGAAAAGGCCCACTCAAGACGTTCAACGTTGTCTTGGATGGGCCTTTTCATATATATGGTGCTGTAACGCTGGTCACCGTCAGCGCTAAAAGAGTTGTTCCATGCGCTGCCCCTTGCGGACGCGCAACACGTGTTTAATCTGTTCTTGCCGCAGTTCCCAGATGCATCCCTGCACGTCCTTACCGATCCACCAACTCGGATCATGCACGGGACCAATTTCAAAAACTCTGGTCCACGACCGATGCAGTTCCCGTTGCTTTCGTTGGGCGGGCAATGCGTCGTACCACGCTTGTCCGGCATCAAACTCGGCCTCGTTCCTAGCCCCGGACAAATAGCCTTCATTCAAGATACCATTCCAAGTCTCAAAATCGCTCAACAAGACCTGCTCCTCCGGCACGTCGATTTCCAGACAAACCTGGTCTTCATAATCCCGGTAGTACCGAAAATCCGGTCGTTTGTGTTGCCAATCACGCCGATACCAGCCCCAAATCGGGTAAGCGTCCGCCACCGGTGCCGGCCCAATCCGTCGTTCCATCTGGCCACGCATCCACCGGTAGGCCGTCATAAATTCTGGTGCATCCTGCCATGCCGATTGGGTAATATCACACCGAAACACGCCGTCTCGTTCCAGCTGCCGATAGACTGCCATCGGCTGAACTGTCCACATAATCATTTCTTTCCCCCGTCAGTTTCCTAGTTGGCCCGCTTAGCGAGTCCGCTAACTATCATACCTGATTGACGAGAATTGTCGACCCGTTTCAGCACTTCCTGCCGACTGGCAGGCCTAGACCTACCCGCCCGCGAAGCACCGGCATGACCGGTTTCTCTGATTTTAGGCGCTTCAAAAAGCCCTCAAAAAAAGCACACCCCCGGACACCGAATCCAAGAGTGTGCTCCTTAAAGTTTGATTTACCGAGCGAGAAGCTTATTCCCACTCAATGGTCGAAGGCGGCTTGCTCGTCACATCGTACAGGATGCGGTTTACGTGCTTGACTTCGTTAACGATCCGTACGGAGATCTCTTGCAAGACGTCCCACGGAATGTGCGCGAAGTCCGCCGTCATCCCATCGATGGAGGTCACGGCCCGAATCCCGACCGCGTAGTCGTAGGTCCGCCCGTCACCCATCACGCCGACCGACTTGATGTTTGGCAGCACCGTAAAGTATTGCCAGATATCGCGGTCCAGACCGGCCTTCTTGATTTCCTCACGCAGGATCAAGTCACTGTCCCGCACGATTTGGAGCTTCTCGGGCGTAATCTCACCCAAGACCCGAATCCCCAGACCCGGACCAGGGAACGGCTGACGCCAAACTAAGTCGCTCGGCATCCCCAACTTTTCCCCTAAGCTCCGGGCCTCGTCCTTAAACAGGGAGCGGAGTGGTTCGATCAATTGGAAGTGCATGTCCTTCGGCAAGCCCCCCACGTTATGGTGGGACTTGATCGTTTGGGCCGTGTCGGTCCCGCTTTCAATCACGTCGGTGTACAACGTGCCTTGGGCCAAGAAGTCGATGCCGTCCAGCTTTTGGGCTTCATCGTTAAAGACCTGGATGAACTCGTTACCGATGATCTTCCGTTTCTTTTCCGGTTCTGTCACACCCGCCAGCTTGCTCATGAAGCGGTCCTGGGCGTCGACCTTGACGATGTTCAGGCCGAACTTGCCTTCCAGACTGTCCATGACCTGCTTGGCTTCGCCCTTTCGGAGCAAGCCGTGGTCGACGAAAATGCTGGTCAGTTGCGGGCCAATGGCCTTGTGCAACAGGACCCCCACGACGGAGGAATCGACCCCACCGGACAGGCCCAACAGCACGCGCTTGTTGCCGACCGTCTTACGAATCTGGTCGATCTGCAGGTCGATGAAGTCGTCCATCGACCAGTTGGCCTCGGCGTGGCAGACATCGAAGGCAAAGTGCTTCAGGATGTCATTGCCGTACGCCGTGTTCCGAACTTCGGCGTGAAATTGAATCCCGTAAAAGTTTTGGGCCACGTTTTGCATGGCGGAGATGGGACAGTTCTCACTGGTTGCGACCCGGTCGAAACCGTCGGGCACCTGCGTCACGAGGTCCCCGTGACTCATCCAGACTGTTTGTTCCTTAGGCGTGCCCTTGAAGAGCGTCGCGTCGTCGCTGAGGACGTCAATGTCCGCCCGACCGTATTCCCGGTTGTCCGCGGACTCGACCTTCCCACCCGGAAGGTTGTACGCCATCAGTTGCATGCCGTAACAGATTCCCAGAATCGGAATCCCGAGCTTAAAGATCTCTGGGTCGACCTTCAGTGCGTCGTCATCGTACACACTGTTGGGGCCGCCAGAAAAGATGATCCCCTTGGGGCCCCAAGCCTTGATCTCCGCGGCACTCATGGTGTGCGCTTTGAGCTCGGAGTAAACGCCCAAGTCACGGATCCGGCGCGTAATCAGTTGGTTATACTGACTACCGAAATCTAAGACGATGATTTTGTCAAATTTGGACAGATCAACGTTTGCCAAGCCATTCACCCTTTCTTAATTGCTAAACATTGCCTATATTCTACCGGTTTCCCGGGGTGTGGTCAATCGAAACTTCCCCGTCAAGTCAACGGATAACGCAAGTGTAAGTAGGTTTGCCGGTCAAAGCGGCGCCGGCTCGTGGCGACAAACCCAAACTGGGCGGCCAAGGAAGCGATTCCAGTCCCGGGACGCACATCCATCCCCAAAACCGGCTGGCCACTCTGGCGGGCGCGGTGAATCGTCTCGCCCATCAGCCACTCGTCGAACCACTTCTGCTGGTAGGTCTTATGCGCGTACCGCGGGTTGACCGTCAGGAGGTCCAGGTACCACTCGTCGGGCTGGGCCCGGGGCTGGACCACCGGATGTTGCGGGGGCGTGACCTGCAGCCGGGCGAACAGCGCCGTCCAGCGGTTATCCAGGGTCGCCTCGCGTGCCGCCGGAAACCCGTAGGCCACCGCGACCGCCACGCCCTGGTTCTGGTACACGTGGGCCTGCGGGTAGCCGTAGCGAAAGTCGGGCTGGTGGTAGCCCACGAAGAGCAGCTGGGAAAGCTGTTCCTTACTGACCCGCCGGAGTTGGCGGTACTGGCGCCGCTCCAGTTCGTGCAGGACCATCATCGCCACCGCGTCGGCATCAACGATCGTTGCTTCTCGTAACATTCGGCCGATTCCCCCTAACTAAATTGCCAGCTTTTAAATCACCCACTCATCCGTGTCAGCGAGCGTGCAACACCGACGGTCGTTGGCGGCTAGTACTTCCGCAGCAGAAGCCGGTCGATTCGGTGGTGGAAGGTCTTGTGGATGATCATGTCCGCCCGGTTCCGGGTCGGCAGGATGTACTCCTCCAGGTTCTTCAGGTCGATGTCGTGCCAGACCTGCTTGCTCTTGCGGATGGCCTCATCGTGATCGCCGATTGCGTACGGGTAGTAATAGTTGGTCGGGTCCTGAAAGGCCGTCTCGAGCAACAGTTCAAACCGTTCCAAGAACCAGCTCTCAATCAGCGACGCCTCAGCATCTACGTAGATGGAAAAGTCGGTGAAGTCGCTGACGTAGATCTGCTCGTTGGTCGGCAGCTGTAAGGTGTTGATGCCCTCAACGATCAGGATGTCGGGGTGCACGATGTACTCGAACTGGTCCGGGACCACGTCGTAGATCTTATGCGAATACAGCGGCGCCTTGATCAGCGGCGCCCCCGACTTGACCTCGTTTAAGAAGTTGATCAGCGCCGGCATGTTGTAGCTTTCCGGAAAGCCTTTGCGGGCCATCAGGTTGCGCTTCTTCAGTTCCTCGTTGCTGTACAGGAAACCGTCGGTGGTGATCAGCTGAATCCGCTGCCCCACGAAGTAGTGGTTCAACAGGACCTCGAGCAGCCGCGCGGCGGTACTCTTGCCCACCGCGACACTGCCGGCGATGCCGATGATAAACGGCACCCGGTGCGGTTGTTTGTGTAAGAAGGTCGCCTTGTCCCGTTGAAGCTGGCGGTACCGGTCGAACTCGATCCGTAGCAGGTGCACCAACGGAATGTAGATATCCTGCACGTCTTGGAGGGAAATACGGTCGTTGAACGCTTTGATCTGCCGTAAGCTTTCCTGGGTCAGCGGTAGCGCCGTGGCGTTGGCGAACTGCTTCCACTGCTCGCGGCTAAACGCGTTGTAATTGATGGGATCACTCATGAAGACACCTCGAAATCATTTTGCAAAATTTATCTTTCATTATAACGCATTCTCTTCAGAAATGAACCGCTTTCGGCGAATGCCCGCCACGATTGACCAACTCAAAAAGGCGCCCGGGAAAGAATCTCCGGGCGCCTTTCTATTCATCATCAGTTAGTCGGCCGCGACCACGTCATACTCGCTGGTCGGCACGTCACTCAGGAGCGGTGACAGCTCGCCGATGGCCACCAGGCTCAGCCGGTGCATCGCCCGTGAGCAGATGGTGTAGAGCAACTGCCGCTCGTCATCGGCGGAGTAACGGCTCCGCGACGCCTGCCACACGATGACTGCATCGAATTCCAGCCCCTTGGCCAGGAAGGACGGCACCACGATCACGCCGGGAGCCAGCCGTTGGTTTTCCGACTGAATCAGCGTGACCGCCACGCCCTTGGCCCGCAGTTTCTCGGTCAGGTCCCGGCAATCCGCCAGGTCCTTACCGATGATCGCCGTGGTCTCCTGGTCGGCATCGTTGCGTTTCAGCTCGGCCATGACCCGGTGTAGAGCTTGGTCCTCGTCGGTCGCCACCGTCATGGTCGGCAGCTCCCCTTCCCGGGCGAACGAGGTCACCGCCTCGCCGTTCTTCAGGATGTGCTTGGTGAAGTCGGTCACCTGTTGCGTCGAACGATACGAGCGCGTCAGCTGGACCACCCGGGTCTTCTCCGGGTCGAACATGGTGCTCAGCTCGTGCAGCAGCGTGTGGCTGTTTTCCTTGGTGAAGATGGCCTGGTTCAGGTCCCCCAGCATGGTGAAGCGGGCCCGCGGGAAGGTCGTCTTCAGGAAGGCCAGTTGAAAGGCGTTGTAGTCCTGAATCTCATCCATGAAGACGTAGCGCATGTCGCGGTCCCCGTTCTTGCCGGCGATCTTATCGTAGAGGTACAGGTACGGCGTGGTGTTGACCAGCCGCATCTTGTGGTCCCGCAGCTCGGCAATCGTGGTCTCGACGCTGGTGTTCCAGTCCGCCTGGCTGATGCCGTACTTGGCCAGGTCGATGTGTTGCGGCATCTGGCGTAGCATGTGGACGTACTGGTTGTTGATGCTGAGGAAGCGGGCCCGCACGATGGCTCTGCGGACGGGTTCCAGGGACTGCATGACCACCTTGCGCGCCAAGAATTGAAACTCCTTGTCCGCGGAATCGAATTCCCGTGGATGGTCGCCGTACAGGCTGTCCAGTTGTTCCTTGCTGAGGTCCTGGATGGTCTCTTCGACCCACTTGGACTTCATCTCCCCGGCGATCCGCCGGTTCAAGATTCGCACCAGGGCCTCCTTGGTGGCCTGCAGGCGGTTGCCCAAGTGGTAGTTGCGGTTGAAGCGGTAGTAGATCTCCTGGATCTTTTCCTTGGGGATGTAGGTCTTGCCCTGAAAGGCGATGTTGCGGAAGACCATCCCCGCCTGCTCCAGGTGGTCGGCGTAGTCGGTCACCGCGTTAAAGAAGGCGAGGCTGCCCTTCAGCGCAGCAATCTTCTTCTCGGCGGCCGTGTTGGTCTCGGCAAAGCGTTGGGCCAGCGTTTCAATGTCGATCTTCGGTAACCGTCGACCGGCATACTGGTAGTACGTCATCTGGACCATGTTGTGCTCCCCCAGTTCGGGCAGCACCTGGTCGATGTAGTCGTTAAAGAGTTGGTTCGGCGAGAACAGGATGACCTGCCCCGCGTTCAGGTGTCCCCGGTAGCGGTACAGCAGGAAGGCGACCCGTTGTAAAATGGCGGCCGTCTTCCCGGACCCCGCAGCCCCCTGCACGAACAGCAGGTCGGACTTGGTGTCCCGGATAATCTGGTTTTGTTCCTTTTGAATGGTGGTCACGATACTCTTCATATGGGTATCGGAGTGCTCGCTCAGCGCGGACAGCAGCATCTGATCAGTCACCGTTTGGTCGGTGTCGTAGAGCGTGACGATGGTGCCGTCCTCAATCTGAAATTGACGTTTGAGCTGCACGTCGACGGTCTGTTCCCCGTCCGGCGTCTGGTAGCTGACGTTGCCCAGCTCCCCATCGTAGTAGATGCTGGAGATGGGCGCTCGCCAGTCATAGATCAGGAAGTGGTCCGGCGAATCCGAGAAGGACCCCAGCCCGATGTAAATGGTCTCGGGCTTAGACGTCGGCGTCTCCTGAAAGTCGATGCGGGCGAAGTAGGCCCGCTTCTCCAGGCGCTTGAGGGTGCTCAACTCGGTCGTGGCGTGCTGCCAGCTGTTCTGCCGTTCGGCCAGCAGCTGTTGTTGCTGCCGGACGGACAGGGCGGTCTCCATGAGGCCCTCGTAACTGTCGGTCTTGATCCGCAGGTCGTTGACAAAGTTCTTCCGAATCCCCGCCTCATCGCTTTCGGCGACGTCGATTCGTTTCTTAGCCTCAGCCTGGGCCACCTTGATCTTGGCAACGACCTCATCTAAATGCTTCTGTTCATGGGCTTTGATTGAATCTGCCAACGTAATTCCTCCTTGATGTCACTGGCGTCGTAACGGTCAGTTTTTCAATAATTCGCCTAAACAGTTTACACTTATTTTCCCTACAAATAAAGGAATCTACCTTTAAGGTTACTGGCACCGCTTCTTGATCAAGAAGCGAAAAGGGTCGATTGCTTCCGCTCAGCTGGGCCGTGACGACCGTGGGCACGACTTCGCTCCAGCAATCTTGACATAGCAGTCATCCCACTATGTCGTCTTAACTACCACTGTAGTGGAGTGGCATTGATGCTTCCTTCATTTAGCATGGAAAACACCCGTCAATGTTCCCACCATTTTCTGATCAACTAGTCGGACGCGTATTCTTCATTAGATAAGGCTACCGTCCCACTGACGTCGTGTCGTAGAAGCGCCTTGATGGTCGTCCCCACCACCACGGCCGACACGGAGTGCAATCTCCCCACCCAACTAACAAGATAGCATTGACCCCAATGCCTCTGACTGCCATGCCGCGGGAGGTTTGCTATAATGGAGCCAACGTTTGGAGGGGTCATCATGAATCAACTATCACTATTAATCATCTTAACTGCCGCCCTCGTCACCCCACTCGCCATGGTCTGGTTCCGCTTAAGCGTCCTGCCGACCGCCGTGGTGGAAATCCTCGTGGGGATTCTCCTGGGTCCCAGCGTCTTCAACCTGGTACACGCAAACGCCACCCTGAACCTGCTCTCGAACACCGGGGTCATCTTCCTGCTGTTCCTGAGTGGGATGGAAATCGACTTCAGCCTGTTCTCCCGGCGCAAGGTGCCGCAAACGCCCCTGGCCGCCAAGGTGGCCAACAGCGCGCCGAAGCACTCACCGGTCTTTCTCGCTGGCACGGCCTACACCGGCATCGTCGTCAGCTCCCTGTTACTGGGCTGGGCCTGCGTCGCCCTCAAGCTCTTCGCCGACCCCTGGCTGGCCGCCATCATCTTCATGACCATCTCACTGGGAATCGTCATCGCCACGCTCAAGGAAAAGGAGCTCCTCAGCAAGCCCTTTGGTCAAACGATTCTCCTGATCGCCGCCCTGGGGGAAATCGTGCCCCTGTTGGCGCTGACCCTCTACGCCGCCATCTTCGGCAGCCACAACCAGTCGCTGTGGCTGATCCTGCTGATCTTCCTGGCCGCCGGCGTGCTGTTCCTGCGGTTCAAGCCGTTCTTCACCTTTTACCAACGCATCAACAAGTCGACCACTCAGTTGGACATCCGGCTGGCCTTCTTCCTGATCTTTAGCCTGGTCGTCCTGGCCGAATCGGTCGGGGCCGAGGGCATCCTGGGGGCCTTCGTCGCCGGGATCGTGATGAAGCTCCTGCAACCCGGCGAGGACACCAAGGTCCGCCTCGACGCCATCGGCTACGGCTTCTTCATTCCCATCTTCTTCATGATGAGCGGTGCCAACCTGAACCTGCGGCAGCTGTTGGCCCAACCGGCCACGTTGGTGCTGATTCCCGCATTTTTCGTGGCCTACCTGCTGGCCAAGGTCATCGTTTACGGCGTCCTGCGGTTACGGTTCAAACGGGCCAACGCCCTAGCCGGGACCGCCATCTCCAGCGTGACCATCACCATGGTCCTGGCGGTGCTCCAGGTCGCCAAAAGCATGCACGCCGTCACCTCGCAACAGTCCGGGGCCTTCCTGCTGGCCGCCGTGCTGACCTGTGTTTGCGGACCCCTGCTCTTTAATCTCAGCTACTCCGCCGAAGCCGAGGACCTCAAGAAGAGTGTCGTCCACTTCATCGGGACCAACCTCCTGACGGTGCCCGTCGCCCAACAGCTGGCCACCGGCTGGTACGACATCACCATGTACACCGACAAGGAAGCCAACTACCGGACCTACAACTCCGAGGTCAACGACCAATTGATCCCCGACCTGACCGCCGCAACGGCCGAGGCCGCGGGCGTGTTCGACGCCGACACGGTGGTCCTGGGCCATTTTAACGCCAATAAAAACTACGAGCTGGCCAAGGCAGCCAAGGCCTACGGGGTCAACCGGGTCATCGTACGCTTCGAGGACCGCAACGTTCTGGACGAGCGGGAGGACGAGCTGACCGACCTGGGCATCGAGGTCTACAACACCCCGAACGTCAACATCGCCATGCTCCGCAGCCTGATCGAAACGCCGGCCACCTTACGCCTGCTGACCTCGACCACTTCCACGGTCTACGAAGTCACGCTGCGCAACCGCCGCTACACCGACCAGGCCATCCGGCAGTTGCCGTTCGTCGGCGACATCACCATCAGCCAGATCTTCCGGGAAGGCCACTTCGTCCGGCCGACCGGTGAGACCCTGCTGAAGTTCAACGACCGGCTGATTTTCACCAGCACTCCCGCCACCGCCCGCGAACTCCGCCGCGAACTGGGCATCCTCAATTAAACATTCCGCTAAATCACGCTTCCGGGCCAATAAAAATAGGCTGGAACGGGGTGGGCACGGCTGGAAACCCGTAAACCAGGTCTTCCAGACCGACCTTTGTCTAAGCCGGTAAAAAACACCGGCTAAGACAGATTTCACCCCTGAGCCTATTTTTATTGGCCCTCCCGCTCACCTAGATAGTTGATTTCCCCTTTCTTCACTGATTATCTACTTGAATAAGCACCACCGTTACTTTCATTACGGCCTAAAGACACCTTCATGGACCCGTTCGCCAAACCCACGGTATCCGTAATCTTCATCGTTCTAAAGTGGCCAATCCCCCCGTTAGTGGCCATCATTCTCAATCGTCAGCGAAACAGAGGCGACTTGCCGGCCGTGGTGAAATTGACGTTAGCCGGTGTTTTTCAGCCGGCTTACGTCAAGGCCGAGCTCCGGAGACCTGCGGGGGTGGCAGGGCTTCGGAGTCGTGCCCACCTCGGCCGGCTTGCTCGCCGGCGTGGAGCGCC
>NZ_AZFC01000035.1:250912-268744 GCF_001435095.1 Levilactobacillus spicheri DSM 15429
CCATTATCCATAGAGCATCATCAGCTTTTTCGATTGCTCATTCGTTCCTTTCCCGACCCTGTGTTAGAATGATAAATATTGTAATAACCCGAGGGTCCGTTGATGGCGGATGCTCGGCAGACGACCACACTTATCAAAGGAGCGATTTATTTTTATGGCGACAGTTGAGCTTTACCTGGTCCGGCACGGCCAGACCTTCTTAAACAAGTATCACCGGATGCAAGGGTGGTCCGACGCCCCGCTGACCACTAAGGGCCTGCAAGACGCCGATTTGGCGGGCGAACGCCTGGCCAAGATTCCGTTTGCCGCCGCCTACGCCAGTGACACCAGTCGCGCGCAGACCACGGCTAAGCACATCCTGGCCGTAAACCAGGCGCTGACGCCAGCCGACCTGCAAACGGCCCCGGCGTTGCGGGAAGAGAACTTCGGCTTCTTCGAGGGCCTCGACTCCAGCTTCGCCGCCCACGTGCTGGGCGCCGATTCGTACAACGCCCTGATCCGTGACTTCTCCATCGAGACCTCCCACGACCTCTTCAAGGAACACGACCCCTACCACGACGCCGAAGATGACGCCGAGTTCTGGGCGCGGGTCCAACCGGGTTTAGACGCCGTGGTCACCGCCGCTAACGATGGCGACAAGGTCCTGATTGCGACCCACGGGACCACGATTCGCAGCATCGTCTCCAAGTTCTCCGACATCGACGTCTCGGGGTCGGCCCACAACGGCAGCGTCACCAAGCTGACCGTCACGGATGGCCGCTACACCGTCGACTACTTCAATAACATCAAGGGTCGCCTTAAATAGGCACCCGTTCATCACTCACGCAAAAATGGTCACATCCCCCACTCGGAGATGTGACCATTTTTTGTGAGCTCAATTTTAGCCCACCCTTATGATTAACTGCGCATCGTGTTCGTTAAAAAACAACTCTGACACCGATTAATCGTTCCGCCGGCTGATGTTTCCTTGCCAAACACGAGAAAAATTATCAACGTCACTTTACGACGGTGACAGTCAAGACCATGTGGCGAGACGACCGCCATGTTAAGATTGCTGGAGCTCAGATGGACCAAGACCGTGACATTGTGGTTGGTCAGCGTTTCTCAGCTGACTTACCACAAGGCCGAGCTTCAAGACACGCGTTTCTTGCGTGGCTCGAAGTCGTGCCCACGGTTGTCACGGCCCAGCTGAGCGGAAGCAATCGACCCTTTCTGCTGACTTCAACTAACCTTTAAACAAATTGAATCAACGTCATCAAGATTGGAACCACCACGATGAACAGGACCGTACTGGTCGTGACCACGTTGGTAGCGTACTCGACGTCTCCGTGGGCCTCGTTCGCCAGGATTGGCAGAACGGCCAGCATCGGGGTCGCCGACTGAACGATCAACGTCTGGGACGCCAGCGTTGGCATGCCTCCCGCGACGTGACCGCCCAAGACGATCAGCCCAACCATGACGGCCGGGGCCAGGATGAACCGTCCCAGCAAGGCCACCACGGTATCCCGATCGAAGTGGATGCTCTGAAGGCCGGCATCGGCCAAGACAATCCCGATGTAGACCAGGGACAGCGGCGTTACCAGGTTCCCCACGTAAGTCAGCGTCGAGTTCACGAAGCTGATTTTGAGAATCGGAATGTTCAACAGCAGGAAGACCAACGCGACCAGGAAGCCCACCAACGGCATCGGCAGGACCTTTTTCCAGTCGATGTGGTTGTGCCCGGGCGTCTTTTCCTTGGTCGGGTCATCGTTTGAGATCAGGAAGACCCCGAAGGCCCAGGTGGAGACCGTGTTCACGATATAGTAGACCAGAAAGTAGGTCATGCTGCGGTCGCCGAACAGGGCAATGTTCAACGGCAGCCCGATGAAGATGGTGTTGGCGTTGACCAGCGCGTTCACGAAGATCCCCTTGCGCCCCGGCCGGACCTTGAGAATCCGGACCAGGAGAAAGGCAATCAGGTAGCCGATGATCACCGACAGGAAGCCGTAGACCAGGTAGCCCGAAAAGGCGACCAGCTGATCTCGCGACAGGCGGCTCAGCACGGATACGAAGATCGACGCGGGTAACGCGATGTTCTTAATAAACTTAGAGATGGTGCCCCCAAACTGGTCGTCAAACCAGCCCCGGCGTCGTAAGACGTACCCCAGGATCATGATCAGAACGATGACCAGGACACTTTGCACGGAATTCCATAAAACAGTCACAGATTAGGTTCCTCTCTTCCTCTTATTGCCTTCTCTCGTTAACCGACCCGGTTAGTCGACGGGCTTGTATTCCGGGACCCACTTCATGTCGGCGACGGCTTGGCGCACGTCGGCGATGGGTTCCTTGTTCAGGTGTTGGTCAACCACGCTTTGGGCCACCACTTCGGCGATCTTCTGGGAGAAGTCCGTCAGTTGATCGACCGGTGGCAAGACCGCGGCCCCGGGTTGCGTGGTGTCGACCAGCCCGCCCAGCGCGTGGCAAGCGGCGGACAGGGTCTCACCGTTCAGCACGGTCGCAGTGGACGCAATCAGCCCAAAGCCTAAGCCGGGGTACATCAGGGCGTTGTTTCCCTGCCCGATGTGGTAGGTCGTGCCGTTGTAGGTCACGTCCCCCACGGGAATCCCGGTGGCAATCAAGGCCCGGCCATCCGTCCACTTCAGCAGGTCCAGCGCCTTGGCCTCGGCCAGCTTAGTCGGGTTCGACAACGGGAAGATGATTGGCCGGTCGGTGTGCGCCGCCATGTCCTTCACCAGGTCCGCCGTAAAGGCCCCGGGTTGCGTCGAGGTCCCGATCAGGACCGTTGGGTGCACGGTGGCCACGACCTGTGCCAGGGTGGTCAGATCAGTGGCGTTGTTAAAGTCCTGCCGGTTCCGGGCAAACTCGGTCTGTGCGGCGGTCAGGTCCGGCGTGTCGCTGAACAGGAGTCCCTGCTTGTCGACGGCGTAGAGGTGTTGCCGTGCCTCGTCGGCGGACAGGCCGGCCCGTTGCAGTTCGTCGAAAATCTGATGGGCAATCCCCATGCCGGCACTGCCGGAGCCAAAGAAGACGAACTTCTGGTCCCGAATGTCTTCGTGGGAGATGTTTAACGCCCCCAGGATCCCGGCTAAGACCACCATCCCGGTCCCCTGGATATCGTCGTTGAAGGTCGGCATCTGGTCTTGGTACTTGTCGAGGATGACCTTGGCGTTCGAGCGGCCGAAGTCTTCCCAGTGCAAGAGGGATTCGGGGAACAGCTTCCGTTCGGCCGTTACGAACCGGTCGATGACGTCGTAGTAGGCGTCGCCGTAAACGCGCTTGTGGTGGTTCCCCAGGTACAGGGGATCATCCAGCAGCTGTTGGTTGTTGGTCCCGGCGTCGATGCTGACGGGGAGCACTTGGCTCGGGTCGATCCCCGCGGCGGCTGTGTAGACCATCAGCTTACCCACGGCGATGTCGACCCCGTTGACGCCCCAGTCGCCCATGCCCAGGATCCCCTCGGCGTCGGTCACGACGACCAAGCGGATATCCCGACCGTTGGCGGCGTTGCGCAGGGTGTCCTCGATGCTATCCGGGTCATCGACCGAGATAAAGGCCGCGCCCTGAGAGTCGGTGAAGAGGTGGCTGTATTGCTCGATAGAGTCGGCAACCGTGGGATCGTACACGATCGGCATGAATTCGACCACGTGTTGGTCCATCAGGTGGAAGAACAGCGTCCGGTTCTCGTTGAACAGCGTCATCAAGAAAAGACGCTTCTCCAGGTCGTTGGGCTTGCTCTGGAATTGGGCGTAAGCCTGCTGTGCCTGCTCGTCAATGGTCTGCACCACGGCCGGCAGGGTCCCGGTCAGGCCCAGCGCCTGGCGTTCTGATTGGGTAAAGGCCGTTCCTTTATTGAGAAACGGGTTATTTAAAATGTTATCTGCGGTTTGTGTCATTGAAAAAACCTCCCATTTGCTTGTCATCAATTTACAAAGCCCACTATAATCGCTGATGAAAACTATAGTCAACTCTACCAATTCATATAAATATCTTTTATAATAGTCCCCAAAGCGCTGAAAGGACGGACTTTTAAAATGAACACCAAAGACCTGGCTTATTTTCACCAATTAATTTCGCAAAAAAACTTTTCACAAGTCGCCGACCACTTCGGCGTCACCCAGCCGACCATCACGTTGGCCGTGCAACGCCTGGAGCGGGAATTCAACGCCCGGCTGGTCCACCGCGACCGGGTCCACAGCCAGCTCATCGTGACCGACGCCGGCCAGCAGCTCGACGTCCACGCCAGCGCGGTACTGCGGAGCCTGCACGTCGCCCACCAGGAGATCGACCGGTTGACGCAGCAGCAGACCGTTCTGGGCCTGCCGCCCATCATCGAGAACCACTACTTCCCCCGGGTCGCCGCGCGGCTGCAAGCGGCGGGCATGCTGGAAAACATCCGGACCATCGAGGGCGGCTCTAAGTGGCTGCGCACCGCCCTGCACGACGGCCAGGCGGACATCGGCCTACTGGGGTCCACGGCGCCGCTTTCCTATAATAGCCTGGTCGCCGAGGAGTTCGACCGGCAGCCCTTCTCCATCTTCGTCGCCAAGAACCATCCCCTGGCCCGGCGAAAACGCATCACCTTCAGTGAGCTGCGCCACGAGCGCTTCGTCCTCTTCACCCGCAGTTTCATCCACGACAGCGCCTTTAACCAGCTGTCCCACCGGAACCACTTCCGGCCGAACGTGGTCTTTCGCTCCGCCGACACCCACCTGATCATGAACCTGGTGGCCGAGAACGTCGGCATCACTTTTTTGACCGCGTTGGTCGACCCACACCGCGACGATGTGGTCCGGCTCGACCTGCTGGACGACGAGCAACCGGCCTTCATCTCCAGCATCGTTTACCGGAATAACCACGTGATGACGGCCGCGCAGAAACGGGTCCTGGAGATCCTCCACGCGACCCTGGGCCCGACCGGTAGCCGCTAGTTGACGTAACCGCCGCTTTTTCCGCCGTCCCTACTGACAGGTTGGCCATTCGGTGGTTTAATGGGAGGTAAGCCAGTCAAACAAGGAGACGTCAGTGACATGACATACGGAGAAGCAGAGAGTAACTTGATTTTGGACCGCCTGATCAACCAGTGGGCCATCGACCAGGACGCGGGGCAGATTGCCGACCAGCTCCAATTAATGGCCCCCGATGGCACCTACCGGGTCTACCAGGGCGACCAGCTCGTGACGGAAACGGCTGGGCGCGAGAACCTCACCCGCCAGTTCACCACGGCCGCGGCGGCGCGGGACCAAAGCTTTACCATGAACGGGACTCACCTGATCACGGTCAACCAGAACGACGGCACGGCCACCGGCATCGTCTACGCCCAGGTCAAGGTCGTCACCGCCCGGGATAACCAGCGGGTGGTCACCAACTATAGCGTTCGCTACCACGATCAGTACGCGTTCTTAGGCGCCAACTGGGTCATTCAGGAACGCGACGAACACCGGGTCATCGTCGACCAGCATCCCCTGCACGCGTGAGCAGCGGTCACGGGACGCTCAGTCAGCACGCCGAAATCAGGAAAATCACGGGGTCCGGGACACACGTTCTCGGATCTTTTTTATTTTGTCGTAACCGGCGCGAACTGGCGATTGGTTGCGCTCTCTTGAAGTCCCGGTGGCCATGAAGTTGATAAAAAACACTTACGCGGGTCAATTTATTATGGTAGTCTAAGCATTCGTGGGAAATATAACCAAGGAGTTTCTTAATGCCTAAAAATTTTAAAGAAGAACTACTATTCACTGCCGTCATGGCGGGCCTGATGGTCCTGGTCATGGCTGGCTACAACATCGCGCTGACCGACGGCTTCGGCCCCCATTTCATTCGGGAGGTCCTGGTGGGCTACCCGCTGGCCCTAGTGGTCGCCGCCATCTGTGACCTGGGCATCATCGGTCCCGGCGTCAAATACCTCTTTTTCCATTACATCGTCAATGATTGGATGAAAACCAAGCAGATCCGCATCGCCCTGACCATCTCGTGCATGATGGTGGCCGGTATGGTGACCCTGATGTCCCTGTTCGGCATGGTCGTCACGCAAAACTTCGGCGGCAACGTCGTTCTGACCTACCTGCACACCTGGATTTTTAACATTTTCATGGCGCTGCCCCTGCAACTGCTGATTGTCGGGCCCATCGCCCGGGCAATCCTGGGCAGCGTGCAAAAGCGCACGGCGGCGAAGGCCGCTGCTGCCCAACAACAATCCGAAACACTCGAAGAGTAACCCTAACTAAACGTCGCCGCTACCAATGCGTGTAGTGGCGACGTTTTGCATTTATCGGCCACCCACGACCGATCAACCTACATCGAAAAACGGCCCCCATCAGTGACTAACTGGTGAGGGCCGTTTTGTGTTCCTTAGTAATTGAACCAAAAGAAGGGTTCCTGCACTCACAGATGCAGGAAACCCTTCTTTATGGTTAAGTGAGCCAACGCATTGGCCTTCACAGCGATTGCGGCCTCTTTAATCTTGGCCCATCACCGCTGTCAATTAGTGTTTCTTCACAGGAGTGATAAATTGCTTGTTCCCCGTGATCCAGTGACCGTTCGTCAGCTGGTAACGGGTCATGTAGCCCCGGTGAATGATGCGCTTGACCGTGACGACCTGGCCGCGCTTGAAGACGCGAACCCGGTTCTTGCGGGTAAACTTCGTGGCCGAGTGCTCGTAAATCGTCCGGTCGACCCGCATCTTGGTGTAGTGCTTGCCTTGCCAGTAAAGGTTGGCGGTGAAGTCCTTCCGGGCCGTGACGTAGGTGCCGTTGGCCAACTTGTAACGCAGATTGCCGTTAGCGGACTTGGTAACGCCCACTACCTTAAAGGTTGGTGCGGTCTGCCGTGTGTACTTCCGGTAAGACTTCTTGATCTTACTTTCCTTAAACGTCGGTTGGAGATACCGGTTAAGCGCCTGCTTGAGGTAAATCATAAACGGCTTGAAGGTCGTCTTATCGGCCTTCTGACCATTACCGGTAACCGTTGGCGTCGTGACCGGCGTCGTGTGATCACCTGGGGTCACGGCTGGTAGAACCACCGTCGGCGTGGTCGTTGTTCCTGGATTCGTCGTTGTCCCCGTGTTGCCGTTATCGGTCGGCTTAGGGGTCACTACCTTGTACGGAATGTACAAGAAGCCTTCGAACCCACTGCCGTAAAGGTCATTGCTAGGTCCCCATTGCCAGCCCATGCTTTCATCATCCCAGTATGCCAAAATGTATTTTTGACCATACTTAGTGATTCCCTTCCAGGTCAACTTGGTCCCCGAAGCCGGTGTTGAGGTCAATGAAGTCCCCGCATAATTCCCTTGTAAATAAGTCGTTAAATCCAACGGCTGACCATTGATGTCAACAATTGGTGACGAAAAATCATAAGAATCTTTCGTACTATCGACCTCAATGGGATCAAGATAAATATTTTGTCCCCAGGCACTGAACGGATTACCACTGACATACTTGATGTGGCTCAGTGGGGAAAGATCCGTAATCTGGTTATTATCTAACATCACCGAATAAATATTGCTTGGTAACTTGGCCAACGGCGAAATATCTTTAATCTTATTATGCTGTAACGACAGGTTGTACATCTTCGACATATTACCAACTACCGACACGTTTTGAATTTTATTGTAATCCAAATCTAAGTAAGTTAGGTTAGTCAAACCAGCTAGCGGCGAAATGTCTTCAATATGGTTGTGATTAGCCGTTAAATTCGTCAGATTCGTTAATTTTGCCAGCGGCTTCAAATCAGAAACGCTGTCTTCTTCAATATCTAAGTACGTTAGGTTCGTTAAATCTTGAATTGGCGTTAAATCACTCAAGGCAGAATGTTTCCAAACCTTCCCACTCTCATCATTAGGCGCCTCGTTAACCATCCCATCCGCCGTTGATAAGGTCAGGCTTGTCAGGTTCGTCGCCTTCTCTAGCCCTTTCAGATTGGTTAAGTTCAACAACGCATTATATTGATCATCCCGGATAACTTGCCCGGTAGTGTGATCGTAGCTCACGACTTTAAGACTTTTTAGCGTTGTCATATCAGCCTGAGTAATCTGCGAAATGTCGGTGTACGGCGTCTGGCCGTCCTTCTCTTGTTGCATCTGGAGCGCTTTTAACACGATTGTCTGCAGGTTCTTATCCGGCATCCACTGGTCGATGGTCTGATCCGTTGCCGGTGCTGCTTGGGCCGGCGTCGCGGGGGCCGCCGCTGTCAGGGCTGCCGGAACGGCTGCCCGTTGTAACGTCTTATCGTTATTTGCCGGTGTAGTCGTGACTGACCTGGCGTCCGTTACCGCCGGCGCAGCGGATTCCGCTGGTTGATTGGCAGCAGAATCCTCTGTAACGGATTCTTGTTTTTGTGGCATTTGGGGTTGTTCGGTGCCCGCTGGATCACCCGCCTCGGTGACCGACTCATCCTTGACCGGTGTGGTCGGGTCACTTGACGAACTCGGCGTCGCGGCTGCCGGTGCCGGCGTCGTGGCAGCGGTCTTTAACGCCACCTCTTGGCTGGCATGCGTCGTTGATTGCTCACTCGTTGATTGAACCGCTGGCGTCGCGTCGGCGTTTTCCGCCTGATCATCGGCGTGGGCCTGAACGGTGCTGAGCGTGCCCAGCATCAAACTTCCCGTCACCAATCCGGTCACGGCCAACGTCTTTTTCCATTGACGGCCGGCCAATTGCTTACTCTGCTTAGTCATAAAAATCCTCCTCCACGGATTCCCCGTCATCCTCATAAAAACGGGGAGATAACATTTTTACCACAAACCATCTATCCCATTGACTACACACTCACTATAGGCCGGCCCCGAATATTAAGCAAGTGATAATTTAGCTAAACAGTTACTATAATAAACCAGTGTTAATCATTAAAATGCCGCCACACCAACGGTTATCATCGTTACACATCTTACAAAGTGGTTAAAAGTTTTTTAACCGTTGGCCCCCCTCCTGCCGAGAACGCAAAAAAGGCACCGGCCAACTGTGGTCGGTGCCTTTCAGATTGTTGACGTTTAGTGGAGCAAGGAAGCCTCGTGGGCCCGTTGCCGGTACATGTCGATCTCATCATCGGCGGCCCGCACAAAGTGATGCGGCGCGATTTCAACCAACTTGCGTTCCTTCCCGTCGTTTTCGTGACTCGCGTCGTAGGCAATTTCTTGCCGGGCACGTTCGAACTCGGGGTCGGGAACCGGTACGGCAGACAACAGACTCTTGGTGTAGTCGTGTAACGGGTGGGCGTAGATTTCGTCGGCGTCCGCAATTTCGAGCATCCGCCCGTAATGCATGACCCCAATCCGGTCAGAGATGTACTTGACCATCGACAAATCGTGGGCGATGAACAGGTACGTCAGGTCCTGTTCCCGTTGCAGCTTCTTCATCAGGTTGACCACCTGTGCTTGAATCGACACGTCCAACGCGGAGATCGGTTCGTCGGCAATCACGAACTTCGGGTGCACGGCCAACGCCCGGGCAATCCCGATCCGTTGCCGTTGCCCACCGGAGAATTCGTGGGGGTAGCGACTGGAGTGGTCCTTGTTCAACCCGACGGTCTCCAACAAGTCTTCGACCTGCTTGGTCCGGTCGGCGTCGTCCTTGGCCAGGTGATTGATGTCGATGCCTTCCGCCACGATGTCCTTGACCTTCATCCGGGGATTCAGGGAGGCGTACGGGTCTTGGAAGATCATCTGCATGTCCCGGCGGAACTTCTTTTGGTCGGCGGTACTCTTGAAGGTATCCACGTTTTGGCCTTCAAAGAGGATCTCACCGGACGTGGGTTCGTACAGGTGAATAATCGCCCGGCCGGTCGTGGTCTTCCCCGAACCGGATTCCCCAACTAACCCAAAGGTTTCACCCTTATAGATGTCGAAGGAAATGTCGTCGACGGCGCGCACCTCATCGGCCTTGCCCACGTTGAAGTATTGCTTGAGGTGCTTGACCTCGAGGATTTTTTCGGCATTTTTATCTTCCATTACTGCTGTTCCTCCTCTTCTTCAACGGGGACGGTGTTGGCCGCCTGTTGTTGCTTCAAGGCCGCCTGCATCTCGGCGTACTTCTTCTGCCGCGCCACGATCTGGTCGGGTGGCGTGACCTTCGGGGCATCCGGATGCAGCAACCAGGTGGCCGCATAGTGGGTGTCGGAGACCTTAAAGAACGGTGGCTCCTGTTGGGTATCGATCTTCAGGGCGTACTGGTTCCGGGCCGCAAAGGCATCCCCCACTGGCGGATCCAGCAGGTCGGGTGGCGTCCCCGGAATCGATGGCAACTCGTCACCCTTGGTGTCCAGCGTGGGCATCGAGCTCAGCAGGCCCCAAGTGTACGGGTGCTTCGGGTTGTAGAAGATTTCATCCACGGTCCCGTATTCCACGATCTTCCCCGCGTACATAACGGCGACGCGGTCGGCCATGCCGGCCACGACCCCCAAGTCATGCGTGATGAAGATGATCGACGTCGAGATCTTGTCCTGTAATTCCTTCATCAGGTTTAAGATCTGGGCTTGGATCGTCACGTCCAACGCGGTGGTTGGTTCGTCGGCGATCAGGATTTCAGGGTAGTTGACCAACGCAATCGCGATCACGATCCGTTGCCGCATCCCCCCGGAAAATTGGTGCGGGTAGTCGTTGATCCGGTTCTCAGCGTCCGTGATCCCGACTAACTTCATCATTTCCAGCGCTTGGGCCAGCGCCTTTTCCTTCTTCATGCCCTTGTGGACCATCAGGGGTTCGGCGATTTGCCGACCGATCTTCATAGTCGGGTCCAGCGAGGTCATTGGATCTTGGAAGATTTCGGCGATGTCTTGTCCCCGAATGGCTTCCATGTCCTTCTCGCTCTTCTTTAAGAGGTCTTCCCCCTTGTACATGATGCTTCCGTTGACGATGTCCGCGTTGGTCGCGTTCAGGCCCATGATGGTCCGGGTCGTCACTGACTTCCCTGACCCGGATTCCCCCACGATGGCCAGCGTCTCACCCTTACGCAGGTCAAAACTGACGTTCCGGATAGCTTTCACGTCGCCGGCGTAGGTCTTGAAGTTGACCTGCAAGTTCCGGACTTCCAAAATATCTTTTTCATTATCCATGACGTGTCTTCACCTACTCTTTCGTCCGTGGATCAAAGGCATCCCGCAAGCCGTCACCCAAAAGGTTAAAGGCTAACATGACGATGGACAGTACTAAGGCTGGCCACCACATCTGGTACGGTAAGAACTGGAAGTTCTTTTGCCCGTCGTTCAGCAACGTCCCAAGTGAGGCTTGAGGCGATGAAATCCCGATCCCGATATACGACAACATCGCTTCGAAGAAGATGGCGTTCGGGATGGTGAACATGGTGTTGATGATAATGACACTCGATAGGTTTGGTAACAAGTGTTTAAAGGCAATTTTTAGCGGTCGTTCGCCCAGTGTCCTGGCGGCCAAGATGTACTCTTGACTCTTCAGCTCCATGGTCTGGGCTCGGACCAGCCGGGCCATGTTGGTCCAACTGGTCAGCGCGATGGCGATGATGATCGACGTCATCCCGGGTTTTAAGATCAAAATCAACAGGACGATGACGACCAGGTTAGGAATCGACAGGATGATTTCGATGATCCGCTGCATGAAGGTGTCGATGCGACCACCCTTCCAGCCGGAGAACATCCCGTAGGTGACCCCGATGGTCAGGTCAAAGAACGTCGCAACTAACGCGATGATCAGGGAGATCCGCGTCCCGTACAAGACCCGGGAGAACAGGTCCCGACCTAAGTAGTCGGTCCCCATGATGTAGTAGGTCCCCGCCGAAGCGCCCGCTTGCTTGTAGGCGTCGACCCGTTGACCCGCTTGCACCAGCGTCCCGTTGAACCCGTTAATGCCAATGCCCGGAATCTTCGAGGGTAAGTTGGCGTACGAGGGGTTGACCGCGTTTGGGTTGTGCGGCGACACGAAGATGGAGCCAAAGGCCATGATGAACACGATGGCCAAGACGATCAGGGACACCCAGGCCCCCTTGTTTTTCTTTAACCGGCGCCAAGCGTCCTGTGCGAACGTTAAGGACGGGGCCGCAATCTTTTCACTATCCAGGGCCGCGCGGTCTGCCGGCGTCATGGGTTTAAAGCTATCTTCTGGAAGTTTTACTGTATCTGCCATTAATTTACCTCCTAGTTAGCCTTTCCGGTAATCCGAATCCGTGGGTCAACGATTCCGTAAAGAATGTCGGTGACCAAGAGGACCACACACAACATGAAGGAGTAGACGATGGTCAGTCCCATGATGGTCGGGTAGTCGTTCGTCAGAACGGACTTCACAAATTGTTCCCCAATCCCGGGGATCGAGAAGATGTTTTCCACAACCATGGACCCGGTCATGATGTTCACGGCCAGTGGTCCGACGATCGTGATCAGCGGAATCAAACTGTTCCGCAGGGCATGGTGGTAGATGACCCCCATGCGGCTCAACCCCTTAGCCTTGGCGAGTTCGATGTAGTCCGAACTCAGCACGTCGACCATTTCGGTTCGCACGAACCGGGCCGACTCGGCTAACGGTGTAAAGGCCAGTGCCAGCGTTGGCAGCACGGTGTAGCTAAAGCCGCCCCATTCGGCGATGGGGAACCAGCCGGCCTTGAGTCCTAAGTAGTATTGCAGGAGCACGGCCAAGACGAAGGAAGGAATCGAGATCCCTAAGATCGACACGATGGTGGCACTCGTATCAGCCCAAGTGTTTTGCTTCATGGCCCCGAAGGAACCGATGATGATGCCGACGATGACCCCGACGATGATGGCTTGTAACCCAATCTGCAGTGACGGTTCGATCCGACTTGAGATCAAGTAGGAGACGGGTTGGTCACTGAATTGGAAGGAGGTCCCGAAGTTCCCTCTGACGGCGCCTGCTAGGTACAACACGTATTGCTGCCAAACCGGCTTGTCCAGCCCATACTGCTTGTAAATCAAAGCAATCTGGCTCTTGGAGAGCTTGGCTTGGTTGGTCAACGGCGTCCCTGGCAAAAGCTTCATCAGGAAGAACGTTACGGTAATCACGATGAATAAGGTCAGGATCAGGTAGAAGATCCGTTTTGCTAGGTACTTTGCCATTTGCTTACCTCTCAATCATATTTGCTACCGCTAAGTTACTAAACTTAACCAACATTAGATGAAAACAACAAGATGATAAATGATTGCTATAACACCGAAGAGTAAGTCCCAACGTGGTCGTTGGTCCTTACTCCCCGATAAGAAAACTATAAGTCAGAAACGGTTACTTGGCAATGTAAGTCTTACTGAAATCCCAGTTAGCGCCGGTTGGGAAGTAAATCAATCCCTTGACGTTGGACTTGACCAGTTGGGCCTTACCTTGTTGGTAGAACGGAATGACCCCTTGATCGTTCAGCAACGTCTTTTGCGCATCCACTAAGTCGTTCCACCGGGCGCCTTCGTTGTTAGCATCCTTGCCGTTGGCGTTGGCGATGTCGCGGTTGTAAGTGGCTGAGGTCCACTTCCCGTTGTTGTACGAGTTGTCCGACGTGAACAATTGCAGGAAGGAAATTGGATCTGGGAAGTCCGCGCCCCAGGCCGTCGCCACGATATCGAACTGACCATTTTGTGACCGGCTTAGCCGCGTCTTAAATGGCAAGTTTTGGTTCGTGACCTTGACGTTCGGCAGCTTGGACCATTGGCTTTGCAGGAATTCGGCCGCACTCTTGCCGGCTGGCGTATCGTCAGCCATGAAAGTGAAGGAATAGCTCTTCCGACCGGTTTCCTTTAAAGCTTCTTTCCAGAGCTTCTTAGCTTGGGCCAGGTTTTGCGTCGATGCCGACTTCACGTTGGCCACGTCGCTAAAGTCTTTCCCCTTGTAAGAAGCTAACCCACTGGCAACGACACCCTTCGCTGGCGTTGAGCCGTCTTCCAAGACCTTGTTGATGAATTGGTTCCGGTTGATCGCCATGGATAAGGCTTGCCGTGCCTTCTTGTTGCGGAGCATGCTGTCCTTCTTCTGGTTGATTTCCAGGTAGAAGGTCCCGGCACTCTTCCGTTCCACGTATTCCTTGCTGTTCTTGTAGTTCTTCGGTTGTTGCCCGCTCAAGTAAGTGGCATCCAACTTACCGCTTTGGTACTGACTCAGAGCCGTTTGTGGGTCCTTCATCGTCTTGAAGTTGATCTTTTTCAGTTTAACATTTTTCGCGTTCCAGTAGGAAGCATTCTTACTCATGGTCCAGTTATCGGAAGTCCCGGTCCAGTAAGTCAGCTTGAATGGTCCGTTATAAACGTTTGCCTGAGCGGTCGTGGCGTACTTGCTACCGTACTTGTTCACGACCGACTTGTTTTGTGGGAAGAAGGTTGGACTGGCAACCAGTGATGGGAAGTAATTCGTCGCCTTGGTCAGGGTGACCACCACCTTGTAGTTCCCTTCGGCCTTGATCCCTAAGTTTGAAACGGCTTCCTTGCCCTTCATAATCGCGTTAGCATTCTTCACGGGTGCTAACAGGTAAGCGTATTGTGAAGCGGTCTTCGGATTGACCGTCCGTTGCCAAGAGTAGACGAAGTCCTTAGCGGTCACTTGATCGCCGTTACTCCATTTCGACTTCCGCAGGTTAAAGGTGTAGGTCTTCCCATCCTTCGACTTGCTGTAACTCTTCGCAACCCCTGGGGTGACCTTGTTGTCCTTGCCTGCACGCAAGAGCCCTTCACCCGTGTTGTTCATGGTTTCCCCGGAAACCACGTCGGTCGCTTTAGAAATGTCCATGGATGGCAATGACGAATTCTCCATCCAATTGAGCTCCTGGTCCTTCGCGGAACTACTGCTGCTTGATGATGATCCACAGGCTGCAAGTAGTACGGCCGCAAAGGTGGCCACCGTTCCTAATTTGACTGCCGATTTGACTTTCATTGTAAAATCCAACCCCTCTTATTCCCGGTTGCGCGAAATAAATTGACAACCTCAAATTTGATGGTTCCAATTGTATATTAGAAAAAGATTAAAATCAATGGTATTGTTTAATTTATTTCTATATGCAGGCCGCAATCGTTGATATAAAAGGAGTTTGAATTAAAAATTAAAATCCGGTGTCACATTTTAAGTGTATTTAATCTCAGTTTTTTGTATACCATATACAGAAAAGAACCCGTTTTCATCCCCAATTATTCACGGTTTCTAACAAAAATCTCGCCGTCGGGGTTGGCGAGCGGCGAGATTCTGTTATTCACCCTATTTTGTCATGTAAGCTTTACTGAAGTCCCAGTTAGCGCCGGTTGGGAAGTAGATGATTCCCTTGACGTTGGACTTGACCAGTTGTGGCTTGGCTTGTTGATAGATCGGGATGATCCCTTGATCGTTCATCAACGTCTTTTCAGCGTTGACCAGGTCCGTCCAACGAGCACTTTCGTTGTTGGCATCTTGGTTGTTCGCCTTGTCGATGTCGTTGTCGTAGCTCGTGGACTTCCACTTCCCGTTGTTGTACGAGTTGTCCGACGTGAAGAGTGACAGGAACGAGATTGGATCGGCGAAGTCAGCACCCCAGCCGGAGACCACGGCGTCGAACTGACCATTTTCGGAGCGGCTCAACCGCGTCTTGAATGGTAAGTTACTGTTCGTGACCTTCAGGCCTGGTAACTTCGACCACTGGCTCTGAACGAACTCGGTGGTGTTCTTCCCGGCAGCGGTATCGTCGGCGGTCAGCGTCAGGTTGAAGCTGCTCTTACCGGTTTCCTTCAGGGCTTCCTTCCACAACTTCTTCGCCTTAGCTAAGTTGTAGGCCGTCCCATCGGTCGTCTTCGCTGCCGTGGCGAAGTCGGTGCCCTTGTAGGAAGCTAAACCGCTGGAGACGTACCCACTCGCGACCTTCGAGCCATCCTGCAAGACCTTGTTGACGAATTGGTTCCGGTTGATGGCCAAGGATAAGGCCTTCCGGGCTTTGGCGTTCTTCAAGAGCGCGTCCTTCTTTTCGTTCAGTTCGATGTAGAAGGTCGAAGCCCCTTGCCGGACCACGTAGTTCTTACTGTTCTTGTAGTTCTTCGGTTGTTGCCCACTCAGGTAGGTCGCATCCAGCTTGCCGGCCTGGTATTGGCTGAGCGCCGTTTGCGGATCCTTTTGGGTCTTAAAGTTGATCTTCTTTAACTTGACGTTCTTGGCGTTCCAGTACTTGTTGTTCTTGCTTAACGTCCAGTTGTCCGACGTCCCGGTCCAGTAAGTTAACTTGAACGGCCCGTTGTAAACGTTGGTTGCGGCGGTCGTGGCGTACTTCTTACCGTACTTCTGGACGACCGACTTGTTTTGCGGGTAGAACGTTGGGTTCGCCACTAAGGCTGGGAAGTAGTTCGTCGCCTTGGTCAGCGTGACGACCACCTTGTACTTGCCGTCCGCCTTGATCCCTAATGAAGAAACGGGCTTCTTGCTCTTCATGATGGCGTTGGCGTTCTTAACCTGTGCGAACAGGTAAGCGTACTGGGAAGCGGTCTTCGGGTTCACCGTGCGTTGCCAGGAATACACGAAGTCTTGGGCGGTGACGGGGTCCCCGTTGCTCCAGTTAGACTTCCGTAAGTTGAAGGTATAAGTTTTCCCGTCCTTCGACTTGGTATAGCTCTTGGCGACCCCGGGATGGGTCTTGCTGTTCTTCCCCATTCGGAGGAGCCCTTCATTGGTGTTGTTCAACGTTTCGCCGGAAACCACGTCGGTCGCCGTAGAAATGTTCATGGATGGTAATGCGGAGGATTCCATCCAGTTCAACGTTTGATCCTTGGACTGGCTGCTGCTACTAGATGATGACGATGACCCACACGCTGCGAGCAAGACTGCCGCGAACGTCGCCACCGTCCCTAACTTCACTGCCGAATTGATTTTCATATCTAAACCCAACCTCTCTTGACTTTACTCATATGAATTCATTGACAACCTCAAATTTGATGATTCCAATCATATATGAGAATTGGATTAAAGTCAATAGTATTTTATAATTTTTAGGGAGCAAATTCGCCAAAGTGTGGCTAAACCGGGGAATCAATTATTAGATTTCACTTAGTAAAACGAATTACATCGCTAACCGTTCCGTCCCTAAAACGCTCATTCTCGCGGTTTCCCCCGCTAGCTAGCACTTGCAGACCAATTTTATCGACCCAAACAATTTTCGCCGCCAACCATCGTCACCCGACCATGCATAATCGCCGGTTAACCCCGCTGCCCAATTAAAGCTCTAGTTTCCGTAGAACAATTTCGATAGTCGGTTCCAGCCGCTTCACGCCGGCGAGCAAGCCGGCCGAGGTGGGCACGACTCCGAAGCCCACAAAAAGCGTGGTCTCCGGAGCTCGGCCTTGACGTAAGCCGGCTGAGAAACACCGGCTAACGTCAATTTCACCACGGCCAGCAAGTCGCCTCTGTTGTGCTAACACAGTGTTCTGACCGTCATTAACGGGACCAGCTGGCAGCTATGCTCAGGACAGCCCTTCAATGCACCCTAAGCTGCTCACACGGCCGATTACAACTGTCAAAGATGATTTGGCTACAAGCAATCACCAAGCCTGATAACCTCATTATTGAGCCGTTTGCCGAGACTACCTTCATAGGTTAGCTACAATGAACCCAAGGGTACAATCTGGCTTAGTCAGGTGCTGAGAAAGCGGTGCTCGAATTGACTGATTGTTCTAGCGACTTGCGTTTTCCGTGCTAAGCACGAGAAAAATACCGACATCACGCTACGACGATGGCAGGTAAAATTAAATGGCTGATTTCTCCACCATCATCCAGATTGCTACAGTTCAGTTGGACCCGGACTGTGAAATGGTGGTAAGCCAGTCCAATCCACCCCCGTGTAGCCAGCCACGACATCGAGGCTGGTTAACCCACACTCTCAGCGGAACAGAGGCGACTTGATGGTCGTGGTGAAATTGATGTTACCGGGCGTTTTT
>NZ_AZFC01000035.1:268754-290150 GCF_001435095.1 Levilactobacillus spicheri DSM 15429
CGATTTTCACAGGGCTTCAGAATCGTGCCCACCACGACCATCTTGCTCGCCGGCGTGAAGCGACTGAAACCGCGGACTATAGCATTTCCGCCATCACCCGAATAAAAATGGACCGCGGCATCGTTCCCCGCGGTCCATTTCTAAGATGCCCTGCCTCACCAGAGCCGTGCCCACACAAGCGGCTGGCGGTCAGGTCATCCTGCGTTACTTATTCGCAATGTAGGTCTTGCTGAAGTCCCAGTTAGAGCTGACTGGGAAGTAGATCAGACCCTTGACCGTCGACTTGACCAGTTGGGGTTTCCCGGGTTGGTAAATCGGGATGACCCCTTGGTCCTTCATCAACGTCTTCTGGGCGTCCACCAAGTTATCCCAACGCTTAGCTGGGTTGTTGGCGTTCGTCGTCGTGGCGTCCTTGATGTCTTGGTCGTAGGTGCTGGACTTCCAGCCACCGTTGTTGTATGACGCGTCCGACGTGAAGAGGGACAGGTCGGTGATTGGGTCAGGGAAGTCGGCGCCCCACAGCGTGACGACGGCGTCAAAGTCGTGACTCGCGGAACGGGCTAACCGTGTCTTGTATGGCAAGTTAGAGTTGGTGACCTTCAAGCCCGGCAACTTCGACCACTGGCTCTGCACGTACTCGGTGGTATTCTTACCGACCGGCGTGTCGTCGGCCAACAGCGTCAGGCTGTAGCTCGTCTTCCCCGTTTCCTTCAGGGCTTCCTTCCACAACTTCTTCGCCTTGGCTAAGTTGTAGTCGACCGCGGAAGGTACCGAGGCAGACTTAGCAAAGTCTTGGCCGTTCCGAATGGACAATCCGGTCGTGACGAAACCGGTTGGGACCTTCGAGCCGTCGTCCAAGACCTTGTTGACGAACTGATCACGGTTGATGACCAGTGACAAGGCTTGACGGGCCTTCTTGTTCTTTAGCACGGCGTCCTTGCGTTGGTTCAACTCAATGTACGCGATGGACGAGCCGGTCCGGGAGAAGTAGTTCTTACTGTTCTTGTAGTTCTTCGGTTGTTGGCCGCTCAGGTAGGTCGCGTCCAGCTTGCCGCTCTGGTATTGACTCAACGCGGTTTGCGGATCCTTGACCGTACTGAACTTCACGTGTTGTAACTTCACGTTCTTGGCGTCCCAGTACTTGCTGTTCTTGGTCAGCGTCCAGTTGTCCGACGTCCCGGTCCAGTAAGTCAGCTTAAAGGCCCCGTTGTAGACGTTGTTCTTGGCGTTGGTCCCGTACTTCTTCCCCAGCTTCGTCACGACGGACTTGTTTTGCGGGAAGAAACTGGTTTGGGCGACCAACGTTGGGAAGTAGCTGACCGGATGCGTCAAGGTGACGACCACCTTGTACTTGCCCACGGCCTTGATGCCCAGCGTGGAAGGCGCCTTCTTGTTCTTCATGATGGCGTTCGCGTTCTGAACGTCCGCGTAAAGGTACGCGTACTGCGACCCGGTCTTCGGGTTCACCGTGCGTTGCCAGCCATAAACGAAATCTTGGGCGGTCACGGGGTCCCCGTTACTCCACTTCGACTTCCGTAAGTTAAAGGTATAGGTCTTCCCATCCTTGGACTTACTGTAGCTCTTGGCGACCCCGGGGTACGTCTTGCTGTTCTTACCGAACTTTAACAACCCTTGGTCAACGTTGTTTAACGTTTCACCGGACACCACGTCGGTCGCTAACGACGGATCCATCGTGGGTAACGCCGAACTCTCCATCCAGTTCAACGTCTGATTCTTTGCCTGACCGGCATTACTGGAAGAACTGCTGCCACAGGCCGCCAACAAAATGGCGGAGAAGGTGGCCACGGTCCCCAGCTTGAAAACTGAAGATACTTTCATCAAATCCCAACCCCTCATGGTCTCTATGTACACGCTCAATGAATTAAACGTTGAACCCATAATAAGTTAAAATAAGATGAGAATCAATGGTTATTTTTAATATTTTTACCATTCTTTGGCCGTATTCGGTGGTATTCATCTCATTTTCATTCAATAATCCCCCTTTTTCGCTGGTCAGCTGCGTCTCACCGATGGCGACATTAGCTGGCCGATGCCACCGCCGAGACTAGCGGATAACGCCCACGTTTCGCCAGATTCTGTCGGCTGCCGTCTTTTCCTCAATCCGTGACTCATCGACCGCCTGAATCAGACAAGTAGCTGATTAAAATGAAATGAGTGTTTATCATCACTTTTTGCAAACGCCTTTCATCGCCGTTGTCCCGCCACACTAAACGGGTCCCGCAACCGTCACGCCCCTAAAAATGGTATACTGGCTCCAAGAACCTTATGAGGAGGGTGACTTTATGGATGAAACGCCAGCAACACCCGTCGTAACCATTGGCCTCAATTCCGGCCAAGCGACGTTTGACTATTCCATGGAAGAACTAAAGGCCCTAGTCGAAGCCAACCACATGACCGTCGTCGAACAGGTCCAGCAAGCCCTGACGAAGCCCAACCCCGGCACCTACTTCGGGACCGGGAAAGTCGAGGAGCTCGCCACCATCGTCGCCGATGACGGCGTCGACACCGTCGTGGTCAACGACGAACTGACGCCCAGTCAGATTCGGAACCTGGAGAACGGGACCAAGGCCCGCATTATCGACCGCACCGGCCTGATCCTGGAGATTTTTGCTAACCGGGCCCAGTCCCGCGAAGCCAAGCTCCAGGTCCAACTGGCCATGCTGCAGTACCAGCTGCCCCGCCTGCACACCAGCGCCTCGCAACGATTGGACCAACAAGGCGGCGCCGGGGGCCTCGCCAACCGGGGGTCCGGTGAATCCCAGACCGAAATGAGTCGGCGGACCATCGAACGGTCGATCAACCACGTGAACCACGAGCTCAAGGAGATCAACCAGGCCGCCGAGACCCAACGGGCACAGCGGGAACGCAACGAACTGCCTTCCGTGGCCCTGGTCGGCTACACCAACGCCGGGAAATCGACCATCATGAACGCCCTGGTCCAGCGCTTCGGCAAGAACGAGGACAAGCAGGTCTTCGTGAAGAACATGCTGTTTGCGACCCTGGACACCAGTGTGCGTCAATTGATCTTCCCCGACCAAAAGAAGCTGCTGCTGAGTGACACGGTCGGGTTCGTCAGCCAACTGCCGACCAACCTGGTCAAGGCCTTCCGGTCGACGCTGTCCGAGGCGGCCAACGCCGACCTACTGATTCAGGTGGTCGACTACGCCGATCCGAACCGCGACGCGATGATGCAGACGACCGAGGACACGTTACAGGAGATTGGCGTGACCGACGTGCCGATGATCACGGTCTTCAACAAGGCCGACCTGACCGACGCCGAATACCCCAGCCGAGCCGGTGATCAACTGATCGTCTCGGCCAAGGACGACGCCTCGATCGACATGCTGGTCCAGGTCATGAAGGAAAAGGTCTTCCACAACTACGTGACGGCTAACTTTTTGATTCCGTTTGCGGCCGGTGACGTGGTGGCCTACTTCAACGACCACGCCAACGTCCTTTCCACGGACTACCAGGCCGATGGAACGGCCATGCGGGTCGAACTCCCCAGCGCCGACTTCAACAAGTACAAGCGCTACGTGGTGACCGATGCCGACGCGGCTGAAGACTAGCGTGAATAACAGACGCTCCGCGCCGGCGAGCAAGATGGTCATGGTGGGCACGACTCCGAAGCCCTGCAAAGAACGCAGGTCTCCGGAGCTCGGCCTTGATGTAACCTGGCTGAGAAACACCAGGTAACATCAATTTCACCATGCCCATCAAGTCGCCTCTGCTCCGCTCACATGCCAAATACCCATGACAGAAGAATGGGTGACCGATGGCAGCCTCGGCCGTGTCAGAAACGATTTCTGATGACGACGATGACTGTGGCGGGGCCCCGCGCGGCAGAAGTGGCGGTTCGCCCCCGCATACATCATGATGAAGACAACTTAAAAGCCGTCGACTCAGCGCTCAAGATGCGTTGAATCGACGGCTTTTTGTGTTTGATTTATAACGTTGTCACGGGACAAGTTAGGCCCCATGACCACCTAATTTGGACAAATCTATCCCGTTTGGTGACGGTTACGCCACTTAGTCAGCGAAACAGAGGCGACTTGATGACCGTGGTGAAATTGATGTTATTCGGCGTTTTTTGCCGGATTACATCAAGGCCGAGTTCTGGAGATCCGCGGTCTGGGCGGAGCTTCAGAAT
The DNA here is from genome assembly GCF_001435095.1 of Levilactobacillus spicheri DSM 15429. Lineage (GTDB taxonomy): Bacteria > Bacillota > Bacilli > Lactobacillales > Lactobacillaceae > Levilactobacillus > Levilactobacillus spicheri. The sequence continues at coordinate 272,926 of NZ_AZFC01000035.1, forward strand.
CGTGCCCACCTCGGTCATCTTGCTCGCCGGCGTGAAGCGAATTCGCCCACGCCCACACCACCTAACTTAAGCTTGACGCCGCTCCAGGTAACGGGCTAACACGGACAACGCGTAGCACACGATGAAGTAGAGCACCGCAATCGCCAGGAACATCGGGATGATGTAGTTGGTGTTTTGCCCATAGATGATCTGTGAGCGGTACAGCATTTCCGGCAACAGGATGATCGTCGCCAGGGACGTATCCTTGACCAGCGAGATAAACTGACTCACGATGGCCGGAATCATCTTGACCATGGCCTGCGGCAACACGATGTGCCAGAGGCCCTGCCAGTAGGTCAGCCCGTTGGCCCGGGCCCCTTCCATCTGACCCGGATCCACGGCTTGGATCCCGGACCGCACGATTTCCGCCAGCATGGCCGACTCGAAGATGGTCATGGCCAGAATCGCCGCCGGAATGACCTCGGGTTTGACCCCCAGGTTCGGCAGGCCGAAGTAAATGAAGAACAGAATCAGGATCAGCGGCAAGTTCCGAATAATATCGATAATCAGACCCACGATGGCCGAGACGTACTTGATCTTCACGTACCGAATGACCCCTAAAATGGCCCCAATGATAAAGCTGCCGATAATCGAGGCGATTGAGACCAGAATCGTGATTCCCAGGCCCCCGAACAGGTAGCGTAAGTTATCTGGGGAGTAGGCCGCAATAAAATTATTTAGCATCGTAATCCCTCCCCTAGGCTAACCGTTTTTCCAGGTAGCGCATGTAGTAACTAATCGGCATGGTAATGATCAGGTACAGGACCCCGACCGCGGAGTAAGCCGCCATGGTTTCCAGCGAGCTCGACGCGATGGCGTTCCCCTGATACATCAGGTCAAAGCCCCCGACGAAGGCTAACGTCGACGAGTTCTTGACCAGGTTCACGAATTGGTTACCCAGTGGTGGAATCACGTACCGAAAGGCTTGGGGCAGGACGATGTAGCGCATGGCCTGCCAGAAGGTCAGCCCGTTCGACCGGGCCCCTTCCATCTGGCCCGGATCCACGGACTGGATCCCCGCCCGCACCGTTTCGGCGATGAAGGCCGACGTGTACAGCGTCAACCCAATGGTCCCGGCCGTGAAACCGTTGACCTTGATGACGTACAGCGGAATCACCACGTAGAAGAACATGGTGATGACCAGCAGCGGAATGTTCCGGAAGACTTCGATGTAGACCCGGGCGATGCCGCGGGCCACCTTGTTCGGCGACTCCTCGAGCAGCGCGAAGAAGGTCCCGATGATCAGACTGAAGACCAACGCAATGAGGCTGCATAACAGCGTTTGACCCAGGCCATAGAGGAGCGTGCCCCCATAGTTCGCAAAAATATGAATCATTCTCTAGCCGCCTCCTTGTAGTCGAATCCTTTGACGTTGTGGAACCACTTGTGCAGAATTCTGTCGTATTCCCCGTTCGCCCGTAATTCGGCCAAGGCCTTGTTCACGGACTGACGGAATGGCGTTTGGGCCTTGTCGACGGCGATCCCGTAAGGTTCGGAGACGAAGGTGCCGCCCGTGACCACGTAGTCCGGGTTCTGCACGGACATCCCGTAAAGGATCCCGTTATCGGTGGTCAGCGCTTGGCCCTGCCCCGACTTCAAGGCGGTCATGGCCTGCGCATAATCGGTCAACTGTAACACCTTGGCCTGCGGTGCGACCTTGGCCACGTTTTCCACGGAATCCGACCCGACGACCCCTAAAACGGTGCCCTTTTGCCGGTTCAGATCCTTGACGTTCTTAATGGAACTGCCCTTCTTGACCAGGAGCGATTGCCCGGCGTAGAAGTAAGTATTGGTAAATGCGACCTGCTTGCGCCGTTCCGGCGTGTTGGTCATGGTGGCGATAATGGCGTCGATGTTCCCGTTTTTCAACATCGGCATCCGCGTGGAACTCGTCACCTGAATAAACTTGGCCTTGGCGTCCTTGCCCAGCATCTGCTTGGTCAACGCCGTGGCGAGGTCGATTTCGAACCCCTTGATCTTGCCATCCTTGGTGTCCAGCAACCCGAACAAGCGGGTATCAGCCTTGACACCCCAAGTCACGGTCTTGGCTTGGCGGTCGGTCTTTAAGACGTTCCGCTGGGATAGCGGTTTGGACCCGCACGCACTGACGACCACGGTTAACGTCAGCAGTGCGACAATCAGGCCCAGGCTACGCATAAATTTTTTCATCATAACTGCGGACCTCCCTGACTGTCTTAATGCAAAATCTTGCTAAGAAATTGGCGTGCCCGTTCGTTGCTGGGTTCCCCGTTGAAGAACTTGTCCTTGGAGTCGTCCTCGAGGACCCGCCCGTCGGCCATAAAGATGACCCGGTTGGCCACTTCCCGCGCAAAGCCCATTTCGTGGGTCACAATCAGCGACGTCATACTGGAGTCCTGAGCGATGGTCTTCATGATGTTCAGAACATCGTCGACCATTTCGGGGTCCAGCGCACTGGTGGGTTCGTCAAACAACAGGCACTTCGGCTTCATCGCCAGCGAACGCGCGATGGCGATCCGTTGTTGTTGCCCCCCGGAGAGTTGAGCGGGCATCTTCGGCGCTTGGTCGGCCAACCCGACCCGGTCGAGCATCTCCATGGCCACCTTCTTGTTCTCCGCCTCGTCGCGGTGCAGCACGATGCGGGGCGCCAACATGATGTTCTCCAAGATCGTCTTGTTGGCGTACAGGTTAAAGTGTTGGAACACCATCCCCACGTTCTTGCGGATCCGGTTGATATCGGTCTTCGGGTTCGCCAGGTCTTGCCCGTTGACGATCAGTTGCCCGTCACGAATCTGTTCCAGCCCGTTGACCGAGCGAATCAGCGTGGACTTCCCAGACCCGGATGGCCCGATTAAAACGACCGTTTCGCCGGCCTCAATGGTGAGGTTGATATCGTGTAACGCGTGGAAGTCGCCATAGTACTTCTCCACGTGGTGAAATTCAATCATTGACATAATTTTCCCTCCACTAAAATAGTTGATGGGTTTCATTCCTGAAGCCCATCACTAAGGTTTTTGTGGCACCTACTTCGTTTCGACTTCTGTTCCTTAATAGGGTCTAAATTAAATTTTAAACCAAAAAAAATGGCTGGTCAAAATTTCCCGCTTGGAGTTGCCCATTCCCTTCAACTGTTTAGATGGCAAACCGGTTATCCCCCGTGGGTTTCCTGGCTTCCAAAAAAGTTTCCCCGTCTTGTCAGGTTCCTTAACATTTCACCCGGCTGATGGCCCGGTCGACCGGTCGGAAAACTATTTTTCGGGACCAATGGTTTCCTGGAGAAACCAAAAAAGCCGACACTCCGCAGAATGTCGACTCGTCTGATTCAGCTATTAATGGTGGTACCGGGAGCGCCGCGTCATCGGCTCACTGTCCGTTGACGATGGTGTCGCGGTCCGCTGCCGCTCATAGCGCTGCTCGCGCGTCGGGGCGCTGGCCGCCGCCGAGGTCGCCGACTGGTCATGGTGCTTGTAGGCAACCTGGACCGCGACCGTGAACGGGTTCTCCTGTTCGATCAGCGTGGTCCGCCCAATCACCTTGAACGGTCCCCCGACCAACGTGGCGTTGGCCAGGTACAGGTCGAATTGGTCGCGGACGTCGCGGACGTTTTGCAGTCCGACCGTGCTGACCGTGCCGACCCGTTGCTTATCGGCCTGGTTCAAGCCGGCGTACACCACCAGCTGGTCGTTTTCGGTCTGCATCTCGAAGTACGGGATCAGGATGCCGGGGCCGGACGCGTAGACCGGCTTGCCGTCCTTTTGGACCTGTTCCATGATCTCCCGGTCGCCTAACCCGGAGTAGTCCAGGTTCAAGAGACGGTTCTGCTGCAGCTGGGTGGCCAGGTTCTGGACGTTCTGCGCTTCCTGAACCGTGGTGCTGAGCTTGCCCGGCAAAATCTTCTTTTCGTCGAAGTAGCCGTTGGCCGGGATGTTCCGGCCGTACCCGCGCCGCGCTTGGGGCGTGGTCTCTTCGGTCTTGGGCTTCATGTGGAGCCACTTCTCGATCTTCGGTGAGATGTCGAAGGGCGCCTTCTTATTGGTGAAGTAGTAGACCACGTTCAAGAAGACGAAGTACAACAGGATCACCGCGACCAACAAGATCAGGAGACCCCAAAACGGGTGACCGTTTTGCAGGTACCGAAAGGCGATGTAGAAGAGGTAGAAATCCCCTAGGGCGCCCAGAATCGTGTAGGCGCGGTTTTTGATTTTAACGCTGATATTAAAGTAACCCAGATAATGGTTGACCATATCGAGGAAGCTTAACATGGTTCATCCCCCTTTCTTCCTTATTGACCGTCATTGGTCGTGGTGCTGGTACCCGTGGTCGTGCCACGCGTCGTGGTGTGATTCGTCGTGGTATCGCCGCCGTCCGTAGTCCCCGTATCGGTGGTATCGTCGGTGGTGTCATCGGTCGTCGTCGTGCTACTGCTGGTCGTTGGGGTCTTCGAGGAGGACGTGGTGCCCGTGGTCCCCGTCGTCGTCCCGTTATCCGTCGTTGTCGAGCTCGACTTCTTCTTGGATTCCGACGTGGTGTTCGCCGACGAACTTTGCGTATCCGTCGAGGAACTGTCTTCTGCCGACGAGCTGTCATCACTGCTGCTGTCGCTACTATCCTTCGACGAGTCTGAATCCTTCTTCTTATCGCTACTATCGCTAGCCTTCTTCTTAGAATCGTCCGAGAAGCGACTGGACGAGGTGCTGACGACCGAAGACGTCTTCGACGCGCCCTCGTTCGTGTGCGTCACCGTATTGGTCACCACGTTGGTGGCCCCCAACGCCAATGCCATCGAAAGGATCGCAAATGGCGTGATAATGGGTGGTGTCCGGTACGCCATACGACATTCCTCCTTGTTTTTCCATTTAGAATCATTATCTCATGACCACCTTAAAAAAGCGGTCAAGAAACTGTTAATTTTTCACTAAAGATGCTTCGGTGACCCCGGCGGCCTTACACTCGGCGCACAGGCCGTACAGCTCGAAGCTGTGGCCCGTCACGTCGCAGCCCGGTAACTGTGCGGTGAAGAAGTCCATCGGGCACATCTGCAGCTCCGTGACCTTGCCACAGTTCTGACAGATGAAGTGGTGGTGGTGCTGGTGGTGGAAGTCACACTGGTACTTGACCCGCGTGCGTTCCTGCTCCGTGTTCTGCTCCACGATGCCAACTTCCTCGAACTCCTTCAGGTTCCGATAAACCGTGTTGTGGCTCATCCCCGGAAATTCATCGCGCATGTAGGCATCCACGGTGACCACGTCCGTGTAGTGCGCCTGGTTGGTCAATAAAAACTCTAAGAGCGCATGACGTTGCTTGGTCAGTTTTAAGTTGTTCTTCCGCAAGATAGCCACCGCGGTGGTCAATGGTTCTGTCATGAAGACGGCCTCCTTTATCGAAATTCATTGGGCGAAGTCCCTGTTAGTTTAGCATACTTCCCCTTAAACGCAACACGTCCCGTTATTCGGCGGCTAACCGGGTCATCAGTTGGTCCAGCTGAATCTGGGTCTGGGCCCAGTGATCGTTGTTCAACTGCAGTGCTCGCCCCGCGAGTGCCAGCGGCATCTTCAGGTCGCGGCGGTACTCGGGACTGGCGAAACGTTGCTTGAGCATGGTGGTGTCGTCGCCGCGTTGGGTCACCCGCTCCAAGAGTTCGGCGGGTTGGCTGACGGTCAAGAATAGGATGACGACCTGGTCCCCCAGCTCCTGGGCGTAGGTGATGGCGCCCTTGGTGTCCAGCACGATGGCCGGGAACGGCGCCCGTTTGAAGCCATCGGCGATGCCCTCCCGTGAGGAGCCGTAATGGTAGCCCGCGTAGACCACCGACTCCAGGAAGTGGCGCTGCTTAAACGAGGCATCGGTCTCGAAGTAGTAGTCCTGACCGTCCACCTCACCGGCGCGGGGCGGCCGCGTGGTGTGGGTCACGATGCGGGTCACCGGGTAGTGGCTGGCCAGATAGTTCTGGACCGTGGTCTTCCCGGTCCCCGTGGCGCCCGTAATCACAATCACTTTGGGGGTCATACCGCACCCTCCGTCAGGTAGGCGTGAGTCTTGGTCAGAACGTCCTTGAGGTTGTCAAAGGTCAGCGTCGCGTGGGCCGTCGCGTAATCGAACCACCCGTAGTCGCTGATCTCCTCGACCTGCCGCGTCACGGTCACGTCGTTTGGCACTAAGGACGTGTAGAGGACCACGTGCTTGTGGTGGCCGTTGCGCATGTCGTAGTCCAGGACGGTGGAGAATTCGGGGTCGATGGTCACGTTCAACTGGGTCTCTTCCCGAATCTCCCGGACCGCCGTGGCGATATCGGATTCGTCACCTTCGACGTGGCCCTTGGGGAAGCCCCAGAAGTTGCTGGTGGCACTTTTTAATAATAAATACTGTGGTTGACCGTCGTGTAATTGATACACCACGGCGCCACTGGCTCTTTCGGTAATCATACGATTGCCTCCTTAATAGTTTCTGCGTGTCGGGGTAGCCCAACTTCCGCTGTATGGTGACTGCACAATCCCGTTTTGTTCGGGTCATCATCCACCGTCAGCGGAACAGAGGCAACTTGCTGGTCGTGGTGAAATTGATGTTATTCGGCGTCTTCTGCCGGATTACATCAAGGCCGAGCTTCGGAGACTCGTGGTTTTCGAGGCTTCGGAGTCGTGCCCACCTCGACCAGCTTGCTCGCCGGCGTGGAGCGCTGGTGACACCACCGGAAGCGCTGAACACATCTACATCCCCCGACACATATTCCGTTCTATTTTATCGCCAATTAGGGGGGCTGGCTACCATTTCGTCGGGTCAACGCAAAAGATTTGGGCTGGTCGGCGAGAAATCGGCCCCGAATCCCTGACTCTCATTGACTTTTAATTTAATTCTAGGGTACACTAGCCAAGATATTACCACTCTAAGGGGGCCTCTTATGGCTATTTCACGAATCTTCCGTCGCGAACGACTCGACAATTATTTACAAAGTGACAAACAATTTGCTAAAACCATGACCGCTAAGGACTTGATGTCGCTGGGCATCGGTGCCGTGATTGGGACCGGGATCTTCATTCTCCCCGGGACCATCGCCGCACAGTACAGTGGTCCCGGCATTGTGCTGTCCTTTCTGATTGCCGCCATCGTTTGTTCGACCGCGGCCATGTGCTACGCGGAGTTCGCCTCCGTATTGCCCGTGGCCGGTTCCGCTTATTCCTACGGGAACCTGGTCTTCGGCGAGGTCATCGGGTGGGTGCTCGGCTGGGCCCTCATCCTCGAATACGTGCTGGCGGTCGCGGCCGTCTCCACGGCCTTCGGGGCCTACTTCAACTCGTTTCTCGCCGGCTTCGGCCTGCACCTGCCCAAGGCCGTGAGTGGGTCCTTCGATCCCGCTCACGGGACCTACGGCAACCTGGTCGCCATTCTGGTGGTCCTTTTGATCAGTTGGTTACTTAACCGGGGCATGCGCGAGTCAATGCGCGTCAACGACACGATCGTTATTGTTAAAATTGCTATTATCATCCTCTTCGTCGTCGTGGGCGTCTTCTACGTGCGTCCCAGCAACTGGCAGCCCTTCGCCCCATTCGGCACCCACGGGATCCTCCGCGGGGCCTCGACCGTGTTCTTCGCCTACCTAGGCTTTGACGTGGTCTCCGCCTCGGCCGCCGAGGTCAAGAACCCCCGGCGCAACATGCCGATTGGCATCATCGGGACGTTGATTGTGGCCACGGTGCTCTATATGCTGGTCGCCATCGTGCTAACCGGGATGGTGCCGTACACCAAGTTGAACGTCGCCGACCCGGTCGCCTTCGCGTTGACCCTGGTCCACCAAAACTGGACCTCCGGCATCATCTCGCTGGGGGCGCTGGCCGGCATGTTCACCATGATGGTCACCATGATCTACAGCTCCTCGCGGCTGATCTACTCCGTGGGCCGTGACGGCTTACTGCCGAAGTTTCTGGGCAAGATCGACCGCCAGACGGGGACGCCCAAGAACAGCCTGGCCGTCATCACGGTGGTCATCGCGTTACTGGGCGGCTTCGTGCCCCTGGCACAACTGACCAACCTGGTCAACATTGGGACGCTGGTCGCCTTCCTGTTCGTGTCGTTCGGCATTATTCGCCTGCGGCACCTGCCGGAAATGCCCCACAACTCCGGTTTCCAGGTTCCCTTTTACCCGGTCTTGCCCATCATCTCCGGGTGTCTGTGCTTCTACATGATGCTTCAGCTTCCCGCCGAGACCTGGATTGCTTCAACCATCTGGTTCGCCCTGGGACTGACCATCTACCTGACCTACGGCGTGCGTCACAGCCGCCTCAATGATCAGGACTAATTTTGGCTTGTTTCTATCATTAAATTAAGGTAGGCGATTTTTTTATGCGTAATCAACAATTTGCGATTCGACCAACCACGCCCGAACAGGCCCTGACCGAACTCCGGGCCGTTCACTTTTTGGACGCGACCAACGCCACACTTTCCACGCCCAGCGCTTTGCTCACGGACTTTTTGGCCAAGAGCTGGCCAGAATTTCCCGCCACGGCGAGTGTCCAACAGCAGCTCAAAAACCTGATGGCCACGCCCGACACGGACGCCCAGGCGTTTTTGAGTCAACAGGCAAACGTGCCGGTCACGGTCTTCTATAACCTGGCCCTGCAACGCCTGGGATTCGCCGTCGACGAGGACTTCTCGTTGGCCGACCCCCTGAGCGCGATGCAGAAGATTCGGCTGCCGGTCAGCCCCCACGCCGGGGAGGACCTGACGTTAGCCGAGCTGAAGCAGGCCTGGTACTTACTGTTAGCCACCCACACCAAGAACGGGCAAACCTTCTTGGACCAGCTGGGGACCCACGGCTACTTCGTTCCCTTCTACACCGATCCGACGGTCACCAAGCCGCTGCTCTTTAACGGCAAAACCCAGCCCGTCTTCGACACCCACCGGCTGATCCGGGAGGTCGTTTACGTCGAAAGTCCTCAGGATACCGACCACGACGGTCAACGGGACCTGCTCAAGGCCGAAATCCTGCGGCCGGCCGAGACCAACGACGGGCTCAAGGTCCCCGTGCTCTACACCGCCAGTCCCTATAACCAGGGCACCATGGACGCGCAGGGCGAGGCGTTGACCCACAACGTGAACGTGCCGTTACAGGCCAAGCAGCCCAACGACCTGACCCTGGCCGACGTCACCGCCCAACCGGACACGACACCGCTGCCGGCCGGGCGTGCCGTCACGCAGACCACCCAGACCGCCGAGGAGACCTTCGCGCGCGATGAGTCCTACACGTTAAACGACTACTTCCTGGCCCGGGGCTTCGCCGTGGTCTACGCCGCCGGGATCGGTAGCAAGGACTCCGACGGGCTCTGCACCACCGGGGACCCCGAAGAGACCACGTCGACCATCGCCATCATCGAATGGCTGGCCGGCCACCGGACCGCCTTTACCACCCGAGAGGCCCAAACGGCCATCCCCGCCTGGTGGTCCAACCACGCCGTCGCCATGACCGGACGCTCCTACTTAGGGACCCTGGCCACGGCCGCCGCCACGACCGGCGTCCCCGGCTTAAAGACCGTCATCAGTGAGGCCGCCATTTCGAGCTGGTACGACTACTACCGGGACGGCGGACTGGTCATCGCCCCCGGGGGCTTCCCCGGCGAAGACGCCGACGTTTTGGCCGAAGAGGTCTTCAGCCGGCAGCTGCAGGCGGGCGACTACCACCGTATCCAGGCCAAATGGCAAGCCCAACTGGCCAGCATCACCAAGGAACAGGACCGGGCAACCGGGAACTACAACACCTTCTGGGACGCCCGCAACTACCTGAAGAACGTCCACAACATCAAGGCCGACCTCCTCTTGGTCCACGGGCTCAACGACTGGAACGTCAAGCCGCGGAACGTCAATAACCTCTGGAACGCCGTGCGGGACCTGCCCGTGACCAAGAAGCTGATCCTCCATCAGGGCCAACACATCTACATCAACGCCTTCCGGTCCATCGACTACACCGACATGGTGAACCTCTGGCTGACCCACGAGCTCTTAGACGTCGACAACCAGGCGGAAACCATCCTGCCAAACGTGGTCATCCAGGACAATACCCAACCGGAGACCTGGCACGCTTATCCGGACTGGGACGCCCCTACGAACCCGCGGCAGACCTTCGACTTACAGGAGGACCAACTGGTCAGTGAGCACGTTGAGACGCGTTCTGGCGCCGTCAGCTTCAACGACCAGCTGCCCAGCGAGCAGTTCAACCACTACGTCCAGCACCTGGACGACTGGGAAAGTGACCTATTAGGCGACAAACACAACCGGATGGCCGGTCACCGGCTGCTCTTCAAGTCCGCCGGGTTGACCGACGAGCTGACCCTCGACGGGAAGCCCACGGTCCACCTCAGCGTGGCCGTTAACCAACCGGTCGGCATGTTGAGTTTCCAGCTGGTCGATTACGGCGACGCCAAGCGCCTGAAGCCGTCCCCCACGATTCTGGCCCGGAAGTCCCTCGATGAAGGGTTCCAGTGGCGTGAAGACGACCTGCGCGAGTTTCAATTAGGCGGCGTCACCCCGTGGCACCTGATCTCGAAGGGCCATCGCAACCTGCAAAACCGGACCAACGCCTACCACGTCGACGAACTGAAGCCCAACGCCTTTTACGACCTCGACGTCACCCTGCAACCGACCCACTACCGGTTACTGCCGGGACACCAGCTCGGCCTGGTCATCTACGCGACCGACTTCGGCATGACCGTTCGGGGTAACCAGGACCTGCAGTACTCGATTCAGCTGGCCGAGGCGACGTTGACGGTGCCGACCGTGACGCGCTAACCCCTTCGATAGATGAGGCCAATCGCTTCACGCCGGCGAGCAAGCGGGTCGTGGTGGGCACGACTCCGAAACCTCGAAACCCACGAGTCTCCAGAGCTCGACCTTGATGTAATCCGGCAAAAGACGCCGAATAACATCAATTTCACCACGACCCGCAAGTCGCCTCTGTTGCGCTAACACGAGTGCGCGAATCAGCCCAAACCAACCAAACAATTTTATGGATGGTCCCCTCCCCTTTAATCGGGCTGTCACCCAAGCGGCGTTGCTAACTTGTGAGCAGTCGTCACGGGCTGAACCGTTCAGACGCTGGGTGCTGGGACCGTTACTTTAGGGGATCGACTGATTGTGCCCCGGCTTAAATTTGGTTTTTAACAAAACAGTGATAAACTAATAATATTCTAAGAAAGCGGAGGATTGATTGAGATGAAGCAAGGAACCACGATTATCACGCTAGACAACGGCTACCACCTCTGGACGAACACACAAGGCACGGGTGACATTCACCTGCTCGCCTTACACGGGGGCCCCGGTGGCAACCACGAATACTGGGAAGACACCGCGAAGCAGTTAGCCAAGCAAGGCCTGAACGTTCAGGTCCACATGTACGACCAACTGGGTTCCTGGTACTCCGACCAACCCGACTACAGCAAGCCGGAAAACCAAAAGTACCTGACCTACGACTACTTCCTGGACGAAGTCGAAGAAGTTCGGCAAAAGCTGGGCATCGACCACTTCTACCTGATCGGCCAATCATGGGGCGGCGCTTTGGTTCAGATGTACTCTCTCAAGTACGGTGAACACCTCAAGGGGGCCATCATCTCCTCCATGGTCGACAACATCGACGAATACGTGGTCAACGTCAACAAGATCCGGGAACAGATCATGACGGCCGACCAATTGGCCTACATGAAGCAGGTCGAAGCTAACGGCAACTACGACGACGCCAAGTACCAAAGCTTAGTCGACATCCTGAACAAGGGCTACGTTGACCGTAAGCAACCCGCTGCCATCTCCCACCTGATCGACACCACGGCCACCGACGTTTACGGGGCCTTCCAAGGGGACAACGAATTCGTCATCACCGGGAAGCTCAAGGAATGGGACGTTCGCGACCAACTCAAGAACGACCAAGTCAAGACCTTAGTGACCTTTGGGGAACACGAAACCATGCCACTGGCAACCGGGAAGCGGATGGCCGAAACCATCCCGCACGCTCGGTGGGCCACGACGCCTGAAGGGGGTCACCACCACATGATCGATAACGCACCCGTTTATTACGATCACCTGGCAACCTTCATCCGCGACGTGGAAAACGACAACTTCAACGATTAATCCGGCAATATCAAAAGGGACCCGCCAACGCGGATCCCTTTTTTGCTTGCGATAAATGTCGTTATAGTCCCGTTGAAACTAGCAGCGGCGGTCGATTACTTCCGCTCAGCTGGGCCGTGACGACCATGGGCACGAGCTTCCAAACACTCCCCAAACTATGAGCTTACGTTTTGGAACCATCTGAGTGCCAGCAATCTTAACCATGGCAGTGACTCACCTGTACGGTACTGGAGATGATGATTCATGATAGATTGGCTCCCGATGGTCCGCCGGCTAGGTCGCCAGACTGTTTGGCACACGTCGCGGTCATCAGCCATGTCAGCGTAACAGAGGCGACTTGCGGGTCGTGGTGAAATTGATGTTAGCGGGCGTTCTTTGCCGGCTTACATCAAGGCCGAGCTCCGGAGACCACGCTTTTTGTGGGCTTCGGAGTCGTGCCCACCTCGACCCGCTTGCTCGCCGGCGTGAAGCGCCAATCCCAGCGACCATCCAGGCTTAGTCGGCCTCCACGTGGCGAATGATGCGGGCCGGGTTGCCGGCCGCAATCACGTTGTCCGGTAGGTCGTGGGTCACCACGCTGCCGGCCCCGACCACGACGTTATTGCCGATGGTCACGCCCGGCAAGACGATGACGTCACCGCCGAACCAGCAGTCATCCCCGATGGTGATCGGCAGGTCGTACTGCCACCCCTCGCGTCGCAACTGCTTGTTCGTGGGGTGATGGTTCGGCGTAAACAGCCGGCAGTTCGGGCCGATGAAGCAGTACTTACCCACCGTGACCTGCGCGGCACTCAGCACCTGAAGCCCGGCGTTAAAGAAGCTGTGCGCGCCGACGTGCAACGCCTCGGGGTATTCGATCCCCATGATGGGAAAGTAGATCTCCACGTCCTCTCCCAGGTCGGGAATGAACGCGTGCAGCTGCTCGACCGCCGCTTCCTGGTCGGTCTTGGCAACGTCGTTAATGTGTTGGATCACCTTGGCACTGTGTTTGACGATGGCTTGCAGCTTAGGCTCGTGGCCGTACTGGTACCAATCCCCGTCCGCAATCTTTTGAAAAATCTCTTTTTTGGCTAACGCCGCGATATCCGGCTCGCCCATTTTTTTGACCATTCTACACCGCTCCTAATTTATCGCACAATTTTAAGTTCGTGATTATATATTAGCATAAATAACCGTGGTTGGCCCATAAAAAAACGGTCACCCCAGCGGGCAACCGTCGTTTCGTCAGATATTCGGTTAGTGGATAACCACTTTCATGCCGTAGGGCACGTTGGTGTAGACCCACTTGGCATCGGCCACCGACAAGCGGACACACCCGTGCGATGCAGCGGACTTGCCCAGCTCCTCGGCCTCACTCTTGATGTAGTGGCCGTTCTGATCCGTCGGGACACTGTGGAACAGGTAGATACCGTGGTCCTTCCAGGAGACCCAGTAACGGGCCCCTTCACCGGAGTTTTGATTGTAGAAGAATTTTCCCCGTTCCCCTTGGATGTGAAAGGTCCCGTGCGGGGTCCCGTTCTTCTTCCCGGTCCCCGTCGAGCAATACATGGTGTAGAGCACCTGCTTGCCGTCCTTCACGTAGACCCGCTGCCGACTGGTATTCACGTCCAGCCAGGCATTGGGGTGCGCCTCCAGGTCCGGATAAGCCTTATCCTCAGAGGGTTCTCGCCAGTTGATGGTCTTCGCCTCTGCCTGCGTCGTGTTGGTGGTCGCTTTTTGACTCGTGCGGGGCGCCGTTGACGTCGTTTGGTGCGTCAACCGATGCAAGCCCCAACCAGCAACCAGCACCACGATGACCAGCAGAAATAATTTTCTAAAATGTCTCATGTGGCTCCGTCCTTTACCCGTAATTTTCAATCCAGGTTACACTCTAAGCGCTTTTTCTGAAAAAGGGAACACCTTTCATCAAAACGTAACGTTAATTTGAAGAAGTCTTAAGACTCAACTTTTCAACGTTCAAGATCTTGTCCACCAGCCCCGTGTAGAAGCTGGCCTCATGGCTGACGATGATGGCGTTGCCCGGGAAGTTCGCGATGGCGTCCTTCAAGGCCTGCTTGGTCTCGTCGTCCAAGTGGTTGGTCGGTTCGTCCATGATCAGGAAGTTCGCCGGCTCAAATTCCAGCATGGCCAGCTTGACCTTGGTCTGTTCTCCCCCGGAGAGTTCGCCGATGGGCTTCATGGCGTTGGCCGAATCCAGCCCACACTTCGACAGCTTGGTCCGAATCGCCTTTTGGGGCAGCTTTTCGTACTTGGCCTGAATGATCTGGAGCGGCGTCTGTTGGTTGTTGTCCCACACCAGGTCTTGGCTAAAGTAGCTGATCTTGGCCGACGGTGAGAAGTGGGCCTCGCCACCCTTGGCCTTGATGATGCCCAGGATGGACTTGATCAGCGTCGATTTCCCGACCCCGTTGAACCCGGTCAGGCCCACCTTCTGGTCGGTCGTTACGGAGAACGTCACCGGCTTCAGCAGCGGCCGTTCGTACCCCACGGACAGTTCGTCCACCACCAGGGCGTTCTGCGACCCCGTCGCTTGGTACGGGAAGTCGAAGTGCGCCTGGATGTTGGTCGACGGCGGATCGACCCGGTCCATCCGGTTCAGCATCTTCTCCCGGGACTTGGCCATGGTCGACTTGGACCCGGCCTTGTTCTTCCGGATGAAGCGCTCCGCCTTTTCGATCACGACCTGTTGCTTGTCAAACTCACGTTGTTGCGCCTTTTCCCGTTCTTCACGCTGCCGCATGGCCTGCTTGAAGTTGCCCCGGTACTTGGTGATCCGGCCGAACGCCACGTTGATGATACAGTTGGTGACGTTCTGCAGGAAGTCGTAATCGTGAGACACGATCAAGGCGGCCCCGTCAAAGTTGTTCAGGTAGTCTTCCAGCCAGGCGATGTGCGCCACGTCCAGGTAGTTGGTCGGTTCGTCCAGCAGAATCACGTCGGGGTTTTCCAGCAATAGCTTGGCCAAGATAATCTTGGACCGTTGCCCCCCGGACATCTGGGACACTTGGTGGTCCCGGCCGATGTCGTCCAGGCCTAACCCGGAGATGACCCGTTCGATTTCCGTTTCGACGTCGTAAAAGTTCCGGGCGTCCAGCTGTTCTTGGATCCGGCCGGCCCGCTCGAGCAGCTTGTCGTCCATGTTTGTGGCGTAGTCCGTGTACAGCTGCGTCATCTGGTCGTTCAACGCGTACAGGTCGGCGTAAGCCGTGTGCAGGAAGTCGATCAGCGTCATGCCCTCCGGAATGTCCGCATATTGGTCCAGGTAGCCGATGCGGGCCTTCTTTTGCCACTTGATGGCTCCCGTGACCGGAAGCTCCTGGCCCGTAATAATCTTGATGAGCGTCGACTTACCGACACCGTTTTGTCCCACGACGCCCATATGTTCACCCTTGTTGAGTTGAAAACTGGCGTCTTCGTAGAGCTTCTTATCGGCAAAGCTCATGCTCAGGCCTTCAACTTCTAGTAATGGCACGTTTAAATCCTTCCTTTCTTCTCTTATGCACTCGCACAAAAAGGGAGTGGGGCCCAAGCGGTTAGTGCTCGCCAGCTGACCTGCGGCGTCCGTTGCGACACCCTCACGGAAAGAGGCTCCCGGCCCGTTGTCCCACTCACAATTCTTCATTAATATAGTATCCCATAATTTAACACGAAAAGTTACCGGCCGTCAACAGCGCTGCCTAGGGGGTGGCCCGGGAACTATGCTATAATGAGTGAAATTTACTTTGCTAAGGACTGACAAAACTATGAATATTCGCGACATTGACCACATTACCCTGACCGTGAGCGACATCGAGCATTCCGTTCGGTGGTACCACGAGGTCTTCGACCTGCCGATCATCGAATTTGACGATGGCCGGCGCGGGGTCCAAGTCGGCAAACAAAAGATCAACTTCCAGGTCGCCAGTGACCCGCACCTGCCCGTGGCCAAGCATCCCACGGTGGGCGGTGCCGACTTCGCCCTGATTGCCACCGACCCGCTGGCCAACATCTTATCCCACCTCACCAACTACGCCGTCGAGATCGTCGACGGGCCGCTCCCTAAGATGGGGGCCCAGGGACCGATGACCTCGGTCTACGTGCGCGACCCCGACGAAAATCTGATTGAGATTGGAAAGTACGATAAGTAATTTAATTCCGAGGAGGAACCGCTGGTCATGAACAATCTGTCATCTGGTTTT
Source organism: Levilactobacillus spicheri DSM 15429 (assembly GCF_001435095.1). GTDB lineage: Bacteria > Bacillota > Bacilli > Lactobacillales > Lactobacillaceae > Levilactobacillus > Levilactobacillus spicheri. The sequence continues at coordinate 289,227 of NZ_AZFC01000035.1, forward strand.
TCGGCCGTCATCAATTGGCTATTACGCGCCATCTGGTGGATCGGGTTTATCGTCATTTACCTGTTCGATACCTCTATTCTCAGCTTAGCCACCAGCCAGGCGAAGCAGCAGCCGCTCCTGGCGAACCGGTCGATTGGGATCATGCTGATCTATTCGGCCCTGTTACTCGCGTTCATCAGTTGGCGCTACCACCGCCAGCTGGCCGTGCAAAATCCCAAGCACCTGGGCCGCACGCCCGCGACCGTCGAGCACATTTTGCAACTGGTGGGGCTCTTTGTGCTGATGCTGGTCATCCAGTTCTCCTGGTCGTTTCTGATCAGCCAGCACATCTTAGCCACGCCGGCCAACCAGACCGCGTTGAATCAGCAGGTGCTGCAATTGCCGTTTTGGAACCTGGCCTACTCCATCTGCTTTGCGCCGGTGATCGAGGAGTTGATCTTTCGGGGGATCTTCCTGAACTACTTCTTCCGCAGCAACAAGCGCTGGGTCAACTTCCTGGGCGTTTTCGTTTCCGGGCTGATCTTCGGGATGATGCACGTGGGGAGCTTCTCCCCCACCCTGCTGATGTACTCGGCACTGGGCTGGGTCCTGGGCTTCACCTACCTGCACTTCCGCGACATCCGCTACAACATCGCGTTGCACTTCATGAACAACGCCCTTTCACTTCTGTGAACAAAAACACCGTCCGGTTTGGGCGGTGTTTTTTCGTTGGGTTAATCGTGTGATTGTTGTGTTTCTGCGGTGGAAAGAGTCGATTGTTAGTCATCATGAGTGAAGCACCTATCCCAGTTTGGTGAGCGAAGCAACAACAAGCGGTTTGCTAGCACCGTGACGACGGTGTTGCCGTCATTGTCGTCGTTGGTCAGGCCATCATCTATCCCGCAACGTGGCGTCGGCGTTTTCCCCCGTGGTGAAATGATTGTT
>NZ_AZFC01000035.1:290240-320188 GCF_001435095.1 Levilactobacillus spicheri DSM 15429
TTAGACTGGTCCGCTTGCTCGCCGGCGGGCAGCGTTGTCTGACACCATGCCTGCTAGGCCATAAACAACGACATCAGGTCTTCTTGGCGCAACGCTTGCTTCTCCCGCCCGCGGACGTCCAACTTGATCTGGCCGTCCTGGACCATGACCAGGCGGTTGCCGTAACGCAGGGCGTCGCTTAACTTGTGCGTGATCATCAGCGTGGTCAGGTGCTGGGTCGTGACGATCTTTTCGGTCAGGCCCATCACCTTGGCACTGGTCTGCGGGTCCAGGGCCGCGGTGTGCTCGTCCAGCAACAGGAGTTGGGGATGGCTGAGCGTCGCCATCAAAAGCGACAACGCCTGGCGTTGGCCCCCCGACAGGTACTTGACCTGCGCGTCCAGCCGGTCCTCCAGCCCCATTTCCAGCGTCGCCAGCAGCTCCCGGTAGCGGGCCGTCTGGTCGGCTCGCTGGTAGCGCCGCAGACTCAGGCTTCCCGTATGGCGTTCCGCCAGGGTCAGGTTCTGGGCCACACTGAGGTCCCCCGCCGTGCCCAGCTTGGGGTCCTGGAAGACCCGGGAGACCCAGCGGGCCCGGTAAGCGACCGGTCGATGAGTCACCCGGTGACCGGCCAGCGTGAGTTCCCCGGCGTCGGTCGGCAGGGTCCCCGCGATGGTGTTCAGGAGCGTCGACTTGCCCGCCCCGTTGTTGCCGATGACCGAGATAAAGTCACCGGGCGCCACGGCCAGGCTGACGTCCTTTAAGACGTGGCGTTCATTTATCGTCCCGGGAAAGAAGACCTTCTGGAGATGTTGTACGGTCAAAACGGCGGTTTGTGGCATGTTCATCGACTCCAATCTGATTGAGGTACCGGCGCAGTTGTTGGCGCGTCCGGTATTTATTTTGTAATAACGGCAGGCAAATCACGATGACTAAAATAATGGCGGATAAAATCTTGAGGTCGTCGACCGGGAACCCCAGCCCCATAGCCAGCGTCAACAGGTACCGGTAGATGATGGCCCCCAGGACCATCCCGGTCAACCGGACCCACATCCGCCGCCCGTGGAGGAAGATCTCCCCGACCAGCACGGAGGCCAGGCCAATCACGATGGTCCCGATGCCCATGCCAATATCGGCGTACCCGTTGCTCTGCGCAATCAGGGCCCCGGACAGGGCGATGCAGCCGTTGGAGACCATGTACCCGATAATCACCATCCGGTCGGTGTAGATCCCGTTGGCCGCACTCATGGCCCGGTTATTCCCGGTCGCCATCAGCGACAGGCCTAGACGCGTCTGGAACAGCCAAATCAGGCCGAGCACCACGATCAGGGTCACGCCGGCGCCCACCACGATGGTCTGCAGGTTCACCGACCAGCCGGCGGGGAGGTACCCCGTCAGCACCGTTTGGTCCATCAGGGGAATGTTGGCCTTCCCCATGATGTGCATGTTGACCGAGTAGAGGCCGGTCATGGTCAGGATGCCGGCCAGTAACGACGGCATTTTCAACTTGGTGTCCAACATCCCAGTGAGCCAACCGGCCACGCAGCCGGCGAGGAACCCCAGGAGGCTGGCGACCAGCGCCGAGCGACCCTGCAGCATGGCGCTGATGGTCACGGCGGCCCCCAACGGGAAGCTGCCCTCGGTGGTCAAATCGGGGATGTCTAAGATGCGAAACGTGATGAATACACCGATTACGAGCGGTGCCCAGAGCAAGCCCTGGCCGATACTAGTCACTAACATATGGGACCTTCCTTTCTGTTACTTGGGACTCTTGACTTGGCTGGTCTTCAGGCCAATCGCCTGGGTGTTGGCCTGGTTGACGTACAGGTGCAGCTTTTGCGCCGTTTCGACGGGCATGGTTTGCGGCTTCTTGTGGTTGACCAACACCTGGTAAGCCATCTTCCCCGTCTGCTTGCCCAGGTCGTAGTAGTTCAGGCCGTAGGTGGCGGTCCCGCCGTCCTCAGCCATTTCGATGGAGCCGGTCACAACGGGCAGCTTCGCGGCCTTGGCCTTTTGGCCGATGGTCTTCATGGCACTGGCCATCAGGTTGTCGGTCGGCAGGTACAGGCCGGAGATCTTCCCCTCTAATCCGGCGAGGACACTGGCGATGTCGTTGGTGCTGGTGGCACTGACCACCTTTAAGGTCAAATGGTGCTGCTTAGCGTACTGCTTGGCCAACTTGACCTGCAACACAGAATTTTCCTCGGAGGAATTGTACATGATGCCGAGGGGCTTGTTTCCCTTGCTGAGGCTCTTCAAAAGCTTGAGTTGTAACCCGACCGGCGTGAGGTCGCTGGTCCCGCTGACGTTGGTACCAGGCTGACTGTCGCTTTTGACCAGGCTCGCGGCCTTCAGGTCAGTGACCGCCGTGACCAGGGTCGGCGTGGTGGTCGTCTTCTTGGCCAGCGCTTGGGCGGCTGGCGTGGCGATCCCCAACAACAAGTCGTTCTTTTGTTGAACCAATTGTTGGCTCATGGTGTTCAGGTTGCTTTGGTCTCCCTGGGCGTTCAGGTAATGGTACTTGACGGTCGTGGACTTGCCGTGGGCCTTGAGTTCCTGCTTGAGTCCCGCCTTGAAGCCTTGCCGGGCCTCATCCAGGGATCCGTGTTGGACGATCTGTAAGATCCCCACCGAGTAACTCTTATGACGGCTGCTGGCCTGAGTGCTGCAACCGGCCAGTAACAGACCTAATCCTAAAACGATGCTGCTCAATACGATTTTTTTCATGTTTATCGGTCTCCTCTAAGTTAAGTGGCTGTCCTCCGTCACCGCTGCGGCACCAACGTCTTGGTCCCGCGGGTAGCTGGAAAAACAAAAAAACACCAGAATAGATTCACGGTAGAATCCATCTGGTGTTGCCATATCGGGCCCGATATATTTTCTCCAGATAGATGTACCCGTATCTATCTGGCGTTAAGTCATGCTGAAAAACTTTAGCCATTCGATAGATACAAACGCGTGGTTTGCGTGCGCTTGTATCCAACGAGGTGAATACAAACGCTACCTAAAGAAAAAGCTAAAGGCAAATTGCTGATTTAAATGAGTGAGGGGCGTAATTAACATGACGCATCTTCCTTTCATTTCCAATTTACAAGTCTAAGTAAACCATTAAGAAAAGTAGCTGTCAACCCCTATTTTCTCATTTGGCTCTCATCAACTGCTCTCAAGCGCAAATTGCCGCCGCCCGCCGGCGAGCAAACTGGGCGTGGTCAGTGCCTACTGGTCGGTCAGAATCGGGCTGGTAACCTGGTAAAAACTGGCGCAACGTTCTGTCGGCTTCATTCCCCCGAGGTGGGCACGATTCTGAAACCTCGCCAAAAACCGGCAAGTTTCCAGAACTCGGCCTGATTGTAAGCCAGCAAAGGACGCTGACTAACAATCATTTCACCACGGGGGAAAACGCCGACGCCACGTTGCGGGATAGATGATGTCCTGACCAACGACGACAATGTGGCAACACCGTCGTTACGGTGCTAGCAAACGGCTCGCTGTTGCTTCGCTCACCAAACTGGGATAGGTGCCTCACGCATGATGACTAACAATCACGACACCACGGAAAGAAACACAAACGCCACTCTGCTATGGGGATGACCGCCACGTTACGATTGCTGGAGCTCAGCTGGGCCAGAGCCGTGAAATGGTGGTTAGTCAACGTTCCTCAGCTGACTTACCACAAGGCCGAGCTTCAAGACACGCGGTTTTCGCGTGGCTCGAAGTCGTGCCCACGGTCATCACGGCCCAGCTGAGCGGAAGCCATCGCCAGCTACCGCTCAGTCGCCGGGTCCAGCAGTTCCCGGTAATCTTGCCCCCAGGCCAGGCCCATGGCGCCGTTACCGACGTGGACCCCGAAGCTGGGACCAATCAGGGCCACGTCAAAGGACGTCTGCGGGAAGCGGTCGTGGGCCGCCATCAGCCACTGTTGCGCCAGTTCCGGCTGGTCGGCGTTGAGGATCGTCGCCTTGAGCGTCGGCTGGGCCGCCACATCCGGGGCCAATAGATCCAGCAGGTCGCCCAGCGCGTTCTTGAGACGCAAGGCACTGCCCGCGACCCGGATCTTTCCGTCCGGCTCAAAGACCAGCAGGGGTTTCCCCGCCAACAACTGGGCACCGCTGGGACCGTGACCCGGGTTGACCTCCCCCGTCCGCAACAGCGGCTTGATGGAGTCCACCGCGAAGCCCACGTGCATGGTCTGCCGCAGGGTCGCCAAACGGCCCAGAATCGTTTGAACATCGGCGCCCCGTTCGGCCAACGCGGCGGCCAAGCGGACCTGGTCGCCCATGACCGTCAGGATGCCCCGGGAATCCCAGGGCCAGACGTGCAGACTGGTGATGGTTTCGGCGTACGACGACAGGGTGTTGATGAACCCCGAGATGCCGCTGGCGGGACCAATCACGATCACGTCGGTCACGCCCTGCGCCGCCAGGTCGTCACAGGTGGCCTGCACCGTTTGCATCGATAGCTGAGGCGCCGTTGGAATCAACTTAGTCGACTTGGTCAACCGCAAGAGCCGGTAATAGTCCGCGGGGGTCAAGTCTTGATACTCATGATACTGCCGGTTGCCAAACATAATTGGCGCCGCTAGTAAAGTCACTTGCCGAGCTATGGCCTCGGTGGGCGTCATCCCCGCCGAGGTATCCGTCATGATGGCAATTTTCACGAATGGTGCCTCCTCTGTCTTTCTATTCTGCGGTCTAGTATACCATGCCCACGACGCGCATTTTCAGGAAAACTTGAAAAGAGGGTTGACGGCTTTTCGGCGATGTCTTACACTAAATTTAATCGAAATGAACGGAAGGAAGGAAAGTTATATGCAACTGTCTACGCTTAACTTAAATGGACGTTGGCAAAGCCGGTAATCAAGTCGTAATCTGTTGTGGATGCGACTTGAGCTCACAGAGTGCTCTTCGCATCTGCGCCGGCTAACTTTCTGCTGAAATGGGCCCGCACGGATGATTTATCCGCCAGCGGGCCTTTTGTTTTGGGGTACTCGCGCGGAACGAGTGCCCTTTTTGTTAGCCTAGCGCTTTCGTCGTTGTCAGTTAATCCTACTATTATTTGAAATGAGGTCGATTTTTGATATGAAACGTCTATACGGACTCATCGCCATTCTCCTCCTCTTCTTGGGCTTCGCCTACGTCAAGGAGAGTCACCAGACCAACGCGCAAACCACCGGCACGCCGACCGTGGGGATCCTGCAGCTGCTCTCACATCCCGCGCTGGATGCCATTCACCGCGGCATCATCCACGGGCTCGCCGAGGAAGGCTACCACGTGGGCAAGAACGTGAAGATTGATTTTCAGAACGCCGAAAATGATCAGAGTAACCTGAAAACCATGAGTGCCCGCTTCGTGAACGAACGGGCCAACGTCATGATCGGGATCGCCACGCCCGCCGCCCAAGCCCTGGCCAACGCGTCCAGCACGACGCCGGTGGTCCTGGGGGCCATCACCGACCCCAAGGGTGCCGACCTGGTCAAGAGCAATACCCGGCCGGGCACCAACGTCACCGGGGTCTCCGATCAGGCGCCCCTGAAGGCCCAACTGAAGCTGATTCAAAAGATCATGCCGGACATGAAGACGCTGGGCATCATCTACACGTCGTCGGACGATTCGGCCAACACGCAGTACCACCAGTTCGCGGCCCTGTGCAAGCAGGAGCACGTTCGGTTGAAGGCCTACTCCATCTCGAACACCAACGACCTGAACCAGGTCGCGCAGCAGATGGCCTCGCAGGTCGATGCGGTCTACGTGCCGACCGATAACACCGTCGCCAGCGCCATGCAGACCCTGGTCGCCACCACCAACGCCAAGAAGATTCCGGTCTTCCCCGCCGTGGACACCATGGTCAAGGCCGGTGGACTCGCCACCTTAAGTGTCAACCAGTACAAGTTAGGCGTCGAGACCGGGAAAATGACGGCCGCCGTCTTACGGGGCAAGAACCCCGCCACCACGCCGATTCACTTCGAACGGCGCGGCGAGATGACCGTCAACCTGGCCGAAGCCAAGAAGTTAGGCATTAGCTTGCCAAAGGATGTCGTCACCGAAGCACAACAACATGGGGAGGTCTTCAAATGAGTTTAATCGTATCCGCCATTGGCCAAGGCCTGCTCTGGGCCGTCTTGGGGGTCGGGCTGTTCCTGACCTTTAGAATCTTGGATTTTGCCGACATGACCGTCGAAGGCACGTTCCCGCTGGGCGCGGCCACCTGTGTCGCCGCCATCAGTAACGGGATGTCGCCCATCGTGGCCACCCTGCTGGCCTTCATCGTCGGCAGTCTGGCGGGGCTAATCACCGGTCTGCTCTACACTAAGGGGCACATCCCCATCCTGCTGGCTGGGATCCTGGTCATGACCGCCTGCTACTCCGTCAACCTGCGGATCATGGGCCGGGCCAACGTTTCATTGCTGGGTAAGGCCACGCTTTTCAAAAATGCCTTCCTGGAAAACCTGCCCCAGTACTTCGACAGCGTCGTCTTGGGCATCGTGGTCATGGTCGTCGTGACCAGCCTGGTCATCTACTTCCTGCAGACCCAGCTGGGCCAAGGCTTCATCGCCACCGGGGATAACCAGACCATGGCCCGGTCCCTCGGGATCAACACCGACAACATGAAGATCATGGGCCTGATGGTCTCCAACGGCCTGATTGCCTTTGGCGGGGCCCTGGTTGCGCAAAACAACGGGTACGCCGACGTCAACATGGGGATTGGCATCATCGTCATCGCCCTGGCCTCCATCATCATCGGTGAGGTGGCCTTCGGGGACCTGACGCTCAACCAGCGGCTGGTCGCCGTCACCCTGGGGAGTATCCTTTACCGGTTCGTCCTGCTGATCGTCCTGAAGCTGGGCTTCAACGCCAACGACCTCAACCTGCTGTCCGCCATCGTCTTGGCCCTGTGCATGATGCTGCCGGTCTTCAAGCGGGCCTTCAACTTCAAGCACATTTTGAAACGGGGGTTAGATACCAATGACTGAACCATTACTCGAACTGAAAAACGTGGTCCTCAAGGTCAACCGCAACACGCCCGAAGAGGTCACGATTCTGAACCACCTCAACCTGACCGTGAACGCCGGGGACTTCATCACCGTTTTAGGCTCGAACGGGGCCGGAAAATCGACCCTGTTCAACGCCATCGGGGGCGACCTGACCATCGACTCCGGGCAAATCCTGCTCCACGGCAAGGACATCACCCACGATTCCGTCGAAAAGCGGACCCGTTTTCTGAGCCGGGTCTTCCAAGACCCGAAGCTGGGGACGGCGCCCCGGATGACCGTGGCCGAAAATCTCTTGCTGGCCGAACGACGGGGACAGCGCCGCGGGTTAGCGCCCCGGCGACTGGCCCGGGAGATGGACCACTACGCCCAGCTGACGGCCACCATGCATAACGGCCTGGACCAGCGGCTGAGCACGGCGACCGGCAACCTCTCCGGGGGCCAACGCCAGGCGCTGAGCTTCCTGATGGCGACCCTGAAGCGGCCGGAAGTCCTCCTACTCGACGAACACACGGCTGCGCTGGACCCCCAGACCAGCCATGACCTGATGCAGCTGACCAACCAGCGGGTCCAACAGGAACGGCTGACCTGCTTGATGATCACCCACCACCTCGAGGACGCCCTGACCTACGGCAACCGCCTAATCGTGTTGCACCGCGGCCAGGTCACCTTCGACGTCGCCGGTGCCGAGAAGCAGGCCCTGACCACCGAGAAGCTGTACAGCTTCTTCGCCGAAATCGAATAACTTATCAGCAAAACGAGGTTGACCCGTGATAGCCGGTCAACCTCGTTTTTTGATGTCGTCTGTTAGATCTAAAGACTGCCTCGGTGGGCGGTCATGGCCACTGCACGCCGGCGAGCAAGATGGTCGTGGTGGGCACGATTCTGAAGCCCTGTGAACCCCACACAGGTCTCCAGAACTCGGCCTTGATGTAACCGGGCATAAAACGCCCGGTAACATCAATTTCACCACGACCATCAAGTCGCCTCTGTTTCGCTAACATAGTGTGTAATTGGCCACCAACGGGATGAATCGGCAACTATTAACGTGAGCTTTGACTGAATCCATCCCGCTGGGACCTATCATTCTGATTAGTAATTTTTCGTGATATGCCGATTGGCACGCCAGCTTGCTATGACGTTGTTGGACACGACCACCCCGCAACCCTGGTTAGGGTCTTCATCCAGCCCGCAGAGTGGCGTCGGCGTTTTTTCCCGTGGTGACATGATTGTTAGTCGGCGTCCTTTGCCGGCTTACAATCAGGCCGAGTTCCGGAGACCCGTGATTTTCGGGGCTTCGGAATCGTGCCCACCACGGGAAAATGAAGCCGACAGAACAGCGCGCCAGCGACCACTTTTCTCATGGCATCGCTAGTCCTGCGGTTGTTCGTACAGTTTGATCAAGCCCTGCGTACCGTCGTTGCCGAGGCCCCGGTCGTCGACCATGGTCTCGTAGAGCTGCTTGGCTTGCCGGGTCGCCGGCAGGTCCAGGTGCATCCGGTCCGCTTCCTGGAGCGCAATGCGCAGGTCCTTCAGGAAGTGCTTGGCGAAGAAACCGGGCGTGTAATCCCCCTTCAGGATGCGGGGCACGTAATTTTCCATACTCCAGTTGTCCGCCCCGCCGCTGCTTAACGTAGTCAGGACCTCGGGCAGGTCCAGATCGGCCGCCTTGGCGTAGACCAACATCTCGGTCAGCCCCGTCATGGTGCCGGCGATCATGATCTGGTTGGCCATCTTAGTGTGTTGCCCCTTCCCGGCTAGGCCAAAGTAGTTGACCCGTTGGCCAATCTGCTGGAAGACCGGCAACAAACGGTCATACGCCGATTTGTCGCCGCCGACCATCACCGTCAGCGTCGCGTTCTGGGCCCCCACGTCGCCGCCGGACACCGGCGCATCCAACGCCAGTAGGTGCTGCTCGTGCGCCATTTTGGTCAGTTTGACCGCTAACGTGGGCGTGCTGGTGGTCATGTCGACGACCAGACTGTCCGGTTGGGCCCCCGCAAAGATGCCGTTCTCACCGGTGTAGACGTCCTCGACGTCCTGCGGATAGCCCACCATGGTCATGGTCACCTGACTGGCCGCCGCAACGGCCTTCGGGGAGCCCACCCAGGTCGCCCCGGCGTCTAAGACCGGTTGCGCGTGGGCCTTCGTCCGGTTATAGACCGTGACCGAATGCCCCGCCTTCAGTAAGTTCTTGATGATGCCGGTGCCCATGACACCCGTTCCAATAAATCCAATTTGCATACTGTCGACCTCCTTGTCGTCTTCCTCCATGATACCCGTCCGGTGCCCGGCCCGTCGTAAATTCGGTCCCATAAGGTCACTGGATAAACGACGCAACTGACCCATTAAGGGGCCACATCATTTTTGCGCCGTTGCCGGATGGCGTGAATGATCAGCGTCAAGACGATGGCGCCCACGACCACCAGGCCAAAGACCGTCGCGGGAATCTCGATGTCGATGGCCGGAATCGAGATGAAGAGCTTGATGGCAATCAGCCCAATCAGCACGTAGGCCATGGGCTCCAGCTCGGGAATCCGCCGCATCAGCTTCATGATGACCTCGGCCACGCCCCGCATGGCCAGAATCCCGATCATCCCCCCGATCAGCACGATCACGGGATTGCTCGAGATGGCCAGCGACGCCAACACGGAATCGATGGAGAAGATGATGTCCATCATTTCAATCTGCAGCACGACCGACCAAAAGAGCGGCAGGATGCGGTGTTTGCGATCACTGACCAGCTTCCGGGTGTGCTTCACCCGTGTCCGCGTAAAGAACTGAAAGACCAGGAAGGCCAGGTACAACGCCCCGATGACCTTGATCTCCCAGAAGTTGATCAGGTAGGTCCCCAGTCCGATGATGATGAACCGGAAGAGGTACGCCCCCCAGATACCGTAAAACAGAGATTTCTCCCGTAATTTTTGGGTGGGTAACGATTGCGTCTGGGCGGCCAGGACCACCGCGTTATCCACGGATAACAAACACTCGATCAGGGCTAACGAAAAGATAATTAGCCAGTCGTTGCCGGTCGAAATGACCGTCTCCCAATTGTGGAGATCGAAGAACGGCCCGTATAGTTGGCCTAGAAAATGTAACAATGCATCTCTCAGCTCCTTCACATCTATTCGCCAGTCATTTTACCATAGTTAGGCTGCCCATCGTTAGCCAGTTCTTCGCCGAAGCAATTAACAACGCCGGCAAATTGTCGGTTAAATGATTCACAAATTTGAGCAACCTTTACCAAAACGTAAGGTCTCCCGCAGCCGCTCATTCACGCGCTTGCGCCCACCACCAACCCCCGTTTAACGCGGCATCGGTGCCCCACAACCATTCATTCACCAAATAAACCGTTCAAGTTGTAACAAAAAAGCCATTATTCTGTTAACCACTCGTCACTAATCCGCGGTAGAATGTTCGTGAACATTATCCACAAAAGGGGAGAGAATGGCGTTTTGAAGAAATTATTGTTAGCGGTCGCAGCCGCCATCACGGTCGGGGGAATCCTACCCGCCGCGCCGGCCAGCGCCAAGAGTTACCTCACAATTGCCAGTTCCAGCAAGACCGATTACAACGCCCGGTTTAATCAATCGCAGCGCAACGACGGCATCTACTACTACGGGCCGTATTACACCAGGCGTTCCGCCAAAACGCGGGATGCCAGCGGGAAGAATTGGCAACACCGCTTCGTGCGCGTGACCGAAACGGCCACGTTGTCCAACGGGGTCACGTTTGCCAAGTTCTCGTGGTACGGCAAGTCCATCGGCTGGGTCGATCAACGGGCCCTGCAGAAGTTCAGCCGTTCCAGTAACGCCACGGCGCTGCTGAACAAGGCGCACTTCAAGGGACGGGCCATGTTGTTCAACAACTACTACACCGGTTCGAGCCGCATCAGTATCGGCAATGCCGACAACTCCAGCCAAACGGCTAACGGGCCAACCACCCTGTTCCCCATCGCGTCCTTACAAAAGGTCATGACGGGGGCCATCATCGAGCAACTGGCCAGCAGCCATAAGCTGTCGCTAAACGACCGGTTAAGCAAGTACTACCCGAGCGTGGCCAACAGCCAAAACATCACGTTGCGGCAACTGTTGAACCACCGCTCCGGCATCTCCATGAGTGAGTCGACGCCCAACACCGTCCTGACCACCCAGGCCGCGCAGCTGAACTACACGTTACAACAACTGAAGGCCTCGAGTAATCAGTCCTACAACTACACCAACGCGAACTACACGTTGCTGGCCGCGGTGGCGTCCAAGGTCGCCGGTCAATCCTACGACTCACTGGTCCAAGACCGGATCATCAAGCCGCTGAAGCTGACCAACACCTACGCGTGGAACAACCTGCCGACCAGCCAGATGACGGCTTCGGGGTACACCTTCTCGAACGGGCAGGACTACCAGAACGCGCCCGTGTCGCAGAAGCTGGTGTCCTCACTCTTAGGGGCCAGCAACTACTACTCCACGCCGGAAGACTACTACACCTTCCAGAAGGGGTTGCGGAACGGTAAAGTGCTGACCAAGAGCCAGTACCAAGACCTCGCCGATAACGGTGCCTACACCTACGCTGGTGGGATGTACCACTACAGCAACGGCATCAAGCGGGACCGGGGATCCCTGACCGGCGCCGGCTACGACGACCTGTACTACGGCACTGAGGGCAACAAGATCGGTGTGATCCTCTTCGCCAACCAGGAACCTAGTCGTTCCATCAACTCGTTGGGCGAGACCCTCTACGACTTGGCCCGGTATTACAACGAAAACTAAGGCGGGCGTTTTCTAACGAATCCGTCTAAGCCCATCAGAAAAAGCGTGGTGGCTCATCGCAACTTGCGATGACCCGCCACGCTTTCTATTTGATTCTAAGATTGGTGAAACGATTCAGGTAGATGGGAACAGGCGCTCCACGCCGGCGAGCAAGATGGTCGTGGTGGGCACGATTCTGAAGCCCTGTGAAACCCACACAGGTCTTCAGAACTCGGCCTTGATGTAACCGGGCCAAAAACGCCCGGTAACATCAATTTCACCACGACCATCAAGTCGCCTCTGTTCCGCTTACCTGGTGTGATCACCATTTCTAAACGGGACAAGCTGGCGACCAGCACCATCTGATTCTACGAGTTGTGGTGAACTGATTAGGGAACAACGGTGATTGGAACACATCACCTAGTTGACTCACATTTTTCGCGATGACTACCAGAACTCGTGTCGCCACCGCTCTGTGACCACCGTTCCTAATGGTGAATGGTGGGACTCCACATCACGATTGCTGGAGAAATAGTGGTTGGTCAGCGTTGCCCAGCTAGCTTACCGCCAGGCCGCCCTTTAAGACCCACGTGATTTGCGGGGCTTCAAGTCGTGCCCACGGTCATCCCGGCCCCGCTGAGCGGAAGCCATCGCCAACCGCCGTTGCTTGAAAGGCAACGCTCAGCGAACCCGTTCCTGTTGCCCCATTGCCATTTGCCCGTTAAGTGTCATACTGGTTTAAGTTATAGGTGGCGATGACGTTCATCAGCTTGCGGGCGTAGTGCGGATCCGTCGCGTAGCCGTTGCTTTGCAGCAACTTGGCCGCGGTCCGGTAGTCCGTCACCGTGCCCTTGAAGTAGTTTTGCTTTAACAATGCATCATGGTCTAAAATAGCAGCTGTCAGTGTCGGATAATCCCGGAAATTAGCGTTGACTGTGACCTTTTTATTGTTAACGTATTCCGTGGTCGGAAAACTCTTGGTTCGTCCCTGATAGGCGCCCTTGACCCCAAACGGGTTGTTGGCCTGCAGGAACAGCTCCGAGGTCCCCCAGCTGGATTCGAGAATCGCCTGGGCAATCACGATGCTGGGCAGGACCTGCCCGTTCTCGCGGTAGACCCGCACGGCCGGTGCCGCCATTTTTTTAATGAAGCGCTGCTGGGCGACGCTTTGACCGGATTCGGTACTGCTACTGGTCTGCGTCACGGCGCCCCCTTGAATTTCCGTTTTAATTCTGCCACGCAACAACATGCCCCCGCCCAAGACCAGCAGGATCATCACAAAGATCCAGGTGGCCGCGACGGGATGGCTATTATGTTGTCGACGCGTTCGACGACGTTTTGGCACCAATGTCCCCCCAATTCATCGTCGCCCACGAGTCAAAATCATGAGCCAACGATTGTTTTTATCAATTATACCGAGGTCGCCCGTCACAGGGAACCAATTTTCTCAGGCCTCATGAAAACTTAACTTTTGATCGAAAGGAGGTCGTCACTGTGCTTCTGAGTGCGATCGTTTTTCTCTTATCCCTCTCCGCTTTGGTCACCTTCTGGCAACCCCACGGCCTGTTCAGTGCCCTGGTCACCTGCCTGTCCGGGGGGCTGATCATCCTGATTGCCAGCCTCTCCCACCACGCCTGGGCCCACGGCATCGCCCTGATTGGCTGGGCCGTCGTCGCCCTGATCGCCGTCAGCGGCCTGCTCACGCTGGGCCTAATTCTCCTGGCGCCGCGACGGGTGGTCCGCAAGCAAGAACGGCTGACCCGTGCCCTTTTGGTGGGAGTCTGGGCCTGGTTGCTGGCCGGTGCCGGCTGGACCTGGGCCTTTGCGACCGGTCACTTCATCGACACGGTCTGGCCTTGGCTGACCTTCATCCCCGCCTTCAGCCTCTACCTAGGCATCCTCTACGGCGCCAGCCTGATTGGCTTTCTGCGGGTCAGCTACTGGCACGTCCGGCGGGCCGACACCCTGGTGGTCTTGGGGGCGGGCCTGCTCAACGGCCACGAGATTGGCCGGGTCCTGGGCGCCCGTCTCGACACCGCCATCGCGTTGGCCCGACAACAAAAAAAGCCCGTGACCATCATCGTTTCGGGTGGTCAGGGGCCGGATGAGACCGTCAGCGAAGCAGCCGCCATGGCCGCCTACCTGACGCAACATCACTTTACGGGTCAGATTATTCAAGAAACGCAGGCGACCAACACGCTGCAGAACCTGGTGAACAGCCAAAAACTCTGGCTCCAACTGCCCAACGGCGGGGGCCGGGTCGCCCTGGTCACCAGCGACTATCACCTGTTTCGCACGCGGATCATCGCCCATCAGCTGGGCCTCCGCTTGCCCGGCCAACCGGCACCGACGCTCTGGTCGTATCTGCCGGTCGCCTGGGCCCGCGAATTTCTGGCGATCATCATGCTGCACCCCGTCCTGCACCGGAGCGTTCTGTTGACCCTCTTGGGCATCAATGGCTTGTGGCTGCTAATTTAATTCTGTGACAGTCAGTTCATTTTTTATCGGGTAAAATTTTGGCTCCGTCCAGTCCAGCATTTCCGGCTTGAGGCGCAGCCGCACCACGTCCAACCGGTTATACGGCTGAAAGTAGTACGTCAACGACTCGCTGCAAGTCGCCGCCCGGTACACCGAATAGGTCGGCCGGTAGTTGTGGCTCTTGGGGACCGTCACGCTGTCCAGCAGATGCCAGGCGCTGATGACCCCCTCCGTCTCGTCGGCGGGCAGGTCGGCGCGCTCCTTATAGTAGGCCGCCCGTACGAACCGCCCACCGGGGGTGTACGATCCGCTCGGCACCGGCTTGCCGGAGAAGCGCCCCGTGGTCACCCGGGGCGTGTTCAACGGCACGGTCCCCGCCTCGAAGTCGTCGGTGTAATTCACGTACTGCCCCAGCCGCGCCAGCTGGCGTTCGAAGTCCTTGCTGTTGGTGACGACCCCCAGCGGATTCTCCCGGACCTTCATGGGAAAGTGGGTCGGCTCGATGACCACCGTGCGGCCCGTTCGGTCGACCACGGCGAAGTGGAGCTCACTGTCCCCGATGGGGTTGGCCGCCAGCCGGCCGCTCATCAGCTGGATCTCGTCTAAGTGAGCCTCAATCTCCGCGACCGACCCGTAGTTCCCTAACAAGTAGAAGGAAAATTCGAACGGGGCTAGCTGGACCAGCCCCGGCGTCGGGGTGTCGACCAGCTGCGACCCGTTGGCAAAGGTCAGTTTTTGGACACTCAGGCCCTTCTCGTTCACCCCGTCCGACACGTCCAGTTCGTGGTCGTGGGGCCCGCCACCGCCGATCAGGGCGTAGCGGTTGGTGTGAACCCGGTTATCGAAGAGGCTTTGCCACTGATAGCCCCGCGGCGAGAAGAGCGGCATACTGCGCATCACGTGCCAATCCATGGTCCGGGCCAGAATGTGACTGCCATCCTTAGCAATTTGTAAAATACTGGTACACACGGTTCAGTCTCCTTTCTATTCGGGCTGCGCGTCGTGTAAGAACTGCTGGAACCGGCGGTCGACCTCCCGTTGTTGGGTCGGGGTCGCCGTCTGCCCGCCACTGGCCACGGTCGCCGTGATCTGCAGGTACGCGAACAAGATCTGGCTCTGGTCCAGCCCCGTCTCGCCCGCCAAGCGGGTCGCAAAGGCGTACCGCTGATCAGTCAACAGGTCCGCATAGGGGCTCTGGTAGGGGTGGTGTCGCTTGGTCATTTAAACACCCACTTTCTTTAGATTAGTAAGTACCCCTACTTTACCGACTTTTACCGGGAAGTCAATCAATCGACTTTTTTAACTTTTTTTAAATCACCGCTAATGGTCACGGAAATTGCCCGAATATGGTAGAATTAAGCATGAATTGTACCCACTTGCACGGTATGAAATTGATGATTAGAGAGAGGACTCAGATTACATATGCAAGAACGGATTAGAAAGCTTCACCATAACCGAATTTTTGCACTCGTATTCTGGTTAGTTGTGGTCTTTGCGGCCATTGTTACCCTGCCAAACGTTAATACCATCATTCAATATGATGGTCAACCGCAACTGGCAAATACGAGTCAACCCGTCAAGGCCACCCAAATTCGGAACCATTGGGGGCGGAATCTCGATGGGACGTATACCGTCAACGCGGTCTTTAACAATCCCAACGGAAAGTTAACCAACAAACAACAGGCCGCCATCAATAAGACCACGTCGGCCCTGCAAAAGAAGGCCAGCTACTACGGGATCCAAAAGATCACGACGCTGACCAACACGCCGACCAGCAAGCCGCAGCTCCTGTCGAAGGACCGCTCCACAGAGATCGTTCAGCTGTCCGTCAGCCACAATCAGGGGCCCGTCCGTTCAATTGCTAAGCAGTTGAACAGCCAGATCACCACGGCCGGGTTGGACACCTACGTGACCAGCCCCGAGATCATTAGCGACGCGGCCAACGAACACATCTCGTCGTTCACGCTGATGGTCATCCTGATGACGCTCCTGATTGCGCTGGTCGCGATGGGCATCCTGTTTGCCTCGATCATCGCGCCGATCATCACCTTCCTGGCGATTCTGATCAGCTACATCACCACGCTGAGCCTGGCCACCAACCTGGCCTACCACTGGAACTTCGCGTACTCCGAGTACACGCCAATCTTCCTGTTACTGGGCATCAGCCTGTTCACCCTGCTGACCAGCTTCTGGTTCTTCCGGGAGCTGCGGAACCGCATCGATGACGGCGACGATAGCCAAGCCGCCACGTCGCAGGTCATTCACGACCTGGGTTACCGGATCCTCATCAGCACCCTGACTCTGACGTTGGCCTTTGGCAGCCTGATGCTGTTCAACTTCTCGACCATTCGCGCGTACGGCCTCTTAGGCGTTGGCTTTGCCATCACCGGGATCGCCAGCGTGACCCTGATTCCGGTCTTCGCCGGGATGCTGGGAACCAGCCTCTTCTGGCCAAAGAAGACCCGGCCCGTCTTGAAGGACCGCAAGCTCTGGTACCACCTGACCCGCTTCGGTCTGTGGCAACCCTGGATCGCCGCTTTGGTCGTTTTGTACCTGGCCGGCGCTGCGGCCTTCGGGGGACACCAATCCTTAAATTACAACAATGCGCAAGACATCCCGAATAACCAAGCCGTGCAAGGCGCGCGGGTTCTGAGCGCTCACTTTGGCCAAGGAAAATCAACGCCGGTGACGCTGTATCTCCAGAATAACCAACGGCTCGATAACCAAGACCAACTGTATCAACTGGATAACCTGACCAAGAAGCTCCGGGCACAACCGGGCGTCGCGGCCGTGACCTCGGTCACCCAACCCGGCGGTCAACCGATTACCCAGTACTACGTGGCCAACCAACTGGACGGCCTCAACACCAGCCTCTCCGGCACCATCGCCCAGTTGTCGGCCCTGCAGACGGACCTCAAGTCCGACCAATCGAACCTGAAACAAAAGACGTTAAAGGCCGAGGTCAAGCGGTTGGATAGTTTATCGGCCAAGACCTCGAAACTGATCAGTGAAAGCGACAATCTCCAATCCACAATCATCGCCGCCCAAAGCCGCTCGAATGCGGGGGGCAACCCGTCGAAGAAGGCGCGGCGCTACGTGCAACGGCTCAACGCGGTCAATAACCAACTGACCAGCGCCCTGACCACGCTCAGCACCCTGTCGACCAACATCAGCGGGACGTCAAGCGATGCCGGCACGGCCTACAGTAACCTCAGCAGTTACCAAGAGACCATCAAGTCGGTCAACGCCAGCCTGAAGAAGTCCCAAAAGCAGGTCAAGACGTTGAACAAATCCTTGACCCAGATGTACACCTACCTGGGTGGCTTACAGACCTCCGAGGCGGCCAAGTCGTTGTACCTGACACCGACCCAGCTGGCCAGTGGCGACTTCCAACAATCCCTGGTCAACTTCACGGACGACAAGGTCAAGACCACGACGCTGACCATCACGTTGAAGCGTGAACCGAACGCCCAAACCACGGCCAAGACCCTGGCCGCCCTCAAGCAGGTCGCTCAGAGTCAGTTGCGGGGGACTTCCCTCAAGGACGCGATGCTGACCTTCTCCGGTCAACCGGTCGTGGCCGCAACGATCCAACAACAATACCAACACGACCTGATTCGGGTCCTCTTATTGGTCTTCGGGATCACCTTGATCCTGTTGGTTCTCTTCAGCCGTTCCCTGTTACAGACCGGTTACTGGTTCCTGACCTTCCTGGCCTCCGCGGCTGCGAGTTACCAACTCACGCGGGTCCTCCTGCGTTGGGCGACCGGTAACGACCAGTTCAACTGGCAGGTTCCGTTGTTGGCCTTCGTGCCACTCACGGTTTTGGCAGTCGTGGAACTGACGCAATTGGCGATCAGCTACCGGTTGAACCAAGCAGCGCTGTTGGACTGGCTCCTGCCAGGCATTAGCGAGGTCGGTCAGACCATGCGGCACTCCCTCTTCATCATTATCGCCGGTGTGCTGGGCCTGTTGGCGGCTTCGTCACAGGTCCTGACGGCCGTCGCGTTGATCACCGTCTTAACGGCCGTGATCTTCAACCTGGCGCTGCCACTGATGGCGTCGTCCTTCGGGAAGCTTTCCGTGGTGATTCCGAACCAGAAGCCGTACCACTTCCACTTCCGGCGCGGTTCCCGCGGCAAGCGAACCCGCAGTCGCCGCAGCACCCACGACACGTCCGCATCCGACGACGAGTCGTCACAAGATAAATAATTGATAACAAACGAAAGGGATCACCCATTCAGCCTCGATTGGCTGGTAGGTGATCCCTTTTTAAATTAGTGGAAACTGCCGATTGCTTCCGCTCAGCTGGGCCGTGACGACCGTGGGCACGACTTCAAGCCATGCAAGAAACGCATGTCTTGAAGCTCGGCCTTGTGGTAAGTCAGCTGAAAGACGCTGACCAACCACCCTTTCGCGGCCCCGGCCCAGCTTCGCTTCAGCAATCTTAACAATAGTAATCATCTTGCCATTTCATCTTAACTGCTGCCATAGCAGAGTGGTGTCGGTGTTTTTCCACGTATTTATCATGGAAAACATCAGCCCGCAAAACGCCAAGTCAATGCCACCACCGTTTTCTGATTAACTAGCAGGACGCGTAAATGTTACCAGTCACTTCCACTCAGTTGAGCTCCGGTAATCTTAATAGTGGTGGGGAGACCTGCCTTTTAATTGTAACCCCACAGTTTTCTGGCTAATTATCAAGACACGTAACCAAGTACGACGCTGTCAGCCGTGAGGGAGGCCAGAATTGGGCTCAGTAGCCTCGTTTCTGTTGTCCGGGTGCTTTTTCCCGGGCTACAGAAAGGCCGAGCTTTGAAATCGTCGCGTCTTTTGCGAGGAGCTCAAAGTCGTTCCGGCTACGTTCCAGCCCAATGCTGGCCGACCGGTAGGCGCCTGGCTTGGCACCCACTTTTTAAGCCGGCAGTTCCCGGGTCAGGCGGCTGGCTTCGGCGTTGCTGACCAGGCGGTAATCCACGCCCCCGTCATCCGGCAAGACCGCCATCAGGGTCTGCTGGGCGTCGAAGGCCCCCAGGTTCAGCGCTATCTGCCCGTCGACCTCGGCAAAGCCCTGCATCCCCCGACTGATGAACCGGTGCAGGAGTCGCACGTTGTCCTCCCGCTGCTGCGCCTGCTGGGCCGCGGCCGTCAGGGTGTAACCACTGTCCATGAAATACTTGATCATCGAAACCATGACGAACGTCTTGAAGGTGTAGACCCGCGCCTGCTGGCCGTCTTCGCGTTCCCGCGAGCTGATCAGCCCCTTCTTCTCCCAGTACCGTAACTGCCGGGGAGACGCCCCCGTCATGCTGGCGAGTTCCCCGATTCGAAAAACCAGCCGGTGAACATCGAAGACCTTCCGCATCTCATCCGTAAACTGTGCCACTACCCGTCGCTCCCTTTATTAATTGTTAAGTAAGTTATCATCTCTGTTAGATTTTACCAAGTTACGCCCTAAATTACCAAGTTATCTGGCAAAAGTAACGTTTTGTTTAAGACATTTAACGGCATTGCAACTGGCTTGTTACAGATTTGTCATATTCCACTGGTAATCTAGTACTTGTAAATTCATGAGGAGTTGTGATGGGTAATGAAAAAAATTGTCAAACGATTGGCTACATTAGCTTTAACGGTCGCCGGCGTCTTCACGGTCGCCACGACGAGTATCACCTCTGCTTCCGCTGATTCTACCGACGATAGCACCGCTACCACGTTTCAATCCGTTTACAAGGTCGCTAAGTCCAAGTTAGGTGCCAGCTACGTCTACGGTGCCGTGGGGCCGAACGTCTTTGATTGCTCCGGGTTCACCAGCTACGTTTACAAAAAGGGTGCGCACGTGACCTTACCCCGCACCGCTCAAGCACAATACAACAGCTTAAAGCACGTTACATACAAGAACATCAAAAAAGGCGACTTGGTCTTCTTTGGTGGTAGCAAGTACTCTATTTCCCACGTTGGGATGTATATCGGTAAGGGCAAGATGATCGATGCCCAAAACCGTGGCGTTGTGCGCGAAGCCGTTCACGCCCCTTGGTGGCACGCCGTTGGGTATGCCCGGGTTGCCACGGCGACTGACGCCGACTAACCCATACTTACTCATGAATCACCTGAACGATTAAAAAGTTGGACCGCTGTCCGCTAGCAATTGACTAGCGATGGCGGTCTTTTTTTGCGTCAAAAAGGGCCCTGGAAACGATGGCTTCCAGGGCCCTCCTGCGTCTCTTTTAGGCCTGTGCTTGGTACTCCATGGTCCGGTGCTCGATGCCGGCCTCGGTAAAGGTCTCCCCGACCGGCGCAAACCCCAGCTCCTGATAGAACGGGATGGCCGGGAGTTGGGCGTCCAACTGGATGTGGGCCACGTCCGACCGCTGAGCGTCGCCGATGATCTGCTTGATTAGCTGGCCCGCGTACCCCTGCTTGCGTGCTTCCGCCACGGTCGCGACCCGTTCGATCTTGACCCGGTTGCCCGCCAGCATGTCGATGCGTGCCGTCGTGACCGGTTCGTCATCCACGTACCCCACGTAGTGCATCTTGTCTTCGTCGGTCCCGTCGAGTTCATCCTTGGGGTCGATCCCCTCTTCGTTGATGAAGACCGCCTTACGAATCGCTATCGCGTCTTGGTAACAGGGGTTTAATTTTCCCCACGCCATTCTACATTCCATCAAACCAACCTCATTTCCTAAATTTAATCTTTTTGATTGTAGCTGAGGACCTGAATATCATCAGCCGTTAACCGCAACTTGGTGACGCTCCCGTTGGCCGGCCGCACGCTCAGGTCGTACTTGCCCTGGCCGTAACGTTCCATCAGGCTCAACAGCGTATTGCCGTGACTGATCATCAGGACGTTATCCCCGTCTTGCAGGTCGGGGTTCTGCCGGATCAGGTCAAAGCCCTGGTCGACTCTGGCCCAGTATTCAGCGTTGTTTTCGGCCTGGTGGAACGGATCGGCCTCCTTCAAGAAGTCCTTGGCCTTGCCGATCGAGTACTTGGACTCGATGTCCTTAAAGGTCGGCAACCCGTGTGGGGCCCCCGCCAGGTACCAGGCCTGCGCCATGTCGTTCCCCTCGAAGTAGCCGTAGAACTCTTCGCGGAAGAACGGTGCCGACGTCAGCTGTGGTCTTGGCTGGCTGTGATTAGCCGCTAAAATGGTCTGAGCCGTCTGTTGGGCCCGGGTGGTGTCACTGCAGTAGGCCGCCTTGAACGACACGTCTTGGAGCCGCTCACCGGCCTGCTTGGCATCGGCGATTCCCGCTTCGGTCAACGGCGAATTACTCCACCCCTGCAACTTGTTGTAAATGTTGAAGTAGGTTTGGCCGTGCCGCACAACGTACAGCGTGATCTGTTTATCCATAACATCTCCACACCTTTCATTTAATCACTTCGGTGGAATCGGGTTCCACACGTACCTCTAGTGTACCAAATAACTTGTGAAAAGCGGTTACATTTTGGCGGTTGCCTTAAAGTTTTTCTAAACTTCCGGTCGCGCTTGCTATCTTCCCCCGTTCTTTGCTAGGATAAGGAAAATACGGCCCGGATTACCGACCGTTTAGCACGAAAAATTATGGTAGAATAAGGCATCGTGCCCGCCACTCGCGGGTGACCCACTTTATTCTGGTATGTAAGGAGCTCTTATCGTGGAACGTTTCAAAAGAATTTGGTCCAGGACCAGTACCCGGATGGGGTTTGTGACCCTGCTGGTGGTGCTGTTCTGGCTCAAGACCCTGGTCGCGTACTTCGTCGACTTTAATCTCAACCTCAGCGATCCGTTTCAGTTCCTGATCCTGCTGATCAACCCCCTCGCGACGACCATCCTGCTCTTCGGGTTGGCCCTGTACTTCAAGCGCGCGCGGTTTTTTTACCCATTTCTCTTCATCATCGACATTCTCAACACGTTACTGCTCTACATTAACGTCATCTACTTCCGAGAATTCACCGACTTTATGACCGTCAGCACGGTCCTGGGATACTCCAAGGTCGACCAGGGGCTCTCCGGCAGCTCGCTGGCCCTGACGTCCCCCCACGACATCCTGTACTGGCTGGACCTGGTCGTGGTGCTGGTCCTGTTAGCGACCCGGCGCATCTACGTCGACCCGCGGCCGGTGAACAAGCGCGTGGGCCTCGCCGTGACCTCGGCCGCCCTGCTGTTATTCACCGCCAACCTGACGCTGGGCGAAATGGACCGGCCGCAACTGCTGACCCGGACCTTCGACCGGACCTACGTGGTCAAGTACCTGGGGCTCGACGCCTTTACCGTGTACGACGGCATCAAGACCCAGCACACCAGCGAGGTCCGCTCCCACGCGAAGAAGTCGGAGCTCAGCGGGATCTTAAAGTTTGTCCATAAAAACTACGCGGCGCCCGATAAGAAACTTTACGGGGTCGCCAAGAAGAAGAACGTCATCGTGATTCACCTGGAAAGCTTCCAGCAGTTCCTGATC
Organism: Levilactobacillus spicheri DSM 15429; assembly: GCF_001435095.1. Lineage (GTDB taxonomy): Bacteria > Bacillota > Bacilli > Lactobacillales > Lactobacillaceae > Levilactobacillus > Levilactobacillus spicheri. The sequence continues at coordinate 312,869 of NZ_AZFC01000035.1, forward strand.
AACAAGAAGATCGACGGTCAGGAGGTCACGCCGTTCCTCAATAAGCTCTACAAGAGTCAATCGACCTATAGCTTCGATAACTTCTTCCACGAGGTCGGCCAAGGCAAGACGTCCGACGCCGAGACCATGCTGGAGACCGGCACCTTTGGCCTGTCCCAGGGGTCGCTGTTCACCCAACTGGGGAACGACAACACCTTCCAGGCCGCTCCGGCCATCTTCGACCAGGCCGGTTACACCACCGCGGTCTTCCACGGGAACGTCGCCAGCTTCTGGAACCGCAGCAACACCTACAAGAACCTGGGCTACCAGTACTTCTTCGATGCCAGCTACTACGACACCTCGGGGGACAAGTCCCTGGGGTACGGCCTGAAGGATAAGCTGCTGTTCAACGACTCCATCAAGTACCTGCAGCACCTGCAACAGCCGTTTTACGTGAAATACCTGACGGTCACCAACCACTTCCCGTACACCCTGGACAAGGAAGACTCGACCTTCAAGACGCCGAACACCGGGGACAAGACGGTCGATAACTACTTCAAGACCGCTCACTACCTGGATCAGTCGGTCAAGGAATTCTACCACTACCTGAACAAGTCGGGACTGGCAAAGAACTCGCTCATCATGCTGTACGGGGACCACTACGGGATTTCAAACTCGTCGAACAAGGCCCTCGCGAAGGTCTTGGGCGTCAACCCGGACGACTGGAACGACTACGACAACGCCCAGCTCCAACGGGTGCCCCTGATGTTCAACATGCCGGGCTACACCCACGGAAAGGTCGAACACCAATACGGCGGTGAGATCGACGTGCTGCCGACCCTCCTGCACCTGATGGGCATCAGCAGCAAGAAGTACCTGCAGTTCGGGACCGACCTGTTCTCGAAGGAGCACAACCAGGTCGTGGCCTTCCGGAACAAGGACTGGGAGAGTCCGGACTACACCTCCGTCGACGGGACCGTTTATAGCAACAAGACCCAGCAGGAGATCCATCCGACCAAGAAGCAGCAGGCCCAGATTGATAAGATGCAACAGCACGTCAACGAAGCCCTGAACTACTCGGATTCGTTGAACCAGAAGAACCTGCTGCGCTTCTACCATCCGAAGGGCTTCAAGGCCGTGAACCCCAACGACTACAACTACGCCGATGGGCTCGAAAAGGCTGAGAAGATCGAGAAGAAGTTGGGCGTGAAGTCGACCAGCCTCTTCTCCCGGAACCGGGACCAATCGACGCAGAACTGGTACTCCACCGATGCGCCGGAACTGAACCACAAGGAAACGGATTCCAACCGGATCAAGATCACCAACCAAGACGATACCAGCGGCAAGTAACTCCGCCGGCAGCGACGCTAAAAGGCATGCCTCCGATGACGTTCGGAAGCATGCCTTTTTTAGACGCTATCATCATTGAATAACCCCGTCGGGACTGGCGCGGCGACTTACCAGCCACACTCGTTAAATAGACGGCCGTATCTTCCACTACTTTCAGTCGTGACATCCGCTTTTATGGAAAGTTCCACTATTTACGCTTAACCTCCAACACGACATCGTCGCCTTGATGACACAGGCTAAGACTAAATAGCAGGACTACTCACCAGCATCAAGATTGCTGGAGCGAAGCGGGCCAAGACCGTGAAATTGTGGTTGGCCAGCGTTTTTCAGCTGGCTTACCACAAGGCCGAGCTTCAAGACACGGAGGGCTTCCGTGGCTCGAAGTCGTGCCCACGGTCGTCACGGCCCAGCTGAGCGGAGGCAATCGGCAGCTACCACCATTGGGGGGCTTGAAGCCGTGCCCACCCCGTTCCAGCCCGATTTTGCCCAGCCCGGAAGCGCCATTACTGTCCTATTTAGTGGCATCCGGGCGGTGAAGTGACGTACTATGGATGGGGCCGCGGCGATCCGGGAAGAACTGATCCATGATGCTGTGCACGGCCAGCGGGGCCTCCCCGTACGCCGTGGCGATCAACGGCTGCTTGCCAGGATAGGTCACCCCGTCCCCAATCGCGTAAATGCCCGGGACGCTGGTCGCCATGGCCGAGTCCACCGCAATCAAGCGCCGGGTGCGGTCCAGGGCCACGTCCCAGCCCTCGATGACGTGATAGTCCGAGGTGAAACCGTAGCTGACCAGCAACCGGTCGACCACCAGGTGATTCTCATCCGCTTGCCCGACCGGCTTAATGGTCACGTCGAGCGCCCCGTCGGCCGTGGTCGCGAGTCCTCTGATCAGGTACGGCGTCTTGACCGTCACCCGCGACTGGTGTAATAGGTCGACCATGTGCTCCAGCCCGCGGAACTGGTCGCGGCGGTGCAGCAGCGTGACCGACTGGGCCACCGGCTCCAGCATCAGGGCTTGGTCGATGGCGGAGTCACCACCCCCGGCGACCAGCACCCGCTGGCCCCGAAAGGCGTCTTTATCCGGCACGCTGTACACCAGCTGGCCCGATTGCTCGAACTGTTCGCCGTTGGGCACGTTGAGCGGCCGCGGGGTAAAGGCCCCGTTACCGACCGCGATGATCACGGCCGTCGACTGGGTGGTCCCCGCCGGCGTGGTCACGGCGAACCCGTCGGCCGTCGGCACCAAGTTGGTGACCGGTTGATTGGTTTTGATGGTCAGGGGAAACTGGGCCAGCTGTTGCCGCTGGGCCGCAATCAGGTCCCGCCCCTGAATGGCCGGGAACCCCGCCACGTCCAGGATCGTCTTCTCGGGATACAGGGCGTTGACCTGGCCGCCTAAATCGCTTAAGCTTTCGAGTAACTGGGTCTTGGCGTTGCGCATCCCCGCGTAAAAGGCCGCAAACATGCCGGCGGGGCCCCCGCCAATAATCGTGATATCGTACGTTTCCGTCATCATCGAACCTCCATTTTTAGATTGAAAGGTGACTCACTATGCACTTCAGACGTTTCTGGCTCGGCCTCGGCGTCACCGCTCTGCTCTTCGGGGCGCTGACGGCCGCCTGGGCCAACCATCACCGGGCACTGCAAACGCTGCACGTGCCCCAGACCCGAACCGCCACCCTCCTATTACCCGGTGACGGTGGTAACTGGCTCTCCCTGCGCAGCATGACGCTGACCCTGAGCCAGCCTCACCTGGCGACCCACGCGCGGACCGCCCACGTCGCACAGTCCGGCCGGGTCACCTGGGAGCGGTTGGCCCCGGTCGCCGCGAACAATCCGGTGATTCCCGTGCTCTTCGCCGACAACACGCACCCCCAGCGGGAGGCCCGGCAGCTGACCCGGGTACTGCGCGAGCTCCACGACCGCGACCATATTTCCCGGGTTAACCTGGTCGGCCACTCCTCGGGGGGCACCATCGCGCTCGACTACCTGAACCAGGCGCACCCGGCCCCGGTACAGGTCACCCACGTGGTCTGCATCGGCGCCGACTTTCCCGGCGTCCAGCCCCTGCGCCGACCGGAACCCCAGTTGCGGGTGCTCAATCTCGCCGGCGTCATCGGCAGCCTCCCGAACGACGGTGAGGTCCCGGTCAGTGACGCCGCGAAACTCCACGCCCTGGTTCAAGGCCGCGTGGCCAGTTATCGCCTGCGGCTGGTGCACGGTCAGGTCTGGCAAACGGAACACTCGTTGCTTCACGAAAGCGCGACCGTGGACCGCCAGATCGCCCGGTTCCTCTACGACCCCAGCTGAGTATTTTTCAGAATGCGCTGGCCCTGCAAGGTCCGGGCCTCCCGCAAGCCGGCGTTGATCAGGACAAAGATGGCCAACCAGCCGACGGCGATCAGGACCCACTGCTGCAGGTAGAGGATGTCCAGCACCGCGAACGGCGCGTTCCAGTCCCAGGCCGCGTGCAGGGCGATGGCCAACAGGTAAAAGCGCAGGAACTTCGGCGCCACCATGTTGCTCCCGGTGACCGGTTGGTGCCGGTCCTTGGCCAGGATGATGGCCGCGCCCATGATGGCCGACCAGATGGTGTGGGTCCCGATGGCCTGCCAGCTGCGCATCAGCAGTGTCACTAGGCCGTACTGCCCGGTGTACCCCGCCGTTTCGAAAACGGCGAAGCCCGCGCCGATGGCCGCCCCGATCAGCAACCCGTTAAAGATATAGTTCAGGTGGAACCGGTTGACGAAGTAGGCGATCACCAGCATCTTAGCGGTCTCCTCGATAAAGCCGATCGTGATGGCCGACTCCCAGGAGACCCCGTTGCCCGAGGGAATCAGCGAGTACAGGATCATCGTGGCGATCAGGGAGAGAATCCCGCCAACCAGGAAGACCGTCAACAGCTGATAGACCGAGATGTTTTGAAAGACGTTGATCTCAAAGAACATGATCAACAGGGAAAACGGCACGGTCAGCGACCCGATGAAGATCATGCCCGGCACGGCGTTGTTGCTCCGAAAGACCAGAAACAGCATCGCCAGCAGAACGAAGCTGCTTCCCAGCAGGGCAAAGACCCGGGAGAACAGCCAGGGCTTCACCGGCGTCACCGAGACGGCCTCCAGCGACGGCGTGGTGTCCCGGGTCCCCACGATAAAGAGCGACTCGGCGTCGTCACGGTTGTGGGGTTTAAAGACCTCCGAGAACATCGCGAACAGGTGGATCTCGACCACCTTGTTCTCCCCGGTCCATTCGTTCATTTCCTTAGTAGCGTCGTCTAATAGGTGGTTATGGTACTCGAAGCGGCGTTTGAACGGCTTCACGGATTCTTTACGATTCATCTAGCTGACCCCTTCTTGGATTCCATTTCTTCTGCCCCCTATCTTACCGTGTGAACGGAAATGCTTCAACACGGGGTTGCGAAATGAAACCCATTACATTATAGTTAAACTAGGCTTTGTAGCCAATTACATACCAAGAGGAGATTAGTGAACTATGGCAAAACGTAAAATGATTTTGGACCTAGATACTGGGATCGATGATTCCTTAGCTATCGCCTACGCTTTAGGCGCACCTGATGTTGATTTAATCGGAATCATGGGCTCATACGGAAACGTCTACGTTGAAGACGGTGCCGTTAACGCCTTGAAGATTTTGGAATTGTTGGGTCACACCGACATCCCAGTTTACGTTGGGGAAAGCCACTCATCCACGACGGACCACTTCGACCGGATGCAGGTCAGTGCCAACATCCACGGTGAAAACGGGATCGGCCAAGTTGAGTTGCCAGAACCTAAGCGGGCCGTTGAAAAGGGCTCCGCTATCGACTTCTTGATCGACGCTGCCCACAAGTACGGCAAGGACTTGACCTTAGTGCCAACCGGCCCAATGACCAACTTAGCAGCTGCCTTGAAGAAGGACCCATCGATTGCCACTGAAATCGGCAACATGACCTTCATGGGGGGTGCCTTGACAGTGCCTGGTAACGTGACCTTCGTCGCCGAAGCCAACATCAACCAAGACCCTGAAGCCGCTGATGCCGTTTTGACCAGCCCAATGCACTCCACGATGGTTGGGTTGGACGTCACTCTACGGACGTTATTGACGCGCAAGGAAACCCAACAATGGCGTGACTTAGGCACCGAAGCCGGTGAAAAGTTCGCTGACATCGTTGACTACTACATCGACGCTTACCGTCAATTCAACGATAACTTGGGTGGCTGTGCCTTACACGACCCATTAGCCGTTGGGGTCGCCCTCGACCCAAGTTTCGTCACGACGATCGACCTGAACATGCGGGTTAAGTCCGGCAAGGAAGACTACGCCCGGACGATTGGTGACGAAAACCGTTTGAACGAACCAACCAACGTCAAGGTGGCCGTTCAAGTCGACAAGGACCGTTACCTGAAGGTCTTCATGGACTACTTAACCAACCTGTTCAAAGCACAAAAATAAGTTTTACTGGCACAAGTAAAACGTTTGAAAAGGGTTCCATTCGGTTAAAATCCGGATGGAACCCTTTTTAGTTACTTATTTAATTCGTTATTCAGCTTTTCCCCGACTGTTAACTCGGTGACCACCCGCTAGTTCTTAAAGTTAAAGTTCGTGATGATCGTGTCCACGGCCTGGGTCGTGACCTGGTCAACCTGTTTGTTCAGGGAGGCCTTTTGTTCAGCCGTCAGGTTCGTCGCGCCCGCCGTCAAGATGGCCTGGTCCATGGCCGCTTCGGCCGCCTTGCGGAAGATTGGCTGTGAGTAGGTGTTTGCGTAGCTCTTGGCCGGGTTGCTCTTGGTGAGCGTGTAGGTGTAGCTCTTCCCGGAGGAGCCTAACCGGCGACTGCCGTTGGTCAGCTTCGTGGTGACCTTGGTGGCCGACTTCTTGGTCATCTTGAACTTGTACGTGGTCTTGCCGATCGATAGCGTGGCCTTCTTGTTGACCATCTTATAGGTCAACGGCCGGTACTTCACGGACAAGGTCTTGCCCTTGTTGCTCAGCTTAAAGCTGCTCGTGGGAACCCCGTACCGCACTTCCGGCTGTTGATTGCCGAAGTCGCCCAGAATGATCAGGTTCATCGCCTGCTTCCCCTGGCGGACCGTCGTAAAGTGAAACGCGGTCTTTGATTTGGCACTCTTGTAATACCGTGAAAGGTCCGCACTCTTAAACGTTGCCTTTGATTTCGCACTGGCCACCGTGGGAACCGCTAAGCCCCCCAAGGTGCTGGCCACTAAAATGGCCACGCCGATTTTTACCCCAAAACGTCGCATAACCCAATTCCTCCTTAAATTCTGGCTATCTAACCTTCATGGTGCCACTTTACCCCCAAAACTGCAACCAAAGCTTACCGGTTATCGCTTGGAACTTTTACCGGCTGAACTGTGTGGAAAATCTATCTGGTATCCCAGATAGGCGCTCGATTCTCGCTGCACGCCGGCGAGCAAGCTGGTCGTGGTCAGTGCCTACCGGTCGGTCAGAAGCAGGCTGGAACGTAGCCGGCACGACTTCAAGCCTTAGGAAGACCCCCTAAGTCTTGAAGCTCGGCCTTTCTGTAGGTCGGGAAGACCACCCGACCAACAGAAACGAGGCTACTGAGCCCGCTTCTGACCTCCCTCTCGGCGGACATTGTCTGAGCTGGCAACCGTGATGACCAGTATCGATGGTCCAGTTGAATGATTAAGGTGTTAGTCGACCTGTTTTCTTGAATCAAATAGGGACTTACGCATCGTGCGAGTTGACCAAAAATGATGGTGGCGGTGATCTATGCTCTGTCAACTTATGTTTCCGTGCTCAACCCAAGGAACAAGCGTCGACACCTTTCTACTACGGTGGTAGTTAAAACAAAATGACGGAATGACCACTATCGTCCAGATTGCTGGAGCGAAGCTGGGCCGGTGCCGTGAAGTGGTGGTTAGTTAGCGTCCCTCAGCTAACTTACCATAAGGCCGAGCTTCAAGACACGGTGGTTTTCCGTGGCTCGAAGTCGTGCCCACGGTC
>NZ_AZFC01000035.1:320198-372995 GCF_001435095.1 Levilactobacillus spicheri DSM 15429
ACCACTGATTTCGACGAGCAGACCGAGTTCTGGAGATTCACGTTTTTGGTGAAACTTCGGAATCGTGCCCACCTCGGGAAAATTTAGCCGACAGAACGGTGCGCCAGCCCCCGCCACATTGCCCATACCAAAAAGGGGCCCGGAATTCTCTTCCGCGCCCCACTACGATTGATTTCTTTCGTTAACTCAACAACTGTGGAAAAACCTGTTCCAGGTAGGCCGCCACGCCCGCCGCGTTGTTGTCGACCGGCGTTTGGTGGTTGGCCGCCGCCTTGACCGCTGGTTGGCCGTTCAGCATGGCCACGCCGTCGCCGGCCGCCTTGATCATCCCCAGGTCGTTTTCCGCATCGCCGAAGGCCATCAGGTTGGTGAAGTCCCAGCCGAAGTGGGTCAACAGTTGGCCCAAGCCCACGGCCTTGTCCATGTCCGCCGCCAAGAATTCCAGAATCTTGGGTTGGGACCGGACCGCGTGGTACTGATCCCGTAAGGCCGGCGTCAACTTGCTGACGGCCTGGTCCAGCGTGGCCGCGTCCGTCGCCATGACCGCCTTACTGTACAGGCTCTCCGGCAGGTCGGTGAAGGCCGTGGGCGTAAAGGTCATCGGGGCCTTCAGCATTTGCTGGTAGATCGACGGGGTCAGGTCCGACAACGGGTAGACCTGGTCAAAGTCCAGGACGTCCAAGGGGTAGCCGTTCTCCCGGGCGAAGGCGTGCAACGCCTTGAAGTCACCCCGGCTCAGGCCACTCTGGGCCAACGTTTCTTTGGTCGCGTTATTGATGACCAACGCCCCATTAAACGTGATGGTGAAGTCGGCCGCATCGGTCAACCCCAACTGTTCAATGTACCCCCAGATGGCGTTGATGGGCCGTCCCGTGCACAAAATGACCTTCAAGCCGCTCTCGTGGAGCCGCCGCAGGGTCGCAACATTTTGAGGATTAATCGTCTTATCCGTGTTCAACAGCGTCTCGTCTAAATCGAGCGCAATCATTTTTATCATGTTCAAACAAGCCTCCAATACCCTCTTAGTTTACCCGTTCACTCGCCGAAAAGAAACCTAATTCAGGAGATCCTGGCGAATCAGCTTAACGATCTGCTGGTTCTCCGGCAATCCCGCGTGCTTCGCGTCGGCGCCCGTGACGGTGATCTGGGTAAAGTGCTGAACGCGTTTTTGAAAGATGTACTTGCCCCGGTCGACACTGTCGAACGGCACGATGCCGTCGCCGCCGTAGGTCTCCGTTCCGGCAATCGAGTACACCACCAGCTGTTGCGGCAGGTTCTGCCGCCCGGCCACCAGCTGCTTAAAGAGCGGCGTGTCGACCTGCGGATTCGGCTCTTCCAGGTTAAAGGGCGACGCGATGGTCATCAACCGCTCGGCGTGCGCCTTCGTGGCGGCCAGGTCCCGCTCCATGAAGAGCGTCAGCACCAGCCCCCCGTTCGAATGCCCCATCGCCGAGAAGTGATTGAAGTGGTAGGTCTGTTGCAGGGCCTTGAAGGCGATGGTGAACCACTGGGCCTGCCGTAGAATGTTCGCCGTGCCGTCACGCCGGTCCTCGAAGCCGACCACGATAAAGGGCCGCTGATCCCCCGGCCGAATGGTCCCGCTCATCTTCAGTTGGCCGTTGGTCATGACCTCGACCCGCAACAGGCTGTGCTTGGTCTTGGTCTTGGCGTTGAGCTCCTTGACCAGGTCGTTGAACCGGTTCTGTGTCGCACTCGATCCCGGCACCAGAAAGACCGGAGCCATCGGGCTGCGGTAATTGGCCCGCACGTCGGTCAGCTGCTGGGAACGCCAGAGAATCCCCGGAATCGCCAGCAGCACGATTAGGAGCAGGACGGCGCCCACGCTCGCCCATTGATGCGTCAGTTTAAATCGTGGCATGTGCTTGCGCCTCCTCTTCGGCCCGTGCCTGTGCCAGACTCGCCCATTTCACAAAGGGGTAGTAGATGGCGGTGCTCAGGGCCAGATCCAGCGCCGCCAACAGGAGCGGCGTCAACGCCCCACTGGTCCCCAGGTACCCAATCAGCGGACCGGGCGTCCCCACGGCCAGCGGATAGGCCGCGGCGGGAATCCAGTGCGCCGCCAGAAACCCGCTGCTGACCAGAATCGTGGCTAAGGGAGCCAGAAGCAACGGAATCCCCAGTATCGGGCTCAGGACCACCGGCAACCCCAGCAGCAGGGGCGCATTAAAGTTCCCCAGCGTGGAAATCAGGGTCAGCCACCCAATCTGGCGTTGCTCGGCGTTGTGCCGCACCAAAAAGATGGCCAGCACCAATCCCAGGGTCATCCCCGGGCCGCCCATGCTGGCGTAGGTCTGAATCACGCTCTGGACCGTCAGCGGGTGCGGCAGGTGCCAACCACTGTGCTGAATCGCGGCGGCCAGATTTTCGGCCTGCGCCTGCGTCTGATTGGGCGTGGTCGGAATGGGTCCCAGGACCCCCAGCCAGGTGAACCAGCCGTTGAGGGCACTGAAGTCCAAGAGGCGCCAAACGTCATTGCTCAGCTGTAACGGCCACCGAATCAGCGTGTTAAAGGCCGCGCGAATGCTAAAGGGTTGCCGCAACAGCCAGAGCATCCCCGTCAGCCCCATCAGGACCATCCCGCTGAGGCTCAGCGTCATGGGCCGCAGCAGTTGGTTGGCGGGCTGGCGCCACCGCAGGACGATCCAGCGGTAGACGTTGCCCACCAGCAGCCCAATCAGGACGCCCACCGGCAAGCCGTGCAGGCCCAGGTCCATGGCCAGCCACTGGACCGGCTTGCCCACCGCGAGCGTCAAGGGGTTGATGTTGATCAGTTCGAACCCCAGAACGGCCGTGAACCCCGCGGCCATCTGGTCGTTGGTCACCGGGGTCGCCGTCGCCACGAGGTCGTGACTGATCACGAAGGCCAGCCCGATGGCGGCCAGACCCAGGGTCCCATTTTGTAACAGCAGCACGGCTTCCTGGACCCGGACGCGCTGAAGCATCCAGCGGGCCACGTGCAGGGTCTGGTAGTAGTAGCCGTTGGGTTCCAGCCAGGCTTGATTGATAAATTCAGCGAACGTGCCCAAGACAATCAGTGGCAGAATCGTCCGCAGTCCCCGATAAATGGCCGCGACTTGGCGGTTACGCCGCCAACGGACCTCGCCGGTGATCAACCAGTTCCCCAACCGGTTAACGTTTTCGGTCATTTGATCATCCCCCAATTACCTGTGATTCTAAGACCCTTTCGGTGCCCAGGGATAGTCATTCGGTCCCGTTGACCTGGTCACCCCTCAAACTAACGTTACCCGATTTGCTCACCGGTTGCCCAGCCACTGGTCGAGCTGGTCTAAGACCACGGGATGCTGGTTAGTCTGGTCCGTGTGCCGGGAGATCAGCGCCAAGACCTCCGGCGCGGCGTTGGCCATGGCGATGCCCTCCCCGACCTGCTGCAGCATGGCCAGGTCGTTGCCGGAATCGCCGAACGCCGCCATTTCCGTGGTGGTCACGCCCCAGTACTGCTGCAACAAGGACAAGGCGTTGCCCTTGCTGACGGTCGGCAGGGTCACGTTCATGCCCCCCAGGCCGCTGCTGGTGCCCAACAACTGCCCCGCAAACTGCCGGTTAAAGGCCGCCACCTGGGCAAAAACGTCGTCGTGCTCCCAGGTCACGTCGAGCTTCAGGATCTCGTCCTCGACGTCCAGGAGATCCGGAACGCTGGTCAGTCCCGGGTAAAACTTCCGGGACGCCCGGAACCGGGGACTGTCGGCCGCCAACTCGGTGTACGATTGCCGGGCCCCACAGGTGATCAGGTAGTTGCTGGCCAGGTCCGGGGACGACTGAATCCAGCGAATGGCGAACTGGCAGAGGTCCCGGGGAATCTGCCGGACCTGCAGGACGTTGCCCGCCCCATCGACGATCATCGCCCCGTCCTCGACGATGTAGGTCAATAACTTCGCGTGACGCAGGTCCCCGAATAAGTCGTGAACGTGGTCTAACGGGTCGCCGGTCGCGATGACCACCCGACTTCCCCGCTGATCCAACTGCGCCAAGAGGCGGTCGAAGCGCTCCCGGTCGTAGGTCCCCTGGGGATCTAAAAAGGTCCCATCCAAATCCGTTGCAATTATGCGTGGCAACATGCCGCTCATCCTCTCTTTCTTTGCTGTCTGCTCCCATGATACTCGCTCCACTTTGGCCGGTGCAACGACCACGCCTCGCCAACAAAATGAGAATTAAAAACCGCGATAGTGGATGACCTGTCGCTTCACGCCGGCGAGCAAGATGGTCGTGGTGGGCACGATTCTGAAGCCCTGTGAAAATCACACAGGTCTCCAGAACTCGGCCTTGATGTAAGCCGGCGAAGAACGCCAGCTAACATCAATTTCACCACGACCATCAAGTCGCCTCTGTTTCGCTAACTAAGTCGGTTAAGTGACACTAACGGGACGAACTGTCAGTATCAACCAATTGGTCACCCGCTTTCTCAAAGTCTTGGCCATTACACAGAAAAAGGAGCCAAGGACATTTGTCCCCAGCTCCTTACCAGTGGGTGAAACTATCTCGCAACCATTTTCACCCGTTAATTTTCTCGTCATCTGCAACACGCACCCTCAAGATGGCTTCCGCCAGCTGAGCGGACACCATCGCCGGCGACCACCCACTTACCGATCAGTCGTTCATGCTGCTACTTTGGTACGCGTAGTTCATCAACGTCCGCGTTTCGGTAAATTCGTCTTCGTCGTGCAGCACGACCGTAATCAGCCGGTGCTTGCCCGTTTTCTGGCCGGTCCCGACGAAGCAGTAGCCGGCAAGCGGCGTGTATCCGGTCTTCAAGCCGTCCACCTTCAACGATGACTGGTAGTACTTCCGGCCCTTCAACAGGTTGTTGTAGTTGTAGCAGAGTTGTCCGTCCACCGTCTTCGATCCGATGGTTCCCTCGGTCAGGACCTGCGGGTAGTCGGTGATCAGGTGCCGCGCAATCGTGGCCACGTCGTTCGGGGAGACCTGGTTGGCGTTGGCCGACCCGTAGCTGTAGCTAAAGGCCCGCAAGTCGCTGTTCTCCAGTCCCGAAGCCGAGACGAAATGGGCGTGCTTGAGGCCCCAGGTCTTCGCCTGCGCGTTCATCTGGCGAATGAAGGCCCCGTTGCTGCCGGCGACCCACTGGCCCAGCGCGATCGCGGCGTTGTTCGAAGACGCCAGGAAGGCGGCATCGTAAAGCTGCTTGACCGTGTACTTGTGCCCGGTCTTGAACTTGAAGCCCCCACACGACGCGCTATTGCCCATCATGATCAGGCCCTTGCTGCTGGTATCGACCACGTCGCTCCAGCTCCCCTTGCCGCTCTCGATTTTCTGCAGCGTCAGATACAGCGTCATGATCTTGGAAACGGAGGCAATCGGCCGCGCCGTGTTGCCGGCCCGCGACCAGATGATTTTCCCCGTCTTCGCGTCCATCGCCGTGGCCCCCTTGGCGTAGGTCATCCCCGTCAGGGCCTTACCCTTCGCCAGGTACCCGTGCCAGACCCAGCCCTTGACGGAGCCGGCCTTGTTGCTGACGTACAGGTAGATTCCCTTGGAATTGCCGTGCTTCAACGTGGCCTGCTGCGTCGCGTACCAGGTGGTGTTCGGGTAGCTCTTCAGGTTAGCAATTTTGTATGTATGCCCCTGGCTGTACAGGGCGCCCTTGGTCGAATCCTTGTGGTAGGCCGTCTTGGTCAGCGTCTTCGACGAGACCGTGGTGTAGGTGGCCGCCTGCGCGACCGTCCCGGTCAGCGCGCTGCCTAAGCCCAACGTGGCCAACAAGCCGCAGACCCAGAGACCCCGTTTTACGTGTGTGTTTATCATGTTCCAATCCCCTTATCTATTTTCAAAGCCAGCAATTTGGCTGTGACATATCTGATCCATTCTTCTAATTTACCACGGTCTTCTCGTGAGGGGCGGGCTCCCCGTAATTTGTCATCAGCTTGTGGCTTTCGTAACGTTTTTGTAATCCCCGCCATGACAAAAGAGCGGAACCGGCTGCCTTTTGGCGCACGTTTCGACACCAATTATTCGGAGACACCAAAGAGCCCGAGACTTTTGTCCCAGGCTCCAGTCAATTTCTCTTCAGTTTCGCTGATCGCATCTCACCGGTTTAGTCCGCCATGCTCTGGTAAGTGTAGGCGTGATTCATCAACGAACGGGTCTCGGTGAACTCGTTCTCGTCGTGCAGCACCACCGTGATGACCCGGTGCTTACCGCTCTTCTGGCCGGTCCCGACGAAGCAGTAGCCGGCTAACGGCGTGTACCCGGTCTTCAGGCCGTCCACGTTGAGGGACGCCTGGTAGTACTTCCGGCCCTTCAACAGGTTGTTATAGTTGTAGCAGAGTTGCCCATCGACGGTCTTGGAGCCGATCTTCCCATCAGTCAGGACCCGCGGGTAGTCGGTGATCAGGTGCCGGGCAATCAGGGCCAGGTCCTTCGGCGAGACCTTATTGGCGTTCGCCGACCCGTAGCTGTATCCGTAAGCCTTCAGGTCACTGTTTTCCAGTCCCGAGGCCGAGACGAAGGACGCGTGTCCCAGCTTCCAGGCCTTGGCCTGCGCGTTCATCTGCTTGATAAACTTGGCATTGCTGCCGGCGACCCAGCGGCCCAGGGCGATGGCGGCGTTGTTCGAGGAGTCCAGGTAAGCGGCGTAGTAGAGTTCCTTGACCGTGTACTTGTGGCCGGACTTGAACTTGAAACCCCCGACCGACGCGTTATTGCCCATCGCGCGCAAGCCCTTGCTACTGGTCGAGACCACGTCGTTCCAACTGCCCGAGCTGCTGTTGACCTTCTTTAACGTCAGGTACAGGGTCATGAGCTTCGAGGTCGAGGCGATGGCCCGCGCGGTATTGGCGTTCTTCGACCAAACGACCTTGCCCGTCTTGGCATCCATGGCCACGGCCCCCTTGGCGTACTTCAAGCCAAAGGGTGACTTGCCCTTCTTCAGGTAGCCGTGCCAGACCCAGCCCTTGACGGAACCGGCCTTGTTGGCCACGTAATAGTAGATGCCCTTCGAATTGCCGTGCTTGAGCGTCGCCTTCTTGGTGGCGTACCAGGTGGTGTACGGGTAAGTCTTCAAGTTGGTGACCTTCTGGGTGTGCCGTTGATTGTACAGCGCCCCACTCGTGCCCTTGCGGTGGTAGCTGGTCTTCTTCATCGACTGACTCTTCACCGTGGTGTACCCCGCCGCGTGAGCCGTCAGCGGTTGCGTCCCGGTCACACCCAGCGTTGCCGTTACCAGGAGCGCCAGGGCGCCCCACTTAATCCCAGAAATTGTCATGTAACCTTCCTTTCTCATCCGTTATGCGCCGTTGGCATGACTAAGTTCGCGTCCAGTTGGTGGCTTGCCTAATCTGCTCAACGGATTATCCGCTGATTAGTCTACCACGTTTGTTAACTCACCGACCATAACGGTCAGATTACCATTTGTTTAAGACCCAGTTGCGATTGTGTCTCAAGATTTTTCGTGTGGTTAATGAATGAGTGGTTCGATTCGATTATTGAGCGGTAGCGGTTGCAATTTCCCGGGAAATTGGGTACGCTGGAAGTAATTTAAATCCGACGGGGTGCCATTTTCGGCTGAGATCAAACCCATTGAACCTGCTCTGGTTAGGACCAGCGAAGGGACGGTGTTATTTTTCATAGGCAAATGACCCCCACTAATCACCATTAGTGGGGACTTTTTTCGTTTTTGGCCCACGTTTTGGATACATAGGGGGAATACGTTATGCAACGTTGGCACATTCGCGATATTATTTTAGTCACTATTTTAGCTATTTTTATGGGAGTTATTTTCTGGGCAGTCGGGCCCCTTTACGCCATCCTGGCGGCGGCCCTCGCACCGGCCGGGCTCCAACCACTGGCCAATGAGCTGTTGCTGGGCATCTGGGTCATGGCTGGTCCCTTGGCCGGCTTCGTCATCCGCATCCCTGGCGCCGCCACGCTGGGCGAGTTTTTAGGCGCCGCCGTGGAAATGTTTCTGGGCGGGACCTGGGGCGCGGCAACGCTGATCTCCGGGGCCGTTCAAGGCATCGGTTCCGAACTGGGCTTTGCCTTCACCGGCTACAAACACTATAACTGGCTGACCCTGACGCTCAGCGCCCTGACCACGACCCTGGTGACCTTCCTGTGGGACTACTTCCGTTCCGGGTACAACGCCTATCACCTGGGCTTCCTGCTGGTCCTGCTGGTGGTCCGCTTCATCTCCGTCTTCATCTTCGGCGGCGTGCTGACACACCTGATCACCAACCTGCTGACCCGCGCCCACGTCTTACCAGCCGTTTCTAAGCGTTAGTATTGGGGGGATCTCCTTTGGCAACTGTTTCGATTCAACATCTGACTTACACCCCGGGCGACCGACCAACGCCGGTCCTCCGGGATTTAACGGCCACCTTTGCGGGCGGTCGTTTTTCCCTATTAACGGGTCCCTCGGGTAGCGGGAAAACCACGCTACTGCGACTCCTCGCGGGGCTGACCCCGGTTCCTGACGGGGCCGCCCTCACCTTCGACGGCCGGCCCCTGGCGGCCATCGCGCCCACCCAGCGGTCGCGGACCGTGGCCCTGCTCTTCCAGGAACCCAGCACCCAGTTCACCATGGACACCGTGACCCACGAGCTGCAGTTCGTCCTGGAAAACCAGTCCGCGGACCCCGCCGAGATTCCGACCCGCATCACCGCGGCCCTCGATTTCATCGGCATCACCGCCCTGCGTGACCGCCAGCTGATGCAGCTTTCCGGTGGGGAGCAACAGAAGGTCGCCCTGGCCAGCATCGTCGCCATGGATAGTGACGTCATCCTGCTCGACGAACCCTTCGCCAGCATCGACCCACCGACCCGGGAAATCTTGCTGACCAAGCTGGTCGCCCTCTGCACCCAGCACCAGAAGACCATCATCCTGGCCGACCACGACCTCAGCGACTACGCCCAGTGGGTCGACCACCTGACCGTCCTGGACCACGGCCAGGCCACGCAGCTGTCGGCGCGCGCAACGCAGGACCGGCTGGCGGCCTTTACCCCCGCCCGGCTCCGGTTAAGCCACGTCAGTCTGCCCAGCGCCACGACGCCCAGTATCCTGGTCGGCACGCAGCTAGGCCTGCGTCAGGGCGACCGGCAACTGGTGCGCCCGCAGGACCTGGCCTTCGCCGCCCACCGCACCACGCTGATCACCGGCCCCAACGGCAGCGGCAAGTCGACGCTCTTCCGGGCCCTGGTCCGGTTAGGCGCCTACCAAGGCCGCTTGACCTACCGCGACCACGACATCCAGAAGCTCCGACGCCGTGCCTACGCCCGCCACGTCGGTCTGATGTTTCAGGCCGCGCAATCTCAGTTCTTAAACGTCACCCTGGGCGAGGAGCTCGCGCTGTCCCAGCAAAACGGGAACGCCGACTACTTCACCCCCGACCGGGTCCAGGCCGCCCTCGAGCAGCTGAACCTCGCCGGGCGTGAGGACCAGGTCATCTACTCCCTCAGCAGCGGCCAGCAAAAGAAGTTCCAGCTCCTGTGCATGCTGATCATGGCGCCGGACGTGCTGCTCCTAGACGAACCCTTAAAGGGCCTCGACCTGGCCTCCATCCACGCCGCCCTCGACCTGTTGGCCACGACGCAGCGGGACCTGCACCTGACGCTGATCCTGATCAGCCACCAGCTCAGCGGCCTGGACGCCTGCGTGGACTACCACCTGGTCCTTCACCAGCAACAGTTCAGTTATCACGACGCGAAGGAGGCGGCAGAATGAACCCTAGTTTAAAGTTATTGACCGTCGTCGCCATCGCCTTCGAGATCTCCTTTACCCAGGTGCTCACGGTCAACGTGGTCTTGATTGCGGTAAGTTTGATTCTCTTATTGGTTAACCGCGTGAAGCTCAAGACCCTGCTGTGGCTGACCGGCGTGCCCCTCTTCCTGGCCAGTGCCCTGGTCTGGTCGTTGGCCTTGCGGGGCGACGCGTCCAGCCACTTTCTCTGGGTCATCTTCACCCGGATGTTCGTTTACGTCTACCTGGGGGCGACCTTTACCCAGACCACGCAGCCCCTGGCCCTGACCCGGTCACTGGAACAAAACGCCAAGCTGCCGGCTAAGTTCGCCTACGGGTTCCTGGCTGCTTTCAACCTCCTGCCGAAGATCAAGGCGGAGGTCGCCACGATTCACGCCGCGGCCCTCATGCGCGGTCAGGTGTTGCACTTCTGGTCACCCCAACTGTACTTCAAGGTGATCCTCGCGGCCATGAACTGGTCGGATCAGCTGACCGCCGCCATGCTCTCTCACGGCTTCGTCGAGGGGGCGCCCCGAACCTACGCCGTGCGGATTCCACTCCGGGCCCGGGACTGGTGGTTCTGCGGTCTGAGCCTGCTGGTCGTCCAACTCGGCCTCTTCACCGGACTGCCGTAACACGAAAGGAGTTTTTCCATGTTTACCGATCAAGCACACGCCGCCACCCTAGCCAGTTGGACGGCGTCGAAACACCACCCCTTCATTCAGCAACTGCAGGCCGGGACCTTCCGGGAGTACCTGATTCAGGACCACTACTACCTCCACGAGTTCGCGCGGGTTCACGAGTTGGCCGCACAGCAGACGACCGATACCGTGGCCGCGGACCAACTCCGGGCCGGAGCGGCGAGTCTGCGTGATGGGGAACTGGCGATTCGCCAGACCTTCTTCGCCGACCTGCACATCACGGACGCCGAGCTGGCCCGCACCCCGATGGCGCCCACCGGTTACGCCTATACCAGCCACCTTTACCGGGCCCTCGCGACCCAGGGCACCCCGGGCGCGGTCAGTGCGTTGCTCCCCTGTTACTGGCTGTACGCCGAGATTGGGGCCGAGTTGGCGCACCAGGGATCGCCGGTGCCCCTCTATCAGGCCTGGATCGACACCTATAACGCCGACGAGTACGCCGGGGAGATGACCGCCCAGCTGGCCCTGGCCAACCGGGTCGCGACCCCGGAGAACACGCCGGCCCTGCTTGACATTTTTGAGAAAAGCAGCTGGTACGAGCTCCATTTCTGGCAAATGGCGGTGGACCACGAAACCTGGTAAAATTTCGGCGTCCTGATTTTCAACGTCCCGCGAATGTTTTATAATGGACCTACCAAGTGAGAGAAAGTGGGGGTTCCGGATGAAAAAAATTCGCCAGTTAACGTTCTTGCAATTTTTTGGGTATCTCGCCCTGGTATTAGGGATTCTGTTGGAGGGGTACGCCCTGTTCGATCGGCTGGGGAGTCTGACCAGCGGTGACGACATGTTCGGTGGGGCCGTGGTCTTAGCCCTGGCCGTCGCCTTTTTGCACGACCGGCCCCTGGGACGCAAGCTGCTCATCATCGGCCTGAGTACCCTGGGCTTCGCCTACTTCACCTTCGTCCACACGCACGCGTGGCTGTGGACAATTCTTCTCGCCATCGCCGTGGCCGCCTTCCTGATTTACCTGGTCGGCATTCGCCGGGATATTCACCGGGACCATAGCGAATGGCTCCATTTCTAACCATGCTTGCAAGTCGCCCCTGAGGCGGCTTTTTCATTCGGTACGCAAAAAGAGTTATCCCATCACCAGCCAAAGACTGATCCGATGGGATAACTCTTTTTGAATGCTATTTTGTCAGTGATTGTCGCACAACAAACTCGCTTTCAACGCTGGTCAGCATTGGCGGCTCTTTCCCGGCCAACACTTCCAGTAGTCGCTCTGCAGCTTGTTGTCCCATCACTTTAGGATTTTGTTGAATCGTCGTAATCTGCGGTGACGTCAGGGTTGCCCAATCCCAGTCATCAAATGCGGCCACCCCCATTTCACTAGGGACTGCAATTTGATACCGGGCTAAGATGCGAACAATCCGCATCAGCAAGGTCCCCTTCAGCGCATAAATGGCGGCCTTGTCTTGTAAGTCGTGGGTCACCTGCAACAATTGACGATAGAGTTCGTCATCCGTTGTCGCTGGCTGAATCTCAATCAACGACGTTGGCACAGACTGTCGCTGGCAAGTGTCTTGAACTGCTCGGTAACGGTCCTGACGCGGAAAGTTCGCCGCCACGGGCTCACTCACGACCACAATGCGTTGGTACCCCAAACGAAGAATGTAATCCATCAGCATTTTAGAGTACTGGTAATTGTCGGTCACCACGGCTGGCCAACGCTCCGGCGTTAACTTCCGGTCCACGATGACGGTTGGAACGTGTGTGTCCGCCAAAAACTGATAATCTTCCGCATGTTGACTGATGGGTTGCAGAATAATGCCGTCGACCCGCAAGTCTAACAGTCGTTCCAATTGCTGCCGTTCTCGTTGCTGAGAATTATCCGAATTCATCAACATGATCTGATAATGCACGTTCTCAAAAACTTGGTCGGCCCCTTTAAACAGCATCGAGGAAAAGATATTTTCGATGTCCGCCACAATGATGCCAATAATAAAAGTCTGCTTTTTCGTAATTGACTGTGCCTGACGGTTAACGTGGTAGTGACTATCGGCAATGACCTGCTTGATTTTTTCCTTCGTCTGCGCAGACATCTTTTCATAGTGCCCATTTAAATACCGCGACACGGTCGCCTTCGATACACCTGCCATACGGGCAATATCTAAAATTGTCACTTTTGCCTTCGTCATGTCCAACACCGCCTTGATTAAAAAAGTTCTGTATTCAGTATACTATAAAGTTCCCGTGAACAAGTCGCTTTATTGCACCTGGTTAACAGCCCATTGCGGAGTTTGCCCTTGGAGCACCCGGACAACCTCGCTCGCTGAATCCACAGCCATCCGATCCATTGCTTCCCGCGTATTTGAGGCAATATGGGGCGTCAACAAAGCGTTATCGAGACTAAAGAAGGGACTGTTCAGTGGAAGCGGTTCTTCGTCAAAGACGTCAAGGGCCGCCCCCGCAATCGTGTGCGCCTTTAAAGCGGCTATCAGCGCAGCTTGATCGACTAAGGCACCGCGGCCCAAGTTGACCAAGTAGGCACTATCCTTCATCATCGCAAATTCACGTTCTCCGATTCCTTGCTTGTTTTCCGGTGTGACCGCCATATGTAAAGAAATCACGTCGGACTCACGTAACAGGGTATCCCGATCTACCAGTTCGCCTAAATCAGTTTGTTGCACAAATGGATCATAAATCAGGACTCGCATATTCAAGGATTGCACTAATTTGCCTAAAGCCCGACCAATCCGACCAAAGCCCATAATTCCCAAACTTTTGCCGGCAAGGTCAAATCCCAAATGGGTCACCTTGTATTGCCCGTCTCCCCGACGCATCGCGGTCGACTGTCCGGTCAAGTCCTTCGAAAGGTCTAACATCTCAGCCAATGCGGTTTCGGCAACCGTTGCCGCGTTGGCGTTAGGGGTAATAGTGACCCAGACACCTTGCTGGCCCCAAAAATCCTGATCAACATTATCATAACCAACACCGTGGCGAGCAATCACTTTAAGATTAGGCATTTGGTCTGCTAACTCATTACCAAAGGGATCCGTCATTAAAACAATCCCATCAACTTCCTTCGCTTGCTGAGCAATGGTAGCAGTGCTCATATCATCGAGCTCAACCAGCGTCATCCCATGCTGTGTTAAATAATCCTTACCTGCTTGTGCTAAATTTCGTGGAATTGCGACTGTTTTGGTCATCATTTATCACTCCTTATCTTAAGAGGTATCCGCCATCAACGGGTACCGTAACCCCTGTAACGTAGTTGGACGCCGCACTGGCGAGGAAAACAACGGTTCCCATCAGTTCAGATGGGTCTGCCCAGTGTCCGGCAGGAATATGGGCCAAGATCTCCTGATTCCGGCTTTGGTCGTTCTGCAGTGCCTTCGTCATGGGCGTATCAATATAGCCTGGTGCAATGGCGTTGACTTGAATATTCTGTGGCGCCAAGGCATCTGCATAGGCCCGAGTTAACCCCACGACCCCGTGCTTGCTGGCCGTGTATGGAAAAATAAACTTACCAGCTCGGAAGGACTGCATTGACCCAATATTGATAATCTTACCACCGCCCTGTTGTGCCATCGTCTGGGCAACTGCGTGAGAAAGATAGTACACCGCGTTTAAGTTAAGATTGATGACTCGACGCCAATCTGCATCCTTAAAGTTCTTCCATTCGTTTCGAATCTGAATCCCCGCATTATTAACTAAAATATCAATTTGGCCGAATTTCGCCACAACGGCCGCCACAATCTTGGCCGGGGCGTCATCCTCCGTAATGTCCAATTGCAAGAACCCCACTTCACCCTCATGCTCGGTGGCAAAAGTCTGGGTCTCCGTCCACCCCTTCTGATCATAACTCACAATAAAAACTTTAGCCCCAGACTTTAACATAGCCTTGGTGTAATACGAGCCTAATCCGGAAGCACCGCCCGTAATCAGGGCAACCTTACCATCTAACCGAAAACTCTGGGTTGAAAAAGAAACTTGTTCTGCCATTAGTCAACATCCTCCTTGCTTGTGAGTGTTGCAATATCGTGCTGCAAAGCCGTTAACGTGGTTGGGTACTCCAAGGCCACTGGTAACTCTGGTGAAAACTGGTGTAATAGCTCTTCGATGTTCAGTTCTCCTTGGTCAAAGGCGACCGTCTGGGGAACCTGGTGAGCGTCTAATCGATAATTCTTTAGGTGCACGAACCGAGTAAACGGTAACAATTTACGCGTCATTGCAAACGTATCACGCTGCGTAAAGACCCAATTTCCCAAGTCATTCACGAAGCCCACCTTGTTCGGACTTGCTGTAAACGTCTGAAAGAAGGCTGTCAGCTTATCCGGGGCCGTATTGGTAACCGTCTGATCATTCTCGATATTCAGGTGCATGTTTTCTGGTAACCAGCGAAGAACTTGGTCAGCAGTGAAATCCGTTGTGTTCTCAAAGTCTCCTAGCGTCATTTTAAGGTAACTAGCGCCCATCGCCGCAGCCTCTGCGACATATTGAATCAATTGTGGATTCACTTGACCGTCAACAAATAAGTCGTCCGGAATCGAGTAAAAGTACACTAACCGATGCCGTAACCGTAAATCATTCAGCGCTCGTAATTCTGCCAGCTGACCCGATTGGTACTCGCGGCGTAGTTCAATCTGATGGACGTTCAGTGAAAGTAACTGTCGGACCAATTCCGGCTGGGTAACTCCCCGTTCCTGTTCTGCCTGTAAAACTAATGTATTTAACACTAATCGTTGTTTATCCAATTGTCACACTTCCAATTCTTAGTTTTGAAAGGTTAACCGGTTTCCTACACGAGTCATCATACGACCGTCCCTATAAAAAGTCAATAAATCCACGAAAAATAAAAATATATAAAATTCGTTTGACAATGATCACTAGTGAACATATAATGAAACCGCTTAATAAAGTTAACCGGTTTCCTAACAAAATATATCTTCCTACAAAGGAGTCCTTCCCATGTTAAACACCTTCATCGGCATTCTCCTCATGATTACTTTTGTTGGGTTTATTGTTTACGTGATGCGTGGCGGCAACATTATGCTTGGTTTTTTGATTATGGCCCTTCTCTGGACCGTCATCGGTGGCATTCCCTATAAAGAAGCCATCAACAACATTTTCTCTCAACCAGCCCTCGACTACGGCTCTACCATCATGGTCATCGTCTTTGGTTCATGGTTTGGCCGCGTACTTGTCGACACTGGTATTGCCAGTGAAATTAGTCGTCAAACGGTCAAGGTCAGCTACAAACGGCCGATTCTCGCAACCATCCTCATCTGTTTCGTGACGGCATTTATCTTTACCAGTTCCTACGGCGTCGGTGCTGTCATTGCTATCTCAGTCATTTTATTGCCCATTCTACAATCACTTGGTCTTTCCAAGAAGGTAGCCATTGTCGCCTTCATTCTTTCCATTGGTGCCCCCATGTATGTCAATATTGTCATCATCAAGCAATTACAGCTCTTCTTCCCCAAAGTGATCTATGGCCAAAAATACTTAACTTACGGTTTCTCAGCAATGTTCATTCAAATGCTCGTCGTTATTCTCTTCATCCTGCTTCACGCTAAATCCATCCATAAAAATGAGGATACGAACGATGAAACAATTGCCGCAAACGGACCGCGCATCCCCAAAATTGCTTACGTTTTACCCATCATGCCCGTCTTCATGAACCTAGCCTTCCAGTGGCAGCCCATCCCTGCTTTGATGCTCTCCATTTTCTTAGTACTCCTGATCACCGGTAAACTCAAGAGTTACAAAGGCGCTCTTGAGGTCATCAATCGCACCATCGAAAAAGCTATCAGTGATATTTCCGGCCTAATCATCATGTTGCTATTCTTGACGATGTTCAGTGCGGCCGCCGTCAAGAATACGGCACGGTTCAGTGGTATTCTTCAAGCCATCGTGCCCCACAGTCCCTGGGTCCTAGCCATCGCTTTTGGCATCTTAGCGCCATTAGCCCTCTTTCGCGGACCCCTGATGGTCTGGGGAGCCGGCTCGGCGACCGCTGCCGTCTTAGCAGCAACGGGATTCTTCAACCAGTACTTCGCCTTCGCTGCCATCTTGGTCCCCGGCGTCTCTATTGCCATCTCGACCTGCATCACCCAGTCCTGGAACCTCTGGATCGTCAACAATTATAAACTCGAGGTCAAACAATTCTTAAAGACCGGGGTTCCGTTCGGGTGGCTGGCCAGCATCCTCAACTTGCTGCTCGCCGCTGCAATGTTTGGTTAATGAAAGGAAGTCTGTCACATGACACAATACACACTTTTAATGGGTAGCTACATTCAAGGAATTACCATTGGCCAGTTTGATTCCATTACGGGAACCCTCACGGCCGTTCATCAGGCCCAATCCATTGCGGAGCCGACTTACCTCGACACCGATCCTCAAAATCACGTTTACGCAATTCAGCAGTCCGGTAACCGCAGCGGACTCGCAAGCTTTCAGCTTCAGCCTGACCATCAACTCACCCCACTTGATCAGCAGTTGAATTGGAGTGCCGCTCCGGTTCACGTCAATGCGCTAACCTCCCACCCCTTAGTCTTTCTTAGCAACTATCGCACCGGTGTCGCCCAGATTTACCAACGAGATGCTGCTGGCCACTTACATTTGACTGACCATTTTCAAAACACGGGACACGGCGTCTTGCCACAGCAAACTAGCTCCCACGTACACTTCATGGCCCTCACTCCCGACCAGCGACTAGTGGTTCTCGACTTAGGAACGGATGAACTCATCGTCTTTAACCTAGACCTAACGACCGGTCGGCTTAAAAGTCGTCAGGCGACCTTCCACTTTCGTCCCGGTTTCGGTCCCCGTCACCTTCTTTTTCAGGGCACCACGGCCTTGGTCCTGGGTGAGCTGGCCAGTGAGGTCGCCGTTTTAAGCTACAACACTGTTTCTGGAAGCTTTCAACAGCGACAACTCATCTCGACGTTACCCGACGAGTGGGTCGGCAATAATGGGGGTGGCGGCATTCATCTAGCCCCTAGCGGCCACTACCTCTATGTTTCCAATCGCGGACACAACTCCATTGTGACCTACCGCGTACTTTCCCGAACGGACGGTGCTTACTTAGAAAAATGCCAGACCATTGCCAGCGGTGGTGATTTTCCACGCGACTTTTGTCTGAGTCCTGACGGTCGGTTTCTTCTCGTTGGCCATCAAAAGACAAACGATGTCACCATTTTCAAAGTCGACGGCACAACGGGACAGTTGACGCGCCACAATCAGGTAACAGATATTTTGGCACCGGTCTGTCTCAAAATGATTTAATAGCGTTCATCACATAATTGAAATCGGTTACATTTTTATGGTATACTCCTCGCTGCTTAAAAGACGAAAAACTTAGGGGGCATTATCATGCAAATTCAATATGATTTTTCTGATAAACGCGTCATCATCACCGGTGGAGCCGGGGGCATTGGCTTCGGCATGGCCACCGCCTTCGTTAAAGCCGGCGCCAGCGTCCTCATCGTCGACATCAACGATGAGGCCCTACAACGGGCTCAAGACCAGCTAACGGCCTTAAACGCCGGACGGGTCGTCACCTTAAAGACGGACATCGCCACCAAGGAAAACGATCAGCACATCATCGACACCGCCGTTCACGAATTTGGCGGTCTCAACGTCCTGATCAACAACGCCCACGCCTCGCACCAGAAGCCGTTCGTCCAACTAACGGACGAAGATCTGGCCCTGTCCCTCAACACGGGCTTCTACCCGACCTGGCACCTGATGCAGCTGGCCTACCCGCACCTGAAACAAACGCAGGGAGCGGTCATCAACTTCGCCTCCGGGGCCGGCATCAACGGGCAACCGACGCAGGCCGCCTACGCCGCCGCGAAGGAAGCCATCCGGGGGCTCTCCCGGGTCGCCGCGAACGAATGGGCGGCGGATAACATCCGGGTCAACCTGATCTCCCCCATCGCCGAAACGGCGGGGGTCAAGCAGTGGAAACAGGCCGCACCGGACCAATACGCGGCCATGGTCAACAAGATTCCGCTCCACCGGCTGGGTGATCCGGAAAAGGACATCGGCGCCGTGGCCCTCTTCCTGGCCAGCGACGCCAGCAGCTACATCACCGGTCAGACCTTCATGGTCGACGGCGGGGATATCAAATTACGGTAACACTGATAAGTCCGGGCTGAAGTCCCGGGCTTTTTTTGATGACCAGTTGACGCTATTTTCTAAAAATACCGCCAACTTTTTAGCCCAAAAGAAAACAGGCCAACCGAAGTTGACCTGTTTCCCCGCTTGATAGACTACAAGAGACTGTAGTCATGTAATCATCATGATTACCAAATTTTAAATGACCCAGTCGAAAGTTTCGACTTCAGATTATTTCGCTCGTGGCGAAAGGACCCGCTCCGTTGGCAGGTCATGCGGTGCTGGTTGCGCATTCTGCGTCAATGATTGGTGGCTCGTGACCACCCACGACACCCCACTGACGACTGCCAGTAGGACGATTGCCGTGCCCAGACCGAGAATGATGCGTTTTAAATTCAAATCGTCACCTCGTTTTTTTCCGTCCATCGGTTAACTAATGGAGATTAGTCTAACGAATTCAGGTCACAAAACGATGACAAACTGACCAAATTGCGGTAACAATTGCTTAACACTGATTATTACCATATTTGTTTAAGTTTACGCAACTTTCGGTGATTCATCAAGTAAAATTCAAAATATTCTCAGAAGCGAGGAGTTATTCCGCTGATTTGGCAAAACTTTAGTATAATGAAGGGTGAGTAGCAAGTAGGATTATCATTTGGAGGGATATTATGAGTCAAGAACAAGAATTAAGTAGTCTGGCTGAAGCAATCATCGCCTACCAAAAGAAATACGATAAGACCGATGGCGAGATGGCCTTTGGTTCTCGCATGACGGTCGAGAAGTTCCACGCCATCAAAACCGGTGAGCTGCAACCCACGAGTGACGAACAAAGTGCCCTCAACAGTTTGATTGCCAAGAAACCTCAATAACGTTAACCAGCAACAAGGCTCCCAGGATTTTTTCCTGGGAGCCTTGTTTTTATCTTGGACAAAATAATCTAGTCACGTTCCGCCCATGCCTGGCGATAAGCCGTGGCCGTGGTGGCGTCAAAGGCCACCAACCGAACCGTCAGCGGCGTGGCGGCGTTGGCCAACCAGTCGGCAATCGTGCGCACCGCGACCCGCGCGGCCGCCGCCAGCGGATAGCCGTAGACCCCGGTGCTCAGCGATGGAAAGTCCACCGTCCGGCACCCGTGCTGGGCCGCCAACGTTAAGCTATTGCGGTAACAGTTGGCTAACAGGTCGGCCTCGCCCCGCTGCCCGCCATGCCAGACGGGGCCGGGCGTGTGAATCACCCATTTAGCGGGCAACTCGAAACCCGGCGTGATCTTCGCCTCACCGGTGGGACAGCCGTTCAACGGCACACAGGCCGCAAACAGCTGGGGACCGGCCGCCCGGTGGATCGCCCCATCGACGCCACCGCCGCCCAACAGGGTGGTGTTGGCCGCGTTCACGATGGCGTCCACGTGACTCTGGGTGATGTCGCCTTGAATCACCTGAAAATTACCCATCGTCCTCACTCCTTCGACCAGGGCCAGTGCCAACGGTGCGTCGGCTTGTTCGGGGTCCCCTCGCGGTCCTGCAGGCGCTTGAGGCCTTCCTTATAGGGGTTCGCCATCAACGCGTTCAGGTTCATCTTGGGCGCCTTCTTCGGCGTCTGCGCGGTGGTCGACGACCGAAATGGCCGCAGGTCGGTTTGACACTGCGGACACTGCTGGTCCTGAGCCGTCACCGGCGCCCCACAGTGGGGACAAAATCGTAAATCCGTTGCCATCACCGTCACCTCCTAGTCGTGTCGGTGTTGCTGATGCTGCTGGTTCCGGGCGACGTTGCGGGCTCGCGTCTGCGCGGCCTGCTTGGCCCCCTCTTCGGCCAGCTTCTTTTTCTTGGCCGCGCGCCGTTCAGCCGCCTCAGCCTTGCGTTGTTCCTGCAGCTTGCGCTTCTCCTGGCTCCGGTAACTGAAGTAGCTCCAGGCCCCTACGGCGATCAACGCCAGGATGATCTGAAACGGGACCAGGACCCAGTTCGGATCCTTGGCTAACATCAGGTCGTACAGAATCAATAAAACTGACATGGCGCCCACCACGGACCCCGTGTCCCGCATCCAGCGCGGTAAATTTTTCCAATGCATCCCAAAAAACTCCTTATGTATCCCGCCGGTCGCCCGGCGGTTTGTTAACGAACGCTACAGGTCACCCTCGACCTTGAGCTGATGCTCCGTCAGGTAGGCGTCCAGGTAGCCAAAGGCAATCTCGTCGACGTCGGCAAGCCGGTAGACCTGGCCCACCTGATCCAACTGACCGTCCTCGATTCCGTGGAAGATGAAGCGCTCCGGCCCCACTTGCTCCGGATAACCGACTTCGCTCTCCCCGTCGTGCAACTTGATGCGCACGATGGTGTGGAAGGCCGCCGCTTGGGTCAGCCGGGCACTGAACTGGTCGTCGGTCGCGTCGAACAGCCGCTCGTCGTTTAGGACCGGCTGAATCGGCTGCTGTTGCGACCGGTTCAACAGGGTGAACAACCGCATGGTCTGCAGGTAGTCCGACTTGAGGATCACCGCGTGCAGCTCCGACAGCCGCATCACGGTGTACCCGCCAAATTGCCCGGTCATGTCGACCAGGCTCAGGATGACCGCGTTGGCCGTCACCGTGTTGACCCGGCCCACGAAGAACAGGTTGTGGTCGTGATTGGCCACTAAGGCCACCAGCCGGTCACTGCCGACCAGTGCCTGCAGCGTGGCCGTCATCTGGTCCGGCCCCGACAAGGTCGTTGTCGGCACGTGCGGCAACTCCTGCAAGCGGGTCGCTGCCAACCCCTGTAGGGTCAGCTCCTGTCCCTGAAACTCGATGACCTCGATGTCGTTCGGATTCAGTTGCCGAACGGGCCGGTCAGTATAATCAAATTTATTTAAAAGTTGCACCGTCACCTGATCCGGTGTGATGCCGGTGACCAGGCCCTCGTAAAAGTGGGGGTCCTGCCGGAGCACCAGCATGATGACCAGGTGGTCCACCCAGGCGTGGCTCAAGACCTGCCGGCGGAGATCCCGCTGCGCATCGAAGTGCATGGTCAGGCCGTCCGCCTGGATGAAGTGCTGGTCTTCCGCCGTTTGGATGCGGAAGGCCATATTATCCAGGTCGTCGCTCGAGAACTCGACCTCGTCGACCACGGCCAGCGCCAAGAACACGGCGCCGTCGGGTAGGCCGTAGTCGTCATAGGTGGCCAGGATCAGGCCATCTTGGCCCACGGCCGTCACGTACCCCGTGTACACGACCTCCTGGTTGGTCTGATAAACGTTGACCAGAATCTGCTGCGCCAGGGCCCGGTTCAAATCATTAACGATGGAATTCATAGATTGGCCCCCTTTTTTCTGCTATTTTGAAAATTCTACCATATAATCACGAAAATAGCTCGCCAGGGCGTTGAAATCCCCCTAAGAAACGGCGGTGCGGAGAAAATCGGCCAGTTGCGGCCCCTGCAGGCCGGCACTCAGGCCCACGAGCAGCTTGATGCGGGCCTTTTGCCCGTTCAGGCCCTGACATAGGTGCAGGCCCATCTTCCGCAGCTCGATGCCGCCGCCCTGGTAGTCGTAAATGTCCTCGGCCACCCCGTTATAGCACCGGGAGACCAGCACGATGGGAATCTGCCGGTCCAGCAACCGCTGAACGCTCGGCAGGGTCTGAGGCGGCAGGTTGCCCGCGCCCAGGCCCTCGATCACGAGCCCGCGGGTCCGGTCGTTCGCCAAGGCATCGAAGAAGGTGCCGTCCATCCCCGCGTAAGCCTTCAGCAGGTACACCCCATCGACCACGTGATCGATGTCACAGGTGGTCTGCTGGATCAGTTGTTGAAAGTAGGTCGGCGTGCCGTGGGCGATCAACCCGATGGGGCCAAAGGTCGGCGTCCGGAACGTCGCCACGTTGGTGGTGTGGGTCTTGGTCACGTAGCGGGCGGTGTGAATCTCGTCGTTCATCACGACCAAGACCCCCTTGTCCCGGGACGCGTCGGCCGCCGCCACCTCGATGGCGGACTGGAAATTGTACAGGCCGTCCGACCCCACCTGATTGGAGGAGCGCATAGCGCCGGTCACCACCACAGGAATCGTGTTGGGCAGCGTCAGGTCCAAGAAGTACGCCGTCTCCTCCAGGGTATCGGTCCCGTGGGTGATGACCACCCCGTCGATGCCCGCCGCCTCGGCCCGGACGATGCGTTGCTGAATCTCGAGCATCCGCGCCGGCGTCACGTGGGGCGACGGCAGGTTGAACAGCTCGTCGGTGATCAGTTGCACCCGGCCCGCCAGAATGGTGGTCTGGGCGGCAATCGGGTTGTGCGCGCTGGGCACGACCTCCCCCTTGTCGTTTTGCGACATCGAAATGGTTCCCCCGGTATGAATCGCCAGAATCTTCTTCATAGCAGCCAACTTCCCCTCTTAAAATTAGTTACCCATATTGTACCCTACTTGCGGTAAAATTTAAGGGAGAGTTTGGAAAGGAGTCGGTGAGGATGCCGCAAAAACCAACCCATGACGGGTACTATAAACCCGGTCCCGAAGTGCACCCCAAGAAGTACAGTTCTTCCGGGGGGCTCGCCAGCTGGGGGCCGTTGATGGCCCTGTTCGCCAGTGGCTGTAAAAAATTGTGGCGGCGCATCAAAAAATAACGGCCGCCCCGCCCCAAAGTGACTTGGCCCGTCGGCACGGGCATGTAACCGTTCTCGACAGTTTGCGGGACGTTTTACCAAATCGTTACATCCCCCGAATCCGGGTTGTTATTTCCCACCGGCCGTGCTAAAGTAAGGACCATTCAAGTTACCTAAAAAAATCGTAATTGCCTATATAATGCCAAAATATGGTTGGCGAGTTTCTACCCAGGGCCGTAAACCCTGGACTATAAGCAAATTGAGGACTGACACTCTTTTTGCCGATGAAAAGAGTTCATCGGCCGAGTGACCACCACCCCCTTTTTGCCAGGGGGTGGTTTTTTGTTGTCCCCCGCCATAGGCCGTTATCCTAAAGGAGGAAGTATCTTGCAGTCCAGTAAGTCCGCAACACCCGTCTCAGCACCGAACCAGGGGCCGTCACTTTCCACGTGGCAGGCCGCCATTCTTGGGTTTCAGCACCTGTTGGCCATGTACTCTGGTGACGTTCTGGTGCCCCTCTTGATTGGGGGCGCGCTGCACTTTAACGCCATGCAGATGGCCTACCTGATCAGCGCGGACATCTTCATGTGTGGGGTGGCGACCTTACTGCAGTTAAAACGGACCCGCTTGACCGGGATCGCCCTGCCCGTGGTCTTGGGGTGTGCGGTCCAGGCCGTGACCCCGCTCTCCGCGATTGGCCGCAACTACGGCGTCGGGACCATGTACGGGGCCATCATCGGAGCCGGCATCTTCGTCTTCCTCAGCGCCGGCTGGTTCTCTAAGATTAAAAATCTGTTTCCGCCGGTCGTTACCGGGTCGTTGATCACCATCATCGGGTTCACCCTGATTCCCGTGGGCTTCCAGGACCTGGGCGGCGGCAACGTGGCGTCGAAGGACTTCGGGAACCTCAAGTTCCTGTTGATCGGCTTTCTGACCATGGCCATCATCCTGGGACTCAACGCGTTTGCCAAGGGCTTCATGAAGTCGCTGGCCATCCTGCTGGGGATCCTGATTGGCACGGTCATCGCGAGCTGGATGGGCATGGTCGACCTGAGCGCCGTCAGCCAGGCCAGCTGGTTCCACATGCCCCAGTTCTTCTACTTCGGGACGCCCAAGTTCGAGTGGTCCTCGATCCTGACCATGATTCTGGTCTCGCTGACCACCATGGTCGAATCCACCGGGGTCTTCTTCGCCTTAGGAGAGATCACCGGCCGGAAGATCGAAGAGGCCGACCTCAAACGCGGCTACCGGGCCGAGGGGATTGCCGTCATCTTAGGCGGGCTCTTCAACACCTTCCCCTACTCGACCTTCTCGGAAAACGTCGGGGTCGTGCAGCTGTCCGGGGTCAAGACGCGTAAGCCCATCTACTTCTCCGCGCTGTTCCTGTTACTGCTGGGGCTGTTACCCAAGATTGGGGCCCTGGCCACGGTGATTCCCGACCCCGTCCTGGGGGGCGCGATGATCGTCATGTTCGGGATGGTCGGGGTCCAAGGGATTCGGATGCTGCAACAGGTCGATTTCAAGGACAACAATAACCTGCTGGTCTCCGCCATTTCGATTGGCCTGGGGTTAGGCGTCACGGTCTACCCGCAGATTTTCCAAGACCTGCCGCAGTCCCTGCAGATCATCATGAACAACGGGGTGGTCATCGGGAGCTTCTCCGCCGTCATCCTGAACGTCATCTTCAACATGCGGCCCGCGGCCAAACCCGCGCAGGCGCAAATCAACAGCGACGCTCAAGCTAAGCACACGGCACACCATGAGTAGAATCTGTTTAGATAGATGATTCCCGCGCTCCACGCCGGCGAGCAAGATGGTCGTGGTGGACCCGATTCTGAAGCCCTGTGAAACCCACACAGGTCTCCAGAACTCGGCCTTGATGTAGGCCGGGAAAGTACCCCGACCAACATCAATTTCACCACGACCATCAAGTCGCCTCTGTTTCGCTCATCCGGGCTGGTGTCCGGCATAAACGGGACAATCTGGCAACGTCACTGCAGGCACCTGATTCTTTACATGCCAAGTCATAATTCTCAATCAATTAGCAAGTTTTCATGGATGCCACTTGCGGTCAGTTTGAACCAGCTCCCCTCCAACAATCTCTAGCTAGTAAGAGTCCGTTCGCGGGCTCTTTTTTGTTTCCCGGTTCCGTTCCCCCAGGTTTCCCGTCGATTTTGACCGAAATTGCGTACGCGGCGGCGCCTGGGTTGGTTTGCGAAAAGAACTCTCGTATAATGGAACCATTCAAGTCTTATGAAGGAGTTTACGCCGCAATGTTAAGTATTCAGCACATTCGCAAGCGTTTTGGGGACGTTCAAGCCCTCAACGACGTCAGCTTCGACGTGCCCGACGGCCAGATACTGGGTCTGATCGGGCAAAACGGAGCTGGTAAATCCACGACCTTTCACAGCATTCTCAACTTTATCACCTATCAAGGCAGCATCACCTGGCAGGACCACGCCTTTACCGCCCAGGACTTCGACCGCATCGGCTACCTTCCCGAGGAGCGCAGCCTGATGGCCAAGCTGACCATCGAGCAGCAGATCGTCTACCTCGCGCGGCTCAAGGGCCAGTCCGCCAAGGTCATCCGGCCGCAAATCGACGACTGGCTGGCCCGCTTCGCCGTTAAGGGGACCCGCAAGAGTAAGATCAGCTCGTTGTCCAAGGGGAACCAGCAGAAGGTCCAGCTGATCTGCACGCTGATCCACCAGCCGGACCTGCTGATTCTCGACGAGCCCTTTAGCGGCCTGGACCCGGTCAACGCCGACCTGCTCAAGCGCGCCATCTTAGACGCCAAACAACGCGGCGCGGCCATCATCTTCTCGAGTCACGACATGGAAAACGTCACCGAGTTGTGCGACCAGCTGGTGATGCTGCGGACCGGCAACGTCGTTTTACACGGGACCCTCCAGGAGGTCCGCAACCAGTTCGGCAAGACCGAGCTGTTCGTGACCACCGATTGGTCGGCCCAACGCTTGGCGAACCTGCCTGGTGTGGCCCAGGTCACGCCCCGGCAACCGGGGCAATTTCGCCTCCATCTGAGCGACCCCGCCGCGGGACCGGCCATCTTCGCCAGCCTGACGAACGGTCACTACATCGAGGAGTTCAGCCAACAGCCGCCGACTCTCGATGAGATTTTCCGGATGAAAGTGGGTGAAGGCCATGCTTAAAACCTGGATTGTTACCGCCGAGACCTATCTGCGGCAGATCAAGTCCTGGAGCTTCTTCTTCATGGTCATCGGCCCCTTCCTGATGTTGGGTCTGACCGTCGGCATCAGCTACGTCAGCGCCAATAGCGCCAGCAGCAGTCAGGAAATCGCCGTGGTCGGCACGAACGCGACGCTGCGGCGCAACTTCATCGCCCAGCACCCGACCGACGTCAACGCCAAGGTCACCACGGTCGCCGCGGCAAAAAAGGCCCTGAAAGCCAACCACCTGGCGGGCTACCTAGTCCTGACCACCCGGCAGCACCAGCTGCGCGCCGACTATCATGGGAACAAGGCCCTGAGTAAGGGCGTGCAGGCCCAGGTCCAAAATTACCTGACCACCACCCAACAGGCGGTCAACGACCAAGACGCCAAGCTCTCGGCCAAGCAACGGGCGCTGCTCCAACGCACGCCGCAGCTGAAGCAGCACATCGCGGCCGGGACCGGGACCGCCAACCTCGCCAAGACCATCTCGTTTTGGCTGATTGTCACCATGATCTACATCATCCTGATCACCTACGCCTCGATCACCGCCCAGGAGATCGCCTCGGAAAAGGGCACCAAGATCATGGAGATCATCTTCTCCAGTACCACCGCCACCAGCTACTTCGTGGGGAAGATCACCGGGATCCTGCTGGTGATCATCACCCAAATCGTGATCTACCTGCTGGGTGGTTGGGCCTTCTACGCCTGGGCGCTAAGTCGGCCCCACCTGCACGCGCTGATTGGCCAGTACCAGGCCCTGATCAACGGTGTCTTGCACAACCTCTTGAACCTGAACCTGGTTTACCTCTTCATCGGGGTGGTGCTCTTCACCCTGCTGGCCGCCTACAGTGGCGCGCTGGTCGCCAAGGCCGAGGACGCCTCCAAGGCCGCCCAGCCGGTGGTCATGCTGGGAATGGTCGGCTTCTTCGCCACCTTCCCGTTCCAGAACAACCTGGACGCGTTGCCGGTGAAGATCATGTCCTATATCCCGTTTCTTTCCTCGTACTTCATGCCGATGCGCATCATCAACGGGACAGTAGGCCTGGGGACCCAGTGGCTGTCGCTGGTCATCGCCCTGGTCACGGTCGCCCTCCTGAGCTGGGGCATCGGCCACCAATACCAGCGGTTGATGCTGCAGACCGACAGTGAAAATATTTGGCAACACCTGTTCCGACGCCACCGCGCGTAGGAACAGCCTGAAAGGAGGACTGAACATGTCCGAACGGTATTATCAGCCCAGCAACGTGGAGGACGCGCTCCGCGAGGTTCAAAAGTTGTTTAACAGCTACCGGAGCGCCCCGCTGACGCAGGAGCTGCTGGACTACCACGAGAATCTGGTCAACCGGCTGACCGGTGACCTGCGTGAGGCGGCTCAGGCGGAACACCGGCCCGACCTGGTCACGGCCACGGCCGAGATGGCCCGGGCTATGCGGGGCTGGACCACGGTCCGGCTGCAGGGTCAGCCCTACGCCGGCCGGCTGCGGCACTTCAAGTTCGTGCCCGACGCGACCGGTCCCAAGTTCAAGCGGCACGTGGTCAAGGATCACGGCTCCGGCACGCACCGGAGTAGTCGCCATTAAAAAAACAAGTCTGAACGACCGCGTGGGCGCCCGTTGGGGGCATCGCGCGGTCATTTTTTTAGTAAAATGACCGGTCTCGTGAAATTTCCGATTAACTTTTGACCTGAAAGTGCTATACTTAATTATGTAATCTTTTTGGGTCCTTAGCTCAGTTGGGAGAGCGCCTGCTTCGCATGCAGGAGGTCGTCGGTTCAAATCCGGTAGGATCCATTTTTGTGTATCTAGGGGTAAAAATAAGTGGTGAAAACGTTGATATAATGGCGTTCTACCTAAGTAGAAAAATCACTGACTGTCATAAAATAACAACCAATAACAACCAATATAACAACCACTTTAGGAAGCACACGCTCGGCAGGGCGATGAAACTGTTAGCTGAAATAGCTGGCAGTTTTTATTTTGCTCTCAGATAATACAAAAAAGCCCCACCCGAACCGTTCGGGCAGAGCTTTGGCTTCTACGTGTGTTAGACGTGGTATTACTATTAAGTTTTTAATGTTGTTGGCTATGCCTTAATTATACTACCCGCAGCCGGGATGACCTAACGAAAAAATCCTAGCGCCGTAGTCATCCCCTGCACTTCTCAGGGTAAATAAAATGCCCTACTCGATCCACTCGGGCAGAGCATTCAACACCACAATGCATAAAGGGTAATATATTAGGAGATTTTAGCAAAGGCTGGAAACACCACATCTATATTATACGGCCTGCTGCGGGGATGTCCTAATTATAGTTACACCCTACTGCAGCAAGCATTTAAGAGGTGTCAGAGGCACCGTAAAGAAAAACCTCAAGGCTACTGGCCAGGCTTAATAATGTGGGTACTACAATTACTCACAGGATTAGCAACACTTTACCAAATAGCTTCAAGGTTCTTCTGAGAACTGACACAGGCGGCTGACAACCGCTTGTGTTCGTGTACCTTAATTTTATCACTGCCACTGCAGGGGTTCAATTGCTGCACCGATAATCATCCCCCACACCGCTGAGGCGTATTCTGCGTACACGTTCGGTATTACCGGCAGAGGCTTTGTTCAGGGGTTACATATCACCTCACCTAGCTGTATCATAGTGGCAGGGAGTGAGTTTATATGAGTGAAAAAGGAAACCGGATATGTTGGGCCATTGCATTGGTGCTCTTTGGATTTAATAGCTGCTATTGGTTATTGCGCGTTCTGGGGATGTTGAAATAATATGAGTAATCTAACACACATTATCACTATTGCTGCACTAGCCATTTCCGTTATCGGACTAGGCTTAGCAGTACGCAACTTAGTTAAGGTGGTACGACATGAATAAGCAAAAGAAAATAGACTACGAAAAGCGCACTGAAATTGCCACTGGTGTTGGTGTAACTCTCATGCTAGTTCTGCTGGTACTACGGTTATTCTAAAATGCCCGGCCATAGATCTATAAGACGCACTAAGGGGGTATCACAATGGAAAGTAAAAAGATAACTGCTTTGCTATATGTGGCTATTGCGGTTAGTTCCCTGTCCCTACTGACAAACCTCTACAATCTAATTTTTAGATAGGTAAACCGGCACTCTGAGGGGGGCACCACAATGAGTAAACGAGCCATGAATACACTAACCGTCATCTGTTTTGCCTTGGCTTTCATCATTTTGGCAGTCAAGGCAATTTTAAAATAGGTCAACCACCAACCATCTTTCTTATTCAGGGGATGGTTTTTAATTTACGCTCAGCAGAGTTACACTACTTGTGTACCACACATATATTAGGGGGTAACTACATGAAAAAGTTAACACACAAATACGCCGCTGCTCTCATGCTGCTAGGAGCAGTTGCAGGGATTGGATTTACTGCGGGGACGACTACAGCAAGTGCTAAAACAGTTAAATCATACCCGTGGAATTATGGGAAAACTAGTAAGTATGCATGGTCAGCACCAAAGGATGACGCTGCACCACTCTACTACACGAATACTAAGAAAAACGGCTATATCTGGAATAAGAGTTTCACCAAAAAATTGCATAATATTAAGAATTATCAATATACCTCTTGGTACGTTAAAAAATCGTTTAAGCGTAACGGAAAAGTGTACTACAAGGTTACCGGTAACAAAGTGTCAGGGTATGTTTGGCATGGCTATGTTGCCCCCGCCATTTCTAAGAAGCTCAGTTCATTCAAGAACGACAGCAGTTATATTAAGTACCTTAATTCAGATAAATCGCAGAAGTTATCGCGGGCTATTCTGAAATATTTCCCTAATGCAAAGATTAGTTTAGATCTTTCTCGCCGTGGAGCGGGTCAATTTGTTGGGAACACGGTTATGACTATGACAGGATATAACGATGTTATTAACTTAACCGCGTTGAGCCATAAGCAAAGGGCAACCAGTTTTACCTATACTGAGAATATTTACAATATCCTTGAAAATCCAGTGGTAAAGACCAATGCGGCTAAAGCCAAAAGTGTGAATGCTGTTCTGGTGAAGAATGGATACACACAGAAAAAAATTTCTGCTTTAATTAATGACGGTTATAAGTTAGGAATTTATATGAATGATGGGACAGGTATTAGTTCTGCCAAAAGTGGCTATCCGTGGAAAATTAACACGTATGCTGGTACCCGAGATAATTATGCATTGTTTTTGGCTAAATAACGCTTAGCCTACCCAGTACCTTATATTTTTTCAAAACTTATTTTTAGAGTGACGAACAATAATGACAATATTAGAGCCCGTCTTGAAACTACTTCCGGTAGGATCCATTTTAGTGTCTTTAGAGATAAATAATAGGCTTCAAAGCGTTGTGATTACGGCGTTTATGATTTACCACATAATTATTGAATATCATTTTATGGCATTCAATGGCATTCAAAATGGCATTCACAGAACAATAAATCAATCAGCGGTGGTAGGGATATTCAACTGTTAGCTTAACGGCTAGCAGTTTTTATTTTACCCATTAGGGCCTATCACAATTGAGATATCTCTCAGTTGTGATATACTAATGGCACAAAAAAAGATTGTACCATTGGATTCACCAAAGCCCTTGACTATTCCAGTAGTCAGGGGCTTTTTTATGGATCAATGTAATTTGCTATAAACGGGTGGGTTAGTTGTCGCCTAATACTACCTATGCCGCCTACGGTCTAACCAGTCCGTAAATAAGGCGATTAGGATGCCAACAACAAGTGGCGCAAAAAGATTTTGAAACACACCCTTCTAAACAATAACGAAACGTGTACCGTGAATAGCACCTCATTCAATCAATCTAGTTTCCTAGTCGTCCTAAACATGATACGTGTACAGGATTTCTTTTCATGCTATAATGACCTTGCGAAAAGGTATTGAAGCATTAGACACATCAAAGGACTCGACTATCGCTAGTAGTCGAGTCCTTTTTTATATTTCTGCTTCATTTCACGAATCCACAAGGTATCCGATAGACGTTTCACCAATCGTCTCTCCGTAACAGGATGGTTCTGCCATGACCCCGTATCCCCAACTACCGGTCGTTAGCATTCCGCCCCCGCTCTTCTCCAGTGGTCACCCGCCGATACCCCCGTTTCGTCAGGCCTTCAATGTAGTACTGATTATAAATGCCAAACAGCACCACGTTCACCATGAGGCCGGCCACTAAACTCATGGATCCAAAAATCACCTGCGTCAGCAACAGCGGCACCCCCCACGCCCAGTCCTTCCGGTACAGAGGGACCAAAGAGCCCCAAAATAACGCCGTCCAACTCTTGCCCACCTTGCACCGTTTCACGTCGCCGGTCGTTGCGTTGCGCATTTCTACATCCATACTGTCCCATCCCCTTAATCGTTCCAGTGACGATAGGTTCATTCTACTGCGTCGTCATTTTCTGGACAATCCTTCACTAAAGCCCTGCCCCTCACTTTCTGAGGTCAACTTGCGTCCTTCAAGATTTGGCAACTGCGCATCCTCATTTTCGCATCATCGCGCCCAAATATGGTAGGCTAAGGCTAACTTCCGCCAGAAAGGACCCTTTCCATGAAGATTATCATTGCCTCCGCTAAAAAGATGGTCGTCGACACCGATACCTTCCCGGTCGCGGCGCTGCCGACCTACCTGGACCAGACGCGCACGGTGCTGGCGCGGCTTCAACAGCTCACCTACGACCAGGCTAAGCAGCTGTGGCACTGTAGCGACCGCCTGGCCCGGCCCAACTATGACTGGTTACAGGAGCTGGACCTGACCCACCACCTCACCCCGGCCCTTCTCAGCTATCGCGGCCTTCAATACCAGTCCATGGCCCCCGACCTCTTCACCGCCCCGGCCCTCGACTACGTCCGCCAAAACCTGCGGATTCTCTCGGGATTCTACGGCATCCTGCGGCCCTTCGACGGTGTCGTCCCGTACCGCCTCGAGATGCAGGCCAAGTTGGCGGTCGCTGGAGCGCCCAACCTGTACGCCTTTTGGGGCGAACAGCTGTACCAGGCCCTCGGCAAGCCCGCCGAGCCCATCATCAACCTGGCCTCCCAGGAGTACGCCAAGGCCATCACCCCCTACCTCGCGCCCCAGCAGCCCTTCATTACCGTCGTCTTCGCCAGCCTGGTCGCCGGAAAACTCAAGACCAAGGCCACGTTGGCCAAGATGGCCCGGGGCGCGATGGTCCGCTACCTGGCCGAGCACCAGGTCACGGACCCGGCCCAGATTGCCGCCTTTGACCACCCGGACTACCGCTTCGCCGCCGACCGCTCCACGTCAACGCGCCTGGTCTTCATTCATCGCGAAGTCACGCCTTAGAGCGCAAAACGGGTCCCCCCCGGAAAATTCTCCGGCGGACCCGTTTTGTCGTTTAATTTAATTTTTCGTTGGCGCCTTAACCGTCACCGGCAACTGCACCTGCGCCATCAGCTGGACCACCCGTGCTTGCCGGGCCGCGGCCGACAGCGTCTGATCCGCGTAGAGGGCCACGACCTGATTGCCGGTCAGGAGGAGCTCGTCATTGTTGGCATCCTCGTTGCTTAAAAACGAGATCTTCAAAAAGATGTCGAGGGTCTTCAAGCTGTCCGGTTGCCCCTCCAATACCGCCTGCACCAGCCGTTGCAAGACCAACTGCAAGTTGCGTTGCCGGTGTTTTTTCGCCTTGTACGCCGTGTAGTACGGCATGAACAACGCCACGCACACCGCCAACAGTTCCGCGCCGGCCTCGGCCCAATCCGCTAACGCCCCAATCTCCATCCCGAATCGCTCCCTTCATGTCAGGAGCTAGTATACACGGGCTGGCGGCCAAACCCGGGGCACCGAAACTTACTTAATCTTGACACCGAACAGACTGAGCACGCTGGCGGCCTGATACGCGTTGAGCACCAGGCCCTTCAACCGGGCCGCGTCGGCATCCACCTCCAGTCGCTCGAACGTGCTGGTCGCCAGGTCCACCCCGGCCAGGTCGCTGCCCCAGAAGCTGGCCTGCTCCAGGTCGCACCGGTCGGCCACGAAGCCCTGGGTGACGGTCACGTCGCGCAACGCCGCCTCCCGCAGGCTGGTCTCCTGGGCGCCACAGGCCGTCAGACGCGCCCCGCTGAGGTTCAGGTAGTCGCCCCGACAGCCCACCAGTTGGGTGTGTTTCCAGGTGCTCCCCAGAAAGTTCGTCCCCAGCAGGTTGCAGGCCTGAAAGGTGCAGCGGTACAGCACCCCGTTGGCCCAGCTGCGATTGGCCAGGTCAAGGTCTTGCAAGGTGCAGTCGAGCCACTCCGTTCCGTCCAGCGCACCCGTAAAGCGGCACCGCTTCAGGGTCACGTCGGTCACTTTGGCGGGCACGCTGGGGACCGTGAATTGGCAGTCCTCGTAGGTTTCATAGGGGTCTAAGTCCGTTAAATCAAGCGTCTGGTGCTGAATCATCTTGCGTCACTCCCGTTTTTTCTTTCGAGTATACCCATTTCCTTGGTCCGTTGCCTGTGACCCTTCTCATCGAGATGACGGCCGAATTCGCCGCCTAGGTGCTGGGATTGGCGTGAACGGAAGCCAGCGGCCGCCTCAGTGGCCGTTCGGCGCCGATTTTCTCATGATATTTTTAGAAAATCCCGGCAGCTCGGGCTTCGTGAGCCGGCAAACGGGGCCGGGGCCGTTAAGCATGCTTGCCCTCGGCGCTACGCGAAGTGTCGTCCCAGGATATCCAGGCTGCGCAATTGGCCGTCCATCAGGGCCACGTCGGGCAGGTGCCCCCACGTGGTGAAGCCATTTTTCTTGAACAAGCCCTGACTGGGGAGGTTATGGCTGAAGATAAACGCCACGATGCGGTCCAGGTCTAAACGGGCCAACTGCCCAAAGACGAAGTCCAGCGCCTGTTGCCCCACCCCCTGATGGCGACAGGCCGCGTCGAGGTAGATGCTGATCTCGGCGGTGTGGCTGTACGCCGGGCGCCCATAGAAGGACTCCAGGCTGACCCAGCCCACGATGGTGCCCGCCTGACGCAGGACCCACAGCGGCCGGGTCGCCGGAT
Organism: Levilactobacillus spicheri DSM 15429; assembly: GCF_001435095.1. Classification (GTDB taxonomy): domain Bacteria; phylum Bacillota; class Bacilli; order Lactobacillales; family Lactobacillaceae; genus Levilactobacillus; species Levilactobacillus spicheri. The sequence continues at coordinate 354,469 of NZ_AZFC01000035.1, forward strand.
CGAAACTGGCGAACCAGGCCTCCCGTGCCGCCACGGTCACGGGTTCCAGGTCCGCGGTCGCCAGACGACTGGGAATAATTTCATTATAAATGGCCACGATGCGTGGCAGATCCGCGTGCCGGGCGTTTTCAAATGTGATGCTCATCTCTATCAGCTCCCTTATGAGCCCCTATTATAGAACGCCGGGCCCCTTCTGACCACGTCACACCGGCCTGTTACCTAAGCCCCGTCATCGGGTCTATTTCACACCCTTCAGGGGGCTTTTCCGCCATAACCGCTCTCAAACGGGCCAATTGTTCGCCGAATCGACCATTGCCATGTCAAAAAATCAGCCGAAAACACGATTTTTAAATCCGGACGATTGCCGGCAGTTCTTGTCCTTTGTTGGTTCCCTTTTCCCCCTAAACCCGCTATAATCAATAGAGCTGTAAGGGTTCCGCAACCCCGAATGCCATTGACTTATCTGAAGGGGGTTGTCCCATTGAGCCAACCAATTATTGAACTGCGTCACGTCACCCAACGGTACGGCGACCACACGATTCTTAAAAACATTAACCTCACCCTCGAGTCCGGGAAATTCTATACCCTGCTCGGCCCCTCCGGTTGCGGGAAAACGACTATTTTACGAACAATCTCGGGATTTAACCAGGTCACCGCGGGCGACGTCCTCTTCGACGGCCAGCGGATCAACGACGTGCCCGCGAACCACCGCAACGTGAACACCGTCTTCCAGGACTACGCGCTCTTCCCCCACCTCACCGTGGCGGAAAACGTCGCGTTTGGCCTGACGCTCAAGAAGCTGCCCAAGGCCGACATCGCCACCAAGGTCGCCGAGGCCCTGAAACTGGTGCAGCTCGCCGACTTCGGCAACCGGGCCATCAGCGCCCTGTCCGGGGGCCAGCAACAACGGGTCGCCATCGCCCGAGCCATCGTGATGCAGCCGCAAGTCCTGCTCCTCGACGAGCCGCTCTCGGCCCTCGACGCCAAGTTGCGGCGTGCCATGCAGTCCGAGCTGCGGGACCTGCAGCAGCGCCTGGGCATCACCTTTTTATTCGTGACCCACGACCAGGAAGAGGCCTTGGCCATGAGCGACGAAATCTTCGTCATGAACAACGGTGAGATCCTGCAAAGCGGCTCGCCGGTCGACATCTACGACGAGCCCATCAACCACTTCGTCGCCGACTTCATCGGGGAAAGCAACATCCTGCCCGGCAAGATGGTTGCCGACTACCAGGTGGCCTTCAACGGCCAGCAGTTCGAGTGTTCCGATGCCGGGATTCCGGCCAACGAACCCGTCGAGGTCGTCATGCGCCCCGAGGACCTGACCCTGACCACGCCGGCGCACGCCAAGCTGACCGTCACCATCGACACCCAGCTGTTCCGCGGCGACTACTACGAGATCTCCGCGACCGATGACCGGGGCCACGACTGGATGATTCATTCGGTCAACCCCGCCGAGGACGGCGCCACGCTGGGCGTGAACTTCCGCCCCCAAGACCTGCACGTCATGCGGCTGCACGAGAAGGAAGCCGAGTTCGACGCGCGCCTCGAGACCTACGAAGGAACGGAGGAATCCAGCCGTGACCAAACGTAAAACCTGGCTCTACTTCCTACCGTACGGGCTGTGGCTGGCCCTGTTCGTGATCGCCCCGGTCGCCCTGATCGTTTACCAATCCTTCTTTAACCTGGACCATCAGGTGACCCTGGACAACTACGCCAATTACTTTCGCTCCGGCGTCTACCTCAAGATGACGCTCAACTCGGTCTGGTACGCCTTTCTGATCACCCTGTTCACCGGCCTGATCAGCTACCCGACCGCCTACGTCCTGCACCAGCTCAAGCACCGCCAATTCTGGTTACTGCTGGTCATCCTGCCCACCTGGATCAACATCCTGCTCAAGGCCTACGCCTTCATCGGCATCTTCAGCCAGGCCGGCGTGGCCAACGACTTCCTGCGCTTCATCGGCGTCGGTCCGCAGCAGTTGCTCTTCACCAACGCCAGCTTCATCTTCGTGGCCACCTACATCCAGATTCCGTTCATGATTTTACCCATCTATAACGCCCTGGACGACCTGAACCCGGCCTACGTCAACGCGAGCCTGGACCTGGGAGCCAACCGCTGGCAGACCTTTCGGCGGGTCATCTTCCCGCTGACGCTACCCGGGGTCAAGGCCGGGGTCCAAGCGGTCTTCATCCCCTCGCTCTCCCTGTTCATGCTGACGCGCCTGATTGGCGGCAACAAGGTCATCACGCTGGGGACGGCGATCGAAGAACACTTCCTGACCACCATGAACTGGGGGATGGGCTCGACGATTGGGGTCGTCCTGATCGTCGCGATGATCATCGTCATGCAGCTGACCAACGACCACGAACCACGAGGGGGGGCGCCACGATGAAAAAATTGTCTCGGCTCTACCTCATCTTAGTTTTTATCATCCTGTACCTGCCGATCCTGTACCTGATTATGTATTCCTTTAGCCAGGGGACGACCATGACGCACTACCACGGCTTCACCTGGCAGCACTACCGCGACCTCTTGGCGGACCCGCGAATGCTGGCCATCGTGGCCAACACCCTGCTGGTCGCCCTGCTCTCGTCGCTGATTGCCACGCTGGTCGGGACCCTGGGCGCGCTCAGTATCCACCGGACGTCCAAACGGGTCACCCGCGACGTTCTGTTGAACCTGAACAACATCCTGATGGTCTCCCCCGACGTCATCATCGGGGCCAGCTTCCTGATCTTCTTCACCACCCTGAAGATTCCCCTGGGCTTTGGTTCGGTCCTGCTGAGCCACATCGCCTTCGAGATTCCCATCGTGGTGCTGATGGTGCTGCCCCGGCTCAAGGAGATGTCCCCGTCGATGCTCGCGGCCGCCCAAGACCTGGGCGCCACGACCCGTGAGCTCCTGAGCCGGGTCATCGTCCCGTTCATCTCGCCGGGCATCTTCGCCGGCTTCTTCATGGCGCTGACCTACTCGCTCGACGACTTTGCCGTGACCTTCTTCGTCACGGGAAACGGCTTCTCCACCCTGTCCGTGGAGATCTACTCCCGGGCGCGGCAAGGCATCAACCTGGAGATCAACGCCCTGTCCGGCGTGATGTTCCTGTTCTCCCTGCTTCTCGTGGGGGGCTATTACTGGCTGCAACAGAGTAATCAGCGCCGTAAGCGCAAACGTCAGGGGGCCGCATCATGAAACGTTTACTCGTCTTAATCGGGTCGCTGCTCGCGGTGTGTGGCCTGCTGGCCTACAGCAGCCACGCCCTGAGCACCTCCAGTGGCGATACCGGCTCGAAGGTCCTGAACCTCTATAACTGGGGCGACTACATCGACCCGCAACTGCTCAAGGCCTTTCAGCAAGAGACCGGCTACCACGTCAACGTGGAGACCTTCGACAGCAACGAGGCCATGTACACCAAGCTGAAGCAGGGCGGGACCCACTACGACCTGACCGTGCCCAGCGACTACATGGTCAACAAGCTCAAGGAGGCCCACCTGCTCCAGCCCATCGACAAAAGTCGCTTGACCGGGCTGGCCAACCTCGACCCGCAATTTCTGAATAAGTCCTACGACCCCGGGAACCGCTACTCGCTGCCCTACTTCTGGGGCACCCTGGGAATCGTCTACAACGATCAATTCGTGAAACCCGGGAGCCTGCAGCACTGGTCCCAACTCTGGTCGCCCAAGTACCGGGACCAGATCATGCTGATCGACTCTGCCCGCGACATTCTGGGCATGGCGCTGGCCGAACAGGGCCACTCCATGAACACCACGGACCCCGGGACCCTGCTGGCCGCCACCAAGAAGTTGGACGCCCTGAGCCCCAACGTCAAGGCCGTGGTCGCCGATGAGATCAAGATGTACATGAGTCAAAACGAAGCGGCGGTGGCCGTGGACTGGTCCGGGGAAGCCGCCGAGATGCTGAGCAACAATCCCCACCTGCACTACGTGGTGCCCAACGAAGGCAGCAACCTCTGGATCGACAACCTGGTCATCCCCAAGTCGGCGCAACACTACCAGGCCATCTACGCGTTCTTGAACTTCATGAACCGGCCGGCCAACGCGGCCCAGAACGCCGAGTACATCGGCTACGCCACGCCGAACCGCCGGGCCAAGGCCCTGTTGCCGGCGAAGATCCGTAACGACCCGCAATTCTATCCGGATGACCGGACGTTGCGCCACCTGCAGATCTACCGGAACCTGTCGCCCCAGCTGGTCCAGCTCTACAACGACCGCTACCTCGAATTTAAGATGCACCATTAAGGACCCCCTCCCCGCGTGATGGTTCACGCGGCGGTGTGCTGCGGCCCATCACGAAACGACCGTGACCAAATCCTCACGGCCGTTTTTAGTTTGCCAACTGGCGAGACGCAAAAGCCCCACCACGGGCCGTCAACCGTGGTGGGGCTTTCTCAATCTTTTACTGATTCGTTACCCAAAGCTACCGGAAATGTAGTCTTGCGTGACCGGAATCTGAGGGTCACTGAACATCTTGGCCGTTGGCGTGTACTCCATCACGTGGCCTAAGTGGAAGAAGGCACACTGACTACTGATTCGGGACGCCTGCTGCATGTTGTGCGTCACGATGATAATCGTGTACTTCTCCCGCAACTGGGCCAGCGTCTCTTCGACCTTGACCGTCGAGATGGGGTCCAGCGCGCTACAGGGTTCGTCCAGCAGCAACACGTCCGGCTGCATGGCAATCGAGCGCGCGATGCACAGCCGTTGCTGTTGCCCCCCGGACAACGCCAGGGCACTCTTATCCAGGGTGTCCTTGACCTCATCCCACAGGGCCGCTCCCTTCAGGCTTTCCTCCACCCGTTGGGCCAGCACCTGCTTGTCCTTGATGCCCTCAGCCCGCAAGGCGTAGATGATGTTCTCCCGGATCGACTTGGCAAACGGGTTCGGCCGTTGAAAGACCATCCCGATGTGCCGGCGGATCTCGTAAATGTTCACGTCCGGTTCGTTAATGTCGACGTCGTGATACCAGATCTTCCCGGTCACGGTCGCAATCCCATCGTTCATTCGGTTCAGGGACCGCAGGTAGGTCGACTTCCCGGAGCCGGACGCCCCGATCAGCGCCGTAATCTGATTTTTCGGAAACGCCAGGTTCGCGTCGTGCATGGCGTGGTTCGCGCCGTAGAACACCTGGAGGTTTTCCGTCCGCAACGCCAGCGGCACGTTGTCCGCAAAGCTTTGCACGGCGGTCTTTTCAAATGAATACTGTTTTAACATGCTCCAGCCCCCTATTTACTTGCCGTGACCCGCCGGTACAGGTAATTCCCCAGTACCCGGGCCCCCAGGTTGAACAGCAGTACCGCAATGATCAACACCGCCGACGCAGCCGCCGACAACTGGGCCGCGTTGGACGCCAGCCCTTCCGTGTTGACCTTCCAGATGTGCACGGCCAACGTTTCGGCCGGGCGCAACGGGTTCAGCGGACTCGCTGCATCCATCGGGTTCCAGTCCGCAAAGTTGGTGACCGGGGCACTTTGGCCCGCCGTGTAGATCAGCGCGGCGGCTTCCCCGAAGACCCGGCCGGCACTCAACACGATCCCCGTGACGATTCCCGGGAGCGCGACCGGCAAGATGATGCCAATCTCGGTCTTCCACTTGGACATCCCCAGCGACAGGCCGGCTTCCCGCTGGTTGCGGGGCACGGCGCTCAGGGATTCTTCGATGTTCCGCGTTAACAGGGGCAGGTTGAAGAAGGTCAGGGCAATCGCACCGGAAATGACGGAGAACCCAATCTTGAACTGCACCACGAAGAGCAGGAACCCGAACAACCCGACCACCACGGAAGGGAGCGAACTCAGCACTTCGATGGCGGACCGGATCAGGTGCGTCCGCCAGTTATCCTTGGCGTATTCGGCCAGGTAGATCCCCGCACCCAGGGAAATGGGAATCGAAATCAACATGGTTAAAATCAACAAATAAAACGAGTTAAACAGCTGGACCCCAATACCCCCAGCGCCGCTGAAGGAATCCGTGGTCCCCGTCAGAAACGACCAACTCACGTGGGGCAACCCGGAAATCAGGATGTAGGCCAGCAGGAAAAAGAGAATTCCCACGACCGTCGCCACAATCACGTTAATCGCAATCGTTGCCACGACATCTTTTTGTTTAGCGTTCATGACTCAGTTGCCCCCTCTTCGCAATCAACCGGACCAAGGCGTTAAAGAACAGCGACATCAACAGTAGAATCAGGGCCAACGACCAGAGCGCGTTGCTGGGCAATGTGCCGTCGATGGTGTCCCCGATGCCGGTGGTCAATTGGCTGGTCAGGGTGGCGGCCGGTGAAATCAGGTTCTTCGGCATCACGGCCGCGTTCCCGATGACCATTTGGACCGCTAAGGCTTCCCCGAAGGCCCGGGCCATCCCGAAAATGATGGCCGTTAAGATGCCGGGCGTGGCGGCCCGCAAGATGACCTTGGACACGGTCTGCCAACGGGTCGCGCCGAGCGCCAGTGAAGCTTCCTTGTAAAAGCGCGGTACCGACCGCAGGCTATCCACGGTCATGGTGGTAATCGTCGGCAAGACCATCACGAACAGCACGAAGGTCGCCGAGATGATTCCGAAGCCGGAGCCGCCGACCAGGTGCCGCATGAAGGGCACCACGACGGCCAACCCGATGAACCCGTAGACCACGGACGGAATCCCGACCAGCAATTCAATCACCGGTTGCAGGAATTTCCGCCCCTTGTTCGGCGCGATTTCGGTCATGAAGATGGCCGTTCCGACCGCAAACGGCGTGGCCACGAGGGCCGCCGCAAAGGTCACGGCGAAGGACCCGACAATCATCGGTAAGGCCCCAATGTGACCTTGATCCGGCGCCCAGTTGGTCCCGGACAGGAACTGCCACAGGTTCACGTGATTCTGCGTGAACGTGGCCATCCCCTTCGAGGTAATGAACCACAGCATCGAGGCCACGACCAGAATGATGACCCCGATACACAGATAACTGATGCCGCGGCCGAACCAGTCTTCCCGACTGGCCCGGGTCGCGTGGTGCAGCTGTCTGGCCCAGTCCTGACTGGTCGGCGCCCCATCCTGTTTAAACTCTGAATTTGTTTGTTCCATGAGATGACTCCCCCTTAAAAAAGTGAAGGTGCGTGTTCAGCACCTCCACCGGTATCGCAACTGAATGAGCTTAGTTGTTGGTTACGACGCCCTTCGCGTCCTTGGTAACCTTCATGTCATGGATGCTGATGTAACCCATGTCCTTAACCAAACTGTTTTGCACGTCCTTGGAACTCATGTAGTTCAAGAATGCGGCCGTCGCCTTGTCAGGCTTGCCCTTGGTGTACATGTGTTCGTAAGACCAAATCTTCCACTTGTTGGTTTCAACGTTGTTGTCCGTAGGCGTCACGTTGTCCACCGACAAGGCTTGTAACTTGTTCGTGAAGTAGGAGAATGCTAAGTAGCTCACGGCACCAGGCGTGGTAGCCACGATCTTTTGCACGGCCCCGTTGGAGTCTTGTTCTTGCGACTTAACGGCCGTGGCACCCTTCAAGACAGCATTTTCAAAGGTTGCTCGCGTCCCACTTCCTTGGGCCCGGTTGATGATGACGATCTTTTGATCCTTCCCACCGACCATCTTCCAGTTGGTAATCTTACCCGTGAAGATTTGCTTCAATTGTGACATCTTCAGGTTCTTGACGCCGGCGTCCTTGTTGACCACCGGACCCATGCCGACAACGGCCACCTTGTGGTCCGTCAACGTGTCGGCCTTGATACCGGCCTTTTCTTCGGCGAAGATATCGGAGTCACCGATGGAAACGGCCCCGGATTGCACTTGACTTAATCCCGTTCCGGAACCGCCACCTTGCACCGTCAAGTTAACCTTACTATTCTTGGACGTAAATTGTGAACCAGCCTTGGCAGCCAGTGGTTGTAACGCCGTAGAACCAACTGCCGTGACTTTCCCCGACAATGCGGCGCTGCTAGACTTGCTGCTACTGGTAGAACTCGTGGCCTTCCCACAGCCAACTAACAGCATACTGATCGCGGCAATCCCCATTGCTAACTTTGTTCCTTTATTCATCCCTGTCACTCCATGTCTTTTAATATAGTGGACTTCCCACACGTAAGCCAGGTGGCGAACCTTGTGGTGTCCCTCCCCTTAACTTACAAATCATATTCTAGTCGACCAATATATAGTCTTTGTCGCAATCGTGTAAATTTTAGGTAAATGTTGCGGGCCTCGTTATAAATCCTTTTATACCGGGGCCCGTCGAGAAGTCCCGGTGGCTTTCTTTATTCACTAACGATAATTGCTTCCGGTGCTTAAAATGGCTAGAATTAACTTGTGAGGTGATTTGGAGTGGCAAAAGAAAAAAAAGAGAAACAAGCGCGACACGATATCATCGTGGACATGAATGATTTTCTGATGGACTATGCCGCAACGAAGCTCGGTCGCCAACCCGACCTGGCCCAAAAGATCGTCGCGGCGGGTCAACCCGACTTGACCGGTCTCGACGACCTGTTCAAGGACAACGGTGTGGGACGGCGGACCAAGTACCTGGAGCTCGCCGAAGGGTTCCTGCGTGACGAGGCCGACATCGACGCCGACCTGGCCAAGGACGTTTCCGGCGAAAGCCAAGAACTGGCCAAGGAAGCCATGAGCTACCTGAGCAGTCATCCGCAAGACTTCGACCGTTGGGAAGAAGCTTAACCGGACACTAGATAAAAGCAGGAAGCAGCTTCTCGATTTTCCGAGAAGTTGCTTCCTGCTTTTATATTAGTTGGGACGCATGGTGCGACTTGATCAGAATGCGATGAGCTTGACGCACCCTTCTATCGACTGGCATTCACATGATTGCTATGAAAAAATACCGACATCCTGCTACTATAGCGGCCACTAAACCGAAACAGCGGCCCGCCACCAGTATCAAGATGGCTGGTGCTAATGTCACTTCACGCAGAAGCTACCACGCCCCATTTTAGGCCTGCCATTGCCAGAGGTCGGCCTTCATCCGCGTCGCGATGATTTTGGCCAAGAGGTCCACGAACTGGTCGGGCATGTAGGCCGCCGTATCGAAGGACGTTTCCGCCTCGTTGATTTTAGTGATGATCAAGCCCCGATGTTCCAGCGTCAGCCCGTACTTGGGCGCAATCTGGCAGAGCCGTTCGACTTGTTGTTCGTTCACGTGTCTTCCCCCTTCGTTCTCTCATCGAGCTTAGCGGCTGCGACCCCAAACGTCAAGGCGCGGTGCCCGCCAAAAAACGCGCCGGGGACCTGCTTGTCCCCGACGCGCTATTATTTCCTTAATAACTGTACTGATTCTTGGCGAGTTGTTGGTGAACGGCCGCCGCCAAGAGGGCCTCGTCCGGCCCATCCGCCACGACCTCGACAAATTGGCCGCCGTAGCGCCGTAATTCAGCGACCTGGGACGCTTGCCGGGGATCCAGCTCCGCGTCTTGAACCTTGATCGTTACTTTACCGGTGTAGTGCTGGCAAATCTGCTGCATCGCCGGAGCCACATCGATTTGGGGCATCTCGGCGTACAAGGGGAATCCAATTGTCTTCATATCTGATCACCTCTACTTGTATTGTAAGCGATTACACAAGCGTTGCCAAGCCCCATTTTGCCCTTTCTGTTGGCCAACCTTTGTCCGAACATCCGTTCATTCCCGCCGTAAAATATGGTATGATATGCCCAGAAATGGAGGAACACGCATGCCAATCAAACTCGGGGTTCGTGAACTGGTCGAGTTCACGTTACGGGCCGGTGACCTCGGCGCCACCAGCAACAGCCAAAATACCGCCCTTTTAGGCGCTAAGATTCACCGCCGCTTGCAAAAGCAACGCGGCGACGACTACCAGAAAGAATATTACCTGGACCTGCCACTGACCCTCCACGGCCACGACTTCCTCCTGCACGGTCGCGCGGACGGGGTCACCCTGGCAGAGACCCAGGCGACCATCGAGGAGATTAAGACCTCCGACACCGACTTCGAGAAGCTCAGTCCCAATAAGCTCACCCTCTACTGGGCGCAGGTCAAACTCTACGCCCACCTTTTATTCTGCAAATTTCCCGACCTGACCACCATCACGCTGACGCTGACCTACTTTCAGACCAGCACGGAGCAGGTCACCCAGAGCGACCAGACCATCGACCGCCAGGCGGCCCAGGGCTTCTTCCAGCAGGTCATCGACGAGTACATCACCTGGCTGACCTTCCGCGACGACCTGCGGGAACGCCGGGACCCGACGATTCAGGCCCTGACCTTCCCGTTCGGCCACTACCGGCCGGGCCAACGCGAGCTGGCCGTGGCCGTTTATAAGACCATTCTGAGCAGTCAGCACCTCTTCGCCGAGGCGCCCACGGGAACCGGGAAGACCATCTCCACGCTCTTCCCGACCATCAAGGCCATCGGGGAAGGCGTCATCCAGCGGATCTTCTACCTGACCGCCAAGCAGAGTACCCGGATGGTGGCCGAGGAAGCCATCACGCTGATGGCCAGCCAGGGGCTCAAGCTCAAGAGCATCACCCTGACCGCCAAGGAAAAGATCCAGTTCCCCGAGGAGGCCGACCTGGCGCCCGAGGAGAATCCCTACATGCTGGGCTACTACGACCGGCTCAAGCCCGCGCTGCTCGACCTGCTTCAGCACAACGACCAGCTCACGCGTGACGTGATCGAGACCTACGCCCGGAAACACACGCTCGACCCCTTCGAATTTCAACTTGACGCGAGCCTCTTTTGTGACGTGATCATCGGGGACTACAACTACCTCTTCGATCCGCAGGTCCACCTCCAGCGCTTCTTCGCCACGCCCGACCCCGAGAACTTCTTTTTGATCGACGAAGCCCACAACCTGGTCTCCCGTTCCCGCGACATGTACTCGGCGGCCATCAGCACCCGGCCGCTGGACCACCTGATCGACCTCAGTCAGGAGCTGCCCCAGGTCAGTCGCAAGCTGCGGCAACGCCTGCGCGACCTCCGCGACACCTTTGACGACATCAGTGAGCCGCTCCAACGGGCCGGGAAGACCGACAGCACCTTCCTGACGCCGCCGGCCGACTTCGAGCACGACCTGAGCCGCCTGATCGAAGCCACCCACGATTGGCTGGTCGACCAACCGCAAACGCCCTTCACCAAGGCCATGCTGGACTACTACTTCACCGCCATCAGCTACCAGCGCATCGGCGAGTACTACGACGAGACCTACCGCATGCGCCTGACCATCGACGACGGCAACGTCACGCTCAAGCAGCTGTGCCTCGACCCCAGCGCCTTTCTGGCGGACAGCCTGGACCTGGGGCACGGCGCCGTCCTGTTCTCGGCCACCCTGTCGCCCCTCGACTACTACCAGACCGTGCTGGGCGGCGGCAGTGATAGCCTGGCCTACCAGCTGCCCTCGCCGTTTCCCCCGACCCACCAGGCCATCCTGATCACCAACTACATCCAGACCACCTACAAGCAGCGCCAGGCCAACCTGGCCAACATCCTGGTCGCCATCAAGAACCTGGTCGACGGCAAGACCGGCAACTACCTGATTTTTTTACCTTCTTATAGTTACCTCTTAACGGTCGTCGAGGCCTTTCACCTGGCCTACCCGCACATCGCCACCGTGGCCCAGCAGTCCCAGATGAGCGAGGCCGACCGGCAGACCTTCCTCGCCCAATTTCAGGCTCACCCCACGCAAACGCTGGTCGGCTTCGCCCTGCTCGGCGGCATCTTCAGCGAGGGCATCGACCTGAAAGCCGACCGGCTGATTGGCGTGGGCATCGTCAGCGTGGGCCTGCCCGGCATCAACCCGGAGACCGACCTGATTCGCGACTACTTCGACAGCCAGGGCCAACCCGGCTTCGCCTTCGCCTACCAGTTGCCCGGTCTCAACAACGTCTTTCAGGCCGCGGGACGCCTGATTCGCGGTGCCCAGGACGTGGGCATCGTGCTGCTGATGGATCAGCGGTTCACCACCTCGCGCTACACGCAGCTTTACCCCCAGCACTGGCAGCATTACCAGCGCCTCTACCGACCCGAACAATTAGGACCGGCCATTCAAGCCTTTTGGCGTCAGGAGGAATCCCTATGAAAACCAAGTTGACCCTCGCCATGGAGCACACGCTCTACTACTATTGCCGGGAGGCCGGTGCCACCGCCGTCGAGGAGGTCACCATGCCAGACGACCAGGGCATCGTCGACACGCTGAGTTACCAGGAGCTGCCGGACCAGACCATCGAGTGGCGCTGCTACGAACTCAAGGTCACCAAGAGTGATTTTCACTCCACCGCCAAGCTGTCTTTCGTCGGCCACTACAACTACTTCGTCCTGCCCCTCAAGCTCTACCAGGCGGTCGCCGCCGAGATTCCCGCGAAGATCGGCGTCCTGATCTACCGGCCGTTCGACGCCAAACTCCTGGCAACGGCCAGCGAACCACCGGCCACGCCCGGTTACCTGACGGTCGCGCGGCCACCCCGGCACCAGGACCTGCAAGTCCCGGAGACCGCCCTGCTGACCCGCTTCATCGCCTCCCAGGGGCGGGAGGTCTTCAAGGCCAAGCAGATGGCCACCGGCCTGAAACAGTACAGCACCCAGCACCTCTACGAAGAACTCAAGAAACGCCACCTGCACTACGACGTCTACAATCCCGACCACAACTTCTACGACCAATTCGTGGCGGATACCGAGGAGACGGCGGTCACGGCCCTGCAAAGCGAGCTGGACGCCCTGGCCCTGGAGAACCAGCAACTGCGCACCCGGCTAAAGGAGTCCTCGTCATGATCTATTTCCCTTACTTTCGGGGGCGGCAGTTCGACCTGCAAGCACTCAAGGCCCTGGCCCAGCAGGACGCCCTGCCGGCCAACCTCATCCCCATCATCGAACCGGTCAGAGACATCAAGGCCCTGCCACAGACGGTCGCCGCCTTCGTCGACCACGGCCATCCCCTGGTGGTCATCGCCAATCCCACGGTCAGTGACTACCAGCTGACCCAGCAAAAACTCCACGACTGGCGGCCCTGGCAGGCCAACCCGCTCCTGATCACCGGTCACGTGTTGGGCCCCACGACCACGCCCGCCGACCTGCAGGCGCCGGCGGGGCACCGGAGCCTGGTGATTGCCCGCCAATTCGACGAACTGATGGCCGCCCAGGCGGCCGGCTGGCTGACCCCCACGCAGCCGACCTACCTGCTGGCCCCACCGGAGGCCCGGATTCGCCAGCAGCTCGACCGCCCGTTCGTCAGTCTGTACGACCACGCCTGGTTCCCCGACCACGAGCAGACCTACGCCAACCTGGAGGACGGCTTCTTCAGCGATGACTGGGCCCTGGCCGACTTCTACGGCTACCAGGGATTCAGTGACTACACCATCGGCGGCGGCCACTACAGCGAGCACGGCTACCCGTCCCGGGCGGTCACTTTGCACCTGACCTACTTTCGGGGGAACCAGCTGCGGATCCACCGGTTCGTGTCCGACGACCGGGAAGACTTCAAGCACCCCAAGGAAAAGTTCTTCCAGGCGGTCGCCAAGTTGGCGGCCTGGTTGCCCGCCCAGCCGGCGGCGACCCAGACACCGGCGGCCCAGCAGCTGGCCGCCTACCACGCCGAGCAGCATTTTCCCGGCCTAGGCGTCGTCAAACGGCTCAGCCTGGCACACCACCTGCAACTCATGGCGGCGTTCATGAAGGCGCGCTATCCGGTTAATTAACCCATGACCGTGAGCACGTCATGCGCTCCATTAACCCATGACAATGAGCACGTCATGCGCTCCACGCCGGCGAGCAAGATGGCCGTAGTGGGCACGACTCCGAAGCCCCGCAAAAAATCGCGGGTCTCCGGAGCTCGGCCTTAGCGTAAGCTAGCCCCAAACGCTAGCTAACGCTAATTTCACTACGGCCATCAAGTCGCCTCTGTTTCGCTGAGAAGGAGCATGACCATTACCAACAACCAACGCGGTCAAATCCATCTGGTGCCCGCCAAAATTATTCTGCGATAGCATAACGTGTCTACAACTACCTATTGTCGATAATTTTAACGAGCTGACGTCATTCTGCTATCGGAGCCTTAAAGCCAAATGATGGTCCCCACCATCGTCAGAATTGCTGGAGCTCAGCTGACTTACCACAAAGCCGCCCTTTTAGACCTACGTGTTCTGCAGGGCTTCGGGTCGTGCCCACGGTCGTCACGGTCCAGCTGAGCGGAAGCAATCGCCAGTTACCACAGTTTGAAATAACCCAACCCATCACGCCAACCAACAAAATCGCCAACCCAAAAAGGACGTCCCCCGCCAAGTGCCGGGAACGTCTTTTCAATTTCTAAACATATTTTAATGGTTAAGCGGGTAAGACGCTAACCCCTTCAGGCACCATGAAGTCCTTTTGGGCCAGGGTCAGCTTCCCCGTCTTGGCATCACGCTTGAACAGGCTGGCGTTGTCGGAGTTCTGGTGGACCACCAGAACTAGGCTTTCGTCAGCCGTCCAGTTGAAGTCCCGTGGGAAGTCGCCTTCCGTGCTGATCCGTTGGATGGTGGTCAACGTGCCATCATCAGCGGCAGACAAGACGGTGATCGAATTGTTCCCCCGGTTCGAGACGTAAACGAACTTGCCATCGGCGCTCAACCGAATGGCCGCGGACCCGTTGTGGGCCGTCCAATCGTCCGGAATGACGTGGGTGATCTGCTGAACGGCAAACTTCCCGGCCTGGGCATCGTAGGTCAACGTGGCCACGTTGCTGCTCAATTCACCGACCAGATAAGCGACGCCCTTGGCCGCATCAAACGTGATGTGCCGAGGACCGTAACCGGCGGGCAGGTCGACGTGACTGACGGGGGACAATTTACCAGCCGCCGAAACGTCGTACAGATAAACCTTATCCGTGCCCAGGTCGCAGACGACCAACCGGCCATCCGGCGTCAGGTCAGCGAAGTGCGGGTGGGGCCCGTCGGCTTGTTCCGGTGCCGGGCCCACGGGATCCTGGTCAACGACCTGATCGACCTGCGTCAAGGAACCGTTGTCCGCAATCTTGTAGACCGTGACGGCCGCGGTGTGGTAGTTGGCCGTGTAGACCAATTGGCGGTCTTCATCGACGGAAACGTAGGCCGGTGATGAACCGGGGTTCAAGACCTGTTGAATGGCCCGGGGCTTCTTGTCGGTCATGTCGTAGATGATCAAGCCACCCTGAGTCTGACCATCCGTTTCTTTCTTATTGATGACGTACAGGCGTTCCGCCTTAGATTTGGCAATATACGTTGGGCTCCCCGCCGATGCTAACCACTCGCAATTTGTCAGCTTCGCGGCGTCCGTGTCAACGGTTACCCGGTAGATGCCCCGGCTAATCCGCTTGGTGTAAGTCCCAATATAAAAATCTTCGGTCATACTGTTACCCCTTTCAAGTTTTCTGTATCCCTTTTCAGTATAGCACAGCTGAGCCGTCTATACCGATAAGTCACTAGCCCTTCTGCACAATAACCGGTACAATGGGGGTAATTAACGGATTAGAAAGGAATTCTTGACTTATGTCTAGTTTTGAAGGCTATCACCCGCTCCTCACCCCCAACTTCCGGTTCGACTGGCTGACCCAGTTTCGCCTCAAGCAGGTGGCTACGCTGACCCAACGGGATCTCGCCGATACCGCCGAATGGGTCAACGGCACCATGCGGCAGACCATGAGCCGCACCGCCCTCACCTGGGGCATCGAGCGGCGCGCCACCCACAAACTGGTGGGCTGGGGCGGCTTTGATCAGCTGAACTTGCAACAACAGACCGGCCGCACCTACCTGACCGGTCCCACCCTGCCCGCCAACGAGCAGCAGGAAATCGTCAACCGCCTGGTCCACTTCGCCCAAGAGGAGCTCCAACTCAACGAACTCGACCTCCAGCCCAGTCACAACCTGGACACCGCCGTGTTGACCGCGGCCGGTCTGACCAAGAAAAACGAGCTGTGGCACTGGCAACGGCGTTAAACTTCTGACTATCCCATCGGCCAGCATCGCCGAAAAGGCGTCCGAAACCGCGGTTTCGAACGCCTTTTTAATAGCTTCACCATGCTTCAGGGTAAGAAGGGCTGGGCCAGGGTCGCGACGGTGATCGCCAGGCACGTGATCAGTAGCATTCCCCAAACCACGGCCCGACTGAGGGGGTGCCGGCGCTCGCAGTAGAGGGCGACCCCCACTTCGATGCCCGTGAGCACCAAACCCACGCCGTAGACCACGCCCATCCGCAGCCAACCATTTAGTTCCAGCCAATTGTGCATCCTGGTTCTCCCCCCTTCACCGAGATATTTCCCCTAGGATACAGGCTTTTGCAGCGGGAAAACACCACTAACGCCAAAGCTTAAGCCGAAATTTAAAGTTTGGTAGCTGTCTCTTTGCAAACTGACCAAACCACCGCCAATTGGCCGTCATTGCCCGCAAAAATGAGGAGCCAATCCGTTGGTTTCCAAAAAAGCAGGAAGGAAATTCATTCGCTGAATTTCCTTCCTGCTTTTGTTCATTTTTTATTTAATCGCGCTAACTAGTCGTTATCCGTTACCCGTTGGTTCAGCTCGATCGCCACATCCAGCGAATCGCTTCGGTAGGCGTCGTGCACGCCCAACGCGTAGCAGGCCCAGCTGCCCAGCAGCACCACCGCGAAGTCCCAGGGGTACGGGAGCCAGTTCAGCCCGCTGAACTCGCGACTGCCGATCAACGACATGATCGTCAACCAGACCATCTCGGCCAGGAGCCACCGACCACCCTTGAGGCTGGCCCGCAGCGCCGCCCAGCCTTCCGGGCGACGAATCTCATAGTAGATATAGCAGACCAGTCCCAGGGCGATCACCCCGAAGACCTCAATCGTCGTCGGCCACTTGGCCCAGTAGATGGCCAGGCTGGCCAACCCGTACGCGAGGGGCGCCCAGAATTTCAGGTGCCGCAAGCGAAAGGGCCGCACGAAGTCCGGGGCTTGCCGCCGCAGGCTCATCACCGTGACCGGTCCGGTCAGGTAGGCGATCAGCGTCGACGTCGAGATGACGTCGGACAGCGCGCTCCAGTTTCGAAAACCGGCCACCAGGATGACCCCCAGCAGCATGTTGACCACCATGGCTCGCCGCGGCGTTTGGTACTTGCGGTTGACCTCGCCCAGCTTAGTCGGCATATGCTTGGTCCCGGTCATCGCGGCCAGCGCCCGGCTGGTCGTAGCCACGAAGGAGACCCCGGTACCGAAGGGCGACACGAAGGCGTCCAGGTACAGCAGCGTCGACAGCCAATTCAGATTCAAGAGAATCGCGATGTCGGCAAACGGCGACTGGAAGTTCACCCCGGACCACCCGTGGACCAGGTTCCCCGCCGGCACGGAACCGATGAAGGCCACCTGCAGCAGCGTGTAGATCACGGTACTGATACCAAAGGCGATGACGATGCCCCAGAGGATGTTCTTCTCCGGGTGCTCGATCTCGTTCCCCATGTTAATGGTGGTCTGAAAGGCGTTGTAGGAGAAGATGATCCCCGCCGCGGTCGTGGCCGCGAAAATCGAGGAGCTGCCCCCGGGCATGAAGCCCGCCCGCGCCGCGAAGTTCTGGGTGTCAAAGCCGCTGAAGACCAAGACCAGAATCGTCAGGGTCGGAATCCCCAACTTAAAAATCGAAATGAAGCTAGTAAACCGGGTCAGGAGTTTCACCGACCAGAAGTTTAACAGCGTAAAGGCTAGGATAAAGAGAAAGACCACGACCAAACCCAGGTTCGTGATGTTGCCCGAATAGATGAAGCCCCGGGTCCAGTTGGCCCACGCCCACGGCCACGAGCTCATGTATTGCACGGCTGCGACGGCTTCAATCGGGATAATCGTTAAGAGGGACAACCAGTTGGCCCAACCGGCCACGAACCCCAGTAACGGGCCGTGGGAGAAGGCGGCATACTGGCTCATCCCCCCGCTGGTCGGGAACATGGTCCCCAATTCAATGTAGTTTAACGCGATGGCGCCAATGACGATGGCCCCAATGATCCAGGACAAAATAGCGGCCGGTCCAGCAATTTGGGCGGCCATACCGGCACCAAACAACCACCCCGACCCAATGATGGCACTGAGCGTTAGCATGACTAATGAAAATAAACTCATCTTGTTGCGTTTCAAGCCAAAATTCCTCACTTTCGTCGAAGTATTCGGCCATTCTACACTTGGAATCTGGCAATGCACTTAAAAAGCAGCAATAGTTCGCTTAGAATCAGACGCCCCTGAAACCACGCATCCTGACCCTTGACATCAGCGGAGGCTTCCGCTATTTCGGCTTGACGGCTACCGTCGTAGCGTGGCATTAGTCTTTTTTCATATTTAACACGGAAAAAGCACGCCGCGCCCCTGAAAATAAAAAAGAATCCAAGAACGGGGTCTTAGATTCCACGAATTAAAGATTATTGAGCCGATTAATTTGGCATCACCCGGGCAACCTGGCTCTTAACCGTTCATAGGTAGGTTATGCACGGCCATCCGCAATCCCGCAGAGTGGCGTCGGCGTTTTTCCCGTGGTGAGATGATTGTTAGTCGGCGTCTCTTGCCGGCTTACAATCAGGCCGAGTTCCGGAAACTCGCGTTCTTGGCGAGGTTTCGGA
>NZ_AZFC01000035.1:373005-503962 GCF_001435095.1 Levilactobacillus spicheri DSM 15429
AAACGGCGCGCCAGCTACCACCACATGACCAGCCCAATATCGCTTGTAGCCTTAGAACAACTGCCCCACGTAATAGTGGATGAACATGGTGATGATCCCCACGATGACGTTCCGGATGATGGCCGTCTTGACCAGGCCGTGGCCCAGCTTGGCGCTCAGGAATCCGGTCAACGTCACGGATAACAGGACCGCGATGATGGTCCCCGGCCACTGCCAAGCCACCGGCAGAAAGGTCATCGCGACCAGTGGGAAGACGCCCCCGGCCGACGCGGAGAACAGCGATGAAAACGCCGCGTTCCAGGGATTCATGTAGTGGCCCAGCTGGATGTCGTACTTCACGGCGACCACCGTGGCCAGTGCGTCCTTCCCCAGGAGGTCCTTGGCGATGGCCAACGACGTCTCGGCGGACACGCCCCGTTGTTCATAAAATTCTTGGACCGCCTTGAGCTCCCCGGCAAAATCGGTCTTCAAGAGGCCGACTTCCTTGGCGACCACGGACTTTTCGGTATCCTTTTGCGTGCTGACGGAAGCGTATTCCCCCGAGGCCATCGAGAAGGCACACGCCAATAAATCTGACAGACCCGCGATAAAAATGGTAAACTGGTTGGTCGTAGCGGCCGCGACACTGAACAGGACCCCGACGACCGTCAGGATACCGTCGTTGGACCCCAGGACCCCTGCCCGCAACGTGTTCAGTTTCTCGTCCATGGTCTGATGTTGCTTCTTGTGCTTCTTTAACGTCAATTCTTCATTCTCAACCATGATTCATGGCTCCCCTCTTATGCAAATAACCGACCGATGAAGTAGGTCACCAGTAACGTCAAGATCCCGGCCACCACGTTTCGGATGGTCCCGTTCTTCCGGTTAGCGTTCCCTAACATGGCCGCCACGTATCCGGTGATCGACAAGGCGATGATCACCGCGACGAACGTGCCCGCGATGCGGATGTTCTTCGGCAACAAGGTAATGGATAATAAGGGTAAAATCGACCCAGTTGGGAAAGAAATCATCGAGGCAATCGCCGCCGAGAACGGATTGGTATACTCACCGACGTTGAAGCCGAACCGCTCGCGCACGGAGGTCTTCAGCGGGTCCTGCTTCATCATTTCACGGGTCGCTTGATCGGCCAACTCCGGCTTGATGCCGGTCTTGATGTACTTGTCCTTCACGAAGTCGTACTCGCCGTCGTAGTCGTTATCCAACGCCACGGTCTGGGTCTCGATGGCCTTGCGCTGGGCGTCCTTCTGCGTGTTCACCGACACGTACTCCCCCATCGCCATGGACACCGTCCCGGCGATCATGCCGGCAATTCCGGAAATGAAGATGGCAAAACTACTGGTCGCCGCGCCGGCCACCCCGACGACGATCCCGGCGACGGATAAGATACCATCGTTAGCGCCCATCACGCTGGCCCGTAAAACGTTGATGCGTTGGGCCAACGTTGCTGGCTTTTTCTTTGCTGCCATGTTAAACAACCCCCTACATTTTTTAAACCACAATCGTATCTATCGTAACACGAACCTTAGATAAAAAGTTTGGTATCACGAAAATATTTTTATAATTTAGAATCGTTCTTATCTACGAACGACTCTATTCTACCATCAAAACCGGAAAAGTAAATACTTCAGACTGCAGAATCTGTCTCAATTGGGAATTATTCTAATTTCAAGCAGATTGCTGGAACTCTCATCAAAATGTGGTTTAATAGAGACAAACTAGAGTCATTCCAAAAAGGAGGGATTACCATGGCTCAATCCAATCAATTACTCGCCCATGCCTTGGCGACGCTCAAGGAACACCATATTCGGGTAACGCCCCAACGCCAGATCATCCTGACCTACCTCGTGACTCACCATAATCACCCGTCCGTTGAGACGCTCTACACCGCGTTGTCCGCTGAATTTCCCAACCTCAGCATGGCCACCATCTACAATACGTTGAACCTGCTGGTCGACCTGGGCATCGTCATCGAACTGCCGAACGACAACGGGGGGCTGCGCTACGACTTCTACGGCAAGCCCCACTACCACGTCATCTGTGAAAACTGTGGAAAGATCACCGACGTCTTCGCCCCCGACTTCGGGGCCATCGAGGACACGCTCAACCGCGAGGCCCACGACCAGACCGGCTACCTGATCACCAGTAACCACGTTGAAGTGTACGGGCTGTGCCCCGAGTGTCAGCAAAAGCTGCACATCGACCCGGCCCGCAAACAGTGGTCCCAGACCACCGCGGACCCGAAATAAACCGGATACCCTGAATTATTACAACCAGGTTACACGTGTCGTGAAGTTTTAATCTGTTTGCAAACACCCGAAGCAAAGCCCGCATTTGTCGTTATTAGCCGCGTAATATTACGGTGAAACGGCGGCACGGCGCTTGTCTTCGGGTGTTTTTGTCGATATAGTAAGAACGTAGGATTTTATCGAATATGTAATGACCACAATCATTACGCAGATTATTAAATTATGAAAGTTATGAGGGATGTTTCGTTGAAAATGCATAAAGTAATGTTAACGGCCCTGGCGACGCTTGGAATCGCCGGGTTCGTTGGCCTGTCCAATCCGGCAACGGCCAACGCCAGTTCCAAGGTCAATGACTATATCGCCAGCAAGAATTACAAGCCAGTCAAGGTCACCAAGTCCATCTGGAGTGGCTTCCCCAAGTACAAGTACCGTCACGGGAAGGGCAAGCCGGAAGGGGTCGTGGTCCACGAAACGGCCAACCCATCGTCGACCATCTATAACGAAATTGCCTACATGAAGCGGAATTACAACAACGCCTTCGTGCACAGCTTCGTCGATGCCTCGAACATCATCAACATCGCCAACACCGACTACCTCTCTTGGGGGGTCGGTTACCCGGGGAACGCCCGGTTCATTCAGTTTGAACAAATCGAAGTTCACAGCAAGTCGGCCTTCGCTCACGAAATCGCCAACGCGGCCTGGTACACGGCCTACCTGTTAAAGGAATATAACCTGAAACCCAACGACGCCGCTTACGATGGTAAGGGAACGGTCTGGTCTCACGGATCCGTCGCCTCCCACCTGGGTGGCTCGACCCATACCGACCCAGTGGGCTACTACGCCAGCGCCGGTAAGAAGTACTTCGGTCAGAAGTACACCATGGCCGCCTTCTACCAGATGGTCAAGAAGTACTACAACGCCATGGGCTCGACTAACCACACCAAGCTGACGGCCGCGACCTACACCTCGGTCAACCAACAAGCTAAGTTGAGCAGCAAGTACACCAAGTACTACCTGTACAACCACGTCAAGGGGTCGAACAAGAACGCCAAGAAGCAGAGCTGGTCCAAGATCAGTCCTAAGGTGGGGAAGACCTACTACATCGACATGACGGCCAAGAAGAGCACCGGGTCCATGTGGTACCGGATCAAGCCATCGAAGAACAGCAGCAAGCGTTACTGGGTCTGGTCAGGTAACTTAACCAGTATCCAAGACGTGACGACGACGGCCACGGCCACCAGCGCTTCGACCAGTAGCGCCAGTGACAGCAGTGACGCCACCAGCAGTTCCAGTGTCAGCGCCACGGACACGTCTTCATCGAGTGCCAGCAACTAATCTTTAATAATGACGCATCCCGGCGGCGGGACCTTCTCAGGTGAGGGTCCCGCCGCTTTTTGGTCGTTTTGTGCCCTGCCCGCTCCCAGCGAAAGGCGCTGGGACAAAGGGGCGCTTGGGGCTCTCCGCATGTCTGGTGTCAAAACGGGGGACAAAAAAAGACGCCGACTCATCATCGACGTCCGATAACCAACTTCAGTTACCCGTTAGTTGTTGCAGTTCGAGCTAGAAGAAGAGGCACTCGTGTCTTTCTTCGTGGTCTTCTTGACCGTGGTCTTGCCGTAAACCTTTGCGGAGCACGTGTACGTCTTAGCGCCCTTCTTGGCGACAGAGTACTTGAACGTTGCGCATTCACTCAACGTCTTGGCTTGCTTCTTGGTCAACTTGACCGTGAAGGTGCCATTCTTCTTGAGCGTGGTCTTCTTGACGCATTGTTGCTTCCCGTTCAGTAACGTGACCGTGGACCCTTTCCGTCCGTTCTTAAACGTCAGATCCCGGGCGTTCTTCTTGTAGTTGGTACACAAGGTGATCCGGGCGGCAGCCGTCGTCGACTTCGTGGTCTTCCGACTATTCGCACTGGTCATTGACGTCGCGGCAAACACAATCACGGCAATCGCAACAATCGCACCTGCAACATAACCAAAAATCTTTTTCATGAGATAACGCTCCCCCTAGAAATAGATCGGTAGTCTTCCTTTGGCTATCTGCGACCCATTCTAGGCAGGCCGGGCGGCGGCGTCAACTTATCTGCCGGTCACCACCATTGAGCCGTTAATCGGTCGTTTCGCGACACGGCTAGCCCCTTGTCAGAGTAGCGTTTACGGCCGCTAAAAGGCGTGAGTCGCCTAATAAGGCGAGTTACCCATACTCACCGTTCGATCCGGTGGGCCGCCAAAAAGGCACCCGTGATGGTGGTCACGGGTGCCTTGAAGTAATTCCTATTATTCTAAAATATCTCACGCTTATTTAGTCGCTTCGTGGGCCCCGCGCTTGCGTTTCCCCGCGACCGCCCGGGTCATGACCCAGGTCGTCACCGGCACCGTCAGCAGCACACTCAACATGGAAAAGAGGATCATCAGGATCTCCGCTACGAAAATTTTGTCGTTCAGGATCTCCCCGAACGAATAGTGCACGCCGGTGAACCAGATGAACAACGCCAGGAAACCGCCAAAAAAGCCGAAGAACAGCGTGTTAAAGGTGGTCCCGATGATTTGCTTACCCACGGCGATGCCGTCGCCATACAGGGCTTTTAGGGCCACCTGCGGGTGCTGCTCGAGGATCTCGCTCAAACCGGCCGCAATCGCCATCGCGGCTTCGGCAATCGCCCCCAGCGTACTCAGGATGGCGGTCGCAATCGTGACCTGCACGAAGTTGATGCCGACCAGGACCGACAGTCCCTCGAGGTCCTCACTGTCTTCCGGCCCGAACCCCTGGACCATTGCCCAGTGTTCGACCGGCACGATCAGGAGCACCAGCAGGACCAGGACCATCGCCGAGGCGATAAAGGCCACGGTGCTCGAGAGGTCATCCCCACTACTCATGAAAATGGTCAGGGCCAACACCATGACCCCCACGACCAGGGTAACGATCAGGGGCGAGAAGTGGAAGGCCACCAACACGATGGCCAAAAACAGGAGGCCAAAGTTGAGGATCAGGGCCAGAAACGACTGGGCCCCCGCCTTGCCCCCGACCAGGACCATCAGGACCAGGAGGATCAGGCCCAACAGCGTAATCGTACTCATGCGCGCACCTCCTTAGGCAACCAACGACTGGCCAGGTAGCTCGCCAGCGGCACGGCCAGGACGATGCCAATCCCACTGATCAGACTTTGGACGACCCCCATCGACATGTTCATCGAGAAGGTGTAGCCCCAGCTGTTGCCGTTTTTCAAGTACAGCAGCGCCATCGGGAAGGTATCGGCCACGAAGATGAAGAACAGCACGTTGATCAGCGGCCCCATAATGGTGCTGCCGATCTGCCGCCCCGACTTAAAGATCTGCCGCGGAGTCAGCTCCGGCCGCTCGCGTTTTAGCGCGTACAACGACGAGATAATGTCGGTCGACTCATCCATCACGGCCCCTAACGAGCCTAACAGGGTCTCGGCCAAAAACAGCGGGCGCGGCAGCTGGGTCACGTACTGCATCGATTCGTAGAACATCCCGCGCTCGTGGGTCAGGTGAAAGACCGTCAACGCCACCACGATGGACAGCAGCGTGCCCCCCAGCGTGGTCGCCAGCGTGATCAGCATCTGCCGGGTGCGGCCCAGCACCAGCCACAGGGTCAGGGCCGCGAAGCCGATCGACAGGCTACCGAAGATCCACAGGACCTGGGCGCCCTGGGTCGCGCCGTTCAGCAGGATGGCCAGGAAGAACAGCACCCCGTTGGCCGCCACGCTCAAAAAGGCCATCAGCCCGCTGAACCGCAGAATCAGGAGCAGCAGTCCGACCACCAGCCAAATCATGAAGACCAACGGCGTGTCGCGTTTGCGGTCCTTGACCGTCGCGCTGAACTTGCCGTGGTGCTGATGGGCCACCACGAAGAGTTGACTGCCCACCCGGTAACGCTGGTCCATGGCGCCCGACGCGGAGTACGTGTTGCTGACCGTCAGCCGGTTGCCGCGGTAGCGCCCGTTCAGGATGACCCCGTGCAGGGTCTGTCCGGTCTGGTAGTCCACGTTTTGAAAGTCGTCGGTCTCCTTGGTGGCCTTCTGTTGCGTCACGGCCGTGACCCGCATGATCGGGTCGCGGTACAGGGCCGCGTCGTAGTGGGTCCCGACCACCACGACGGCCCCCACCAGCAGGACCAGTAGCCAGGCCCACCAGCGATGTGTTTGTTGAATTCCGAATTTTTGCACGATAATCGCCCTTTCCCCCATCTTGAATTCAATATACCACTTTTCAAAAATCGCATAAAAAGTCCCGGGGAAAACTTAACAAAATCGCAGAGACCACCGAACTAACCCCCTTTAATCGACCATAAATCCCGGCAAATTGGCTGGAAACCTTGCATTTTGGACCAAACCTTAGTAGAATGGAACTCGATTGTTATTTTAATTAAGCGAGGGTTTTTACAATGAGAAAAGCACATCCAAATGGCGTACAAGGCCGTCGGAAGGTTAACCGTAAAAAGGACCGGAAGCGGCGCGATGAGATTTCTAACCTGCAACGTTGGTTGAAGGGTGAAATCAAGACGAAGTAATCGCCTATACCAGAAGGGCACTGACCAATCGGCCGGTGTCTTTTTTTGCGCAAATTTAGTGAAGCCACGCCGCCTGCTTGTTGAAATCAGTGGCAGCTGGGCCGTGACGACCGTGGGCCCGACTTCAATTCATCGCACAAAAAAATGGCACTAGCCGCACGCTAGTACCACCACACTGAATTTTGACTTAATCCACGACCAAGACGCTGACGTCGGAGTTTTGGACCACGTAGTTCGTGGTCGAGCCCATGATGGCCTTTCCCAAGCCGTGAACCCCGGAACGCCCGATCACCGTTAACGTGGTCTTCAGTTCCTGTGGCAAGGTCTTGGCAATCGTCGGCTTGGGCAGGCCGACCCGGAACGTGGTCTCCACGGGAACGTTGGCCCGCTTGACCTCTTCCACCGCGCTCTCTAGGAATTCCGAAGCGGACTCCTTGAAGTGCGTCATGATCTCGCTGCCGAATTCCGCTCCGTAGTGGGCGTATGTCTGATCACTGGCGACGGAAACAATGAACAACTTGGAACCGAGTTTTTGGGCTAACTTAATGGCCTCCACCAACGCTGCGTGGGCGTTCTTGCTCCCATCCATCGGTACTAAAATCCGTTCATACATACTATCCCGTCCTTTCATATGTAAACTGTAATGGTGGTATCGCTTTCACCAACTTCATGATACCAATTTCAGCCCCGTCAGAACAGCCCTACGCGCTCTTTTTCATGAAATTATTAGGGTACGTCAGATTTCATCAGTAGATTCTCATTCTCCGGTTACGGGGACTTTGTGGTAAGATGTACCAAGTACTTTACTCACGAAAAGGATGGCGCCGATAACCATGAAAAAACTCTTACTGGGTGCCCTGGGGCTCTTAACCGTGACCCTGGCTGGCTGCTCAAACGCATTAACCACGAACAAGTCCACCTACCACCCCACCGCGCTCACCGCCGTGGTCAAGGGGGACGCTAAAACCAAGCACGTGACCTACCAGGTCAACGACCAGGCCAAACACCAGGTCAAGGTTGCGGCGGGCACCTACTTCTTCCAGGTCCCGGCCGCCCCACAAGATCAGACGGTCAAGATCACGGCCGGCAGTGCGCACAAGACGGTCACCGTCAAGGCCACGACCAAACTCGCTACCTACCAGACGTTTGCCAAGCAGTATAACCAACTGGTCACGGCCAGCTACCTGCCGACCAAGGTCCAAAAGCAGCTGCAAACCGCTCAAAAGACCCAGGCGCAGACCAAAAAGAAGCTGGCGGCCCTCGCCAAGACCGACCCCGCAGCCGCGGCAACGGCGGCCAAACAACAGCAGGCCGCGGCCCAAAAGCTGCAGGCCCAGCTCGCGACCGCTAAGCAAAAGGCTCACGACCAGCTATTGCCCACCCGTGCCAGTGACGGCGTCCAAAACCTGGTCACCACCAAGGATGCGACCGTGCGGGCCAACGTCCAGGACGGCCAGCTGATGGGCCTCGCCCTCATCGTGCCGACCAAGCAGATGAAGACCAAGAACGGTCAGAAGCAGTTCGGGACGACCTTTGCCCTGTTGGGGACCACGCTCAAGGCCAACCCCAAGACCGTCATCAAGAAGTTCGAGAAGGTCTTGAAGGATGCCAAGTCGAACAGCAGCTCGACCAACACCAAGACCATCCACTCCAACGGGATTCGGTTCAATACCGGTTTCTCGACGGATCACCTCTACATTTATATGACCAAGTAACCAACTGGTTTGCCCAGTTAGGTGGCTTATGGGGCCCCGGCTCATCCGTTCAAGGGTGGTCGGCGGCCCCTTTTTTCGGTCGTTGGGCTTAATCAACCGGCCGACCTAATCGTTGGTGGCCGGTGGGGATTCTTAAGCTGAACTATCCTAACCCGCCCCGCTAAAGTGTAATCATTTTCATCCCCATCGATAGTGCCGCATAATAACGGTATGCTGTGATAGTGAAAGTTATCCAGCTTTGGAATCATTCACTAGAACCAATAGAATTCGTTTCAAGGGGGAGTTTTTATGCAAAGTGAGGAGAGAGTATTCGAGACGTTTTTACGTCAGTATCGGGAAATATTCTGCGTTTTAACCAACGCTGCTGAACAAATTACGGGGCAATACTCATTGAGTTTTGAACAATATCTATTGTTGAAACAGATTCATGAGCAACGCAACATCACGCTCAGCGAATTAGCCGACGATACGCGGACCACCCGTTCCGCAGCGGCCCGGAAGTTGCGGGCCCTGTTGCTCGACGGCTACGTGGAACAGGAAGCGAAGATGGATGATCGGCGGGTCAAGTACCTGCGTTTGACGCCTAAGGGGGAAAACGTCGAAAACGATATCCACCAAGTCTTCCTGCAAAGCGCTAAGACCTGGAATCAAATTCCGAGTGATCTGTCCGACGACGAGATCAACGACTTTTTGACGCGCTATCAAGACAACCTAGCCATTTGGGACCGCAACCGTCCCAAGTTTCACCGCCCGGTCGTCCGCGCCCGTCATCAGGCCACGTCCGAAGATTAGCGTCACCCATTAAGACTTACCACGAGGCTGGAGCATACGTTCCAACCTCGTTTTTTGTACTTTGCCTCGACTAATCTAGTTTGCCAGGCGTTGGCAGGCGCTCCACGCCGGCGAGCAAGATGGTCGTAGTGGGCACGACTCTGAAGCCCTGCGAAGTTCACGCAGGTCTCCAGAGCTCGGCCTTGATGTAACCTGGCAAAAAACACCAGGTAACATCAATTTCACTACGACCATCAAGTCGCCTCTGTTCCGCTCACATTGATGAGAACCGCTACAAACCGGCAGCATTGATTTCTCATCGCTGAATGAAATCCGCACACAGCTGTAAAGGAGCACCTTCGCTATCAGCGGCATGCGTCACCTGCCATGCATTGGTGGCGGGCGATTGGTCGCAAGGACAGTTCCATAGGTGCTAGTTTGCATAACATGAGCCGGGAGGGAGGTCAGAAGTGGGCTCAGTAGCTTCGTTTCTGTTGTCCGGGTGGTTTCCCCGGGCTACAGAAAGGCCGAGCTTTGAGATCATCGCGGTTTTTGCGAGGAGCTCAAAGTCGTGCCGGCTACGTTCCAGCCCAATTCTGGCCGACCGGGAGGCGCTGACAGTCACCAGCTTGCTCGCCGGCGTGGAGCGCTGCCCCCCCTACTTTACCTCAATCGCACATTTTATTAGAATTTGATGATAAAAAAATTCCCTTTTGGCCGAAAATGGGTTAACCTTTGACTAATGTATGATTTTAAAGGAGGAGTTTTCGTATGCGTAATCAACAGTTCGCGGCCACCCCAACCGGCGGTCAAGCTGCCTTCCCCGTGGATGACAGCCTCTTAACTCAAGACCTCTACCAAGCCGTCAACGGCCAGTGGGAGGCCCAGGCCACCATTCCCGGTGACCACTCATCGACCGGTGGCTTCATGGACCTGGTCGACAACATCGAAAAGACGTTGATGCACGACTTCGACGCCTTACTCGCCGGCGACCTAGCACCCGCCAACGCCGAAATGGGCGAGTTCAAGAAGTTCTACGCCCTGGCCCGCGACTTTAAGCAACGGGACGCCAACGGGGCCGCACCATTAAAGCCCCTGTTAGCCAAGATTGAACAGCTGACGAGCTTCGCCGACCTCAATGCTCACCTGGCCGACTTCTACCGGGCCGGCCTGCCCGTGCCCATCGAGGTCGGGGTGGACCCCGACATGAAGGATACCAGTCACTACGCCCTGTACGTCGACGCCCCCAGCCTCCTGTTGCCAGACAAGACCTACTACGAAAAGGACAACCCGGCGGCCAAGCAACTGCTCCCCATCTACACCCAGATGGCGACCAAGTTACTGACCATGGTGGGCTACAGCGACACCGACGCGGCCAAGTTGGTCGATCAGACCAAGCAATTTGACGCGCTGATTGCCCCCCACGTCAAGTCCTCAGAAGAATCCGCGGACTACGTCAAGATGTACAACCCGCGGCCATTAAAGGACGTCGACGCTCAGACCGACAAGCTCGACTTAGCCGCCGCTTTACAAGACCTGATCCACGACCAACCGGAAACGGTCATCCTGCCACAACCGACCTACTTCGACGCAATCGGCGACCTGCTGAGCGACGCCAACTTCCCGTTGGTCAAGAGCTGGATGCTGGTCCGGACCGTAACGGCCGCCAGTGGCGTTTTATCCGAAGAATTCCGGCAAGTCGGCGGGACGTACGGTCGGGCACTGTCCGGCCAAAAGGAAGCCCGGTCGCAGACCAAGTCGGCGTACCGGTTAGCCACCAACTACTTCGACCAAGTCGTGGGTGACTACTACGGCCGCAAGTACTTCGGGGAAACGGCCAAGGCCGACGTGCGCCAGATGGTCCTGAAGATGACCGGCGTTTACCAAAACCGGCTCAAGAACAACACCTGGTTGAGTGCCGACACCCGTAAAAAGGCCATCGTGAAGCTCCAGAAGCTGACCATCAAGGTCGGGTACCCCGACCAGATTGACCCCCTGTACGCCAAATTCACGGTCGATGAGCACGCCTCGCTGTTCGCCAACACGCAACGGTTCGACGAGCTGGTCAACGCCGACCAATTCGGCCACTGGGGCCAACCGGTCGACCGGAAGCGCTGGGACATGAGCGCCAACACGGTCAACGCCTACTACTCCCCATCAAACAACGAAATCGTCTTCCCGGCAGCCATCCTGCAAGCACCGTTCTACAGCCTGAAGCAGTCGAGCAGCACCAACTACGGGGGCATCGGGGCCGTCATGGCACACGAAATCTCCCACGCCTTCGATAACAACGGGGCCCAATTCGATGAGTTCGGGAACCTGCACAACTGGTGGACCGAAGCCGATTTGGCCCACTTCAAGGACCTGTCCAAGGCTATGATCACCGAATTCGACGGCATTCCTTTCGCCGGCCAGAAGGTCAACGGCAAGCTGACCGTTTCGGAAAACATCGCCGATGCCGGGGGCTTGAGCTGTGCGTTGGAAGCGGCCAAGGCCGATCCCGACGTTGACCTGCGGGCCTTCTTCATCAACTGGGCCAACGTTTGGCGCATGAAGGCCACCACGGAATACATGCAACTGCTGTTGTCGATCGACGTCCACGCCCCGGCCAAGCTGCGGGCCGACGTCCAGGTCAAGAACCTCGACGACTTCTACACGACCTTTAACGTTCAACCGGGCGACGGGATGTACCTCGCTCCCGAAAAACGGGTGAAGATCTGGTAATCCCACGGACACCCATCATGGCGCTCCACGACGACCATCCAGTCGCCTCTGTTCCGCTGATACAGCATGGTGTCCGTCACTAACGGGACAAACTGGCAAATAAAGTTTGTCCTGCCATCCTCGGAAAACGGTTCTCTAAAGCAACCATTTGTGCATCGTAAATTAATTGGCGACTCTTCCAATTTCGAAGAGTCGTCAATTTTTCTTTTTCAAAGAGTCGCCTTAGCGACTATCAGTCGGTCCCACTGAATCGCTAACGAAAAAGTGGTTCTGGTTACTCATCACCCGTTAAGCCTTGGGCGCTGGATGGTGCCAGTGAAGCCAGCCCGACCAGAGCGCACAGATCAGACTCACCCCTAAGAAGAACGCCGCCACGGAACCCGAGAGTTGCTGCCTCTGCGCGGTCATCACCACCCGAAAGAACGGTTGATTGCTAGATTGCCACAGAACCAACGCGTCCAACAACCAAATAACCGCTAACCAATGAAGTGCTTGTCGCATGATGTCCCCCTACTCCTTCGTTCTTCGCTTCAACCGGCGGCGCAAATACACCGAGTACCCCAATGCTCCAACGCCCAGGACCAAGCAAA
Source organism: Levilactobacillus spicheri DSM 15429 (assembly GCF_001435095.1). GTDB lineage: Bacteria > Bacillota > Bacilli > Lactobacillales > Lactobacillaceae > Levilactobacillus > Levilactobacillus spicheri. Next base: position 385,585 of record NZ_AZFC01000035.1, read on the forward strand.
TCGTCGCCGTCGACCCGTCGATAAAGACACCCCGCGGTCCCACGGAAAACGTCACGAACGCCGGTTTGACCAACACGCCTAAGATACCGGATGCCAATAACAACAGACCACCTAACCACTGCCAAATCATCACCATCTGTGTCATACCATTTCCTCCCACAACTTTTTCTTCAGGATAACATGTCGGGCCGCTTTACCGTGCAATTGTGAGACTAAGTGATTCTTCGGTTCAACTGACCAGCCCTTAAGACACTGAACAACGACTGTCATCAAAAGCGGTTAGCGGGCGAGCATCCACGCCCGCTCGTCAGCCGGAATCAGCTGTTCAAAAACCAAAAACGAGCCTGAGACTTCTGTCCCAGACTCGTTTCCTACGTTTAGTTTTAGAGGCATCGTCCTTGATGAGCGAACGGTGCTCGGATTCTGGTGTCTTCCCGTCACGCCCCAACTGGGCGGAGGGAATCGACCGTCCCCATTCATCTCAGCTTGCAGAGTCCGCCGCCAATTAAGCCTTTTTCAGCGACCGGGTGCTCTCGCGCAACACCAGTTCGGTGCCCACGGTCACCCGTTGGGGCGTGCTGCGGCCGGTCTGCAGGCGATTCTCGATCAAATCGACCGCCGTCGAACCCAGGAGTTCCGTGTTCACGTGCACGGTACTCAACTCCGGAAAGACGTACTTGGCGATCGTGGTGTCGTTGAAGCCAATCAGGCTGACCCGGTCTGGGACCGCCAAATCGGCCTCACGGAGCGCCTTTAAGGCCCCCGCCGCCATCGGGTCGTTGGTCACGAAGAAGGCGTCCGGCAACCGGTCCCCCAGCTGCGTAATGGCACGCTTCATCTGCTCATACCCCGATTGATTGGTGTAATCCCCGGCAAAGACCAGGTCGGGATCGTAGGCGTTCCGCGCGGTCATGGTCCGGCGAAAGGCCTTGAGCCGCGGGTCGCTGACTTCCAACTCCTTGTCGGTCGTCCACTCGGCCCCGTGCAGCAGGCCAATGCGGTGCTGCCCGTGGGCCCAGAACGCGTCGACCACCTGATCGACGGCGAACTGGAAGTCGGTGACCACGCTATCGTAGCCGTGGCAGAGCTGATCCTGGTCCACGAAGACCAGGTTCGGGGTCAGCCGCGCGAGCGCCGCGACCTGCTGATTGCTGAACTTGCCAATCGCGATGATGGCGTCGACGTCGGGGTCGATCGCATTCAGGTCGTTCTGGAAGGTCCGCATGGTCAGGAAGTGGCGCTGCTCACTGCGCTTTTCCAGCCCCAGCCGAATCGACATGTAGTACAGGTCATCCAGTTCCTTGGTCTCCGAGTACCACTGAACGACGGCAATCTTCAACTGTTTATCGGGCATTGCGGGGCGCCGCTTGAGCTTGGTGTAGTTCAGGTTCTCGGCGACCTCAAAAATTTGTTTCCGGGTGTGCTCGCTGACCGACAAGGTGCGGTCATAGTTCAGCACCCGCGAAACGGTGGCCAGGGAGACCCCCACGCTTTGGGCAATGTCTTTTAAAGTTGCGGCCATCGTTCTCATCTCCTCATATGCTGATTCTTAGATTAAGTCACGCAAGAACCGGTCGAGCGCCGCCTGACCGGTCTGGTCGCGCTTGAAGACCCCGGCATCGGCCAGGACCCGGGCGAAGACGTCCCCCATCGCCTGGTGGACGATGCCGGTGACGTTTTCCGCCGTGATCTGGTGCGCTTGCTTCAGCTGGTCGGCCCACGCCCGGTGCATCTCCGCCATCTGGTTCGGCTGGTCGAGCAGGTACTTGGTGACCTCGGCCATCTCGCTCTTCAGCCGGGCCGGTAAAATGGCCCGTCCCATGACCTCAATCAAGCCAATGTTTTCCTTCTTAATGTGTTGCACGTCCTGGTGCGGATGGAAGATGCCATCCGGATACTGGGCGGACGTCTGGTTGTCGCGCAGGACCAGGTCCAAGACAAAGTCCTGACCGTCCCGGTAGGCAATCGGCGTGATCGTGTGGTGCCGCGTGCCGTCCGTGTAGGCGCGCACGTCCACGCTGTCGTCGGAGTAGTCGACCCAGTGGTCCATGATCTTGACCGCGGCGTTGACCAGGTCCTCGGGGTGCTGGCCCCGGAGCCGCAGGTCGGTCATCGGCCACTGGACGACGCCGGCCGTCACGCCCGGCACATCCACGTCAAATTCGCGGTCGAGCGGCGCCTTCATCATCGGGAAGGTGTGCTTGCCCCCCTGGTAGTGGTCGTGGCTCAGCATCGAGCCGCCGACGATGGGCAGGTCGGCGTTGCTGCCGACGAAGTAGGTCGGGAACTGCCGCACGATTTCCAATAGGTTGGTAAACGCGTGCTGGTCGACCTTCATCGGCCGGTGTTCCTGGGATAAGAAGATGGCGTGCTCCGTAAAGTAGGCGTACGGCGAGTACTGGAAGCCCCAGGTCTCGCCACCCAGCATCACCCGCACGATGCGGTGATTGCTGCGCGCCGGGTAGCCCAGGCGGCCCAGGTAACCCTCGTTGGTCATGCAGAGCTGGTCTAACGGGTAGCCCGTCTTGGGCTGGTTCCGGGCCGCAGCAATGGCCTTCGGGTCCTTTTCCGGCTTCGACAGGTTGATCGTAATCTCCAGCTGGCCGGCCGCCGTATCGGCGTCGAAGACCACGTTGCGGGCGATGTTACGCGTTTTAATGTAGTTATTGGCCCGACTCAGCTGGTAGAACCAGTCGGTCGCGGTGCTGGGACTGATCTGATACCGGTCCCAGAAGCCGCGGTTCAACGCGGACGGTAGCGGCGTCATCAGGTCCATCAGCTGTGCGTCCAAGATTTCACGCTCACTAGGCGTGTCGTCAATCTTGCCGTGCGCGATGGCCGTGGCGACCAGGGCCGCCACCAAGTCGATGGGGTCCGAACTGGTCGCGTCCTGCGGCGTGCCGTCGCCGACCAAGGCGTAGATCCGGTTCGCCACGTACTGCCGGTCCAGCGCCGTGTACGGGGACGGCGAGGCCACGATGGCGTCTAAAAAGGTGTTCAACGTGTCCTGTGCCATTACTTGGTCGCCCCGTTCCGGTCGTCATACCCTGCTGGGTGCTTTTCCTTCCAGTTCCAGGCGGTGGCGATGATGTCTTCCACGTTGTCGAATTGCGGTTGCCAGTTCAAAACCTTCCGGGCTTTGTCGCTGGCGGCAATCAGCGTGCTGGGATCGCCGGCCCGCCGGGGTGCCATCTTGGCTGGAATCGGCTTGCCGGTGACCTTCCGGGCGGCTTCCAGCATTTCCTTGTTGGAGAAGCCGGTCGAGGACCCCAGGTTGAAGGCGTCGCTGTCGTGTCCGGCCTTCAGGTATTCCAAGGCCAAAATGTGGGCGTCGGCCAGGTCGACCACGTGGACGTAATCCCGGACGTTGGTCCCGTCCTTAGTCGGATAGTCGTCCCCAAAGATTGATAATTCATCGCGTTCGCCGGCGGCTACTTGCAAGATGATTGGGACCAAGTGGGTTTCTGGATGGTGGTCTTCACCGATGCTACCGTCCGGCTTGGCACCGGCCACGTTGAAGTACCGTAAGGCCACGAACTTGATGCCGTACGCTTGGTCGGCCCAGTGCATGATCTTTTCCATCATTAACTTGCTTTCCCCGTATGGGTTCGTTGGCACTTGCGGGTCGGTTTCCTTGATCGGAATCTGCTTCGGTTCGCCGTAAGTCGCGGCCGTGGAGGAGAAGACGATCTTCTTCACGTCGTGTTGGTTCATGACCTCCAGCAAGGAGACCATGCCGGCCGTGTTGTTGTCGAAGTACTTCAACGGCTTCTTCATGGATTCGGGCACGATGGAAAACGCGGCGAAATGGATGACCCCGTCAACGTCTTCCTTATCGAAAACGTCGTTCAAGAAGTCCTGGTCGCGCACGTCACCTTCGTAGAACCGGGCTTGCGGGTTCACGGCGGCCCGGTGACCCGTGACCAGGTTGTCGACAACGGCAACGTCGTAACCCTTTGCAATCAACCGGTCAACGGCATGGGACCCGATGTAACCGGCACCACCTAAAACTAAAACTGACATAATCCAATTCCTCCTCTAACTTATGTGGCTGCTTTACTTCGTTAATTCCCGGGGACCATCGTCTAAGTGCGCGATGTAGAATTCGGCGGGATGACCAATCTTTTCTTCGTAAACCTGGCCCACGGCCCGTTCGAAGGCGTCGACGTTGGTTTCCTTCACGATGGCGATGCCACACCCACCGAAGCCGGCCCCGGTCATCCGGGCACCCAGCACACCGGGTTGCGCCCACGCCGTTTCAGCCAGCGTATCCAGTTCCTTCCCCGTGACGGCAAAGTCGTAGTGCAGGGAAACGTGGGAGGCGTTGATCAACTTCCCGAAGGTTTCCAGGTCGTTGGCTTGTAAGGCATCGAAGGCCTTCAACGTCCGTTGGTTCTCGAGAACCGCGTGCCGGGCCCGCTTGATCAGCACGTCATCGTTGATCAGGTAGCTGTTCTGGTCGAACTGGTCGCCATCGAGGTCGCCCAAGGTGTGAATGTCCAACTTGGTCTGTAACCGCCGCAGGGCCTCTTCACACTGGGACCGCCGCTCGTTGTACTTAGAGTCGGTGAGTTCCCGGCGCTTCTTGGTGTTCATGATGACCACCACGTAGCCGTCCATCTTGACCGGCGCGTACTGGTACTTCAGGGTGTTGGTGTCGAGCAGGATGGCTTGATCCTTCTTGCCCATGCCAATCGCGAATTGGTCCATAATCCCGGTGTTTAAGCCAAAGTAGTCGTTTTCGACCTGTTGGCCCACCTTCACGAGTTCCACGCGGGAAATGTCCATTTGATAGGCGTCCAGCAGGATCTCCCCCATCAGCATCTCAACCGATGCGGAGGACGATAAACCGGAGCCGTCTGGTAAGTTACCGTGAACGAAAAGGTCAAAGCCCTGGTCAATGCCCTTGCCCTGCTTGGCCAATTCGTACAACATACCCTTAAAGTAGTTGGTCCAGCCGGCGGCCTTGTCGAACTTGAGGTCGTCCAGCGTGAAGGTAATGACGCCCGCCTCTGGTAGGTTAGCAGAATACATCCGCACCGTCCGGTCAGACCGCTTGGTAAAGGCACCAAACGTTCCTAAGCTGATTGCCGCTGGGAACACGTGGCCACCGTTGAAATCGGTGTACTCCCCGATGAGGTTGATTCGACCCGGGGAAAAGAAGACCCGTTGGGGGGCAGCATCAAAAGTTTTTTGGTATTCAGTAGCAAGGCTCGCAAAGTCCATGACGATTAACTCCTTCTCGTTTTTTAGTAAACTTTTACTGTGATTTTAGTATAGGCCCGTTTGGAAGCCCTGTCAATCAAAATATAAAGCGTTTTCAATTTGGTGTCGTTCAACATTGGTCGTTGCTGGGCGCTTCACGCCGGCGAGCAAGATGACCGTGGTGGGCACGACTCCGAAGCCCTGTGAAACCCACACAGGTCTCCGGAGCTCGGCCTTGATGTAAGCCGGCAAAGAACGCCAGCTAACATCAATTTCACCACGGTCATCAAGTCGCCTCTGTTCCGCTCACATAGCGTTAAATTTCCCTAACCACAACATGAAATACTCATAGACTGGGCGGCTAAAATCCGTCTAAGCGCTCCACTGTCGAAAGTATCATCGAACATGGTACTTCTTCACGTGGCCCGCTAGTTCGTTGGCTACAATAGTGATTAAAACTAACTGACCGAACTCTCCGCCACCGTTACGACTGCTGGCGCTCAAATAGAAATCGTGGTTGGTCAGTATTTCTCAGCTGGTTGACCACAAGGCCGTCCTTCTGCTCGAAGTCGTGCCCACGTTCGTCACGGCCCAGCTGCGGCAGCGACCCCTCATTCGACTAAAAGGGCCCCGGACGACGTGTCGTCCGGAACCCTCTTAAGCAAACCGCTTAGTCCTCGTCACCGATGGACTGACCGGCGGCCTTTTCGGCCCGTAATTTCTTTTCTAGGTCGTTGACGATCTCGGCGTGACGCTTCTCGGAAAGGGAAATCTTCTTGAAGTAGACGAACGCGGAAATGATCAACAGGATAATTGGAATGTAGAACATAAACATCTTGAATTGTAATAACCCACTCGTGGAAATGTCGCTAGGCTTGGCGTTCCCGGTCATCCCGGATTGTAACGCAGCCACCATGACGACCCCGTTGGCGAAGGCGCCGGCCAGCTTATCGATCAGCGGCCGAACCGACAACGTCACGGATTCGTTCCGGGTGCCGTTCTTCCATTGCCCGTATTCCACGCTGTCCGTGATGGTCATTAGGGCCGCCAGGAAAATCATCGGGTACGGGAAGAAGTAGATGGCCACGGCCACTAAGACCAGCGGAACGTTGGTGCCGGCAAACAGGAACAACACGTACCCGACCAGCATCATGACGATGCCGCCGATGTACACGCCCCGCCGTTTGATCACTTGCACGATGAACGGGAACAGGATCACGGAGACGATGCCCAGTAACGTGGTGATGATCCCCACACCGGAGTACGCGGAGGCTTTCCCGACCACGTAACGGAAGTAGTAGATCAACAGGGAGTTGGTGACCACGTAGCCAAAGGCGAACAGGAAGTAGGACAACGCCAACCACATCAGCTGGTCGTTTTCCCCGATGGCCTTGAAGACGTCGCGTAAGCGGGTCTTTTCGGTGTTTTCCCGAATCAGGTTCTTCTGCTCGCGCGTCCCAAAGGCCGCCGTGCAGGCTCCCAGGAAGGAAATCAGCCCGATGACCACGGCGAACCCTAGCCAGCCGGCCCGGGTCTGCGCGCCCCCGGTCGCTCCGGAGAACTTAGCGGAGAAGAAGACGACCAGTGGCATGACCACGATGGCCGTTCCTTGCGCCCCAATCGTGGATCCGAACCGGGCAATCGTCCCGAACTTGGTCCGCGTGTTCGAATCCACGCTCAACGCGGGCAACATGGACCACAGCGCGATGTCCTTGAAGGAATAGAAAATATCCAGAATCACGAAGACGATCACGAAGGCGATGATGTAGCCCATGTCACTGTGGTCGGCCAGGCCACCCAGCGGCGTGAAGATCGTGATCAGCGCCAAAGCACTGATCAGCCCGCCACCCAGTAACCAGGGCTTGAACTTGCCCCAGCGGGTCCGGGTGTTGTCCACGACCCCACCGATCATGGGGTCAAAGGCGATTTCAATCAGCCGGATGATGACCAGCACGGCACTGACGACCCCAATCATTTGCTTGGAGTTGGCGCCGGACGTAAACAGCACACTGGTCACAAAGATGGGAAAGTACGTGTTCAACGTGGCGTAGAAGGCATCGTGCCCGAACGCCCCAAAAGCATAGGAAAGATACTGTTTCACTTGATTCATAATTGCTTGACACACCTTTCTGGTTCAGCGGAACGGACAACCACCGTTAGTGGTACCGGTGCTCGATGATCTTCGACAGCACCTCGTTGCGTTTCTGGGTCTTGGCCATGTCGAAACGGCTCTCTTCCAGGTTGTTGAAATCCTGAGCCAACAGCGTGGCTTCCAGGTACAACGTTAATTGCCGCTTGATGTACAACTTGTTTTCCTCGTCGGGACGTTGTGCGTTGCCCCCCAAGACCGCCGCGGCAAAGGCTGCCGGATCCAACGTGATCTTATCGTTATTCATTTCCAAAAACCCTCTTCCAAGTCGTTTCAACCGACCTAAGTAAATTCTGTACTAAAACATTAAGTAAATGTAAGCGCTTCACAATGGATATTCTAAGGTGTTTTCCGGGCGGTTGCAACCCTTTTCATTGTGCAGTAAAATACATAAAATTTGATGAATGCGCCACATGCCGGAATTGCAACCGGTTGTATTTTATGAGTAAAAAGTTTAGTAAAGACTAAACGCGGCGCAAAAAAAATCCGTTTCACGGGTCAAATTGACCCCTGAAACGGATTTATCGGTAGATTACAAAGTTTTAGTTCACCGAAGCCACGTAGTCCTTCAGCGCTTGTTCGTAAGTGCTCAGGCGCTGCTTTGCGGCCGCTGCCGTGTGGTCGCTGGTCCCAATGTAGAACTTGACCTTGGGCTCGGTCCCGGATGGCCGGATGCAGATCCAGGTGCCGTCCTGCAGCCAGTACTTCAGCACGTTGGACTGGGGCAGGTCAATGGCACTGGTCGTCCCATCGGCCGCCGTCTTGGTGCTGGTCGAGAAGTCCTCGACCGCGTCAATCGTCGTCCCGGCGAAGTCCTGCGGCGCGTTCTCCCGGAACTCGCTCATCAGGTGGGCCATCTGTTGGGCCCCGTCGACGCCATCGAACTGCTCGAAGGTCGTCTTTTCGGCGTAGTAGCCGTAGGTCGCGTAGAGCTCCTCGATGCCGTCGTACAGGGTCATCCCCCGTTGCTTGTAGTCGGCCGCGACTTCGGCCAGGAGGACCGTCGACTGAATGGCGTCCTTGTCCCGGACGAACGGCTTGATCAGGTAGCCGTAGCTTTCTTCAAACCCAAACAAGAAGGTGTGGTCGTGCGTCGTTTCGTACTGGTGAATCTGTTCGGCGATAAACTTGAAGCCGGTCAAGACGTTCTTCATCTCGACCCCGTAAGCCGCCGCAATCTTGGTGGCCAACTCGGTCGACACGATGGACTTGACCACCCGGCCGTTGGCGGGCAATTGTCCTGCCTGCTTGCGGGCCTTCAGGATGTAGGCCAGTAGAATCGAGGCGATCTGGTTCCCGGTCAGCAGCTGGTACTCGCCGTCGGGTTGCCGCACAGCGGCCCCTAAGCGGTCGGCGTCGGGGTCGGTCGCAACCAAGAGATCGGCGCCCTCCTGCTTCCCCAGGGCGATGGCCATGTCAAAGGCCTCCGGAAATTCGGGGTTCGGGAAGTCGACCGTCGGAAATTCGGGGTCGGCGATGGCTTGTTCCGGCACCATGGTAAAGTTCTCGAAGCCGGCCTTGCGCAGGGCCCGTTCACCGATGACCTTCCCCGTCCCGTGCAGCGGCGTGTAGATCAACTTCATGGTCTTGCCGACCTGGTTGATCAGGTCGTGGTTGATGGTCACGCTGACCACGTTTTGCAGGTAGGCCTGGTCGACGTTCTCACCGATGATGTGCATCACCTTGGCCGCCCGGAGCGCCTGCTCGTCGGCGACCTGAATGGCGAAGACGTCCTTGGCGGAACGGACGAACTCGGTGATCTTGTCGGAGGCCTTCGGTGGCATCTGACCGCCATCGGGACCGTAGATCTTATACCCGTTGTACTGCTTCGGGTTGTGGCTGGCCGTGATCATGATCCCCATGGCCGTGTGCAGGTGCCGCACGGCAAAGGACAGCTCCGGCGTCGGCCGCAAGTCGTCAAAGACGAAGCTGGGGATGTGGTGCGCGCCCAAGACCCGGGCCGCCTCGTGGGCGAACTCGGTGGAGTGGTACCGCGAGTCAAAGCTGATGGCGACCCCGCGTTGCTTGGTGGCGTCGTCCAACGTGTCCAGGTACCGGGCGACCCCTTCCGTGGCTTGGCGCACCGTGTAGACGTTCATTTGACCGATCCCGGGGCCCATAACGCCCCGCATGCCGGCCGTCCCAAAGCTCATCGGCCCGCTAAAGGCCGCTTCCAGGGCGTCGTCGTTGCCGGCCATGGCGTCGAGTTCGTGCCGAACATCGGGCAGCATGGTGGCTTGATTCTTCCAGACAGCATAGTTTTCTTGCCAACTCATGAGATAATCTCTCCCTTATTTTTTCAGTTATTTACGAACGTATTGGTACCGAATCGTGTGGGTCACGGCTTGATTGGCGGGCAACACCACGTCGCCAAAGTCCGCGTGGTGAATCGCGTCCGGCAAGGTCTGAGCCTCGAGGGCTAAGGCGTTGTAGTCGCGAACATCGGCCCGCTTGGCGTCGGTCGGGTTCGCCGTGAAGGCCACCACGGCGTTGCGGTCGGAGTAGACCCGCACTTCGCGGTGCCCCGCCGTGTCGCCGACCGTGGCGACCGGCACCGTCTCGCTGGGAACGACTTCGAAGGCATCATCGTATTCGACGACCCCATCCTGCGCCAGCTTAGCCAGGCCATCCGTGATGGTCTGGGGCGTGCGGAAGTCGTAGCCGGTTCCGGCCACGGCCACCTTTTCGCCGGTCGGAATCTTGGCCTGATCCAGGACCAGGCGCTTTTGGCCGTTCAGCTTCAACCACTGCGTTTGCAGGTCGTGCTGGTCGTCGGTGACGTTAAAGTAGGTGTGCACCGTCGGGTTGAACAGCGTGTCGGCATCGCTCCTGGCGGTGAACGTGATGGTCACCTGATCGTCGTTGTCCAGGGCGTAGGTGATCGTCGTGGCCATGGTGCCCGGGTACTGGTCGGTCGCTTCGTCGGTCGTGTGGGTCAAGGCCACGCTGACCGTGTCGGCCGTCTGGTGCGTCGTGGCTTCCCAGTTCACGAAGTTGAAACCGTGCGGGCCCCCGTGAATCGCGTTCGGCGCGTCGTTGGGGTCCAGCTGAACCGTCCGGCCGTCCAGGTCGAATTGGGCGCCCGCAATCCGACCGGCGACCCGGCCCACCGCTTGGCAGAGACAGTAGGGACTCGGCGTGTAGTCCGCCAGCGTGTCCTGGTGCACGATCAGCTGTTGCCGCTGACCGTCCTCCACCGCGCTAAATTCCTGGAACGTCGCGCCCCAGGTCAGGACCGCCGCGTGCGTCCCGTGGTCGTTGATCAAGACGTACTTGGTCACGGATTGACCCTGCTCTTCGCCGATAACCTCTTGTGTAATTTGCATAAAAATGGCACCTCCAAATTAAGAATCCGGTTACATTGTATAATAATCGGGCGCCGAGTACCATTCTTTCCGTAAATTAACTAAAAATTTTACTAAGTCGTGACCATTCGCTCCACGACCGGCAAGTCGCCTCTGTTGCGCTAACTTTGATGAACCCGTCATAAACGGGATATGCTGGCAGCCATCATCATGGCCAACTGCTCAATGCTACACACAACCGCCAAAGCAGGAAGTAACCGTCAACCAACCCAGTACCAGTCGCACTGGTCTCAATGGCTGTCGGCACTCGATGGTGTGACATCCAATTTTCACAACGTCAGCCGGGAGGGCGGTCAGAATTGGGCTCAGTGGCCTCGTTTCTGTTGGCCGGGTGGTTTCCCCGGGCTACAGAAAGGCCGAGCTTTGAGATCGTCGCGCTTTTTGCGAGGAGCTCAAAGTCGTGCCGGCCACGTTCCAGCCCGATTCTGGCCGACCGGGAGGCACTGATAATCGCCGGCGTGGAGCGGATGATACCCCCATCGACCGTATCCACGACTCATTTTTAATTTAGCACACTTATCCGTTGATGCCTCGGACCATCCTAAAAACCGCGGCAGTAGCGTTACCCGACCAACAAACTCACGGCCCGTTCCCGACGATTGATCTGTCAGTAGACCACTCTTTCGAATAAAATAATTCTAACTTGATTTGAATCAAGGATTCGGTGATTCCCCTTTGGTACCCTTTAGATGAATTAATCGCGCCCAGTATCACAAACTTACAAAAAGTTACCACTTTTTTCTGGACTTATCGCGCGATTATCCGCTATACTGTGCCTCAGTCAAAAGTTCAGTTTTACACAATCAAAGATCACCCGATAAGGAGAATGCTTATGTCTACTCGAAACGCAGCCGCCGAAAAGTTGCTTCTACAAATGGTCGACGACTATACCACCCGTGAAGTGGCCCCGCTCGATATGGCCATCGATCACGCCCAGGACTTCCCAGAGGGCTACCTGCAACAACTGACGCAAACCGGCTTCTTAGGCCTGATGTTGCCGCAAGAGTTCGGTGGTGCCGGGTTTGGCCCCGAGGTGACCGCCACGGTGCTCAACCACCTCGCCCGGGGCAACGCCAGCACGGCGGTCACCCTGGAAGGTCACTATAAGACCCTCGACCAGATTCTGAAGTTCGGGACCCCCGCCCTGCAGCAACAGCTGTTGCCGTCCGCCACGCAGCGGATCTTCGCCTTCTCCATGACCGAGGCCAGCGGCGGGTCGAACCCCATGGGCATCAGCTCCACGGCGACGCGCGAGGGTGATCATTGGGTCATCAACGGCGACAAGATCATGATCACCAACGGGGGCCTGGCCCAGGTCTACTGTGTCCTGGTCAAGACCGCCCCGACCGAACTATCCGTCTTCGTGGTCGACCAAGACATGCCCGGCTTCTCCTTTGGTAAACGCGAGGACTTCATCGGCCTGCGCGGCACGCCCGTGGGTGAGATCGTCATGGACCACATCATTGTGGACGACGACCACCTGCTGGGCAAGGTCGGTGACGGCGGGCTCATCGGTGACTCCGCTCACGACGACGCCCGCATCTTGATGGGCGCGGTCTTGACCGGCATCATGGAGCACGAGCTCAAAATCGCCACGGACTACGCCAAGGAACGGAAGGCTGGCCAGACCCCACTGACCGAACTCCAGGTCACCCACCGCAAGGTCGCCGATATCGCCATGCGCAAGGAGACCACCAAGTTGCTCTACGAACGGGCCGCCCAGCTCAAGGCCGCCGGACAGCCTTACAGCGAGGAAGCCGCCATGGCCAAGGCCCACGGCTCCCGGGCCGCGGTCGCTGCCGGCGACGACGCGCTTCAGATTTTGGCCGGTTACGGCTACAGTCGTGAATACCCGGTCGAACACCTGATCCGCGACGCCCGGGCGATGGAGATCGCCGAAGGGACCGTCGAAAAGATGCGTTCCGCCATCGCCACCGCTGAATTTCACAAATAGGAGGCTCCCTGATGAAAATTGTTGTCTGCATCAAACAAGTACCCGAAACCAACGACGTCACGATCGACCCGCACACCCATAACCTCGACCGCCGGGGCCTGGCCGGCGTCATGAACCCCTTTGACAAGAACGCCGTCGAACAAGCGCTCCAGCTCAAGGCCGCAACCGACGCCGAGGTCGTGCTCCTGACCATGGGACCCGACGACTACGCCCAATCCCTGCGTGAGGGGATGGCCATGGGCGCCGATAGCGGGGTCCTCTTATCCGACCGCGCCTTTGCCGGGGCCGACACCCTGGCGACCGGCTACGTGTTAGCCCAGGCCATCGCGAAAATCGGTGACGTGGACCTGATCATCTTTGGCCGACAAGCCGTCGACGCCGATACCGGTCAGGTCGGTCCCATCGTGGCCGAATTCCTCCACCAACCCCAGATCACCTACGCCGCGACGTTACGGCTCAGCGGCCCCAACGAGGTCACCGCCGAACGGCTGCTGGAGGACACCAAGCAAACGCTGGTCGCCCAACTGCCCGCCGTGGTCAGCGTCCGCAGCGAGCTCAACACGCCGCGCTACCCGACGCCGCGGAACATCCAGCTGAGTTTCACCAAGCCACTGACGACCTGGCACCACGACGACTTAGACCTGGACGATACACGCTTGGGTCAGGCCGGCTCCCCGACCATCGTGACCAAGGTCTACGCCCCGACGCCCGTGAAACGCGCGCTCACGCCGCTGACCGGGACGCCGCAGGAAGCCGCCAGTCAACTCATCAAGGCACTCAAAGACCGTCAATTACTTTAAGGAGGACTCGTAACGATGTCGAAACCAGAACTCTGGGTCGTGGCCGAACGGCGTTTAGACCACATCGAACCCACCACCCAACAACTCATCACCAAAGCTACCCGCCTGGCCGGCGACCACTTCCACGTGGTGACCGTCCTGCTGGAAGCCACGACCGACCACCTCGAGGACGAGCTCCAGCCTTACGGACCGGACGAGATCCGCATCGTCCGCGATGACCGGTTCCCCACGGCCACGGACGCGGAATTGGCCGACGCGCTCAAACAACTGATCGACGCGGCCCACCCCAACACGGTGCTCTTCGGCGCCACCATCACCGGGCGCTCCATCGCCCCGCGGCTCCAGGCCAAGCTCCAAACGGGCCTGACCGCCGACTGCCTGGACCTGCGCTTCGACGACGAGACCCTGGTCGCCACGAAACCGTCGTACGGGGACAACATCATGTGTGAGATCATCTGTCCCGACCGGCGGCCCCAAATGGCGACGGTACGGCCTAACACCTTCGTGGCCCAGCCGCAAGCGGACGCCACTCCCGCCATCACCACGGCCCACATCACGTTCCATCCCGTGGCCCGGCTTCACGTGACGGCGGCCACACCGGTGGTGAACACCGCCACCACGGTCGGCGACGCCAGCCGCGTGGTCGCCCTAGGCCGGGGCGCCGCGAACGAGGACACGATTGCCAGCGCCACCCAACTCGCTGAAAAGCTGGGCGGCCGCATCGGGGTCTCCCGCCCGCTGACCGACCAGGACCGCTTCACGCACGACGACCAGATCGGCCAAAGCGGCAACACGATCCATCCCGACCTGATCCTGAACTTCGGGATCAGCGGTGCCGTCCAGTACCTGGTCGGCATGCAGGATTCGCAGACCATTGTCTCGGTCAACAGCGACCCGAACGCGCCCATCTTTGCGGCGTCCGACTACGGTTACGTCGGCGATGCCCAGGCATTCATGACGGCCCTGCTGGCACAGTTCGCTTAGTCTTCAAATTCAAGCTATTAAAAACTCGCGTCCCCCTTTTACTGGGAGACGCGAGTTCTTTGTGTTTAATTAATTAAAATGGTTTGGGTCAGCGCTTCACGCCGGCGAGCAAGATGGTGACTGCCAGCGCCTCCCGGTCGGCCAGAATCGGGCTGGAACGTAGCCGGCACGACTTTGAGCTCCTCGCAAAAATCGCGACGATCTCAAAGCTCGGCCTTTCTGTAGCCCGGGAAAACCACCCGGCCAACAGAAACGAGGCTACTGAGCCCAATTCTGACCTCCCTCCCGGCTGACGTTGTGAAAATCGGCGGCAGTGTGGATACAATCTTCAACCGTGAATCGACTACAGCCGCTGGGGCAAGGCTACTGGTTTGAGTGGTAACGATTTCCTGTTTTCACAGTTATGTGGGCGGTAGCAAGCAGTTACTCATGATGATGGTCGCCAGCATATTTCGTTTGTGTCGGTCCTCGTCAATGTGAGCGGAACAGAGGCGACTTGATGGTCGTGGTGAAATTGATGTTACCGGGTGTTCTTTACCCGGTTACATCAAGGCCGAGCTCTGGAGACCTGCGTGAACTTCGCAGGGCTTCAGAGTCGTGCCCACCTCGACCATCTTGCTCGCCGGCGTGGAGCGGATGACATCGACAATCACAATCGGAATACCGTCAAAACTGCTTCAGTTGTCCCCGCACGTAGCGCCAGGTTTCTGGGTCGGCCAGATCGATGGTCGACGGGAAGAAGTGTTGCAGGTCCTGGCGGATGAAGGCCTCGTTGATGGTGAACCACTCGTCCTCCGCCGCCGCGTCCTGGAACGTGTTCAGGTAATACGGGTCATCGATCTGCAACAGCACGTGCAGGATCAGGTCCTGGTCCTTCGGGGATAGGCTCGCCATCGCGGCCCCCTCCTTTCGGCTACTTGGTCATCAGCTCGGTCAACAGTTCCTTGGCAGATTCATTCAATTTTGCTTGTGACTTGTCGTTGCCTAAATGGGTGTAGATCTCCCCCACGTAAACGTGGTCCTTGAAGAGTTGGTCGAAGACCGCGTCGATGATGGGCCGCGTCGCCGCCTCTTCTTGAACCGGGCCAAACGGGTTGGCGAAGAAGGTCGTACTCATCCCCACTTCGTCGGTGGTCCCCAACGCCTTGCGTTTGCCGGCGATGAAGGTCGCCTTAGCCGCCTCCTGGTCGGTGAACTGGTGAATGCCGACCGCGTCGTCGTAGTTGTTGGCGTAGACCCACATGTCGATCTCGTGGTGGGCGACCACCCGTGGCCAGGTGTTGGCCGGGATGATGACCCGCGCGTTCTTCTGTTCGGGGTTCATGTAGATCCCCCGGTCCATGTTGTTGAAGGCGACCTCACTGCTCAGGTCATCCAACCGCACGAAGGCCCCGGTTTCGGTCCCCTGAGCGTAGATGCCCTGACCGCCCGGCTGCAGGGTGAAGCTGCCCATGTCGTCAAAAATCGTTTCGATGCTGGCAATCTTTTCGTCGGCCACCGTCTGGAGGGCCTCGATGGACTCGGACTTACCGGCCCCGGAGTCCCCGAAGAAGACCACCGTCTTTTTCACGCCGTTGGCAAAGGTAATCTTGACCATCGACCCGTGGATCGGCAACTTGCCCTGGTCGATCATGTGCAGGTTGTGCAGCGTCAGGCAGATCTTCTTCATGTAGCCAAAGTACGTGGTCTGGTCGTTGTAGGGAACCTGACCCACGTAAAGTTGGTTGGCCGCATCGTAGTAGTAGTGGCCGTTTTCGGGATCAGTATCGCCCTGGGCACTCGGGGAGCCAAACAGCAGGATCAGGTCCGGCTTGTGGCCCTCGATCTCTTGCCGGTCGGCTAGCTGGAACAGGTTGGCTAAGGCCAAGCCGGACGCCAGGTAGTCGCGGTCGAAGTAGAGGTAGGCCAGGCTTTCCCCGATCATGGCCGGGTAGCAGTACCAGTCCTTGTCGGTCCCCGTGAAGTTGGTCAACGGGTTGACCTTGCTGGCGGTAAAGCGGCCCTTGCGCTTGTTGCTCTTGGTGTGCAGCATCATCGGCGGCCGCAACATCAAGCGCGTCAGGAAGCGGATATTGCCCAGGCTTTCGTACCCCTGGGGCATCGGCCACGCGATCTTTTGCAACAAGACGCAGGCGCTCGACGCCGCACTGGTCTGCCGGTACACGTGGTTGGCGTGCCCCTGCAGTTTTTCTTCGATGGTCCGGTACAACCGGATGACCAGCTCGTTAAAGTGTTGGTCGATGGTCATGAACTCGGCCGAGACCACGTCGTTATGCTGCGTGGACATCGTGGCGACCCGCAGATAGGACCGGTAGTACGAGTAGAGGTCTTCAATGCTGGCCAGGATCTCAGCGGCAGGGTATTGATCGAACGCGTCCGGTTGATTGGTCAGAATGGCCTTCAAAGTGGCCACGTAGGTCGGCGCGTCAACCCGGTTAAAGGTCGTGGCCGGATCGGCGTCGTCGGGAACGTACGCCCGTTGTTCTGCCAAGAAAAGGTTAATAAATGCGGCTAACTCATCACTGTTCACCAGGTCAAAGATACTGGTGATAAATCGTGCGTTATAGTTCAGCACGGCAACGTTTCGGTCTGGGTTGGCATAAAACGCCGGTAAATCAATTGCTGCTGGTTCTGTCATAAAAAAGCCCCTCTCTCATAATTTCCTAATGGCAATTTTAGCGTACTTTCACCCCAGATGAAAGCGACTTCTCACGAACTTTGGGTGGTAATTAAGTCGAACAGCGCTTGCAGGTCGGCGTGGTGGGGATTATCCGCGCGGTAGATGGCCGAAACGACCCGCAGATCCGCCGGGACCGCCACCCGAAGTTTCCGGACGTTAAAGGCCGCCAGGTACAGGGTGTCGGCCACCAGCCCCACCGCCTGGGAGGACTGGACCATGCCGGCGATCGAAATCTCGTCCGGATAGGCCGCCTTCAGCTGCAAGGCGTCGGCTACCCCGGCGTGGGCCAGGATGCGCTGGACCTTTTGGCCGATCAATAACTGCGGGTCATAGGTCAACACGGGATAGTCGACCAGGTCATTGAGCGTCAGCTGCCGCCGGTGGGCCAACGGGTGGTCGGGCGCGACGATGACGATGAAGGCCTGCTTGAGGAGCGCTTGGTACTGGTACCCCGGCCACCGGTCATCCACCGCGGCGATGCCCAGGTCGAAGGTCCCCGCCTTGAGCCCACGCTGAACGGCCTCGCTGGGCACGCTGTGGAGCTCGAACTGCACGCGGCCGGTCCGCTGTTGCTCGAACTGGTGGAGCACCTTCGGCAGGTAGGTCCCAATCACGGTCGGGATGCAGCCCACCCGGACGGTCACCGGTTGGTGTGCCTGGGCGGCCTGCAACTCGGCGATACCGGTATCTAAGCCCTGCAGACTGGTGGTCACGACCTTGAGCAGTTGCCGACCTGTGTCCGTCAGCACAATGTGGCGGCCCTGCTTATGAAAAAGCGTGAGGTGCAGCTCCTCTTCAAGGTGGTGCATCGCCTTGCTCAGGCTCGGCTGACTCACGTGAAGTTCTTGGGCCGCCTGGGTGTAGTTCTCCAGACGACCGATGCAGGCGAAGTAACGCAGCTGACTCAGATTCATGACGGTCCCTCCTGTTCTCTTATTCACAATCTATGCCCTGAGGTTATCAATCCCGCCGCAATCGGTATTGGTTTTTTGCTTACCTCTACCCTACCATAGAACGTGTAGAGAGCGCTTTCTCAATTGACAAAACTTTGACGATTACATAATAGGTGGTGCTTTTCATGGAAACAACGCATGTTTCGACGCACGTCTCAGGCCAACGGCGGTTCATCTTCACCGCCGCCTTCATCATCATCTTCTGTTGCTCGGCATCGGCGGCCTTCTCCGTTTTCGCCGACACGCTGGTCCAAGCGACCGGGGCCACGGCCTCGCAGGTCGCTTTGACCCTGACCATTTACCAATTCTTCATGGCCGCGTTCGGCATCCTCTCCGGCCGGATCATCGACCACTCCTCGCCCAAGAAACTGATGTACGTGGGCGGCGCCATTTTCGGGCTGGGCTGGTTCCTGGGGGCCTTCGCCCACAACCTCTGGTTCCTCTACCTCTCGATTGGGGTCCTGGCCGGGACCGGGAACGGCCTGCTCTATAACCCCGCGCTGTTGACCACGCTGAAGTGGTTCCCCGAAAAGCGGGGCACGATTTCCGGCTTGCTGCTGGGGGCCGCCTCCCTCGGCCCGCTGGTGTTGGCTAAGGCCGGGGCCTGGCTGTGTGCCACCATGGGCGCCGCCGGCCTGATGCCCATCGGGGCGACCTACCTAATCTTAGTCTGGCTGGTCGGCTGGTTGATGGCCTCCCCCGAGACGCCCGCTGCGGCGACCCAGACACCGGCCACGACCGGAATGGCTCCCAAGGAAATGTTGACGTCTCTGACCTTCTGGCTGCTGTTGTCCCTCTTCGCCATCGCCTGCACGGCCGGCATCATGCTGATTGGCTCCCTGTCGACAATTGCCCAGATGCAATTGGAACTGACGCCGTTAGTCGCCGCAAACTTCGTGGTGGTCAACACGTTGGCCAACTTCTTCGGCCGGATGATCACCGGTCGGGCCGTGGACCGTTTGGGCGAAACGAAGACCCTGCTCTTCATCCTGTGCCTCACGATCATCGGGTTAGCCGGCCTGCGGTTCGCCGAGAACATCGCCATCTTCACCATCTTCCTGATCATCCTGGGTGCATCGTTCGGGGGCGTGCTGGTGGTTTTCCCGACCCTGACCGGCAAGACCTTTGGCGCCAAGTTCTCCGGCACCAACTACGGCATCATGTTCTTCGGCTACGCGATTGGGGCGCTGATTGGCCCGCAGATTGCCACGTTGACCATGCACGCCAACCAGGGGACCCACGCCTACTACGGCTCCTACCTGGTCGCCATCGGCGTCGCGGTCGTCGGCATTTTGATTGACCTGTACCTGATGCACCAAGGCATCGGCCAGCACACTGAAAATGGAGGCAATTAATCATGGAAATTGATGGACATACAAAATTAGTAGGGCTGATCGCCCACCCGGCCGGCCACTCCAAGTCACCGGCCATGCACAACGCCGCGTTCGCCGCGGCCGACCTGAACGCCCGCTTCTTGGCCTTCGACGTCGAACCGGACCAACTCCCGGCCGCCGTCAACGCCTTACGCGCCTTTAAAATGCTGGGGGCCAGCGTCTCCATGCCCTTTAAGCAGGCCGTGATCCCCCTGCTGGACCACCTGGACCAGACCGCCCAACTGGTGGGCGCCGTCAACACCATCGTCAACCACGACGGGGAACTGACCGGCTACACCACCGACGGCATCGGCTTCGTCGAGGCCCTCAAGGACGACGGCGTTTCCCTGCAGGGGCAGACCATGGTCCTTGCCGGGGTGGGCGGGGCCGGCACCCCCATCGCCATTCAGGCCGCCCTCTCCGGCCTGAAGACGCTCAACGTCTTCAACATCAACGACCCGTCGGTGGCCAACGCTCAGCACATCGTCAGCGTCATCAATGACCAGACCGACTGTCACGCGACCTTCACCCCGTTGGAGGACCAGGACCGCTTCCGCCAGGCCATCGCCGAGGCCGACGTTTACGCCGACGCGACCGGCCTGGGCATGGGAAAACTGGTCGACCGGACCCTGGTCGCGGATCCCGCGTGGTTCCACCCCGAGATGACCGTCTTCGACACGGTCTACGCCCCGGCGACCACCAAACTGATGACCGTCGCCCAACAGGCCCACGTGGCTCACGTGATCAACGGCCAGGGCATGCTGCTGAACCAGGGGGCCGCGGCCTTCAAGCTGTGGACCGGCGTTCCGATGCCGACCACCCAACGCGTTTAACCGAGAAAGGAAGTTCATGACGATGACAGAAGATTGGTTAGGTTTACAGGATAAAGTGTGCGTCGTGACCGGCGCCATCGGGGGCATGGGCACCGAGATCTGCCGGGCACTGGCCGGGCAGCACGCCACCGTGGTCGCCCTCGACCAGGACCCCGACAAGGTCGCTCAGCTGGTCACCCAGTTGATC
Organism: Levilactobacillus spicheri DSM 15429; assembly: GCF_001435095.1. Classification (GTDB taxonomy): domain Bacteria; phylum Bacillota; class Bacilli; order Lactobacillales; family Lactobacillaceae; genus Levilactobacillus; species Levilactobacillus spicheri. The sequence goes on from NZ_AZFC01000035.1 coordinate 406,068, forward strand.
AACGACGACCACATCGCCGGGCTGGCGATCAGCTGCGACGTCACCAAGGAAAGTAGCGTCCAGCAAGCGGTGCAACAGGTGCGCGACACCTTCGGCCACGTCGACGTGGTCATCAACACCGCCGGCATCCTCAAGTTCGATCCGCTGGAAGACCTGGATTACGCGACCTGGAAGCAGGTCCTCGACGTCAACCTGAACGGCTACTACCTGGTCACCCACGAATTCGGCAAATTGATGATCCAACAGCATCACGGGACCTTCGTCCACATCTCCACCGTGGCCAGCGACATTCCCGAGACTTACAGCGGCGCCTACAGCACCAGTAAGGCGGCCGTGAACATGCTGTCCAAGCAAGTCGCGGCCGAATGGGGCATGTTCGGTATCCGTAGTAACGTGCTGGAGCCCTGCCTGGTCAAGACCCCGATGTCGGCGGCCTTCTACGCCGACCCGGCCGTGGAAAACGGGCGCAAGGCCCTGACCGCCAGCAAGCGTATCGGGACGACCACCGATATCGCCAACGCCATCCTATTCTTGGCGAGCGACCGTTCCGACTACATCAACGCGACCGGCCTGGCCATCGACGGCGGCTTTAGCGTCATGATGCAGAACCAGATTCCCAAGCCCGGCGGCCGGCGGAAGTTCGCCGAGACGCACTAGGCTGCGTAAATATTTATGAATCCTCTCAAAAATCCGCGTCACTCGCCAAAGGGCCCCTGACACGGATTTTTAAGTTGCAGAACTGGACAAGACACACTGGTCAATCGCCCTTCCCCGCGGTAAACTACGACTCAAGGAGGGATTTCCATGACAATTGACTCGTTTTGGCACCAGTTTCGCATCCACCATCCGGCCATCACGACCGACACGTACGACGCCTACATGCTCGGCGCTGAGGGCGACGTGGCCACGGCCGACCACCTGGCCGCCCTCATCAAAGCCGGCACGAAGACCGCAACCACCTCGGCCTACGACCTGTATGGCCCGGACGAGCCCCTGCCCCGGGTCGGTGAGTACAGCATCGTCCTCGATGGGCACCACCAACCGGTCTGCGTGACCCAGACCGTGGTCGTGGAGACTGTTCCCTTTCTCCAGGTATCGGCCGAACACGCCTACCACGAGGGGGAGGGCACCCGGGGCCTCAAGGAATGGCGCCAGGTCCACCGGGAGTTCTTCAGGCAAGAATACGCGGCCAGTCACCGCCCCTTCGATGAGCACCACCTGCCCTGCGTCTGCGAGGTCTTCCGGGTGTTGGACTAAAGTGGTAGTTGCCGATTGCCTCCGCTCAGCTGGGCCGTGACGACCGTGGGCACGACTTGAAGCCCCGCAGATCACGTAGGTCTACAAGGGCGGCCTTGTGGTAAGTCAGCTGGGAAATGCTGACCAACCACCCTAGTCGTACAGCAGCTATGTTTTTTCTACATCTCTCACGGAAAAGATGTCAGTCAACAGAACAATCCATCAAAACTCGCCATCAAAAAGGCTCCGAAAGATCAACGTCTTTTCGGAGCCTTTTAGTTATTCTAAATTACCAACCCTGGCTAGATTGCCAAAGTAGCTGAAGCTGGAGGGCCGACCAAAATGGGCTCAGGGGTGATATTTTCCTTAGCCGGCGTTTTTCGCCGACTTAGGAAAAGGCCGAACTGGAAGACCTGGGTTTCGGGCTTCCAGTCGTGCCCACCCCGTTCCAGCCCATTTTGGTTGGCCCGGAAGCTATTTTTCACTCTCTATGCCTTCTGTTGCCGGCCGTCCCGTAACATGGCGGCGAAGATGAAGCCGACGACGGAGACCAGCAGGAAGGTGATGAAGACCGCCCGGTAACCCGCCAGGTTCGCCTGGGCACTGCCCAAGCTGAGGTGACTCTTGGTGACCATCGCCAAGATCAGCGTGGCCACGGCGACCCCGGTCGAGCCCAGGATTTGCCGCACCGTGGTGATGACGGCCGTCCCGTGGGCAATCAGCTGGTCGGGTAATGAGTTGGCCCCCAGCGTGACCGCAGGCATCATGACGAAGGCGTTGCCCCCTTCAATCAGGGCCGCAATCAGGATCATCACGACCAGCGGCTGCTTGCCACTGATCAAGACCAGCAGCGCCCAACCGATCACGATCATGCCCATCCCGGTCAGCATGGTCGACTTGAACCCAATTTTGTCGGCCAACCGCCCGGTCAGAGGATTCAGGACACTCAGTAAGATGGCCCCGGGAACCAGCGACATCCCCGACGCGAACGGCGATAAGCCCAGCACCGTTTGGTAGTAGAGCGGAAAGATAATCGTGACCACGATCAGCGCGATGTAGGACGTCCCGGTCAACAGCACGGCCAGGTCGAAGTTAAACGTCTTGAGCACCCGCAGTTCCAGCAACGGCGTCTCGACGTGGAATTGCCGCCAAACGAAGTAGCCGACCAACAGGATACTGATGACCAATAAGGCGGTCATCGTCCCCCAGTTGACCCCGGCCTTGCCGATCTGGTTGACCACGTAAAGAATCCCGATGAACCCCAGGCTGCCGACGACGGACAGGTAATCCAGCCGCGACGTCTTCTGCGGCATCACGTTCTTGATGGTCTTGAGGGCCACCAGGAAGACCACCGTGATGATCAGCATGAAGACCACGAACAGCCCCTGCCACGAGGTGTAGCGCAGCACGATCCCGGAGATGATGGGACCCACGGCCAGCGCCGACCCCATGACCAGACCGGCGAAGCCCATGACCCCGCCCCGTTTATCCTCCGGTGTGATCCGCAGCATGACGGACTGGTACGACGGGAACATGACCCCGACGGCCATGGCCTCCATCACCCGTCCGACCATCATCATCGGAAAGCTGCTGGCCAGGTAGATGATAAAGGTCCCCACGTCGAAGAGCGCTAACATACTGATAAAGAGGACCGGAAATCGTAAATTATTCAATAACCACGGACTGACCGGCATCATCACCACCATCACCAGCATAAAGCCGGTGGTCAGCCACTGAATCGTCGAGGCTGGCACCCCGAAGTACCGCATCAACGTCGGATAGGCCGTCGACAACGACGACTGACTGATCGACATGGTGAAGGTCCCCGCCAACAACGTCCAAATAAACGCCATGCGATGGTACGGCCGCCCCTGTAAGTCGACCGATTGACCCTGTGCATCCACAGCTTGCTTGTCTTGCATGTAACCCACTCCCTCATGTTCTAATGCCTAGTTTAGAAAAGTTCTTAACTGATTCCATGCTACGCTTTTTCCGAGAACGTGTAAACCGATACGGCCCCCGGGCAATCAAGTTACTTATCACGCAATCTCTGTTACAATAAACGTAACGCCGGGACCCGCGCCAGTGGTCCCCATCATTTTAAAAGAAGTGAGGGTACAACATGGACTTAGTGGCATACTTGAAAGACGAGATTAACTTTCTAACTGAACAGATGAAGCAGGCCGAGACCGACAACAACAGCTCCATGCGTTTTCTTTGCGATTCTCGCATCGAAGAAGCCAAGCACATCTTAAAGCAGATCGACAACGGCACGATCACCAGCCTCAAGGCTTAACCCAACGACTGACCATCCAGTGGATGATTGGTCGTTTAGTCGTTACGCCACTGTTGCCCCTTAATCACGGGTCGGATTCGCCGAATATCTCAATAAGGTGTAGATTAGAGAGGTAAGCATTTTGAAGGAGGAACTAGTTTGATTACCATTAAATCACCACGTGAAATTGAAAAGATGCAAGAGTCCGGGGCCGTCTTGGCCGGGGTCCACTTGGGCCTGCGCAAGATCATCAAGCCCGGCATCTCAAGTTGGGAAATCGAAGAGTTTGCCAACAAGTACATCGAAGAACACGGCGCCCGGCCGTCCGAAAAGGGCTTCGAAGGCTACAAGTACGCCACCTGTGTCAGCGTCAACGACGAAGTAGCCCACGCCATTCCCCGCAAGAACCTGATCTTAAAGAACGGCGACATCGTCAAGGTCGACATGACGGTCAACCTCGACGGCTTCGAAAGCGACTCCTGCTGGGCTTACGCCGTCGGCAACATCAGTCCGGAGGCCCAACACCTGATGGACGTGACCCACAAGGCGCTCTACTTAGGCATCGACCAGGCCGTCGTGGGCAACCGGATTGGGGACATCGGCCACGCCATCCAGGACTACGTGGAGACGCAGAACCACATGGGCGACGTGCGGGAACTGATCGGTCACGGCATCGGCCCGACCATGCACGAACAACCCAACGTTCCCCACTACGGTGAAGCCGGCCACGGCCTGCGGTTACGGGAAGGCATGACCATCACCATCGAACCGATGGTCAACCTGGGAACCTGGGAGATCAAGTCCAAGCCAACCGCCGACAAGTCGTGGGAGTACTACGTTTCCGCCGATGGTTCCCTGTCCTGCCAGTACGAGCACACTCTGGTCATCACCAAGGACGGGCCCAAGATTCTGACCTCTCAGGATCCCGAATTCGACGCGAAGTATCTGCTGAAGTTCTAGGAGGTCATCAGATGACACTGACCAACCGGACCCCGGAACACACGGTGGCCCAACTCTTTGACCACATCGCGCCCCAGTACGACCGCATGAACAGCGTCATCAGCCTGGGGACCCACCGGCTGTGGCGCCGCCAGGTCATGGACCAGATGACGGTCCGGCCCGGCGACTTCGCGCTAGACCTGTGCTGTGGCACGGGGGACTGGACGCTGGCGTTGGCCCAAGCGGTCGGCCCCGCGGGAGAGGTCGTGGGCCTCGACCTGAGCCACGAGATGTTGGCGGTCGCCCAGCAAAAAGTTCGCGCCGCGCACCTGCAGAGTCAGATCACCCTGAAACAGGGGGACGCGATGCACCTGCCCTACCCGGACAACACGTTCAACGTGGTCACGATTGGCTTCGGCCTGCGTAACGTTCCGGACGCCCAACAGGTCCTGTCCGAGATGACCCGGGTGGTCAAGCCCGGCGGCCAGGTCGTCTGCCTCGAGACCTCGCAGCCCACCAACCCGGTGGTCCATGCGGGCTGGCAACTGTACTTCGGCCACGTGGTCCCGTTGATGGGCCGCGTCGTCGCCCACCATTACCGGGCGTACGACTACCTGCAACGGACGACCCACCAATTCGTGTCGGCCGAACAGCTGGCGGTGATGTTCACCGCCGCGGGCCTACACCACGTCCACTACCGGCGCTTCAATCTCGGCGCCGCCGCGGTGCATTTCGGCACCAAATAACGCACTGACTACATGCAAAGGGCCTCGCCACAATCGTTGAATTGATTGTGACGAGGCCCTTTTATCTTATTGTGGGTTGAGTTCAGCGCTCCCGGGCAAGCCAAAATGGGCTGGAACGGGGTGGACACCGATTTGAGCCCTAAAAGCAGGTCTCAAATACGGGTCTTTGCCTAAGCCGGCCCAGAACGCCGACTAAGGCAAATTTCACCCCTGAGCCATTTTGACTTGCCCTCCCGCTTAACTGTGATGGCTTTGTCTAAATTAGCGATTCCCCGTTCGTAGACGCAATTGTCCTTAAAAGTCTATGAATAGCGTCTCCTTTGCCAAGGCTTTCGGGAACGTCCCCTGGTCTCCTCGATTACATGGATAACCAGACAACCGAGAACGTATCCTGCTAATTAATCAAGAACCGATGGCGGGCGTTGATTTGTCGTACTGTCGGCTTATGTTTTCCGTGATAGGTACGGGAAACATACCGCCACCGTCAAGATTGCTGGAGCTCAGCTGGGCCAAGACCGTGAAATTGTGGTTGGCCAGCGTTTTTTGCTGGCTTACCACAAGGCCGAGCTTGTAGACCCGTGATTTTCGGGGCTTCAAGTCGTGCCAACGGTCGTCACGGCCCAGCTGAGCGGAAGCAATCGACAGCTACCACTGATTTCGATGAACACTATGTATAACTGATAGCTGCCTTGGCGAAGCTTCAGAATCGTGCCCACCACGGTCGGCTTGCTCGCCGGCGTGGAGCGCCTGCTTCGTCAGTCCGCCAGGCCCTACCGACCTAGTCCGTCGGGTAGCGGTCCAAGCCCGCTAGTTCATCCGCAATCAGCAACTGGACCCGGTGGTTGCCGTTCAACCGGGCAAAGGCCGCGGCGTCCCGGAACTCGGCGCGGATCTCATCCAGGTCGCCGCGCTGGGCCAACAGGTTCAGCGCGTGGCGGTAAGTGATCCGCGCCAGGTAATAGGTCACGTGATACCGCGCACAGATCTGAAAGCCGTAGCTGAGCAGGTCGTCGCTGACCGTGAACTCCTGGCGCCGACTGTAGTACTCGGCCGTGTAATAGACCACGTTCAGGGCCCGCCAGATCACGTAGCGGTTGCGAAAGGTCAGCTGGCGAATCGCGCCGGCCACCTGGTTGAAGTAGGCCTCGGCCCGGTCGGCCTCCCCCGCCTGATCGTAGGCGATCCCAGTGCCCGCGTAGGCCAGTACCGAAAACATGGTGTGGTGGCCCGCATCCAAGCGCTCTAAGATTTGCGCGAAATCGGCCAACGCCCGAGTCAGGTCGCCGCCGCCCAGGGCCGTGGCGTACCCCCGGAGAAAGTAGTAACGCATCTGAAACCGGGCGGTGTCCGTCGGGGACTCACCCAGTTCGGCCAACTCCCGCAGCATCTCGGGATACCGTTCCTGCAACAGGTGGTTTTCGACCGAGTCCAGTACCGCCTGCCGATCGGAGTTTCCCTGGTCGACGGGGAACAACTCGTTGAGCGTCAAGCCCAGCCGGTCACACAGCTTGAGGAGAATGCGAAAAGACGGGACCTTGCCGTTCCGTTCGAACTTGCTCAGCGTGGCCTGGGTGCAGATGCCCTGGGCCAGCTCCGCTTGTGAGAAGTGCATGCGTTTGCGTTTTTCAATAAAGACTTCAATATTCACGTGATGTCGTCATCCTTTAATCTATTTTTGCCGGCGCGACCCAGCCATGATTGACCCGGTCCCAGTCGCGCTTGCGGCTCGCGGACACGTACGGGTTCCCGGCGACCACGTACCGAAGGGGCCGGTCGTGCCAGCTGCCATCGCTGACCCCGACCCGGGCCGTCGCCACGACCTGCCGCGGCTGGCGGGTCGCGGTCGGCGTGATGGTCAGGTTCTGCGCCCCCAGCATCGTCCGGTTCAGCGCCTTGGACTGGAGCCCCAGCGCGGCGGTCAGCTTGCCGGGGCCGTTGGTGATCTCCGGCACGGCCTTATCGCGGTGCTGGCGCATCAGGTCCAGGCCTTGATGGGGTTCGATGCCCCGAATCAGGATTCCTTGCGGCGTCCCGGCGGCCTGGGTCGCCACGTCGAGCATGTAGTAGCCCCGCAGGACGTAGATGTAAATGGTCCCGGGCGCGTCGTACAGGGCTGCGTTCGCCGCCGTGTGTCGCCCGTTGAACGCGTGCGCCGCGGTATCCTGCTCCCCCAGGTAGGCCTCGGCCTCGACGATCCAGCCGCTCATGGTGCCGGCGGGCGTGGTGTAGATCAGCTCGTGCCCCAGCAGGTCGCGGGTAATTTCTTCGGTGGGACGTCCGGTATAGAACGCCCCGAGTGTGGTGGTCATGATTCTTTTCCTCGCTTTCATTTCCCTGACGAAAAACTCCTGCTAGAATGGGGGCAGGAGATGATTTTCTAATGGCATTAAAACTTGAACGTATCTATACCAAGCCCGCCGACCTCAGCGGTTACCGCGTCTTGGTCGACCGCCTCTGGCCCCGCGGGATCTCGAAGGTCAACGCCCACCTCGACACCTGGGAAAAGGCCATGGGGCCCACAACCGACCTGCGCAAGTGGTTCAACCACGAACCCGCTAAGTACCCCGAATTTAAGACCCGGTACCTGGCCGAGATCAAGGCCAATCCGGCCCTGCCCGACTTTCTTGCCCTGCTGACGGCGCAGCTCCCGACCCAGGACGTCATTTTACTGTTCGGCGCCAAGGACGAGACCCATAATCAGGCCGTGGTGCTCAAAGACTTTCTGTTGACGGCGCTGGCAGACCGAGTACCTGCCGCACGGTTGCAAGACTCAGCTGAGTAGTACTGCCCAGCTGGGCCGCCACGCCGGGCAACGGTTGGCGACTGATGCCGATGGTCACACACCCGGCCGCCGTCGCCGCCTGCACGCCGGTCACCGTGTCCTCGAAGGCCACGCAGTCCGTTGGCGCCTGACCAATCAGCTTAGCCGCCGCCAGGTACACGTCAGGGGCCGGTTTACTGGCCGCTAAGCTGTCCGCCGGCACGATGTGGGTAAAGTACTGGGTCAGCTCTAAATGCGCGATCTCGGCCGCGGCGTTGGTCGAGGCGGAGGCCAGGGCCAGCGGGTAGCCGGCCTGCGTGAGCTCCGCGAGAAATTCGGTAATGCCCGGCAAGCGGTTGGCGGGCGTCATGGCCGCCACGTACTGGCGATACAGCGCGTTCTCGTGGTCGGTCAGCGCCCGAAACTCGGGCCCCGTCAACCGGCCCTGTTGGTGAGCCGACGCCAGGATGGTCTGTAGCGACGCCTGGCGACTCATTCCCGGCAGCGTTTTGGCCAGGTGGTCGGTCCAGGGAATGGCCAGCTCGGTCGCGACCGTCCGCCACGAGGCCAGGTGATACTGCCACGAGTCGGCCACCACCCCGTGCAGGTCGAACAAGAATCCTTTGATGGTTTTTGTGGTCATCGTGAGCCCCCCTTAAATGGTTCATCATGCACTCATTATACCACCGTCCCCACCCCGCGGGGGACAAAAGGCGGCCGTTGCGGGGGGGACTGGCGGGTCAACGAATCATCACACAACCAAACAGGCAGGCCGTTCTCAATTTCTGAGAATGACCTGCCTGTTTTTGCGCGGATCATGAACCGATCCCCTAACTAGTCGCGTGACTTACCGAATCACGATGACCGACACGTCGGACTTGCGGGCCAACCGCAACCCGATAGCGCCGGGGTGCCCGTGACTCGCGAATTCCACGTCGGCCCCACACACAATCAGGTCGGGCTCGAAGTCCGGAACAATCTGTTGCAGGACCACGTCGTCGACGTCCCCGCCCTCACTCACGATGGGCCGCACGTCCTGCACGCCGAATTCCTTGGCTTTCGCCGCGTATTCCTTGACGATGCTGTGCAGGTGCGCGCGCTTCTCGTTGAGCTTCGCGGGCATCAGTGATTCGTAGATGCTAATATCGTTGTTTTCCAAAACGGAGGCGATGCCCAATTCGGCACCGTAATCACGAGCCATCGTTAGCGCGAACCGAAAGGCCCGAGCGGTCGATGGCCGGTCGTCCTCATCAATCGTGATCAATATCCGGTAGAAAAACAGTGGCCGGTAACTACTTTCGTCTGCCATATCATAAACCCCTCCTGGAGTTAAAATCATTGCACTTCATTATAACAAGTTCGCCAATCGACGCAACCTTCTCCCGCCAAATGGGTCCCCGTCTCATGCGTTGTGGGGCGACATCATGACCCCCTCATGTGGCCTGGTCACCCCTCCACTGCGCAACATAGCACCCGCTCGACGAAACCGCAACTAATTGCCTTATGGGCGGCGCGGGCGTGGGCGGCGGCCAGGGACTAAAAAACGTCCCACCGCGCGGCAGGACGTTTTCTCATTTTCAAACTTAACGGGCGTGGTCCGGTGACAGAATCATCGGTCCGCGCACGGCCCGGGGCAGCTCAACCGTAATCCGCCGCATCACGACGGGCTTGGGAACCACCACGGGGGCCACGGCGCGCTCCTTGGCCGTCAACATGTGCCAGATGGAGTGCAACAGTAGCAGGCAGACCAGCATCAGCGGGAAGCCGGCAATCGTCGAGACCGTCTGAACCGTCTGGAAGCCGCCGACCATCACAATCCCGAAGGAGAAGAGAATGAAGACGACCACCCAGATCATCCGGTTCCAGCGGCTCGGTTGCTCGCCGTCGTCCAGGTGCAGGCTGGTAAAGGATGACACGATAAACGCCGAAGACGAAATCGTGGTTGCCAGGAAGATGAAGCACGAGATACAGTACAAGGCTAAGACAATCATCTTAAACGGCAAGGTCCCGATGACCGTGGCGACCACGGCCGCTTGCCCCTGCGTGTTCAGGATGTGGACCAGGTTAACGGCCCCGGTCCGTTGGAGCCACAGGGAGTACCCGCCGAAGATGGCGTAGAAACTCATGCAGCCCAAGGCCCCGTACGTCAGCATCCCGACCAAGACCTGCTTGATGGTCCGGCCCTTCGATATCCGGGCGATAAACAGCCCCATGACGGGCATGTAGGACAACCACCAGCCCCAGTAGAAGATGGTCTCCTGCTGAGCGGTCGACGCCCCACCGTTCGGCAAGGTGTTGGTCGACATGGAAATAAACTTCTGAGCCATTAAGCCCAGGCTGTTGGTCTCCGAATTCAAGATGTAGACCGTGGGCCCGATCACCAGGATCAGTGCCAACAGGCCTAACGCCGTCCAGATGTGGGCGGCACTCAACCGGTCGATCCCCCCGTTTAACCCGTGGAAGACCGTGACGGCAAAGATGATAAATAAAATAATGAACAGTTCGATTTTCAAGGCTAAGTTATCTTGGACCCCCGTCAAGCTGCTCAGGACCTTCGAGATAATGGGAATTTCCATCCCCACGGACGACCCGATGCCGCCCATGATCCCGAAGACGACCAAGAAGTCGATGACGCGTCGGGCAATCTGCTTGCCCCGGCTGTCACCCTGCAGACTGGTGATGGCGGCGCTGACCCGTTGGACCTTGCCGTGCTTCACGTACAGGACGTACGCAATCGCGATCGTCGCGGGCGCGAACATCATCCAGGCCATGGGACCCCAGTTGAACTGCCCGTACATGTGCGCCGCACTGTAGGCCGCGGTCGAAAAGGGCTTGAGGCCAAAGGCAGGGTGCTGCAGGTAGCGCAACGGGTCAACGATGGACAGCATTAAGATACTGGCATCGATCGCCGTGGCAAAGACCATGCTCCCCCACTGAAAGCTGCTGTAGTGGGGTTTGTCGTTGGGACCGCCCAACTTCACTTTACCAAACTTACCAAAAGCGAGATACATAAAGAACAGAAAGTTGATAACGTAGACCAACAGGTAAGCCCATGACATCTGGGTATCAATCCAGTTGAGAATGGTGCTTAACAGGCTCTGGAGCTGGTCGCCACCCACGATAAACACGATGGATGCGATCAGGAACAGCACGAAAGTTGGCACGAAGACTAACTTATCAATATTTTTACGCGCTAAAATAGAAAATCCTCCTCATTTGATTCCTGAAAAATGGTTCTTCAGCGGACGTCACGCCCCAAGATACACAAAAAGCGCCGAACACGGGTTGTCCCACGAAGTCCAGCGCTAACCGGTTAACAGCCAACAATGGCTGCGTTCCTGCGAAGCAATATCCACGTTTAATTATACGCGGCTTGGTTAATTAGTAAAATCTTGCGGATAAATAAGAAATTTCTTTTTGAAAATAAACCGTTTTCATAGCCCATCATGATAGGAATCTAAGAATTAGATGAGAATTTCGATTGGCCACAATCGACCCCCTATTTCTGGGGAATCTGGGGCCATTGTTGGCGGGCCTGGGCATCCCCGTCCGGACCGTTATCGATGGTCTTGATCACCCGGGCCGGGTTGCCGGCGATCACGACGTTGTCGCCGAAGGACTTGGTCACCACGGACCCGGCGCCGACGACCACGTTATTGCCCAGCGTGACGCCGGGCAGAATCGTGACCCGGCCACCCAGCCAGGCGTTATCGCCGATGGTGATGGGCGCGCCCATTTCCACGTCGGCCACCCGGGCCAGCGCATTCAACGGGTGCACCGGCGTGTACAGGCCGATGTTCGGGCCGAAGTAGCAGTGGGCCCCGATCGTGATGGGACACGTGTCCAGGAAGGTCATATCGTAGTTGCCGTAAAAGTGGTCGCCGATGTGGATGTTCCACCCGTAGTCGAACTTGAAGCCGGCCTCGACGAAGAAGTCGTCCCCGGTATCTGTGATCAGTTCCCGGTAGCCGCCGTTGCGCTGCGCGTTATCGTCCAGCTGGTTCACGGCCCGTAACTGCTTGCGGACCGCCACGCGTCGGTCGATCAGCGCCTTGTCAAATTGATCGTAGGGCTGACCCGCCGACATCTTTTCCCGTTCTGTTGCCATATCAATTATCACTCCTCTGCTCCCCATGATACCACTTTCCCGTCCGGACCTCTGGCGCTAAGAGTGGGACAAAAGGCGGTTAGCTGGCGAGCATTAACGTCGTAAGCCGGACAATCCTGAACTTGGATTGTTTGGCTTACGGGGTTAAGCGGAACCAGCTGCCTTTTGGTGCACGTTTCGCCACCAACTATTCGGAGAAAATAAAAAGCCCGAGACTTTTGTCCCAGGCTCGTTGCGTATTGCTTTTAAGAATTGTTCACCGAGAGGTCCGTTTCCGGTGCTTCCCGCAGGATCCAGGTAATGCCGTACGCATCCACGATTTGGCCCATCTTGCCCCCCTGGCTGAGGCTGTTGAAGGGACTGATCACCTTGACGTCAGACTTGACCAGCCGCTGGTACAGCGCGGTCAGCGCCTTGACGTCTTCCGAATTGTCTTCGTCGACCACGATCATTAAGGAGATCAGGGTCGAAGACGTGGGTTGGCCCATCAGCGCGTCGGCACACTGAATGTCCAAGCCTAACACCTGGAAGCCGCCCCGCATGGTCAACTGGTCCAGGTCGACCGTGGGCTCTAAGCCGTACTGCTCCGCTTCATCAGCCGTCGGACTGACCCGATAAACGTTGGTCGCCCCAAAAACGCCCTGATAATAGGCCAAGGCTTCCTTGGCGTTTTCAAATTCCAAATAGGGAATCAATTTTGCTTGCATCGTTGCTACCTCACTGCTTCGTTAGTCTTTGGATTGCGGCGCGTCGTCCGGCAGGCCCGCATCGTGCAGAATCTGTCGAATCGCCGCGACCGAGCGGTCCACCGTTTCCCGGCTCGCCGGTTGGTCGGCCCGCGCCGGCTTGGGGTGCGCCGCCGGTTGCGACTTGGTCGCCGGCGTGGCCCGGGGCGCCTGGGCAGTTGGCGCGGGGTGTCCCGCGACCATGGCATCCATGGTCTGGTTAAGTAAATGGTCCACGAACACGTTTCCTTGGTTGGTCGCGTGACCCTTGGTCCAATTAAAGCTGAGGTGGGGAAAGGCGCCTAATAACCGGTCCACGTCCGCCCAAAGTTCGGCGTTGGCCAGTGGCCCGGCGCTGCGCTTCCAGCCGCGGCGTTTCCAACCGGCCAACCAGCCCTGGGTGATGGCGTTCAACACGTACCGGGAATCCAACACGAATTGAATCGACTGGTCGTTCACGCCCCGCCGTTGCAAGGCCTGCAGGGCCCGCAAAAACGCCATGATCTCCATGCGGTTATTGCTGGCCCCCCATTCGCCGGCCGAGTCGGTCATGACCTGGTCAGCCGGCAATTCGATGCGGTACGCCCACGCCGCCTTGTCACCGGCCCGGACGTGCCCCCCCGCCACGTTACCCGTGTTGCGGGAGCCCCCGTCCGTATAGACGGTGATGGTCGCCGGGGTCGTTGGCTGGGCCGGGGCGGACGACCGGACTGGCCGCCGGCCGGTCGTCGGCGTGCTTTTGCCCTGCATGAAGGCCTTGGCCGCCGCCTCGGTCGGGAAGCTCTTGTATTGCGCTCCGGTAAACCCATTGACTTGCTGTTGCGTTTCCGGCCACGTCCGGTAAATTCCGGGACGCCGACCGCGACGGACTGCATAGAATTTTTGTGCCACTAAAATCCCCACTTTCAACTAATCTTTGCTAGTTTACCATACTTTACCCGCACATCGACGAAATTGGATATTACCAAATTCGTGAAGCCGTTACCATTAGCCAGTTACTAAGTTCAGTGTCCCGCAAATTTTCTCGGGGGCCAGAACCTTAAAAAAGCCTAATTTACGGGCTGAAATCATTTTCATAATATACGGATTATGCTAATCTAGAGGGTAGGGAAAACAATCTGTCCGTGAGTGACTTATCTGTTACCATGTTTATTTTTAAGGGGGGCCTTTTATGCAGAATCCGATTCGTGCAACTCTCATTACCGTTGAACAAGCTCGCGCCATGCTGCAAGATCAGCGTGACCAGCGGAGTGAACCATTTCCCACGCTCGCACTCTCTGGACAGTACATCTTACCCGATTACCGGTTGACGCGAAAACGGGAAGCCTTCAAGATTCGGCGTCACACCTTTCTGAAAAAGCATTTCCGTTCCTACGTCGCGTTTGATTCCGATAACGGCCAGACCTTGTGGATCCATAATTTTCCTAGTCTGTCCGAGGCCTGTTTCTGGCTCAACACCGGGGTAAAACCGAACGACACCGATTCGACGAGTTCCTACCAAGAATGGAAGGTCAAGCACGTCGACGAGATCGAGGTCTTGAAGGAACAACTCCGAACACAGCATCACGAAAAGAAAAAGGCCGTCGTCCCCGAGAAGAAACCGACCGTGGCGACCGTCAAAAAAGTGAAGCATCCGAAAAAGTAAGCGCTCCGGCCCATCGCCGCAGCGCTTTTCGTTTGCCCACCATTCGCCCGCAACCGCCAGGAACCGCCCCACATCGCCGTTCATCGTCCGTCCGCCACGGACAAAATTGCGCGTTTCTTCTATATATGAACGTCTCTCGTGTTGCTTTTTCCTGGACTCCTTTCAGCCCCACCACCGAAAAAGAGGCCGTGATTCGCGCAAATCCGTGAATCTCCTCCCCATTTTTCCTAAAAAAGTCGGTTAATTGACCGACTTTTTTGATTGGGCAGATTGCAGCGACGATTAATTCGGTAATAAACTTAATCTCGTGAACCAGTCAATTCATGGACGTTCTCACTACGGCCACCTAGGTCGGAACCCCTTTCATAAAACGACAGTCAGATGACAAATATTACAAGAATGTGTCGAACCGCAACATTTTGCATTCTGTTCTTAAAGTTCATGATATTGGATAGTAACACTCATTCGCTAAACTCTGTCGTGTTGATAAGGGAAATCAACCATACGATAAAGTTTCCGGACCCCATAGATTTTAATTTTATAGGAGTGTATATTTTGAAAAAATTTGTTACGACGATTCTTGCAACTTCTGCAGCAGCTTTAGGTTTGTTCGTTGCCGGCACGGTCAGCGCCGACGCATCCACGACTTACACGGTTAAGTCTGGCGATTCTGTTTGGGCAATCTCCCAAAAGTTTGACTCCACGATCAACGCGATCGAAAATGCCAACAACATCCAAGGCCACTTGATCTTACCTGGTCAAAACCTGACGATTCCTGATGGCACGTCAACTTCGACGCAAACGGCCGCAACCACGAACACGCAGGCCAACACGCAAGCCGCTGCAACCACGAACACGCAACAGGCAGCAACGACTAGCCAAGCAACGACGAACACTAACACGAACACCAACTCGCAAGCTTCCACGACTTCTTCATCCAGCTCCAGCTACACTGGTAGCAACATGAAGGAATACGTTCTGAGCCAAATGAGTTCCCGGACCGGTGTATCGGCTTCCACTTGGAACGCCATCATCCAACGTGAATCCAACTGGCAAGCTAACGTGGTGAACTCCACGAGTGGTGCTTACGGTCTGTTCCAAAACATGCACATCTCCAGCGGTTCCGTTGAAGACCAAGTGAACGCAGCCGTAAGTCTGTACAACCAACAAGGGATGGCTGCCTGGGCTCTGTAATCCCACCCCAGCACCCATTATCAATCAGTCATTAAAAAAGCGTCTCACCGGTTTTTACCGATGAGGCGCTTTTTCGTGTTTGTCTAACATTTTGAAAACAAGGCTTAAACGTTCATGCCCGCCGCTTCACGAGCAAGCCGGCGTGAAGCGCGGTGACCACCAATCCCTTAATCCAAATTCAGGTGAACCTGCTTGGGGTCGGTCCGTTCGATGATCTTACCGTGGTGGATCGAGTAGAGGAACTCGGAACGTTCGTTTAAGGCGTTGTAGAAGTTATCGTTGTTCATGATGACCAGGTTAGCTGGCTTGCCTTCCGCGATGCCGTAGTGGTCGGTCACGTGCATGGCCTTGGCGCCGTGGGTCGTGACGAACTGGTACGAGTTCAAGATGTCGTCATAGCCCATCATCTGAGTCACGTGAATCCCCATGTGCAGGGCGTCCAGCATGTTGCCGTCCCCCATCGGGTACCACGGGTCCTTGATGTCGTCTTCCCCGAAGGCCACGTTGACGCCGGCCTCGTTCAGTTCCTTGACCCGCGTCAAGCCGCGCCGCTTCGGGTAGGTGTCGAACCGGCCGCCCAAGTGGGTGTTGATCAGTGGGTTCGAGATCATGTTGATGTGCGACAACTTCAGCAAGCGCATCAGCTTGTAGGCGTACGCGTTGTTGTACGAGCCCATCGCCGTGGTGTGGCTGGCCGTGACCTTGTCGCCCAGGCCGGTCTCGTAGGCCAACGTGGCCAGCGTTTCCAGTCCCCGTGAAGCCGGGTCGTCGATCTCGTCACAGTGCGCATCGACGAGCTTGCCGTACTTCTGGGCCAGGTCGACCGCGAAATGCAGCGATTCCACGCTGTACTCCCGGGTGAACTCAAAGTGCGGGATGGCCCCGATGACGTCGACGCCCATCTTCGCGGCCTCTTCCATCAATTCCTTACCGTGGGGGAACGACAGGATGCCGTCTTGTGGGAAGGCGACCAATTGGAGTTCCACGTAGTCCTTGACCTCGTCACGCACCTCCAGTAACGCCTTTAAGGCCGTTAAATTCGGGTCGGTGACGTCGACGTGGGACCGCACGAACTGAATCCCGTGGCTGGCCTGAATCTTCAGGGCCTTGAGTGCCCGTTCCTTCACGTCGTCGTGACTCAGGGTCTTCTTGCGTTCTCCCCAGATGCGAATCCCGTCGAACAGGGTCCCGGACTGGTTCCATTCGGGGTCGCCCGCCGTCATGGTGCTGTCCAGGTGCACGTGCGGGTCAACGAACGGTGGCAAGATCAGCTTGCCGGTCGCGTCGATGACCTCTTCGTGATCCTTGGGGGTCAGATGGTCGGCAATCGCCGTAAACTTGCCATCCTCGATCCGAATATCCTGCGGTTGTGTTGCGTTTTCGATGAATCCTTGTTGAATTAACATGCGCCAATGATACCTCCCGTAATAATCTTAATTCGCGCTCGCTAGTAAAAACCGGTCACCGTCTGGCCAAACCACAACAACAGCCCGTCGACCACCCCGCCGATCAGCACCAGCCAAAAGACCAGCACCAATCCGACGAAGAGCCCCCGCGACTGCCGCGGAAATGACCAGACGATTCCAATTAAGCTTATCACACATCCTAAGACTCCGAGCGATAAAATAACCGGTTCGGACGGAAAATAGCGGTAAACACCGTTAAAGACGCCCCAGAGCGCATATCCGCCGGCGAACAACCCAATGACCAGCCAGAAAACGCCCCATTTTGCTCGTTGTTTCATCCCCATACCCTCTTTATCGTTAAACTAACCACGGACTGTCTAGTCGTATTTTACCGCTAACCATGCTATTCTAGGGAATAACGATTCAAAAACATCGGAGGTAGGTACCATGACCAATACATTTCCACAAGCCCTCACCATTGCCGGGTCAGATAGCGATGGCAGCGCCGGCATGCAGGCCGACTTACACACGTTCTTCGCCCGCGGCGTCTACGGCGCATCCGTCATCACCGCCTGCGTGGCCGGCAACTCCTACGGCATCCACGCCAGCGTGCCGATGCCGACCGACTTTATCGACCAGGAATTCGCCGACCTCGCCGCCGACTATCACATTCGGGCCGCCAAGACCGGGATGCTGGCCGATTCGGAGCTGATCAACGACGTGGTCAAGAACTACCAGCAGGCCGACTTCGGCCCCCTGGTCGTCGATCCCGTCATCATGACCAAGCACGGCAACCAGTTGCTCGAAGAGAGTGCCTTTCAGACCCTGCGGACCCAACTGCTGCCGCTGGCAACCGTTCTGACGCCAAACTTCTTCGAGGTTGAAAAGATCGCCGAAACGACGATCAAGTCCGACGACGACATGGTCGCCGCCGCCCACCGAATGCAGCAGATGGGCGCGAAGAACATCATCGCCAAGGGCAGTCACGCCCTCCCCGACCAGACCATGGTCCGGGACTTTGTCCTGCTGGAGAACGGGGATTCCTTCTGGCTGAGCCAACCGTACCACGCGACCGACCGGGTCAACGGGACGGGCGATTCCCTGTCGGCCTGCATCACCGCCGAACTCGCCAAGGGCACGCCGATGCGCCAGGCCATTACGCTGGCCAAGGCCTTCGTCAACACCGCCATTGGCCAGCCCATCGAGGTCGGTCACAAGTTTGGCCCCATCAACCACTGGGCCGCTCAGAACCGCGACTACGACGATATCCGGTAGGTCATCTTCCTAAGCAATCATTCAAATGACCCAAAAATCCCGCGGCGGCCGTGCCGGAATCCATCGATTCCTCGCACGCCCCCGCGGGATTTTAGTGATTTATTTTATCAGCGACTACCACCGATCCGGACGCCAGGTCCGGCCGTCGATCTCGCCTTGGAGCTGTTCACGGCGCTGGTCCTGCTCGGCGACCAGCCGGTCAAGGGCCAGCCAGAACGCCCGGTCCGTGAACTTCGGCTGAAGCCGCGCCAGGTGCTGGAGCTGGTCGTGTAACCATTGATCATCAGTCATCTTCGGTCTCCTTTATCATCGCCAAGGTATCCGTCAATTCGTCCAGGCTCGACCGGTGATCGTCAAAGGTGGTGGCGATCAGTTCGCCGGTCGCCCGCTGCTCGGGCGTCAACCCCTGGACCATGCTGGCCAGCCGGTCGGCAAACCACGCCTGGCGGTTGGCCAACGTATCCGGTTGGGGCTGGGTCAGGTAACGCTGGTAATCCACGACCAGGGCCAACTTCTGGGCCTCGGTCAGGTAGCCGAACTGGTGGACCGCCAGCGTGGGCAGCCAAGTCATCCGCGCCCGGTGCGCCACCGCGGCCAACGGTGCGAGCAAGGCATCCAGGGTCTGGCCCTCGACACCCCCGCGCTGGAAGGCCTTGGCCGGCATCCCCGTGGTGACGACGATGCCCAGTTCCTTACCGGCCAACGGGTAACGGTGATCACCATAGACGAAGGTCCGGGTCAACACCGTGTCCTCCCAGGCCTTCAGGCTCGCCGGTGCCGCGTACCAGTACAGCGGGAACTGGAAAATGATTCGGTCGGCCTGCCGGAGCTGGTCCTGCTCGGCTGCGATGTCGAACGCCGGCTGCGCATCAAGGTGCTCCCAGGTGACACCCGTGGCGGGGAGGCTCGCCTTAAAAAATTGTTGACTGGTGGAATCCGCCAGATGCGGATGGGCCACCAAGACTAACGTGGTCATCTTACGCCACTCCCTTCTCACTAAACTACCCTCACTTTAGCACATTCTCGACAAAAAAAGCCCGTTGACCATTTCTCAACGAGCTGCCGGTTAAATGAACCGTTGGTTGGAATCTTTCGTGAACCGATTGTGGGTCGCAAGGTGTTTACTCTTCTTGCGGAAATCCGCCAGATTGTTCAGATAAAATTGCCCCGCAGCGGCAATCACAATAATTAAAATAATCGCAACTAATGCAGTCATCAGAAATCCCCCCGAGCTCATATGATTACATTTATATTATCTTAATGTTACAGGAAGATTGCAAGCAAAACATCATAAATTTTATAATTTTTAAGGCTTGGGCCTCTGACCTCCCTAACCAGCGACGGGCGGTCCCACCCGTGAAGGCGGCGATGCAGGCTTCCCACTGGCCCATCGCAGCCGTCGTGCGCCTACTTCTGGCTTGACTGACTGGATTGCTTGGCGGATTGTTCCGAAGCCTTCTTCGCGGAGTCCTTCTTCTCCTGGCGCTTCTTCTGCGTCTTTTTGACCTGGTTAGAGATCTGCGTGGTGGGACTGACGTTCTTCTTCCCCGAGAGGTTCGAGACCGGGTAGGCGATAAATAGCACCACCGCCGAAATGATCAGGTATTTAATATTCTGTTTGCGGACACCCAGGGCCTGGGTAATTTGAAAGAAATAGTAGATAAGACAGATGGCGGCAAAAAAGACCACGATTTCCGCCCCAATATGTAAAATCGTCACGGGACACCCTCCTTTAATTCTGGTTGTCCCTACTTTACCCAATGACCGGGACTCCTGTCAACTCGCCGGGCAACCCGCGATTGACACGGCGCAGGCGCTTCTCTATAATGAAGAAGTTGTTGTTTAACTTCTGTCGCAATAGCTCAGCTGGATAGAGCAACGGTCTTCTAAACCGTAGGTCGAGGGTTCGAACCTCTCTTGCGACATCTTAAACCATCAAAACGCCAAGGACATCTCGTCCTTGACGTTTTTTTCGTTGTCATTTAGGCTTCGGGTTCGCGCAAGTGCCGGGCGAAGGTCCAGACGTTTTCCCGCACGAACCGCTCGGTCGGCACCCCCATGTCCTCGTGGGGGTAAATCGCGTTGAAGACCACGTTGCCGTAGTTGATCAGGATAAAGTTGCTGACCTCCCGCGGCACGTTAACCTGCGGGGAGATTTCCCCGGCGGCCACCATCTCATCGAAGAAGCGCGTCAGGAGCTCCCGGAGCCGCATCGGCAGCTGCTTGACCGCCTGACTGATCTCCGGAAAGTGGTAAGCATCCCGCAGGCCTAACAGGAAGACGGCTTGATGATTTTTCACAAAATCGGCGTATAATTCGGCGATGCGCCGCAGATCGACCTCGATTTTACCGACACTGGTAAAGGATGCGTTGATCTGCTCAATATCGTGCAGGTAGGTCGTCACCAGTTCTTGTAACAGGCTGTGCTTATCCCGAAAGTGTCGAAAGACCGTACTCTCGTTGATTCCCGCCGTTGCCGCGATTTTCCGCGTCGTGGCGCCCTGATAGCCGTACTTTAAGACCAACGTCGAAAATGCCGCCAGAATCCGCTCATCCGTCGTTTGCTTAGTCGCCATCGTCATCCCGCCATCCTTTCGTTGGGTTTTACTGCCTGAATTGTACCATAGGATGGCCCCCGCACCGTCAAAAACGCTTTTTCCAATGCATTGCCTGTTGGTTTTACAGCCACTTTGTTATACTTTATACAAGAAAACCTAAGGAGGCGGTGGCAATGAAACTCACCAACTATAAACGGTTATGGGGTGTTTTGGGCGTCGGTCTGATCGCCCTCGTTTGCCAATTTGGCCTACACCAGACGCGCTGGGCAGCCTGGCTGGTCACGATTATCGGGGCGTTGATCGCCCTGCTGATGTTTGTCGACATGATCAAGACCCTGCGTTCCGGGAAGTTTGGCGTTGACCTGCTCGCGATCACCGCGGTCATCGCGACGCTGGCCGTGGGCGAGTACTGGGCGGCCCTGATCGTCCTGCTGATGCTGACCGGGGGCGACGCGCTGGAAGACTTCGCGGCCAGTCGGGCCAACTCCGAGCTCCAGAGTCTGCTGGAGAATTCGCCGCAGGAGGCCCATCTGATCACCGCCGACACGGTCACCGCCATTTCCATCGATCAGGTCCAGGTCGGGCAACACCTGCTGGTCAAGCCCGGGGAAGCTATCCCCGTCGACGGGACCGTCCTCACGGGCACCACGACCGTCGACGAATCCTCGCTGACCGGTGAATCCCGTCCGGTCGACAAGCAGCCCGCCGATCCGGTCATGTCCGGGGCCGTCAACGGCAGCACCGCCATCCAAATCGTGGCGACGCAAACGGCGGCGAACAGTCAGTACCAAAACATCGTTCGCCTGGTCAAGCAGGCCGAGAACCAACCGGCCCACTTCGTGCGGATGGCCGACCGTTACGCCGTGCCGTTCACCCTGGGGGCCTACGTCATCGCCGGGCTGGCCTGGTGGCTCTCCGGTGATCCCGTCCGGGTCGCCGAAGTGCTGGTCGTGGCCTCCCCGTGTCCTTTGATCCTGGCCGCCCCCATCGCACTGGTCTCCGGCATGAGCCGCTCCAGTCGAAACGGCATCATCGTCAAGACCGGGACGACCCTCGAAAAGCTGGCCCAGGTCCGCAGCTTCGCCTTTGACAAGACCGGGACCATCACCCAGGGCCAACTGGTGGTCGACCAAGTTTTGCCCCAGCCGGGCACCACGGCCGAACACCTGCTTCAGCTGGCCGCTAGTGCCGAACAACAGTCCAACCACGTGTTGGCCCGCTCGCTGCTCGCCGCGAACACCACGACCGTTTTGACGGCCAGTGACGTGGCCGAGACCACGGCGGCCGGGGTCCAGGCCACCATCGACGGGCAGACCGTCCGGGCCGGCAAAGCCAGCTTCGTCACGGCTGAGTCCATCGACAAGGTCGCCCAGACCGCCGTTTACGTGTCCGCTGCGGGCACCTACCTGGGCTGCGTCACCTTCACTGACCGGGTCCGGCCGGAAGCCGCACAGACCATGCAGGACCTCCACGGGTTGGGTATCGACCACCTGCTGATGATTTCGGGGGACCAACCGGCGATTGCCCAACAGATCGCCCAAGAGGTCGGCATCGACCGCGTGCACGCCGATTGCTTGCCGGCCGACAAGATTGCCATCCTGAAGCAACTGCCCGCTGACCAGCGGCCGGTCGCCATGGTGGGTGACGGGGTCAACGACGCCCCGTCGCTGGTCACCGCGGACGTGGGAATTGCCATGGGCGCCCACGGGGCCACGGCCGCCAGCGAATCCGCCGACGCCGTGGTCTTGAAGGATGACTTGACCCGAGTCAGCACCGCTGTGCGAATCTCGCGTGACACCATGCGCATCGCCCGGCAAGCGGTCCTGATCGGGATCGCCATCTGTACCGGGCTGATGCTCATCGCCAGCTTCGGCATCATCCCCGCCATCATCGGGGCCCTGTTCCAGGAAGCCGTCGACACCATCACGATCCTCTATGCCTTGCGGGCCCGGACGGACCGGTGAAAAAACCATCATTCAGAGATACGCGTCCTGCGAGTTAAATTCAATTAGCGATAACTGCCGATTGCTTCCGCTCAGCTGGGCCGTGACGCTGGTGGGGATTCCATTATTTAGTCTTAACCCCACCGTAGCGGAGTAACCCCTATACTTTTCCGTTGTGTCGTCCTCATTAACCAGTGTTTTGGACTAGTTCCGAAGGGGCACGCTTTCGTAAATAGCCATTACGGAAGCCTGTAAGCTAATAGAGTGGCAATATGATAACTGGCACGATGCATTTCAGGAATACAAAAAACAACTAGACAAAAGCAGGCAGGCAATCCTCGATTTGAGAATTGCCTGCCCGCTTTTTTAATCCGAGTCAAACTCACGTTATTTTGCCCGCGTTATTCCGCCACGTCTACCGCTGCTTGCCGGACCTGGTGCCGGTACAGCAACCAGCCCAGTAGCGCGGTCAGCACGTCGGCCACGGCCTGTGACCAGATGATCCCGGTGTACCCGAACAGGAGGCTGCCCACCACGATGGCGATCGTGAAGATGACCCCTTGCCGCGAAACCGACATCAGTAAGGCGTTCAGCGCCTTGGCCGTCGACTGGAACACCGTCGTGTAGACCAGGATGGCCCCGGCGAACGGCGTCGTCAACAGCAGGATCCGGAGAATCTGGGAGCCGTAGTGGATGACCGCCGGGTTCTTGAGGAACAGCGCGACGATCCACGGCGACACGATGATCATCAGCGTCGCCATGACCAGTGACCAGACCACCTCGACCAGCAGGTCAAACCGGATGATCTGCCGTAACCGGTCTTGGTGGTTGGCCCCGTAGTTGTACCCGATCAACGGCTGAGCACCGAAGGCAAACCCGACCATGATGGCGTTGACCACCTGGGAGACCTTGGTGGCGATTCCCAGTGCGGCGACCCGGTCGGCCCCATATCGGGCTAAGTAGTTATTAAACAGCGCCGTTTGGTAGCTGATCATCAGGTTGGTGATGGAGGCCGGAATCCCGATGACCAGTACCTGCCAGATGTCGGTCTTCTTGAGCGCGACCTCGTGCCAGTTCACGTTGATGACCTTACAACGTCGCCGCACGTACTGGACCAGGATGATGTCGGTCAACGTGTATCCGATCAGGTTGGCCAACGCCGCCCCGGCCGCCCCCATGTGGAGCACCAGGATGAAGATGGGGTCGCAGATAATATTGACGATGATCCCGCCAACGGTCCCAATCATGTTTTCCTTGGCCCGGCCCTCTGTCCGCATCAGGTTCCCGGGCACGATCGAAATCGTCACCAGGGCCGCCCCGATGTTAAAGATCCGGTAAAACTGGGCCGCGTACGCGTAGGTCGCCGGGGTGGCCCCTAGCGCCGTCAAGATGGGCCGCTCGAAGACCAACATCAAGACGGCTAGCGCGATACTGCTAAAGATGCCCCCGTAGAAGCACCAACTGCTGACGTGGCGCGCCAGCTGATGCTGTTGCTGTCCCAGTAGCCGGGAGACGTAAGCGCTCCCCCCGAGCCCGAAAACGTCCCCTAGGGCGATCATCAGGTTAAATAGGGGCGTGCACAGGGAGACCCCCGCGACCAACGCCGTGTTCTGCGTCATGGAGACGAAGAACGTGTCCGCTAAGTTATAGACCATACTGGCCAGCATACTGAGCACGACCGGCATGGCTAACTTAAAGTAGGCCTGACGAATCGGTGCCCGTTCAAACAACTCTTCCAAAATCTGATCCCTCGATATGATGACATGATAAGAATTAGTATACACTTCTTCACTAACTGATTGTAAGGGCTTTTGACATTAGTTGGGGCGAACAACTATCAGCAACCGGCACTGAGCGCACAAAAAAGCCACCATCCGCAGATGGTGGCTTTCAGGCTATAGGCTAAAGTAAATTAGTCAACAACCGTAACGTTAGCAGCTTGTGGGCCACGATCGCCTTGTTCTACGTCAAGGGATACATGTTGGCCTTCTTCAAGCGTCTTGAAACCTTCGCTGTTGATAGCGGAGAAGTGAACGAATACGTCACTGCCGTTTTCAAGAGTAATGAAGCCGTAACCTTTATCAGCGTTGAACCATTTAACAGTACCTTGTTCCATAAGAATGAAACCTCCGTGTGCGCATAGCGCAATATAATATTTGCATTTGAAAGCTGGGGTAAAAAGGAGCCATTCTTAGAGAACGTCGAGCCTTTAAAACTTCCGAACCATAAATACATTATCAATAGAATAACAGGTATTCCCGAGAATAGCAAATCAGAAGTCTCATTTTTTCGGTGAAAATCGCGGGTCAAACCGCGTGTATCCCAAGCCACTCGCGGGCTGCCAAAACTTCTCCCGGCGTTAAATTATGTGTCCCGGCCGTCACCTTTATCGTCGTCTTGGCGCCTAATTGGGCACAGGCATCCGCGACCCGCTGGACCGTCGCCGGCGTCACCAGGGGATCGCGTTCCCCCGCCGAAAACCAGAGGTCGCGGCCGGTTAAAGCGTGCGGGTGGGCCACCGGGACCCACAGGGGGTGCAGGAAGACGCCGACTCCGGGGAGCAGGCCACTCTGGACCGCGTAGGCGGCCATGGCGGCCCCGTTCGAGTACCCGACCGTCACCAGGCGCTCCCAGTCCCAGCGGTGCTGCGCACACACGCTTCGGGCCTGCTGGGCCACCCAGGTCGCCTCCGTGAGGATCTGTTGCGGGTCCGCCGGGGAGCTGGCCGTTTGCCGAAAATACTGGCGTTGGGCCCCGACGCCCTGCCGACCCGCAATCGTGATCAGCGGGCTTTGGGGCAGCAGGCGCCGACCAAAGTTAAGCATTTCCAGGTTCGTGCCCCCCGTCCCCTGCAGCAGCAAGACGGGCGGGGCCGTGTTGGCGCCCGGCATGGTTTCAACGAGTGCATCCATCATGGTCATCCCCTTAGCGGTGCACAATAATTTCGATTTGATCCTTTTGCGGGGCAAAATTCAGGCCGTAACAGGCCTCATCCAAAATCTTGCCGTACTCGTCCAGCACATCGTCGGGCAACGGCGTGTGCTGGTGCAACCGCTCGATGAGCTGCTCGGCGGAGTCCATCTCCGCCAGGTTCACGAATAAAAGCGCATCGTTGATCAGGTCGTGCACCAGGTCCGTCAGCAGGCCGTTGGGTTTCCCCGCGGCGTTCGTCACCACGATTTCCGGACCGGCGACGGGCTGGTGATTGACCGAAACATTTTTTAATACGGTAAAAATGGTGAACATAACGTGATTCCCCCTATTGTTTGGCTGCCGCCTGCCGTTGGGCCCAGCGGGTCATCATCTTCTCTTGAACCTTGGGCAGGGGCAGCGCGGCAATCTCTGCCGCGGGGACCCACTTGCCCGGGTAAAACGTCAACGGCGGCGTTTTGGTCAACGTCGCGACCAGCAGCTTGACCTGCCAGCGCTGATGGGTGTACGTGTGGCTGACTGGCGCCCCGCCCAGCGGCGCAAAGGTCGCCGGAATCTGATAGTCCGCGGCCCAGCGCTGGTGCAACGTGGCCAGGTCCGCGGTCAGCGTCGCCGGTGCGGTCGCCTCAGGGTCTTGCAGCTCAGCCTGGGGGACCAACGGATAGCTCCAATAGCCCGCCAGCATCTGCTGACGCGTCCGTTGCACCAATAAATAGCCGGCCGGCGCGTGAATAATCAACCCATAATACGGAACTAACTTAGGACGCGGCTTTTTAGTCTTGACCGGATACTGGTCAACGGTCCCGGTCCGCCACGAGGCGTCGAAGGCCCGGACCGGCGAATGGGCGGGGTCCGACTTCTGGGCCGTCATGTAGCTGGACCCCAGATCCATGATGGCCTGGTTAAAGTCCCCGGGCCGCTGCGGATCCACGATGGGCTGAATGATCTCGGTAAAGAGCTGGCGCGTCTTGGGCTGCGCGATGTCCGCGTCAATTTTCAATAACCGGGCGAAGACCCGAAAGGCGTTCCCGTCGACGGCCGGAACGACCTGCCCAAAGGCGATACTGGCGATGGCGCTGGCCGTATAGGGGCCGATGCCGCTCAGGTCCTGCAGGGACGCCGCGGTCCGCGGCCACTCCTCGTGATAGTCGTCCACGATTTGACGGGCCGCCCGTTGCAGGTTCCGTGCACGGGAGTAATAGCCGAGCCCCTGCCAGGCCTTCAAGAGGTCGGGTTCGCTCGCGCGGGCCAGTGCGGTGACCGTGGGAAAGGCGGCCATGAACCGCTGATAGTAGGGAATCACTGTGTTGACCTGCGTTTGCTGCAACATGATTTCGCTGACCCAGACGTGGTACGGGTCGTGGTCGTGCCGCCAGGGCAGGTCCCGGCCTTCCTGGTCATACCAGGTTAACAGGGCGTGCCGAAACGCCTGAATCGTTGCCGTTGACCATGTTTCCATCCTGACGCCCCCTTCTTTTTCGCCGTCTTAGCGGGTGGTCAACCGGGGCAGCTTGTCCCCGGTCCAGCGCTAAAATTTAGAGATATTTTCTCAATTCTAGCGAATTCCGCCCCGAACCTCAAGTGACAGACTTGACGTGGTTCGCCCGCTCCCCTATCATCAACAAGGATGAAGATTGATATCGGAGGGGTCAACGTGAAACGGTGGATTGTTTTATTAATTATTTTATGTGGGGGCTTAGCGGGGTGTCAGGCCACCACGGCCAATCCCGCGACCAGTGACAGCCGCGGGGTCATGACCAAGCACCAGGTGCTGAACCTGGCGACGGTCCGCCCCCTGACCACCCTGGACGCCGACAAGATGACCACCTTTGGGCGCCTCAATAACACGATTGAGGGGTTGTACCAGACCAACCGGGACGGTCAGGCCGCGTTGGCCCTGGCCAAGAGCGTCAAGGTCAACGCGGCCAAGACCACCTACACGTTTACCCTCTGGAAAGATTCGTACTGGAGCAACGGGGACCTCATCACGGCCCACGACTTCGTCTACTCGTGGCGGCGAGCCCTCGATCCCCGGACCAAGGCGCCCCAGAGCGACCTCTTTCGGGGCATCCAAAACGCCCGCCAGATTATCACGGGCCGCTTGCCCGCCCAACGCCTGGGGGTCCAGGCCGTTGGCAACTTCAAGCTGGTGGTGCGCCTCGACCATCCCATGGCCGAACTGCCCCAGAAGCTCGCCTACCCGCTCTTCGGGCCGCAAAACGAAGCGGTGGCGAAAAAGTACGGCAAGAAATACGCCACGAAGCCGGAATATCAGGTCTACGCGGGGCCGTTCATGGTCAGCCGCCACGGTAACACCCGCAACTGCTGGCACATGGTCCCCAATCCCCACTACTGGGACCGCAAGCACGTTTACCTCCAGCGCATCAACGTGAAGGTCTACCATAACCAACGGAAGGCCTGGGCCGACTACCTCGCGGGTAAGCTCGACGAGGTCCGCCTCCTCACCAAGACCAACGTCCAACACTACGAACACAAAGACGATTACACGGCCCGGCCGTATTCCCGCATGGTCACCATCAGCTACCAGCAGTACGGGCCCAGCGCGACCATCAACCGGCTCCTGCAGCAACGCGGCGCCCGGTTGGCCATCTCCCACGCCATCGACCGGAAGGCCTTCGCGCGGGAGACTTACGGCAGCACCTCCATTCCCGCCCAGGGCATCGTCCCGGCCGGCCTGAGCCGGGGAATGCGCGGCACGGCGGACTTCGCCAACGCCCAGCCGGAACAGCAGACGCTGAAGTACCAACCGCAAACGGCGAAAAAGGAGTGGCTGGCCGCGTTGAAGACGATTCACCAAAAGCGCGTCACGTTGACCCTCAGCTATCAGGACGATGCCAACGGCCATCTGATGGCCACCCAACTGCGGCGCCAACTGACCCAGCAGCTGCCGGGATTGACGATTCATCTCCGGCGGCTGCCCTGGGTGGTCAACACCCGCGCCCAGCCGCTCAACGGCGACCTGAACCTGAGCACGCTGCGGGCCCAGTACGCCGACCCGTTAGCGGTGCTGTCCCGCTTCACCAGTAACAGCACCGCCAACACCAGCTACTGGTCCAACGCCGACTACGACCGGCTGATCGAACAAGCCAGCACCGCGCCCACGTTCAACGCCCAGCGCTGGCGCACCATGTTGCGGGCGACCGGCATCTTGATGGCCGAGCAGGGCGTGACCCCCCTGATTCAGCCCGCCAGCACCTACCTGGTCAACCCCCACCTCAACGGGGTCCAGTTCAACACGGTCGGGACCCAGTCGAACTTCAAAGGGGCCTACTTCGTGAAATAAAAGGCGTTCGGATAACCCGGACGCCCGCCAAAAACAGGCAGCCCCTTCTCGACAATTGAGCGAGAAATGGCTGCCTGTTTTACCTTATTTGACGAAAACGAAACGCCTTACGCTTTACGATTGTGGCAACCGCTGCTGGGCCGTGGCCACGACCTGGTCGTCCACGAACTCGCTGGTCAGCCGCTGCATCGGGGTGAAGTCGTGCCGGTCCTTATAGTTCACGGGATAGGCCGCGACCACCGCCACCTTCAGGTTGTTTTCGGTCAGGAAGATCTGGCCGACGCCCTGGTACTTGCCCTTGCTGTGCCGGCCGGTGCGCCAGGAATGGAGCTTAAAGTCGCCGTCCGGTTCGCGTTTGATCTCATAACGCCCCGAGGCATTCGCCGCCACCGGGACACCAATGTACTGATTCACCTCATACTTAGCCTTCACGGTGCGCCTCCGTGGTCAGGGCCGTCACGATGGGGGTCACCGCGCCGTTACCCAGCACCGCCAAGACGGCCGGGTCACTCAGGACCGCGGTCAGCGCCGCGGTCTCCAGGGACACGCCCACCAAACGGTCGGCCACGGCGTTCAGTTGGTCGGCCGTGGCGACCGTCCCGAACAGGGCCACGTTGCGCAGGGCGCCCTGGTGCACCGTAAAGTTGAGGTGCAGCTGCCCCGTCGGCAAGAGCACGGCCCGGTACTCGCGGAAGCCCGGGTTGGCGCCGAAGTTCCAGGCGTCGGTCCGGTACTTGTCCGCCAGGCGCTCGTCGATGATGTCCCAGTCGCGGTCGTTTAGGTGGTAGGTCTCGATCTGGTCCAACCGCTCTACCTGGAAGATGTGGCACAGCAACGCCTCCTTGAAGGCCTGAATGTCCAGGTTCCGGTATTCGGGTGCCAGGTACTGCCGCAGGTTGGTGATGGGCACCCGGTTAGAGGCGACCCCGCGGTGTTGCCGCTGACTGCTGGGCAGCAAGGCCTGGTGCGCCGCATCGACGTTCAGGTCGTACATGATGGTGCCCCCGGCCGCGTAACCGTCGCCGTTCTTGAACATGGTCATCCCCGAGAACTTCTTCCCGTCCACGACCAGGTTGCTCTTGCCGCTGATTTCCGGGTGAGCCACCCCCATTTCGGCTAAGGCGCGCAGAATCGGTTGGGCAAACACGCTGTAGTCGCCGAATTTCGATCCGTCTTGCGGGTCCCCGTTGACGATGTGCTCAAAGATCAGGTTGCGCTCGTCGTGGTAGACGGCGCCCCCACCGGACGTGCGCCGGACCAATTGGACGCCGTTGGCCGCGAGGTAATGAAAGTCGACCTCGGCCATCACACTTTGGTTGATGCCCACGATCACCGCGGGCTGGTTCACGTACATCATCAGGCCGTGCCCCGGTAACTTCAGGTCATTGACCAGGTAGTTGTCGATCGATTGGTTGACGATGGCGTCGGTGACGACCTTTCCCTGGCGATTCGTATCAATTAAGAACATAAAGTGGTATTCTCCCTTCGTCCCCGACGGATTTTGGCACCCGTCAAATTGTTTTCAGTGTAGCATAAGCCATCCGGGGTCTCAACCATGCGTGAAAAGCCACAAGCAATTGATTGTCAGCGTTTCCATGAAAAGGGTATACTGAAGGGTAAACAAGACGTTTCCAACTGCTGCAGGGCCAACAGGCGCCTGCGCAGGACGGAACACCCGGGAGGAATTAACATGACAGAACATCGCTCATTTTGGCAACGCTTGGTGGCTTGGTGGCAGAAGCGCCACGCCCCCGCAGCCCCCGCACTCACCATCCAGGACGGCGTCTGGCTCGAACAGCGCGACCAGGGGCACTACCGCCTCGGCCTGTCCAGTGACGCTTTGGAACAGATCGGCGACATCAGTTTCGCCGACCTGCCCATCATGACCGACGACCAGTTGGCGGCCGGTGACGACATCCTCGAAGTGGAAAGCGACAAGGCCGTGGAAAACTTCAAGACCCCCTACGCGGGCACCGTCACCAAGGTCAATCAGGACCTGGTCGCCGATCCCGCAACCATCAACCACAATCAGCAAGCCGCCAATTGGATCCTCGAACTACAGGTTGCGTAGTTGACCTGATTGACTCCAAAAGCTTAGATAAAATAGTTTCCATTTTTGACAAGATGAACTACCATAGAAGATGAAGCCGGTGGTACCCATGCCAACAACACGATACACTGACCCAATTTTCTTTTGGAGGTAATGGTTATGGCTGTTGTATTTAAGACTGCATTATTAGATGAAAAGATGGATGAAGCTTTTGATTGGTCAAAGGACTCCATCCCTGTACGTGACGCCCTTTGGGATCACTTCATGGAATCTAATGGTCACAACACCGATGAAACCGAAGCTTCTATGCAAAAGATGGACGCTAAGTCCGACGACGAAGTTCGCGCTTACGTCGAAGAAAATCTTAAGAAGTAGAAGCGGCCGGCTCAACTAAAAATAACGTCCACCTGTTGGTAGACGTTATTTTTTTGCCCTTTTTTGCGGGCATTTTTTTGTTTCCTGTCGTTCAATGACTCCCCTACTCCGTTGACCATCCATCGTCTCGTTGAAAACGGGTGCCCCAATGTGGCCCCGTCCGACCGTTCCCCAACGGTCAGGCGGGCCTGGCGGCGACGTTCCCCAACGCCGGATGATCCCACGACCCAGCTGAGGATGCTCTGCACCCCGCACCCGCCTGGTTGCAAGCCATCCCTTGGCTCACCCGCATTTTCTGACGCATCCGCAACGCAACATCCTTAGGATACCAAGGAAACGGGGCCGGCACTACCTAGGTTAAAAGAGATTAGTCTGAGAGATTCTCAGATTGGGGTCGCTGAAAATCGAGGACGAAGCGGCTGCCCGCGGGCTGGTTGTCGTGGACCGCGATGGTCACGTGATTCAAGTGCGCGAGTTGGGCCACGATGGCCAGCCCTAAGCCGGTCCCCGTGACCTGCCGGTTCTGCGCATCGCTGACCCGGTAGAACCGTTCAAAGATGTGGGTCTTGTCCGCATCGGCAATCCCCCGTCCCAGGTCGGCCACCGTCAGCCGGCCCCCTTGAGCGGTCGCTGCCAGGGTCACCGTGATGGGCTGGTCCGCCGGTGAGTATTTTCCGGCGTTGTCCAACAGGGCGCTCAGCATCTGTTGCACACTGGCCGGGTGTCCCCAGACTTGAACGGTCGCGGGCCCCTGGTAAACCAGCGGCTGGGCCAAGGTCACCCGTTTTTCCTCGAGGGTCTCCTGGATGATGGCCCCTAAGTCGACGGTCGTCAGCTTCAGCATCCCCCGGTCGGCCCGCGATAACATCAGCAGGCTGTTGACCAGGTCCTGCATCTTTGCCGACTCCTGGTCGATGAAGCCCAGTGAGCGCGGGACAATCTCCGGATGAGCCGCGCCCCGCCGTTTGACCAGCTGGACGTGTCCCCGGATGGCCGCAATCGGGGTCCGGAGCTCGTGAGCGGCGTTGGCGGTGAACTCGCGCTCCTGCTGGGCGTGCTGGTTAAGCGCCGCTAACAGGTCGTTGAAGCTCCGGGCCAACTGGTGCGCCTCCAGCGGACGCGCGGGGACCGGAAGCGCAACCTTGGTGCGGTTGGCCTGAGCCTGGCGCCGGGCGGCCGAGCTCAGGCTGACCAACGGCCGGGTCAGCTGATCCGCCGTCAAGCGGACGTAGACCCACCCCAGCATCAAGATCACCAGGGCCACCAGCACAACTACCCCCAGGACCGACCACAGCAGGTCCGTGATGGGTTTTAACCGCAGCCAGGTCTCGAAGACCACGTGGGACCGCGACCCCGATCGGTAAAAGGTCAGGCCGTATCCCGGCGTGTAGTCGAGGCCCTCGAAGAACGGGACGCCGTAGTGTTTGGCCCGCAAAAAGGCCTTGGTATTGGGTGAATAGTAGCGGTGCTGGTGCTGGCCGCCCCGACTGGCCATGACGAAGGTCTGCCGGGTATCAATGGAGCTGTTGCGCCGCCAGAGGTGCCACTCCCAGGCCTGCCAGTCGGGCTCCTTATCGACCATCGAGCGTTTGAGGCTGGCGATGACGTGGGTCGACGCGGCCTCCTGCTGCTTGACCAGCCGGTAGCCCACGGTGCCCACCACCCCCAGGCCCATCAGCAGGGTCATGCCAATCAAGATGCGTAAAAACCGTCCTTGAATCTCCTGGGCGGTCGTCCGTGGTGTTCGTGACTTCATGCCTGACCACCCCCTAACGCACATCCGCCGACAGGACGTACCCAACGCCCCGCACGGTGTGAATCAGCTGTGGCGCGGTCTGGTCGACCTTGTGACGCAGGTACCGAATGTACACGTCGACGATGTTGGGCTGCCCCTCGAAGTCAACGCCCCAGACGGCGTCCAACAACGCGTCGCGGGTCATGGTCTGCCCGGCGTTTTGCATCAGGCAGAGCAGCAGCTCGTACTCGCGCTGGGTCAGCTGCACCAGCTGGTTGTGCCGGAGGACCTGGCGCGCCGTGGTGTCCAGCGACAGGTCGGCCACTTGGAGGTGGTCCAGCGGGCGCGGCCCCCGCTGATCACGGTGCCGGAGGATGACCCGGATGCGGGCCAGGAGTTCTTCGATGTCAAAGGGCTTGGTGATGTAGTCGTCGGCCCCGGTGTCTAAACCCGCGACCTTATCGCCCACGTAATCGCGCGCGGTCATCATGATCACGGGCAGATCGTCGTGACGCCGAATCCGCCGCAGGACCTCGAGGCCGTCGAGCTCCGGCAGCATCCAATCCAGGAGGATCAGGTCCAACTGGCCCCGGTGACTTTCGTAGGTGGCCAGTGCCGCCTGCCCGTCCGTGGCGTTCAGGACGGTGTACCCCTCAAACTGCAACTCACTGGTCAGGTAGGTGCTGACGGCCTCTTCATCTTCCACGACTAAAATTGTATTTGCCATTCATGATTTCCCCATTTCGTTTCAGTACCTTCACTATAGCACGGGGAACCGTTGCCCACGGATGGCGGCCGGTATCTTAACCTTAACTTGAGCAACGGGTGACGACCGGTCCGCCGTCAAAAAAAGAGGCCCATGACTTTCGTCTAGGGTCTCTGTCAGTTCTCTTCAATTGGCATCAAACGGGCGCGCCGTAGCACTGCAGGTACCGGTGCCCGGTCGCCGGATCGATCAGCGTTCGGGTCAGGCTGAGATTGGTGGGCTCGGGTAACGCCAGGGTCGCCGGGGCCGCCAGCATCAGCAAAGCGGCGTTTTTGATGGTCAGGCCGTGACTGATCAGCAAGACGTGGTCCGTCGGGTGATCGACCACCAATTCGGCCAGCAGTTGGCCCAGCCGGCGCTGCACCGCCAAGTAGCTTTCGCCCCCGATGCGGGGCAGCCAAGCCGGTTGGACCTCCCGGGTCACGGGGTCAAAGGCCGCGGGGTACCGGGCCAGCAGGTCGGCCGTCTTTTCCCCCGTCCACTGCCCGTAGGCGGCCTCCATCAACCGCTCGTCGGTGGTCACGGCTCCCGCGTACCCGGCGGTCAGGATCGCCGCCGTTTGCCGCGTGCGGCGTAACGGACTGACGATGACCCGGTCATAGGCCGTCAGGTCCAGGTGCTGGTAGCGTTGCTGGGCCTGCTGTTGCCCCGTCGCCGTGAGGGTCGCCACGTCCGTATCCAGTTGTCCCTGGATGACGCCCGCCACGTTGGCGTGCGTTTGCCCGTGCCGAATCCAATCAATGGTGGTCATGACCACCGCCTCCTTAGTGCTTGATCAGACTATGCTCCTGTTCGAACGGCGACGTCACGATGACCTTCTGCCGGCCCCGTTGCAACAGGTAAATCGCCACGATCACCAGGATCGACCCGATGACCTCGGCCAACGTGATCTTCAGGCTCAAAAACAGGATCGAGAGGATGAAGGTCACCACCGGTTGGGTCGCGTCCACGATACTGATCACGTCGGATGGCGCGAAGTGGCTGCTGTACAGCAACAAGGCGAAGGGCAGGATTGTCCCGATCAAAATCACCGTGCTCATCGAGGCCACTAACGTCCCGGTGATCGGCGGCGTGTTGACCCAGACCGGGTGGACCAGGTTAAAGCCGATGCCGGCCAGGAAAGTCCCCCAGCCCAACACCGTGATCGGCGCGTGGTCGTAGTCGCGGACCAGGCTGCGGGGCAATACCACGTAGCAGGCCGCCGTGATGCCGGAGCCGATGCCCCAGAGCAGGGAGTTCAGCGGAATCGCCAGCTGGGAGATGTTCCCCCGGGTGATGGCCAGAAAGACCCCGACCAGGGCCACCACGAAGGCGATCATGTCGCTGCGTAACGGGCGCTGGTGCTTGAACACCAGGCTCCCCAGCACGATAAACAGCGGGCTCAGATATTGCAGGATCGTGGCCGCCGCCGCATTCCCCGTTTGCACGGCGATGTAGAAGGTCAGCAGGTTGGCCCCCAAGCCGATGAAGGCGTAGGCCACTAGCCAGGCAATTTCGACCCAACTTTTAAAGACGCTAAACGTTTTCTTACCATATAAGATAAGACTAATTACCAGCAGGACGACCCCCGCCCCCATGGTCCGTGCGGACAGGAACCAACTCGTCGGAATGGCTTGCCCCTGTGAGATAAACTGTAACACCGTTCCTGAAATCCCGAACATCGCCGAGGCCACCGTGGCCCAGAAGATCCCCTTCATGACGTTTTCGGTGGTATGACCTGAAGTATTCAACGCTCAAACTCCTCACTTTCAACCGATTCTCTCGTTAATTTTTCAATTTTAGCGGACTATCATTAAAATTTGGCGGCAATTTCTGCATTTTTAGACAATTTTCAAAAATCGTCGGCCCCCTCAACCACCGGCACTGTGAATCAGCTGGTTGAAGGCGCGTTTATGGCCGGCGTTAAGCGGGTTCCCCCATCCTCCAATCCTTTAAGCCGCTTTACCACTGACCCCAAACAAAAACGTTATCCCGGCAGTGACGCACCACAGGATAACGTTTTGAATGATTTCACTTAATGGGACGCGCCGTTTCAGGTTAGGCCGAATGGTCGACCTTGCGCGCCAAGAGGTCCCCACAGAGTTGAATGGCGAAGACCAAGACCAGGATGATCAACATGGCTAAGAAGGTCACGTCGCTTTCGAAGCGACTGTACCCCACGTTGATGGCCAGGTTCCCCAGGCCCCCACCACCGATGGCGCCGGCCATGGCGGTCAGGTCGATCAGACTGATCAGCGTGAGGACGGACGACCGGATGATGTCGGCCAGGCCTTCCCGCAGGTAGACCCGGAAGATAATGGCGATGGGACCGGAACCCACGGCCTCGGCCGCTTCGATGACCCCGTGGTCCACTTCCGCCAGGGCGTTTTGAATCTGCCGCGCGTAGAACGGGGCGGACCCGATCACCAACGGCACGATGGCCGCGGTGGTCCCGATGGCCGTGCCGACGATGATCCGCGTCACGGGCGCGATCACGGCCAGCAAGATTACGAACGGAATCGACCGGAACAGGTTCACGATCTTATCCAGAATGTTATAAACGACTTTGTTCTCCAAAATGCCGCCCGGTTGGGTGACAATCAGGCCAATCCCGATGGCCATCCCGATGATGCCGGCCACCACAGCCGTAATCAGCGTCATATAGATGGTTTCCCAGGTCGCCTGCAGAAAGTCACTCTTCATCGTGACCGCGTTTGGAAAGTACTTTGCAAATAAACTCAACTAGGCCACCTCCGGATCTTTGGGCGTCAAGAACGTGATTTCAATGCCGGCATCCCGGCAGTATTGCCAGGCCTGCTCGAGCTGGTCGGGTTCCCCGGCCATTACGACCACCAGGTTGCCCAGTGGCGTGTCTTGGAGGATCTCGACGTTCCCGTAGAGGATGTTCGAGACCACCTGATACCGTTTGAACAGCTCGGTGATCAGGGGCGCATCGGTGCTGGCCCCCACGTACTTGAGTTGCACCAACCGGTGATGGTCGTCCAAGCCCAGCTTTTGCTTGTAAATCTTGTCGAGGGCCTGGTCGATCTGGGTGGCGGTGTTGATAAAGTCCCGGGTCAGCGGCTGCTTGGGCTCGCTGAAAATGGTGACCAGGTCGCCCCGTTCGATGATCTCGCCGTTCTCCATCACGGCGACCTTGTTACAGATCTCCTTGACGGCTTCCATTTCGTGGGTGATCAGGACCACGGTCAGGCCCAGTTCCCGGTTGAGCCGCTTCAGCAGCTCCAGAATCTGGGTCGTGGTCTTGGGGTCCAACGCACTGGTGGCTTCGTCACTGATCAGGATCTCCGGATCGTTGGCCAGCGCCCGCGCAATGGCGACCCGCTGCTTTTGCCCCCCGGACAGTTGCGCCGGGTAGTCCTTGGCCTTTTCACTCAGTCCGACCAGGTCCAGCAGCTTGGCGACCTTTTCGCGCCGCTCCTGCCGGGAAAGGCCGGCCCCCTTCAAGGGGTAGTCCACGTTATCGGCAATCGTGCGGGCGTTCATCAGGTTAAAGTGTTGGAAGATCATGCCGATCTTCTTCCGCGCTGCCCGCAGCTCTCCCGACCGCAAGGCGAGGATGTCTTGTCCGTTGACCGTAACCGTCCCAGCGGTAGGCCGCTGTAGGCGATTGATGACCCGGACCAGGGTACTCTTCCCGGCTCCGGAATAACCAACGACCCCATAAATGTCGCCGCGGTCGACCGTCAAGGACACGTCCTTCACGGCTGGCACCGTTTGGCCCTTGTTATGGAAGGTCACGTCGATATTCTTTAATTCAATAATAGGTTCTTTCGTCACAGTCTTCGTTCTCCTTACTCCCCGCTGCCGTGCACGAGGGCTTACTTCAATTTCAGATTCCAAGCCGGGATGGACAGGCCATCGTAGGCTTTTTCAATGTTCTTCTTCGTGGCTTCGGTCTGGTAGGCCTTGATGATCTTCTTAAACGTGGCACTGTTCTTGTCCGACTTGTTGGCCGCGATGATGTTGATGTACGGCTTCGACGCCTTGTTGACCTTTTCTTGGAACAGGGCCTTCTTGGCGTTCAGCTTAGCACTGGCCGCAAATTCGTTGTTCACAACGGCCGCCGTGGCATCGGATAAGGACCGGGGCGTCTGGGCGGCGTCCATTGGAGTGATCTTCAGGTTCAACTTGTTTTGCGTGATGTTCTTCGGCGTTGGCAAAGCCACCTTGTCGTTGACCTTGATCAGTCCAGCGGATTCGAGCAGGTGCAGCGCCCGCCCTTCGTTGGTCGCGTCGTTTGGAATGGTGATCTGGTCACCCTTTTTGATCTGGGACACCTTGGTGATCTTCTTGGAGTACAGGCGTAACGGGGCTAAGTAGGTGTTGGCGATGGCCACGATGTGGGTCTTGTGGGCCTTGTTCCAAGTGTTCATGAAGTAGGTGTGCTGGAACGAGTTCAGGTCAACTTCGTGGTTCGTCAGTGCCGCGTTGGGCTGGTTGTAGTCCGTGAAGGTCACCAGCTTGATGTTGATGCCCTGCTTGGCCAACTTGGTCTTGATGGGTTTCCAGATTTTTTCATCGGTCCCCATGATGCCGACCTTGACCGTCTTGGTGCTGCTAGCCGACTTGCCACAACCGGCCACGATCAGCAATGGAATCAACAGTAAAAATAACCAGGCAAATTTCTTAAATGAATACTTCATTATAAAGTCCCCTTTTCATGTGTCAATCTAATCCGTTTATTTTAGGTTCAGGTTCCAGGCCGGAATCGACAGGCCATCGTAAACCTTGGCGATGTTCTTCTTGTTGGCTGCGGTCTGGTAAGCCTTAGCGATCTTCTTGAAGGTCGCGTTGTTCTTGTCCGCCTTGTTGGTGGCCAGGATGTTGATGTACGGCCGCGAGTCCTGATTAACGGCTTCCTTGAAGAGCGCCTTCTTGGCGTCCAACTTGGCACTGGCCGCAAATTCGTTGTTCACCACGGCCGCCGTGGCGTCGGACAGTGACCGCGGCGTCTGGGCCGCGTCGACCGGCGTGATCTTCAGCTGCAGCTTGTTGGCCGTGATGTCCTTAGGCGTCGGCAAGCCGACCTTCGAATCGACCTTGATCAGTCCCGCCGAAGCCAGCAGGTGTAAAGCCCGTCCTTCGTTGGTGGCGTCATTAGGAATCGTGATCTGGTCGCCGCGCTTGATCTGGGACAACTTGGTGACCTTCTTGGAGTACAGCCGTAAGGGCGCCAGGTAGGTATCGGCAAAGGCCACGATGTGCGTCTTGTGGGCCTTGTTCCAGGTGTTCATGAAGTAGCGGTTCTGGAAGGAATTCAGGTCGATCTCGTGACTGGTCAACGCCGCGTTGGGTTGATTGTAATCCGTGAAGCTGACCAGCTTGATTTTGACGCCTTCCTTGGCCAACTTGGCCTTGATGGGCGTCCAAATCTTCTCATCACTACCCATGATGCCGACCTTGATGGTCTTTTGACTCGACTTCCCACAACCTGAGACGATTAATAATGGAATTAATAGCAGCACCAGCCACGCAAACCGTTTAAACGATGTTTTCATACACGAAACTCCCCTCAGCCATCCAGTATTGATGTTCTAATCTTCACGACGGAAACCGGACCAAAAGAAAAAGTCCGCTCCTAACTTAATAGAAACGAACTTAGTCGTGGTACCATTCTAATTCAAATCGGCGCAAACCGACCCCTCATTAACACTCTTGGCCGTAGCCGCAAGTGCGTGCACGATAATGAGTGCCAGTCATCGTTGTCTAAGCCGCAGCCTCGACAGCGCCAATTCATCTCAGGCCATCTTCACCCCGGTGGTCGCTATCCGCTTGCAGCAAACTGCGGACTCTCTAGAAGCTTTACCAAGGGTTACTCTCCTGATCACATTGTTTCCGATCGCTTAATTTACAAATTAGTCTAATGCAACTTTAATTCGGTGTCAAGCACAAGTCATTATAAAATATTTTATAGCAACCGGCGCGACCCGGATTGACGTTGTCCCTTCACCGTTATGGTTGACCAAGCCGGGGCCATTTCCCGGCCATTCTCATAGTATTCTCATTTTACTG
Source organism: Levilactobacillus spicheri DSM 15429 (assembly GCF_001435095.1). Taxonomy (GTDB): domain Bacteria; phylum Bacillota; class Bacilli; order Lactobacillales; family Lactobacillaceae; genus Levilactobacillus; species Levilactobacillus spicheri. The sequence continues at coordinate 446,055 of NZ_AZFC01000035.1, forward strand.
GTCGAGGATCTCGTCCCGCAAGATCCCGGCGGCCTTGAGAAACATATGGGTCACGACCGGGCCCACAAATTTACAGCCCCGGCGTTTCAGGTCCCGCGCGACGGCTGAGCCCATCGTCGACTGGTTCACGATCTCATCGCGACTGACCACGGGTAATAGCAGCGGCGTGCCGTGAACGAACTGCCAGAGATAGGCGGCAAAACTGCCAAACTCAGCTTGAATCTGCAAGATGGCCCGCGCATTTTGAATCGTGGCGCGAATCTTGCGCACGTTGCGAATCATCGCGGGGTCCCGCGCGATTCGTTCAACGTCGGCTTCGAGGTCGAGCTGCGCCACGCGGCGGATAGCCATCTCGGCAAACACCCGGCGAAACACGGGGAGCTTGCTGGCGGCCGCTTGCCAACTCAGACCGACCTGGAACACCCCCACGGTCATCAGTTCAAACAGGATATGGTCGTCGTGCGTGGGCGTGCCGAAGTAGGTGTCGTACTCCTGCACCCCATCGGTCTGCCACTGCCGGCCATCGTCTACCGCAATCGTCATCTGCTCACGTCCCCTTCCGTCCTCTCAGTGTAGCACGCGTAGGGGGCGGGCGGTAGCCTTGGCCGCAATTGACTAGAACCGCCGCTTCACGCCGGCGAGCAAGATGACCGTGGTGGGCACGCCTGCGAAGCCCTGCACAAATCGCAGATCTCCGCAGCGCGGCCTTGATGTAAGCCGGCCCAAAACGCCGACTAACATCAATTTCACCACGGTCATCAAGTCGCCTCTGTTCCGCTCACACAGTGGTAATCCGTAAAACTGGTGGCAGACGTCGATTGCTTCCGCTCAGCCGGGCCGGACCGACCGACAGAGCAACCCACCACCGCCATCACCGTTTTTTTCATCAACTAGGGGCGGTCATAAAACACAATCACCCATTGAAATGCTCATCCATTAAGAAGAATCCGGTTTAGTTGCTATGATCACTCATATCAGCTGGCGGGCCAGTCAGAAATGGGCTCAGGAGTGAAATTTGTGTTGGCCAGTGTTCTTTACCGGCCTAGACAAAGGTCGGTCTTCAAGACCTGGGCTTGGGCTTGAAGCCGTGCCCACCCCGTTCCAGCCCATTTCTGACTGGCCCAGAAGCGCTGAATCCTCTAAGTGCGTCTTTTACAGCCCTACTTAATATAAGCGTACTTGTAGCTCCATTGCGTGCCGGCGGTGTTGTGGATGATGCCCTTGACGTTGGTCCGTTGCAGGTACGCGTAGTCGGCCTGGTACAGCGGCGTGAAGCTCTGCGTCTTGTTGATCAGCTTGGCCGCCTGCACCATGTCCTCCCAGCGCCGCTCAGGGTTCGCGGCGTCCTGGTTCTGGGCCCGTTGAATCAGGTTATCGTAGGTCTTGTTCGACCACTTCCCGTAGTTCAGCGAGTTCGAGCTGACCGGAATCTGCATAAACGAGATCGGGTCGTTGAAGTCCGCGCCCCAGTGTGACAGGTAGATGTCAAAGTCGCCGTTTTGCGACCGTTGTTGGGCCACCTGGGCGGGCACGTTTTGAATGTTCAGCTTGAAGCCCGGCAGCGTCTTCTCCAGTTGCCCCTTGAGGTACTGGGTCACGGTGCTGGCCATCGGGTCGTCGTTACCGGCCAAGATGCTCAGCGTGACGGTCTTGGTGCCCAGTTGTTTCTGTGCGGCCGCCCACTTCTGCTTTGCCAGCTGCGGGTTGTAGGTCGTGGTGTTCTTGACCGCCTGCTCCGTCGCGAAGTCCTTGCCCGTCTTGGGGTTCTTGGCCAAACCGCTGGTCACGAAGCCGGTCGGCGTCACGGACCCATCCCCCAAGACCTTCTTGGTCAGCTCGGCGCGGTTCAGGGACAGCGCAATCGCCTGGCGCAGGTTCTGGTTGCTGAGCTGCTTGCGCTTGGTGGCGTCCGTATCCTTAAAGTTGTACTTCAGGTGAATCATGATGGAGTACGGGTACTCCTTGAAGGCGGCGTTGTTCTTGTAGTTCTTGACTTGCTCGTTCGACAACTGGGCGAAGTCGAGTTTCTTATTCTGGTAAAGTCCCAAGCCGGTCTGCGGGTTCGCCACGACCTGGTAGTTGATCTTCTGCAGCTTCACGACCTTGTGATCCCAGTACTGGTTGTTCTTGACGAAGGACCAGGTGTTGCCCGTCCCCTTCCAGCCCTGGATCTTAAACGGTCCACTGTAGACCATGTACTGTGACTTGGTCGCGTACTTCTTACCGTACTTGTCCACGACCTTTTGGTTCTGCGGCGCAAACAGCGGGTAGGCCATCAGGATCTTAAAGTAGGCCATCGGCTTATCCAGCTGGATCACGACCGTCCGCCGGTTCTTCGCGTGGATGCCGATGGTGTCCGGGTCGGCCTTGCCGGCGATGATCTTGTCGGCGCCCTTGATGCCCGAGAAGAGGTAGGTGTACGTCGACTTGGTGGCCGGCGTCAACGTCCGCCGCCAGGAATACACGAAGTCCTGCGCGGTGATGGAATCCCCGTTGCTCCACTTGGCGTTGTCCCGAATGTGGAACGTCCAGGTCTTTTGGTCCGCAGAGACCTTCGCCGAATCGGCCAAACCAGGCGCGACTTTCCCGTCTTTGCCCAGACGGTAGAAACTTTCAAAGACGTTCCCCGTTTGCCCGTAGCCGGTGGCTTTGGCTAAATCAATCGTGTCAAGAGCGGCCGTCGCCGGCAGGTTTAAGTCCTGCTTGGGCTTTGCCGTCGTCTTCGATTGGCCACAAGCAGCCAGGCCCAGGCCCAACACAACCACTGCTGTCACTAATCCAATACCGGTCCATTTTCTCATCATTGATTTCTCCTCTGTTTATTCCTCAAATTAGGTGTCTCCAGCCAGTCCCGGCCGGCAATGTCAGGCCCCACCCGCGTGGACAAATCGCCAGTGGTGCCAGCCCCTGCCGTGCCCCGTTGGTGTCCAAGCCAACGGGGGACGGCAGGGCCATTTCCGGTCTCCGAAACCGCACAATCAACGCATTTAACGACAAAAAACGGGTATTCCCCACGCTCACACGTGAGAAATACCCGCCGTTATTGACTCGTCAACTATGTAGGTGCTACGAGTTCGGCTGGGAAATCACGGATGAACGCAACGCAAAAAGGCACACGTTACATTCGCAACATGCGGCAGCCGTAGCTTGAACTTGACGGTTAGCACTGATCATCGTGATTTCCTCCCTTACTGTTTTTTCGTTAATTGCTGGATAGCACTTTCTTAAAGTAACCCACTTCGTTTTGTTTGTCAAAACATTTGTCCGCGTTCCGGAAAAAAGTGTCATCTCCGGAATGAAAACGGTATACTGGTATTAAGTTGACTTAGTAGAAAGGATTTGAACGTATGGACATCGAAAAGACATTGGCGGACCTCACCCTTGAGGAAAAGGCCGCTTTAGTTTCGGGTAAACATAATTGGTACACGGCCACCATTGACCGGTTAGATCTTCCCACCTTGATGATGACGGACGGTCCCTCCGGCCTGCGCAAGCAGGATCCGGACGCCGGCGCGAACGACCTGAACAACTCCGTTCAGGCTATCACCTACCCCGCCGCCGCGCTCAGTGCCAGCACGTGGAACCAACCGTTAATGCACCAGTTGGGTGAACATTTAGGTGCCGAAGCCCGGGCCGAACAGGTCAGCCTGTTGCTGGGCCCCGGGGTCAACCTCAAGCGGTCCCCACTGGGCGGTCGAAACTTTGAATATCTTTCCGAAGATCCCCTGGTCGCCGGCAAGCTCGGCAGCGCCTACGTTCAAGGGGTCCAGTCCCAACACGTGGGGGTCTCCGTCAAGCACTTCGCCGCGAACAACCGGGAAAATCAACGGTTCACGGCCTCCAGTGACATGTCGCAACGGACCTTGCGGGAACTCTACCTGCGGACCTTCGAAACCATCGTCAAGACGGCCCACCCCGCGACGCTGATGACCTCGTACAACAAGATCAACGGCACGCTGAACTCCCAAAACAAGCGTCTGCTCCGCGAAATTCTCCGCGATGAATGGGGCTTCCACGGCGCCGTCATGTCCGATTGGGGCGCCGTGGCCGATCACGCCGCCGCGTTACGGGCCGGTTTGGACCTCGAGATGCCCGGCAAGGGTCAGGCCTCGATCGACGAAATCATTCGCGCGGTCGAGACCGGTGAACTGGACGAAGGGACCCTCGACAAGGCCGTGCGGCACATGCTCCACCTGCTCCGCGACTGGGAGGCCGCACCGCAGGCTGGTCGCTACGACCACCACGCCCACCACGAATTTGCCCGGAAGATGGCCGACGACGGGATTGTCCTGCTCAAGAACGACGACCAGGAGCTGCCCCTCAAGCCAGCCGCCGCTGGCAAGGTCGTCATCATCGGCGAACTGGCCGACAAGCCCCGGTACCAAGGGGCCGGCAGTTCCCACGTCAACCCGAGTGAGCTGACCACGCCGCTGGCCGCGCTGAAGGATAGCGGGTTGAACGCCGACTACTATCCGGGTTACCACCTGAACGAGGACGAGACCAACGACGACCTGGCCGACCAAGCGTTAGCCGCCGCCCAGGACGCCGATCACGTCATCGTCTTCGCCGGCTACCCGGCCAGCGCCGAATCCGAAGGGTTTGACAAGAACTCCCTGATGCTGCCCGAAAATCAGACGGACCTCATCGGGAGCCTGGCCAAGGTCAACGCCCACACCACGGTCGTCCTGCAAAACGGCTCGGCTGTTGAAATGCCGTGGATCAACACCGTGGCCGCCGTGGTCGAAACCTACCTGGCCGGTGAAGCCGTGGGTGAAGCCACCTGGGACATCATCACCGGTAAGGTCAACCCATCCGGGCACCTGGCCGAGACCTTCCCATTACGGCTCACCGACACGCCGATGGCCCCGACCTTTGGCCAAGACCCGCATCACGAATACTACTCCGAAGGCATCTTCATGGGCTACCGCTACTACGACACCCACGAGATGCACGTACTCTTCCCGTTTGGTCACGGCCTGAGCTACACCACCTTCGAGTACACCGATCTGCACGTCGACGGCAACGCCCGCGGCGCGACCATCAGCTTCAACGTCACCAATACCGGTGACGTGGCGGGGCAAGCCGTGCCACAACTCTACGTGGCGAACCACGCGTCCCACGCGCCGATGCCGACCAAGGAACTGCGCGCCTTCACCAAGATCGCCGTGGCCCCCGGCGAGACCAAGCCGGTCACCCTGCACCTCAGTCGGCGGGACTTCAGCTGGTGGTGCGAACGCAACCACCGTTGGCAAGCCGACACGGGCGACTACGAGATCATGGTCGGGGCCTCATCCCGTGACATGCGGTTGCAGACCAAGCTCAGCATGGACTTCGAGAACTCCCCGGCACCCGTGACCAGCGAGACCTACCTGACGACCATCGTGCAGGACCCCGAACTGCTGGCCATCTTCAAGCAAACGGTTATCCAACCGCTCGCCAACGAAGGCGACGGTAGCGGGAATCCGTTCGTGGCGACCGATGAGAACGGGGAAGCCGTGGCCCTCAAGGACCGGATGTTCCTCAACATGCCGTTACGGGCGGTCGTTGCCCTGGGGACCTCCCGGCAATTGATCCACCACTTTATCCACGAAGCCAATCAAAATCGCTAACAAGCGCTTCACCAAAACGGACGTCCGGCCAAGTTGCCGAGCGTCCGTTTTTAGGTGTCTATTCTGCGCAGGTTACTCTTCGGTTGAGACTTGGTCGGCGGTCAGATCACGCACGTAGACCTGCCGGGACATCGGGTACTCAACGGGTTCCTCCAGGTGGTCTAACAAGTCATCGGTCAGCGCCACCTTCTGCAAAATCTGATTTTCGTACAGGTCCATGTAGTAGGTGTGCGCCGTCAGGTTCATGTACCCCCGATACTGGGTGTAGTCACTCTGCCCGTCCTCCTGGATCTTGACGCCCTTGGGAATCGTGACCCCGTTTAAGATGTCCTGCAAAAGATTCAGCGTCCCGGGCACGTCCGTGGCGGGCGTCGCGTACTCCTTGGTGAACACGGTCTTGACGAACCGCGACATCGACGTATAATCCCCCGGCAGGCCCACGGCGCCGGTCCCGGGTCCCTGGGTCGTGGGCGTGTAATCCATCAACGCGTGGGTCGGCCGCTCCTGATTGGTCAACGTGCTGTAGGTGCTCAGGTGTTGCAGGTGCCAACTCAGGTTCGGCGAATTGGTCATGACGCCGACCGGGTCGTCGATCAGGTGCAGTTCGCCACCCTCGGGTTCCAAAACGGCGGTCGTGCCGGTCGCGTCACTGATGATGAAGTGCAGTGGTGGCACCACGTTGATCAGGGCGGCCGGAACGTTGATCAGTTGAATCTGGCCCACCTTTTTTCGTAAATCGGCCACGCTGGTGATGTTCCCGAGAACCCAGGCCACGAAGTCTTGCGGAGCCAGTCCCAGCATGTCGGCCGGCGTGTCCTCCAGGTAACTGGCGTGACCCGGAAAATACAGGGCCCCGATCCCGACACCGCACTCGTTCACCCCGTCGGTAAACATCTCGTGGTCCAGCTTACGGCCGGCCCCCACGAACCCGTACTGGGTGGTAAAGGTCCCCGCGTCCCCCTGAACGGTTCGGTTCCGCGGCATCACCATGATGCGGGCTTGAAAGTCCGTCCCGAAGTCCATGGTGCGGGCCAAGAAATGGTCCCCCTGTTGATTTGCTAACGTTAAACTCGTACACATCGTCCTCATCCCCTCTTCTTTCCTAATTACCGTCCAGTATAAAAGGTGTGGGGCCAAAAGGCCGGCCAAAGCACGTGGCTAGTTAAGCCATTAAGATAACTCGAGGCCGCCTCTTTTGGAGGCTTTCGGCACCAGCCCCCTGTTCAAAAAAACAGGAAGAAGGTTCGCGAAAAATCGCAAACTTCCTTCCTGTCTTCGTCTATCTAACCCGCGCTAATTGAGTTCCTTGATGTGGGGCTGGTGGGCCAAGGCGTAGTTGATGGGCTCGTGGCAGTTGGCCAACATGTCGTCGGTCAGGACCACCCGCTGCAACTCCGCGTTGTCGTAAGGTTCCATGTAGTAGGCCCGCTCCTCTAAGCTCATGTAGCCCCGGTACTGGGTGTAGTCGCTTTCCCCGTCGGCCTTGAGCTTCACGCCCTTGGGAATCGTCACGCCGTCCAGCAGGTGTTGCAAGAGGTTCAACGTGCTGGGAATATCTGGCGTCGGTTGACTAAAGTGCTTGGCGAACACCGTCCGGATGAACCGCGATGGCGACGTATAGTCGCCGGGCAAGCCGAACGCGCCGGTCCCGGGACCCTGGGTCTTCAACTGGTACCCCTGGTAATCGTGCAGGGGCCGTTCCTCGGCCGTGAGCGTCCCGTACGTGCTCAGGTTCTGCAGGTGCCACCCGAGGTCTGGCGAATTCGTCATGACGCCGACCGGATCATCCAGCAGCTGTAAGTCCTTGTTCGTGGCTTCCAGTACGGCCGTGTCCCCGGTAGGGTCGCTGACGATAAAGTGTAACGGCGTCGTAATCTTCAACAACGCCACCGGGACGTCGACCAGTTGGATCTCCTGGACCAGCTGCCGCAGGTCCTCCACGCTGGCCGCGTTGCCCAATGCCCAGGCCGTGAAGTCGTGGGGCGCGATGCCCTGCTTATCGGCATCGGCGTGTTGGACGTAGTGCGCGTTGGCTGGGAAGTACAGTGCCGCCACCCCTAAGCCGTGTTCGTTCACGCCATCGACAAACATTTCGTGACCAATCTTCCGGCCGGCCCCAATGAAGCCATACTGGGTCGTAAATTCACCGGCATCTCCCTGGACGGTGAAGTTCCGGGGCATAAACATGGGCTGTCCGTTCAACTCGAAGGCGAAGTCCATGGTCCGGGCCAGGAAATGGTCCCCCCGACTATTTTGATAAGTTAGGCTGGTGCACATTCAATACCATCTCATTTCGTTATGATAGCTTCTATCATAAGCCATTTCAACACGAAATGCACTAGAAATCGTTGAATATATAACCGTTTTATTGTAAAACTTATCAAGCGTTGCAACCGGCCTTGAACCGTTCAGGGGCGTGGCTTTTGCCCATCGGCCTACAGGTCCGCAATGGTTTGGTAGTGGACGTGACTCTCCCCGTTACCGTCCCCGATGACCTGTAATTGATTCGGGACCTGCGTTCGTAATTCGCTGACGTGACTGATGATGCCGATCATTCGGTGCTGCCCTTCGACGGCCTCCAGGGAATCCAGCGCCGTCATTAAGGCGTCCTCGTCTAGCGAGCCAAAGCCCTCATCGATAAAGAGCGCGTCCACGTCCACACTCCCGGTCGTCCGCTGAATGACCTCGCCCAGCGCCAAGGCAAGGGCCAACGCCGCGATGAAGCTTTCCCCACCGGAAAGGGTGTGCACGCTGCGTTGTTCGCCCACGTGGTCGTCGTAAACGTCGATTTCCAGTCCGGAACGTTTCTTAGAGGCCGCGGGGGTCTCGTCGATGACGAACTGGTAGCGGCCGTTGGTCAGTTGCTGGAGTCGGTGATTCCCCACGGTCAGGATCTGCCGCAGGTAAGTCTGGAGCACGTAGCGTTCCAGGCCCACCTTGCTGTTGGGTCCATCCCCGTTCAGCACGCCGGCCAGCTCGGCCAATTCCTGCGTCCGCTGGGCGGCCGTCTGCCGGTCGGCCAATTGCTGGGTCAGCTCGGCCAACCGGTCTTGGTTCTGCTGCCACTGGTTCTGGTAGGCGTAGCGCTGATCCTGTAGCTGGGCCACGGTCTGGCGCTCGGCCGCTAACGCCGCTTGGGTCCGCTCGCGGTCGGGCGCCGGTTGCTCCCCAATGCGCTTGGTCACCTCGCCCAGCGTTGCCGCGGTCCGTTCCTGCTGGGTCTGAAAGGCCTGCAGCGTTTGGCGCTTGGCCGGTAGCGTGGACAACGCCGCGAACCAGTCGGTCAGTTGGGCCTGGTCATCGGTGACCGTCAACTGGCGATCGGCCAACGCGGCTTCCAGGGCCGTCCGGGCTTCCTGGACCGCCCGTTGGCTGGCGACCCGTTCCGCCTGAGCGTTCTTCACGTCCGTTTGGGCCACCGCGGCGGCTTGCTGGGTCTGCGTGACCCGCTGGTCCAACGCGGTCAGTTGGGCCTGATTCCGTTGGAGTTCCGCCGTCAGCTGCCGTTCTTGGGCGCTAAACGCCGCAAAGGTCGGGGCGTCGGGGTCCAGTTGGGCCCGTTGGGTCGCGAGTTGGGCCGTCAGCCGGGCGAGCGTGGTCTGGGCCGCCGCTTGGGCCTGCGTGACGGCCGTCTGCTGGTCAGTCGCCGCCGCGACCAACGTGGCTAAGCGCTGTTGCGCCGTGGCGACCGCCGTTAGTTGCTGTTGGTTGGCGCGCAATGCCTGCGTCGTTTGGGCCTGTTCGCGTGCCACGATGGTCAGGAGGTCCGTGACCGTTGCTTCGGCCGTGACGCCCGCGAGGTCCGTCAGGGTGGTCCGCAACGCCCCCAAGGCCTGGTCATTTTGTCGCGTCTGCTCCGCAACGGTGGTCCGCAACTGGATCAATTCCGCTTCCAAGCGATTGACCACCTGCTGTTTCTGGGTGGCGGTCGCTTGGGCCGCCCGCACCGCGGCGGCCGTCACCGTCACGGTCGCCGTCCCGGGGGTGGCTGGTTGCGGATGGGTGGTCGAGCCACAGACTGGACACGGGCTGCCCGGCGTCAACTGCGCACTCAATTCGGCGATCTGGCCCCGCAACCGGGCCTGGTACTGGTCATCGGCCGTCTGTTGGGCGGTCTGAGCCGCCGCCTGGGCCTGCGTCACCTGTGCGGCGAGTTGCGTCACCCGGGCCTGCTGGTCAGCCGCGGCTCGTTGGGCTTGCTGAAGGGTCTGGCCCTGCTTTTGCCACTCGGCCAGGTGCTGTGCGGTCTGGGTCAACCGTTGATTGGTCGCATACAGTGTTGCCTGCTGGTCAATGATGGCCTGCTGAGCCGCTTGGTCGCGCGCGTTTTGTTGCAGCGCCGTTTGCGCGGCGGTCACCGCCGCGGCCGCCTGTGCTTGCTGTTGCTGGGCTTGGCGCTGCGCGGTCTGGGCCTGGTCGATCTGCTCATAGATCGGCCGGATGCGGGCATTTTGGGCCTGCCGGTTCTGCTGCTGCGTGATGCGCGCCGGGAGGTCGTCCGCCGCGGTGCGGGCGTCCTGCGCCGCCTGGTACGCCGCCTGGGCCTGGGTCAGTTGGTCGGTCGCATGCTGACTAGCCGCTTCCCGGCGCTGCTGCGTCTGTTGGGCCTGCTGCCACGCCGTCCACTTGGGGTGCACGTGCTGAGCCCATTCGAGGTCGGCGATGGTCGTCGCCAAGGTCTGCATGGCCGGCTGCTGGGCCGCCAATTCCCGTTGCGTCGTCTGCAACGTCGCCAGTTGGTGACGATCCGCCACCAACTGTTCTTCCTTCGTGTCCTGCCGCGTCAGGGCCTGAACCCGATTTTGGGCCGCTTGATAGGCGGTCGTGGCCTGTTCTTCAGCCGCCTTGGTCGCCGCCTGCTGTTCCGTCATCAGCGCCGTCAACTCGGTCGTCTTGCCGGCGGTCAACAGGTCGGCGGCCGTGGCTTGATTATCGGGGTCCCAGACCAGCGACTGCTGGACCCGGGTCAGTTCCGCCAACGCCGCCTGATTCGCTTGCCGGTCACGCCGCAATTGGTCGTTGAGCCGTTCCGCCCACCGCGCAAAGATCTTGGTGTGAAAGAGTTGTTCGAGGACCGCCGCCTTATCGTCACTCGACGCAATCAGGAAACGGCGAAACTCCCCCTGCGGCAACAGCACGATTTGGGCAAACTGCTGGCCGTCCATCTGCAGGAGATTCTCCAGGTAATCGTGCACCTTTCCTGCCTTGGTCAACTGGTCGATTTCGGTCTCCCCGTCCCAAACGGTCAGCGTCACACTGGCCGCCACGTCCGTGACCCCGGTCCCCCGCTTCTTGTTCAACGTTTGCGCGGGTTCCCGCACAATTTCATACCGGCGGTCCCGGTGGGTGAAGGTAAAGGTCACCCGAGTCGGATCGGCGAAGGTCGCGAAGTCGGAGCGCATGGCCTGCGGCTTGCGGTCGTTCCCCGACGTTTGGTCGAACAGCGCGTAGCACATGCCGTCAAAGATCGTGGTCTTCCCGGTCCCCGTCTTACCACTGATCAAGAACAGCGGCGTGCTGGTGAACTTGGTGAAGTCAATGGTCGTATCCCGGTACGGCCCAAAGTATTCAAGGTGTAGCGTTTGTGGCGTCATTGCGCGTCCTCCTTCATCGCTTGCTGCAACGCCTGTTGGGCCCAGCGAGTCTGCTGGTCGTTTAAGGCGTGCTTGGTCGTTTGGCTAAAAAAGTCCGTCATTAAGGCAAACGGATCGGCCTGCAGGCGTTCGGGCGGCAGGTCCGGCAGCGCCACTTCCAGCGGGTTGACCCGGTGCAACTCGATAATCTTCGGGAAGCGTTCCTTGAGGCGCTGCATCACGTTGGGAATCGGCGCGGTATCCGTTAAATTGATGGCGATAAAGTCATCGGCGGTCACCGGAAAATCGTGCTCCCGGTCCAGTAAGGTGGCGAAACTGTCCTCCAGCACCACCAGGTCGTGGAGGGGCGTCAGCGGCTTGAAGGTCACCGTGACCGGCGTGGTGTCCGTGTCCACGATCCACACGCCTTTGGTGTCCTCGGCTTCGCTGGTCGAAAATTTCAGCGGCGACCCACTGTACTTAATGGTGGGTTCGTGCTGGAGCGCCTCTTTGCGGTGCAGGTGTCCCAGCGCCACGTAGTCAAAGTCGCGCAACAGGTCCACGGGGACCGCGTTCAGCCCCCCGACCTGGACCTGCGTCTCCGAATCGCTATGGTGACTGCCGGCCGCGAAGAAGTGGGCGACCAAGACGTGCTTCTTATCCGGGTCAAACTTCTCCTTCATCGCCGCCACCAGGCGTTCCATGGCCTGGGCCTCGGTCCGGATCGACTCGTCATCGAACAGCTGTCGGACCGCGAACGGCTCAAAGTAAGGGAGCAAAAAGAACTGGGTGTCCCCCATGACCACCGGTTGCAGGCCCTCCGCCACCGTCGTTTTCAGGTAGAAGGCGGTGCTGGCAAACCACTGCCGACCGTACCCTAACCGCACGCCGGAGTCGTGGTTCCCGCTGATCGCCAAGATTGGCAACTGCTGCCGGCGGTTCAGGTCGACCAACATGTCGTCCAATGCCGTCACGGCGGCCTCACTCGGCAGGGCCCGGTCATACAGGTCCCCCGCGATCACCACGGCGTCGACCCGCTCCTGCAGAGCGATGGCCTTGATCTGCCGGTACGCGTCGCGCTGTTCCGTCAGCAGATCATACCCGTGCAACTTTTTGCCAATGTGCCAATCGGCCGTATGTAAAAAACGCATCTGTTACCCTTCCTTTCCTTGCCGTTCCGGTGCCCAATCGCAGTTCAAGAGGTGGTCATTGATCAACCCGGCCGCCTGCATCCACGAATACACCGTGGTGGGACCGACGAACTTAAAGCCCCGCTTCTTCAGCTCGCGGGACACGTGCTGCGCCAGATCCGTGGTCGGCGGTACCTGGTCACTGGTCGTGAAGTGGTGCCGAATGGGCTGGCCGCCCACGAAGTCCCAGAGCCACGCACTAAAAGTGCCTGGCCCGGACCAGTCCCGGATCACCCGGGCGTTGTTGACCGTGGCGTTCAACTTGAGGCGGTTGCGAATAATGGCCGGGTCGTGCAGGCAGCGGTCGAGGTCGGTCGCCGTCATCGCCGCGACCCGTGCCACGTCAAAATCATAGAAGTCTTGCCGAAAAGCGGCCCGTTTATTGAGCACCGTTTGCCAACTTAATCCCGCCTGATAGGTCTCCAGGCATAATAATTCAAATAACGACTGCTCGTCATGCTGCGGCCGGCCCCATTCCTGGTCGTGATAGGCCTGCATGCTGGCGGAACTATTCGCCCACGGACACCGAGTGACCATTGTCATCATCCTCTCTTAAATCGTTTAGTCTTACTATACCAGATTTAACCACCGAGGCGAACAGATATTCCCCTCCTCTTTTCGTGAAACCGTCATCATCACTGATAAGTGGGCAATCTATTGGATAGACTTTCTGATTGTTTTGCTTGACCGGCTTTTTAGAAAAGCATATGCTGTTGTAAACTAGAGATTGTTTTGGGGATTGAAGGAGGTTCTATCATGAACGCACATCACATGAAACGCCGGGTTCAACTAACCGCGATTGCGGCCACGTTGTTAGTTGCCCCCATCGTGTCGACCAGTACGGTGACCGCGCAGGCGGCCAGCGTGAAGCCCTCCAGCAGTGTTTTAAAAAAGAGCAATAGCTATTATCGGAAACACGCGAAACAACTGGGGAAGAAGTATAAACTCGCCTACAACGCACAAACGGGGCTGAAGAAGAACGGGAAGGCCGTAGTGTATGTCAACACCAAGGATCCTAACCTGAAGAAGAGCGTCAAGCTGGCCATGGACTACTGGAACCACAAGCTGGGCAAGAAGACCTTCACGCAGGGAACCAAGAAGTCGCACACGCTGACCTTCTCCGTTTCCAATGCCAAACCTTCTAAAAATGATAACAGCGACGCCTGGTGGACGCCCTCGACCAAGCAGGTTCAGGTGCGTAAGTACTATTACGACGCCGCCAAGCAGGATATCGGTGTGGCCATGACCAACGGCTTAAACGACTCGTTCTACCACCAATTTGCCGGGACGATCGAAGCCCAAGCCAAGGCCGAGTTAGCCGCCAAGGGCATCACGTCGAGCGATAAGAACTACTCGGCTCAGTTCAACGAGACCGCCCAAAAGATCGAGGAATCACTGCCCGAATACGCGACGTTGAAGAGTCGGGTCGCGGCCGTGGAAAAGAGCGTCGCGGCCCAGGGTCGGATGTACGAATACGCCGGCACCATCGCCCACGAATTCGGCCACGTGATGGGCCTGAACCACTCCCCGAACAAGAGCGACCTGATGTACTTCGAGAGTGGCACCAACAAGGTCAACAGCTACTCACAGGTCACCTCATCCAAGGGACTCAAGGTCTACAATCCGGTCACCAGCACGGACAAGGCCCGGGCCCAATTGGCTTTGAAGATTTACATTGCGCAACATAAATAGGCTCCGACAAACCGTCCGTTAATTTTTGACCGGACGGTTTTTTGCTGCAATCGAAATGTAATTAATTGTAAATTTGTGGTAACCTCGAGGCGATGTCCCCCGTGTATAATCGGGGGCAAAGACTGAGGAGGGTATTTTTTATGCATAAATTGTTACAACGCTTCGGGATCGGTTTGGCTGCCATGGCCGCTGTCGTTGCCGTGGGTGTCGGGTTAAACACCACCACGGCCAACGCCGCCGGCAAAAAAGTCGCCGACATCTCGCAGTACCAAGGCAATATCAACTGGTCCAAGGCGTCCAAGGACTTAAAGTACGCCATTATTCGGGTCCAACATGGTAGCAAGGGTGACAAGGGTTACATGGTTGACAGTGCCCGCAACACCAACGCGAACGGTGCCTACAAGTACGGCGTTCCGTTTGGCCAATACATGTTCGCCCAATTCACCAGCGTCAAGGATGCGCAACAGGAAGCCAAGGACTTCTACAAGCGCAGCAACGCCCACACGAAGTTCTTCGTTCTGGACGAAGAACAACGGATGAGCTCCGCAACCAAGTCCGAACAAACCTACGTCAACGCGTGGTTGAAGACGATGCGGAAGCTGACCAACAAGCCGCTGATCCTGTACTCCGGTGAATACTACGCCACGGCCCACAAGTTGGACTTCTCCAAGTTCGACGGTGCCTGGATCGCCAAGTACAGCTCCGTGAAGCCAAGTGTTCCGGGTGTTTCGGCCGACCTGTGGCAATACACCAGCAAGGGCCGGGTCTCCGGTATCAGCGGGAACGTCGACTTGAACAAGGTCTTAGACAGTTCCACCGTGAACAGCTGGTTCAAGAGCGCCGCTGCCCACGCCACGACGAGCTACTACCAAACGATCAGTGGCGTGACCGGTATCAAGACCACGAAGCCAGTCTACGAATACTCATCCATCAACTTCACCAAGAGTGCTCGCGGGACCAAGGTCAAGGCGGGTACCAAGTTAGCCGTTAAGGCCATCACCAAGAACAGCAAGGGCGCCTACCGGTTCCAGTTGACCAACGGCAAGTACGTCACGGCCAACCAATCCTACGTCGCTACTTACTAAACTTATCGTTCCACGAAAAAGGCATCCCTCAGCGGAATGCCTTTTTTTCGTGCAATCTAGGGGGACCGGACACCCATTCCGATCCTCTTTTTGTATGTTTTAAACTATCTACGACAAGGCCGTCACGACTTGCAGCGTTGCCGAATAGTAGGTGTGCTTGGTGATTTTCGCCGGCAGCTGCCGGGCGGTCTTCCGGCGCAGCCCACTCATTTTCAACGTACGGGCGGCCGCGTTGATGGGGGCGTTAAAGGCCGGATTGGTGTAATTGTTCACGGCGTGGCCGCCTAACGTGTACCCGGACGTGATGCGCGCGCGGTGCTTGAAAAAGGTCAGCTGCTTGGTCAGCGCCCGTTTGGTCGTCGCATCGTGGGTCATGCGGTAGGTCTGGGCGAGGCGCCACGGGACCCGACACGCGTTATACCCCACCTGATTATCGGTGGCCGATTCAATCTCCCCGGGATGCACGTTGGTCAGCGCCAACTGGGTGCCGCTGACGCGAATGAAGTCCGGAAAAAGCCCCGTTTGATGCCGCGCGCTCAGCCGGCTGACGAGGCGCTGACTGCGTTGCGCGGCCTGGGTCCAGACGTGCTGATGGGTGAACTTGGCGAACGTCTTAAAGTACCCGGTCATCAGGTCCGACGTGCGCAGCTTGCTGCGGTCATAAGCAGTCGTCGCCCAATTACCCATGAGCGGCAGCTTGGTCGTGGGATTGAGCTCGTGGCGTGCGATTGCCGTTAGTAAACGCTGCGCCGCTTGCCGGTAATTCACCCGGCGACTGCCCCACTGCCGATCCGCTAAAATCAGCGCGTAGGCGATGTCGAGGTCGCCGTCGGTCGCACTGTTGCGCTCCGAGCCCACGCTGGTCAGCTGACCGCCGCGGCGCGTCTGGCGCCAACTCATCAGCGGATTGTCGGCCGCGATCCGGTGCGCGCGGTAGTACCGGTACAGTTGGTTAAACGTGGTCTGGCTCTTCACGCCCCGTTTGGCCGCCAAGACAGTCGCCAGCATGCCGTACCCCTGGCCTTCGGAAAGAACCTGGGTGGCCCCTTGACCGTCATTGGTCTTCACATATTTCTGGGTCTTCCCGCCCAGGTACGCCCGGCGCCACTGCTGATACCAGGTCACCGCTTGGGTCGTCTGGGCCTGCGCCGTGATGGGCCGGTCGAGCCCCCACAACAGGCCGCCGAACGTGAGCAGGCCCACTAGGCCGACCATGATTTTTCGTCCTCGCATGAGTACCACTTCCCTTTCCTTCCAGTATGCGCCCGCTGACCAGTCTCGAGGCCCGTCAACTGACGCCACTTGTCCCCTAGCTCAACCAGGAGTCCAACTCGAACTTGCGCATCGTGATGCGGTGTTGCGCCAGGGTGGTCAGCCCGTGCAGTTCCGCATACCCGGGCTGCGTCGGCAACAACTGCTGGATCTGATCCGCCACGGGCGCCGGAAACAGCCATTTCAGGGCGTTGAGTTGTTCAAAGATCGTGAGAACCGCCAGACTGGTCGCCGGCAGGTCCCGGTCGGTGATCTGCTGGGTCAACCGCGTGAGGACCGCCTGCTTGGCCGCCGGCGTGGGCTCATAAATGGTGTGCGGCAACAGGTTGTTCTGAAAGATCACGGTCTCCACCTGATACCGCTGCGCCAGCTCCGGTCCCACCGTGTCGTAAATGGCGTTCGCCAGGTCCCAGCTGACCAGCAGTTTAAACCCGGCTTCCGTGCTGTCACCGGTTTTAAGCTGGTCCTGCAACCGCGTCGCCAGCAACTGCAGCTTGGCCGGCAACGCGGCCTGTAGCCGGTCGCTGTTCGGAACCGCCAGGCGTTGCTCGGTCACCGTCAACAGATGCTGGGCCCGCAGATCCAAAAAGGTGGCCAGGACCAGGTAGGCCTGCGTGGTGAACCGGGTTCGGAGCATGGGCCGCGTCGTAATCTTTTCGGTCAGCAGTAAATAGTCCTGTGCGATTGGTAAATCCATGGTAAAACTCCCCCTTACTTTAATAACCGTTCATGCTTGATACCTTAAGCCTACCACGCGTTTTAATAAATTTGGTAATATCCGCTTACCCCCAAAATGGGGTCAAATGATGGTGATGACCCATCAATTTAGCATGAGAACATGTCTCCTCATAAATGTTGTTATATCAACCTTTACACGAATTGTATCAATCTGTTGCGAAATTTTTACATGCCTCCGCTATCGTAAAGGACGTATGACAGGGCCTAAATTTTGAGGAGTGATTTGATGAATTATCGTTTATTGGCTGCTGCGGCAACCACCGTTGCCTTAGCCGCAACGTTAAGCGGATGTGCTAGCAGCACCACGAGTGCCTCGTCCGACAATTGGAAGACCATCACGGAACAGGCAAAGAAGGAGGGGCAAATTGCCTCGGTCGGGATGCCCGACACCTGGGCCAACTGGATTGGCACTTGGAACGATATCAAGTCAACGTATAGCTTGAAGCACAAGGATACCGACATGCCCAGCGCCCAGGAACTCCAGAAGTTCAAGACCGTTCAGGGCAAGAACGCGCCGGATATTGGGGACGTGGGCCTGAACGTCGCGCCGACCGCCATGCAGCAAAAGCTCCTGATGAAGTACAAGACCAAGTACTGGAACGACATCCCCAGCTGGGCCAAGGACAAGGATGGGTACTACTCCGCCGGCTACCAAGGCTCCATCGTCTTCATCACCGACACCAAGAACGTCAAGGCCGCTGATGCGCCCAAGTCCTGGGCCGACCTCGCTAAGGGCCAGTACAAGGTCGCACTCGGTGACGTCTCCACGGCCGCGCAAGCCCAATACTCTGTGCTGGCCGCCGCTTACGCACACGGTGGCAACGAAGGCAACCTGAAGCCGGGGCTGGACTACTTCGCCAAGTTACAGAAGGCCAAGCGCCTCTCAACGGTCGACACCACGATTCAAAACCTCCAAAAGGGGGAACTGCAAGTCGCCGTCATGTGGGACTTTAACGCCCTAAACTACGCTCACCAGATCAATTCCAAGCGCTACAAGATCACGGTGCCAACCGACGGCACGGTCACGAGCGGGTACGCTGAGATCATCAACAAAAAGGCCGCTCACCCGTACGCCGCCAAGCTGGCCCGCGACTTTATCCTGTCCGATAAGGGCCAGATCAACCTGGCCAAAGGGTACGCGCGGCCCATCCGAAGCAACGTCAAGCTCCCGGCCGACGTCAAGAGCAAGCTGCTGCCCGCCAGCGCCTATGAAAAGGTCTTCCACGTCAAGGATAACGACACCTGGAACAAGGCCACGGTCAAGCTCGGCCAGGAATGGAAGGCTGACGTCTTAGGAGCTAACTAATGGCGAATCGTCTAAAGATCTTTCTGCCCTTCGGTATCTTGGTCGTGCTGATCCTGATTATTCCGGTGCTGGTGATGCTCATCGCTAGTTTCCAGACCCTGGATGGCGGCTTGACCCTGGATAACTACCACCAGGTCATCACGAACCGTTACTACCATCTGGCCATCCTGAACAGCCTGAAGATTTCCGGCATCACGGCGGGCGTCTCCATCGTGATCGCCATCGTGGGGGCCCACGCCCTGACCAAGCTGCAGACCAGTACCAAGCAGGCGCTCATCACCCTGTTCAACATGTCGGCGAGCTTTGCCGGCGTGCCCCTGGCCTTCTCGTTGATCATCCTGTTCGGAAACGCCGGGGTGTGGCGCGCCATCACGACGGCGCTGGGCTGGCCCAACGGCCTGAACCTGTACTCCCTGACGGGGGCCACGTTCGCCTACACCTTCTTCGAGATTCCACTGGGCATCATGTTCCTGTTTCCGGTCTTCGAAGAGCTCAATCCACAATGGCGCGAGGCCTCGGCCGTGCTCGGCGCCTCGCGGGGCTTCTTCCTGCGCCAGGTCATCTTACCGGTGATCCTGCCCAACCTGGTCGAGGTCTTCATCCTGCTCTTCGCCAACGCGATGGGCACCTACGAAACGGCCTTTGCCTTGACGGGGAACAACATCGTCACCATCCCCACCCTGATTGGCGCCCTGATCAACGGGGAGTTGACCGCCAACGTGCCCCTCGCCTGTACCTTTGCCACGATTTTTGCCGGGTTGATGACCCTCATCGTCTGGGTCGGCAACCGCGTCACGCGTTCTAAGTGGGAGGTGGCCTAATGCTCTCTTCCACCGAACGATTTTACGCCCGTTTCGTGACCTTACTGATTTTTATCTACCTGGTCATGCCGATTTTGGCCACCATCGTCTATTCGTTCGCGACCTCGTGGGTCAAGACCATCCTGCCGGAAGGCCTCACGCTGAAATGGTACCAGCAACTGGTGACCAATCCCGACTTTAGTGCGGCCTTAGTCCGTTCACTGGGGCTCAGTCTCGGCACCACCCTCATCGCCATGGCGTGTTTCTTGCCGGTGGTCTTCTACGTCAACGTGTACGCACCCAGCCTGAAAGCCAAGCTGCACTTCATCACGATCCTGCCGTTCACGATTCCCGGCATCATCCTGGTCACCGGCCTGATTCAGGTCTACGCGAACCTGCCGATCCCGAAATCGTTGATTCTGGTCCTGGCCATCGCCCTGCTGAGTCTTCCGTTGACCTACCAGGTCCTGAACAACGCCTTCATCGCTCACGACTTTCGGGCCATGTTCGAACAGGCCCTGGTTCTGGGGGAACGCCCCATCCCGGCCTTTCTGAAGGTGATTCTCCCGAACATCAAGTCGGGTATCTTCGTGGCCATGCTGCTGACGTTCACCAGTGCCTTCGGGGAATACGTGCTGACCAACCTGTTGCTGGGGGGCAACTTCGAGACCCTCAAGATCTACATGTACCGGTTGATGCAGAGCAACGGCCAGGCCAGCAGCGTTCTGACCACCATCTACTTTCTATTTCTCGCGTTTATTTCCCTGATTTTAATTCTCATCATGCGGCACGCCAACACGCCGTCAAAGGAGCGGTCCAAGCACTCATGAGTTCAGCCTTTTTAGCCCTTAAAGATTTAAGTATCACCCTTTCCGGGGCAACCATCATTCAGCATATGTCGTTTAGCGTCCGGGCCAATACCCTGACCACGTTACTCGGTCCTAGTGGGAGTGGGAAGACCACCGTGCTCCGGGCCATCGCCGGGCTCAATACCCGTGTGGACGGTGAGATTCTGCTGGACGGCCAGGCGATTCAACAATTACCCGCCAATCAGCGTCAGCTGGGCATGATCTTTCAGTCCTACGCCCTCTTCCCCAACCTCTCCGTGTTCGACAACGTGGCCTACGGGTTGCGGGTCCAGCACCAGTCGGCGGAGGCCATTGAGCAAGCCGTGACCGGTATGTTAGCCACGGTCAACCTAAGTGACAAACGCGACGCCTATCCGCACAACCTCTCCGGGGGACAACAACAGCGGGTCGCCATTGCCCGCTCCCTGGTGCTCAAGCCCAAGTTGCTTTTGTTAGATGAACCCCTGAGCGCCTTAGACGCCCAAACCCGGGTCGACTTGCGCGATCAGATTCGCGACTATCAGCAGAAGCTGGGGATCACCATGCTGTTCGTGACCCATGACCAGGCCGAAGCCATGGCCATCTCCGACGACATCATCGTCATGAACGCCGGCCACGTCCAACAGCAAGGCGCCCCCATGGCCATTTACACCCAGCCCGCCAACGTCTTCATGGCTCAGTTCATCGGGCACCACAATCTCTTGACCGGCGACCAACTGCTGGCGCTGGGCTGTCACCACACCCGCACCCAGGCCGTCCGGGCGGCGCACCACTACATTGTGCGGCCGGAGCTGTTCTTCCGCGAAGAACCCCAGAATGCCGGGCCGGTCGTGGCCATTGCGGGGCACCTGATCAGCGCCACCATGCTGGGTGACCGCATTCGCTACCGGTTTGCGACGGCCGTGGATCAGCTGACGTTGACCGTTGAACGGTTGAATCACACCACGCCCCTCGCGCTCAACCAGCCCCTGACCCTGTACCTGCGGGAACACGACGTTCAGGAGGTGGGCCCCCATGCTTAGTCTAACGGCTCTCCATCACCTGGACCGGCGCACCTGGAGCGGTCACAACCACACCGAATTTTGTCCGCACGGCTCCGGCGAAGACGTGGAAGCCTACCTGGAACGCGCCATCGCGGCGGGTTTCAAGACCTATTCCATCACCGAGCACTTCCCCCTGCCGCCCGCCTTTTACCGACCCACGCAAGGGTCCCGGCACGCCATTGCGACCGCGGCAATGGCCTACGACGAGCTGCCACAATACTTCGCCAAGATGAACTACCTCAAGGCCAAGTACCGCGACCGGCTCCAAATTTTGGTCGGATTTGAGGTCGACTACCTGCCAGAGTTCCGCGATTGGACCGCCGAACAGCTGCATCAATACCACTCACAGATTGACGACGCCATCCTGTCGGTGCACTTTTTGCCAACCGCAACGGGGCTGCGGGCCCTCGACGACACGGCGGCCGACTTTCGTCAGGGCGTCCTGCAGGAATATGGGTCACCCGTTGCCGTCGCCCACGCCTACCTGCGCACCATGCAGCAGGCCGTCGACTGGGACGTGGCGGACAAGCCCCACCGGTACGGGCACCTGATGCTCTACCGAAAGTGGCGCAACACCTTCCCCAGCCAGACGCTCTGGCAGGACGCCCAGACCAACCGCCAGCTGGGAGACCTCCTGACCACGGTGCAACAACACGAGGAGTTCCTCGACTGCAACATGGCCGGGCTATTTCGCCCCACCGAAACGGAGTCGTCCCCGTCGGCCAACTGGTTACGCGCCGCCCAGGAACGGCAGATCCCGTTGGTTTTTGGCGCCGACGCCCACCGCGTGAGCGCCGTGGACGAAGGCTACAACACGTATCTGGAAGATCAGGACTACCACTAGGAGGTCACCCATGCAATTAACGATTGCCACCGATCAGCCCTTCCGCATTTGTCAATTGACCGACCTGCATTTAGGGGACTTCCCCCTCAACGAGGCCAGTCAAAAAACGTTGGCCGCCATCGACCGCCTGTTAACTGAAAACACCTTTGATCTCATCATGGTGACCGGCGACCTCATCTGGGGCAAACTGGTCAGTCACCCCGACCAGGTCCTCGGCGCCCTGTACGACGTCTTCAACCGCCACACCGTGCCGGTCGCCATCACCTACGGCAACCACGACACGGAAGGGACCTTTACCCGTAACGACCTGCGCACCCTGGAACGGCGGTTGACCCACCCCGCCGACAAACACTTTTCCCTGATTGTCGCCGACCGGGAAAGCTACACCCTAGAGGTCTACCGCGACCAGCGCCTGGCCCACGTCCTCTACGTTTGGGACAGCGGCGCCTACGGTCACTGGCCCGATGACGACCAATACGCCGCCGTTGAACCCGAACAAATCGCCTGGTTCTGCTTATTACCGTACGCTCGGAACCACGAGCACCACGACCTGGGGTTCCTGCACATTCCGCTCCCGGAATATCACGCGGCGTCCCACCACCTGTTGTCCGGCAGTAAGAACGAGCCCATCTGCTCGCCCGTGACCAATTCGGGTCTGTTTTACACCCTGCTCCGCAGCCAAAACGTTCAAGGCCTCTTTGCCGGTCACGACCACGACAATAATTTCGTGGCGCGCTACCGCGGCCTGATCCTGGGTTACGGCAACGTCAGCGGCTACAACACTTACGGCGACTTGCCCCGCGGAGCGCGCGTCATCGAACTCGACGGCGACCAGCTGACCACGTCCATCTTGCTGTATTAACCAACGTAAAAATCCCCGGTTCGCCATCGCGAGCCGGGGATTTTTGAATGCTATCAGTTAGTGAGCTGCCACGTAAGCGTCGAGTTCAGCCAGGTATAAGCGTTTCTGGTCCTCACTGATCCAGGACGTTTCGAACGAGTTCCGGGCTAGTTGCACGACCTGCGCCTTGGTCAACGCAAATTGGTCCGCCAACGCGTAGTAGTTGTCGCCAATGTAACCGCCGAAGTAGGCCGGGTCGTCCGAATTAATGGAGACCTTTACGCCCTTCTCCAGGAGCGCCAACACCTCTTGGCCCTTCATTTCCGGTGACACGAAGCTGTTGGACAGCGGGCAGGACGTCAGCCCAATCTGATGCCGAACCGCAAAATCGACCAGGTCCGGGTCCTCCACGATGTTGGTCCCGTGGTCCAAGCGTTCCACGTCCATCATTTCCAGCGCTTGGCGAATGTGCTCGATGGAATCCTTCTGGTCAATGTCACAGTGAGCCGTCAGGTGCAACCCCGCGGCAGCGGCATCCTCGTACTGCCGGGCGAACTTCAACGGCGGATTGTTGTGCTCATCCGAGTCCAGGCCGATGCCGATGAATTTCTCCTTGTACGGCAGCGCCTCCGCCAACGTCTGCCGGGCCGACTCCTTGGAGAAGTCCCGCAGGAAACACATGATCAAGCGTGCGTCGATGTTCAACGCCCGGGCGTCCACCGTGGCGCGATACAACCCGTTGATGACGGTCGCAAAGGCGATGCCCCGGCTGGTGTGCGCCTGCGGGTCAAAGAAGATCTCCACGTGGCGCACGTGGTTGGCCGCCGCCCGTTGGAGGTAGGCGAAAGCCAAGTCATAGAAGTCTTGTTCGGTCTGCAGCACGTTCATCGCCGGGTAGTAGACCGCGAGGAAGGAGGCCAAGTCATCGTACTGGTAAGTCTTTTGGACATCTTCGATCGTGGTCTGGCCAATATCGACGTGGTTGCGCTGCGCGAGCTTCAGCTTCAGGTCCGGTTCCAGCGTCCCTTCGATGTGCACGTGTAATTCTGCCTTGGGGAGCCCTTGCGTAAATGTCGAAGTTACTTCTGTACTCATATGTTTAGTCCTCCAATAAATATAATTATACGGGTTTGCTGACGTTTTCTAAACTATACCAGATATTTTCGATTCGTCAATCGGTAAATCACGAATAAAGGTATTGATTAAAATCCAAACATATGGCACAATGTGAACTACATTGAGAAAGAGAAAGGAGTTTCACCTTGTTAAAATCATCTGATTCCACCGCATCGACGAGCTTTCTGGAACGCACCTTCCACCTTTCGGAACAACAAACGACCGTCCGCCAAGAACTGTTGGCCGGACTGACGACGTTCGTTTCGATGGCGTACATTCTCTTCGTGAACCCCAGTATCCTGGGCGCCGCCGGCATGGACAAGGGGGCCGTCTTCACGGTCACCGCGATTTCCGCCATTATTGGGTGTCTGTTAATGGCCTTTCTGGCCAACTACCCCATTGCTATCGCGCCTGGCCTGGGCGACAACGCCTTCTTTACATACTCGGTCGTCCTCGGCATGGGGATCCCGTGGGAAAAGGCCATGGCCGGCGTGTTCGTGGCCGCCATCCTCTTCACGATTCTCTCCTTCCTGAAGGTCCGCGAGGTCGTCATCGACGCCATCCCGAGTGATTTAAAACTCGCCATGGCCGCCGGGATTGGGATCTTCATCGCCTTCGTGGGGCTGCAGGGTGGGGGCTTGATTGTCGCCAGCAAGGCATCCCTGGTTGAAATTGGATCCTTCACGGTGCCGACGACCTGGTTAACCATCTTCGGCATCTTCGTGATTGCCATTCTGATGGCGATGCGGGTTCCCGGTTCCATCTTCATCGGGTTGGTCGCTTCCACCGCGTTGGGGCTGATCACCGGTTTGATCAAGATGCCCGACAGTCTGATCTCCCTGGCTCCCAGCATGGCCCCCACCATGGGTGTGGCCGTGAAGAACCTGCCAACGGTCGTTGACCCGCAGATGTGGGCCGTGGTCCTGATCTTCCTGTTAGTCGCCTTCTTCGACACCGCCGGGACCCTGATTGGGTTAGCCCAACAGGCCGGCATCATGAAGAACAACAAGATGCCCCGTATCGGGCGGGCGTTGATGTCCGACTCCCTGTCGATGCTGGCCGGGTCGGTCATGGGGACCACGCCCACCGCCGCGTATGTTGAATCCTCCGCCGGCATCGCCGTGGGGGGCCGGACGGGACTGACCGCCCTGACCACCGGGGTGCTCTTCATGTTCAGCCTGCTCTTCTCGCCGCTGCTCACGGTGGTGACGTCCCAAGTGACCGCTCCCGCCCTGATCATCGTCGGGGTTCTGATGGCTTCCGCCTTAAAGGACATCCACTGGGACCAGTTTGAAATTGCCGTTCCCGCCTTCCTGACCATCGTCGGCATGCCGCTGACCTACAACATCTCTTACGGAATCGCCTTCGGTTTTCTGACCTACCCGATTCTGATGACCGCCGCTGGCCGCCGCAAGGAAGTCAACGCCGTGATGTGGAGCCTGCTCAT
Organism: Levilactobacillus spicheri DSM 15429; assembly: GCF_001435095.1. GTDB lineage: Bacteria > Bacillota > Bacilli > Lactobacillales > Lactobacillaceae > Levilactobacillus > Levilactobacillus spicheri. The sequence goes on from NZ_AZFC01000035.1 coordinate 471,459, forward strand.
CGTCTTCGTGGTACTGCTCTACATTCTGAACATTTTACCCAAATCCTAATAGGAGGTTCTCATGACCACACTTAGCCACTACCTCGACGCCGGCGCCGCCAAGTTGCCCGCCGACCTCGTCATTGAAAACGGCACCCTGGCCAACGTTGACACCGGCGAATTTTACCCGGCCAACGTCGCCATCTACCGCCAAAAAATCGTTGCCGTGGACACAGACGTCTCCGCCTACGTCGGCCCCGCGACCCGCCACATCGACGCGACCGGCCAATACCTGGTTCCAGGACTGATCGACGGCCACATCCACGTGGAATGCAGCAAGTTAAGCATGACCCGTTTCGCCGAACTGGTCCTGCCCCACGGCACCACCAGCATCGTTTCCGGCCTGGACGAGTACATCTCGGTCGTCGGTGTGGCCGGCTTACCTGAGATCTTCGACGAGATCGATGCCCTCCCGTTCAAGGTCTTCTGGGGCCTGCCTTACAAGACCCCGTACACGATTCCCCAATCGACCATCGCCTATAACGTCACCGCCGCCGACCACGCCGAGTACCTGCCCCAGGACAACTGCTACGGCGTCTGGGAAACGGTCCGCGAGGCCGTGGGCATGCGCGACCCTGATACGCTGAAAGCCCTCGAGCTGGCGCAACGGTATCACAAGCCCATCTTCGGCTGCTCCCCCATGGCTCGGGGCAAGGCCCTTAACGAATTTTTGATGAGCGGCGTGCACATCGACCACGAAAGTTACAGCCACGAGGAGTTCCTGGAAAAGGCGCGGAAAGGCCTCCGCGTGGTGATCCGTGAGTCCTCCGTGACCAAATTCCTCCAGGAAAACATCCGGGCCATCACCGAAGGCCCCGCTGGCGTGGCGCGCCACACCAGCTTCTGCACCGACGACGTCAACGCCCGTGACGTCTTGGCCCACGGTCACCTAGACCACATGGTGCGCCTGGCCATCCAGGCCGGCGTCGCCCCGATGACCGCCATTCAGATGGCCACCATCAACGGCGCCGAGGCCTACCACGTCGACGACCGGGTCGGTTCCATCGCCCCCGGCAAGGCGGCCGATATCCTGCTGATCGACCAGCCGGGGACCTTTACCGTGAACACCGTCATCAGCCAGGGCCAAGTCGTCAGTCACGACCAACAACCGGCCCTGACCTTCACGCCGCCGCACCGCAGTGCCACCCTTCAGGGGCAACTCAAGCACGCACCCATGACGGCGGACGACTTCCGGTACACCGTTGCCGCCGCGACCGGTACCGCGACCGTCCGGACCATCCACAGCGTGGGGCCGTTCGTGCGGCAAGCCCGCGACCTGGACCTGCCCATTTCCGACCACGTGGTCCTGCCCGACCCGGCCAGCGACGTGGCGGCCGTTTCCGTCATCGAGCGTTACGGCGTCAACCAGAACCACGCCCGCGGCTTCCTGTCCGGCTGGTCGATCAAGCGCGGCGCCATCGCCACGTCGGCCTCGCCCGACGACAACAACCTGGTCGTGGCCGGCGTCGACCCCGCCGACATGGCGCTCGCCGCCAACACCCTGATTGCCCGCGGCGGTGGTCAGGTGGTGGTGGCCGATGGTCAGGTGCTCACCCTGCTGAAACTCCCAATCGCGGGGATCACCACCGACCTGACGCCCACTGACCTGGCCCAAAAGGAACTCGCGCTCAAGCAGGCCGCCGAACAATTGGGGAGCACCCTGCCCGACCCCCTGTTCTACCTGTCCTTTCTCCCCATCACCGCGATCCCGGACCTCGCCATCACCGACGGCGGGAACGTGGATTACACCCAGTTGACCTACTTCGATCCCATCTTAAAGGTCACACACTAACGTCCAACCTCAGCGCTCCGTCACCCCTTCTCCTGGTGACGGGGCGCTTTTTACTTTCCTTCCGCGCCCAACTCGCTATACTAGGGGCAAATGACGTGAGGAGGCGACGCCCATGCAGCGCCTAGATGAACAATCACCCGCGGTCCAGTACCTGCGGGCAAAGGATAAGCACCTGGGGAAGGTCATGACCATGTTGGGTCCCCTTGACTACCAAATCGCCACCAACGGCTACGGTTTCCTGGTCAGCCAGATCATCGGTCAAATGTTGTCTAACAAGGTCGCCGCCGTGCTGACCGACCGCCTGACGGCCCAATGTCCGGACGGCCGCATCACCCCGGCGGCCATCGCGTGCCTGAGCGACGCGACCATCCACGGCATCGGCCTGTCCCGGCCGAAGGTGTCCTACATTCGCCACCTGACCAGCGCGGTCACCACCGGTACCGTCGACTTTGCCCGTTACGCCACCCTCGACGACGCTCAGGTCATCCGGGAGCTGACCCAGATCAAGGGCATCGGCAACTGGTCGGCCAAGATGTACCTGATTTTCTCCCTGGACCGGCCCAACGTGCTGCCCTACGAAGACGTGGCCTTCCTACAGGGCTACGGGTGGGTCTACAAGACCACCGATTACAGCGCCCGCGCCGTGCAGAAGAAGTGTAAGAAGTGGCGCCCCTATTCGTCGGTGGCCGCGCGCTACCTGTACCGCGCCCTCGATGCGGGACTGACCAAGGAACCGTTTCACCTCTTCAAATAGACCAAAAAAGTGTTGCGAGTCGGCTCACCACCGATTCGCAACACTTTTCGTTAACTGACTGAAAATCCCCTAACGCCACTAGTCTTCCTTAGAGGCCGCCATGCGTTTCGCCAACTTGTTCTGCGTGGCCTGAATGGCCCGCGTGTTCCGAAAGTCGATGGCCTTGATCCGCGGGTAACGCCGCATGAAGAACAGGATCGTCAGGCTGGTAAAGAGCAACAGGAACAGCCAGAGTATCCCCAACTGCGGCCACGAGGTGTTGCCGGTCATCATGGTCTGCCGGAGTCCCGACACGCCGTACGACATCGGCAGCCACGGGTGAATGGCCTCGAAGAAGCGGTTGGACAGCTGAATCGGGTAGGTCCCGGCCGAGCCGCCCAACTGCAGGACCAATAGCACCATGCTGAAGAAGGAGCCGGCCTTGCCGAAGACCAGGTTGAGCCAGGCCACCAGCGACATGAAGGTCATCGCCACCGTCAGGATCAGCACCAGCGTGGCCCACGGGTGAATCGGCGACAATCCGTCAATCAGCATCAACAGGCTGAACATGATCAGCGACTCCATCAAAACGAAGACCAACTTCACGCTGGCCTTGCTGCTCCACCAGCTCATGGCCGACTTCGGGAACCGGTGCGGCGTGTACATGTCAAACATCATGTTCAACGCCAAAGCCCCCACGAACAGGGAAACGCACATCATGTAGGGCGCCATCCCCGTCCCGTTGTTCGGCACGTCGTCCTTATCGGTATGCGACGTGGTGACCGGCTTAGCGACCTGGGCATAGGTCAGCTTCGACGGGTTGATTTGCCCCTTTTGCCCCGCCTGGCCGAGCCGCCGAGCCAGTTGCTGGTTACCGGCCTGAACTTTGCCGGTGGCCTGGGCGGCCTGATCAGCCCCCGTGGCCAGTTGTTGGGCCCCATTAGCGAGCTGGCCCGTGCCGCTGGCTAATTGCGTGGCGCCACTGGTCAGGGCGGGGCCGTTCGCCGCCAGTCGTGCCAGGCCGTTGGTGACCTGTTGGCTCCCCGTCGCCAGTTGACCCACGCCACTGGTCAGAGCCGGCAGCTTGTCCTGCAGTTGGGCCAGACCGCTAGCGACCTGTTGGGCCCCACTGGACAGTTGACCGCCCTTTTGGCTCAGTTGACTGGCCCCCGCCGCTAATTGGGCGGTCGCGTTGGCTAGTTGACCGGCGCCCCCATCGAGCTGTTGGGTCTTCTGCGCCAAGGTCGTGGCGCCACTCGACACGGTCTGCGCGCCAGTGGTCAGCGTGGCCCCGTTGCTTGCGAGTTGTGCGGTGCCGGTGGCCAGGGACGCCGACCCGTCGGCCAGTTGCGCGATGCCCCCGGTCAGAGTCGGCACCTGCCCACTCAGTCGGCTGGTGCCGCTGGCCAAGTTGCCGGCGCCCTCAGCGGCCGCCGTCAGCCCATTCGTGACCGTGGCGGAGCTCGCCGCCAGCTGACCAACGGCCGCCTGCAGGGTCGCTTGTTGCCGGTCCATGGCCGCCAACGCGCTGGTCAGCCCATCCACGTTCGACGTACTGGTGGGCGTGCTCAGCTTGGCCACTGCCGCGCTGAGCTCACTGGTCGCGGCCTTGACCGCCGCACTCGGCCCAGTGGTCTGCTTCGTCTGGGAAGACGCATCCCCGACGGCCGCCAGGATCGCGGCCTTCTGGGTGCTGGTCAGTTTCTGCGCGTCGGCCACGCCGGCCACCCGTTGTTTCAGGCTGGCCGCGGTGGTCGTCCCCGTAGTTGTGCTGGTCGTTGTCTGCTCGGCGCTCTCCAGCTTGCTCAGGGCGGTCTTAACGTCGCTCACGGCCGTGCTTGACGTGTCCATCCCCGCTAGCTGATGCTTCAAGGCCGCCAGCTGTTGACTGACCGCGGCAGATTCTCCCGTCTGCGACCCCAGCTGTTGCTGGAGGGCCGTCAGATGCGTGGTCAGCCCGGCGCTGCCACTGCGTAACGTTTGCAAACTCTGGTTCAACGTTGCGGCGCCATTTTCCAGGCTGGCACTGCCCTGCGACAGCTGGCCGGTCCGCTGCTGTAAGCTCTGTAAGCCCTGATTCAGCTTCGTCGCGCCGCCATTCACGGTCCCCACCGCACCCACGTAGGTAGTAAGTCCCTGATTCAACTTCGTGGCACCCGTGGCGAGCTGCGTGGCGCCCTGACCCAGCGCCCGGATGCCGGTCGCCAGGCGTTGCGCGCCCTGACTGGCCTGGCCACTGCCTTGGCTCAGTTGGTCGGTCCCCGCCACGTAACGGGTGACGCCCCCGTTCAGGGTCTGCGCCCCCGTGCTCAGTCGTTCGACCCCGGCCGCCAGCTGGTTGCTTTGCGCCAGTAACTGGTCCAGGCCGGTCGTGACCCGCTGATTACCGGTCTGCAGCTCCCGCACGCCGGCGATGTAGGTGGTGAGCCCGGTTGCCAGGGTGTGACTGCCCTGCTGGAGTTTCAGCGTGCTGCCCGCCAGGGTGTCCAGGTTCGTGGCGATCTTTTGGTTGGCCGCTTGCAGTTGGCGGCTCCCGGTCGCGAGCTTTTGGTTCCCCTTGGCCGCGGTCTGGATTCCGCCATCGAGCTGTTTGATGGCGTTAAACATGGTCCGCGCATAGCTGCGCGTGATCTGGTCGGCCACGCTGGTACGGATCGTGCCCACGGCCGACTCGGCCATCTTACCGGCGATGAAACTCTGGCCGGCGCTGGTGTCGTAGTGCAGCTTCATCGCCTGCGGCTTCTGGTCCAGCAGCGTCGTGGCGTGGTGCGAGAAGTTCTTCGGAATCGTCAGCACCATGTAGTACTGGCCGTTCTTTAACCCCCGTTGTGCCTGACTGGCCGACAGTTCCCGAAACTTGAGCGACCGCGACTGCTTGAGCGTGGTTGTGAGGTTGTTGCCGACCGCGAGCCGTTTCCCCTGGTAGGTCACGGGTTGGTCGTGGTTGACCACCGCCACGGGCAGGTCGCCCGTTTTGCCGTACGGGTCCCACATCGACTTCAGGAACGTGACCGCATAGATCGACGGGATAAACATGATGACGCATAAAACGATCAAGATGAATTTGTGTTGTTTTAAATAGTGCCATTCGGCCTGAATTGCTTTAATCACTTCAATTACCTCTCCTATCCCCCGGTTGAGAAACTGTGCTATAGTGGGTCACAGATAAAACCCAGGTGTGTATTAAGACTATACTGACTTATCTGCCCACTGACCACACCAAACCATTCGGACTTGGGGCATAAGCCACAATACCATAGCATTTGGGGTTTAACGGTTAAAGGAGTGATGTAAGATGACCTCAACTGACAAACGCGTGATTCGGACCCGCGAGGCGCTGGGCCGAGCTTTCGAGGAGCTGGCCCTGGACCACGACTACCGCGATATTACCATTACTAAACTTACCAAGGCCGCCGGCATCAACCGCAAGACCTTTTACCTGCACTATAACTCGATCGATGACCTGGTCGACACCTTCGCCGACGTGGTGACCGACCAGCTCACCACGATCATTCACCACCACGCGATTCGCGACGTCCTGGCGCATCCGGGGAGCCTGCTCGACGAGTTCATCGTCTTCTCGACCAAGCACTCGGCCATCTTCAACAAGGTCCTGTTCGCCGACGACTACAGCGCCTTCGCCCGGCGCATCGAGCGCTCCCTGACCACCGTTTTGGCCCAGGCAATTCAGGCGTCGTACACGGTCAAACGTCCCGACGCGTTCATCGTCGCGCGCTTCATGATCCATAACGCCCTGTCGCTGTACGGCTACTTCGCCGAACAGCCCGGCCCGTTCGACCGCGACGCCTATAAGAGTTACGTGTCGCGGTTGAATCTGTCGGGAATTCGGTCGTTTTTGACGTAATCTTCCACGATAACCTAAAAGCAGCGTTGCCCCCGTTCGCGAGAGCAACGCTGCTTTTTGTCATTACCAGATCAGGGTAACGTTCTGTGAAAATTCGTGTTGGCGGGTATCCACGTTTTGGGCGTGCCACCCGCTGATCTGAATGCGGTCGGCCAACTGCTGGTTTCCTCGAAGCGCGGACTTCTTCAGGTACGGCGCCCACGAACGGGCATCCTGAATCCCGTCCTGGACCCACTTCTTTTCCAGCAACGCCCAGTTTCCCACGTAGTTCACTCGGTCCCCGACTTCCGCTTCGTTTCCGATCTGGACCAACTGGTAACCGTCGTTCTTAAATACGTCGTGATACAGCTGATCCCCCAGGTCCTCATAAGCCGCGCGGTATAGTTCCGCCAGGAGATAAACCAGGGTCCAGCGCTTAGCGCCCCGCTGGCCGCCGGCTTTTTCCAAAACGCTAAAGCTGGCTTCCGTTGCGGGATCACTGGGCAACAAGCGGTCGTTCAGTTCCGCGATGATGTCGTCGACCGACGTCAGTTCCAGGTCCCAGATCTTATGCGCGATGTCCGAAAAAACGGTTTCCAGTTTATTCGTCCCGTCGTTGATGATGGTCCGGTGCCGCACAAAAATCGCGAGCAGCTTATTGGCCACCTGCAAGATGCCCCGCTCCGAATACTTCTTATAGACCATGGACAGCAGGACGGGATAGTAGAGTTTCACCCGCAAGCGACTCAGAACGTCCAGTGTTTCACCGATCTGCTTGTTGTCGAAGAAGTCGTAGTGACTCTTGGGCGTCATCGGTGACTCGAGCACGGTGTAGAGCGGGACCAGCTTCTCCAAGTCGCCCAAGAACGCCTGGGCGCTGTTCACGTCATTGATCTCCGTGCTGATCTCCCGGTACAACTTAGGTTCCGGCACGATGCGCTTCTTGGCCGCCCAGTAGGTCCGGATGAACCGGGTGATCTTATCGCTGTTGTCGTCCAGCGGCTTGGTCAGGCGGTTCCACTGGTCGTTGCCCGCCTTGATGTTGGCATTATCCCCCATCAACGACATCAAGTGGTTCTTGATGATGTCGGAGGCCCGCAAATCCTTGCCCCGGCTGTTCAGCGTCTCGAAGATGGTGAAGGCGTCCAGCTGGCTGGGAGCCGAGATCATCACGATGTAGAACTTGTTCATAAACGCGTCAAAGGTCCGCTGTAGCCGTTCGATCCGCGCGTCCACCGTCTTCTCCGCCTTATAGGAGGCCTTGATCCACTGGACCATCTCCTTGTACGCCCGTTGCATGTTTTCCTTGGGCTCTGACGTCAGCTTTTCGGTGACGACCTTGTGGACCCCGTTCGTCAGGTCATGGAAGTAGTTCTGCAGATCCTGATCCTGGTTGGCCGAGGCCTGCTGCACGATGAGTGACGGGTGTTCCTTGCCCCGCACGGCCTTTTCGACCTGCTGGCGAATGTCACGCAATTGGTCGCCCATTTCTAAAAGAGCTTCGTCTTGGCTGCCCCGCACCTTGTCGTGGTAGATCTGATTGGCCACGTCCCGAATCGCGGCCATAAAGATTGTGCTGGTCGTCAACCGTTGCTGGCCATCGATGATTTCCTGGTCCCCGTGCGCGTTCTTATACGTCACAATCTGACCGAAGAAGTGGCTGTTGTGCCGCCCCTCGACCAGGTCCTGGAGGTCACCCCAGAAATCCTCGACCTCGTGGGCCCCCCACGCGTAGTTTCGCTGATACAACGGCACCACGAAATTATTGTCGTTAAATAAGTTTGCCAGTCGAAAAACTGACGGCTGTGGAATCTCTACAAATTCTGTTGGCATCCTGTTCTCTGACCTTCCCCGTTAGGCTATGACGCGCTGAGTCATGACCACAGCCACATCACGCGATACTTTCTTTGTTAATAGTACCAACCCGCTCTTACCAGATCAATCGTTATCCCAACGCATCGTCAAAAAATAGCAAGTTATTTGCCTCTTCCGATTGACACCCGGCTGGCAATTTTTTATACTTTCATAGTTGAACCATCGTTCAAAAATAAAAAAGGAGACTTTCCATGCCACGTAGACGCAGCTTTGACCCCGCCGTTGTTTTAGACCAAATCATGATTTCGTTCTGGGAAAACGGCTTTCAAGAAACCGGCTTTCGGGAATTGACCGCCCTGACTGGTGTCAAATCCCAAAGTCTGGTGAACGCCTTCGGTAGCAAGCAGCAGCTCTATATTCAAGCGATGGAACACTACGTCGCCGTGGCCAGTGATCTGGCCGATAAAATCGTCGCCAATGACCAACCTGGCGACCAGCAGCTGGCCGCCCTGTTAGTCCTCGACTGGGGTAAGCTCCCCTACCCGTCCGGTTGTATGGTCATCAGCTCCCTGGGCGAGGCCGACCAGCTGTCCAGCCAATTAGACGCTGTCGCTAACCGCCTGTACCGGCACCTCGAGCACTGCTTCTATCGGGTTCTCACCCGCATGACCGACCAGCTCCGTCCCGGTTTGTCCCTCGACGGGCTCGCCGCACAGCTTTTAACGATTCATAACGGCATTCAAGTTGCTGTCCAAGACAATCACTACCCCGCTAACGTGGACCAGATTATCGCCACGACCCTGCAAACTTTAAAGAACTAAAAGGAGACGTTTTCGCTATGTGTGGATTTGTTGGTTACATCAATCAAAAGGACGTCCCGACCACGACGGTCAACGCCATGGCGGACCGCATCAAACACCGTGGGCCCGACGACGAGGCCTACTTTCAGGACGATTACGCGTCCATCGGTTTTCGGCGACTGTCGATCATCGACCTCGCCCACGGTAAGCAGCCCATGTACAACCAGGATCATACCAAGGTCTTGACGTTTAATGGGGAGATCTATAACTACCAAGAGATTCGCACCGAACTCGAGAACCTGGGTTACGCCTTTCAGACCGACGTCGATTCCGAGGCCTTGATTCACGGCTACGATGCCTGGGGGCCGCAGCTGCTGGACCGACTCCGCGGCATGTACGCCTTCACCATCTATGACCAAGTGACCCAGGAGGTCTTCGGTGCCCGGGACCACTTCGGCATCAAGCCCCTCTACTATTACGACGACGGGGACACCTTTCTCTGGGCATCCGAGATCAAGGCCTTCCTGGATCACCCCAACTTTCACAAGGTCTTCAACGAGGCCCTGCTGCCCATTCATCTGAGCTTCGAATTCATCCCCTCACGGGACACTCTGTTCAAGCACGTCTACAAGCTCTTACCCGGCCAGTACTTCATCCACCGGGCGGGGCACACGACGACCCACCGGTACTTCCAGTACACTTACGACCACATCGACGACCACCAAACGGTCGCCGCCGACGCACAAAAGATTCGCCAACTCGTGGCTGAATCCGTTCAAACGCACATGATTGCCGACGTCGAGGTCGGCAGCTTCCTGTCCAGCGGGATCGACTCGTCTTACGTCCTCAATGAGGCAGCCAAGTTGAAGCCCATCCAGTCGTTCTCACTAGGTTTCCACCACTCCAAGTACAGTGAGCTCAGCTGGTCAACAGCCTTTGCCCAGCGGATTCACCAGCAGAACACGCCTATCACCATGACGGGGGACGATTACTTCGATATTCTCCCCACCATCATGTACTACATGGACGAGCCGCTCTCCAATCCATCGGCCATGCAGCTCTACTACCTCGCCAAGGGAACCCGTGAACACGTCAAGGTGGCCTTGTCTGGGGAGGGCGCTGACGAGTTCTTCGGTGGTTATAACACGTACTTAGAGGCCCGCCCCTTTGAACGTTACCAAAAATGGGTTCCCCGGTTGCTTCGGCGGGGGCTGGGGGCGTTAGCCGAACGGCTGCCCCGCTTCCACGGCCGGCGGTTCCTGATACGGGGCGCCCAACCACTTAGTGAGCGCTATTACCGGGTCAACTACGTCTTCGATTATCACGACCGTGATCAGATCCTGAAGCACCCCGAGCTGAACCAGGACGCGGGCGCCTACACCCAGCACCTGTTTGATGACGTGCGGGGCTTGGACGAAATGACCCAGATGCAGTACTTCGATATCAACACCTGGCTGCCCTACGATATCCTGCATAAAGCCGACCGCATGAGCATGTGTAACGCCTTAGAGCTTCGAACCCCGTTAGTCGACAAGCAAGTGGCCCAGTTTGCGGCAACCATGCCGATTCAAACGCGGATTCAGGGGAGCGTCACCAAGGTCGCGCTCCGCACCGCCGCCGAGGCCGAGCTTCCCGAACGCGTCGCACAAAAGGAGAAGATGGGCTTCCCCTCGCCCATCGCCAGTTGGATCAAGCAGGAGCCTTACAAATCACGCATCATCGCGGCCTTCAATTCCGATGTGGCGCAGAAGTTCTTCCAGCCCGCCGCGCTTATGACCATCCTGGAGGCCCACCTGAACGGTCACTCGAGTATGCAAAAGATCTTCACGTTGTACACCTTTATTCTGTGGTACCAGGTCTACTTCCCCGAAGACACCACGGCCCACACCAGCGACCTCGTGCACCGGACGGTGGTTTAGGTTGCCGACTTAACACGCTCACCGTCCTAAACCAGCGGCCCCAGTGGCGACCCCACGCCCTGACCGGTATACTTGATTTATCAGCTAAATCAATCGGTCGCAGCATGGTTTGTGGTCACACCACTTGGGGAGGTGTCGGACGATGATTCTCATTCTGATCTTTGGGGGGCTCCTGCTCCTGACCACCGGGGCCATCATCCCCGGTGAACTCTGGCAGCTCAGTCTCAGCACGGTCGGCTGTGGCCTGTTTCTCGGGTCAGTCCTGTTACTCATCGGCCACGACCGGTGGCACTGGGGCCTGTATCGCACCACTGTTCGCCGGCAAACGCCGCTGGTCCCACTGACGGCATCGCAGGGACGGCTTCACCGGCCCACGACGCCCCGGTTCGTTCACGAGCTAAACGTGTACCAACTGGCGGCCGCGGCCACTACCGGCCCGACGACCACCGTGGTCAACCTGGTGCGGCCACTGACGACCGGCACGCCTCAGGTCGTGACGACCACCACCGTTTGGCGCTGCAAGCCTGGCGTCTGGCACTGGTTGTTCGGGGCGCTCGATGAAGCCGACCGGCCCATCCAGCAGGAACGGACCTTCACGCTGCCGCTGGGCTGGCGGCCACCCGACCTTCAACGCGGTTAACCAGTAGAATAGCCTAAAAAAGGCGACCCCCGCGGGCCGCCTTTTTAGGCTAATTGGTTTATAAAACGTCTTGATCCTGTTCGTGCCGGTAGTACCGCTTCAAGTAGGCGTACAGCGGCACCCCCAGCGCGATCACGCCCATCGAGACCAGCGCGCCCGTGAAATCGGAGAAGAGCTCACTGACCACCACGAAGCCGGTCCCCAGGATCGCGAAGATCGGCACGAACGGATACCCCGGCGTCCGGAACAGCTGGGAGCCCCCCGGATTGCGCCGGCGCAGAATGAAGACGCCCACGAACGCCGCGATGTAAAAGCTGTACATCACAAAAATGCAGAGCTTGGACAGCCGGTCGGTATCCACCGTAAAGATCATGATGGTCGTCAGGACTAGCAGCGTCAGCGTCGCCACCACCGGCGTTTGGGTGGTCCGGTTCAACCGGCCCAACTGGTGGGAGAATGGCAACTGGTGCTCGTGCGCCATCGCGTAATAGATCCGCGGGAAGCTCATGATTTTCCCGTTCAGCGCGCCAATAATCGAGATCATGATGCCGATGTTGACCAGCCGGCCGCCCCATTTACCGAAGGCGTTGGTGGCGAAGTACGCCGTCGCATTTTCACCCAACTGGTCGATACGCCCCACTCCCATAGACCGGAAGATGCCGTAGGTCACCCCGAGGTACAGCACGATGATGATCGAGATGCCCAGGATGATGGCAATCGGCAGGAGCCGTTCGGGCTGCTTGATCTCGCCGCCCAGGTTGGTGATCAGGATCCAGCCGTCATAGGCGAAGATGGTGGCTAGGACGGCCACCCCGAAGTTGCCCATGCTCTGGTGCACCCCAGCCAGGGTCTCGCCCACCCCGCTTTCGTGCCCGAAGAACAGGCCGAAGATCACGATGGCCAGGATCGGCAGGAGTTTACAGATGGTGGTCACGATGGCAAACGTGGCCCCGTAGCGGTTCTGGAGCATATTGAGCGTGGCGATCAGCACGATGGCCAGCAGCGCAATCGGCCCCTTCCAGACGGCACCGATGCCAAAAAAGTTCACCATTAAGAGGCCCAGGTAGCCCGCGATCGAGCCCACGATGGCCGGGGCGTAAACGATGACCTGCATCCAGCCGGACATGAACCCCCAAAACTTCCCATAAATGTGATTCATGTACTGGTACAGCCCGCCCGTGTGCGGGATCTGCGCCCCAATCTCGGACAGGGTCAGCCCGTCCGCCAGGGTGATCAGGCCCCCCAATAGCCAGGCCAACAGGGCCAGGTTCGTCGAGCCCGTCAATTGCAGAACGGAGGCCTGCTTAAAGAAGATGCCGGAACCAATCACGGTCCCAATCACCAGGGCCAGCGCCGACCAAAGGCCCAGCGACCGGCTCAACCCCACCGTTGCTTCAGTCTGTTTCAATACTCCCCATCTCTCTCTTACTCGATTTGCGAAAAAAGCTTTAGCTCAAAGTATACTGAACTCCCCTGACCGTTGCAAACCCGGCTCCTCTCCCCGCGCAAAAGTCGCAAGTTCCCTTTAGCATTCTTGATTCCCGCGTCCGGGCACCTGCCGGCGTTCGGTTGACAAACCGGCCTGGTCTGCTAACCTAAAGAAGTTGCGCTATTTTACCATTCTTTGAAAGGATTCGATTACATAATATGACGAATAAACGGATTTCTCGGTCATTAATTGTCATGGTGTTTGGGACCTTCTTCGGAATCCTCTGTTCGACACTCATGAATACCGGGCTGCCGCAACTGATGACGGCCTTTCACGTTAGCGAGGCCCAGGTTCAATGGGTCACTAACGGCTATATGCTGGTCAACGCGCTGATGATTCCCGTCAGTGCCTACCTGATCAAGCGGTTCCTGTTCCGCAACCTCTACATCTGGGCTACGGTCATCTTCCTGCTGGGGACCTTGCTGGGGGCGTTCTGCCACCAATTTCTGCTGGTCATCGTCGCCCGCATGATCCAAGCCATCGGGGCCGGGATGATGATGCCCCTGGTCAACGTGCTCGCGATTCGCTACGCGCGGCCCGAGAAAAAGGGCGCCATCATGGGCATCATCGGCCTGGCGTTCAACTTCTCGCCGATCATCGGTCCGACCGTGTCCGGAATCATCCTGGACTACCTCTCCTGGCGCTACCTGTTCATCGTGATTCTGCCGTTTATCCTGGTCACCCTGGTCGCGTCCCTCGTGGTCCTGCCGAAGATTCCGCACAACGAGTCGCCGCGCTTCGACACCCGCGGCCTGCTGCTGATCAGCGTGGGGCTCTGGTCGATCCTGATGGGCCTCTCCAACATCTCGACGGCGGCCTTTCTGAGCTGGCGGGTCGGTGGCCTCCTCCTCATCGGGGTGCTGGTCACCGCCGTCTTCATCCGGTACCAATTGATCCATCCGGAACCGCTGATCAACCTGCACGTCTTTAACCACCGCCAGTTCGTGGTGGCGACGGCCGTCAACATGCTGATTGTGGCCACGATGTACGGGAACACGATCCTGCTGCCCCTCTTGATCCAAACGCTCCAGCACCGCAGCGCCCTGGTCTCCGGCCTGGTCATCCTGCCCGGCGCCCTCCTGACCGGGACCCTTTCGCGGCTGAGCGGCCGGCTGTACGATAAAATCTCCGTCAAACGCCTGGTCTTCCTGGGCCTGGCCATCGACTGTACCGGGACCCTCTTGCAGGCGTTTATCGGGACCAGCAGCTCCCCGGTCGTCTTGGCGCTGTTCCAAGCGGTCCGTCAGTTGGGACTGGTCACCATGCTGATCCCGCTTCAGACGCACGCGCTGGGACTGCTGCCCTACGACATGGTGCCCGACGGCGTGGCGACCTTCAACACGATTCGTCAGGTGGCGGCTTCCTTCGGGACGGCCATCATCATCGCCGTGGTCGCGTTGGTCAACGCCCACGTTGCCGGCGACGGCCACTTAGGTATCGAGGCCGGGTTCCTGGTCTGCCTGTCCCTGTTACTGGCCGCCGTACTGGTTGCGCGGCGCTTGCAATCTCAATTCAAAACGACCCACTAGCGGTCCCCCGCGTAAGAACCAGTCATCCGGCTGGTTCTTTTTAGTTTGGCTAATCACTCCGCTTATTTCAGACACCTTGGCAAAAACGTTACGCCTCGTTCCTCCTAATTGAAGTTGCTTGATAAAGTGACATTGCAAGTGTCTGCTTGCATAGAGAATCAGTTTGATATTTTATGCTATAAATGTTTGCAACACTATTTTAATACAGTATAATAATAGTGAAAGTGAGATGATGACTTTGACGCAACAGGAGTTTACCCACCAGCTGCTGAAACTGACGCAATCGTTAGACATCAACCTCTTAATGAACGCCGCGTCCTACGAGTCCGATGCCAGTCAGAAGGCCGTTTTCGAAGCCCTCTACGACTACGTCTTGGACACCCGCCAGCGCGCGCTCATCGCACGAAAGGACCGGACAGCGCCATGACCCAACCTACATACTTAATTCTCGCGGGCACCAGCGGCGCGGGCAAATCGACCTTCACCGCCACCCAGCCAGAGCTTTTTACCGCCCACCGACGCATCGACGCCAACGACCTTCTGCAAGCCGACCACGGCAACTGGCAGTCGGCCCGGGATCACCGCGCGGCCATCCGCCAAGCCATTCACCAGGTCAAGGACGCCCTGGCTAAACGGGAAACCTTCTACGTTGAGACCGTGCTGGCCAACGACGATCATACCCAACTCGCCCTCATCGAGGACGCCCGGCGCCTGGGCTACCGCGTGGAACTGATCTACATCAGCATTCAGAGTCCGGAGCTGGCGACCCAGCGCATCGCCGCGCGTCAAGCCCAGGGCGGTCCCGGCCAACCACCGGACGTCACCGCCGACCGGTACGGGCAGTCCAGCGCCTACTTCGCGAAGGTCGCGGCCCTGTGTGACGACCTGACCATCTACGACAACACCACCGAGTTTCGCCGGGTCTACCGTGCCGTGGCCGGTCAGGTCGTTAATAACCGGCTGGCCGAGTTTCCCTGGCTGTGGAGCCTCATCGGCGTGGCCCCGTTGAGTTAAGCGCCTTGGCCTCCGCGACAACACCCATGAAACGAGACAAAAACAGGAAGAAAATTCTCGAATGAAGAATTTTCTTCCTGTTTTATTTAAAATTCACGTGATGTCCCCATCAATTTAATTATCTTTGTGCATGGCAAAGTTGGTCAACGCGACCCCCGCCCGGGTCACCTGGTTCTTCCGGACGACCCGATAGCCCTGGTGCTCAAAGAACGGACGGGCCGTGATCGATGCCAGCGTGGTATAGGACGCTGCAGGGGTCATCTGTTCCAGCGTCAGTACCAGCGCGCGGGCGATGCCCTGGCGCTGATGGGTGGCGGCCACGTACAAGCGGTCCAGGTAACCGGCCTCGCTCATATCCGCAAAGCCGACCACCCGTTCAGCGTCCAGGGCCACCAGGGTCCGGTGCCGACACAGGGTGGCCTGCCACGTTGCGCGGGTCGTTACGTCGTCCGGTCCAATCCAGGCTTGGAGCTGTTCCGGCGAGTAGTCCCGCCAATTCACCCGTTCGACCGTGTCTTGAAACAGGGTTCGGACCGCCGTCAAATCGGTCGGTTGATACGCCCTCAAATGCATCGTCGTTCACTCCTTCTCATGACCCTAAAAAGCCGATCCGGAGGGTGTCCGCATCGGCTTAGCCGTCAAAAATTCCAGATAAACAATGTACCACGTTTGGGCCTAAAAACCAAGGGCCGATTACCCGTGGTGGCGCACACCCCGAGCACCCGGCGCATAACGGCGGGGCTGGCCGGCTTGAAGTTGTAACTGCTGCGTTTTCTCGCGTTCGATGCGCAATTGCTGCTTCAAGCGTTGGGTTTGCCAGAAGCCGTGGGCGGCGATGGCCGCCGGAAACGCGCCCGCCGCTACCGTGACCGGTAACAACCAGGGGTGCGCGCGGAACACGTCCCGCATCACGGCTTGATTGGCAGCACGGTCGGCCGCCGTTGGGAATCCGAACTTCAGATGTCGCATGTGATCACCCTCCTTGCCAGCAAGCATACCGCAAAAAGAACATCGTAACCACCATTAATCCTCTGAATAATGATAGGTCAACTCATCAGCAGTATAGGATCGATCCGTGCGCGCTGGCGCAAAGGCCGTCTCTCCAATTTTTAGGCCACAAGTGCGGAGGGTCGCGATGGCAAACTCTCGAAAAAACTGGAAGCTCGAAGTCACAATACCATTGTCGATGACTACCGGCTGTCGTTGAAGATTTTGTTTGGGAATGAAAGGATTCTTAGCATAGGTTTCCTCAAAAATACCACCTGTAAAGTGTGTCTGGGTCAGTAATCCCGCTTTCGCTAAAAGAACGGGTGAGCTAGACATAGCTGCGATTACTGGACGGTGAACCGTATCGAGACGACGTAAGAAGGCCACATTACGTTCATCATCTAAAGGTACGTGATAATTATCAATTCCCGGTAAAATAATCAATGAAGCTTTTAATGGATCAACTTGTGAAAAGTCAGTCTGAGCCATGACCTGTAGGTGCTCTTCACTCTCATACAACCGACGTTCGGCACCTACCGTTGTCATCGTCCAATCCTTTTCAAACGCTAAAGCTTCGACTAATGCTGATACCTCAAAGTAACAAAAACCCGGATATAACATGACCAGAAACTTTTTCATACCCTCGCCTCCAATGTTAAAACCATTATACACGCATTCTCATTATATTTTAATCTTTATTGGTCATCCTTTCTAATCATAAAAAAACAAGCACGTCATGTCTCAACGTACTTGTTAATTAAAATCGCCCTTAAATTTTCTATCTTTAATCCAGCCCGTTCTCCATGCTTCCAACGTAATACCGCTTGCCGTTCACCGTGTAGTCGTTCCAGGTTCCTTGGGAGTCGTAGGTGTCGTCGACCGGGAAGAAGCTTTGGCTGTGCTTCTGGTTCAAGTCCTTGATGGTCAACCGGTAATGGTGCTTGGCCACCTTCTTGTTCGGCATCCCCGCCACGGGCTGCCGGTAGTCAATGGTCGTGGTCCGGCCCTTGACCGTCACCTTGGAGACCTTGACCGCGCTCGTCGGCTGCCAGACCTCGTAAGCCGCTAACCGCCCCTCACTGCCGCTAGGGGAAAACTTGGCCATGGCACTCGCGCTGTAGGCCTGCAGGTAGTTGTCGAGCGTCAGGTAAAAGGCCGCCGGTGTGATCAAGCCCATCTCGTTGGTTTCAAAGCCCGTCCCCTTGCGGAACAGCAGGGTCCGAACGGGGGCCTTCAGGGTCGCCGTCTTGAAGTGGGCCTTGGTGAACGGAATCGAAATCTTCCCGTTGTAGCTTAACTTCTTGAGCCGCTGGTAGTGGACCGCCCCCGACGTGAAGGCCGCCCGAATAACGATGTTGCCCGCTTTGTCTTTATCGGCCTGGGCACCCCCAATCCCGCCAATCGCCAGCAATGACCCCTTCTTTTTCAGCAGTGGCTTGACCTTCTTGCCCGACTTCTGGTAGATGCCCACGTACATGGTCTTCTTCAACCGGACGTAACCGGTGGTGTTCCGTAAATAGGCACTCTTCGCCGTTCCCGGCAAGGTGGTCGCCTGGGCGGTCACGCCACCGCCGACGAATAATCC
This sequence comes from Levilactobacillus spicheri DSM 15429, assembly GCF_001435095.1. Lineage (GTDB taxonomy): Bacteria > Bacillota > Bacilli > Lactobacillales > Lactobacillaceae > Levilactobacillus > Levilactobacillus spicheri. The sequence goes on from NZ_AZFC01000035.1 coordinate 489,645, forward strand.
CACGAGACCCGCGGCAATTGCCAGGGTCCCCTTAACTGATTTTTTCATGAACTGATTCCTCCTCTATCTATCAATTATTTTACACCAGCCATCATTAACCATCGATGTCAAAAATGTAACAAATAGTGTACGCAATTCAATCAATGCTTATCAAATGAATCGCCGCAGAAATCATCTGGGAGAGCGTAAAAAGCGCTGTCCGGTCATTTGGCCGAACAGCGCTTTTGCGAGCTAGTTTTTCGTGAATGGGGTCGTTAACGGTGAATAATGGTTCTGATACGACCGCCGTGGCTGGGCGGCGACCCGGTAGTCCGCCGCTCCCCAGACCGCGTTGCGGTAGAGCCACTGTTTGAGCGCCAGGGCCCGGCCCGCACGACGGTACTGATCCAGTTGGCGGAGGTACCAGTCCAGCCGGTCCAGCGGCGGCAGGAGGAGCCCCGCCCCCGCGGCCATCATCAGGCCGTTGGCCGCGACCCAGGCCGTGCGCTGGTTTCCGTCCGCAAACGGTCGCCAGCGTGATAGGTACAAAGCCAGGTCCATCGCCCGTTCGGTGGCCGACCGCGGCGTCGTCAAAATGGCGGTCAGCTGCCGTAGCGTCTGGTCGCGTCGCGGAATCGGGAGATCCCCCGCTTCCCCGGGTAACGCGGTTGGCCGCAACTCACCTGGCCCCACCGTCCCGGTGCTGATCAGCTGGTTGACCGCCAGCACGTCCACGGCTGTCAGCGGCGTGGCCCGGTCCGCCATCCCCTGGTAGGCGCGGGCTAAGTGTTGAGCCGCTGGTGCGTCGGCGGCCAGGTCGGCCGCGCCGAAGCCATCCAAGCGTCCGGCGACCGTGATCAATGACGGTAGGTGCTGCGTCACCCAGGCCGTTTCCGCCGTTTGGTCGAACGCGTAGTTATCTGGAAAATTCATTCGTTACCCCTCCTCGTTGCAGTTCTCTTAATGGGAGCCGCTTAGTTTCACCCCGTTATCATAACTATCCTTAAGGAATAAGACAAGCTAGCCAACAAAGTATTTTATATCCCAATCGTCTCTCCGTTACCGGCCACGCGAACCCAGTAGCTGTCGTCGTCCTCACCACCGGAAGAAATGTCGAAATCATATTCTCCGGGAAATAGGCCACCACGGTCCCGGCCATCCGTAAGGGGGGACCGGCTCTTTTGTCCCGCGCACCCTGTAATTTTAGGTGACAAAATCCTCCGAAATTTCGTTAGTAGGGGTAATACCCTAAATTTTTCGGAGGATTTTTTATGCTGATCAAGACACAATACGTGGCCTTACGCCTCAACCTCATTCGAAAGTACCGGCTCAATCCCACCCTCGCGGTCATTTATAGTGCCCTGATCGACCGGATGCTCTCCAGTCGTCGTCAGGGGCGCCACTTTTTTGATGCCGCTCGGCAGGCCTACTTTGTGAACTACACCCTCCCCGAAATGGCGGCGACCTATTTCATTAGTCCCCGGACGGTTCAACGGGCTTACGACCACCTGGAGGAGCTGGGACTTTTGCTGAAAAAGCACCGGCGCAACGCCAGCGATTGCCTGTTTTTGCCCGAGATGGAAGGCTGGCTGTACGCCCACCAGGACAAATTGGCGCGGCCAGCCTGGTCAGTTTGTCCAGCTAATCACTTGACCTTGAATCAGTCTTTTAAAAGCACCTTCAAAACACTCAATACCAGCCAACCCCCGCGCGCTTCTATGCTGGCAACGACACCCGAGACTCGCCAACCGGCCGCGACGCCGTCTCCGCTGACCCCATCTGACGATCAGTCAACCGAAACCTTACTGACCCGCCTGGAATTTACGAACCTCACCCAGTCGCTGACGACCATGGGGGGAATCCCCGCCGCGACCGCTCAACTGATGGCGGCCTTGGCCGATCACGACCACGCACACCTCTACGAGATGGCCCGGGTCATTTACCAAGCGAAGGCGGCGGTCTGCCGCATGGCCGAAACGCAACTGGGCCTTTCCGGACGTTTAGCCACCCGCTTAGAACATAACGCCCTGTTGCTTGACAACTTGCACGCGGCGGTCGCCCGCATCATTCCCGCGGCCTACCGTAAGAATCGCCAAGCCTGGCAGGGATACGCCTATGTGGCTTTCCGGCGGTTCTTTGAAGAGGCGGCCAATGCGTGGCTGCGGGAACAAAGAAAGGTGCTGAGCTCATGAAGATTGCGTATCACCCCTTGACCATGACGAAGCCAGCCCGCCGTGTTAACGAACAAAAATTGTGAGGTCGCTGCTCTTCAAACTGGTGACAAGTCCACCACATCAAGTTGCCAATTTCTTGGCCACTCACATCTTTCTCAAACGTGTGCTTATCAGCCGTACTGAAATCGTACGACGCTTAACATCAAACACATATGAAAATATGGCGGGCAACTTTGAAAATCAAATAAAATTTATGAGTGGAGACAAGTAAACTATGGCGAGTTTTTTCGTCATTCCATTTCAAAATAAAGAGCATCGACCAACTACAGTCGATACCCTAAAATTAAGTTCTATTATTGCTAGTACCCCGATAATTTAATTGGACCACAGTCGCCAGCTACCCGTACCCAGTAACTCCCATTATCTAAGACAATATCTCCCGGTATCTCCCGGTATCTCCCGGTATCTCCCGGTATCTCCCGGTATTCTTCGATGAAACATCACTTATTAGCAACTGGATGAACTAATACGTATCTAGTTGAGGGACCTGCACCTATCTTTTTTAGAATATCTGCATCAACTAGCTGTTTTAAATATTTATTAGCTTGACTTCCCTTTACTTCTAAAAGTAATTCTGCAATTGCTCTAGTAATATACGGATGATCTTTCAAATATTCAACAATATGTCCCTGTTCCTCAAAAACAATTTTCAATTCAGAATCAGTTGAGATAACGTTAGGAAACGTTGGCCTAGACGCTCGTCCCTTGTAATTTAGATTTGGTAGCTGAACTTTGACAAAATCCTCACTCGTTTCGAACTCGGGTGCTTTATTTTCGTCAGTATAACTACTCAAAATTCTTCTAATTCCTGTCCCATAGTCCTCAATATATTTCAGCTTATTAAGCACCTTAACGACCTGCGGATTTCTCGGAAGTGTTTGTCCTGCCAAGACTGCTTTTAACTTCATCCCACCAGGTAACGGCCCCGGGGACATAATGGTTAACCGATCATCAAAAATTTCAATTTGCACAGGTGCTTCACTGAAGTAAGACCGATGCACAATCGCATTAATCACGGCTTCACGAATAGCAACGCTTGGATAACTCCTCTTTTCTTCTCGCATTGGTTGTCCTGTAATTCGAGCAGATAGGGGATTATTGAGATCAATATATGTCAAAACATCGTCGATTTGTTTTGGTAAACATCCTCTAAATTCTCGTCGATCTTTGAATTGATCGACCGTTACACCATCAAAAATAGCAACCTTAACCGAAAAACTGTTTTGATTACTCATTAGAAATGCGACATTTGTAAACTGACCTTGTGGGGTAAAGAATCCTAAGGCGTTGGCCTTAAAATTCAATTTTTCTCGTTTAAAAATACTTTCAATTTCATCAAATTGCAGCCTTTGAGTAGAAGATATTGAGGCATCAAATGAACTTAGGTCCTGGAGTGCCATCATTTTAGTCACTCGTTCCTGGGAAGCTTTAACTGATTCCGAACCATTTCTAACATAGACTCTACCATCCAAAAAATACGGTTTGGCTTCCCCAGGATTAACTTCAATACAGAAGAGTTTCTGATCCGTCCGCACATGCACGATACCTACCGGACTAGGGTAATAGGTTGAGCTTGATAACCAACGCCCCACTTGTTCCTCAACTTCATGCTTTTCGTTATCCGTATAAAGATGTGTGATTTGACGGCTCTTGTCATTCACGCCAAAATAAATGTAGGCTGTTTGCGACCCGTTTAAAAAGGCCGCAATTTCCTTTTTACACTTTTCATTGAAGATTTCTTTATATTCGATGGTTTCATTTTCTACTGGAAATGGTTGAACGTCATCAAAACCTAGCACAGCTGTCACCCCACCCTTTTATATTAAATTATACCTCGCCATCAAGATAACATCATTCCATGATCACTTATAACAGTCCCCATAAAAGATTAATCACCTTTAACTCCCCAGAAGAAATCGATAAACCGACGGATTTATATCAAATTGTTTTTTACACCTATTGCTCAAAATACGGAAATCCATTCGCATAAGCAAAAGAGGTCATCCGGCTAAAGCTAGCTGAATGACCTCTTTTAATTTTTTAACCCACTATCTATTTAAGCCGGTCTGCCGTAATCAACCGAAAATTAAACGAATTAATCGTCAATTGAGTACTATAGGCTAAACCACTAACATAGTAGTTCTTCCCTCGTTTTTCAACGGTTGTTTGATCGTCAATCAAGATATCCTGTACCAATTTTTCAATCTCAGGCCGTGACAACTCAATCTTTAACTTCTTATTAACCCGCTGATAAACTAAATCGGTATAACAAACTTGTCGCTTAATCGCCGCAAGTAGTTCCGAATTAGCTAGCATCCGCGTCTTCCTGCACAAACGTGTGCTTGTCATCCAGCACATACTGGAACTGCACGGTGTTCAACATCAAGCTCGCGCGGAACAACGCCTTGATTCCCTGTTCGTTACTCATAACCACAAAAAACTCCCGATCAGTGCCACTGACCCGTTGGAAGTCCTCGTACTCGCCCTTATACCCCTCTTTGCGGAACAGCGCGATAATCTTCATCATTTCAACTTGCGTAACTTCTTTAGCTGCCAAATTCAATCTCTTTTCTTCTCTTATAGTTGTGTTCAATTACTCTTCGATAAACTCTAGGAACCGATGATTCCATATCCGTTCCTGATAAAAGTCCAGTGTCTTTTCCGCCGTCATGAACGAATTGTCCGTCGTCGTGGTCAGACCCCGGACCATTTCTAGTTGATAGCCTAGCCCGTGAGCCATTTTAATCGTGGCATCCACGCAGAATTCCACTTGGGCACCACAGATTTCTAACGATTGAATGCCGCGTTGCTGCAATTGCTGTTTTAAATCAGTCTGATAAAAGGAATTAGCATGTGTTTTTTGAATTCGGATATCTTGTGCATCTACCGTAAGTTCAGAAATAATCTGCCACGCAGTTTGTTCCCGAATGAGATCCTCATCGTTGTGCTGAACAAAAACAACAGGCTTTTTATCTAAACGATAGCGCGCCAGCCTTTGCTGAATGCCTACAATCACTTGTGGTAATCGTGCCAGTGGTTGGTCACCATGACAAACCCCATTCTGCATATCAATAATCATCAGTGCATCTGCCATACCGAAACCTCCTGAGTTTGTCTAAACACATCACCAGTTCTATCCGTTATTTTCCATCTCCACTAATTTATCTTCAATCAATTGATTAGCTATCCCGAAAGCCTTCAACCGCCGTTTAGCCAAGGTTAGCTGGGACTTATACCGACTAGGATTCTCTTTAGCTTCAAAGGTCTTCACGACCTCCCGAATCTTATGCAAAGTTGAGTCAATCTGACGCTTAGCTTCTAGTAATTCGTCAACATCATACATGAAAAGAGGCCTCCTTCGAACGGTCTCAAGTAATCTAAATTCAACGACCAAAAGTGACCAATTGGTGACCACTGGTGTCATTTTTCCCCACGAAAAAGCCGACCCTGCCTAAGCCGGATCGGCCTTAACTAAGTTGGACTACTTGCCCAACTTAGTCTTGTTCGTCATGTTTAACTTGTCATCGAAGTCGTAGACCACTGGTTCACCAGTTGCCATTTCAAGATTCATGATGTCGTCATCAGAAATCCGTTCGATGTACTTGCTTAAAGCACGTAATGAGTTCCCATGGGCTGCGATGATGACGTTCTTGCCATCCAGCAACTTAGGAGCGATTTGGTCTTCCCAGAATGGCATAACCCGTTCCAAGGTAACCTTCAAGTTTTCCCCACCAGGGACGATGTTTGGATCCAAGTCAGCGTAACGACGGTCGTTCACAGCGGAACCTTCGTCGTCAGCGCCCAACAGTGGAGGAAGGACATCGTAAGAACGACGCCAGATGTGCACTTGGTCGTCCCCATACTTTTCAGCCGTTTCCTTCTTGTTTAAGCCTTGTAATGCGCCATAGTGCCGTTCGTTCAAACGCCACGTCTTCGTTTCTGGAATCCAAAGTTGGTCGGATTCTTCCAAAACGTAGTGTAACGTCTTGATGGCCCGCTTCAATACAGAAGTGTAAGCGTAATCGAATTCCAAGCCGGCTTCCTTAACCTTCTTACCAGCCGCCTTTGCTTCTTCGACACCCTTTTCACTCAAGTCAACGTCAACCCAGCCAGTGAACTTGTTTGCAAGGTTCCATTCACTTTGGCCGTGGCGAATCAGTACTAATTTTGCCATTCCTTAGACCTCTTTCTTTCGTAGAATACCTTGTTATTTTACACCATCTCCCCCAAAATTTCAGCTATATTCCCGTTTTTCACAAGGTTCCCTTTCCCAAGGCCATAAAAAACGCCTGACCGTTGCCAGTCAAGCGTTTTCATTTAGTTCAGCGGCTTGTGGAACCAGCCAAACAGTCCTAAGCCGATCAGCGAAATCAGACCAATGATGACGGCCAATGGCGACTGTTGTTCACTCGTTTGTGGCAACTCACCGGTTGCCGCAGCACCAGTCGTACCAGTCCCTTGACCATTACCAATTGCCGCACTGCCGGCAGTTCCATCACTCGGCGTGCCAGTCGCACCAGCACTGCCCTGACCTGGTTGCATCACACCTGGTGTCGTCACACTAGGCGTTCCAGGCGTAACCGGCGTGGCCGTTCCTGGAATCGCAGGAGTCGTTGGCGTGGTTGGCGTCGTAGTTCCTGGAATCGACGGATTCGTGGGAGTCGTCGGACCGGTTGGTGGCGTTGGTTCACCAGGCGCGCTAGGTCCAGTTGGCGTCGTTGGCCCAGTTGGTGGCGTTGGTTCGCCAGGCGCACCAGGTTCAGTGGGCGTCGTTGGCTCAGTTGGTGGCGTTGGTTCGCCAGGCGCACCGGGTTCAGTGGGCGTCGTTGGCCCAGTTGGTGGCGTTGGTTCGCCAGGCGCACCGGGTTCAGTTGGTGTCGTTGGACCGGTTGGTGGTGTTGGTTCACCAGGGTTACCAGGCTCAGTTGGGCCGGTTGGTGGCGTTGGTTCACCAGGTTCACCAGGGTTACCAGGTTCACCTGGCGTCTTTTCGTCAGTCACCGTGACCGTTGCATTCTGGTTCCCGGTTTCAGGAATCGTGAATTCAATCGGTTTTTCATTCACTTCATAGCCTTCGGGTGCTTGCGTTTCAATCAACGTATATGTCCCGGCGGCTAATCCTGGAATGTACAGGTGACCTTCGTTATCCGTGACCATGTTTTCCTTGATCACTTTTCCAGTGGCATCAACGAGCTTGAAGACCGCACCAGGCAACGCCTGACCATCGGCTCCTTTCTTATTGACCGTCACGGAACCCTTATCTGGGACACCACCCAAGTCAGTGTCCTTGTTATCAATTGCACTGACCGTTACTGGCGTGGTGACGCCGGCCACAATCGTAAAGTCATGTGGCGTGGTGTTCACGGTGTAGCCGGCAGGTGCTGAGACTTCAACCAAGGAATAATTTCCAGGATTCATGCCCTTCACACTAAGTTGACCGTTGTCATCCGTGACCAGTTCAGGGATAACCACGTTCCCCTTGGCATCCAACAGCTTGTAGACCGCACCGGCCAGCTTTGAGCCATCAGGCGCCGTCTTATTCAAAATCACGGAGCCTAGGGCGTCACCGCTACCGCTACCGCTACCGCCCCAAGAAACGGTCGCACTGACAGTCCCACCGTTAGATGAGTACGCGGTGTTCGTCCACTTGCCATCATTGTCGGTCAGCTGAGGCTTGGTCTTATAGGTCATATCAACGGCTTTTTCCACATTCTTAAACGTAAAGGTAATGGTTTGACCGTTGACCGAGACGTCAGGCGTTAAGGACCCGCCGTCCGGGATAAAGTTCCCCTTGGCATCGTAATCACCGGTTGGGGCGACCACACTGCCGGGAATAAACGTCTGGTTCGGGCCTAACGTATCGGTAATCGTGATGGTCCCGATAGAAGCACTCTTAGAGTTAAAGGCCACGTTCCAGGTCAGTTCCGTGGGAGTTCCTTTACTGTCTTGCCCAGAGATCCAGCCAATCTTATTGATGGTCCAACCGCTACCGTGGTTGTTGTTATCATTGGAACCCGTCGCATGAAACGATAGGCTCCCCGTCCGATTAGCCGCATTATCGGCAGCCTCGTTGTAGGTAATGGTTCCCGTTGAAGAACCGGCTTGAATCTTGAAGGTTCCGACAACGGTCCCATTTGCATCCTTGATATCAAACGAAATATCGGCGTTCGGTTCTAGACCGGCTGGGACGGTAACGGTTGAGGTATTCCCCGCAACTTTCACGCCATCTGGAATCGACCAGTTATAGTTGACCGTATAATCTTGATACTTATTAAATGACGTACTGTTCGTCACGTTCTGGCCGTTGGCATCCTTGATGATCGCATCGGCGGCACCCAATCCAGAAACCTGAATCTCGGCCGCATGGGTCGTCACGGGGCTAGTCAGCGCTGTTCCAAACAGAAGCGCCATGAATCCAATGAACAATGCATAAATAACTTTACGCATCATCACCCCTCCTTCATTGATAAATCATTCATTCAGTCTCGCGAAACGGTCACCTCCCAAATAGATAACCCAGTCTTTTCATTATCAATACTTCAACGATAAAGTATTTCTCTTCACTCTCAATTCAAGGATAAAGCAGGTACGAAATGGTTTAAAAAATATCCAATCCATCATCCCCTGGTTAGGCCATTTTGGGCCCACAACTAAATCTATTAGTCGCTAAAGGGTTGCCAACCGTTCTTTCACGTCAACCAAGCCCATTCCTGGCTTAAATCAAGCGAGAAATGGGCCTTATTATCTACAATCCTGCATCGATCCTAGAAACTTTAGCATAGGGGGGCACGAGGCGCTTGGAAGAGGGGTGAGCCGATACGCATATGTCACCTAAATGCCCCTTGAGTTGACTACCTTCTCATTCCCGATCACCAGAATATCATCCCTCCATGTTTATTTGAAATGTAAACAGCCCCTACCAAAAAAACTCCCCAATTTCTGGAGGGCTGGTTGAACATTCACTACTTTAGTTCTAGAGTTGACGCTTCCACAGCCAGAAACTAAGGCCAATCAACAGTGCCACACCAACTGCCACGGCGAGGTCATCCGTCCCCTCGTTCGTCTGCGGCAAACGTTTTTGCATCCGTTGGCTTGCCGCAACCTTTGGCAGGGTCGTCCCCACTCGGATTGCTTTGACCGTCGACTGGTCAGTCGCAGTTGGCGTAAAGCTTGTTTTAGTGCGTGACTGGACTGATGCCGGTTGTACCGACGTGACTGGCGTCGCTGAATTACCAGGCATCATTTGATGAGGCATTGTGGTCGTTACTGCCCGCGGCGTCACTGCAAATTCGGACCACCGTTGAGACTTCCTAGTTGTCAAAATCCCTTTCGTTGAACCAATTGGCGCAATCGTGTGCCGGTTATCGCCGGTTGTTGCAACGTGACTGGTTGCTGGATCACTCGGTGTCGTTGGATCAGTCGGCGTTGAATTGTCCGTCGACGTGCCGGTTGTTGAAGTCGTCGTCGCCGGATCACTCGGTGTCACTGGATCACTTGGCGTCTTAGCCGTTGACGTCGAGGTTGCCGTCGACGTGCCGGTTGTTGAAGTCGTTGTCGCCGGATCACTCGGTGTCACTGGATCACTTGGCGTCTTAGTCGTCGACGTCGAGGTTGCCGTCGACGTGCCGGTTGTTGAAGTCGTCGTCGCCGGATCACTTGGCGTCACTGGATTACTTGGCGTCTTAGCCGCCGACGTCGAGGTTGCCGTCGACGTGCCGGTTGTTGAAGTCGTTGTCGCCGGATCACTCGGTGTCGTTGGATCACTCGGCGTTGCGACCGGTATCAAATTGTCGCTAGCGGAACCCGCACCGCCCCAGGCAATCTGGGCGGTCACGTTTCCCGCATCCTTCCCGGAGATTGCTGCATTGTTGGTCCAGACTTGGCCAGTCCCCGTGATGGTTGGGATTGCATTATACGTCATATTTACTGCCGTATTCACGTTGGTAAACAGAAATGTGAGTTGGTTCCCCGCAGTGGTCACGGCCGGCGTAGCTGCCTGCCCGTCGCTCACAAGGGTCCCGGTACTATCGTAAGCCCCATCCGTTGCCACGACACTCCCCGGGACATAGGTCTGATTAGGTCCCAGCGTATCGGTAATCGTCACATTTCCCAGCGATTGACTGGCGGCGTTAAACGCCACGTTCCAGGTCAGTAAAGTGGGTTGGCCCGTCGGGTTACGGTTAACGATCCACCCAATCTTGTTAATGGACCAATCGTTGTGGATGTGCGTAGACCCCGTTGTCCCTTGCGTGTACAGGGAAAGGGTCCCAGCCAGATTGTCCGTATTACTTGGTCGCCCATTAAAAGTAATGGTCCCACTCGTGGCCCCCTTTTGGATGGTAAACGTCCCGACGGTTTGCCCCGTCTTCGTTACTAAAGGCAGGTCTAAAGTACTATTCGCGGTCAGACCATCTGGCAATGTGACCGTCGTGGTATCCCCGTTTGCCACCTTGACGCTGTTCAGGACGGACCACTGATAATTGACCTGATAATTTTCCCATTGACTATAGTTACCTGTAACGGGTTGGCCCGTTGTATCCGTCACGGTCGCGTCATTATTTTGCAAGCCGGTGGCCGAAATGGTCGCCGCCTGCCCAATCGTCGGTAACCCTAAGACACAGACCGCAGCTGCCGTAACCGTCAGGACCAGACGCTTCTTTACAACCTTTTCCATGAAAATGTCTCCCCCTCAACAAATCGCATCTTTTCGAAAAATCCTGATGCTGTAACTGCCACCTCCCCTGAATGACTACATCCACTATATGAGTCATAGGAAGACTAGTCGTGTATTTTAACGTCTAATCCACAGGTTAAATTAATGCCGCGCCAAAACCACCCAGCAACTGGATTACCCGATCAATTAACCAGGTTAGGCGTGGGGCGCTTGAGCGCCCGTTCCAGCAACCGGTATCGGGAGACAAAGAGCCCGGGACAAAAGTCTCAGGCTCCTTAGTGTCTCCGAATATTTAGTGTCGAAACGTGCGTCCAAAGGCAGCTGGTTCCGCTTAACCCCATAAATCAAGCAATCCAAGTTCAGGACTGTCCGTCTTACGCCGTTAATGCTCACCAGCTAACCACAAGACTTTTGTCCCACTCTCCCCTGGTCTTAGGCAATGTGTTTCGTTTCTTCAGAGCGTGCCTGTTGCGGTAGAATCAGGTTCAATAAAATGCCGACCACAGTCGCGACCCCAATCCCAGTAAACTGAAAGGTTCCGATCTGCAGGTAAGCGTTGCCGATGCCAATGACTAAGATGACCGATCCAATCATCAAGTTGCGTTTCAGGTTGAAATCAACCTTGTGTTCCACCAAGATTCGCAGACCACTAGCGGCAATGACCCCGAACAGCACGAAGCTGATTCCGCCAATGACCGGTCCGGGCACGGTCTGAATCAGCGCGCTTAACTTACCCACGAAGCCGAACAGCGCCGCGAAGACCGCCGCCCCGACGATGACGTAAACACTGAAGATTTTGTTGACGGCCATAACCCCGATGTTTTCCCCGTAAGACGTAATCGGCACCCCGCCGACCAGGCCGGCGAAGATCGACGCGGTCCCGTCACCGGCGAGCGTCCGGTGCAGGCCGGGATTCTTGAAGAAGTCCCGGTGGGTCAGCTCATCGAGGACCATGATGTGGCCCAGGTGTTCGGCCATGGTCACGAAGGCGATCGGCGCGAAGCTCAGGATGGCGTCCCAGTAGATCTGCTTGGGGTGGTAGCTGATGAAGGGAAATTCAAACGCGGGCAGCTGCAGCCACGGCGTGCTGGCCACCTTGGAAAAGTCCACGATGCCCAGGACCATCGACAGGACGTACCCGGCGACGATGCCCAGCAGGATCGCGATGTTGCTCCAGAAGCCCTTGAGGTACATATTGAAGAGCACCGTCAGCAGCAACGTGAACATGGCGATGCCGAAGTATTTGAGGTCATAATGCCCATGGTTCATCATCGCGTTGGTCGCCGCGCTGCCGGCCACCGACATCCCGATGACCACCACGACGGGCCCGACCACGATGGGAGGCAGGGCCTTATCGATCCAGTCGGACCCAAAGGCCCCCACCAGGCTGGCCACGATCAGGTAGACCAGCCCCACGGCGATCGTCCCCTGCGCGACCCCCGCGTACCCGGCGGCCTTCATCAGCGCGATGCTGGGCACGATGAAGGAAAAGCTGGAACTCATGTAGGCCGGGATGCGGCCCTTGGTGATCAGGATATGTAGGATGGTCCCCACCCCGGAACTGAACAAGGCGATGCTGGGGTTCAAGCCCACCAGTAAGGGCACCAGAACGGTCGACCCAAACATCGAAAATAAGTGCTGTAATGATAAAAAGATCCAACCAGGCATGGCCGGCCGTTCGTAAACGTCCAAGACCGCCTCGGGGTTGCGATAATCGTGTTTCTCTGCCACGACGAACTCCTCCTCAGATATGCCGGGCCCTCACCGGAGCCCATTTTTGTCCAAAAAAATAGTCCTCTATCCCGTGACAAACGAAAATAGAGGGCTTGCGCCGTATCCTTACCAGCCTCACGGGACTAAAGTTAAAGGACTATTTAATTGATTTATCAACACTATAGCCACTCGGCTGCGCGTTGTCAACGACTCCTAAAAAACGCCTGGTCGGTGCGACCCCGCGGTCATCACTGTCCAAGCGTTTTACCAATTTATTTTTTGGGTGAGTCGTCCTGCTGGTCCTCGCCATCCCCGCGATGACCGATGTGCTCGCGGCCGTACTGCCGGAGCTTATCCACGTCGACCCCCGGGTGCAGGCCGTGGACCGGCCGAACTCCCAGAATGTCCAGGAAGAAGGTGAAGATCGGCACCCCGACGATCAGGCCCCAGACGCCGAAGAGTTGTTCGCCGGCCAACAGCACCACGAAGGTGTAGAAGATCGGCAATTCCGTGCGGCTAGACATGAACTTGGGGTTCAACACGTAGGCCTCTAAGGTGTGGACCACGATGACCATGATCAGGATGTACAGCACGTAGCGGTACCCGCCGACCGAGTAACCCAGGATGGTCAGCGGCACCAGCGATACGATGACCCCGGCCACGGGAATCAGACTCAGCACGAAGACCATGATGGCCAGCGTCGGCAGTTGGGGCATCTGCATGATGGCCAGGATGATGGTCGTGATGACCGTGTTGCACAAGGCGATGAACAGTTGGGCCTCTAAAACGACGCCGAACGTGTTCACGAATTTATCGGCGAAGAACTTCACGTCCTGGAAGAACCAGTCGTAGGTGCTGGTCAAGAAGCGCTTCGAGAAGGCCGCCATCTGTTGGTCCTCGATGGTAAAGAAGAAGCTCAGGATCATCGACATGAACAGCGTGACGCCAAACGACCCGATCGTCGACAGGTAGGTCAGGACCACCTTGGCGCTATTCTGGACCTGGCCGATCAGGTCGGAGGTGCTGATGTAGTTGGTGACCCACTTGGCGATCTGACTGGTGTCGTTGTCCGGGTTCTGGTAGAAGCGGTAGAGCTTCTCGATTCCCTTGACCGACGAGTTCACAATCTGCGGCAGGAAGGTGGTGACGGCCCAGTACAGGCCCCCCAGCACCAGCACATAGGTCAAAATCACGATGAGTTGCGCGGGAATTTTGACGTGGCGGCGAATAAACTTCACGACCTTCAGCACCATAAAGGTGAAGATAAACGTCAATAGGATCATGTTCATCTCGCTGCGGACCAGCCACAGGACGAAGATGAGCAGTGCCAACACCACGAACCGGCGCAGGCGGACATTTTCAATAAAACGTTGCCATAGACTCACGTTGGAACCCCCAATTCAGTATCCCGGGTGGAACCACGCCCCACCCGCATAATACGTTCATTATACCGCAGCCGGGTGAATTCCCTAAGGATTTCCACGCGAGCGTGAGATAAAAATGATTAAATTGGTCGTTGACCATCGCTCCACGCCGGCGAGCAAGATGGTCGCTGGTAACAGCCAGGATGGCTGGCAACTCGGCGGTAGCTGGCGCGCCGTTCTGTCGGCTTCATTTTCCCGAGGTGGGCACGATTCCGAAACCTCGCCAAGGGCGCGAGTTTCCGGAACTCGGCCTGATTGTAAGCCGGCAAAGGACGCCGACTAACAATCATGTCA
>NZ_AZFC01000035.1:503972-523473 GCF_001435095.1 Levilactobacillus spicheri DSM 15429
GGATGATGACCATGACGCTAGTTGCGGGATGGCCGTGCCCAACAACGTTGCAGCAGGCTGGCCCGCTGACTTGAACGACGCTCACCAGAACGCCCATGCTAGCGCGGCGGGGTCCATTAAAACCACGCAGCGAGTTGCCAATTCGTCCCGTTGGTGACCAATTACCCACCGTATCAGCGAAACAGAGGCGACTTGATGGTCGTGGTGAAATTGATGTTGGTCGGGGTTCTTTCCCGGCCTACATCAAGGCCGAGTTCTGGAGACCTGTGTGGGTTTCACAGGGCTTCAGAATCGTGCCCACCTCGACCATCTTGCTCGCCGGCGTGAAGCGGCGGTCTTCCCCCATCGTTAACGCAACTATCCCTGATGGCAATAGTCATTAACAAAACTAAGCCGCCACCGGCCCCTTTCAACAACGTCATCCCGTAGAATGGACGGTGACAGGGAGGCGTAAAAAAAGCAGCACCCCGCAGGCGCTGCTTTTCCGTTCCATTCAATTTTAAGATTCAATCTGTTCCATGACCACGTTCCGTTCGTTCTGGAACGTCAGCTGGAGGTCATCCAAGCCCAAGACCTTGTGGACGATGGCCGAGGCCCCGCCCATCAAGGACGCTTCCTTGGCGTTCTTGGTCAGGAGCAACGGCGCCTTGCGCGGAATCGCCAGCTTGTCGACGTACCCGCGCACGCTGTCCATCAGTTCCGGCAACAGCTCCAGAATCGGCGCGTTCAAGATGATGGCGTCCGGCGCGAAACTACTGGAGATGTTGGCCAAGACCTTGGCCAGGTAGTACGTGAATTCGTCTAAGATCTTCAGTAACTTCTCGTCGTGGCCCAGGTAGTCTCGCCGAATCCGGTTGACGTCCACCCGGTTGATGCCCTGACACTCCATGATCTGCTTTAAGACCGCCGTTTCGGAAACGTAGTGGTTGACCGTCTCGTGGTTCTGCTCCGTGTACCGATCGGCTAACGGGCACTTGCCGATGACCCCGGCTTCGCCCCGGTGACCGCGGTACAGGTGGCCGTTGGTGACGATGCCGGCACTGACTTGGTCCCGAATCGTGACGGCGACCAGGTTATCGTAGACCCCTTCGCCGGAAAAATCCCGTTCGAAGATGGCCGCCTGGTTGGCCATGTTTTCCAAGACCACCGGCACGTTGAACTTGTCGCCAAAGTACTTGGCGAGGTCGAAGTTCTTCAGGCCCTTGATGGCCGCGTCCAGGATCTGGTTGTCGTCGATCGTCCCGTCCAGCCCAAACGCCAGGCCTAACAACCGGTTCTCGTGGTCTTCCACGACCTGGTTGATGCGGTCTTCAATCATGTCGAGGACCGTGGTCATGTCCACGTTACGCGTCGAAACGCTGGCGTAATCGTGGGACTTCCCGTCCAGGCGGCTGGTCAGGATGGTGAAGCGCTGCCGCAGGATGTTGATGCTCAAAACGAAGCCGTAATCCACGTTGAGCAACGCCATGACCGGTTTCCGGCCACCGTTCCGCGTGCTGACCCCGTGACCAACTTCACGGATCAGGCCTTCGTGCAGGAGTTCGCTGTAAATATCGGAAACCGTCACCTTGTTCAAGCTCAGGTTCCGCGAAATCTGACTCCGCGAGATGGGCCCTTCGTTCACAATCTGCTGTAAGACTTGCTTTTCGTTCGTCGTCCGCATGATGTGCTTATTAATAATCATAATTTTCGGTAATGCCGAACACCTGACTTAACGGGACGCCGGATTGACCACAACCCGGTAGTTACGCTTGATCCCCCAAGATCTTCACGCAACGGTTAAGTTGGCGCCACATCACCTTACCCCCTTATCGTGTATTGGCTCTGTGGACCTAGTACTATAGTAAACCACCCTTACCAATCTAGGGTGAATAATGACTCGCCCGTCTTTCGTGCTTGAAAACGCGTTCATGGCCCGCCAAATCAGTTGTGGCGTGAACTTTTTCGTTCGCTGTATCACTCAATAAGGCGAAAAAATATCGCGACCGTTCGTTAGTTATCCTTACCAGCCCACCCAAAAAGCCAGCCACCCCCACGGGACGACTGGCTTCATAACATTGGTTGAATTCATGCAATTACTTGAGGTACGTTTGGGTGTACTTGGTCAGCGACAGGCCCTTCTTGTCGGCTTGTTGCATGGCGACCCGCACGTCCTGGTCACTCATCGCATCGGCGGCGCCACCGGCCGCGTTAATGGTCTGCCGGGCCGCGCTGATCTGCGCGGCGGTGATGACCTTGCCGTTCAACTCGGTCTGCTTCTTGGTGACCGTGTATTCGTTCTTGCCCTGGTAGTTGCTGGCGGCCGCCGCCTCGGACGACGTCAACGACGCAGAACTACTGGAGCTGCTGGTACTGGTGGACCCGGTCGTGCTGCTGGAAGACGATGACGGGCTGGTCGTGGTGCTACTGTTGCTCGAGACCGCCGACGTCTGTCCGGCATTGTTGGCCTTGCGCAAAGCGAGTGCCCGCGTGTACAGGCCCTTGTAGTAGGCTTGCTGGAACTGCTTGTTGTTGAAGAGTTCATCCAACGTGTTGTTGGAGGCACCGTAGTTCAGCGCCTGGTTTTGTTCCTGCGCCTTGGTCAGAATCTGCTGGAACTGCGCCACGTTGGCCCGAATCTTCTTGACCGTGGTCAACCGTTGCTTGGCGCGCTTGACCAGGACGGGCGAGCCGCCCTTGGTGTCCTGGACCTTCTGGTAGCGGCCCTCGGCGCGGGCAAACTTCCGGGCCGTCAGGGCGTCTTCCCCCGAGACGAACCGCTGCGTCTGCGTTAAGTACGTTTGTGCCGTCGGATCGTTCAGCTTCCGCTTTAAGGCGTTCTGGAAGTAACTCTCCGCTTGCGTGTAATTTTTAGCTTGTAAGGCTGTGCGCCCGTTTGTCATGGCCGCGTCATATTCCTTGGCTGTCGCATGATGATTGGAATAAGCGTAGCCGCCAATCAACAGTGCTACCACGATGGTTGCCACGACCCATACCCATTTTTTCACAGTAAAAGACCTCCGCTGGTTAATGTACTTTCATTATACCATGCTCCCCTGAAAAACTGTGCTTTTTGCTGAGACCGCCCGGAAAAGTTGGCCGGGGCCCGTCAAAACGGGGTCTGACCAGCGGTTTCCCGGCGCCGCCACCCGTTTAATCGGGACCCCCGCCACCAACGAATCCCCTCCCCAAAAGGTTAACCGCTTACATCAAGATGTCTCCCTTACGTTTCCGGGGTGGTTAGGCGTATAATGGCTAAGTAATTCTGTTTTCCCTGTCGTAAGACACCGCAAACGAGAAAGGATCTCTGACATGCTTGAAAAAACTTTTTACAAGACGTTTCTGAGCCACACCTTTAACATCCCCGTCCGCGTGAACTACTGGGACGGTACCAGCGATGTTTACGGGTCTGGCGAACCGGCCAACACGATCACCATCCACCAGGCGATTCCCATCAAGGAAATCTCCCGGAACGCGTCCATCGCGCTGGGTGAAGCCATCATGGACGGGACAATCGAAATCGATGGAAGCATCGAAGACCTGCTGACCGCGGCGTATGAAAATGCCGATAGCTTCTTCCACAACAAGAAGTACATCCACTTCCTGCCGAAGCAAAAGCACACCGAAAAGGAAAGCAAGGCCGACGTTCAGAACCACTACGACATCGGGAACAACTTCTACCAACTCTGGTTAGACGACACGATGACTTACTCGTGTGCCTACTTCGAGACGCCCGACGATGACCTGGAGACCGCCCAAGTCAACAAGGTCCACCACATC
This sequence comes from Levilactobacillus spicheri DSM 15429, assembly GCF_001435095.1. Lineage (GTDB taxonomy): Bacteria > Bacillota > Bacilli > Lactobacillales > Lactobacillaceae > Levilactobacillus > Levilactobacillus spicheri. The sequence goes on from NZ_AZFC01000035.1 coordinate 507,732, forward strand.
ATCAAGAAGCTGAACCCCCAACCAGGTAAGACCCTCTTAGACATTGGGTGTGGCTGGGGAACCCTGATGCTGACGGCGGCCAAGGAATACGGCCTGCACGTCACCGGAATCACGCTGAGCCAGGAACAGTTCGATTACGTGAACCAACGGATCCAAGACGAAGGTCTCCAAGACGTCGCCGAGGTTCGGTTGGAAGACTACCGGGAACTGGGGACCGAACAATGGGACTACATCACCTCCGTGGGGATGTTCGAACACGTCGGTGCCGAGAACCTGGGCGAATACTTCAACTGCGTGCAAAAGTACCTGATGAACGACGGGGTCGCTTTAATCCACGGAATCACCCGGCAACAGGGTGGCGCCAACAACGGTTGGTTGAACAAGTGGATCTTCCCGGGTGGCTACGTGCCAGGGCTGGTGGAAAACACCACCCACATCATCGAGAACGGCTTGCAGATTGACGACATGGAACCCCTGCGGCGGCACTACCAAAAGACCGTCGAGATCTGGGACCAGAACTTCAACCAGCACCGTGATGAAGTCACCAAGATGTTCGACGACAAGTTCGTCCGGATGTGGGATCTGTATCTTCAAGCTTGCGCAGCGTCCTTCAAATCTGGTAACATTGACGTGATTCAGTATTTGATCTCGAAGGGGCCTTCAGCCCGGATGCTTCCGATGACGCGGGACTACATGTACGCCGATCAGGATAAAGTAACAGATTAAATCAACGAGGACCGACCGCGGATTGGTCCTTCACTAAACGGCTCAGCCGCCCCGGATTGATCACCGGGGTGGTTGAGCCGTTTTTTGTGCTTCATTGATAAAAAACCACTCTAAAATCCAAGATAGAGATAGTCAGCCGCTCCACGCCGGCGAGCAAGATGGTCGTGGTGGGCACGATTCTGAAGCCCTGTGAAACCCACACAGGTCTCCAGAACTCGGCCTTGATGTAACCGGGTAAAGAACACCCGGTAACATCAATTTCACCACGACCATCAAGTCGCCTCTGTTTCGCTAACATAGTGTGTTGACCCTCTTAAACGAGACTGACTGGCTACTATCTCGTGAATCCAGTGCAGGCCAATGTCAGCCACCAAAGTAACGATTACGTTTCTTTCTGTTCATGGCATCGTGAGTGTTAGCCATGACGAGTGAGTCGCTTATCAAAGTCTATGCTTGATGTGCTCAGCAACAAAAGGCTGGTGACTATCGCCGTAACGACTGTGTTTCCCACTTTCCACCGTTGGTCAGGTCATCATCCATCCCGCAACGTGGTGTCGGCGTTTTCCCCCGTGGTGAAATGATTGTTAGTCAGCGTTTTTGGCTGGCTTACAATCAGGCCGAGTTCTGGAAACTCGCCGGTTTGGGGCGAGGTTTCAGAATCGTGCCCACCTCGGGGGAATGAAGCCGACACCACGTTGCACCAGCCTCCACCACGTTGCCAATCCCATGGCCAACAGGTAGTCGGACCAACCCAGTTTGACGAATGCGCTCGAATAGCCTATCTTTAAGGAACAACAATTGCGTCGGCCTCGCGCCGACCCTGAAGGAGTTTACTCATGGATCGTTTACATATTTCCCGCTTCACGACCCGGGTCCTCACCGTGTGGAGCCTGCTACTCGCCCTCACGTTGATCACCCTGACCGTGACGCACATCGTCACCCCGAATCCCATCAGCTTTCACGCGTTGAGCCTGGACGGCTTCCTCGCCAGCCTCCTGATGGGACTGCGGGTCATCGTCCTGTTTCTGGTCTTCTCGACCATCCCCATGCGCTGGCCGGTCACCCTGCTGACCTTCCTGAGCCTGACCATCGGCATCGCCGCGCTATCCCAGTTCATCGGCGTGGTCATGCAAGGCCACGCCCTGGTCAGCCTGAGCTACCTGGCCTTCATCGCGGTCTTCTGCGCCTTTCTCTACACGGCGGTCTACCTGACCAGTGAAACGATTGAGGGCAACGCCTGGGGCGAACCCGGCAATACTGACCAACGGTACCTGGTCTGCTGGCTCAAGTCCCTGCTGACCAACCTGCGGCGCTTCAGCGTGCCGTTACTGGTCACCCTGCTCCTGTTCAGCGTCCTGCTACCGCTCACCAACCACGTCACGTTTTAAAGAGTGGGACAAAAGGCGGTTAGCTGGCGAGCATTAACGTCGTCAGGCAGACAATCCTGAACTTGGATTGTTTGCCTGACGGGGTTAAGCGGAACCAGCTGCCTTTTGGCGCACGTTTCGACACCAATTATTGAACCATCAAAGAGCCGGAGACCTTTGTCCCCGGCTCTTTTTAATTACCATCAGCCCACGAAAAAACGCCTCCCTGGCGGCAGCCAGACAGACGTTGGTTAATTTGCTATAACGATTTACATGCTAGAGGGCGAGCGATAATAGGAACACCCCGAGCAGGCCGACGATGACCGAGATGGCCATGGAACGGGTCCGGTACGCCACGACGATCACGATGACCGACGCGAGCATTTCAGGAATCTGGGTGAACATCACCTGGTACGTCGCACTATCGATGAAGATATCCTTCACGACCAGCGCCGTAAACAACGACACGGGGACGTACTTCATCCACTCGTTGAACCATTCGGGAATCTCCCGCTTGGTAAACAACATCAATGGCAGAAACCGCGGCGCAAAGGCCACGAAAAAGCCGAGAATGACGAGCCAAAAATGTTGCGTTGTGGTCCAAGTATTAACTGTAGTCATAAACTTCTCCCTGCATCCTTATTTTCCGTCCGAACCTTCAACAGCCGACTTTTTCGCCCCCGGGCTCCGCAACTTCCAGAGCCAATGACTCTCGGGCAGGTACTTGCGCAGCGTCGACTCCAGCGCAAACCCAATCAGTGACGCGATAATCGTCGAAATAACCAATCCCAAGGTACTCTTGACGATCATCATGCACAGGGCCGCTAACAGCCCCGCGATGACACAGATCAGCAGCGTCAGGCGGTTCTTGATCTGCATGACGATCATGTACAAGAACAGCGCCGTTAACGCGAAGTTGACGATCCCCAGGTCGATCTTCAAGGCACTCCCGATCAGACTCCCAATCAGGTTACTCAGCGCCCAGAACAGCAACGAGTAGTGCTCGACCATCAGCGCTTCCTTCCCCGTCCACTTCTTATCGGTCGCGAACTTCAGGTAGTTGATGGCGTAGTTTTCATCGTTTAAGGACACCGCGAAGAAAAAGAGGAACCGGTTGGATTGCCCCTTTAAATAGGGCGATAGACTCGAACTCAATAAAGCATACCGTAACTCTAAGAAAAACAGCATCAAGACAATTGAAAGTAGTGGCGAGTTAATTGTCAGCATCGTGGCAATCAGGAATTGCGCCCCACCGGAAAAGATCAGAATGGATACCAATCCCGTCAGTAAGGTGTTAAACCCTGCCGCATGCAGCAAAATCCCACAAGCCAGCCCAATCGGAATGTAACTTAAGTTGAGGGGCATGGCTACCCGCAGTGTCGACCGCCATAACGGTTCGTCGGGATCGGGCACTTGCTTGGGGTTTAGCCTTCGTTTATTCAAGAATGTTTGCCTCCGTCGAATACTCTGAATTATGAAATGCGTTATAAAACCGCACGCTGATATTCTACCATGTTTCACAAGATTTTCATACAGTAACCCGAACATTTATCAAGGGCCTTCCCCGTTAAATGCCAATAGGATGGGAACTCTTGTGAAAATTCTCAGCGACTTTTCATGCAACTTTTAGCTTAAAAAAATTGGCGGAACCCACCGGGCCCCGCCAATTTCATGACCGTTTAGGAATGTTGGTTGCTATTGGGATCCTCAACGGCTTGGAGTTTTTGGTTGTCATCTAATTGGGACACGCCCATCAGATGCTTCTTCTGTAACCAGTGCATGGTTGGGAACAGCAGGGCTAGGCTAATCGCCACGAAGAGCGCCAGCACGCCCACCGCTTGCCATTCAACGCCACTGCCCATCCCGTCGGTAATGGCTTGCCGGAATCCTAAGATCGAGTAAGTCATTGGCAAGAATGGGTGCACCACGTTGTAGAAGTGGTTGGTGACTTCCATTGGGAAGGTCCCACCGGAACCACCCAGTTGCAGCATCAACAGGACCATCGCAATGAACCGGCCCGGGTTGTCCAGGAGCATCGACAGGAACATGACGATAAACATCGACGCTTCCGAGAACGCAATGGACAGGATGATCAGTTGCATTGGGTGCACGACCGTTAACCCGCCTAACATCATCAGGGAAGGTTCGATCACGGCCATCGCAAAGGCCACCACGGCCCCCACGGAAACCTTGCTCCAGAACCAGCCGGTCGCTGAACCGCCGGCCAGGGAGACCTTCCGAATCGGGAAGGCGAAGTTAAAGACCAAGGCCCCAACGTACAGCGCCACGGACAGCACGTAAGGTGCTAAGGCGTGACCGTAGTTAGACACGTAACTGTAGTTCTTGTGTTGCAACTTCGTCGGTGAAGCGAACATGTCGGCCGTCTTGCTGGTCAACGGCTGAGCGTTGATCTCATCGGCCCCGCCCTTCAGGGACTTGGCTAAGGTGCCACTCCCCTTGGCGAGCTTGTCGCCCCCTTGGATCAGTTGGTTGCTGTTGGCGTTCAGCTTAGCGGACCCAGCGGCCAGTTGGTTGACCCCACTGGTCAGCGTTGGTACCTGGCTGTTCAGGGTGTTCAACCCACTGCTGAGTTGGCCCGCCCCACTGGTCAGTTGACCGGAGGCGCTATTGAGCTTGCTGCCAGCGGCATTTAATTTCGGCGTATTGGCGTTTAGCTTGTTGACCCCGGCAGCCGCCGTATTCAGGCCACTCGCTAACGTCCCAGTTCCATCAGCCAATTGGCTCGCACCAGACTTCAGCGCTGCTCCGTTTGAGGCTAACTTCGCCGTTCCGTTCATGATTTGGGTAATCCCATTCTTCAACGTTGGAATCTGCGCATTCAGGGATCCCAAGCCAGTGTTCAACTGCTTGGAACCGGCTAAGGCAGCGTCCACACCAGAAGCATAAGTGGTCATCCCCTTGTTCAGGGCCGTTGCACCGGTACTTAAGGAATTAGCCCCATCGACTAACTTCTGCAAGTCCGTCGTCTTAGAAGCTAACCCATCTAATTGCGAGAGTTTCTTAGACAGACTTGCCAGGTCCGCGCTAGAAGCGGCAGAGCTCAAGTTGCTCAACGTTTGGGCAGTCGTGTCGTCGATTCCAGTTTGGTTCATCACCGTCATTACCTGGGTCATCGCCGTCTGGAAGTTACTCGTTGCGGCTGCAACAGCAGCGGCTGCACTCGTTAAACCACTCGCGGCTTGTGCCACATTCGTATTCGACGCAGCCTTGGTTGATTGCGTCGTTGTCCCACTGATTTTGCCATTTTCAGACTGTGCCTGATTCAGGGCAGATTGTGCCGCCTTCAAGGCCGACGTCTTCGCACTATCGTCAGAAGCGCTTTCCGCCTTCGTAATGTTCGCTTGGGCTTCAGCAATCGCACTCTTCGTGCCAGCCGCCGCACTCTTATCGCCAGCGTTTTGCGCGGTGGTCGTCGTTGCCGTCGTACCACTCGTTGCAGCTGATTGAACCTTCGCAGCCGCGGCCTTTTGCGCCGTGATGGCGTGGTTCAACTGGTTCTCAGCGGCAACCAGTTGGGTCAATGCCGGCGTCAACAACGTCTTCATTGACGCAACTTGTGAGTTGCCCGACAGAGATTGTAACTCACCAATCATCGTCTGTAATTTTGAAACCTGCGCAATCGTATCGCCGCTCATCATGCCATTCAACTGGCTTTGGAGAGAAGCGACCCCTTGACTGACTTGGCTAGCGCCATCGGCCAATGAAGAAGCCCCGGTCGTTAAGCTGCTAGAATTGCTGCTCAGCTTAGACAGCCCGGAGTTCAGTGACGTACTACCGGAGTATAGCTTAGAAACGCCATCGGCCAACGGTCCGACACCGTTACCCAACTTCTTAACGCCCGTATTCAACGTGTAAACCCCATCGACATATTGGTAGACACCCTTATTCAACGATTGGGCACCCGAGTTTAACTGATTCGTCCCAGCCTGTAACTTCGGCATCCCGGCCGCTAACTGGCTGACCCCGGCGGTATACTGGTTCACCCCGGACGTGTACTGGCTCACACCAGACGTGTACTGGGCTAGCCCGGACTTCAGCGTGGCTGCCCCGGTCGACAACTTCTGAATTCCGTTAGCCAGTGGCGTCACGGACGTCTTCATCTGTTGTAACCCGTTGTTCAGCGTCTTGACCCCGGTGGTGTAGGTGTTCAAGCCATCGGTCAGGGTCACCGTGCCGTCTTTCAACTGCGCGGAGCCCTTGGCGGCCTTGTCCATCCCCTTGCCGACCTTGTAGATCTGGTCGAAGGTGGCCGTGGCGTAGGCCTTGGTGACCTTGGCACTGATTTCGCTCTTTAATTTATCGGCACCCACGTCACTCATGACCTTCGCGATGTAGTTCGCGGAGGCGTTGGTCTTGTAAGTGAACGTCATCTTCTTCGGGTGCTTGTCCAGCGCCGTTGCGGCGTTCTTGGAGAAGTTCTTCGGAATCGTGATGACCGTGTAGTACTTGCGGTCCTTTAACCCCTGAGCCGCTTCGTCCTTAGAAACGAAGTGCCACCCCAGTTGATCGTTTTTCTTCAGGTTGGTGATCGTTTGACTCCCAACGTTCAACTTCTGACCTTGGTAGGTCACCGGTTGGTCTTGGTTCACCACGGCAACCGGCAGTTCACCGGTTTCGCCGTACGGATCCCAGACGGACCGTAGAAAGAAGATACTGTAGAGGAATGGAATAAACATAATCGCCAACACGGAGATCAAGATCAACCGATTATGACGGATGTAACTCCATTCGCCTTTTACCATGTTCAAATGTTCCAACTCCCTCTATCCTCAAAATATCCTTAAAATTGCACATAATTATGCTAATAATAAAAGTATCTTCGCACAGAAATACTTGACTTGTCAAAAATGCAACAGGCCATTCACAATCTTTTAATTCGTAAGGTTACCGTCATATCAACGATTAATGCGGGTTTCCCCCAATATAAAAAAATCGTTAACGGCATTTCTGGTTCAAGGCTTATCCCAGGATAAGCCACTGGTAAGAGTGGGCCAGAAGGCGGGTTAGCTGGCGAGCATTAACGGCGGCGGGGGGATAATCCTGAATCTGGATTATCTGCCCGGCGGTGTTAAGCGGAACCGGCTACCTTTTGGTACCCGTTTCGACACTAGATAGTCGGAGAACCAAAAAGAACCTCATCCCCAACTGGATAAGGTCGTAATGGTGGCTTGGACGAACAAGACGATCGACTGTCTTTTAGTCCTGGTGAAAGCCCGCCAATTTAGCCGTGAGGGCGGTCCTGAAGGGGCTCAGTGGTGTCGTTTGGGTTATTCGGGGTCCTTTCCCGGATTACCCAAAGGCCGAGCTTGAAGACCTGGCACTTTCAGGGCTTCAAGTCGTGCCCACCACGTTCCAGCCCCTTCAGGACCAACCGGTAAGGCGGATTCTGCATCGACCAGTCTTTTCGTTAGACTTTCCCCGGGCCCTATGCTTTAATCAGATTAATTGTGGTGGTTAACTAATCTGGCCCCACCAAATTTCTTCTATATTTAAAGGAGCGATGCCGATGTCTCCCCTCATGCAACTCCGTCACGTCGGGTACCGGACCCCGGACAAGGTGATCCTGACCGACATTAATTGGACCATCCCCGCCGGCGCCGAGCTGACGGTCACCGGCCCCTCCGGTAGCGGGAAAAGCACCCTGCTGCGGATCATGGCCTCGATGATTTCTAAGACCAGCGGCGACCTGCTGTTTGCCGAGAAGCCCCTGGAGTCCTACGACCCGATTGCCTACCGCCGTCAGGTCTCGTACTGTTTTCAACAACCGACACTGTTCGGTGAGACCGTCGCCGACAACCTGAACTTTCCCTACCAGATTCGCCGCCAAACGCCGGACCACGACCACATCGTCGAGGCGCTGACCAAGGCCGGGCTGGCCGCGGACATGCTGGACCAGGCCGTCGACGACCTGTCCGGCGGGGAACGCCAGCGGGTCGCTTTGATCCGCAACATCCTGTTTTTACCGCGCATTTTACTGCTGGACGAGGTCACGGCTGGCCTGGACGACGCCAATAAGGCCAGCATCCACCGGTGGTTGCACCACCTCAACGTGGACCACCAGCTGACCACCATCATGATCACCCACGATAGCGCCGAGATCCACGCCGCCCCGCACCTGGTCCACGTCACCCAAGGTCGATTGGAGGTCGCCCAATGAACCTAGCCGTCAATAATCAGTCGCTCTTCTGGGCCGCCTTCCTGGTCCTGGTCGCCCTGGCCATCAGCCTGTGGCAAAAACTCGGCCTCGACCGCGACATCGTCATCGGGGTGCTGCGGGCCATCGTCCAACTCTTCGCCGTTGGGTACCTGCTCAAGTACCTCTTTCGGCTCAACAACGTCTTCCTGACGTTTGCCATGGTGGCCTTCATCATCTTTAACGCCGCCTGGAACGCCAAAAAGCGGGGCGCCGGCATCGCCAACGCCCTGCCCATCTCCTTTCTGGCCATCTTCGTCAGCACCGGGGTCACCTTAGGCGTGCTGATCCTCGCCGGCGCGATTCGCTTCATCCCGTCGCAGATCATCCCCATCTCCGGGATGATTGCCTCCAACTCGATGGTTGCCATCGGCCTGGCCTACCGCAACCTGAATCGCCAGTTCCACGACCAACGCCAGGGCGTCCTCGAACGGCTGGCGCTGGGGGCCAATCCCCTCGACGCGTCCATCGCCATCGTCCGCGAGTCGATTCGGACCGGGATGGCGCCGACCATCGACTCGGCCAAGACCGTGGGGCTGGTCAGCCTCCCAGGCATGATGTCCGGCCTGATCTTCGCCGGCGTCGACCCGGTCCGGGCCATCAAGTACCAGATCATGGTCACCTTCATGTTGTTGTCGGCGACCAGCCTGGGCTCGATCATCGCCTGCTACCTGGCCTACCGCAGCTTCTATAACGCCCAGTTACAGTTAAAATGAGTTTCCAGCAAACCGTCTCCCCTCTAAAACGGGTAAACAAATAGCGTGCTCGGCCATCATCGCCGAGCACGCTATTTTTTGTCATATTTAAACTTTTAGGTTAGTAACCAAATCAGGCCGCTCGTGATGGACCGCAGTCCGTCCCTTCGTGGCAATCCTAGTCCACTGTCAGCGCAACAGAGGCGACTTGATGGCCGTGGTGAAATTGATGTTACCTGGTGTTTCTCAACCAGGTTACATCAAGGCCGAGCTCTGGAGACCACGCTTTTTGTGGGCTTCAGAGTCGTGCCCACCTCGGCCATCTTGCTCGCCGGCGTGGAGCGCCAGGCTCAGCTAACGACGCCTAGAACAACGCGACGATTGACCGCCACAGCCGGACGAAGACGTTGGCCTTCTCCACGGACTGGGTGACCTTCAACGGCACCTTGGTGACCTTGGTGTTGCCCAGGAAGCCCAACTGGTCGCCCTTCAGCGACAGGTTAGCCGTCCCGATTTGTTGGTTCTTGGCCACCGGGGCCTCCAACGCGCCCTTTTGGCTCAGGCTGCGCTTTAATTGCGTCTTGGCCGTGACGTTGCTGGCGACCTGGTCGTTGCGGATCCACAGCTTGACGTCGTCGGCCAGGGCCGTCTTCGCGGTCTTTTCCTTCGCGTCATGGGTCGTCACGGTCTTAGCCCCCTTCACGGACGTACCCGCTTGGTAGCTGACCGTCTTGAAGTTGTTGTACACGTACGACATCATCTTTTGGGTCTGTTGGAACCGCGATGGGTCGGTCTCGGACTTGTGGGCCGCGTGCAGCACGACCGTGATGATCCGGTTGTTGCCGTTGTTCGCCGTCCCGGTGAAGTTGGCCCCGGCCGCGTCAGACGTCCCGGTCTTCAGGCCGTCCACGTGTAACTTGCTGTAGGAGGCGCTGAGCCCCTTCAGCATCCAGTTCCAGTTTTCCATCTTCGTGGCGTCGTTGGTCCCCTTTTCAAACCACATCTTGGTGATCTTGGTGGTGTTCAGCACTTCGGGGTACTTGTTCAGCAAAGCAACGGCCAGCTTGGCCTGGTCTTCGGCGGACCAGGCGTTTTCGGTCGAGCCAGCCAGGTTGCTGTAGCCCAGGTTACCGACCTGCTTGTTGGTCAGCCCACAGGCGTTGTAGATCTTGGCGTCGGTCATGCCCAGCTTCTTGGCCGTGGCCCGCATCTGAGTGACAAACGCGTGCGGTGACCCAGCCACGGCACTCCCCAGGGCTTCGACGGCCCCGTTGGCGGAGTAGATCAGTGAGGCCTGGTACAGGGCCTTGACGGTGTAACTGTGGCCCGCCCGCAGCGGCACGTTGGAGAGGTTGGTGTTCTTGGCGATCTTCGCGATGTCCTTACTGATGGTCACCTTCTGGTCCCACTTGAGCTTGCCGCTGTGGACCGCCTGGAGCACCAGGTAGATGGACAGTAGCTTGGTCATCGAGGCCACGGGCAGCGCCTGGCTACCGTTCTTCTCGTACAAAATCTGACCGGTCTTGGCGTCCACGGCGATGCCCGCCTTGGCTTTCAAGTTGACCGTGGAGCTGGTACTAGTCGCGGCGTGGGCCGTCACGGCTGGCGTCGCGGCACTCAGGCCCCCGGTGGTCAGGGTGACCGCCGCAATCAATCCGACGATAAATTTACGTAAACGTTTCATGACAATTCAATTCTCCTGTCTTATGTAATCGCGGGTCAGCCCGCGGTTGTTACTGATAACTCATGATATCCGTTGAACCTTAAGGTCGCCGCAAAACGCGCGGCCTACTGCGGCGTCCCCGTCTTCAACCGTTGGGGCACCGTCAGCGGGTGGTCGTGCTGGACCGGCAAATGGATCACGAAGCTGGTCAGCGCATCGTCCGACTCGACGTAGATGTACCCGCCGTGGAGCGCCACGATGCTCTGGGCGATGGCCAGACCGAGACCGGTGCCCCCGGTCTCCTTGGAACGGGACTCCTCGACCCGGTAGAACCGCTCGAAGATCAGCGCCAACGAGGCCTTGGGAATCTTCGGGCCGTCGTTGGTCACCCGGACTTCCAGTTCTCCCGGCGAGACCCGCTTGGCGACCAGGTTGATGTGCTTGCCCCCGTCCCCGTATTTCAGGGCGTTGGCGACCAGGTTATTGAAGACCCGGACCAGCTTCTCGGGGTCGGCCTCCATCATCAACGGGTCGGCCGAGTCGTCGCTGGCCCCGATGTCCATGCCCTTCTTCTGGGCCTCCAGTTCGAAGCTGGCGGCCAGCTGTTCCAGCATGGCACCCAGGTCGATCTTGGTCAGGCTCAGCGGCGTGTCCGTCTGCCGGACCTTGGTGTACTCGAAGAGGTCATCCACCAGCGACTTCATCTGTTTGGACTTCAAAAAGGCCGTGTGGGTGTATTTCAGCAGGTCGTCCTGCGAATGGTACTGCTTATCCTCAATCAGCCCCAGGTAGCCGATGATCGAGGTCAACGGCGTGCGGATGTCGTGACTGACGTTGGTGATCAGCTCGTCCTTGGACTTTTCGATGGCCCGTTCCTCATCCATCGAGTGGATGACGGAATCGACCAGCGCGTTGACGGAATCAACCACGCGTTGGACGTCGCCGCTGACCCGAAACGGGATGCGGTGGTCGAAGTGACCGTTGGCGATGTAGTGCAACTCTTCAATAATGTGGTGCAGCTGCATTTGCCGGTAGCGCCGAATCAGGCGCCACCAGACCACCATTGCGTCGGCGATCATCATCAGGCCGATAAAGAGGTTCTCCCAACTCCACAACTGGTAGTGATGGGGACCTAACACCACGGAGCGTTTAATGATGAAGATCCCGTCGCGAAGCCCGGGGTTGCTCTCGATGGTCTGAACGATCAGCACGAGTAACGCTAAATTCAACATGAGCAGCAGAATCACGGTGACCACGCCTTCCATAAAGAGGGCGCTTTTTTCACGCGTGGTCAGCTTCATGTTGGTGGGATTAGTGGGATTCAATCTTGTACCCCACGCCCCAGACGGTCTGAATCACCTTTTCGCCGTTCGTCGCCTCTTCGATCTTATCCCGCAGGTGGCTCACGTGGACCATGACGGTCTTGGCCGACACGATGCTTTCCTGCCGCCAAACGCGCTCGAAGATCTCGTCCGCCGAGAAGACCCGGTTGGGATGGCTCGCTAAGAGGTAGAGAATCCCGAATTCCAGCGCGGTCAGCGACACCGTCTTGCCGGTGATCGTCTTGACCTCGTGGGAATCCTTGTTGATGGTCAACGTCCCGATATCCAGGATGTCGGGGCTGTCATCGGTGACCTGGTCCTGGCTCCGCCGCAGCAGCGACTTGACCCGGGCCATGACCTCCAACGGGTTGAAGGGCTTGGTCACGTAGTCGTCGGCCCCGGTGATCAGGCCCTGAATCTTATCCATGTCGCCGGTCTTGGCCGACAGGATCAGGATCGGGATCTGGGAGTCTTTGCGGACTTCCTTGATGACCTCGATACCGCTCATCTCGGGCATCATGATGTCCAGGATCATCAGCGCGATATCGGGGGTGGTGTGCAACTTGGTCAGGGCTTCCTTCCCGTTGTACGCGGTCAGGGGTTCGTAGCCTTCATTTTTAATGTAGATTTCGAGTAATTGGGCAATTTCTTTGTCGTCGTCGACAACCAAAATTTTCATAAGTCAGTTCTCCTTCACAACAGCTGTCTTTCGCACGAGCAGTCGTTCTCGGCATTTAAGCTTAGTGTACCAAAAAATCGGACTACCAGATTGACCCGCCGCCGAACCTTTAACTGGGCGTAAGGCCTTTTAACAAGTCTTAATTTTACACTAATTATCAGCGCCTCGCTACCGCCGGGGTCCCGTCCCGAAAAGTTGGCGCTCGTTTTCAAGCTGAATTGGTGACGCCCCAAAACCACCCCGCCCCTGTTCAATTTAACTTTCCACTAATAGCGGGAATGGTAACGGCTGGATTCTTTCATCCCTAAACTTATTTTCATAATTTTTCAGTGATAAGGTAATGAATTTACGCCATTATTCTCGAAACGTTCGGACTTTTTAATCGAATTAGGAACCCCCTTTGACCGTCACTCCCCGGTTCGTTTTTTAAACAACCAACCGGGAAGTTCCCAATCAATTGTTATCAATTGATTGGTGAATTGAGCACAATCGATTTTGAGTGTCTAGCCACAACCCGCGATATGTAACCATTTTGCCCCATTTTGGGGTCGATTTTTATCGTTTATACCCACATTGCAAAAACTGTTCCCACGAAACTATCCACAATGGCAAAGATGTTCCAACATAGGGTGTCCAATCCAAGGCATACTATAGTTGTTCAAAAGGAAAGCAAGTTTAAAAAAACATCAAACATTCGGAATTTTAGAAAGTGGGTTAAAAATCATGTTTGCAAAAGTTATGAAACAAATCGCTATCGTCGCTGCCAGCTGTGCTTTAGCCTTAACTAACTTGGGTGGAACCGTTAACGCCGCCGAAAATGCCAAGACGCCAACTTGGGGTGCTTGGAAGACCACGACGATCACCTACAAGACCGATGTTTCCTCAAACTACTACAAGGGTGTTTGGAAGAACGCCGTGAAGTCCTGGAACAAGGTTGGGGTCGTTGAATTAGTCCCTGCCAAGAGCGGTCAATCCGCCGACATCACGTTGACTTCCTCCAACTCGTTGAAGACTAAGGGCGATGACTTAGCCGGTTACACCAACTACTCTTACTACCAAAAGAAAGACAACAACCAAATCGTTTCCGCAACTTCTACCTTGAACAAGAAGTTGCTGACCAAGTACAACTACACCAAGAAGCAACGCACCAACGTTGCCACCCATGAAATTGGCCACGCCTTAGGTCTGAGCCACTCCAAGTCCGAAGCCAGCGTGATGTTCGCCAGCGAACGGTACGCTTCCATCGACCAACAAGACAAAGCCGCTTTGGAGAGTGTCTACAACAACTAGTTCGTACATAACCTGCTTGCTAAAATTTCGAATTTCTAAACCGAATGTTAAACGACCAGCTCACGACGAGCTGGTCGTTTTTGTTTTCCCGCAAGTGGTAGCTAGGTGCCCCCAACTCGCCAAATAAGCATTTAGGACCAAAGTCTCCGGCACTTTGATTCTTCGGACCTCTGGTGCCGAAACGTGCGCCCAAAGGCAGCTGGTTCCGCTTAACACCGTCAGCCAGATAATCCAAAATCGGGATTATCCGCCTGACACCGTTAATGCTCGCCAGCTAACCGCCTTTTGGCCCACTCTCTAAAATAAAAAACGCCCATCGACCGGACTCAGTCGACGAGCGTTTTGCTGCTTTTATTTACTTGTAGTTTGGAGCTGCCTTGGTGATCTGAACGTCGTGCGGGTGAGATTCCCGTAACCCGGCGTTACTGATCCGGACGAACTGGGCGTTGTCGATCAAGGCTTGGATGTTGGCACTTCCCGTGTAACCCATCCCGGAGCGCAAGCCACCGATCATCTGGAAGATGATGTCGTTTACGCTGCCCTTGTAGGCCACGCGAGCTTCGATTCCTTCCGGCACCAGCTTGTTGGCTTCGTTGACGCTGCCTTGGAAGTAGCGGTCCTTGGACCCCTTCTCCATGGCGGCTAAACTACCCATGCCCCGGTAAGACTTGTACTTCTTGCCGGCTTCTTCGATCACGTCACCAGGGGCTTCGTCGGTCCCGGCGAACATGGAGCCAAACATCACGGCGTTCCCACCGGCGGCCATCGCCTTCACGATGTCCCCGGAGTACTTCATCCCACCATCGGCGATGATAGGCTTGCCAAATTCACGCGCCACGTTCGCGGCATCGTAAATCGCGGTGATCTGGGGAACCCCCACACCCGCCACGACCCGCGTGGTACAAATCGAACCAGGTCCGATTCCCACTTTGACCACGTCCACCCCGGCTTCGAACAGAGCCCGGGTGCCTTCACCCGTGGCCACGTTCCCGGCAATCAACGTTGCGTCGGGTAACTCTTGGCGAATCTGTGCGACCTTGCGGAGCACCCCAGCGGAGTGACCGTGGGCCGTGTCGATGATGATGGCGTCGGCACCGGCATCTAACAGAGCGTGGGCCCGTTCGGACGTATCGGACGTCACGCCGACAGCGGCCGCGACCAACAGGTGGTTGTTCGCGTCAACGGCGGCGTTAGGATACTGGCTGGCATCGTTTTCGATGGCCTTCACGTCGGCCACCATCTGGGCTTGCTTGTCGGTGGTCATGTTCTTGTGGATGACCCCGAGGCCCCCGTTTTGCGCCATCGCCGTGGCCATCTTGGTTTCGGTGACCGTGTCCATTGAGGCACTGAGGAACGGCACGTTTAACTTCAGGTTCGGTGCTAATTGAACACTTAGGTCGACTTCATCCGGCAGTACGTGACTTTCCGCGGGAATTAATAACACATCATCAAACGTGATTCCTTCTTTAGCAAACTTCGTGTCCCAATTAGACATAACGTTAATCGCTCCTCTGTGTTTTAGTCTCAGGCTCGGTTAGGAATCCTGGGAGATATTGTTCTCTAATGTACCAGTCAAATGTTGGTCGGTCAAGGTTTCTCATCGAACTTTTAGGGTCCGGGGGGATTTTCCACCGCCACGGCAAAAACGGCTCCGCTTTGGAACCGTTTTAATGAATTTTCAAATTCGAAAAATCGAAAAGTACCTCAATTGTCGATAACCGCGCTCCACGCCGGCGAGCAAGCCGACCAAGATTGCGGATGGCTGGCCGCTGCACTGCGCCGAGCA
>NZ_AZFC01000035.1:523552-538594 GCF_001435095.1 Levilactobacillus spicheri DSM 15429
GAGATCCCCCGGCTAAGAACAATTTCACTACGAGGAATCAAGTCGGCTCTGTTCCGCTAACGGTGTGGTAATTTGTTTTAAGTGTCGTGGTCATCCTACCAGATGGCGACAAACGTTCCGGAAGTTGGCGTACTGAGTTTGTTTCCCGTTATCTTCCCATGAACGACTATGTCAGCGGAACAGAGGCGACTTGCTGACCGTGGTGAAATTGATGTTACCAGGTGTTTTATGCCCGGTTACATCAAGGCCGAGCTCTGGAGACCACGCTTTTGGTGGGCTTCAGAGTCGTACCCACCTCGGTCGGCTTGCTCGCCGGCGTGGAGCGAATGATACGCGCCACCGGAGTCAGTCTTTCGACAGCCCCGCCTTTTGTCGGCGGAACCAGCGATAAGCCATGGTGCCCAGCAGGCCCAGCCACGTCAGCAACGATACCCAACCGGTCAAACGCTGGATCGGCGTTCGCTGGTAGACGTAGCGAATCTGGCTATTGCCTGCCGGCACCTTCACGTGCACGACCCCGTTCGCGTCCAGCCGCGGTTGTTGTTCCCGGTTGTTCACGTAGACGTGGTAGCCGGTGTAGTAGATCTGCGGCAACTTGATGCGTTGAGCCACCGTGCTGTGCAGGTTATAGATCAGCCCATTTGGCAAGTTCTGCCCCTGTTGCTGCTGCAGGGTGGTCGGCACCTGCCCGTTCGGCTGCGTGTTCATGACCGGAATCGAGTGCGTCCGGACCGCGGCCATCGAGACCTGGCCCTTCTGCGCCACGTAGTCCGTGGTGGTGTCCTGAGTCGCCGTCGCCTGGTAATTGGCGTTGGTGACGATCTTATTGGTCCCCTGCCCGACTTGCCGGTAGAGGCGTTCACTGGTGCTCATCGACAGCCCCACGGCCACCACCGCGGCCAAGGGGATCAACCACCACTGTCGGTTGGTGTTGAGCGCGTGACAGACGATCAGCAGCGCCCGCGTGCCGACCAGCGACAACGGGAAGCAGCCCAAGGCCAGGAAGCGCCACGGAAATTGGATGACGCCGAGCATCCCCTGAAACAGCCCCCACGGAAAGAGGTTGGTCGCCATGAAGACGAAGACCCACCCCAGGATCAGGCAGTAGCGGTCAAAGGCGGTGAGTCGCTTCCACGCCACGATGGCCAGGACCGTCAGGATCAGGAACAGCACCCCGAAGTTGATCTGGTTCGACGCCGTGGCGTTGTCCAGCGAGTTACTGAGGAGGTCACCCAATTGGGTCGCACTATCGGCCAGCGTGTACTGGGCCACCCCCAGCTTGCCGACCTGCTTGAGCTGCTCGACCAAGGGGCCCAGAAAACTCAGGGACAGGAGAATCGCCGTCCCGGTCGCCAGGCCCAGGTGTTGGAGCCGACGCCCCAGCTGGTCTCGGCGCAGGACCCACATGCTGAGCATGATGACCACGCCCACGGCACACAGGACCAGCGAGATCACGTGAGTCAGCGCGATCAACGCCATACCGATGGCCAGCCAGTACCAGCGCCGGTCGTCCCCGACAGTCAGGCAGTAGATGCCGTAGAAGATCAGCGGCAGAAAGGCAAAGACGATGCCCTCAGCCAGCGCCCCGCGGACGAAGAAGTCCAGGAACCGGTACTGCGCGAAGCCGTAGATGACGGCGACCAGGAAGCCCTGGGCCCGGCTTTTCAGGATGCGCTGGGCCGTAAACGCCGCGATGCCCAGCGTGACCAGGTTCAACAGGATCAGGTAGACGTAGTAGCCGCCCACCCCGGTCGCCACGGCCTGGATCCAGGCCGCCGGAATCAGTGACAGCGCCGGGTAAAACAGGTTGATGGGGTAGCCCCAGGCGCTAAACGCCGTGGTGGCGACCGCCGGGATCTGGAACCAGTTGCCGCTGAGCTTGAAGGCCTGGTAGAGCCCCTGAATCCGGTTCAGGTGAAAGCCCAGGTCATCCCCGGTGTAGAGCTTGCCGGAAAAGCCCCAGGGCAGGATCCACAGGAGACTTAAGATGACGAAGGCCAACAGCTCCAGCTGCCACCAATACTTTTGAATCGTTTGTCGGAATACTTGTCGCATGTCCGGTGCCCCCCAAAAATCAATCGCGATGTCTGCTTAAGTTACTTCCGTTGAAACAGCCAGTAAGTGACGTTGACGTTTTCAAAACTTTGTGTGTGCTTGGCCACGAACCGGTAGTTCCGGTAGAGCGGCTTGGCCATGGTCGCCGTTCCCGGATTCAGGTTGCCCCCACTGATCTGGCCGACGTGGTACGGGTCGCCCCGCCACTTCTGCGGCGACTTGCCCAACGGCGTGTTGAAGACCACCCACTCGACCTTTTTCTGGCGAATGGCGTTGAGCTGGTCGTTGAGGATCGTCGGGTCACTCTTGGCCGGAATGTTGTAGTTTTGGAAGTAGTACTGGGTCGGCACGGCCCCCGACGCCGTGTAGAAGCCCATGTCGATCGAGCCATAGTTCAACAGCGTCATTTTACCGGTCGTCCGCGCGCGCATCAGGTCGGCAAATTCGGTCTGGGCCGGCTTCTGCGGCACCTTGGTCTGCTTGAGCGTGACCGAGGCGTTGTTGGGAAATAGCTTCGAACTGGTGAAGTTGTTGTTCACGCCCAGCACCAGGAAGAAGCTGACCAGCATGGTCGTCAGGATCGGCAACACGTCGTTGTCGCTGTGAATCGTAGCGCGGTCGAAGAGAAACTTGCTGAAGAAGATGAACGGCAGGACGAAGAACGGAAAGTAAGCCAGTTGATAGTACTGAAAGACGTTGCCGCTGCTGTACCCGTACAGGGCCAGCACGTCGCTGGTGAAGAAGGTCAGCAGGTACAGGACCTTGGTGAAGGTGTTTTTCAAGATGTCGCTCCGAAAGGTGATGGCCAGCGTCCCAATCAGGCCCAGGACGAAGAAGACCACGTTGGACAGGAAGAACTGCCCCAGCAGGCTGGCCGACTGGACCAGGTTCGAGAAGGCCGAGACCGACGACGTCATGTAGATGTGCGTATTAAAGTAGAAATAAACGCGGATGAAGCTGCTCAGGCCCCCGGTGACCGCAAAGTAGATCAGCCACGGCACCACGGCCAGCAGGAACCCGGCGCCACTCCAACCGATAACGCGGCGCAGCAGAGCCCAGTCCTTTCGCCGCAGCAGGTAGACCCCGAGTCCCAGGTAAAAGGCGATCCAGCTGCCCAGCAGCGTGTACTTCGCCAGGAAGATGATCCCCACGAAGAGGCCCTCGGTGAAGAACCACCAATGGCTGACCTGCAGGTGTTGGGCCCCCAGTAGCATGATCAGGTAGATCACCGACAGAATCAGCGGCAGGGCGAAGAATTCGACCGTGTCGCCGTAATCGTAGTACGGGTGGTACAGGAACAGGGCCGGCGACAGGATGCCCATCAGCAGCGCCTGGGGCCGTTTCAGAATCAGGCCGGCGATCTTGTAGGTCAGAAACATCGACGCGACCAGCGTGAACGTCTCGTAGACGTAGATGAAGAAGAAGCTACGGTGCGAGACCAGGTAGGCGATCCCGTGCAGCAGGTAGACGTACGGCCCCTTCTGCTCGAAGATGTCCTTGTAGACGACCTTGCCGTGCATCATGGCCTTGCCGACCGTGAAGAAGGCATTGTTGTCCGGCGAGTAGTCGAAGTAAAACGCGGGTGAGGTGTACGAACAGATCAACATGATGGCGATGCCCATCAGGGTAAACAGCGCCAGGTATTGGGCGCTGAGATTATTCAGTTTTGTTTTGAGTTTTGGTAACACCGTGCTAGCCTACTTCCTCTGGAATGTCCGGTGATGCGCGTTCGACCGCTGAGTGCGGCCCCGGTGCCCCTGTTGTGGGCAACCGGTCCCCGTGAACGCAGCTCCAGCCTACCATCCCCAGCGGCCGGCCGACCGTTGGAGCCTTGGTTTCGGCAAATTAAAGTTAGTGAACAAAAAAAGGTGCTAAGATGCTATGACGCTAAGGTGATAGATAGACGAAATCATTCGCTCCACGCCGGCGAGCAAGATGGTCGTGGTGGGCACGATTCTGAAGCCCTGTGAAACCCACACAGGTCTCCAGAACTCGGCCTTGATGTAACCGGGTAAAAAACACCCGGTAACATCAATTTCACCACGACCATCAAGTCGCCTCTGTTCCGCTGACCTAGTGACATGACCGCAACATCCCCTCACTGACAAATACTGGTCATCCATTTTGCGTTCGGCCATTTAGCCGGGCTGTCTCTAATGGCGGCTTACCATCTGGCTACTACGATTTAGCCATTGTTATGCGTCATGAATGAACGATATTTAACGTTTGACGCCTATTCTGTACGCTGACTGATCAGTGGTGCCGACAATCTCAGCCGAGAGGGAGGTCAGAATGGGGCTCAGTAGCCTCGTTTCTGTAATCCGGGTGGGTTGCCCGGATTACAGAAAGGCCGAGCTTTGAGATCGTCGCGGTTCTTGCGAGGAGCTCAAAGTCGTGCCGGCTACGTTCCAGCCCCAGGCTGACCGACCGGTAGGCGACTGCCAGCGACCATCTTGCTCGCCGGCGTGGAGCGAGTGTTCTCACACAACGCAAAAAAAGGAGCCCAGGACCAACGTCCCAGACTCCCCAAATATATCTAATTGATTACTTCTTGATGCTGAACTTAACCGTGTAGGTCTTGTAACCCTTTTGGGCAACGGAAGCCTTGAAGGACTTCTTGCTCTTGTTCAGCTTCTTAGCTTGCTTCTTGCTCAACTTAACAGTCAGCTTACCGCTCTTCTTCACGGAAACATTCTTGACCGTTTGGTTCTTGGCGTTCTTCAACGTGATCTTAGAACCCTTACGAACTTGCTTCAGAACAACCTTCCGCGCGTTCTTCTTGTACTTCTTAGCCAACTTGACCCGCTTCTTGGCAGGAACCGCCTTGGCCTTCTTGGTAGCCTTCTTAACAGAAGAAGACGCCACAACGCTGGATGAGACCCCGGATGCATTGCTGCCACTGTTAGCTGCGGCTTCGCCACCGGCGGCGTTCGCCGTGGTTGCGATGGCGCCACCCAGAGTGACAACGGCAACTAACGCTAAGACATAACTAAAAACTTTTTTCATGACCAATTTCCCCCTACAGAAAATTATGTAATTTTGAGTCACCTAACAATTTAGCTAACTCACTTGTTAAGTGTAGGATTCTGGATGAATGGTGTCAAGACAACATTATTAAAAACAAAATATATTTTTCATATCAGTCATTTGGTATGAAAATTAACGTGATAACCACGGCAGGACCCACAGGAGGCTCAGCCCCAAAAACAGGCCGGCTTCTAAGGCCCACCCGTGAGCCCGACAAACTTGTTTTAAGTGATCCATGGTCGCCCTACTTTCGCTGGAACAACCAGTACGTCACGTGGTTGTTCTCAAAATACTGGGTGTGCTTGGCGGTCAAGCGGTAATGGCGGTACAGGGTCTTGGCCAGCTTGGCCGTCCCCGGGTTCATGTCGCCGCCGGAGATCTTTCCCGTCCCGTTACCGTGCCAGTTCCGCACGGTGCGGTTCTTCGGCGTGTTCAGGACCACCCACTCCGTTTTTTGGTGCCGGATGGACCGGACCTGCGACGTCAGGATCTCCGGGGCGGCCGACCGCGGCACGTTATAGTTTTGGAAATAATACTGCGTCGGCACCGCACCCGAGCTGGTGTAGAAGCCCATGTCGATCGACCCGTAGTTCAACAGGGTCATTGCCCGGTGCGCCGGCGTCTTCTGCCGCATCAACCGACCGAAGACCAGCTGGGCCGGCTGTTGGGGCTTGCGCGTGTGGCGCTCCGTCACCGACGAGTTGTTGGGAAACAGCCGTGAATCGGTCACGTTATCGTTAACTCCCAGGACCAAGAAGACGCTCAAGACCATCGTCGTCAGGATGATAAACGGGTCGTCGTAGGCCGCCAACCCCAGGCGTTTCAACACGCGCCCCACGAAATAAATCAGGGGCAACACGAAGAACGGAAAGTAGGCCAGCTGATAGTACAGGTACACGGTATTGGTCTGGTAGCCGTAGACCGCCAGGAGGTCACTCACCACGAAGACCAGCAGGTACAGCCCCTTGGCGAAGGTCGTGCGGAAGATGTCGTCGGTGAAGATGATCACCAGCGTCCCCACCAGTCCCAGCACGAAGAACAGCACGTCGCCCAGGTAGAACTGCGACAGCAGGATGGCCGACTGAATCAGCTTCGAAAAGGCCGAGACCGACGACGCGATGTAGGCGTGGGTGTTAAAGACGATGTAGACGTTGATGAAGGCCCCCAGGGACTTGGTCGCCAGAAAGTACAGCAGCCACGGCACCGTGGTCACCAGAAAACCGGCGCCACTGGCCAGCACCAGCCGCCGCAGCACCGTCCACTGGCGGTTGATCAGCAGCGCGCCCCCCAGCACCAGGTAAAAGGCGATCCAGGCGCCCAGCAGGGTGTACTTGGACAGAAAGACGATGCCGACCAGGCCGCCCTGCACCGCGAACCACCAGGGGCTGACGGCCGCGACGCCGCGCTGGTCGATCAGCACGATCAGGTAGATCAGCGACAGGATCAGCGGAATCACGAAGAACTCCACCGTGTCCCCGTAATCGTAGTACGGGTGGTACAGGAACAGAACCGGCGAGACCAGCGCCAGGACAAAGCTCCCCAGCTCGGTCAGACGCAGGCGCCGCGCCAGGTAGTAGGTCAGCGTCATGGCCGCGACCAGGACCAGGACTTCCATCCCAAAGATCAGGATGAAGCTGCGGTGCGAGACCAGGTAGGCCAACCCGTGTAGCCAGTACACGTAGGGCCCCTTTTGCTCGAAGATGTCCTTATAGGGCACGATGCCGTGCATCATGGCCTTGCCCACCGTGAAAAACGCGTTGTTGTCCGGTGAGTAATCAAAGTAAAAGACCGGCGACGTGTACGAACAGATGGCCATTAGTAAGCAACCAACAATTGCTAAGAGGGCAATGTATTGGGCATCGTGTCGCGTCAACCAGCGTTTCAGCGTTATTTTCAACTTGTAACTCTCCTCCCCATTCGGCCACCAATTTATGGAAGCCTTTCTTAGTTTCCTCTAAACCGCGGGGGAACTCAAGGGCCAAATGGGACGGATTGCGAAAAAACAGGCAGGGAATTCTGATGGCGAGAATTCCCTGCCTGTTTTGATACTCCCCGTGCGGTCTGGCTTGTTACCTAGACCCGGACGCGCTGCGTGTACTGCTGCTGAATCCCGGCCAGCACGGTCACGGACACATGCTTGCCGTCCTTGGCGACTCGGTGGGCCTGGTGCGGGCTCAAGCGCACGGTGAAGGCCCCGCGGGTGGTCACGGTGACCAGGGTCACCACGCGGTCCCGGTCACTCTTGACCACCACGACCATCCCCGGTCGGCCGCCACGAAACACCAATTGGCGGCGTTTCGCGCGGTACTTCTTCAAGCGCAGCCGCGAGGTTGCGGTGACCGCTTGCGCCTGGGGCAAAAACAACGTGGTCGCCGACGCATCGGCTGCCACGGCCCCCGTTTCCGCGACACACATGACGGGCTGGCCCGTCTCTTTTCGTTGATCTGACATACTGGTCTGAACCCCTCTCCATCAAATGCCTCGAGTATACCGGTGTGGCCGGCCCCACGGCAAGCCAACCGGCTCCAAACGGCGTAAGTCGGCATAATGATCCTTATGAAAGCCCTCTGCTATAACAAAAAAAGCCACACCCCGCGGCGTGACTCTCTTCATCGATTCTCTTACTTGTAGATGGTGTAGTCCTTTTCAAAGACCCGGTAGCCCTTATCGGAGACTACGTAATCAAAGTGCTTGCCGAAGCGATCCAACTTCCGCGCTTGCTTCTTGCTCAACTTGATCTCAAAGGATCCGTTGCGCTTAACGTCGTAGCGCTTGACGAATTGACCGTACCGGTTCCGTAAGGTGACGACTTCACCCTTGCGGCCCTTGCTGAAGAAGATATCCCGTTCACCACGGTAGTAGTGGTGCACGCCCCGGATCTTCTCGCTGCTGGTGAACCGCTTCAGAGCCCGCTTCTTAGGCGTTGGCAAACTCCGCGCCGGTGCGACAGAACTGCTGCTGGAACTGGAAACCGGCGTGCTGGAAGCCGTTGCGGTTGGCGCACTCGCGTTGCCCGCATCGTAGTAGTCTTCGATCCACCAGATAATGTCCTCAAAGCCGTTATCCGATGACGAACTGCTGCTTGAATCTAAGTTCCGGTTAGACGTCGCACTGCTCGAGCTGGCAATGCTGTCGCTGGCCGCAGAACTGCTGCTGGCCGACGAAGAACTCGAGGCGACCGAACTGGTGCCAGCGCCACTGTTTCCACTAGCAGCGTTAGCGGCGTTGCCATCGGCATTGGCGGATGTTGCGGCGACACCGGCCAGTGACAAGGCTGCGACTAACCCCAAAGCATATCCAAAGACTCGCTTCATGAAAACTCCCCCTTAAACAAGTTAATCCATTGGTAGTCGTCTTCTATCCGGCTATCTGACTTCATTCTAGAAAGCCGCGAAAAGCGTGTCAAGAATCGGTCTTGGACCGCCCATTTACCAACCACGTCGTTGTGGAGACTATGCCGAGAGCCCTTGGCACCCGTGCGTTTTCGGCCGACCAGCTTTCCCGGTGGTTAGCCCAAGATAGTTAACTTTGCCCCTTCAGTTTTCAGTCGTTTTCACCCTTAACAAACAATCTGTCATGTGTCTGAAAAGTCCGGCCCTTTAACGGCTGACCCATCAAAAAATGCCGCCCACCAGTGGTGAACGGCATTGGAAAATCGGTTATTTTATAGATTGGCAGGGGTCGGCGCTTCACGCCGGCGAGCAAGCTGCGCGGAAGCAATCGGCAGCTACCACCATTTGAACTCACATGCCATTAGGCGGGCGGCCAATCAACTAACTCTTAACCGAAGAACCCGCCCCGAATCGGGTAGCGGTGCCGCAGCCAGAACATCGCGGCGATGGACAGCACGCCTAAGATGATA
Organism: Levilactobacillus spicheri DSM 15429; assembly: GCF_001435095.1. GTDB lineage: Bacteria > Bacillota > Bacilli > Lactobacillales > Lactobacillaceae > Levilactobacillus > Levilactobacillus spicheri. Next base: position 532,497 of record NZ_AZFC01000035.1, read on the forward strand.
CTTGGCCATGGCATCAGCACAGGGTTGATGGCGCGTGGTAAGAGTTGAACCAGGTAGAACATCGCCATCCAGACCAAAAAGCCCAGAACGACCAGGGAGACCCGAATCCAGCCGTTGTACTTGTGCTTGATCTTCGGGTCGAACAGCCGCGGCATGATCGGCAGGATGAACCCGGCGACCAGCGCACTGATCAGGATCGCGGTGATCCCCACTGGACTGCTGGTCTGCATCAGCTTTGGCGAGAAGAGGTACATGATCCCGAACATCAGGTTAAAGATCATGAAGAACGTCAGGGAGTTGTACGCCATGTTTGGCCAGTAGTTCGGCCCCCCGATGACGGCCGTGTCCTTGACGGGGCCGTCGACCACCAGCTTGACGCGCTCGTCGATGTCCCCGTAGAGGTTCTTGGCGGTCTTCCCGCTCTTCTGACCGGCGACCAGCTCGTTGACCATGTCTTGCACGGCCGCGGCCTTTTTGTCGGGACTCAGCTTGGTGTTCTCCAGCGCCTTGTTAAAACGGTACATGTATTCGGCATTCCGCTTGGTCAGCCCCAGGTTATCGAAGGCCGCCCGTTCGCTCACGGCGACGGTGTTGCGGTTCTGCCGCACCCCGGCGTTACGGGGCTGCTTATTTTCTTCACTCATGAATTTGGTTCCCTTCTAGACGTTGAAACGGAATTCGACGATGTCACCATCGTGCATCACGTAGTCTTTTCCTTCGACCCGTAGCTTGCCGGCATCCTTCACGGCCGCTTCGGTCTTGTACTGATCCAGGTCGTCAAAAGCCATGACCTCGGCCCGAATGAACCCGCGTTCGAAGTCGGAATGGATGATTCCGGCCGCTTGGGGGGCCTTGGTGCCGGCCTTGTATGTCCACGCCCGGGTTTCCTTCCCGCCGGCCGTGAAGAAGGTCTCCAGCCCTAAGAGGTGGTAGGAAGCCCGAATCAACCGGTTCAAACCGGGTTCTTCGACGCCCTCCGCCTCCAGGAAGTCCTTCTTTTCGTCATCGTCGAGTTCGGCGATCTCTTCTTCGGCTTCGGCGGCCACGGCAATGGCTTCGGCGCCTTCCTTGGCGGCGTAGTCCTGAATGGTCTTGAAGTACTTGGAGTTCTCGGGATCGGCCATGTCGTCTTCGGCGATGTTGGCCACGTAGAGGACCGGCTTGCTGGTCAGCAGGAACAGGCCCTTCACGATCTTTTGTTCGTCTTCGTCAAAGTCCAGTGAGCGCACGGCGCCCCCTTCTTCGAGGACCGGCTTGATCTTCTCGAGAACGGCCAATTCCGCCTTGGCTTCCTTGTCGCTGCCCTTAGCGGCGCGTTCGACCTTGGCCAAGCGCTTGTTGACGGCGTCCAGGTCGGACAGACCGAGCTCCAGGTTAATGGTCTCGATGTCGTCGATGGGGTCGACTTTCCCGGTGACGTGGGTGATGTTGTCGTCGTCAAAGGCCCGCACGACGTGGACGATGGCATCGACCTGGCGAATGTTTTCCAGGAATTGGTTCCCCAGACCTTCACCCTTGCTGGCCCCCTTGACGATCCCGGCGATGTCGGTAAATTCGAACGTGGTCGGGACGACTTTCTTGGCGGGAATCAGTTCTTGAATCCGGTCCAGCCGCTTGTCCGGCACTTCGACCATCCCGACGTTGGGGTCGATCGTGGCGAACGGGTAGTTGGCCATTTCGGCCCCGGCATTGGTAATCGCGTTAAATAACGTTGACTTCCCCACGTTGGGCAAACCAACGATTCCTGCAGTTAATGACATAAAGCTTATTCACTCTTTTCTGAATTTTCGGCATCGGCCTTGCGGACCAGTACCTTCTTTAGTTTCTTCTCAAATTCGCGCCGGGACAACATGACCACGTGCCCACAGTTGGTGCACTTGATCTTGATGTCGGCACCCATCCGGGTAATCTCCCAGCGGTTGGCGCCGCACGGATGCGGCTTCTTCATTTCCACTAAATCGCCTAAATCGTACATAGCCATCCCTCCAGTTAATCCGATTGAATGTTCAACAACGCTAAGATGCGGTTCAGATCATCGTTCGAGAGGTACTCAATCTCGATGTGTCCCTGATGATCGTCGTGACTGCTCTGGTTGATGGAGACCTGCGTGCCAAAGCGTTCTTGGAGCTGGTTCTCCGTCGAGCGCAGGAACGGCGACTTCTTCTTGGCCGGCTTCTTGGCGAGCTTCTTGGCCGCGCCGTTCAGCTTGCCGACCTCGGCCTCCAGGGCCCGCACGGTCATCCCCTCGTCGACGGCCCGCTTAGCCAGTGCGACCAGCTTGGTCTTGTCCTTCAGGGAGAGCAGCGTCCGCGCCTGGCCCATCGACAGCTGGTTATGCTGCAGCATGTCCTTGACCAGCTTGGGCAGGCCTAAGAGCCGCAGGTAGTTGGCGATGTAGGGCCGACTCTTGCCCAGTCGTTCGGAGACCTGGGCCTGCGTCAGCGTCAACTTGGTCATCAACGTATCGTAGGCTTCGGCCTCTTCCAGGGGCGTGAGGTCCTCGCGTTGGAGGTTCTCCAGCACGGCGATCTCCATCATCTGTTCCTCGGTCACGTCGCGGATGATGCCCGGAATCGTGGTCTTGCCGGCCAGCTTCGACGCCCGGTAGCGCCGTTCGCCGGCTAAGATCTCGTAGCGGTGCATCCGCTTATCCGGTTGCCGCACGATAATCGGTTGAAACACGCCGGTCTTCTTGATCGACGCGGCCAGGTCATCGAGCCCCTTCTGATCAAATTTTTGCCGGGGCTGGTACGGGTTGGGCCGAATGTCGGCCAACGTCAGGTCAACGACGGTCTCTTCCCCCGTGTCGACGCCATTTTCAGCAAACAGCGCGTCGATCCCGCGCCCTAAACTTTTCTCTTTCTTACTTGCCATGGGCAGCTAGCACTTCCTTTGCGAGTTCAGTGTACACCTCTGCACCTTTCGATTTTGGTGCGTAATCAATAATCGGCATCCCGTGACTCGGGGCCTCCGCCAACTGCACGTTGCGCGGAATAATCGTGGCATAGACCTTGTTTTGGAAATACTTCTTCACTTCTTCGTTGACCTGCTTGCCCAGGTTGGTCCGGGCATCGTACAGGGTCAACAGCACGCCTTCGATCTTCAGGTCGCGGTTGAAGTGCTTTTGGACCAACTTCACGGTGTTCAGCAGCTGGGTCAACCCCTCCAGCGCATAGTACTCACTCTGCACCGGAATCAGGATCGAGTCGGCCGCGGTAAACGCGTTGATGGTCAGCAGGCCCAACGATGGCGGACAGTCGATCAGGATGTAATCGTACTGGTCGCGCACGTCGTCGAGGGCGGCCTTCAGCCGGGTCTCCCGGGCCATCATCGGGGTCAACTCGATTTCGGCCCCGGACAGCTGAATCGTCGCCGGAACGATGTCCAACCCGGGATGTTGCGTGTGTAAAATGGCGTCTTGAATCGGGATCTCGTTGACTAACACGTCGTAGATTTCCCGCTCAATCGAGGCCTTTTGGATACCCACGCCACTGGTCGCGTTCCCCTGGGCATCGGTGTCGACCAGCAAGACGCGTTGGTCGTGACTGGCCAGCGCGGCGCCTAGGTTGACGCCGGTGGTCGTCTTGCCGACACCGCCCTTTTGATTGGCTAATGCGATAATATAACCCATTCTTCGTTCCACCTCTAGCTTTCTTTGGGAATGTCAATAATAATACGGTAATGGTCGGCCGTTTCCTCTTCCTTGGTAGTCAGCGGCAGGCCGGCATCGGTGACCATCTTGACCGACTGGCGAATCGTGTTGACCGCCACGCGGGTGTCGCCATTGACGCCCTGCTTGGTGATCTTGCGCCGGTGCTTGGGTTGCGCCTTCTGGGCAGCAATCAGCGCCTCGGTCTCCTTGACCGTCAATTGGCGGTCGACGATCTGGTGCAGGATGGTGGCCTGCTTGTCGGCCGTGACGGCCAGTAAGGCCCGCCCGTGCCGCTCGGTGATCTGTCGGTTCAGGATGGCCTCGCGAACGGGCTGCGAGAGCTTGAGCAGCCGCAGCTTGTTGGCCACGAAGCCCTGGCTCTTGCCGATGCCCTGGGCCAACTGGACCTGCGTCAGGTGGTTCAGCGCCATCAGTTGTTGGTAGGCCGTGGCCTCTTCGACGGCGGTGAGCTCCTCGCGTTGGAGGTTCTCGATCAATGCCATGGAGGCCGTCTCGTCGTCGTTGAAGTCCTCGATGATGGCCGGCACGTCGGTCCACTTCAGTTGGGAGATAGCCCGAAAGCGCCGTTCCCCCGCAATGATCTCGTAATGGTCCGGTTCGTACTGGCGCAGCACGATGGGCTGTAACAGCCCGTGTTCATCGATGGTCTGCGCGAGTTGCGTGATGGCCGTGGCGTCGAACCGCTGACGGGGTTGAAACCGGTTGGGAATGATCCGTGCCACCGGAATCATGACCACGTTTTGTTTCACGGGATGCGTCGGCCGCGACGCCTTCTCCCGATTATTTCCAAATAATGAAAATGGCAAAATGACTTACCTCCATCCCATTAATCTTCTAACGGCTCCCGGTTCGGTGTGCCGGCTTTCCGTGGGTAACGCTTGGGTGTTGCTTTGACCTTGTCGATGACCACGATGTGCCGCGGGTCGTGCGACTCCGGCAGCTCGAAGGCGTGGTCGGCACTGAGCTTGCCGCCCAGCGTGGTGATGGCCTTGTGGCTGACCGCCAGTTCATCGGCCGTCTTGGACGCCTTGAGCGCCACGAATTGGCCGCCGACCTTGGTCAACGGCAGGCACAGCTCGCTGAGCACGGACATCCGCGCCACGGCCCGCGCCGTGACCAGGTCGTAACCCTCACGGTGCGGCGCTCGTTTGCCGCCGAACTCCTCGGCCCGGGCGTGATGAAAGGCCACGCCGGTCAGGTTCAGCTTCGCCGCCAGCTCATTCAGGAAGGTGATTCGCTTGTTCAGCGAATCCACGATGCTGACCTGCAGCTGGGGGAAGACGATCTTCAACGGTAACGACGGGAAGCCCGCCCCGGCCCCGACGTCACAGAGCGTCAGGGGTTGATCCCGTAAGGCCGGCAAATAAAAAGCCGGTGTCAATGAGTCGTAGAAGTGCTTCAAATAGACCTCAGATTCATCGGTAATCGTGGTGAGATTCACGTGTTCGTTGGTCGCCACCAAAAAGTGATAGTACGTCGCAAACTGTTGCTCCTGGGTCGGCGTTAAGTCGATGCCCTGCTGAGCCAGTGCGGCCCGAAACTCTTCTGGATTCATGGTACCCTCCCAGTCTTTCTTTTCCTGTGAAACACGATTGTTTCACACCTGGTTATACTTTACCTTACTTATGCGCGAAACGCAACCGGTCTCCCGGTGCGGATTGACATCGTTTCCTATTATACCGAAAACTGAGCGCACATGAAACGGCTAGCACGTGAAAACCGTGGGTGGATTCTGGGAACGGTGTTTATCTCGACTTGTTAGCTAAATTCAGATAGACCAAAAGCCCCTAAGCAGTGACCGTGATGGCCATGCTTAGGGGCTCTGTTTTGTGTGTAATGCTGTGTCTCGTCATTCGCTGCACGCCGGCGAGCAAGATGGCCGAGTTCTGGCAACCTGGCGGAAGCTGGCGCACCGTTCTGTCGGCTTCATTTTCCCGCGGTGGGCACGATTCCGAAACCTCGCTAAACCCGCGAGTTTCCGGAACTCGGCCTGATTGTAAGCCGGCCCAAAACGCCGGCTAACAATCATTTCACCACGGGAAAAACGCCGACGCCACGGTGCTAGATAGTCGCTGGCCAACCACACTGGTTAAAGGGGTGGCATCTTAGCAGTTTTTTCACCAATCATCAATATAGTAATAGCTAAGCATGCACGTCTTGCTAGTTGATCAAAAAACGGTCGTGACATTAACTGGTCGTTTTGTCGCCAAACACCATCGCCACTTGACTACAGTGGCAGTTAAGACGAGGCAGCAAGATGACCACTATATCAAGATTGCTGGAGCGAAACTGGGTCAAGACCGTGAAATGGTGGTTGGTCAGCGTTCCTTGCTGACTTACCACAAGGCCGAGCTTCAAGACACGGGAACTTTCCGTGGCTCGAAGTCGTGCCCACGGTCGTCACGGCCCAGCTGAGCGGAAGCAA
>NZ_AZFC01000035.1:538604-600435 GCF_001435095.1 Levilactobacillus spicheri DSM 15429
ACCACTCACAGATCAACCGGACTGACCGCCGCCAGTACCCGCTCGCGTAAACCGTCCTTTTGGTCCTGAGCGATGAAGGCCCCGTCGATGGCGTTTAGCGTCACCTGGGTCAGCAGGTTCCAGTCCAGCCCGCAGTGGGCGTGCAGGTCCAGAAACTCCTGGGTCAGCGTGGTGTCGGAGACGGTCCGGTCGTCGGTGTTGACCGTCACGGCCAGGCCGTTCTCCAGAAACTCACGCAGTGGAAAGGCGGCGACGTCCGCGACCGCCTTGGTCTGGAGGTTGCTGGTCAGGCAGGTCTCAATCGTCGCGTGGGCCGCCCGCGCCTGCGCGATGATGGCCGGGTGCCCGCTCATGTGGACCCCGTGCCCAATTCGTTGCGCGCCCAGCGTCAGCGCGTCCGCCACGTTACTGGCCGGACCGGCCTCGCCCGCGTGCAGGGTGAACGGTAAGCCCGTCGCCTGGCCGGCCGCAATGGCCGCCGTGAGCTCACTGGTCGGGTGGTGGAATTCATCCCCGGCGAAGTCGAGCCCCACCACGCCCTGGTCGCGGAACTCGGCCGCGGTCGCAAAGACCTCCCGGCACTCGTCCAGCGGCCGGTCGCGCATCGCACAGACGATGGCGTTCACCGGGATGCCGTACTCGGCGCTCCCGCGGTGCAGGCCGTCCAGCACGCCCTGGATGGCGGAGCGGATGCTCAACCCCTGCTCCGTGAAGATGGCCGGCGCAAAGCGGGTCTCCAGGTAGATCAGCCCGTCGGCGTGGGCCGTGCGCACCATGTCGTACCCGGCGATGGCCAGTTGTTCGGGCGTCTGCATCAGGTCGGTGACCACCTGAAAACGTTTCAGATAATCAATCAGGCTGACGGTGTCGCGCGGGGCCGTCACCAACTCGCGGAGGGCCGTATCGCTTGCCGGCAGCGACTGGCCGCCCACCCGGGCCATCTGGCGCAGTGCGGGCAGTGACAGGGAACCGTCTAAGTGGCAGTGCAGCTCCACCTTGGGAAAGCGCCGCACCGTGGCTTCGTTAAAGGGTCGTTCTTGGGTCATAAGATTGTCCTCCTTCTAAAAAACGGTCACCCAGCCAGCTGACTAAGTAACCGTTTTCATTAAACGCTAACGAATCGTTTCGTGAATCAGCGTGATGGGGTCCGCGCTGTCACTGATCTGAATGTTGTCGTAGAGCAGGTCTTGGATGTCGTCAACGTTCTCGCGGTTACTGTAAATGGTCAGTAAAGGTTCCCCGGCCGTGACCGCGTCGCCGACTTTCTTGTGCATCATGATGCCCACGGCGTAGTCGAGTTGGTCGTCGGCCTTCTGCCGGCCACCACCCAGCAACATGCTGGCAATGCCCATCTCGTCGGCCTTGACGGTGCTGACCACGCCGGACGTCTTGGCTGGCAGGTCGATCTGGTACTTGGCCTGCGGCATGATCTCAGGATGGTCGATGACGCTGCGGTCCCCGCCTTGCGCGGCGATCATGTCACCAAAGGTCTTCAGGGCGCTGCCATCGGCAATCGTCCGTTCACACATCGCCCGGGCCGTTGCCAGGTCGTTAGCCTTCTTGGCCATCACGACCATGTGGGCGCCCAGCGTCAGGACCAGGTCCGTGATGTCCTGGGGTCCCTGACCCTTCAGGATGTCGATGGATTCCTGAATCTCCAGCGCGTTACCGATGGCGTTTCCCAGCGGCTGGTTCATGTCGGAGATGACGGCCATGCAGTCCATGCCGACGCCCTTGCCGATCTCGACCAGCGCGTGGGCCAGTTCCCGGGAGTCGTCCAGCGTCTTCATGAAGGCCCCGGAGCCCGTCTTGACGTCGATCACTAGGGCGTCGGTCCCGGACGCGATCTTCTTGCTCATGATGGAGCTGGCGATCAGCGGAATCGAGTCGACCGTGTCGGTCACGTCCCGCAAGGCGTAGATCTTCTTGTCGGCGGGCGCGATGTTCCCGGTCGCCCCGACGATGGCACACTTCACGTCGCGGACCTGCTGTAAAAAGGCGTCCTCGCTGATTTCGACCGTGTATCCTGGAATCGCTTCCAATTTATCCAAGGTGCCACCCGTGTGCCCCAGGCCGCGGCCGGAGATCATCGGGACGGAGATGCCCAGGGCCCCCACGATGGGCGCCAACGGGATACTGGTCTTGTCGCCGACCCCACCGGTCGAGTGCTTGTCGGCCGTGATGCCGTCGATGCTCGAGAGGTCTAAATGGTCCCCGGATTGCATCATCGCCATGGTCAGCGCCGAGCGTTCGGCGGCCGTCATGTCGTTGAAGTAGGTTGCCATCAGAAAGGCGCTGATCTGGTAATCGGGGATCTCCCCGGACACCACGCCGTCGACAAAGGTTTGAATCTCATCTGCGGTGAGCTCGCCACCGTTACGTTTCTTATCAATAATATCAACCATTCTCATGGGGTGTTCACTCCGTTTCTTGGGTCGCTGTGGTCAAATGGAGCAACTCGGTCGCCGCGTGCTGGTCGATGATCAGGCAGTTGGGATAGCCCCCGTTCAGCGCCGCGCGGACCGCGGGCACCTTGGCATCCCCCGCCGCGACCAGGATTGAATGGTCCTTGGCGCGCAGCTGGTCTAACGCAATGCCAATCGTCCGCTGGTTCAACTCGGGGTCCACGATGGCCCCGTGCTCGTCGATGTAGCGCGAGAAGATGTCGCCCACCGCGTGCTGTTGCAAGTAGCGTTTCTCGGGGTCGTGCAGGTACTCGAGCTGGAAGACGCGGGCGGTCTCCCGCACCGTGCCCACCGAGTAGATGGCGATGTTGGCCTTGCACCCCAGTGCCAGCAGGTATTGGATGTGCCGCTCCGCTTCCACCAGTTCCTTGGTTTTTTGGTGGTCAAAGATCACGGGCAACGGCAAATACTGCGGGACCGCATGGAAGGCATTGGCAAAGGCATCAATGCTTTCGTATGCGTAGGTGTGCTCGGTCGAGTAACTCACGCCACCCTTCAGCTGGACGACCTCGACGCCGGTCACGGTGTCGGGTTCCAGGTGATTCGCCACCGCGTAGAGGGTCTTCCCCCACCCGATGCCGATGATGTCGTGCTCGGTCACGATGCTTTCCAGGTAGCGGGCAGCGAACTGCCCCACCGTGTTCAGGAGGTCCCCCACCGGTGTCAGCTGCGTGGGGACCACGTGGACCTCGACCTGGTAGGCGGCCGCGAGGGCCTGTTCGAGCGTCTGGACGCTTTGCATGGGGTCGACGATGCGAATCTGCACCAGGCCCTGTTGCCGGGCGTACTGGAGCAATCGCGAGACCGTGGGCCGCGAGATGCCGAGTTGCTGGGCAATCTGACTTTGACTCTGATTGGCCTGATAATAGAGCTTCGCCACCGCCAAACTCTGTGTCAGTCGCTGATCCGTTGTCTCCGCCATGTGATTGCCTCCATAATTGTTAATGATTTGATTTCCAAAGTTGTATGTGTTGGTCGCTTCCGGGGCGGTAAAAATATGGCTGGAACGGGGTGGGCACGGCTGGAAGCCCAAAGTTCAGGTCTCCCAGACCGGCCTTTGTCTAAGCCGGCATAACCCCGCCGGCTAAGACAAATTTCACCCCTGAGCCAATTTTTACCGCCCCTCCAGCTTACCTTGTCGTCATTTTTCAGTTAGTTGCATCCAATGACACCACTAACTCTGCCAAATGGCCTGACCGTCATATCGGGCTGTCCTCATCACTATCATGCTAAACAGCCCACCTCGACCGCAATTCATCTATCGTTAACGTCTAGTCCATCTCGATCAGTGGAACAGAACCGACTGAATAACCGCGATGAAATGACTGTTATCCGATGCTCTTTGTCAAGTTGCCAACGGTTACGACTGCCAGCTTTTTGCCGGCCCGGAAGCGCCATCCCACACAACCACAAAAGCTTAGTCGCTTTGGACGGCAGCTTCTAAGGCCACCTTGATCATGTCGTTGAAGGACTTTTCCCGTTCTTCCGGGCTGGTCGATTCGCCGGTCACCAGGTGATTGCTGATGGTCAGGACCGACAAGGCCTTCACGTGGTATTTCGCCGCCAGCATGAAGAGCGCGGCCGATTCCATTTCCGTGGCGATGACCCCGTAGTCGATCAACTTCTGGCGGTCCATCTCATCGTTGTAGAAGCGGTCCTCGGCCAGGATGTTCCCCACCCGGACCGGGATGTCTAAGTCCTTGGCCGCGTGGTAGGCCGTGTCCAACAGGCCGAAGTCACTGATGGGCGCGTAGTACATGCCGCTGCCGAAAGTGTTTTGGATGATGGCCGAGTCGGTCGTCGCCCCCTGCGCCAGCACCACGTCGCGCACGTGCACGTCGGGGCTCATCCCCCCGGACGTCCCCACCCGGAAGAGCTTCTTGGCACCGTAGTCCTTGATCAGCTCGTTGGTGTAGATGGAGATCGACGGGATACCCATCCCGGTTCCCTGAATCGAGATGCGCTTGCCCTTGTAGGTACCCGTGTAGCCAAAGGCGTTCCGCACCCGATTATAACATACCGGGTCCTCCAGGAAGGTCTCCGCAATGTACTTGGCCCGCAGCGGGTCGCCCGGCATTAAGACCGTGTCCGCAATGTCGCCCATTTTCGCTTCCAAATGATTACTCATGATCGATGTCCTCCTTAGTGCTGGTTATTGCAAGTTCGCTAAGAAACTGTGACCCTGACCGTTGCCAGCCACGCCGAAGTTGTCCAGAACGGTCGCGCCGAAGTCGGCGAACGGCGAACGGACGCCCAGGCTGCCGCCCTGCTTGAAGCTTGGCGAGTAGGCCAGGAGTGGGACCAGTTCGCGGGTGTGGTCCGAACCAGTGAAGGTCGGGTCGTTCCCGTGGTCCGCGGTGATCAATAACAGGTCATCGTCGTGCATGTTCGCCAAGACGGTGCCCAAGCGGCGGTCAAAGTCCATCAGGGCCTGACCGAAGCCTTCGGGGTTGCGCCGGTGCCCGTACATGGCGTCGAAGTCCACCAGGTTGATGAAGCAAAAACCGGTGAAGTCCTCTTGCATCACGTGGTCGACGTGGTCCATCCCGTCCATGTTGCTTTCGTTATGGTAACCCTCGGCGATGCCGTGGCCGGAGAAGATGTCGTTGATCTTGCCGACCCCGACCACGTGGACGCCGGCGGCTTGGAGCCGGTCGAGGTCCGTTTGGCCGGTCGGTTCCAACGTGAAATCGCGACGGTTCGCGGTCCGGGTGAAGTGGGCCGCGTCCGGACCCACGTACGGCCGGGCAATGATTCGACCGACTAAGTAGTCAGGGCCATTCACCAGTGAGCGGGCATATTCACAAATCTTGTAGAGCTCGGCCAACGGAATCACGTCTTCGTGTGCCGCGATTTGAATCACGGAGTCACCGGACGTGTACACGATCAGGTCGCCGGTTTGCATCTGTTGTTCACCGAGTTCCGCGATGATCTTGGTCCCGGATTCGGGCCGGTTGCCGATCACCTTGCGACCGGAGAAGCGTTCCAACTTGCTGATGATGTCGGCTGGGAACCCGTTGGGGAAGGTGCTGAGCGCCTTTTCGACGGGCAAGCCCATCATTTCCCAGTGGCCGTCCATCGAGTCCTTCCCGGCAGACACTTCCTGCATCCGTCCGTAGTAGGCGTGGGGGTCAGTGGCGACCGGGACCCCTTCGATGGGCGTCCCGTGCAGGTTCGACAGCCCCAGCTTGGCCAGGTTCGGCAGGGCCAGCTTGCCGGCGTAGAAGTGGCCGACGTGGCCCAGCGTGTCGGCCCCGTCGTCACCGTACTTGACGGAATCCGGTGCGGTGCCCGCGCCAACGGAATCCATGACTAATCCAAAAATTCGTTTATATGCCATCAGTGATTGCCTCCTACTTCTGTCTAGTAACCGGCGGGTTGGGCGTCCGTCTGGTCCGTCAAAATGGCGACCGTGGCGCTGACCCCTAAGCGACTTGCGCCGGCGTCGATCATGGCGAGGGCTTCTTCCTTGCTGTGAATACCACCGGAAGCCTTTACGCCTAAGCGGTCACCGACCGTGGCGCGCATCAGCTTTACGTCGTCTAACTTGGCGCCCGCCGTGGAGAAACCGGTCGAGGTCTTAACGAAGTCGGCGCCGGCTTGTTCGCTTAATTCACAGCCGCGCACGATTTCGTCCTTCGTCAGCAGGCAGGTCTCCAGGATGACCTTGAGCAGCTTGCCCTTGGCGTGAACGGCGTTGGCCAACGCCCGGATGTCGGCTAAGACGATGTCGTCGTGGCCGGACTTGAGTTCGCCGACGTTGATGACCATATCGATCTCTTCGGCACCTTGGTCGATGGCGGTCACGGCTTCAAAGACCTCGGATTCGGTCGCCATGGCCCCGAGGGGGAAGCCGACAACGGCGATTGGGTTCACGTCGCTGGCCTTCAATTGCTCAGCAACGAACGGAATCCAGTACGAGTTGACGCAGACCGAAGCCGTGTTGAACTTGGCTGCTTCGTCACAGGTCTGCTTGATCGATGCTTCCGTTGCGTCGGCCTTCAAGTTGGTGTGGTCCATGTATTTTGCGAGTTGTGCTGTCGTTAATGTCATTTTATGAAACCCCTTTCATTTGTCATCAATACTATACCGAATCCGTGAACATTTGTAAACACCCGTTTTGAAATTATGTTCGTTCAGGGGGTTGTTTGTGAAATGGGTGGCAATTATGACTAGGACGTTTAACGTTTTACTTACCCCACTTTTTCCAGACCGGCTTTGTTTTCATGAATCGCTGCGGCGGCCAATTTTTTCAGTAAATGGCGACTTCCGGCTTTTTTCACGAACAAAAAAATTTTTTACTTGATTCCTGGAGAACGCAAAAAAAGGGCGACGATTGCGTACCAATCGTCGCCCCCAAAACGGGTCCTTTCAACTGCTCATCCGCGCTCCCAGTCGACCGGACGCATCAGCCGGGGGCGGTGCTTGGCGAAGCCGGTATTGGCCACCTCGATGGTCCGGGCCACCTGCGGATCGAACGCCAGGGGCCGGGTGGTCACGCTGGCGACGCCCCGCTGGATGGTAATGACGTTGTAGCTCACCGCCGCGTGGACCTGATGGTGGTGCGGGTCCTGACAGTCTACGTAGGCGGTCGCCCCGCCGACCACCGTGACCGGCAAGGTGTTATCGACCAGGTAGTTGGCCGCGAAGTTCAGGTGCCCCGCGTAGATGCCGCCGATGTTGTGTCCGTGCAGGATGGCCAACAGCTCGTGGTTGTTCTGCAGGAGCGTGTAGCGCAGCGACCGCAGCGCCGGCGCGTCTAAGGGATGGTGTAAAAAAATGAAGGCTCGCCGACGCGGCGCCAGGTGGAGGTTCTTATTCAGCCAGTCCAGCTGCTCGCGCGCCAGCCAGCCGGCCGTGCGCCGAGTCCGCCACTTGGAGTCCAGAAAGTAAAAGTCCATGTTCTGGTAGACCTGCTTGGCCGCGTAATAGGGCCGCTTCTGTTCGAGGTACCCGGCGTTGAACGCCTCACGGTTGTCCTGATCGCCCAAGATCACCCGAATCGGGGCGCCCAGCCGCTGACTCTGCTGGTCGAGATACCCCCGCAACCAGCGGTAATCGGCGGCTTGCCCGTTCTTAAAGAGGTCGCCGCCGATGACGACCAGGTCCGGCGCCAGGTGATGGGCCAGGACGTCGTCGAAGATGGTCTGTAACGGCCTGGGGGTCGGCGGCTCCCCCGTTTTCGGCAGCGACGGTAGCTGCACGTCGGATAAGTGAATCACCGTAAACTTGTTCATGACACTCTGGTCCCCCCATCGATCAATCGTTGGCATCGTCGTGTTTCCCCCGGACGATGCCCCTACGCGTGGCGCGATAACGCTACTCTCAGGATAGCGAAACTTTGTAAAGGATTAGTATGGTCCGTGTCAACATCGTGTAAAGTTTCCACGACAGGACGACCCAAAAACGGCGCCCCTCCTCACTGGAAGGAACGCCGTCTTAACGCGTCGTTTAAGGATGCCGTTCCGGATGATAGAACCAGAGCATCGGTAACCAAGACAAAACAATCAAAATTAACGTATCCACTTGCGTGACGGTCATCCGATCATCTCCCCGTTGATTACCCCCACTTTAGCACCGCCACATCGCGAAGACGTATCGTTTACGTTTCGTTTGTGTAAATGTTAAAACGCGTTCTAAAGTTGGTGGGAGCTGGCGATTGCTTCCACGTCAACGGTGCCAAAATGGGGACCCCAAGGTGGCTGATTTCTCTTTATGGTGGGATTGTTCTGTTGGCGGGTGTTTCCTGCGCTGAAGACGAGGAAAAACACCGTTACCACTCTACGGGGCGGTTAGACGAAATGGCAAGATGACCACCAACGTTAAGATTGCTGGAGCTCAGATGGGCCAAGACCGTGAAATTGTGGTTGGTCAGCGTCTCTCAGCTGACTTACCACAAGGCCGAGCTTCAAGACACGGGGGTCTTCCGTGGCTCGAAGTCGTGCCCACGGTCGTCACGGCCCAGCTGAGCGGAAGCAATCGACACCCCCCGTTGATACACAAAAACAGGAAGGCAATTCCCGGAAAACCGAGAATTCCCTTCCTGTCCTGCTAGTATCCGGGAACCGTCCCGAACGCTACCAGTATTACATCTTGATATTCTTAACTTCTTCCATGAACCAGTCGTTGAAGGCGTCCGCGTCGATGTCGACGGAAACCTTCGCGTTGGTCTTACCATCGTGGTAAGCACCCCGGATGTCGCCGACCGTTTCACCGATTGCGGGACCCTGGGTGATCACGTCGACCCACATGTCCTTGGTGGTGATGGCTTCTGGGTGCAACAGGTAGAAGATGGTGTTCACGTCATGCATGGCGCTACCCTTTTCGTTGTGGTCCCCATCGTTGATGATGATGTCGTGCAACATCTGACCGGCTTCGTTCAGGTGTTGTAACTTCTCGATGTTTTCGTTGGTCAAGAGGGCCTTCATGGTGATGTCCAGGCCGACCATCACGATCGGAATTCCAGACTTGTACACGATAGCGGCCGCGTCTGGGTCGGTGAAGACGTTGAATTCAGCGGCACTGGTCATGTTCCCCATGCCTAACGCACCACCCATGGCCACGATCCGGTCGATGTGGCTCTTCACTTCTGGGTATTCACTGAAGAGTAACGCGATGTTGGTGTAGGACCCGGTTGGGACCAGGGTGATTGGGTCGCTGCTGGCCATGATCTCGTCATGCAAGGCTTCCACGGCCGTCTTGTGTAACGGCTTTGGCAAATCCGTTGGGAAGTCGTAACCGGGCATCCCGGATTCCCCGTGGATCCGTGCGGCGTCTTCGAAGTCCTTGAACAGAGGTTGTTCCGCACCAGCGGCCACTGGAATGTCTTGGTTGAAGAAGCGAACGATCTTCAACGCGTTCTTGGTGGTCTTGTCGACCGTGACGTTACCGGCAACCGTCGTGATCAACTTCAAGTCGATCTTCGGGTCGTTGATAGCCATGGTTAAGGCCGCTGCATCGTCAATTCCGGGGTCGGTGTCCATTAAAATTTTAATTGTCATTGTGAGTTCCTCCTAAAGTTTTAAAATGCGTAACCGCTTACGTTTTAGCGGCGGGAAAAGTCCCCGCTCTTACAACATGGCACTAAAGACCAGGTCGAGCAGGAACAAGCCGCCGAGCAGGTAGACCGGCCAAGTGAGCTGTTTGCCCTGGCCGACTGCCAACTTCATCACCGGATAGGCCACGAAACCAAACGCTAACCCGGTGGAGATACTATTGGTGAATGGAATCAACACGATAATCAGAAACGCGGGAAACCATTCCGAGAAGTCCCCCATGTCGATACCGTCCATGGCCGCCATCATCAGGGCCCCGGTGATGATGATCACCGGCGCGATCGCTGCGGATGGCACGTAGGCCAGTAACGGCACGAACAGGAGTGACAGGCCGAAGAGCACTGCGGCGACCAGCGCCATCAGGCCGGTCCGGCCCCCACTCTCGATTCCCGAGGCACTCTCGGCCGCGGCAACCGTGGGACTGGTTCCCATGAACCCGGACAGAAAGGTGGTCACCGCACTGCCCTCAAAGGTTTTCTTGAACTTCCGCTTGTTCGGCAGGAGTCCCTGTAACAGCCCCATGGATTCGAAGACCAGAATCATGGTCATCGAGAACGCCGCCAAGATAAACGGCGTGGTCATCCAGTGGGAAAAGTCGTTTTGGAAGACGATCTTGTGGTACTCGCCCAACCGTGCTAAGTCGACGGTCGGCGTCCCACTGTCCTTGACGCCGAAGAAGAAGGCCACCAGACTGGTTGCCACGATGCCGATGAAGAAGTTCCCCTTGACCCGGCGCAGGTACAAGACCAGGCTCAGGGCCAAACCGAACAACGCTAACAACGGCGTGGGCTTCGTCAGATCACCCAGCACGATCAACGACGACTTGCCGGCGACGATCAGGCCCGCTTTTTCGAGCCCGATTTCCACCAGGAACAGGCCGATCCCCGCGGTGATGCCGTGCTTCAACGACTCGGGGATTGCCTCCGACAGGATCGTCGAGATCTTGGTGAAGGCAATCAGCATGTAGATGAAGCTGGCGACCGCGGCGATGCCCAACGCCTCCTGCCAACTGAGGCCCATGTTGACCACGATGGTGTAGGTGAAGAAGGCGTTGACCCCCATTCCCGGGGTCAGGATGATCGGTGCGTTGGCCCAAAAGGCCATGACCAGACAGCCGACCATCGAGGACAGGATCGTCGCGAAGACGCTGAGGTCCGTGGGGATCCCGGCGTCCTTCAAGATGACCGGGTTCACGATGATGATGTAGGAGATGGCGAAGAAGCCCGTCACCCCCGCGATGATCTCGTTACGGACAATGTCCTTGTGGTGCCAGACCTCGCGCAACGGCATGTCGTTGGCGGCGTCCGTCGGCGTCCGAATCTCTTCTACTGGGGTTTGTTGCTTTTCCATAAAATAACCTAGCTTTCAATGCGTCCAGGACGCACAAACTTCACGGGCATTGCAACCGGATAGTCTCACGTACCCGGCTGGGTTTCACTCCCCGGCAAGGGAGGTCGACACCCGTGCGACTATCATAAGGTAGCCGCAAAGAACCGTCAAGGCCCGCAAATTTCGAGCCTAACAGACACAGATAGCCCAGAAACCATCGCCTCTGGGCTACTCTGCCTGATTATTTTAATCAGCTGTGTTTAACGTCCGATTACCAAACGAACAGACCAACGATCCCGGCAGACATTAAGGATACCAGAATCCCGGAAAGCAGCATGTAACCAACGTTCTTGGAAATCAAATCGTTCTTTTCTTTGTCAACCATACCCTTGAAGGCACCGATGATCATCCCGGTCGTCCCGAAGTTAGCAAACGACGTGATGAAGACGGTCAAGATGGCACGGTAGTGAGCGTTGAACAGGGATGGGTTGTTGATCTTGCCGACCAACTTACCCATGACAACGAATTCGTTCGTAACTAACTTAGTCCCCATGAATTGGGCGAATTGGAAGGCGTCGTGGACGTTCAGACCCATTAACCAAGCAAATGGGAACATGATAACCCCTAAGATGTGTTCCAAAGTCAGCCATGGGTTGAACAGCATCAAGATCTTGTCGATCAAGGCAGCTAAGGCCACGAAGGCGATAACGTTGGCCGTGATGATCAGAACCAGACGACCGGCACCCAAGATGGAGTCACCCAAGAAGGAGAAGAATGGTTCACGTTTGCCATTTTCTTCAGCGCCATCGGCTTCAGCAGCTTCGGCAGCGGCACCAGCACCCCCGACCTTGGCGATGGTGTCTTCTTCAGGCGCCACCTTAACAGGGTTCAGCATGTTGGTAATGATGATGGAGTTCAAGATGTTCAGTGGCACGGCGGTCAAAACGAATTGGCCAGGAACCATTTGCGTGTAGGCCCCTAAGATGGACGCCGTCACACAGGACATGGACATCATGGCTAAGGTCAAGTCACGTTCCTTACGCATGGTTTGCAGTTGTAACTTGGAAACGGCTAAGGCTTCCGTGTTCCCTAAGAACATCATTTCAACGGCAAAGAAGGATTCGAACTTTGGTTGACCCGTCACGTAGGACAAGCCACGACCAACCCACTTGATGATCCAAGGTAAGACCCCGATGTACGTCAGGATATCGAACATTGGAACAATCAACAAGATTGGGAGCAGCGCACTGGTAATAAAGTTCATGGACTTAGCAGTCCCACCATATAATGGCGTTACCCAGTTTGGTAAGGCGAAGATGATCCCTTGGTAGGAAACTTCAACCAACCAGTTGAACCCGTTAGCGGCTCCTTGGACGATGTCCCGTCCAACTTGGAACCCAGTTAAGAACCAGGCTAACAGAAGGTTAATTACTAAAACAATAGCGACAGAACGCCAGTTGATGTGCTTTTTGTCCTTGGAGAACAGAAAAGCGATTGCGAGGTAGACAAGTACCCCGAGAATATTGACTGCGACTAGCATTGGCCAAAATACCTCTTTCCGATATTAGTTAACGCGGTGTGGCGAGGCCACGACCGTCGTTGTTGACACGATGTTGCGGCAGAAACTATGTACGCATAATTTCTGTTACGAACGAACGGGCTATCGGGGTCCTCAACGAGCGACGACGGTTTATTTGGGGCAATGAATAATTGATATAACACGAACCGTCGTGCCCTTGCTTCTCGTTGATTAGCCGATAGATGTTGCCTGTTCACCCCCTTTCAAGGAATTGTTCGTTGCGTGGTTAGATTTGCGTGATTTCATTTAAAAGACTATGTCCGGCCGTGACCGTCGCCACCCCGTAGTTCTCGAGGACGGTGGCGCCCACGTCGGCCAGGGTGCGCCGGATGCCCAGCGCGTGGCCCGTCTGCCGGGATGGTGAGTAGGCCAGCAGCGGCAGATACTCGCGCGTCGGCGTGACGCCAAACGTCGGGTCGGCCGCGTGGGTGCTGGTGACGATCAAGAGGTCGTTGGCCCCCAGGTCGTGAATCGCCTGCTCCAGGTAGCGGTCGGTATCAACCAGCGCCCCGGCGAAGGCGTCAACGTCCTGCTGTTCCCCGGCGAAGCGAAACTCCGGCAGGACCACGTAGGTCAGTCCCGAGACCGGATCGTTCAACCGGTCGTAGAGAATCTGGAACGCCGCCTGGTTCGAGCCGACTTGGAAGCGCTCAGCCGGCGTCTGGGTCGCCAGGTAGCTGAGAAACGGTCCGGCCAGGGTCACCGAGTAACCGGCGGCCGTCAGGGTGGTGAAGACGTTCTCCGTGCGAATGTCGCCGGCGTAGTCCCACATCTCCCGTAAGCCGGTGGTCCGGCGGTTGCCTTGTGCAGCCATGCTCAAGCGACCGAAGAAACCGTGGGGTTGCTCCACGGGCGGAATGCCCGCGATTGGATCGTCTATCCGAATGTTTCCCAAGCCCAGCCGTTGTAATGTTGGGAGATTTAGTTGACCCGGCCAACTAACCGCCACATGGCCCAGGGTGTCGGCCCCGACCGCCTGAAAGCGATTTGCATCGGCCGCTTCTCCTAAGCCGAGTCCGGCCAGATCGAGGACAAAAATGCGATGAAAAGCCAACTTCCTCACTCCAATCCCCGGTGGGACGATCCAATGACGATTGTCCGCGCCGGCCTTAGTAATAATATACCTTTTCAGGTCAAGGCTGTAAATGGAAGATTCCGAAAATCTTAACAAAAATGCGATTTTCCGAACATTAAGTTGGTTGAGACCCCCATCGTTTCGGGGGTTTCACCGTTGCTCATCTTTTGCTAAAAGGATTTACTTGCGACAAAATCACCGTTTGTCCGTCCTTTAGATCCGGCACTCACATTTCGTGACATATGTATCCAAAATTGCGTCAGCTCCCGAGGCGTCAAAAATGGACTTCAAGTTCATGCGTAACTCCAACTTGAAGTCCATCAGTTCGTAGAAAGGGAGGTGCGATTCGAAAATTTCCGTTTCGTAATCGTATTAATCCTTAATCGCCTCATAAACTTAAATTTCTCCCGAGCTGCCGCAGTCGTTCTTCATTCATACTTAATTTCTGACTACCGTCTCAGGTGTTACAGAAGAACTAACTTAATTCCCTCATCATTCCGACTAACCCACACTCAAACGATTCTTCTTGAAATCATCGTATGACTCATCATTATGACATCCGAGCTCTAGCATTCGTGACTCTGTTTACTTATCTCAAAACATCTCAGTTACCACAAAAGCTATTCAATTCGGTGAAACTTGTAACCAATTGATTCTCCTAGAGTTCGTTAGAAGGTTTACCTCAAATACAAAATGTTTCGAAAAGGTGCTTCCTTTGTAACGCGTGATTCTTGTTGCTGGTGACTGTTGCTTTGTTGCGTTTGAATCAGACTTACGTTTAACGGAAATCTGTTTCCTAACTAAAGCAGTGTATCAACTAGATCAAGTGTCGCGGAACCGCAACCCCTAATCCTTTCTACACCTGTACTATAGCATATGCTGTAAGCGTTTGCAACTGGAACACCTAATTTTTTGGATTAAATTTGTTGGTGGGTCATGGACCAGCGTGAACGCCCGGGGGACGGCCATTTCACCGGTTGGGGCGCTCGTTCCAAAACAAAACGGGCCCCGAGAACATCGTCTCGAGGCCCGTCAAGCAATCACCCAACATCAATTTGATCGTGTCTATGGGTTCTTGTTTGGAGGATAAGTTAGAATAGCTGTTTAAGCAAATTGATTATGGGCAATCGCTCGCGCGCAACACGCAAGCTGACGCGGAAAAGTTTCCACATCCGCCTTAGTTATAGACCCTATTCGCTTAAAATGCACCCGTTTAGCTTAATACCAGGCCGGCTTGTCGCCATCGGTGTTCGGCTTGTTGACGCCCAAGGACGCGTGCACGGACCAAGTCGGGTCGGCGGCTAGCTTGGTGACCAAGTCGGCGATACTCTTCCGGGACACCTCGGTCCCCTTGAAGGCCTCGCCCTTCTGGGTGGTCTCGTAGTCGATCTCGTCGTGATTGGTCAACCAGGCCGGCCGGATCACCGTGTAATCGACGTCGGAGCTTTCGATGACCTTGGCAGCCGCCGCATAAGTCTCCAGGTAGCCCCCGTCGAGTTGTTGGTGGTTCCACTCGCCGTACTTACCCGGCACTTCGTCGTAGATGCCCAACGTCGAGATCCAGATCAGGCGCTTCACGCCGGTCGCGTCCATCGCGGCGACCACGTTTCGGGCCTCGTCTTCGATGTTGCTGCCCGCCAGGTTGGCGTACACGATGTCGATGCCGGCCATGGCCTGCTTCAGGTCGGCCAGCTGACCAGCGTCCCCTTCGACGACCGTGACTTGATCGCTGGCTTGGTCAGCCAGGCGCTGGGCGTTCCGCAAGAACAGCGTCAGTTGGTTGGCCGGGTCCTTCTCCAGCATGGTCGTGGCGAGCCGGGCAATCTTTCCGTGAGCACCTAATACTAAAATCTTCGTCATCATCAAAACCCCTTTTCGTTAATCGTTGCCTATACTGTAACTTAGATAACTACAGTTTGCAAGTTAAGTGACTTACTTTTGATTAGCATGAAGGACTGTCTCCGGCGTCCATTCTATAGAAGATTGTGGCCCGTTGATGAGCCACTCAACGAACCATTAACAGTTATCGGCCACGAAAAAAGGCCACCCACACCGGCGGATGACCTTCACACTTGCTAAATTAACATTAACGTAACGCCGGCAATGGGCGTGAGGCTGTCTCCCAAGTCACCGAAAACCAGCTCTTTCTTGAAGACTTGTTGGTCGAGTTCGGGAACGTTGGTCTTTTCGATGGTCAGATGATAACGGCCACGTTTTGAATCCCGGCGCAACTCGTAGTTGATGAACTCCTGTTCCGGAGCGTATTCCGCAAAGCGCGCGGCATAGTGTCCCAGTTGGTGAGAGACTACGAGGCGAATACCGTTTTCATCTCTAAAAATATGCAAAATCGTTCACTCCTATATTCTTTCAAACTGGCTGCTGGCCCACGCACGCAAAAAGGAAGGCGCACGCCACCGTGCCGCCTCCCAGCTCACCATGGTCGCGCCATGGCGTGGAAGCTTCCCGTCGACGGGAATCACCGGTACGACCGGTCATCTCAGCCTGTGTCGCTCATAAGGTTGCGACACTACTTAAAATTTCTCTATGCGTTGATTGTACCATACTTCCCTTAAAAAATTGGCATCTCCCTAAAAAACGGCGAAAAAACCCCGACGACCCCCGGCCAACGCTTGCGCCGACCCACCGAAAGATGGTCTAATAGGAGTATTAAGACGTTCCATGATTTGGAGGATGACATTCATGGCAAACACCAAGAACAGCCAGGCGGCCAAGATCCGTAAGCAGATTATCGCCTGGCTCCAAGACGAACAACAAACCGAAGAGGTCTCGGCCACCAAGTTTCCCGGCATTCGGGGCATCCGCGCCGTGAAGCTGCGGGAGATGCTGGGGGCACTGGGCTACGCGGCCTCCGTGGTGATGGGCGCCGTCTCCGCCGCCCCGTCGATCGACCACCGAATCCAAAAGGCCGCCCTCAAACCGCGGGAGGTCTACTACTACTTCGACGCCAGCGTGCCCGCCAAGTCGCCGGCCGCTACCGGTACGCCGGTGGCCGTGGCTCCGGCCAGTCAGACCACCAGCGCCGCGGCCCCGGCGGCACACCCCAGCACCCCACTCCCCACCCGGGCGGCCGGCCTCGCCAGCACCGCAGCCTTCGCCACGCTCCAGCGGGCCAACGCCCAGGTGGGCCAGGCCGTCGACGCCCTGTTGACGGCGGCGCAGGACCAGGCGCCCCTGGACGACCTGGAGCTCGACTTCTTGAGCGACCTGGCCGCCCAGACGGCCAAGCAGACGGAGCTGCTCCAGAGTTTCGCCATTCAGGACCGTATCGCCCAGTTAAGGCGTAAGGAAAGATAACTGACGTTTTATCGCCTGACCAGCGGGATTGTTCGCGATTATTCGGTAATTTTCGGAATTTCCCTTGACTTTTACCCCGTTACCCCTTACTCTGTTAGAAATTACTTTTAATGGGGGACGATCATTCATGGCTTTACACGAAAATGACCGGGTTTACTGCAAGGAAACCGAACTGTTTTCAACTTCATTCTACGGGAGTATCACCAAGATGTACGAGCACTCCGCGTTGGTCAAGGTGGAACCCGACCAATTAAAGAAGAAAGAAACCGACAAGATCGATTCCTTCGGTGATCTCGTGGTCATCCGGCAAACGGAATTACAATTAGTCGACACTGAAGGTCAGCCCCTGCCAGAACCAGAAGAAAAGCTCGAGGCGGCCGAATAGGCAAAAAAACAGCCCCGTCCCAGTCGTGATTTGCGACCGAGACGGGGCTGCTTTTTTAGTCAAACTTTTACGTAAGAGGCTAATTTGTTCATCAACTGCGGCAATTCGTGGGCGAGCACCAGACTGACGTGCTCGTGGACCGCCTTGCCGTGGTCGGTAATCTGAAAGACGTGGTACCGCCGATCGGTCGGCAGGGTCTCATCCTTGATGTACCCATTCTTCAGCAGCCGGCTGATCTGAATGGAAATCATGGATTGCCCGACGTTTAACCGCCGTGACAGCTCACTGGTACTGGTCTTTTCCTTCACTAATTCATGTAAAATCCGGTACTGCTCAAAAGTGACCGCATCCCCGCTGCTTGGCCGCTTGATAAACGGACGTAAGACCGAATTCAATTGATGAATTCGTTCGATGTCGACCGCCATTTCATCAACTTCTGTCATGACTCTCTTCCTCCTCACGGTAAGCGCCATCTGTGACACCCCAACGGCACTTACCCAAACATCATCATCGCGAACCAACCTAGCACCCAAAATACTGAGGGGTTAAGCTGATACTCTTGGTATTGTACCATAGAACAAATGACTACACTGTAAACAAATCACATGCGTGTAAAATTTTTTGTTAAATTTGATTGTTGACCAGACCACCGCGGTCATCTCCTCAACGATTTACAAATTTATAACCGGTTCCCCGTGTTGTTGCGGAGCCGTTGGACCAGCTTGCGCACCACTTCCGCCGGCGCTACGACCTCGTAAACCGCTAACGCTTGTTGCACCAACAGCGTGTCGCGGCTGACGTGTTGCTCGTGCAGGTGGGCCCGTTGCGCTTGGTGGTGCGCGTACCCGTACAGGTCCCGGTTATCGTAGTCTTTGTCGTGCTGATGATTGACTAACTTCAAGTGCTTCTGTTGCTCGCTGTGAATCCAGTTGGCGCACTTGATCCGCCGCCGGAGTTTTTCCGGCGCCTCGTTGATCAGAACCTCCACGTTCTCATCCAGGAGGACCAGGGATTCCTTCTTCCGAGTCGTCGCATTCAGGGTCTCCACCATGGCGCCGTTCAGCCAGTTCTGCTGCTTATCGTCCTTGTTCCCCGCTTGGACTAACCGCAGATTCCCCAGCACGTACATCAACGACGACTCAATCGGGACCCGTCCCTGTTGGGCTTGGTTGTACTGGTCCACGTAGACCTGCATGTCCAACCAGCACAGCACCCCGGTGTTGGCGCGCAGGTTGACCACCTGTTGGGCGCCCAGGTCGACTTTGAAGAAGCCCGCCGTACTGGTCCAGATGATGGTGTGGCTCTGCCGGTTGGCACCCCGCACGTTCTTCAGATAAATGAGGTGCTCCCAATCGATCTCCAACTGATCACTGGCGACCTTCACCACCACATCGGCAAGCTTCAACCGTCCCAGATGTAAGATTTCCCCCTGTCGTACACTATGTAACAACTCCTGACTCAAGCCTTTCAACGGTCCCATGGTCCTGAATTCCTCCTGTATTCTGTTGTCGTGGGGCTGATGGTAACGGATAGACGGTTCACTCACTTACCAATTATCCTTACCACCGCTAGAGTGCCATAAAAAACGAACATTGGCAAGGTATTAGCTCATGCGTTATTAAAAGTGTCATTTGCATAGGGATTGATATTATTGGGGACTCATGCTTTTTGGGTTAAATGATTCATCGGCAAAAGAGCGAACTATAAATAATTTTATATCGTGATTATTCGATTTTCTTTTCAAATTCTTAGCAAGCTCCCATGCAGCCGTTAGCTGGGTTTGGTATGCTGACTGTACAAATCCAAGAGGAGGTGGTCACGGTGCCACAGCACACGACCGGGGAAATTTTAGTGACATTGCGACGGGAGATTTTTCGGGACGACTGGGACATGTTGGCCGAGGACCTCGTGGTCTATCAACTGCCCCTCTGGTTCTACCAGCACCTCGAGCGGTCGACCGATCACGCCTTCACGCCCAAGTACGACCGCATCTTCACCGAGCTCTTCGACCTGGACCCCGGCATGCTGTCCCAACTGCTGGTGGCGCCGGACCCCGTGGCCGTCCTGGACGCCCTCAAGGACCGGGTCTTCACCGAGGCCCATTGGCGGCTCCGGCGCATGCGGCTGCCCTGGCCCGACCAGGACAACGTCGCTCAGCGCTTGGCCCGGACCTCGCCCGCCCGCTACCCCTACGGCGGCCTATTGCGCTGCGTCCGGTTGACCATGCCCGGCACCACGGTCTCCGACATGTCCCTGATCCTGCACCTGCCCGAACTGGTCTACTGGCAGGTCGAGCTGGGCCAGCTACCGGCCAACGGCGACGTCTTGGACCTCCTGTTCCGCGCGTACGGCACCAACGACCTCCGGCCCCTCCTGGCGGCGACCGACCTCCCCGAGCGGGTCAAGGCGCACGCCGATCAGTTACCGGAACTGAGCTTTAACTTTACCTAGACATGCTAAACAACCCCGCGACCGTCATTTGGATGGTCGTGGGGCTGTTTTTTAACGGTCGGCGGTTACGACGGGGCGTCCTGGAGGGTCCAGGTGATCTCCCCGCTGTAGGTGCCGGCCGTGTTATTCCCATTAATGTGCATCAAAAGGCCCTTAGAGCTGCTCCAGCTGCCGGCCACGTCGGTCGTGGTCGCGCTGTCACTGCTGGTGGTCTCGTGACTTTCGATCAGGGTGTTGCTGTCGCCAATGGTCTGCTCGTTGCCGGACGCATCCTCGTAGACCAGGTTCCCGCTGAGTTGGGTGCCTGAGGAAACAAACGGGGAGCTGACCCGGGCGTACAGCGCCCACTTGCTGCCGGTCCCCCGGGTGTCCTTGACGTTCAGCGCCCAGTCGCCGTCGGTCGCGATGTTCTGACTGCTCCCGGTCAGCGCGGTGGTGGTAAAGTCCGCGTCCGTCGAGACGGTCCCGAATTCCAGCGTCCCCACCACGATGGGCACCGTCACGGCCGGTGCCGAATCGTCCGCGTCGTCGCTCGCCGTCAGGATCAGCGTGTTCTTGCCCTCGTTCAATTTGGCCGCCGGAATCGTCAGGCTGTAGGTCCCGTCCGACGCCAGGGTCACGTTGCTCAGGTCGTCATCGTTCAACGTCGGATGGATGGTCACCGTGCTGGACGGCACGTCCCCGTCCGCCGTGGCCACCTTCCCGGTCACCGTCACGTCAGAACCCGTCGTGGTCGAGATGGGCAGACTGTTGTCCACGCTGAGGACCAGGTCGGACGTCTGGTGTTTGATGGTGAAGGCGTTGGTCGTGGCCTGGACCAGCGCCTCATCCCCCGTGAATTCGCTGGTCGCGGCGCTCACGCTGGTGGCCGTGGTGGTCGCCGGGTTATCGAACGTCCCGGTCACCGAGATCTTCGCGACGTCGTTATCACTGTCCAGACTCTGCAACGCGTACGAGGCCGCCTGACTGGTCAGCCCCGACAGGTCGTAGGTCTTGGTGGCCAGGCTGCTGTCCGCGTAGGTCACGGTCGCCTTTTTATAGGTGATGTTCGTCGGCAGGGTCAGGTTGGCCGTGAGGTTGGTCCAGTTCGCGGTCCCCGAATTGTAGGTGGCCTGGTAGTCGATCCGCGCGTGGTCGTTGCCCGTGACCGCATCGCCGGCGCCGACCGTCTTGCCGGTCGTGGTGTCGGTGATGGTCGCACTGGCCGTGGCGTCGACCAGCCCGGGCATCTGGTCGAAGATGACCAGGTTATTTTCGGTGTCGGACCCGGTCGACCCGGTGAATCCCCAGATCAGCTTGCCACTGCTCTGACTATAGGCCTGCGTGCTGTTCTGGTAAAACTGACTGGTGTCCAGCGTCAACGACTTGGTGGTCCCGGTCTGCGGTTGCCCAGCATTGGCGGGAATCGTGGTCGACCCGGTCTGACGCGGGATCGGCACCCGGTCATCCCAGGTGTACGACAAGGTGCTACTGGTCGGATTCCAGGACACCGTGATGTGGTGCCACTTGCCGTTGGCCAGCATGGTCGTGGTGCCGTCCATGATGGTCCCGCGGTGTTGCATCTGGTAGGCGTAGTGGGTGGTCTTTTTGATTCCCAGGAGTCCCGGGACCACCACGGAGTCCTGCAGGTAGGTACTCGAACTCGCGGGGTACCCCCAGGCGATATGCGGATAACTGTTCAGGGCATCGAAGCCGACCCCCAAGGTCGTATAGTTATCCGTCGTCAGCGTCTGGTTGTTCCCCCGGGTATCGAATTCCAGGGCCCAGCTGTTTTGGATGGCCGACCCGGTGACCTGTGAGATGTCGCTGCTGTCGACGTCGGAGCCCCAGACCCCCAGCGTCTCCCCGTACCAGGACGTCTGCCCCGACTGCATCTGGGTCAGCGCCGAGCGTGAGGAGTTCTGGAGGACCAGCGCCATCCCGTCGGCGGCTTCACTCTGGTAGCCACTGAAGTAGACCCACATCGACGCCGTTTGTTTCTTAGTCAGATCGAAGGCGTAGGCGTCGTTCGACCAGATGGAACCCACCTGGTTGGTCGTGTCCTTGGTGACCTGCACCACGCTCTTGGTGTTGGTGTTCGGGTTCGTAATGATCGACGCGTCATTGCTGTATCCGCTGGCGGCCGGTTTGCCCCCCGTGGTAAAGTACTCGCTGGCCGTGATGCCCTGGGGAGCGCTGGCCAACGCCCAGCTGAGGTCGTCCGCGTGGGCGCTGAGGCTCCCCAGTGTCACCGCCGCGACGGCCACGGTCAGCGTCATGATTAATTTCATCAGTCGCATGTTGATTCCCCCCAAAAACGGGCCTTAGTCCGGTTCCCCGTCGCGATTCCGGCGACGATTCTTCCATAATAGGTAAATAATAATGATCAGGAGCAAGAGGATCAGGATTCCCCCGGCCACGAACCACCAGAAGTAGTTGCGCTGTGGTTGGTTATACTTATTGGCCAGCGCCCCGACCTCCGCCTTGGTCACGGTGAAGTTCTTGACGAAGTGCCAGTGGTACCCGCCCTTGGCCGTGGCGTCCAGCGTCAGCGTATAGGTCCCGGCGGATAGCTGCGTGTCTCCCCAGGGGATGGCGTAGCGAAAGTGGCTGTTCGGGGCCATCGCCAGGTTGCGCTTTTCGTTTTGCAGCAGCGTCTTGGTACTGCCAGCCCGGGTGACCTTGGCCTTGACCTTCAGGTTGTGCATGATGCCCGGTTCCGGGTTCTGGAGCGTCGCCTCGACCTGGTTCAACGAGTTGGTCTGGCCGGCCTTCACCGACAGGAGCTGCATGTTCGGCCCCACGTCCACGGACGATTCGCGCAGGCGTAACCCGATCACGTAGGCGAAGTTGTTGTTGATGGTCACGCCCTTCTTGCTCTTCTGCGCACTGATGGTGACCCGTTTGACGTTGATGCCGCCCAGGATCATCCCGCGGATCTTCTGGCTGGGCATGTGGTAGGTCACGTAGACTTTCTTGGTCTGCTTGGCCTTGACCGTGACCGTCGGCAGCGTGGTCTGGTCGAAGATGTCCTGGATGCCGACCTTCAGGGAACTGTCGCGGGCCGGCTTGACCTGGCTGTAGTCGATGACCCCGTTGGCGTTGGTCACGGCCTGATTGACGGTGACCTTGTACGTCTGGGTCTGGCTGGTCTGGTTGCCGATCACGATGGCCAGCTTCTGCCGCTGATTGGGCTTGACCCGCAGCGCGAAGTACGAGGCG
This sequence comes from Levilactobacillus spicheri DSM 15429, assembly GCF_001435095.1. Taxonomy (GTDB): domain Bacteria; phylum Bacillota; class Bacilli; order Lactobacillales; family Lactobacillaceae; genus Levilactobacillus; species Levilactobacillus spicheri. The sequence continues at coordinate 561,460 of NZ_AZFC01000035.1, forward strand.
TTCTGGTCGTCCTGATTCTTGGGTAAAACGGCGTTGACGGTGTAGCCGACGCTCTCGGCGCGGGCCGTGACCTGATCACCGCCGAGCACCAGTCCCATCACCAGCAGGACAAGGAACCATGGTCCCATTCTTCTCATCTTTCATCGACCTCCGTTAACTCTCAAATTGCCGGCAACGGGTCGCCCCGGTCGGCACGTGACAAACGTGAAAATAGCGATGGCTGCTTAGCCACCGCTACCCCCACTTGGGTTGTTGATTTACTGGGGCGTATCGGTCAGCAGCCACGACAGCGTGCCCGCATAGGTCTGCGCCGTGGTCACGGCCGCGGCCGACACGTTCAAACTGGTCGGCGCCGTCGTGCTAGTGTTTAACCGCAGCAGCCAGGTACCCACGCCCTGGCGCTGGCCCGGCACGTCCTGCGCGGTGGCGACCAGCGAGTAGCTGTTCAGTGGCAGGGCCTGCGTGCTGCCGGTCATGACCTGGGGCGTGTGACTGGCGTTGCTGCCTGATGACAGGAAGAACGCCTTGCCCAGCGTCAGGGTCGCCGCCATCAGCGAATCCTGGTCCTGCTGGCCCACCAGGGTGGTCGGCTTGACCAACAGGCTCCAGCCCGTGCCGGTCCCCCGGCGGTCGCTGATCTGAACGAACGCCCGCTGGTTCGTGGCCGTGGCGGTGATCACCCCGGCTTTAGTCGCCTGCTGCTGAAACGCCAGGTTCGAGACGTAGTCCAGCGTCAGTAGACCGCGCGACCCGGTCCCCTGATTATCGGGATCCAGGTCGTCACCCGGAAAGGCCCCACCGGAACCGTCCGGGTCGACCGGTTTGACCGGCGTGGTGTCGGTCCCCGGCGCCAATTCGACGTTGGCGGTCGAGGTCCGCGTGCTGGCCAGCCCCACCAGGGACGGTCCCCCGCCGCTAAAGACGAGCGCGGCCACCACCAGTAGCGTGAGTCTCCGCATCGTGTCGCCCCCCTTTACCCGGCATCGGTCACTGCTTAAGCCGTTGGCGTGTTGGTCAACGTCCAGGTCAGCGTGGATTGGTAAGCCCCGGCAACGTTACCGGCCTTCAGGTTCAGCGTGGCGCCGGAATAGGTCGTGTTCCAGGTCCCGACCCCTTCTTTGTTGGTCGAGTAGTCGGCCGCTTCCACGTTTTGGTTGGCCGTGGCCTCGCCGGTGTTGAAGGTGATGGCCTGGTTCAGGGTCGACGGTGCGACCCCGGTGCCGTCCGTGTCGGCGTTGGCGATGGTCGGCGTCCCCAGGACCAGCGTGCTGGCGTTCATGGTGTCGTCGCTGCTCTTGAAAGCCGTGGCGGCGACTTGGACGGTCCAGTCACTCTTGTGCCCGGGGTTGACCACTTGGACGACCCCGTCGTTCGACGTGCCGGATTCAGTGGCGCTGACGGTCCCGGTCACGCTCTGGTCGGAACCGGTGATGGCGGTGCTGGGAACGTTCACGTACGGGACGGTCTTCAGGTTGATCCCGCCAGCGTCCCCACCCGGGTTATCGGGGTCGGTCGTGCCGGCCGTCAAGGTGACGTTCCCGGTCGTGGTGGTGCCGGTACTCGTGGTCGAATCGGCGTTGGCGGTCACGCCGGTGAACCCCAGGCCGGCGACAACGGCAACGGATGCTAGTAATTGTAAAGTCTTTTTAGTCATAGTCGATACACTCCTCATTTATGAACGCCGGTCGCGCCGGCTTAACTTCCATACCCAAAACAGTAACAGTAAGATGATGCCCAATAAGGTGAGCCCGCCCCAGGTCTGTTCGGACGTCTGGGGCAAACGGCCCAGCCACGAGGACTTCGTGGGTTGCTGGCCCAGCACGGTGACTGAGCTGGTCCCCCGGGCGGTCGTTGCGGTCGACGGCGTCTTCGCGGACGACCCGGTGATCTGGTCGTTAGCGCTTCCATTGATGACGGTCGCGTCACTGGAACCGCTGGCCGTTGGGGGCGTTAGGTAGACCGAATAGCGGGAGGCCTGCTGATCGCTCGCGGCGTGGGCCGGGGTCAGTTGCCCCCAGCCAACCGTAAACAGGCTCAACGACATCACCAGGATCTTGGCAAATCGCATCATGGTCCCTCATCTCTCAGCCCGTGCTTGATTATCAGTCAATCGTGCGGGCAGCCCTGCGCCTAACCGGTTAGCCGCGGGTCCCTGCACGTCATTTTTAAAGTTATCAGGTGATTCCCCATCGATGGTTCATGAGTATATTAGCACCACATTTATTCTTTGTCCACATCTTTATTTGTGTGCAAATAAAGATGGCTGAATCCGTTGAGATGTTATATTATTTTGAAATGATATCGGTTTCAAAAACGTTTTGGTAGGTGGATGGAAAGCCTGATAACCGTGAGATTAGTACAATCTTTACGGATTGCCGGCCGATTAAGGATTTTGCCGTTATTAGCCGACAAATAATCGTACTAGCTATGTTTTACATCGTAAACGGGTTGAATCGTTTGAATTCTTAATCCTTTCAAATCATTTACCAAAGAATATTTTTTTAAGTATGTTACCAAACTTTATTCTTCCAACCACCCTTGCATTGTCCCTACGTTGACACTTAATGGTCAGGGATTGATTAAATTATCCGATTACCTTATCATGGAATGTAGTTGATTCGAGGGCCATTCTAGATCCTTTCTACCTAAGATAACGACACATCGGCATTTCCTATAACACCCCAAAACCTCTAGCTTTTGCCGATATGCAGAACTGCCACCCTCGGATTCCAACACAAGGTATGCTAAAAAGAGCCACCAATTGGTGACTCTTTTTAGTTTGCCCTTTTTTCTGTTAGAGCAACGCACGCTTAGCGTTCCTCACGAACCAAATACTGTGGTCGATGCTTGGTTTCCAGATAGATCTTACTAATGTACTGACCGAGGATGCCCAAACAAAAGAGTTGAATCCCACCAATCAACAACATAATCACCACTAACGACGGCCATCCAGCGGCTGACCCACCAACCGTGAGCGCCCGCACCATTACGATGATCAAGCCAACCAATGACAGCAAGCACGATCCGCTGCCGACCCAGGTCGCCAACTTCAACGGTACGTCCGAAAAATCGATGATTCCCTCAATCGAGTAAGCAAACAACTGTCGTAAGCTCCAATGTGTCGTTCCCGCTGCCCGGGGCTGGCTTTCATAGGCTAAATAGGTTGTTTTAAAACCGACCCAGCTAAAGAGCCCCTTGGAAAAACGATTAAATTCGGGCAACTCAATCACGGTGTCCACGAATTGGCGGGTCATTAGGCGATAATCACGGGCATTCGGCTCGATATGGACGCCTGAGATCCGATTAATTACCCGGTAAAAACTGGTCGACAGAAACGCCCGTACCCGGCTTTGACCGCGTCGTTCACGTTGAACCGTCCCCACACAATCGTAGTCTTCTGCCTCTATCATCTTCAGCATCTTGGGCAACAACTCCGGCGGATCCTGCAAATCAACATCCATGACCGCCACATAATCCCCCGTGGTCGCTTGCAGCCCCGCCAGTAGTGCCGATTCCTTCCCGAAATTCCGTGAGAACGACCGATAATGCACGGTTTTCGTATGTTCCCTGTGCAACGCTTGCAGCTCCGCTAAGGTATGATCCGTCGAGCCATCATCAACAAAGACGTATTCCGGTATGATCTCGGTCCCAGCCAGTGTCATTTGATGAAAAACTTCCTTCACCGTTCGATAAAATAGTGGGATCGATGCCTCCTCGTTGTAACATGGCACAACTAAACTCATCTTTTTCATTGACTATAAAATCCTCTTCCCCGATAAAAATAACGCCTCTAAATAATCACCATTGGGTTAATAATAGCGTTGTTATGTATTATAGCATAACTATCTAATCCACTGTAGGAACGTTTAGAAGGGTGGCTCCTTGATGCCACTCAAAAAGACTCCCCAGGCGGGATTCATACCACCCTACGGGAGCCTTTCATTCGCTTACATTAAGCCATCATGTCAGTCATTCCCCAACGTAATCCGTATTCCCACTATCCGTCGTAGTGGATGGGGCAGCCCCCGTCTTCGTCGTGACCGTGTAGTAAGCTGTTACGCCGTCACCATACTTCGCACTACTATTAGCCGACTTCGTGGTGGTGGCATCAAACGTGTAAACCTTATACGTCTGATTGCCATCCGCATCCGTTTCAGTCGCTCCGGTCAAGGTCTTCAGCTTTCCAGACGTAAAGACCGTTGCCGTACTAATGTCGATGGCATCATCCGCATCCCCAGTAAAGATCTTTTGTTCACTGGTCGTCAGTGATGGGAAGGCCTTCGCCGCTAAGCTGGCAGCGGTAATCGTTGACGTATCCGTCGTTGCCGACCCTTCCGCCTTAAACGTGACTTTGGAAGTAGCGGCCTTGGCCACCTTGACTTGAATGGTACTGCCATAAGTGGCGCTGGTCAGGTCGGTATCACTCACCGTGTAACCGGATGGCACGTTTGCACTTACGAACGTATTCAGGGAACTCAAGTCGCTCGTACTCAAAGCATCTCCCTTAGTCGTCCCGGTCGTTGACGTGACCCAGTCGGACGAGGACCCCACCGAATTATAGTTGGCATCCACGTACTTGACCGTCACACTGTTATTATCGGTCGCGGTCGTCGCTGGTGCCGTGGTCGTTAACCCACCGGCGTAGATCCAGCCAGATACCGATGAATCTGCCGTATCGGTCACGTGATAGTAGAGTGACCCTTCACGCGTCTTGGTGGCCGCCTTGTCAATCGTAAATTTGTCCGTCTTCACCGCGCCTAACAGGCTCACCTTAGAGGCCTTGTACTGCGTATACTTCGGTGCCGTCCACAGCGTGTTCGTCGACGTGTCTTTCAGGTAGTAGTTGTTGACTTGCGTCGGTAAGGAAGCCGTCGTTGTGGTGTTCGCGGACTTGATACCGCCGGCGAAAGTCGACGTACTCTTACCGCCATAGACGTACCCACGATACTTGCCGTCCATGGAGACGACCTTGTAGTAGACCGATCCTCGGTTAGTGGTCTTCACCCCGTAAGCCCGAAAATAATTAGCCGATTTTTTCGAGGCGGCTAAGGTCTTCATGGTCGCTTTCGACGCCACCACTTTGGCCCCCTTGACCGTTCCTGGCTTGCTATACAGGGCGTTGGTCCCCGTAGACGCAACGTTACGACTCGTGGCCGCGGCCGTCAACGTCTTATAAGCCCCAGCAGTCGCATAGGACTTGGCGCTTGCGGTGGTTGATACCGCCGCCACGGCACCAAAACTCAAAGCCGCTAACCCTAAGTATAATGATTTCTTTAAACGGATTTGCATCATGAAAGTCTCCTTTTTGAGGTAACGTACTCGTTCCTAAGAACGCCACCAGTATAGCAAAGATAACGGGGATTCATCGCATCGTTAAAAATCCTTAATCTGTTTAAGATTCGTGCTCTGGCGGCGGTCCCCTCTTAGATTGCCGCATTACATATTGACTACCTAATCGGTGAACACGCACTGACTGGTGGTCGTCCCGTAAAAAAACCGTTCATCGAATCATCGATAAAATCCGCCGTCCTACCCTAACCTTTTCTTAAAGCAACAACGGGCATCCACTCATGGCAACCAAAAAAGCGCCCACCAGTGATTGCATGAACGCTCCTAACTCATTCGTCATTTTTTCGCCAGCGTCGAGGCCCTAGTAGGATCCCCACGATGACCAGTCCCCCGATTACCGATAACGTCAGTCCCACACGCAACCCGGGCGTCCGATAGGTCAGCTTGACCGTATGGGTTCCCGCCGGCAGTCGCGCACCGACGAACCCCACGTTAACGACCTGTGTAGCCACCGACTGCCCATCGACCGTCAAGTGCCAGCCCGGCGAGTAGGGAATCGACGTTGTCAACACCGTCGCTTGCTGGGCGGTCGCCGTCCCCGTGACGCGATTATTGTGTACCCGCAGGCCCCGCAACTTCTGATGCTTCAGCTGCTGCATCCGGTGCGTGTAGGCCTTTCCCAGCGGAACCGCAATTAGACGGGCGGACTTGAACGTCAGTCCCTTGACACCGCGGAAAGTCACCTTAATCGTCTTCCGGGGCTGCTTCGAGTATCCCAGGTTCAGCAAGACGCGGTGCTTGGGCTGATAGTCGGACAGATTCGTCTGTCCCAACTGCGAATAACCGGTAAAGTTCTGGAAACTAGTCACGTTGACCGTATAGGCCCCGTCATTTTGGTTCCAGAGAACCCGCCGTAGGGTATTCAACCGCTGAATTCCCGTAAACGCCCGGTTTCGATAAGCGTTCGTCGCGGCCTGTCCCCGATACTTATCCTGCATGGACAACCGTTGGGCGTTAATCCCGCTCAATTCCAAGTACAGTTCCGTCTTGGCCGTACGTTGTGACTGTTGCGTCTGCAACCGATACGTCACCGGCTGGTTCTGGTTGTCGCTGATCATGGCCGCTAGCCCGTCCCGATTGGCCTGACGATTCGTCGCCAGGGCACGCCGGTTTTGGTTAGCCAGCCGCTTCAAGCGGGGGCGGTCACTTCGCAGGTTCACGGAGCGATCCTGATTCTTTTGTCGCAAGGACGTTGCGGTCGTCGTCACCAGTTCCGGATCTAGCTGGTTCCCCTGTCGCCGGTACAGCTTGACCTTAGCCAAGCTATCAATGACCGTCGTGGGATCCTGCTTGACCGTGTACTTGATCTGCCGATTAGCCGAACGGTACTGGGTCACCGGGAGACCGGAGACCTTATCAGCCACCAACGCTCCGGTCGTCAACGCTTGTTCTTTATCGGTCCCATCCAGACGAGCGAATTGCCGGGAATCCAGCGTTTTCGCCTGTAGATAGGCCAGGGGCAACGCATTTTTCGACTGGTACAGAATCGTTCCATAGTTGTTCCCAAAGCTGTGCACCGGTTGATCACGGTAAGTTAACACGTTTCCGTTCCGGCGTTTAACGACCCGATACCCATACGGCAAAGCTTGCTTGCCCCGTTGATTGGTTCGCGCAAAAAGATAACGCACGCCTAAAAGGTTACTCAGGGTGGTCCGACTATCCGCTTGGTTAATGGGTTTGTTCATCTTAAACTGCGAATTGCCAACGGCCTGACTAAAGTCTCCCACCGCTCCGTTCTCAATGGAGAAGTACGACATGATGTCGTGTGTGCCCAGATTCATTCCCAGATTGGTCTTCGCCTCATTTGAATAGTAGTACTGGTTACTGAGTACACTGCGACTAAAGCCCGGTTGCCGGCGCACGTACTTCTGCGCCCCATCGTAATAGGTCTGCTGAAACTTGGTCGCCACCCCGCGGGGCGTCAGCTGTTGACTGGCCCCACCGGCATTCGGGCTGAAGTACCCGTACCCGTTGGCGACGATGTTCAAGCTGAGAAGCCCCAAGAGGCCTAGTAACGTCTGCCGGCGTGACCAGTGGGCGACTCGGGCCGCCAAAATCAGCAGTAACGTCAGCAGTAAGAGGCCGTACAGCACAAAGTCGTGCGGTCGATTCTGGTAAATGAACCCGTTCGACACCCAAACGGCCCCTAACAGCCCCAGACTGGCCCAGAGCAACGTCACCAGGTCGCGGTGGGTCAAGTCCGTCAAATGGTCCACAAAGGTCATCACTGCTAGACTAAAGGCCAAATTCCCCAACAATAACCACCGTTGGGAGGGCGTCGTTCCCCCATTCATCACGGCTGCCACCGCTGGCAACAAGGTTCCGCCGATTAGGAGGAGCACGCCAATATTAAGCCACCGGTACTGGCGAAAGTGCCGGAGCGTGTACACGACGCTCAAGAAGGTCAGTCCCGTCAGGCCCAAGTTCACCCAAAAACTCATCGGGTTCCCCGTCGTCAGCACGGCGTTAGATAATCGCAGGTAATAACTGAACGGATATAGGAGATAGCCGTTCGCAAAATGCCCCGTGGCGCGTGTCGATTGAAGGACACCCCAGACGGAGGGGATAAATAGCACTCCGGCCAATAAAAACCCTACGACGCCGGCACCAAACAACCGCCCCAAAAGAGGCCTGAAGGGAACGACCACCGTTTTTCGGACGGTCAAGTACCGTAAGACGGCATAGACCAGACTGCCAATGGCCAGGATATAGGCAAAATAAAAATTCCCCACCAGTGCAAGTGCGGTGAAGCCGGCCAAGGGCAACCAGCTCTTCCCCCGATAGATGTGGTCAATCCCGTAGGCCAACAGAGGAAACAAAATCATCGGCAACAGGAAAAACGGGTGCCGAATGCTCACGTATAGGGAAAATCCCGTAAACGTATAGGCTAAGGTCCCGAACAACTGGCTCCCCGGCTTAAAGTGTCGCTGTCGAGCAAATAGCATCAGGGCGAGCCCACTAAAGTACAGCCGAACTAGCACCAGCAGATTGTACCCCATCTCAAGGTGCGCTTTAGGAAAGAACCAGATTAGGTAGGCGAATGGATCACCTAACACGTAATACGAGAAGGTGGTGACCTTATCCGCTCCCAATCCCAGTGACCAGTCCCAGCCGGTCAAGCTCCCCTGATGGAGCCACTCATAAAACTTTACAAGAATGGGGTAATGTTGCGCCAACCCATCCCCTTGCCAAATAAACGATTTCCCCGTTAACATAAAAATCCCATAGAGCACTAAAACCAACCCCGCAAAACAAACGGTATAGGCTCGATAGGGATGCTTCCCGATCTTCATTAAATTCTCCTCTTCTAAATCTTCCCCTACTTAATCTCACAACTATGTAGTTCTTCAAAATAAATTCATTAAAAACATTGACAGGTGCAAGTCATTTCACCTGCGCTGTTTATAAAGCCAATAAACATATTAACACACGTTGATGGTATCGGCCAACTAACCAGACGGTTGAGCACTCGTCCCTCCCCCCATTTTCCATTTCGAAACCAAATAAAAAACGAGCAAGTTCATCGTGAACTGCTCGTTTTTGAAATGATTGTGATATTTAATTAGCCAACGTAGTTTGTGTTAGCCGTCGTGGTTGCTTCTTTAGGCGTATCAACTGGTGAAGTCCCCGTCTTAACGGTGCTAGTGTAGAACGCCTTGGCATTCTTCGTCGTACTGTAGTTCCCAGCAAGGGCACTGCTGAAGGTGTACTCCGTGTAAACCTTCGCACCCGACTTATCTGTGTAACTTGGCGTGTCTAACGTCGTCAAACCGTTAGCGGCCAAGTAGCTTTGAAGGTCGTTAGCCGTGTAAGCGGCATCGTTAGCACCCGTGAAGCTGGCAGACAACTTAGGAAAGGCTACGGTCGTTGCGTCAGCCGTCTTATCAGTCGTGTAGACCGTTAAAGGCGTCCCCTGTTGTGACAGATCACTCGACACACCGTAGAAACTGATCTTGGTGTCAGCGTTAGTGTTCTTGGTGACGAACAAGGTGATCGTATCACCCGTCTTAGCAGCGGAAACTGCCGCTACATTGACAGAATCGCCAGCAGCGTACGTGTAGCCGGTCCCTGATAAGAGGGCCTTACCCCAGTCATTGGTGGCCTTCGTCTTAACGTCTTTTCCAACCGCCGTACCAGTTGCCGTGGAAAGCTTACTGTCAGAATCCGCCTTCAAGCCTGCTAAGGTCGTTTCCTTCACCAATGTCCCATCGGTGGTCTTGAATTGAACCTTCACGTCAGTCTTGGCGTCGAACGTGTCTTGGGTGGCCGTAACGGCACCGCTGTAAATCCAGCCGCTAACGGATGGGTTCGTGGCGTCTTCCACGTAGTAGTAGAGCGAACCTTCGCGCGTCTTAGTGGCCGCCTTGGTGATCTTCAACGTATCCTTGGCAAATGGCGTGGTGTTCTTCACCTGCTTGGAAGCCTTGTATTGCGTGTACTTAGGTGCGTTCCACGTAACGTTGGCCGTCCCCGGCTTTGCAAAGTAAGCCGTCGTGTTAGCTGGCAGTGCAGCATCCGTCATGGTGTTAGCGGATTGGATACCGCCAGCAAAGGTCGTGGCGCTCTTCCCACCGTAGATGTAGCCCCGGTACTTGCCGTTCATGGAGACGATCTTGTAGTAAACGGAGCCCTTGTTGGTCTTAGCCACGGCGTATGCACGGAAGTAGTCCGCCGACTTCTTGGAAGCGGCTAACGTCTTGACCTTGGACTTGGACGCAACGATCCGCGCACCCTTGACCGTCCCTGGCTTGGAGTAGATGGCGTTCGTTCCCGTTACCTCAACGTTACGAGTCGTAGCATCCGTCTTCAAGTTTTGCGTCGAAACGACCTTTGCCTTACTCTTGGCACTGGCGGTCGTCGAAACCGTGGCAACGGCCCCGAAACTCAAGGCCGCTAAACCTAAGTATAAGGATTTTGCTAAACGTGATTGCATAAGTTATTCTCCTCTGGATAATGTTAGTTTTTAATAATCTTCACTAGTATAACAGATTGTTCCCCACAAGTTTACTGAATTTTGCATCTACGCAAAACAAGACCAACCTCACCGGATTGGCCTTGTCTCATCATTTCTTCAATAAAGCTTAGTAGGCTTGGAAAACACCATTGTTCAACGTGCCTTCGGTCGCCTGATAGTAAACGTTCGTCGTCGTATTCTTCATCCCGAAGACGGCATCCTGTGCCGTTACCAGGTCATACTTGTACGCCGTCGTACCGTTAGCCGTCGGCAGCGGAACCGTAAAGCTCGCTAACTTATCCGTCTTGAGCTGCTTAACGATTTCGCTTCCCTTAACGCTCTTGCCATCGGCCTGGTTAAAGAAGGCGTCCTTTTTCAGTACGTCTTGCACTTTGGCCGTGTGCCAGTTGGTCGTTAAGAGGTTTTGCAGATTGCTCTGATCGTTAACATCGTTGTTGTAGACTTTTGCTTGCAGGTTCAACGTCGTTGCCGGATTTTGAATCAGGTAAACGACGACCGAACCGCCCTTGCTGACCGTGGCACTGGTCCCTAGACCGGAATACGTGTAGCCGACCGGCAGATTGGCGTTAGCCAGTTGGATGGCTTGGTAATTGGTCACGGAAGTCGTGGCCCCCTTCGGCAACGCAACGACCTTATTAGAGACCGCCTCGCCCGTCGCCTTGTTAACGAACTTCAAGGTGATGCCGTTTTGTGGGTCGATAGCATCCTTGTCGCTCACCTTCAACGCGTCCGAGAAGATCCAACCGTTAACCTGCGGATTCTGGGCATCTTCCACGTAGTAGTACAACCACCCTTCACGCGTCTTGGTGGCCGCCTTGGTAATCGTCAGAGTGTCCTTGGCGTAGGGCGTGGTGCTCTTGACCATCTTCGTCGACTTGTACTGGGTGTACTTCGGTGCCGCCCAGGTCACATTCTTGGTGCCGGGATTAGCGAACGTCGCTGTCTTACTGGTTGGTAAATCAGCAGCGGTCATGGTCTTAGCGGGTTGAACGCCACCAGCAAAGGTACTGGTACTGTTTCCCCCGTAAATGTATCCCCGGTAATGACCACTCATGGACACAACCTTGTAGTACACGGAGCCCCGGTTGGTCGTAACGACCCGGTAAGCTCGGAAGTAATCAGCTGAAGACTTGGAATTAGCCAAGTTTCCAGCAGTGTACTTCGAAGCAACGACCCGCGCACCCGCGGCGGTCCCTGGCTTGGTGTAAATGGCATTACTCCCCGTTAATTCAACGTTTCGGGTGGTTGGATCACTCGTCATCGTTGAATTTGACACAACGTAAGCCTTGCTCTTAGCGCTAGCGGTTGTGGAAACTGACGTCACAGCTCCCAAACTTAAAGCGGCTAATCCAAAGTATACGGATTTAGCTAAATCTACTCGCATAAGTATCTCCCCTTATCTGTATTAGTAAGCTAATACATGGGTATTATAACAAATTAAGACCCATAAGTTCAGTGACTTATCAGAGCGACTAGACAAGATTGGAGAGTGAACGCTGCCCATGATGCTGCCGTAACGACTAGCATTGGGACACTCTACTCTGTTAGATCCTAACAAAAAAATCTGCCGCGCCCAATGAGCGTGACAGATTCTTTTGGATTACATACATTATATTGGAACTACTGGATTTTTAAAGGTAATCCAATCCTAATATCTATGCTTAGTTAGCCCAACCACTGTTGGTACTAGTCGCTGGCTTGTCATATGCAGAGTTACCAGGCACTAATGTAGCCGTGTAAATTGCCGTAGCTGATACGGTGGCGTGGTTATCATCCTTAGCGCCAAAGACCCCATCAAATGCACGTGCAAACTTGTATTCAACGTGGTATGGCGTATCTTTCAGTGGAGTATCAACTGCAGAAGGAGCAGATTTACCATTGTCTCTAGGGGTGACTTCTGCTTCTTGCTTAGTTGCAGAAACATTGGCATCATCCAATGCTTGTTCTAAAGTAGCACCTTTAACCATGTAGAACGTCTTAGTGCTTAACGTACTTGCATTGTTAGAAGCCAAGTTTGCTTGCACATCGGCACCAGTATAGTTTACACCGTTAGTACCGCTAAATGGTTTCGTTAACGTAGGCATTACAACAGTAGTTGCAAATTTCTTTGCTACAGCGTCATCAGTAGCCTTGATTAGTGGAGTAGCTTCTTTAGTGCCCTCATCTTTGTATGCCTTAATAGCAGTAACTACTTGGTCACCCTTCTTAGCATATAAAGTCAAAGTTGATCCGGCAGCAACCTTAGAGTTTAAGTTAACCGTATCAGTGGCAGAAACAGCATATCCAGTTCCATCAAGTGCCTTCTTGACAGTAGCTGCAAAGGTCGTTGAAAGCGTAGTAGGTGCAGTCGTTACGCCGTTGTGATCATACAAAACGCCATCCTTAACAATCGCACCCTTAGCATTGGTTTGGACATCTTGGTTGAATGACTTGATGGTCTTACCACTTAAATCAACGATATTAACTTTGATTTGAGTTGCTTCGTTCAACGCATTCGTTTGCGTCAAGTTAGAAGCTAAAATCCAACCATCAGCCTTAGTGTCCTTGGTGTTTTGGTTCTTGATGTGAACCCATTGGTCGCCTTCACGCGTCCGGGAACCAGCTTGGTCGACGGAGAACGTAGCATCCTTGTAAGCAGTCGTGTCTAAGATGGCACGGCCAACCTTGTATTGCGTCCAGGCTGGTTGGGTGTAAGTGACACCGTCTAAACCAGTCCCGGCGTTCTTCAACTTGAAGGTACCGTTCTTTTGATCATCAGTAACCGTTCCAAGCTTGAACGTGTCGTAAGAAGTTAACCCACCAGCAAAGGCAGACGTGCTCTTACCACCATAAACCCAACCACGGTAAGAATGCTTGTCAAAGGAAACCACCTTGTAGTAGACGGAACCACGGTTCGTGGTAGCGACACGGTAAGCACGGAAGTTCTTGTGAGAACTCGTGGAGTCCTTCAAGTTCTTAGCCGTTTGAGTGGTTGCGACGAGCTTGGCACCCTTAACAGTCCCAGGCTTTGAGTAGATGGCGTTAGCACCAGTCAAATTGATATTACGAGTTTCGGCTTTAGTCGTCAGAACCTTGTCAGACGTTACCTTAGCCTTGCTTGCGGCTTGGGCCGGCGTTGAAAATCCAGCTGCTGCCCCTAAACTAATAGCAGCTAAACCTAAATACAACGTTTTCTTCAAACTAGATTGCATTATATATATCTCCCCATAAATATAGTATTTTGGTACGGGGATAGTATACCAAGCTCCCTTACAATCAAAAACCTTTATCTCCACTTTTCACTAAATCCGCTATGAATTAGTTTATAAAAAGAGAGGTCAATCCTTGCTACTATAGCCTTTCGAGGCTCTCAAATTTAGTTAACAGCTCATGTCAGTTATTCCCTGTTTAACTTCCTCAGTTGATTTTGGCCCGTTCTACCGCACTTTCCAGCCCTGAAGATAAAAAAAGAACCGATCCACGCCGGACCGGTTCCCTGAAATCATCTATGCCACTTAATCTGAAATTAGCCGATGTAGTTGGTGTTTCCAGAGTTAACAGTCGTCGATGGTGCAGCGCCGCTAACCTTCGTCTGCGTGTAGAACAATTGCAGTTGGTCACCGAACTTAGCATTCGCGTTGGCATCTTTGGTATCCTTAGCGTCAAAGATGTAGTCGTAGTGGTAAGCCTTACCTTCAGAATCCGTTTGGGTTACCCCAATTAGCCGATAAAGCTTATTAGCACCGGCAACTGACGGATTTTCAGCGAATAAATCGTTCGTTGTAAAGTCCCGCACTGGATTACTCGTTGCCGAGAGGACCGACTGCCCAGCCTGCCCCGCAAAGATCGATTGTTGCTTAGCATCCAAGGATGGGAAAGCGCCGTTGTTCAAATCAGCTGCGGAGAAGGTCCCAGTATTGGTAATCGCATCACCTGTAGTCTTAAAGGCAACCTTCGAAACAGCGGCTTGAACGACCTTAACTTGAACAGTACTACCGTAAGTTGCGGATGAAATCTTACCAGCAGTCGGATCAACCATGTACCCAGTCGGCACGTTGGCTTGCGCGAAGGCATTCAACGCAGTCAAATCACCGGTCTTGGCAGGTGTATTCCCAGAGGCAGCCACGTCAGCAGACAATGTTTGTCCCGACTTGGTCCCAGTTGCGGCCGTGATAAAGGTCTTCGCGGATCCAACCGGACTGTAACTACTGTCGACGTACTTCACAGTGACACTGTTATCCGCAGTCGCGGTTGGCGCTGGCGTGGTGTTGCTCAGGCCGCCCGCGTAGATCCAGCCGTTAACGGAGTTGTTGCTGGCATCGACCACGTGATAGTACAAGCTGCCTTCACGGGTCTTGGTTGCAGCTTGGTCGACCGTGAACTTATCAGTCTTGGAAGCCCCGTACAAGCTGACCTTCGAAGCACCGTATTGGGTGTACTTCGGCGCAGTCCACAAGGTGTTTTGCGAGACGTTCTTCAGATAGTAGTTGTTGACTTGGGCGGGCAAATTAGCCGGTGTCGTCGTGTTGGCCGACTTGATGCCGCCAGCGAATTCACTGACAGACTTCCCACCGTAAACGTAGCCACGGTACTTGCCGTTCATGGTCACAACCCGGAAGTAGACGGAACCCCGGTTCGTGGTCTTGACCCCGTAAGCCCGGAAGTAGTCTGCGGACGACTTCGAGGATGCTAACTTTGCCATCGTGGCTTTAGAAGCCACGACCCGGGCACCCTTCAAAGTCCCTGGTTGGTTGTACAAAGCGTTGGTCCCGGTTGCCGCGACGTTACGCTTAGTGGGGTCTGTCTTCAGTGTTTGGTAGGCACCGGCAGTAGCATAGGACTTAGCTGAAGCAGTCGTGGAAACCGTTGCAACGGCACCAAAACTTAATGCAGCGAGGCCCAAGTAAAGAGACTTCTTTAA
This sequence comes from Levilactobacillus spicheri DSM 15429, assembly GCF_001435095.1. Lineage (GTDB taxonomy): Bacteria > Bacillota > Bacilli > Lactobacillales > Lactobacillaceae > Levilactobacillus > Levilactobacillus spicheri. The sequence continues at coordinate 576,684 of NZ_AZFC01000035.1, forward strand.
ACTTGATTGCATAAATTTCTTCCTCCAAACATAATGTATGTAATCTATCAAGCAAGAATAGTATACATTAAATTAGAAAATTTGTTAAGATTTAATTCTTAAGCATCCTAATTGGTGTTGTCTATCCCTCAATTACAACTAAAATTATAGCCAGTCTTCGGTAATTAAACAAGGAATACGCTTTAAATGTAGTTCTAATGAAACAATAAATGGTTTTCTGTAATATCACTGTCACATAAGCGGTGAGTTGTTCCCTTTTTGACCATTTGGACGGCTTCTTAATAAGTTTACTTATTCGCAACCTTTTAAAGCGTCATTAAGGTAAGCGTCTTTACTTGAGCTTTGCCGGTTTGGGCGTTAGACTAGCTTTATCAAACGAAAGGGGGTGATGCTTTTTGGCTATTGGAAATAGTCTTAAGGTCATCGCTTCCGCGGAGAACGGAAACGATTAACCTTCAAGCGAGGGGTCGGCAAATGATCTGTCGGTCCTTTTTGTTTGTCAAAATAACGGGATTCGTTAATTAGTTGAGGTATCCCTAATTTTATTCTCCAATATGTTGTAACTTGTTCCCGCATCCCCTATAATGCGAATTGGAGGTGCGGGATATGTTAACAATTTATGTTGATCCGAAGAAGCAAGATCAAGTCGTTCGCCTATCTGATCAGGACCGCGGTTACCTAGCCGTGACCAAAACCACGGAGGGCCCAGTACGGTATACCTTCACGTTCACGGGTCACGCCCATCCAAGTTTCTGGCACGATGGCGCGCTGAGTGACGGCCTAGAAGAGACCGTGCAAAGCATTGACGGCACCCAGAAGTACCAGATTCTCTTCCGTTGATGCGTTGATTTGTCGGATTTAATTCGTCGACCATTGCTTCCGAGACATCAGCCCATCAACGACTGATCCAAATTCCCCGGTAACGCCCTATCAGCCACGCGTTACCGGGGAATTTTGTCATGTTGATTCTTACTCGGCAACCGTGCTCTCTACCGGTTACCATTAATTTTTCACTGATATTTTATTTGGCTGGCTTGATGACGCCTCTTCATTTAGTTCCCCAGGTACTATCATCCCTGTAACTAATTATTCCAATATATTAATGAAGAAAATGATCACTGAAATTCTAACAGACCATCAAGAAAAAACGACTCTCCTGATACCATCTCAGCATCTGTCACTAAATCCAACGACAGTTTATACCGACCTATTCAGCCAACAATCAAGTCATTCTCAGATTTGTCCCGTCTGAAATATCCCTCCAAACTTTCCTATCCCTTCCCCTCAAAAAACGGTATACTAAAATTAACATCGGGGAGGAAAACATTTATGAAATTAACTGTTCGCAAATTAACTTTAGGTATTCTCGCCTTTACCGTTATCTTCATCCTTTGGGGTGGAACATCGTCGTTTGCCGCTAAACTGGCCACTACCCCGGCCAGTATACGTGGCACCTGGGTCAAGGTGGATAATAACGGGGAGATTCACCACGTCTTATCCATTAAGAAGCACGCCGTCACCGACGCCTACCTCAATAGCCAGGGGGATGTGGCGCTAGGGCGTAGTTGGGTCACCGGTCGGTCTTTTGGCAAGAAGAGTGTCCTGTACGTCTCACGTCGTTCGGCCGCTGGCTACTGGACCATTGGTCAAATTGGCCATCCCAAGCACCAATTAAAGCTACAGCGGGTTCCAGCATACAAGCACGTCAAGATCATTGCTGCCTACAGCACCAAGACGAAGCCGCGACACACGTTTTACTACGAGAGCAAATCGTTCTCTAAGTACGTTCAGAGTTTAGAAAAATAGATGACTCGTCCTTATCATAAATAAAGGGAGATACATACCATGAAAAAGAAGACCGTTGTTAAGTTATTGATCATTGCCGCATTTTGTCTCATCGGTGTCTCCATCAATCAATCCAGTGCCGATGCTGCCTCCTGGCACAAGGGAACGCCTAAGGTCTTACGGGGCACTTACCAAGGTAAGCGAACCAGCTCAGCTGAGGGATTCGGCTACTTTTACAAGATTGCTAGCAAGCACTACATCATTCAATATTCCAATATGTCCCAAATAAAGACGGTCAATCTTAAGTATAAGAAGCTGCGGACTCACGTCTACCGTATCGTGGGCCATACCCAAAAAAGTGGCATGGTCTTAGGCGGTCATAGTGACAGCGTTCTTTACCGTAAGGGCAAGTTGTTACTACTCACCGACTATGCTTCCTACAAAAAAGAAAAGATGAACGCCTTCAAGTACAGCTTGAAGAATCCCGCTAAGAAGACCACTCACATTAAAGATGGTGGCGCAATCGTTCATATGTAAACCGGAAACCCGACCAGTGGGTTTATTGATTCAAAACGACAATAAATAGCCTAGAACTCCTTATCGTTAAAGCGATGGCGGGTTCTAGGCTATTTTCGTTAATATTCCAAAGGTGGTCACTTTTGCTTCTGAGAAAATTCCCCCACATGCGTGGGGAATACTTACCCTTAAGACCGCTGCTACTGACTGTAACCGGGTCACCCCCACACGTGTGGGGAATACTTGATTAAGCTGGCATCCATGGCCGCCGCCTCGGGATCACCCCCACACGTGTGGGGAATACCCATCTGAAGGTGTCCCGCATGTCCTCGAACCAGGATCACCCCCACACGTGTGGGGAATACCGGCGTGAGACCGGGTCAGGCTTGCCGTTATCGGGATCACCCCCACACGTGTGGGGAATACTCAGGATAGTTGGCCGGGTCATGGCTGACCTGGGGATCACCCCCACACGTGTGGGGAATACCCCCGAATTTTAATCAACTTTGTGAATTTATCAGGATCACCCCCACACGTGTGGGGAATACATTTCCACACCGTTTTTAGCGGCGAACGCTCTAGGATCACCCCCACACGTGTGGGGAATACTCAATGATGGTCTTAAAGATAACGACAATCACAGGATCACCCCCACACGTGTGGGGAATACAAAGACGGGTTGGAGGTCCAACTCGGAGACTGGGGATCACCCCCACACGTGTGGGGAATACTTGATTCGTTCGTCCAACGCCGTCGTGTAGGCGGGATCACCCCCACACGTGTGGGGAATACACCAGAGCTTGGTATCGAACCATGTACGGGTCGGGATCACCCCCACACGTGTGGGGAATACGACAAGGAACTGGCTTTAACGGTCTCTAACTTTGGGATCACCCCCACACGTGTGGGGAATACGTATCACGCTGTACCGTCAGACGATCCTGTCCGGGATCACCCCCACACGTGTGGGGAATACCAAAGTGGTGTTGTCGACGTATTCGCCCAGCAGAGGATCACCCCCACACGTGTGGGGAATACACTAAGTAAATACCGTTAAATCAACGTTTTAGAAATCATCATTGCCGTATTTTCATTAACTTACAATTTACTACATTCATCATACGCCCGTATTAGCCCACCAGCAATTCTAATCACATCTACCCAATCAGCATTTAATCGCTTCATTGAAAAATATCGTGCGCTCAACCAGTCAATGAAGGGGGAATATCTAATCGAAAACAATCAATTTTTCCTGACCGTGACCCCACTTTTGTCAAAACGTCCCCTAAACGGAACCGTTTGAGCGCTCTAATTGATCAATTGAATATATACTATAATTGGTGTTATCAGTTAATGTTTAATTATTAAATATAGGAGGAAGTGAAATTAATCATCTATAAATTTATCTTTTGAGGTTCCTTCTGAATCAATTCTTACATAGTCACTGCTTCAGAAGCACCGACGCTGTCGCCAACCCCAAAGATTCTCAAAATGTTTCAGTTAGTCTACTGACAGACATAAATTAAGGGGTGAAATCATGAAATTATCTAGAATTTTAAAAATGCTACTTTTAAGCATGGCCCTCATTCTCTCTTTTCTAGCCGTCCCACCAATTTCGACTCAAGCCTCAACCGATGGCAGTACCATCGTAGAGTTTTATGGTCCAAATCAACCTATCGTGGATGGCAAAAACTACACGCAGGCCATCACATTTTTACCAAACATTACTGAACAGTCATCTGTTAGTGATCTAACCGATGACCAACAAGTTCCTGACTCTATCGTCGCTATGCTGCCGATCATGAACCAACTGGCGAACAATTACCTGACTCCCGCCCAATTTATTTCGGCTGTCAAAAATCAGCTGGGAGTGACATACGCCGAAAGCGACATCACTGAAAGTACAGAGGTTTTCCAGGGTTACTCCGTGAACGATGGTGAAATAGCCAAATTACCAACCGAAAAACTCACCCTTTTAAAAGAACCAAACATTTACTACGTCGTCATCCCCGCCCACAAGAACAATTCGGCTGCAACTAAAACTGTGACCGTTAAAGATGTTGCGGGTAACGTTCTCGAATCTCGTAACGTCACTGGCAATATTAACGACAGTGGACAATTTATTTTGAATGACAGCTACTTTACGGATAGTAATGACGCATTGGTCACCTCAAATCATCAACTAGTGACCATCACCCCCAATGACTATCTAAAGAAAAAGCTCAATCTCTCGCTTTATGGATTTGATCTCACATTAGATGGACAGACCAATACTACCTACACGCTGGTTCCGAAGACACCCGTTGCCGTCACAATTCACTACCGCTCCACGACCGGCAAGACTCTCGCGGCGGATAAGACCGTGAGTGGGGTTACGTTAACCCAACAAACTCTCGCGGCGCCAGCAATTAAAGGGTACACTGCCAAGGCCCCGACGGCCACTATCACTTTTGGGACCGATTCTGATGCCACCTTTACCTATACCCAAGATGCCGCAACATCGAGTAGTAGCTCCTCAGCTGTAGTGGATTCGTCTTCGTTTAATTCATCTTCTTCAGTTACCTCATCCTCTTCAACCGCCTCAACATCGTCAACGACAACAGCACCGACCAAGGTCTTTCAGCCAATTCAAATTTATGTAAAGAAGGGGCTCTATACTTATCAGCACCCGACCTTTAAGAGGAGTGAGCGGGTTCATCACTTTGCTGAGCTACCGCAAAAAGGACGGATATTTACAGTCGTGGGAACGGCTAAATCTAAGTCCGGCATTCTCCGCTACCAGTTAAATAATGGCACCTATATCACGGCCAATTCTGACTACGTTGCCAACCTTTACTGGCAAGGCAGCAGCTACACTAAGCTGAAGGTTACCAACACTAAGGGTGCTTACCAGTATCGGTCAGCGACCCTGGCTAAGAAGAACCGCGGCAAGTTCTTGAAGAAGGGAACCACGGTCAAGGTCACCAAGCTGGTTCGCCGAGGAACAATGACCCGGTACCAGTTAGCGAACGGACAGTATTTGACCGGGAATAAAAAGGTCGTTTCAATGGCGAAATAAATTTTCAATATATAAAGGCGTCACCATCCGGACTGAATGGTGACGCCTTTGTCGTTATTAGACCCCCCACATGTGTGGGGAACACTGAAAGTTAGCTTTATGGCCGTTAGTAGACATAGGGTCACCCCCACACGTGTGGGGAACACTAACCCAATCCCGCTAAATCAACATTTTAAGAATTCTAATTGTCGACTTTTTATCAACTTACCTCACTGCATTCATCATACGCCCATCCCACGTCTGCCACAATCCTAACCGTCCCCACCCCATCAGCAGTTTACCCGAAAAAGTTACCTAAAAAAGGCTAGCCAGAGGACAATCCTCTGACTAGCCCTTCTGTTTACAGCACCGGATTCAACGCATGCACCGCCGCCTTCAGCTGGTCGCCCAGCCGTCGCATCCCGCTGTCGATGGTTTGCGGGTCCAGGCCGCTGAAGCTCAGCCGCAGGGCGTTGTGCACGTCGCGGTTCGGGTAAAAGTTCGTCGCCGGCACGTAGGTCACGTGGGCCTCCGGACTAATGACGTCGCGCATCAGCTGCTCCGCGTCGATGCCCTGCGGCAGCGTGACCCAGTCGAAGAAGCCCCCCGCCGGTCGCGTATAGTGGGCCTCGTCCGGGAAGTAGGCCGCCAGCCCGCGCAGCATGGCGTCCCGTTGTTGCCGGTAGTGGGTCGTCATGTGAGCGATGTGCTGGTCGATGTCGTTAGCGTCCATGTAGGCGTTGATGGCCGCGTGGGTCACCCCGGTCGCCTCCAGGTCACTGGCCAGCCGGACCTTTAAGATGGCCTGCAGGATGGCGCCGTCCGCGACCAGCCAGCCGGTCCGCAGCGCCGGCATCAGGATCTTCGAGAAGCTCGACAGGAAGATCACCCGACCCTCGGTGTCAAAACTCTTGATGGCCGGCAGCGGGGCGTTTTCGTAACCCAGGTCCCGGTACGGGGTGTCCTCCAGGATGACAAAGTTGTAGCGGTTGGCCAAGGCCACCAGCTGTTGGCGCTTCGCCACGCTCATGGTGATGCCGGTCGGGTTGTGGTAATCCGGCACGGTGTACAGGAGCTTGATGCTCGGGTGGCGTTTCAACGTGGTCTCCAGGGCGTCCAGGTCCAGGCCGTCCGCCTGCAATGGCACCGCGTGGTAGTGCGGCTGGTACAGGTCGAAGGCCGCCAACGCCCCGATGTAGGTCGGCACCTCGACGGCAATGTCGTCGCCGGGGTCCAGCAGCGCCTTGGCCACCAGCTCGATGCCCTGCTGCCCACCGACCGTCAAGACGATGTGATCGGCCGTGGTGGTCACCTGCCCCCACTTCGCGATGCGGGCCACCAGCTTCTGCCGCAGCGCCGGGTTCCCCTGCGCGGACTGGTACTGAAAGAGGTGCGCGCCCTGCGTCTCGATGGCGGTGTTGAACGCCGCCTGGACCTCCTTGACCGGGAACAGCTGCTCGTTCGGGCTCCCCGCCGCAAAGGTCACCGCCGTGGGATCATCGTCCTGGGGAAACAAACCGGATAACGCCGATGAAACGTCTGGGTTGACGCGTTGCGCTAATAATTCTTTCATTGTAAGACACACCTTTCTAAGTCGGGTCGCTAGCCGGCCTAACCGTTCTTGTGGACTATCGCCTTTCTGCCTAGTATGATAGAATACTTCTGATGGAAAGTACAATTTATTCATCACGTTTTTACGTGAACTTTATTCAACTTTAAACAGGAGGTGGCAACCTTGCTTCCGTTTGCCTACCGTGTCTTTCAAGCAATCATCCAAGAACATACCTTTTACCGCGCCGCGCAGGTCTTAAACGTGACCCCCTCGGCCATCAGCCACTCGGTCAACCAGCTGGAAAAGGAGCTGGGCTTCTCCCTGTTCATCCGCAACCGCTCGGGCGTCGAACTGACCCCCGACGGTCAGGCCGTCCAACCGCTGATCCAGGCGATCATCAACGCCGAGGACCGGCTCGAACAGGCCGCCGCGAACATCAAGGGGCTCAACGCCGGGTCGGTGCGGCTGGGGGCCTTCTCCTCGGTCTGCATCAACTGGCTGCCACCCATCATCCAGAACTTCAAGCAGGACTACCCGCAGATCGACATCAACGTCGAGCAGGCCGACTTCAGCAGCATCGCCTCGGCCGTGAAGACCGGGCGCCTGGACCTCGGCTTCTCCGCGCTGCCGGTCACCGAGAAATTGACGGTCCTGCCGCTGGTCAAGGACGAGATCTACTGCATCACGCCCAACGACTTCATCCCCGCCAACCGGACCACGGTCACGGCGGCCGACCTGGTCGACCAGAACTTCATCCTGCAGCGGGGCGACTACGATAAGGACACCAAGGCCGCGCTAGACCACTACCAGATCCAGCCGAACGCCCTGCGCTTCTCCATCGACGACCAGTCCATCCTGGCCATGGTCGAGGCCGGCATGGGCATGGGCATCCTGCCCGAGCTGGCGCTGGAGCGCATCAGCGGCGACGTCAACGTCTACCCGTTCGACACGCGCTTCTACCGGACCATCTGCCTGGTGGTCAACAGCGAGCAGGCCAAGGCCCCGTCGACCGCCAAGATGATCGACGCCATCACCGATTACGTCACCGTCAAATACCCCGATAAGGTGCTGCAGCACCCGCACGTGGGCTAAAACGCCAAAGGCCGACCACTCCAGCGAGTGATCGGCCTTTTTGACGGTTGTTTTCAAAACTTTGCCTTCCGATTAACGGAACTAGTCTTTAGACCGGCGCGCGTTAGGCGACGGGTTCGGGCGTGGGGTCCAGTGGCGTCTTGGTGGTCTCAACGACCGCGGCGCTGACGGGGGTGGCGTACAGGGCCTGGTTCCCCTTGGCGAACAAGTTGGCGGCGGCCATCTTGCCCATCACCGCGTGCACGTCTTCGGCGGTCAGGTTGTCGGCCACGTACTTCAGCCGCAGGGTCTTGAGGTGTAAATCGGAACTCTTAAAGGTCAGTTCTAAGGTTTTCATCTAATCTTCTCTTCCTTTCGTTAGGCGGCAGTGGCAACGTCGTTCATGGTGGTGACGGTCGCGTGACGGAACGGCAACCCAGTCAAGCTGGTCAGGTACCCGCCGAACGCCTCGATGGCTTCCGGCGTCGGGTTCGCGATCCCGTTGGCGAGGACGACTCGCACGGGGTGAGCCGCGTCGTTACCAAGGATGAACGTGATAGTGGTTTTCTTCCAGTTGCTTTGCATGGGTGAATCTCCTCTCGTGAACGTAATGTGGTAAGTGATTGGCCAACCCTTACACCCCTACTAACGAAATGCCGGGGTCATTTGTCCGCCCTTTTTCACTTTTTTTGAAAATACCGGGCCAACCGTCGCATGACGGCCGTGCGCCAGCGGTAAACGGTCGACCGCCCGACGCCGTGCCGCGCGGCAATCTCGGCGATCGACCGGTGGTCCAGCAGGCGTTCTTTCAGATACCACCACTCGCCGGCGGTGCCGTGGGTCGCCACCAGGGACAACAGGTGCCACTGCAGATCAGCGGCCTCGACCGTGACCGCGAAATCCACGGGCGCGGGTTGCTCGCCGATGACCGTGGTCGGGTCCCCCGTAAGCTGCTGCTCCGTGCGTTTCCGGTCGCGGCGCAGGCGGTCGCTCAGGCGCCACTTCACCCGCTGGTAGGCGTAGGCCAAGAAGCGGTGGGGCTGGGCGGTCGGGTCCCCCTCGTAGTCGTTATACAGTTGAATAAAGATCAGCCGGCCCTCCTGGAGGTAGTCCTCGTAGTCCGGGTGGGCGGGGGTCAATCGCAAGTGGCGAACGGCAGCGTAAATGATCCGTTCGTGATCTTCGGCAAAAAGGAAGTCGCAGGCGGCGGTGTCTTGAGGTGTGGTCATCATGAATCATCCCTTCAGGTGTGATCCATAGCGCTATGGTCACCGCCTACTCTACTGAAATCCGCCGCCACTGGCGAACCCGCGGCAGCTGCCAGTTAACCGGAGATTAAGCGGTTTCGTTAATGAAATATTCGTAAAAAGCGACCACCGAGCCGGCCGACCCCCATCGGCCCCACCCCGTCGTTTTAACGGTTTATTCCCCGAAGAAGACCATTAAGACCCCAAATTAATTTTAAAAAGTGGTATAAATAGAAAGGAGGCCCCTCGGGACCAGCATCATCAAAGGAGTGGAAACCATGCATCAATCAATCTGGCTCACCGCCACAGCGGCCATCGCGGGGCTGCTGTTCGCGGGGACGTCGGCGAACGCGGCCGTCAAGACCAGCACCCAGCACGGCAACGCGCTGCGGCCCTACAACGTTGCCAAGTACACCACCGTCAATAACCGCAATATGCACGTCAAGCGCACCGCCTTTACCGGTACCGGCAGCACGGTCAGCAGCGCTAAGGGTAAGCGGGTCACCTTCAAGACCGACCTCTTATTGCCGTCCCATTACAACGGTCGGCTCTGGACCAACCCGCAGAGCCTGGTCATGACCCCTTCCGGCAATACGCTGTACGTTCTGACCACCAACCACCATGACCAGGGCTTCATCACCCGGTACAACCTGGCCGGCCTCAAGCGGTTGGGCATCACCGCGCAGAACGCCCCTCGGCTGGCATCCGCCACATCCGGCGACCGGGCCATCGCCAAGAACGTCCAGGTCGGGCCGATGTTTTCCTGTGGGCACGGGCAATCGCTGGCCCGCAACCCCAAGAACGGCCAACTCTGGTTCGTCGGCGCCACGGCCATCCATAGCAACGTCCAACGGGTCAGTCCCCAAACCTTAAAGCCTGTCAAGCGGATCAACTTCACCCTGAAGAGCACCGTGCCGATGGGCGAGAACCTGACCTTCGACAAGCGCGGGCACGCGTACTTCTATACTTATTCCAACGGCGGCTGGGCGCCCAAGGGCTGCGTCAAGCTCTACCAGGGCACCCTCACCAACCAGTCCGTCAAGTTCCACCTGATCATGCAGGGGCTGCGGCATAATCCCGGGACCAAGAGCCAGTCGCTGGCCTACAACGCCAAGCGCAACCGCCTGTACTTCGTCAGTGACAGCAGCATCGCCTCGATCCCCGTCAGCAAGCTCGGCCACCTGAAGGCGAGCGACGTCGAAGCCACCAACTTCAACGGCCACCGCGAGTTCGAGGGCCTGCAGTTCACCCGCAACGGGACCGGCTACCTCCTGACCAACCGCCCCGCCCAGGTGATGAAGACGACCAGTCGCCATTACTAGGCCCTCACCGTCAAACGCCCCCATCCAACTCCCGGATGAGGGCGTTTTGGGCCGTTTTCCCCGAGAACGCCAAAAAGGCCACTGCTCATCCCTAAGCAGCGGTCTCCAAAATCGCTTGACGGGGACATGATCCCATCGTCCCCGTCGGTATGCTCGGCACCGCGGTCACCCCCGGCGCCGACTGAACTTGCCGCGTCGGCTAGTCAGCGGATCGGGCCGTTCCCGGTGAACGACTCCGACCCTAACGACAAACTCGTGAGTCCCCACTGACTAACCTCAACGACACCCGCGACCGGCTTGCTAGACCACCGGCCCCGGTCCGCCGGGTTCCCCGCCCAGATGGCGGAGAACTCAACGGAAGCTCCCCCATTTTATCATGCTCCCGGCATGATAATCATGAGAAATCACGTGCAACGTGACGCATCGCCAAGATTGACCCGTTCGTCATCCCCGACTTGTTCCATTATACGAACATACGTTCTAAAACGCAAGGCCTTTTCGGCTGACCGGCCAAAAGTTGGCAAGTCGACCAGACGGCAAACGTTTTAAAGCCCTAACGAGTTCGTTAAGCCACCGCCCCTGACCGGCGCCCCTTGCCCGGCAGGTGGCCACCGATCCCCGACGATATTGATTGGCAATTCACAGGCGATATGGTACACTAAACCTGTAAAGCCGGGTTTAGTCACCCTGACTTCTCATTTATGGCAAGAATCGGTTAGGCCACCGTTCCTATCTTGTGGCCTGACCGATTTGTGATTCTGACGTTTTCGCTCAACGTTACATATTTTCCTCAGTGTTACCAAATCAGTCGATTGGCACCTCACTCGCCGCTCGACAAAAAGCCTGTCACCAACATGCGGTCGGTGACAGGCTTTTTTGGTTTATTCGTAAGCTAAGGCTTCGATTGGGTCGAGCTTGGCGGCCCGACTGGACGGCGCTAAGGCGGCCAGCAGGCTGATGACCACGGCCACGACGATGCCAAAGATCAGGTAGTTGCCGGTGACCTCGACGATGGTGTAGCCAATGTACTTCGTTGCGAGATTATTGGCGAACAGCGCCACCAATTCCGTAAAGGCCAACGCTAGGATGCTGGAGAACAGTCCTAAGAAGAAGGCTTCCGACAAGAACAGGTTCTTGACGTCGCGCTTGCGAACCCCCAGGGCCCGCAAGATACCGATTTCCTTGGTCCGCTCCGACACGCTGATGTACAGCACCACGATGATCATGATGGCGGAGACCAGTAGCGAGATACCGGCGATCCCGGCCAAGACGTAGAACGCCAACTGGATGTAGGTGTTCAGCGTCGAGACGATGGCCCCGGCCCCGGTCAGTTGATACCGGGCCTTCCCTTGGGCGTTCTTCAGGCCCTTGATCTTGTCCTGCACGCTGGTCACGTTGCTCAGCGAGTCGATCATGACCGTCGCGAAGTTGGCCCGGAAGGTCAATTTCTTACCGTGATACAGGTTCTTAACGGTCTGCAGGTTCGGCTGGAGCTGCCCGCCGGACCCGTCGGTGACTCCGCTGACGGTCAGGTTCTTGGTCATGACCACCGGCAGATGATTCTTATCCATCGCGGTGATGGAGACCTTGACCTTCTTCCCAATCAGCTTGTACGGGTGCTTTTTGTTAAACTTCTGCGCGAAGCCCTTAGCGATCAGCACCTGTCCGGTCGCCGGTTGATGCCCCTTCTTGATACTCTTGGCCAGCATCTGGTCGGTGACCGTCTGGACGATCTGCGCCGTCGAGCTGGTCCCGGCGTACTGGACCTGCGCCCCCTGGGTGTAGAAGCCCAGTTGGACCTTCTTGACGTGCTTGAGCTGCTTCAAGCGCGACACGTCGCTGTCCGTGACCGCCAGCTTCTTGGCGTCCTCACTGCTGGTCTTCTGGGCGACCTGCACCGCGGTGGGCTTGATCTGCGAGTAGATCTCGTGGTTGATGTAACCCTTGACCCCCTTACCGAGCCCCAGCATCAAAATGACGCTGAAGATCCCGATGGAGGCGCCGAAGATGATCAGCAGGTTGCGGCTAAAGTTATAGCGCATGTGCTTCAAGGCCATTTTGACCATCGCACCGAACCCGAGGTGCTTGGCGGCCATCTCGGCGTGGTCGGTGACCGGGAACGGGTCCTTTAGGTGCTTGTCCTGGTCGATGACCCCATCGGCCATGTGCACGATCCGGGTCCCGTGGTCGGCGACCTCCTGCGAGTGGGTCACACAGATGACCAGCTTGCCGCTCGCCGCGATCTGGTCCATCAACGTCAGGATCTCCTGCGTGTTCTGCGAATCCAGCGCGCCGGTCGGTTCGTCGGCGATGATGATGTCGGGGTCCGACGCCAGCGCCCGCGCGATGGCGACCCGCTGCTTTTGGCCCCCGGAGAGTTGGTTCGGGTGCTTGTGCCGGTGTTCCTTCAGCCCGACCTGGTCCAGCAGTGCCGTGGCCCGGTCGCGCTGTTCCTTGCGACTCAGCTTGGTCATCTGCAGGGAGACCATCACGTTGTCGAGGATGCTCAGGTGACTGATCAGGTTGAAGTTTTGGAAGATGAACCCGATCGTTTGCCGCCGGTAGCTGTCCAGTTGCTTGGTCGAGGCGTTATGTAACGACTTGCCGTTCAGCAGGACGTCCCCCTCGTACTGCGCGTCCAGGCCCCCGATGATGTTCATCAAGGTGGTCTTCCCACCCCCGGATTCCCCCAGGATGGAGACGAACTCGCCCCGGTCAAACTTCAGGCTGATACCCTTTAAGACCGGAAATTCCGTCTTGTTCATTTTGTAGGATTTATGAATATCTTGTAGCTCTAAAAAGCTCATAGGTTGGCTCCTTCTAAACCGTTATAGTCCAAAGGATAAAGGTTTTTACCGGTCAAATCAAGGAATCCGTTCGCCTAAAAGGCCGCCAGCATGGCCTTGACGGCGCGTTCCGGCTGGTCGTTGTGGGTCAACAGCGTGATGATGGCCACGCCGGCCGCCCCGGTCTGGGCGATGGCCGGCAAGGACTCCGCGGTGATGCCCCCGATGGCCACGATGGGGACCTTGGCCTGTGCGACCAGGGCCTGCAGCCCGGCCGTGCCGATCACGGGGTCCGCGTCGTCCTTGGAGACCGTGGGGTAGATGGGCCCGCTGCCCAGGTAGGCGATGCCGTCGATCTGGTTCGCCGCGGCGACCTCCGCCGGCGTCGAACAGGACAGGCCCACGAACATCTGGCGGCTGTTGGTCGCGGCCAGGACCTGCTGGATGCGTTCGTCGCTCTGGCCGACGTGCACGCCGTCCGCGTTGAGCGCGAGCGCCAGGTCCACGTCGTCGTCCACGATAAACGGCACGTTGGCAGCCTGACACTGCTGGCGCAGGTCGCGGCCAAGTTCTAAGCGTTCGGCGGCGGTCAGCTGGCTACTGCCCTTATCCCGGAATTGAAAGGCGGTGATGCCCGCCCGCAGCATGGTGGCCAAGACGTCTCGCAGGTCACGGCCCGGCACATCCTGACTTCCGGCAACAAAGTAGGCCCGTAACAGGCCCGGTTCAAAGGTCACTGACATTATAAGACGCCTCCTTGGTTGTACGCCCAATGGTTCAACGGTCCGTGGCCGTGCCCGACCTCGATGGTGTGGGCGATGGCCGCGGTCACGTAGTCCTTACCCAGCCGAATGGCGGTCTCGAAGTCCGCGCCCTTGGCCAGTTCGGCCGTGATGCACGACGACAGGGTGTCGCCGGTGCCGTGGGTCCGCACGGTGTCGATGCGCGGCGCCGTCAGCCAGAACGACCGGCCGTCGGCGAGCAACACGAAGTCGCTGGCCTTGTCCGGCGTGGCCTCGTGCCCACCCTTTAGTAAGACGTTCTTGGCGCCCATCTGCTGGAGAGCCACCGCGGCGGCCTCCATCTGTTCGGCCGAGTCGATCGTCAGGCCGGTCAGCCGCTCCGCCTCGGGCAGGTTCGGCGTCAGCACGTCGGCCAGCGGGACCAGCTCCTGCTTGACGGTCTCAACGGCGTCGTTCGCTAACAGGGCCGCGCCCCCCTTGGCGATCATCACGGGGTCGACGGTCAGCGGGCCGAAGTCGTACTTTTTCAGGTTCGCCACCACCAGCCGCACGTGTTCGGCGTCGGCCAGCATCCCCGTCTTGCAGGCGCGGATCTTGAAGTCCGCGGCCAGCGAGGCGAACTGCTCGTTGATCAGCTTGGCCGGCAGGGCCATAAAGTCCTGCACGCCCAGCGTATTCTGGGCCGTGACCGCGACGATCACGGCGGTACTGAAGACGTTGCGTTCCTGCATGGTCTTCAGGTCGGCCATCACGCCGGCCCCCCCGCCGCTATCGGTCCCCGCGATCGTCAACGTCTGTGGAAATTCATTGGTCATCATCTATCATCCTTTCACCGCCCTACAGCGTTACTTGTAGGCCGCCACCGCCTCAATTTCGGCAACCGTGGTGAATTGTAAGGCGTCCATTAATTTAGTAATAAAGGTACCGGCCCCCATGCGTTCGGCCGTGCCCGCGACCCGCTGGCCAATCGCCGCAAAGACCAGGCAGGCGGTCTGCGCCGCCTCGAAGGTATCCGGTTCGACGGCACAGAAGGCCGCCACGATGCTCGACAGCATGTCGCCGGACCCCACGTGCGTCTGAAACAGCGGCGTGCCGTTGTCGACCTGGACCGTCCGTTGGCCGTCGGTGATCACGTCGGTGGGGCCGGAGAGGATCACGACGCAGTGGTGCTTACGCGCACAAGTCTGGGCAATCGTGACCAGATCCCCGCTCCCCTGTCCGGCGTCGATGCCCTTGGCCTGCCAGTCCAAGCCGGCTAAGGCCGCGATCTCCCCGGCGTTCCCCCGGATCACGTCGGGGTCGATGGTCTGGAGCAGCTCGGTCGCGACCTGGGCGCGAAACCGCACGGCGCCCACCGCCACGGGGTCGATGACCAGCGGCTTGTGCTGGCGGTTGGCCAGCTGGCCGACCGTGGTGATCTGCTTGACCTGCGGCAACGTGAAGGCCCCGAGATTGAGGCACACGGCCCCGGCCAGCCCGACCATCTCGTCGGCCTCAGCCACCTCTTCGGACATGATGGGCGACGCGCCCAAGGCGTTCAGCCCGTTGGCCACGTCCTGGACGGTCACGAAGTTGGAGATGTTGAACACGATGGGATTTTGCTCCCGCAGCTGATCCAATAACGCAATTTTCATTTAAATTCCCCCATAAAATGATTGGCCGCCCCGCCAGCAACGACCCGGTACGGTTACTTCCGCAAACCGGCCGCCGATTTTTGGCGGGAGACCCCTAATTTTCAACCGAGCGCAAAAAACGCCACCAAACCCGCGTAAACGTGGTCTGGTGGCGCTCTTTCCAGCAAACACGTTCCCTTCGCAAGTCCTAACTTGACAGGTTCCAAGGGATCGCACTGCCCGTGCATCTCAGCCCACCGCAATGGGCACCCCTAGTGTTGAATAGCTTTAGCATATCGGTCTTGGCGAGCCGCGTCAACGACTCTTAGATTAGTGGGTAATTCGTTTAGCTGCCCGACCAACGACGCGCCAGAGCCGGTCCATCTGCTTATCGGACAGAAACTTGCGCGCCAGGAGGATCGAACTGCCGGCCCCCGCGTGGTAGCGGGTCTTTGGACGGCGGGACAGTGCCGCCTGGTCGACCAGCCGGGCAATGACCTGCGGCGCGCTGGCGAACTTCTTGACGGCCTTTAAAATCGCGATGGCCGTCTGGGTCGTGGCGGCGTATGGACCGCTACCCGAGGCCGTCTGTAAATGGTCACTCGCGATGTCGGCCCACTCGGACTGGATACTGCCCGGCTCGACGACCGCCACGTGCACGCCGTGGGGGGCCAGCTCCAGGCGCAGGGTGTCGGACAGGCCCTCCAACGCGAACTTAGAGGCCACGTACCAGCTGGCCATCGGTTGGGCGACCTTGCCGTCGACCGAGGTCACGTTGATGATCCGGCCGGCGTGTTGCTGGCGCATCATCGGCAGGACCGACTGAATCAGCCGGGCCGCCCCGAAGAGGTTCACGTCGAACTGCGCCTGGGCCTGGTCGATGCTAAGGTCTTCGAGCGCCCCCAGCAGGCCGAAGCCAGCGTTGTTGACCAGGATGTCAATGCGCCCGGTCTCGGTCACGATGCGGTCGACCACGCGTTCCACGCTATCGGCGTCGGTCACGTCGAGCGCCAACGTGGTGATGCCCAGGTCATCGAGGTCGTTCATTCGGTCGACCCGCCGCGCGCCGGCGTAGACCGTGACCCCGTTGCGGTGCAGACTCTTTGCAATGGCGTTGCCAATGCCGGACGATGCCCCGGTCACCAACGCTACTTGACGATAATGCATAGTGAAGCCCCCTCTTAGTCAATAGATACCTTAATTGTACTCAACCCCTGCCGGTTTTGCTATGGAAGCGGCTTCATCTTTGCAACTTTTTTAAACTTTTTTCGCTGAAGCAGCTCGTTTTATTTGCAAATTAATCGCAAATCGCATTGATTGAACTTATTCACTTTCCAGGCTATGCTATTCGGTGATAGGGCTGATAATTTAATTAACTAATCAAGTGGCCGGCCGCCGAATCACCCGGTCACTGTGTCACTTCGAAAGGAGTTCATCCACATGTCTACTTTCACTAAAACCCCCGCGGTGCTCGTGGCGGCCCTGGGACTGGGCGGCCTGCTACTCGGCGGCACCGGACTGACGCTCACCACGCCGGTCACCGCGCACGCCGATACCACGGCCACTCAGGGCATCCTCCACTCCGGCGAATACGGCACCAGTCACTGGTACATCACCGATGATCTGACGCTCCACATCGGTGCCGGGACGCTGGCCAACACCACCGGCAATGGGCCCGCTTGGCAAGCCTACGGGGATCAAGTCGCCAAGATCGTCATCGATGGCCCCGTGGTGCTCCCCGCTAAAAACAAGGGACTCTTCGGCTATCTCGGCGCCACCGAAATCGACGGTCTCGACAAGATCGACGCCAGTCACGCCACGAGTCTGACCTTTGCCTTTTACGGCACTCAGGTCACCAACCTCGACCTCTCCAGCTGGGACGTCCACAACGTGACCGACGCCAGCTTCATGTTCGGCCAGGCCCAGTCGCCCGTCATCAACCTGACCGGCTGGAAGATGCCCAAACTGACCAACGCCTACTGGATGTTCATGATGGCGGCCCACGTCCACGAGCTCGACCTTTCCGGCATCAACTTCCGCAAGGCCAATCTTTCGCAGGCCTTCATGTACAGTAATCTGACCGTCCTGCACCTGGGGCCCGACTCGCTCCTCAAGGGCTCCAACTTTAATCCGTTCACGAACGACGCCTACAAGGACGCCTGGCAAGAAATCGGGACCGGGACCATCGCGGCACCCAACGGAAAGGTGACCTATCAAAACGGTGCGGCCCTGCGCGATAGCTACGACGGTTCCGCCCCCGGCACCTACGTTCGGGCCAAGAACCCCGGCGGCACCATCACGGCCCGCTACCTGGACCAACTCGATCAACCGCTGACGCCGGACGTCACCGTCGACGGCTACTTTGGTGACGACTTCACCACCACCCAGAAGGCCTTCCCGGGCTACACCTTCCAGAGCGTCACGGGTGACCCGACCGGCCAATTCGACGCCGATCCGCACACCGTGACCTACCACTACACCCAGGACGAAAAGAACCAGCAGAGCCTGACCGGTGAGAACGCCACCATCACGGTCGGCGACGCCACCCCGACCGCCGCAACGTTTCACGCGCAGGCCACCGACAAGCACGGCCAGACGATCCCCGTCGCCGTCGACCTGAGTGGCGCTCAGCTGGACACCCCTGGCACCTACGACGTCCGGCTGACCACCAGCGACGACCAGTCGTTGACCGTCAAGCTCACGGTCAAGGCCGCCGAAAGCAGCTCATCCAGTAGCAGTACTAGCTCATCCAGCAGTTCCAATTCGACGAGCTCGTCCAGCAGCAGTTCCAGCTCGGCCATCATCAGCTCATCGAGTAGCGCTGCCGGGTCGACCAGTTCCAGTGCCCCGACCAGCTCGATCAGTTCGTCAAGTCAGCCCAGTCAGGTCAAGCCGCCACTGAACGACGGCGACCTGATCACCGGGGGCGAGAGCGACCTGTCCGCCTTCAAGGGCGAGGCCATCTACGCTACCAAGGCCCTCAACCTCTACCGGCACCCGACCTTTAAGAAGTCCCAGCGCAAGGCGCACTACGCCAAGCAGCCGCGGGTCAAGCGGCCGATGTTCGTCGTGACCGGGGCCGCCACCACCAAGGCCGGCACCCTGCGGTTCAAGGTCCGCGACGTGAACCACGACCGCAAGACCGATGGCCGGGTGGGTTACATCACCGCCAAGAAGGCCTATGTCTCCGGCGTGTACTACCAGCACGTCTACCGGAAGGTCAGCGTCATCAACCCGCACGGCGTCAACAGCTACCGCACCCGCAAGCTGACCGGCAAGACCCACCACTACCGCAAGGGGCAGGTCCTGACCGTTAAGCGCATCATGCGCTACCACCTGACCACCCGCTACGTTCTGACCAACGGCCGGTACGTGACCGCTAACAAGAAATTGATCAAGGCCCACGTGCCGGCCGCCCGCTCGACCACCCAGCATTCCGTCGCGCTGCACACCCGCACGACCCGTTGACCCATTTTTTCCGCGCGTTTCTTCGACTTCGGCCTGAGAAACGCGTTTTGTTTGACCCGCAATCATCCCCGGGCGCATTCATGCGGGCCAATCTCTGGTATAATGGTCGAGACTTCCAGGTTCTACGTGTTCACATTATAGGAGACTAAATCAAATGAGATATGATAATCACCAACGGGATCATTCCCGCAACGACCGCGCCGGCTTTCACAACGACCGGCGGCCCCGCCGCAACCGCCGCGAGGAGACGCCGCAGGTCGCAGTCGAGGTCGGCCAACGCTTTCCGCTGACCATCAAACGCATGGGCATCAACGGCGAAGGCATCGGCTACTACAAGCGCATGGCCGTCTTCGTGCCCGGCGCCTTGACCGATGAAGAGGCCGTGGTCGAGGTCACCAGCGTGGCCCACCGCTACCTGCGCGCCAAGGTCCACCGGATCCGTAAGGCCATCCCGCACCGCGTCGAGCCGCGCGACAGCTACGCCGACCGGGTCGGGGGCTTCGAGCTCGAACACCTGGCCTACCCGCAACAGCTTCAATTCAAGCGCGACATCGTCCGCCAGTCGCTGGAACGCTACGAACCCCGCGGCTACCAGGATTACGACGTCCGGCCCACGCTGGGGATGGCCGACCCCTACGGCTACCGGAACAAGGCCCAATTTCAGGTCCGCCAAGCCGACGACGGCACCGTACAGGCCGGGCTCTACGCCGAGCGCAGCCACGACCTGGTCGACCTGCCGACCTGTTCCGTGCAGATGCCGGTGACCATGACCGTTATGCGGGCTTTGGTCCAGATGCTGCAGGATTTGCAGGTGCCCATTTACGACGAGGAGCACAACTCCGGGATCGTCAAGACGCTGGTCGTCCGGGCGGCGGCCAACACCGACGACGTCCAGGTGGTCTTCATCACCAACTCCCAGAAGCTGCCGCACAAGCACCAACTGCTGCTGCGGATGGCCGACGAGCTGCCCCAGGTCACCTCGATCATGCAAAACGTCAACCCCGGCAAGACGTCCCTGATCTGGGGCGACACCACCCTGCACTTGGCGGGCGAAGAGACCATCACCGAAAAACTCGGCGGATTGGCCTTTAAACTGTCCGCCCGGGCCTTCTTACAACTGAACCCGGCGCAGACCGAGGTCCTCTACAACGAGGCCCGCAAAGCCCTGGACCTGCAGGAAGGCATGACCGTGGTCGACGCCTACTCCGGGGTCGGGACCATCGGCTTGTCGCTGGCCGGCATCGCCCAGGAGGTCCGGGGGATGGACGTTATCCCCGAGGCCGTGGCCGACGCCAACGCCAACGCGGCTTTGAACGGCATCACCAACGCCCACTACGAGGTTGGGACCGCCGAAGACGTTCTCCCGCAATGGGCCATGGACGGCTTTCGGCCGGACGCCATCGTGGTCGACCCGCCCCGCACCGGACTGGACCAGAACCTGATGGATACCATTTTAGCCGTGCATCCGCAGAAGCTGGTCTACATCTCCTGCAACCCGTCGACGCTGGCCAAGGACCTGGTCGAGCTGACCGAGGACTACCGGGTGGACTACATCCAATCGGTCGACATGATGCCGCAAACGGCGCGGTGTGAAGCGGTCGTTAAGTTGTCCCAACGATAGATTAATAGGCAGTCGCCGTCTTTCGTGTTAGACTTTTAAATAGCAATCATATGAAGAAAGTTGGCTAATGACATGCAAGATCCTTTCAAGGGCTTTAACGATGATGACAATAACAACAACGGTAACGGCCCTCAAGGACTGCCCCTACCGCCGAATTACGCGACCGTGGTGAACCCCCAAACCGGCAATATGCGAATTGCCAAGGTCGGGTTCGCCTGGATTGCCTTCATCTTCCCCGTGATCCCGCCCATCTTCCGGGGGGACTGGTATAACCTCCTGTGTATCATGGGGGTGAACGCCGGCGTGCAGATGATCGTCCAGATGAGCGTCTCGGCTAGCAGCATGGTCGAGGTCTTAGGCTTCATCCAGTTGGGACTGCAGTTCCTCTGGGGCGCCATCTACAACATGATGTACTTCAAACACCTATTCAACCGGGGCTTCGTGCCCGCGGACGAGCGGTCCAAGGACCTCTTGACCCGCGCGCACTACTGGAACCCGAAGAACGCGGCGAAATAAGCGCACTTTAACCCAAAAACCAGGTAGGAACGCCCTTACGGGGCGCGCCTACCTGGTTTTTTTAGTCGTTCAATTGATGGGGTGATTTGCTAAAGGCCGCGACCGCCTGACTGATTTGCTGCCTTGAATCGCTTGTCGGCGATCCTTTTTTCGGGCACGAGGACGTTTAAAAGCCGCGCTAGTTCCCGCCGATTATGTACGTATACAACCTGTTTAAAGTCATGATTCGCTGCTGCCATCGTCCATCTCCTCCAATCACATCATCTTGACTGCCATGATAGGTGTTTAGCCGCTAAACCGCAATCAACAAGCCCCTCACCGCCTGGCAGCTTTGCCACCTTGAAACGATGCTGGCGCGCCATTTCTCCAGTTTTTCTTAAGGTCGCCGTTTTCATTTGATAAACACCCTGAACCTTGCTAAACTGACGGAAACACCCATTTCACGAAATCAGGAGGAACTGTCCATGCTGCCCCCACAAACCCCGTCCCGGCCCCACGCTCTCCGCGGTTTTCTGACCCGCGGACTCAAGGGGATGATCATCGCCCTCGGCTTCATTCTCCCCGGTGTCTCCGGCGGGGTCCTGGCCGCCATCCTGGGCCTATACGAACGGCTCTTGCGCTTCATGGCCCACCCGACCAAGCGCTGGCGCAGCGACCTGCCGTTCTTCCTGCCGGTCGGTATCGGGGGTCTGCTGGGCATTGCCCTGCTCTCGGCGCCCCTGGCCTACCTGCTGGCCCACGCCCAGGTCATCGTGCTGTGGGGCTTCGCCGGCGCCATCATCGGCACCCTGCCGGCCCTGACCGCGACCGCCACGTCCCAGTCGGACCGGGACGCCCTCGACTGGCTCTGGTTCGGCGGCACCCTGGTCGTGGGCGGCCTGGGGCTCTACTTCATGAGCGACCTGGTCGGGACGCTGCCGGCAAACTTCACCGGTTTTCTGGTCGCCGGCGGCCTGATCGCCCTGGGCGTGCTGGTGCCCGGGTTGAGCCCCTCGAACCTGCTCCTGATCCTGGGTCTGTTCGCACCGATGCTGACCGGGTTCAAGAACCTGGATCTGCTGGGCGTGTACCTGCCGATCGCCCTCGGGGGCCTGCTGACGCTGGCGGTCTTCGCTAAGGGCGTGGAGTACCTGCTGCAACGGTACCATTCCCGGGTTCACCACTTCATCCTGGGTCTGGTGGTGGCCAGCACCGTCTTGATCTTGGTGCCCAATCCCAGCGCCGCGGAGAGCATCTCCTATGCTGGGGCCACGGCTTTGACCTGGGTCGGCAGCCTGGTGGCCTGCGGGGCGGGCATCGCCCTGGGCTGGTGGATGAGTCGCCTGGAAGCAAAATACAAATAAGCAAACGGGACCCGTCAGTTTAGACTGATGAGGTCCCGTTTTTAAGTATTCAAACGTGTGCCGCGAGTTTTTCGAAGAATCTGGGAGCGTTCACGCCTTGGCGGGTCAGCCGATTGCCGATAATCGTCGCGTGCTGCGCCACAAAGTGACCAAACGCCGGCCGCTCCGCCAAATAACGCAACTTCACCTCTTGGTCCATCGATTGCAACAACCGCCCATTTTCGATATCCGACAGGGTGCTAAAGCTCATGCCCAAGGCGGCCGCCGTCTCTCGGAGCGTCAGGTGCAGTGCTAGCCGGTTGGCTTTGATTTCCGCCGGGGTCAGAAAGTGAAAGGTCCGCCGAAATAAGGCGTAGTCCGCTTGCAGATTGCGGTCGACGTCATCTTTGGGTTCCAGCCACGCGGCCTCATCCGTCACCGCTTGCCCCTGCGGCACCCAATACTCGTGCGGGGCCGTGAGGGTTTCTCCCAGGACATTCACGGTCTCCACCGGATGAATGACTTGAAACGTTACCGTTTGTTGTGTTAGTTGGTCAAAAATCTGTTTCGTTTCTGCCGCCATTTTCCTGCTCCTTTCGTAATGCCGTTGGGACTGGATGCCACCGCGAACTAATCGCATACTCTCGTTGATGGATTGATTCCACCAAAGTCCCATGCCATTTCAAATCAAATTTGAGATAAAAGTCCTGATCATTAATCGCGCTAATAAATTCGTAGACTGCGTAGGTTGCCATCCAATGATGGACCGATGGACCGCGATAATAACGGCTATAAGGCAACCGCTGAACCGCTCGCCTTAGCGCCAATGCATACGTCCATCCTTGCCGCCGCAAATAATCCGTTGTTTTTCGATGCAGATTATTTTCGATTCTTCCTTGTCGATAATCCTCTTGAATTTGTCGAATAGCTTGCCACACCGTCTCAGGATAAATGAGAATTCGCTCCTCTCATTTCGTTACCCTAGAGTAACAAAACATTATCATATTTTCTGCTTCCTGACAAGAATCTTACTAGCTTAACCGCTCTTTTGCGATGATTGTGCCACTAAGCCATTTGGTAGCCATATCTTTTAGATTATGGCAGATTGCAAGAAATAACTTGAACGAATTTAATGACGTAAATTAAGCAAGAA
>NZ_AZFC01000010.1 GCF_001435095.1 Levilactobacillus spicheri DSM 15429
CTTGCCGGTCTCGCGCCGAAGTTCCGTGACGGCCTGTTCGGCCAGGGCCCCGGCTAACGTCGAATCCTGTCCGCCGGAGATACCCAGAACCAGGGTCTTCAAGAAGCTGTATTGACGCAGGTAGTCCTTTAAAAAGTCGACGCTGCGGCGAATCTCCGTTTCTGGATCGATGGTCGGCTGCACCTTGAGTGCCTCGATGATTTCTCGTTGTTTCTCACGCATGGTAGTGCCCCCTCGTAAACGTTACCGAAAACCTATTCCGGCATCTTCTGTACAAAATTGTGAATCTCCTTGATGATGGCCATCTTCTGGTCCCAGCAGGCCTGCGACAGGTCGACCGGGTACTTCTGCGGATTCAAGTCCCGCTTGTACTCTGGCCAGAGGTTGGCCAAAGCGCCGCGGCAACGGTCCCGCACGGCGGACAGGGCCGGCAACTTGTAGACCAGTTGGCCGTCCTCAAAGATCGACCGCAACAGGGGCCGCGCGATGAAGTCCGTCACGGTCTTGTTGATGTAGGTAAAGCTGGGGTGGAACATGAAGAGACTCTCGTAGTTGCGAGGGTCCTCACTGGCCAGCGCCACGTAATCCCCTTCGGTCTTGCCGTCGGTCTTCTTCGTGATCCGCCAAACCTGCTTCTTGCCGGGCGTCGTGACCTTCTCGGCGTTGTTCGACAGCTTGATGGTCGGCTGCATCTGACCGTGGTTGTCCTCGATGGAGACCATCTTGTAGACGGCGCCCAGGGCGGGTTGGTCAAAGGCAGTGATCAGCTTGGTGCCGATGCCCCAGACGTCGAT
Source organism: Levilactobacillus spicheri DSM 15429 (assembly GCF_001435095.1). GTDB lineage: Bacteria > Bacillota > Bacilli > Lactobacillales > Lactobacillaceae > Levilactobacillus > Levilactobacillus spicheri. The sequence continues at coordinate 795 of NZ_AZFC01000010.1, forward strand.
CTTGGCGTCCTGCATCTTCAAACTCTGAATCGTCTTTTCGTCCAGGTCGTTCGAGGCAAAGATCTTGGCGTTCGGGAAGCCCGCTTCGTCTAACTTTTGCCGAACCCGCTTCGACAGGTAGGCCATGTCACCGGAATCGATGCGGACCCCCTGGAAGTTGATCTTGTCGCCCATTTCCTTGGCGACCTTGATGGCGTTCGGCACCCCACTGCGCAACGTGTCGTAGGTGTCGACCAGGAAGACGCAGTCGTGGTGAGTCTCGGCGTAGGCCTTGAAGGCGGAGTAATCGTCGCCGTAGGTCTGCACCAGCGCGTGGGCGTGGGTCCCGCTGATGGGAATCCCAAATAGCTTACCGGCCCGCACGTTGGACGTCGCGTCAAAACCGCCGATGTAGGCGGCCCGAGTGCCCCAGATGGCGGCATCGAATTCCTGCGCCCGCCGCGTCCCGAATTCCATCAGCGCGTCGTCCCCGGCCACGGAGCGAATCCGCGCGGCCTTGGTCGCAATCAACGTTTGGTAGTTCAGGATATTTAAGATGGCGGTTTCGACCAGTTGACAGTCCGCTAACGGCCCCTCAACCTGTAAAATGGGTTCATGGGCGTAGACCAATTCCCCTTCCACGGCCGACCGTAGCGAGCCGGTGAACTTGAAGTTGGCCAGATAATCGAGGAATTCCTCGGAATAATCTTCGGCTTCTCGTAAGTAATCAATATCGGTTTGGGAAAAGTGTAAATTTTGGATATAATGGACAACGTGCTCTAAGCCCGCGAAGACGGCATACCCGTTCTTGAACGGCATATCCCGGAAAAAGACTTCGAAGACGGCGCGTTTGTTGGCGATGCCCTCTTCAAAGTACGTCTGGATCATATTGATCTGATAGGCATCCGTGTGCAGAGTGTAACTGTCATCAGGATACAAAGTTGTCATAATTCTCTACTCCCTTAGCGATTCTTCAAGCTGAACGTGAGCCAGGCTTTTTAGCCCTAGTAATCCTTTACATTTTAGCATGAAACGGCTGATTCAGCCTACTATTTCGTAATTCAAGTCTGGCGGAATCCCCGATTCTTCCAGGCATCGAAAGGAGCCTTCCGCTATGCAAACCACATTTCCGACCGTCACGGTGCTGGCCATCCCCTTCGTCAACACCACGGCGGCGACCTTATTAAGTCACCTCCAAAACCGTATCGATCAGCACCAAAATACCTTCGTGGTCACGGCCAATCCCGAGATCGTGATGTACGCCCACCAGCACGCGGACTACCGCCGGCTGATTCAGAGGGCCGACTACATCACCCCGGACGGCGTCGGCATCCTCGACGGCGCCAAGATCTTAGGCCAACCGCTGGCTGAACGGATCACCGGCTTCGACACCCTCCAAGCCCTGCTGTCCTGGGGCAACGCCCACCACAAATCGGCCTACTTCGTGGGGGCCAAGCCCGAGGTCATCGATTTCCTGCGGGACATCCTGCCGGACCGTTACCCGGACCTCGACATCGTGGGGCTGCGCGACGGGTACTTCCAAAACGACCAGGACGTGGTCGCCGACATTGAGGCCCAGCAACCCGACATGGTCTTCGCCGCCCTGGGCTTTCCCAAGCAGGAGCGCTTCATCGCCAACTACCGGCACGTGACCCACGGCCTGTGGATGGGCGTCGGGGGCAGCTTCGACGTGCTGGCAGGAACGGTGGTCCGGGCACCCGCGTTTTGGCAGAAACACCACCTGGAGTGGTTCTACCGCACGGTCAAGGACCCCAAGCGCCTCAAGCGTATCGCCGTCATCCCCCACTACCTCAAGCTGGTCCGGCAACAGGCAAAACAGCAGAAATAATCTTGCTTAGCGTCGGCTTTATTAGATAGTCGATACCCACGCTACGCTCCGGCGAGCAAGATGGCCGAGGTAGACACGAGCTCCTCACGAACCCGTGAAGGACTCAACGTGCATCTTTCTGTAACCCAGGGATGCGTCCTGCTCGTTAAAACCGGCGAAACTAGCCGATGGCAGTCATCCGGCTAGTTCGTCTT
>NZ_AZFC01000036.1:0-135000 GCF_001435095.1 Levilactobacillus spicheri DSM 15429
CCTTGATGGTTTTTTCTGTCCACTTAAATGTTCAACTTAAATTTTACAATCTGCCTAATACAAATCGGTAAATGTTACTTATTAGGCAAGAATGAACGGACGATTTTAAAAACTATATATAGTACACAAACACCACAAATGGCATTTGTAGAAATCCAGATAATACTTTCAATCAGTGTTAGACTTCTGGGCAACTGGAAAGTCCATACTATTAAAACGACACCAGCGAGTATTCCTTCCCAGTTTTGAGATTTTTTGTGACTGTCATTAATTATTGCTTTTCTAAGATCCTCTATTTTTGAAAGATCTCTAAGCGAAATAAAGTTCGTAACTAAAAAGATCAGAAATAGTAATATTTTAATAGGAGCTTTCATGTCAAGAAAGAAGGTTGCCCCAGCTGACACTATGCCACTAGCTAACAAAAAGAAAATGTATCTTATTGATACGACCATGATTTATATTTCCCACCTCTAAAATGAAAAATACGACCGTACTTAAACTTCTTCTGAACACCTGTAAATACATGACCTAAAACACTTTTTAATCCCTGTTGTACCAATCTTCCAATTGTTCCGCCAATGGCACCTAAGGGTAACAAACAGATTTGAGCCAATACATTAAATCCCTGCTGTTTTGCTTCATTGAGCATCCAAGCGCTAATGTAAACGTCAACGTTTCCTTTTTTAGCCGCACCATGCCATACCAACTTGGTTGTTCCCGATTTTGCTCTCTCCTGGAAAACGCTGGTATTCGGTGCAATTACACTCATGATAGCAGTTTGGGCAACATCATCATCAATACTTACGGTCGTCTCATCACCGTTAACTGTCGTTCTAACGGAGGATGCTACTTTTTGTTGGATAGCCTCTAATTGTTGATCATTTGCTGTAGACAAGTAATCATTAATAATCTCGTCCGCTTTATCTTGAGAAACAAATTTCGGATAGGATTTTACCTGTGAGCCTGAATTTGAAACATTTTCTGTAGAATCCGCATGTGCAACTGTAGTAGCCACACCAGATTCAATAAGTACTGCCCCTGCCATAGCAGTCGCTAGAATAACGGATGTTCCCTTAAGTAGTTTTTTCATTATTTAGAATCCTTGATGTAATAGTTTTCCAATACGTATTGGCTTTAATTCGTTAATAAATGTACAATATTCCTTATCTTTTACCAGGTCAAGCCTGACCGTAAATAGTATTGTTTAGTATTCAATAAGTATAAGGAATGTTTTGGTATATATAATTTACGACGTATAATCCTTTCAAAGGCTGGTTCGTTTCTAGGCAAATGTAGAAAAGAATTCATTTCATCTACACAAATAGGAATTATAGTGTTGAAATATTTTTTGCTTAATAAAAGGTCTTAACGCAAAACATTTTTTCAAAATTGAAAATTTAATTTTATAAATTAGTTGAAACGTTAATCCAGGACCATTTAACCATTCGCATAAAAAAGGCTTAGCATCCCCCAGTAGGGAAAGTGCCAAGTCCTTTGTGTGTCTAATTCAGGTCTTTTAGCGTTAGATGATTGAAAAATCGAACGAAAGCATTGTGCTTCTTTTGATTCTTCTTACCAATTTCTGCTAATTTTTTCTTATCAATTACGTCAGTTAGAATTGGGCCATTCTCTTTTTCTAATTCTTCGGTAATTCTAGCATAAGCTTCATCAAAGGATTTAGTACCCTTGGGAATTGCTTCCTCAATTGCTTTTCTAATTCGAGGAGGCAACTTCAAATAACCATCATCCAATTCTTTTGGGAAGCCATCATGAAAGCCTACTTCACTCATTATTAGAACCTCTTTCATGAAGATCTATTATATATTAGTTAACTCACCTGGCACTCACTGTATTACCAATTAAATGGAATTGTAGTTTGTCTCAAAAACAATTGCTTCTGGTACTTACATATTCGTCATGCAAAAAACACCAATCCCGCGGGATTGGTGTTTTTTATGATGGTTATGACTAGTTGCGACGGCGTTCTGGAATCCGAGCAGCCTTACCATTCCGGTCACGCAAGTAGTAGAGCTTAGCCCGACGTACCCGACCTTGGCGGATAACGTCGATCTTAGCAACTCGTGGGGAGTGTAATGGGAAGATCCGTTCCACACCGACACCGTTACTGATCTTACGTACCGTGTAAGTTGCTTGCACACCGGCACCCTTACGCTTGATAACGACACCCTCGAACAATTGGATCCGTTCGCGAGTCCCTTCAACGATCCGGGCGTGAACCCGAACAGTATCCCCAGCACGGAAGTCTGGTAAGTCGTCACGTAATTGAGCTTGGTTGATCTTGGCAATTAATTGATTTTGGCGCATATTGTATTCTTTCCTTTCGCCAGCATTCATTCTCAGTTTCGACAGCGGAATGTTGTTTTTAGTGGCTAAACAGCCAAAAATAAGTGTAACATACCGGCTAACCTCTGTAAAGGTTATTTTCTTGACTGCTGGTCACGGCGTTCCTCTTCTTCGATCCGCACGTCCGCCAGCAGGTGCTTCTGTTGCGTCGTGAGCTGTTGATGGTCGATCAGGTCCGGCCGGCGCAGGTAGGTCCGGCGCAGGGCCTCCTTTTGCCGCCACTCGTCGATCTTCTGGTGGTTACCGCTGATCAAAACATCGGGCACGGTCATCCCCCGGAACTCGGCCGGCCGCGTGTATTGCGGGTACTCCAGCAGCCCCGTTGAGAACGAATCCCCAGGGGCCGATTCGGCGTTGCCCAAGACCCCGGGCAGTAAGCGCACCGTGGCGTCGATCATCACCATGGTCGGCAGTTCGCCCCCGGTCAGCACGAAGTCGCCCAGCGACACCTCGTCGGTCACCAGGTGACGAATCCGTTCGTCGTAGCCCTCATAGTGGCCACACAGAAACGTCAGGTGCTCCTCGTGGGCGAACGTCTCGGCCACGTGCTGGTCGAAGGTCACGCCGGCCGGATCGGTCAAAATGACCCGCCCCTTGGGGAGACCCTCGGCCGCCGCCTGCTCCTGGGTCGCGGCGAGCGCGTCAAAGATCGGTTGGGGCTGCAACAACATCCCCGCTCCGCCCCCAAAGGGGTAATCGTCGACGTTGCCGTGCTTATTCGTCGAGTAATCCCGAAAGTTCGTGACCGGCATGGTCAGATGCCCGTTTTCGATGGCCTTCCCCACGATGGAATCGTGCATCGGCCCACTGAACATATCGGGAAACAAACTTAAAACATCAATCCGCATTAGTCGAGTCCCTCCATTAATTCCACGATGACCTGGTGGTGCGCCAGGTCGACCTGCTTAATGACCTGGTCGATTTTCGGCAATAACAGGTCGGACTTCCCCGGCCGGGCCACGACCCAGACGTCGTTGGCACCCGGTGACAGGATCTCCTTGATCTGACCCAGCGGTTCCCCGTCCACGGTCACGACGTCCAGGCCAACGATTTGATGGTAATAGTATTCCCCCGGCTGCAGGTCGCTTTGATCGAGTTGGTCATCGGCGATCTTCAGCGTGGCGGTCTTGAGCCCCTCGACGTCGTTGATCGACGGCCGGTCGGGAAAGCTCAGGAGGTAAAAGCTCTTGTGCTTGCGGACCGTGCCCACCTTCAGGGTCACGGGCGTCGTCTGATGGGGTAAAAAGGCATAGAGGGTCGCGCCCACCGCAAACCGCTTGGTCGGAAAGTCGGTCGTTGCGACGACCCGGACTTCTCCACGAATCCCGTGTGTATTGACAATAGTTCCCACCGTATAGTATGCCATGCTGTGCTCCTTTTCATATTGAACGTTATTTTTAGGTTGCTCTTCAAGAACGTGGTTAAAACAAAAAAACTCGAGGAAACGTCGCCGCTTCACTCGAGAGTCTTTGCCGGGTGGTCATCAATGATGAGCCGCACCCGTTTATTTCCCTGTACGCGCACGCTATAGACGATTGTCCGAATAGCTTGTGCAACACGGCCTTGCTTACCGATGACCCGACCAACGTCGTCCGGGTGAACGGCCAACCGATACTCATAGAATCGGTCAGTCTCCGTCATGGAGACGGCTAAATCGTCCGGATGTTCGACGAGCGGGCTGACAATTGCAAGAATTAATGCCTTAAAATCGGTCATGGCTAATCACTACTTTTTAGTGTACTTAGCTTCGTGGTATTGCTTCATGATTCCGGCGTTCGAGAGTAAGTTCTTAACCGTATCTGAAGGTTGAGCACCATTGTTCAACCAGTTCATGATCGATTCTTCGTTTAACTTAACTTGGGCTGGAGTCGTCACTGGGTTGTAAGTCCCAACGTTTTCGATAAACCGGCCATCCCGTGGGCTCCGTGAATCGGCAACCACGATTCGGTAGAATGGGCGCTTCTTAGAACCCATCCGCTTCAGACGAATCTTTACTGACATGTAGACACCTCCTGTATTTCTTTCAACGTGTAATAATATACCAGTTTCTAGATATGATGTAAAGAGTTTTTTCTTTACACCTTAAAATTAATCGAACGGACGGCGTAACCAGGCGATCACATCGGGGGTCAGCGCCGCTTGGTGGGTGCTGATCCACTCGGAGACCGCGCGATAATCCGTGAAGTCTAAGACCGGCGCGTGAAACCCCACCGCCTGCAAATGCGCCACGAACCGGAGATCGGCGATGCTCATCGGCGCCTGGTACAGCGGGTTCTCCTGGGCGTGGCTCCCCCACTCGTCGTTTAAAATCGCCAGGGCGTTACGGTACGCCGGCGTTTGTAAGAGGACCGCGCGAAGTTCGTCGGCCGTTAAAACTGTCTTCATGTCAGATTCCCCCTGATCACTTGAAGTTGTGGGTCTTCGGCCAGGCTGATCACCCGGCCGGGCGCGGGCTGCACCGAAAATTGCGCCACGGGACTGGTCAGTAACCAGATGACGTCGAGGGCCAGCGGACAGGTCACCCGCTCTTCCCCGTAGCCGTCGGTCAACAGAATCGCCAGTTGCCCTGGTTGGCCGGCCATCAACCGGGGCAACGCGTCAAAGACCGCCTGAAACCGCGTCCCGCCCCCACCAACGCGCTGCAGGTCGGGCAGCCGTCCGGTCAGAGTGAAGCTCTGGCGCTCGTGAACCACGGTGTCGAACGGGTAGACCCGGATGCTGGCCGGATAGATCGCCAGTAACCGCGTCAATTGGCCCAGCAGGTAGGCGATCTCCTGGTTGCCCATCGAGCCCGACTCGTCCACGAAGATGCGGATGGTCTGCCAGGTCTGCACCGTTTGACCCGGCAACTCCATGCGTTGCGGTTGCCGGCGGTTGAACCGCCCGTACGCCGGTTGCCGTCCCGCCGGCACCTGGCCTAATTGACGCTGGAGCAGCCCCTGCCAGTTCAACGGGTGGGTCGGCGGCGTCGGGGTCAAGGCCGCCTGGACCTTGCCCGGTAAGGTGCCGCGTTGCTTGGCGCTGAGCGTTTCGGCTGTGGTGGTCAACACTTGCTGACGCCACTGGTCCCTGGCGGCTTGATCCTGTCGTTGGCCGGTTGTCCAGCCCCGGTGACCGTCGCGTTGACCGGGCAGCGGTGTCGCCGTGGCCAGTTGTTCTGTCGGCCGCTTCCCCGTGTGTTGGTTGGGCACCGCGTGGGGGGTGGTCGCTGCTCCGTCCGCCTGCTGGGCCTGCCACTGGCGCAATAGCTGCCAATAGACGGCCGAATCCTGTTTCGCCGCTACCGGTTGATCCAGTAACGTGTGTAACGTGCGGCTGGTCACGGCCCCGGCCGGCAGATCGTCGAGGTAGTCGTTGACCGCCGCGTCGGTGGCCCACCGCACCAGCGGCGCCTGCTGGGGCGATCGTAACGCCGCGGCGTAACGGTCCGGGTGATCCCAGACCAAGTGCAATACCACGTGGCGTAACATCGCCAACCACTGGGCGCCCGTCCAGGCCGTTTGCGCCAGCGCCCCGGGACTGACCACCAATTGCCAATCCGTGGGGCGGGCCCGCAAACCCAGCGGCGTGGGACGGGCCTGTAAGGTCGTGGCCAGCTGACTGAGCACCCGGCCGTAAAACGGGTCGTGTTGGAGCAGGTACATCACGCTGGCTTGCAGGAGCTCCCGCGTCGCTGGGGCCTGCTGGTCGGCCGGCAGGGTCGTTAGCCGGCTTAATCGCGTCGAAAGACTCAACATCGCCTACACCTCGATTTGACTGCCGCGTTGACCGATCTGGGTCAAGTCCGCGTAAAGCTGACTCACGGCCGGCGTGGTCTGGACCTGCTGGTACAAAGCCTCCAAGAGCCCCGGTTGCTGGGCCAGGGTCCGGGCCACCGCGAACTGGCCGTCCGGCGCGCACAGCGTCAGCAGCTGGGTAAACCGTTCGGCGTTGGCCGCACGGGTCAGCGGCCAGGTGTCAACGGCTTGGAGGCACTGGGTCAGCAGGCGTTGCTGCTGGGCCGGGTTCAACGTTTGAAAGGTCGTCACCGCCGCGTCTTGCGTGTAGAGTTGCGGCACGGTCAGCGTGGGCCGCTTGGTCTGCACGTAACCGGCAAAGGCCGTCCCGACCGTGGCCCCCAGGTTTCCCACCAGCAGCTCGCGGACCACGGCGGTCGTACCGAGCAGGTCTTGGTGCTCGAGTTCGCGCAATAACCGTGAGACCCGCGCCCAGGCCCGCGGCGTCGGCTGCAGGTCGGCGTCTTCCTGGTCGCTCGTTGGGGCCGTGAACAGGTCCCCGGGGTTTTCCGTCAGGTAGTCGGTCACCAGCGAACTGATCCGTGCTTGCCCATTGACCGGCGCTTGGGCCCAGGCCAACCAGGTCGGCGAGTCGGCCTGCAGGACCAGGCGGGTGGTCCGGTCGGCGATGGCCGCATCCCCGGGCGTCACGCCGTAGTGGCTACTGGCAAACCCCTGCATGGTGGCGTCCGGGTTTTCCGCTAAGATCAAGTGGACCTGTTGTGGCAAGATAAGGCTATTGATCTGCCGCTGTAAGACCAGGTTCATCAGCTCGCTCTGCACCGCCTGGGTCCCCCGGTTGAACTCGTCGAGAAACCAGATGATCTCCTGGTCGGGATGGGCCTCGGCGTACTGGATCAGACTCACCAGGGTGTGCGAATAGCCGAATTGTACGTCGGCCAAGCGTCCGTAGTGGGCCGTTTGGATAAACGAGTCGCTGGTCAGTGGCGGCACGGGGATCACCAGGTCCCCCTTTTCCACCAGGCTGACCACCGTGGTGAAGAGCTTGGCGTGGCGCTGCTGGGCCACATCGGCCACCAGCGCGGACTTGCCGATGCCGGCTTCCCCCACGAGGGTGGGCACGCTGCCGCTCGCCAGGACCACCTGCACCGCTTGTAAACATTGTTGGTAGGTTAAAGCCACCTTATCCGACTCCTTTCGTCAATTTGTTTCAAATTAAAAGACCTTGTGTTGGTTAGCCGGGATTCCCCTCAAGCACCCCGCCATCCTCCGCTTTTCAACCTGTATCAGTTGCTCTCCCAGCTTACGGCGTCTGATGGCGCTGGCCGCTAATCGGGTTAGTCATCGCAGGTCCGCCCGCTCACAGAACGTCAAAAGACCGGGAAATTAAAGTTATCTCCATCCATTTTACTATACTCGACGCCAAGAAAGGGCGCCCAAAGATCGATAACTGACCAGCCTTTCTCTCAAATAACGCTCCCACCCGCCAAAGCGACCCGCTTCCTGCGCCTTAACGGGCTAAAGTTAACTCGCGACCATGATTACGGCAACTGGCGTGAAGTCCCGTTGCCAGTCCCGATTATACTGGGGTTTGATAAATGGAAACGGTTACAATGAGAAAGAGGCAAGGTTTTATGGCTTTAATGACTTTAAATTATTATTCAAATATTTTAGGCCGGGACACCGACGTGCGCGTCGCCATCCCCGACGAGAAGACGTTGATGCGCTTTTCTTTGGCCGCACACCCCCGGCGCTATCCGGTGCTTTATCTCTTACACGGCGTCGGTGATAACGCCAGCGGTTGGACGCGCCTCACCAACGTGGAGCGCTACGCCAGCGCTGCCCACTTTATTGTGGTCATGCCCACGGCCGAACAAAGTTTTTACCGCAATGCCGTTGATGGTCCCCGCTGGTACGATTACTTTCAAGAGGAACTCCCCTACCGCATGGCCAGTTGGTTGCCCATTGATCCCACCCACCAATATATTGCCGGCATCTCGATGGGGGGTTACGGGGCCTGGTTACTAGGGTTAAGCGAACCGGATAAGTATCGGGGCATCGCCGGCATTTCTAGCGTGTGTTCCCTGGAACACCTGAAGGTCGAAGCCCCCGCCGACATGCGCGGAATGTTTAGCCAAATCTATCGCAACGTTTTTGGCACCGCTGATCCCCAAGACGCGCAATACGGCGTGGCCACCCTGATCACCGACCAGCCCTGTGTCCGGGCCGACCACTTACCCCTCCTCTTACAATACGAGGGGCAACAGGACTTCATGTACGACGATAATCAGGCGTTCAAACGGCTCATGTTGGCCCACCATTTGCCAGTCCATTACGCCGAATGGCCCGGTGCGCACGACTGGCGTTTCTGGGACAGTGCCATTCAGCGAGTTCTTAAAGTTTTTCACGAAAGGGAGCAATGATTATGGACGTCGCTACCAAGCATCCGTTATTTGAAAAGGGCATTCAGTTTATCGCGGCCATTTTTGGCCCGGTCGTGAACGTCCTTTGCGCCGTGGGCCTCTTAAAGGGGGCCCTGACCATCTGTACCACGCTGCACTGGTTAGCCCCCAGTAACAGTACCTACCAGGTGTTGTGGCTGCTGTCAAACGTGTTCTTCAGTTTCCTGCCCATCTTCTTAGCCTTTACGAGTGCCCAGGTGCTCAGGACGAACCCGTTCACCGCCGTGCTCATCGCGGCCTTTCTGGTGCAACCGCAACTCACCACATTGTTGACCCACCAGGCCACCTTATTTGGGGTCACGCTGCCCAACACCCGTTACGACTCAACGGTTCTGCCCATCATCTTTGCGGTCATTTTGCTCCACTTTGTCGAAAGCGCCCTGAAGCGCTACCTCCCAGAAGTGATCCAGTCAATGTTCGTCCCCCTATTGAGTTTATTAATTGTCTTGCCAGTGACGCTGTTTCTACTGGGTCCCATCGGCAACCTGTTGGCGAAAGGCGTTACGCTGGGGTACAACAATACGATGGCCATTAGCCCCATTATCGCCATGGCGATCCTTTCCGGACTGTTTCCGGCCTTTATCATGGTCGAAATCAGTACCGCGTTAGCGCCAGTGGTCATCAACAATATTGCCGTTAAGGGGGATGACACGATTTTGATTTCACTTGGAATATGTCTTTTTTCATTGGCTGGGATGTCGTTAGCCGTCTACTTGCAGGCCCAGCCTGGCAGTAAGACCCGTGCGGCGGCCCTTTCGGGAATCGTGACGGCGTTACTGGGTGTCGGCGAACCCGCGGTCTTCGGCGTGGGTCTGAACCATCGGCGGCAGTTTGCGGGCAGCATGTTAGCGGCGGCCATTGGTGGCCTGATCGTGGGCGCCTTTCAAACCAAAGTCACCGCATTCATCATTCCCAGCATCGTGACGATTCCGGCCTACATTGGCCAACCCGGTTACTTGGGAATCCTGATCGGGGCCCCGGTCGCCTTTTTCCTCAGCCTCGCCTTCAACAGTCTGGCGATTCAGCCGGTGTCCCATGTCAGTGCCTAATTACGAGCGGGTGCGCCTCAACGCCCGGTTCCCCGCCATGTTGCTCCTGCAGAATTTGACCGGTCAGGCCCGCACGATTCCCCTGCATTGGCACCGTAGCCTCGAACTAGATCTCCTGACGGCTGGCAGCTTAGACGTGACGGTCGCTGGCCAGACCACCACGCTGACCGCTCCGGCCGTCCTGGTGATCAATACGGCGACGTTACACGCGATGACGCCCAACACCGCCCGCATTCAGGCCATCACCTTGCTCATCTCTTATGATTTCATCAAACAGGCGCTCCCGGATTATGATGATTTAGCCTTTGACCTCCAGGGACGTTCGGCGACGGCCGCCAGGCTCAAAACTTGCTTGGCGCAAATTGGCGAGTGGTACCGGCAGCGCCCCAACGGCTATCAACTCTTGATTGGGGAGCAAATCGATTACATTCTGTACCTCCTCACCACGCAAGCGGTCGTTCCCCGCCCCATTCAGCCAACCACGCAGTGTGATTACCGGATTCAAGCGACCCTGACCAGCTTGGACACGGCTTACCAGTTTCCGGTCAGCATGCGGCGATACGCCGACCGTTACCATCTGACGCTCACCTATTTCAGTCGCCTGTTTCACCGGGAGACGGGGCAGTCCTTCCGCGAGTATCTCCTCAATCTCCGCGTTGAAATGGCGCAAAAACAACTGAGTCAAACCTCGATGAAGATCATCGATATCGCGCTGGCCAATGGTTTTGGGAGCGCCCAACGGCTGATTGCCGCCTTTGAAAAGCTCTACGGCCTGTCCCCGACCCGTTATCGTCGACAGGAACGCGCGCTGCGTCCTACCAGTTGATTGTCCCGTGATTTGGCTCACGAAAAAGCAGGCAGAAAATTCTCAAAATTTCGAGAATTTTCTGCCTGTTTTTTTATAGAATCCGCGGGAGGCCTCAGCCCCGCCACGGTCGTTAACTCAAAGTATCTGGCTGGTCGCAAGGCTCCCCTTAACGGGTGTTCACTCGTGATAAGACCCGGCGTTGGAAGAACTTGACGATTTCCACGATGACCACCATCAAGATGCCGGCCAACGCGACGATTCCCCACTGGTAAGCGTCCAGGTGCGTCACGTGGAACAGACCGTTCAAGCCCGGTACCAAGATTGTCACGGCCAATAAGAGGAAGGCAATCAGGATCGCCCAATTAAAGAACTTATTGCGCCAGATGCCGATCTTGAACAGCGATCCGTGAATCGACTTGGAGTTGAACGCGTGGAACAGTTGGATGATCCCTAACGTGGCAAAGGCCATGGTCAAGGCATCGGCGTGCGCCAAGCTGGCGGACGCGTGAACCGGGTAGGTAATCGCAAACCAGTACACACCCAGCGTCAGCAGGCCCTCCAAGAGCCCCTGGTAGATGATGCCGCCCAGGACCCCGCCGGAGAAGAAGTTCGACTGGCGGCCCCGTGGTGGGCGTTTCATCAGGTTCTGCTCGAGCGGCTCGATTCCCAGCGCGATGGCCGGCAGCGTGTCGGTCACCAGGTTGATCCACAGGATGTGGACCGGTGCCAGGATCTGCCACCCCAGCATGGTCATCATGAACAGCGTCAAGACTTCCCCCAGGTTCGCGGACAGCAGGTACTGGATGGCCTTTTGAATGTTGGCAAAGACCTTCCGTCCCTCTTCCACGGCGACCACGATGGTGGCGAAGTTATCGTCGGCCAGGACCATGTCACTGGCCCCCTTGGCGACCTCGGTCCCGGTGATCCCCATGCCAATACCGATATCGGCGGCCTTCAGGGCGGGAGCATCGTTGACCCCGTCCCCGGTCATGGCGACGACCTTCCCCTGCTTCTGCCACGCGTTCACGATACGGACCTTATGCTCCGGTGCGACCCGGGCGTAGACCGCGTACTGGGTGACCTGCCGTTGGAAGGTCCGGTCGTCCATGGCGTCCAGCTCGGCGCCGGTCAATACGGCCTGGGTCTCCCCGGCGTCGATGATGCCCAGCCGCGTCGCGATGGCGGCCGCGGTATCCCGGTGGTCCCCCGTGATCATGATGGGCCGAATGCCGGCTTCTTGGGCTTCAGCCACGGCCTGAGCCACCTCCGGCCGTTCGGGGTCGATCATCCCGACCAACCCGGCAAAGGTCAGCGCCTGTTCGGTATTCTCGGTCGTCGGCTGGTCCGGCACCGTGGCCACGATGCGGTAGGCGAAGGCCAGCACCCGAATCGCCTGGGTGGCTAACTGGTGGTTCACGTCCAGCACGTGTTGGCGGGCCGTCGCCGTCAGGGGCGTGACCTGGCCCGCCAGATCAACCTGCGTAACGCGCTTGAGCAGTTCGTCGGGGGCGCCCTTCACGGCGACCAGGTAACGGCCGTCCGCCAAGGGGTGAATCGTGGTCATCAGTTTACGTTCGGAATCAAACGGGATCTCCGCGACTCGCGGCAGGTCGCTCAGCGTCTGGTCGACCGGGAAATCCCGGTCCAGCTGATACTGGACCAGCGCCGTTTCCGTGGGGTCGCCGGCCAACGTCCCGTCCGCTAGCCGTTGCGTGTCGTTACTGAGGATCATCACCCGCGCTAACGGGTCATCGGGCGCCATTGCCGGCTCCCCGGCGGGTGACAACTGACCGTTTTGGTAAACCTGTTCTACGGTCATCTTGTTTTGGGTCAGCGTCCCGGTCTTATCCGAGGCGATAATGTCGGTACTTCCCAGCGTTTCCACGGCGGGCAGCTTCCGCACCAGGGCGTGGCGCTTGGCCATCCGTTGGGTCCCCAGGGCTAAGGTGATGGTCACGATGGCCGGTAAGCCTTCCGGAATCGCGGCCACGGCCAGCGAGATCGCCGTCAACAGCATGTCGATGACGTTGGCCGTGCCCCGCCAGAGGCCCAGGCCAAAGACGATGGCGGCGATGATCAGGATCAAGATGGTCAGGGCCTTCCCCAGTTGGGTCAGGTTGGCCTGCAGCGGCGTGGTCGTCTCGTCGGCGGCTTCAAGCATCCCAGCGATGCGGCCCACCTCCGTCTGCATCCCGGTCGCCACGACCACCCCAACGGCCCGGCCGTAGGTGACATTACTGTTCATGAAGGCCAGGTTGGTCCGGTCCCCAATGCCCAGGTCGGCCGTGGCCAGCGTTTCGCTGGTCTTCTCGACCGGAATCGATTCCCCGGTCAGGGCGGACTCTTCCACTTTTAGCCCGGCCACCTCGACCAGTCGCAGGTCGGCCGGCACCACGTCACCGGCTTCCAAGAGGACCACGTCCCCCACGACCAGTTCATCGCTCTTAACGGTCATGACCTGTCCGTCCCGCCGAACCGTGGCGTTGGGCGCGGCCATCTCCTTCAAGGCGTTGATGGCTTCCTCGGCCTTGGCCTCCTGGAAGACGCCAAATACGGCGTTCAACAGGACCACCAACAAGATGATCACGGCATCGACCACCTCGCCCGTCAGCCCCGCGACCAGCGCGGCGACCAGTAAGACGATGATCATGAAGTCCTTGAATTGACTGATGAACCGTTGTAACAGCGACGTTTTCTTCTGTTGATTCAGTGCGTTGCGCCCGTGTTGGTCGAGCCGCTGGGTCGCCACGGCCGCGGAAAGTCCCTGCGCGGTCGTGTCAAATGCCTGGTAGGTCTGGTCGACGGAGCGTTGATAAGCAAGTCGTTTGGTCATAATTTCCTCCTAAATAGTGTGGCGTGGGCCTCATTTTCCGGAAAAGAAAATGAGACCTACGCGCGTACACAACCTGTGAACACACATAAGTCTCACTATTTAAGACAATACCGGAACGTCTTCTTGCTGACGATATTGTCGCAGTTTTTAGCTGCCAGTTACTCCCTTATGATTGTAAGGTGAGTATACCGGAATTTTTCTGAAAAGTCTATCGAAATTACTTCTTGCGGCGCTTGTTTTTCAGCCGCTTCCGCTTATTCTTCTTCATTTGACGCGACATCCGGTTCATGGCCATCTTCTGCATCCGGCCACCCAGGCCACCGCCCATCCCGGTCTGGCCCATCATCTGTTCCATCCCGGACATGTTGCCCTTGGACATCTGGTTCATCATCTTTTTCATTTGATTGAACTGCTTGATCATCCGGTTGACCTCGTGAATCGGTCGGCCGGCCCCCGCAGCGATCCGCCGGCGCCGCGACGGGTTCAGGATATCGGGATTGGTCCGCTCTTCCGGCGTCATCGAGTAAACAACGGCCTTCAGGTGGCCCATATCCTTAGGATCGACCTGGACGTTCTTCATGGCCGGATTGTTGGCCATCCCCGGAATCATCTTCATCAGGTCTTCCATCGGCCCCATCTTCTGGATCTGGTCGATCTGGTCGATGAAGTCGTTAAAGTCAAAGGAGTTTTCCTGAATCTTTTCGGTCAGTTCCTGGGCCTGCTTCGCGTCATACTCCTGCTGGGTCTTTTCGATCAGCGACAGCATGTCGCCCATTCCCAGGATTCGGGACGCCATCCGGTCGGGGTGGAAGACGTCCAGTTGGGTCATCTTTTCCCCTTGCCCGATGAACTTGATCGGCTTGCCAGTCACGGCCCGAATGGACAGCGCGGCCCCGCCACGGGTATCCCCGTCTAACTTGGTCAGAACGACCCCGGTCACGTCGAGCTTGTCGTCAAACCCTTGGGCCGTCGCCACGGCGTTTTGCCCGGTCATAGCATCGACCGTCAACAGGATTTCGTCCGGGTGCGCCAGGGCCTTGATGTTGGCCAGCTCATCCATCAGCTGTTCGTCGATCTGTAACCGCCCGGCGGTATCGATGATCACGTAGTCGTTATGGTTCTCGGCCGCCTGCGCTAACCCTTGGCGGACAATCTCCACGGGATCCACGTCGGTCCCCAGCTGGAAGACGGGCACGTCGATACCGGCTGCCACCTGGACCAATTGGTCGATCGCGGCGGGCCGGTAAACGTCGGCCGCAATCATTAAGGGGCGGGCCTTTTCTTCATTCTTTAACCGCAGTGCCAGTTTCCCAGCGGTCGTGGTCTTCCCGGCCCCTTGGAGCCCAACCATCATGATAATGGTCGGAATCTTCGCGGACTTGTTCAGGGGAACGGCTTCTTCCCCCATGGTCTTGGTCAGTTCCTCGTCAACGATCTTAACGATCTGTTGGGCGGGATTCAGGCCTTCGAGGACGTCGGCGCCCATGGCCCGTTCACGGACCTGCTTCACAAAGTCCTTGACCACGGTAAAGTTAACGTCGGCCTCCAAAAGGGCCAGGCGAATCTCGCGCATGGTCGCCCGTAAGTCGCTTTCGGAGACCTTGCCCTTCCCCCGCAGCTTCCGCATTGCGTTCTGTAGTCGTTCGGTTAATCCTTCAAACGCCATTAAACTTGCCACCTAACTTTCATTGTTCTTCTAAGTTTTCTAAGCCCGCCACCAGCCGGTTCAACGTCGCGTCGTGGGGATAGTGGTCCCGGACGTACGACTGAATCTCGTCAGCCTGTTGGTTGCGCGCGGTAAATTCCTGATAGAGATGCAGCTTGGCTTCGTACGCCTCCAAGATTTTCTCGGTCCGGCGCAGGTTATCGTAAACGGCCTGCCGGCTGACGTTGAATTCCTCGGCGATCTCACCCAGGGAGTAATCGTCCCCGTAATACAGCTGCATGTAGTTGTTCTGCTTAGCCGTCAATAACGGTTGATAAAAGGCAAAGAGGGAATTGATGCGATAATTTTTTTCAAGCTCCATACTTGACCCTCCCTTTCATGTCACACTCTATTAGAGTACCGATTTTTCGCGGTGGCGTCAATTTTTTTCACACATTCCCGGAGATTCGGTGGTTGCGTAGCCGGCCGGCCCATTAAAAAAGGGCGCATCCTTGATGGGACGCACCCCTTCTGTTAATTGAACGAATACCTCAACGAGTGACAACTACCAATTGCTTCCGCTCAGCTGGGCCGGGCCCACCCCGTTCCAGCCCAATTTTTGTCGGGCCCGGAAGCACCGGGTGAGCCCCAGTAGCCCTGATTTTAAGCTTTCTCCAGCGCCGACACGTCGATCAAGCCCTTGAACAGGCCGTACACGAACTCGTTTGGATCGAACGGCCGTAAGTCGTCGATCTGTTCGCCAAGCCCGATAAACTTCACGGGCACGTGCAGCTCGTTACGAATCGCCAGGACGATCCCCCCACGGGCGGTCCCATCGAGCTTGGTCAGCACGATGCCCGTCACGTCGGTGGATTCCTTAAAGAGCTTGGCCTGGGTCAACGCATTCTGTCCGGTCGTCGCATCCAAAACCAGTAAGACCTCGTGCGGCGCCGCCGGAATCTCCCGGGTGATGATCCGCTTCATCTTCGCCAACTCGTTCATCAAGTTGACCTTGTTCTGGAGCCGGCCGGCGGTGTCTACGAACAAGATGTCGTAGTTCTCCCGCTTGGCCTTCTGAACGGCGTCAAACACCACGGCCGCCGGGTCCGATTGCGGTTGCCCCTTGACGATGTCCACGTGGCCGCGCTTGGCCCAGACGTCCAGTTGTTCGGTCGCCCCGGCCCGGAACGTGTCGGCCGCGGCCAGCAGGACCTTCTTGCCCGCCTGGTGATACCGGTTGGCCATCTTCCCGATGGTCGTGGTCTTGCCGACACCGTTGACCCCGACGAACAGGATCACGGTCGGGCCTTCTGGTGCCATGTTCAGCGCGGTGCTTTCCTCGTCATTACCGGCCTGGTCGTAAATCTCGACCATCTTTTCCACGATGACGTTCTGAACATCCTGTGACCGCTTGGCGTTTTGCAGCTTGACCTCGTCGCGTAGCTCATCGCTGAGCTTGACGGCCATGTCAAAACCGACATCGGCGCCAATCAGGGTCTCTTCTAGATCATCGAAGAAGCCCTCATCGACGTGCCGGAAGTTCGCCAGCAAGGCGTTCAGGCGTTCCCCAAACGTGTGCCGGGTCTTCTCAAGTCCCTGGTCGTAGAGCTGCTCGTCGGTCTTCACACTGGCACTTTCGGACTCTTCCACGGGTTCACTGGTCACCGCCGACGTGCTGGCTTCTGCGCTCGCCGTTGAGATCGAAGCGACGCTCACCGAGGCCGTCGAGGTCAGTGATGAACGGCTCTCCTGGCTAGCAACGGCGGTGACGGAAGCCGTCTCACGAGACGCTGCCTGCGTGACCGAAGCGGGCGCCGCACTGGCCACCGAAGCAACCGGTTGTGCGGACGTCTCCGCCACCGCCGCTGGTTCGGCGCTCACGGAGGCCGTTTCCTCACGGGTGCTTGGCTGTGTGGCCGCCGCGGTGGCGGACGCAGCGGGCGTTGCGGTCTCGGCGCTGTGGGTAGCGGTGGTACTGGTCGTTAAGGACACGCTCGAGGCGGCACTTTCACTCGCCGTGACACTGGCACTCGCACTGGCGTCACTGGTCAGGCTGGTGCTGGTCGTGAGGCTTTCGCTCGTGGGTGTCTCCTGAGCCGACTTCTTCGAACGTCGGCGAAAAATATCAAATAATCCCATTATGATGGCTTCCCTTCCGAAGTGGTTTGCTGGTCAAGATCCACGGTGACCATCTTGGACACCCCGGACTCTTGCATCGTGACCCCGTAGAGCACATCGGCCTGAACCATGGTCTCCTTCCGGTGAGTGATCACGATAAACTGTGTTTGATCCTGGAATTGGTGCATGTAACGGGCAAAGCGCGTCACGTTCGCGGGGTCCAGGGCGGCCTCCACCTCATCGAGGATGCAGAACGGCACCGGTTGGACCTGTAAAATGGCGAACAGTAACGTGATGGCCGTCAAGGCCCGTTCGCCCCCGGACAGCAAGCCCATGTTCTGAAACTTCTTGCCGGGTGGCTGCGCCATGATGTCGATCCCCGTGGTCAGCAGGTCGTGCGGGTCGGTCAGCACCAACTTCGCCGTGCCGCCGCCAAACATCTGCTTAAACGTGGCCGTAAACTTCGTGGCAATCTGCGTAAAGCTTTGTTGGAACCGATCTCTGACCTGGCCATCAAGTTCGGCCATGGTGGCGGTCAGCTGGTTCTTCGCCGTCAACAGGTCGTCTCGTTGCTGGGTCAAGAACTGGTAACGGTCGCGGACCTCCTGGTACTCGTCGATGGCGTTTAAGTTAACCGACCCGATCTCATCCAGTCCCCGCTTCAAGAGCTTCAACTGCATCGCTAACTCGTTGTCCGGCAGGTCACTGACGTCCTGTTCGGCCGTCGCGAGGCTCAGCTGATACTTCTCGGACAGTTGGGTCTGTTGCTGATCGATCAGCGCCGTCAAGCGGGTCTGGTCGACCTGGGCCTGCTTCAGGTCATCGTTGGCGACCTGGAGCAGCCCCGTCGTCCGGTCACTCTCCTGGGTCGCCGCCGCGGCCTGGTCGTTGACCGTCGTGAGCTGTTGGTCCACCTGGGTCAGGTGATCTTGAACCGCCTGGCGGTCAGACTGGGCCGTGGCCAACTGCTGTTGAGCGGCGGCCGGCGTCAACGCCTTCGCGTTGGCCAGGGCCGCTAACTGGGCTTGCACCCGTTGCAGGTCATGGGCCGCCGTATGCTGCGCGGCTTCACGGGCGGTCTGATTCTTTCGTTGTTGCTGCAGGCGTTCCTTCGCACCCGCCAGCCAAGTCTGTTTGGAGGTCAAGACCTCCCGCTGGCTGGCTTGCTGGGTGCTGACCACCTTGATCTGGCTCTGCAATTGCGCGACTTGTTTCTCCTGGTCGGCAATCGCGGCTTCGCCCTGGGTGATCTGGTCGGTCAGCTTCGCCGCTTGGGCGGTCTGATCACTGACCCCCGCCTGCTTGATCTCGAGCTGAGCCGCCTGGAGTTGGCGGGCGGCCTGCTTCGCCGCAGTCTGGGCGGTGGCCAAGTCATCCTTGGCCTGCCGACACTGAGGCTGCAACTGATTGATCGTGGTTTGTAACCGTTGGGTGGTCTGTTCGCTGGCCTGCATGGCATCCCGCTGGGCCTGAACCTTTTTCTCCTGGTCCAGTAATTGGGCGTGCATGGTGGTCAGCGACTCCTGAAGCTGCTGGAGCTCCTGCCGTTGCCGCAACACACTGTTGCGCGCGTGGCGGCTTTGCCCCCCGGTGATGGCCCCACTGGCACTGACCAGGTCGCCAGCTAAGCTGACCACCCGGTAGCGGCGCCGGACCCGCTGGCTGATGACCACGGCCGCATCGAGGTCCGTGGCCAATAACGTGGTGCCCAGCAGATGGTCTAAGATGCCATGCGCCCGGTCCTCGGTGGTGACCAGCTCGTTACCGACCCCCAGGAAACCCGGGAACCCGTTCAGACTATTGCGGGTCGCGGCGTCGAGACGCCGGCCCCGAACGGTGGTCAGCGGCAGGAAGGTCGCCCGTCCGGCATGGTTCTCCCGTAGGAAGGCTACGGCGGCTTTGGCGGCCGCTTCGTCGGTCACCACGACCTGTTGCAGCTGTCCCCCCAGCGCGTATTCGATCGCGGTGGTGTAGCGTTGGGGCACCTGTAGCAGTTCGGAAACGGCGCCGACCAGGCCGCTGAACCGGTCCCGTTGACGCAAGATGGCCTTGGCCCCCTGGCCAAAGCCCCCGTAAGCCGCGGCCGCGGCTTGCTGACTGGCGGCCTTGGTCTGCGCCCGTTGATAGACTTCCAAAGCGGCCTGCCAGTTACGTTGGAGCTGTTGGTACTGGGACTGGTGCGCCTGATACGTGCCCGCCTCGGCGTCGTTAGCCTGTTCGGCGGCGGTCAGCTGTGTCTGGAGTTGCTCGGCCTGTGCTTTGAGCTCGGTAACCCGTTGCTGGGTCGTTTGGGCCGTTTGTTGCAGGTCCGTCAGCTGCGTCGTCAACCGCTGGCTGCGTTGTTGCTGGCGTTCTTGGTCTTGTTGCAGGTACTGCCGTTCGTTTCGCCAGTTGGCCACGGCCTGTTTCTGGTCAAAATAGGCCGTTCGCAGGTGTTCTAGCTGGTCACGCAGGTCGGTGACCCGCTGCTCAGCCGTCTCCTGCCGCAGCTCCTTGATCTCGGCCTGGCAGACCTTGATCTGCTTTTCGAGCTCCGCGATGGACGCCTGGCCCGCCGTCAACTGGTCGGTCAGAGTCTGTTGCTGCTTCGTCAGCGTGGTGACCTGGTCATCCAGCTGTTGTCGTTGGCTTTCCTGGTTTCGCCGCTGTTCGGCCGACAGGTTGACCTGTCCTTGGGACTGTTCCACCCGTTGCGTTGCCGCCACCAGTTGGGCCTGCAGATCGTCTTTTTGAGCCAGTAATTGCGTCTGCTGGGTCTGCAGCTCCGTGACCACCCGTTGCTGGTCCTGTTGGGCCGTCTGGTACCGGGTGACCAGCCGCTGCTTTGCCGTGACCCGCTGGTCAATCGTTTGCTTCTGGTCCAGCTCGGTGTGGAGTTGCCGCACCAGTTGAGTCCGGTCCAGCACGGCAAACTTCTTCTGTTGGTCCAGGTAGTCTTGCGCCAGGTTGCTCTGCTCCTCGAGGGGTTGGAGACGCCCTTCCAGTTCGGCAATGATGTCTTCGACCCGGTGCAGGTCCCCCATGGTCCCGTCGAGTTCGCGCTGCGCGGTCTCCTTGTGCTTGCGGTACTTATAGACCCCGGCGACCTCTTCAACGATGCTGCGCCGATCCTCCGGCTTACTGTTGAAGATGGCCTCGACGCGGCCCTGGGAAATGATGGAGAAGGAGTCCTGACCCATCCCCGAGTCCATTAACAACTCGGTAATGTCCTTTAACCGGCAATTCTGGCCGTTCAGCAGGTACTCACTCTCACCGGACCGGTAGAGGATCCGGCTAATGGTAATTTCCGTATAAGCACTCTTTAAATAGTGGTCACTGTTGTCCAGGGTGATGGCCACCGCCGCCCGGTTCAGGGCGTGCCGGTCGGTCGATCCACCGAAGATCACGTCGGGCATCTTACTGCCCCGCAGGCTCTTGGCGGACTGCTCCCCTAATACCCAACGGACGGCTTCCGCAATGTTGCTCTTGCCGCTACCGTTGGGGCCGACGATGCCAGTCATTCCCGGCAAAAAGTCGATGCGGGTCTTATCCGCAAAGGATTTGAACCCACTAATCTCTAATGTCTTTAACCGCATCGTTCGTCATCCTTACTCTGCTTTCAAATTTTCCAGCGCGTGCCGGGCGGCGTTTTGTTCCGCGTGTTTCTTCGAATGGCCCGTGCCCTCGCCTAACAGCTTGTCGTTCACGTACACGGCCACCTTAAAGGCCAGATCATTGTCCGGGCCCTGTTCGTCCAGCAACCGGTAGTCGATGCTGACGGCCCCGTGTTGTTGGACCAATTCTTGAAGCTCCGTCTTGTGGTCGAAGAATTCGTCGAAGCGACCCTCGTCGAGCTTGGGGAAGACCACCTGCGTCACGAACTTGACCACGGCGTCCAGCCCCTGATCGAGGTACAGGGCCCCGATAAAGGACTCAAAAATATCACATAACAGCGAATCGCGTTGCCGTGCTTGCGCCTTTTCCTCACCCTTGCCCAGTCGGATGTACTGGTCGAAGTGACACTCACGCGCAAAACTAGCAAAACTATTCTCGTTGACCATCGCGGCCCGTAACCGGGTCAAGCGGCCCTGGGGCATCTGGGGGTAACGGCGATAAATGTAGTTGGAGACGACCAACTGCATCACGGCATCCCCTAAGAACTCGATGCGTTCGTAAAATTTCAAGCCCTGGTTCGGGTGTTCATTGACGTATGACGCCTGGGTAAAGGCCTCGTCGAGTAACGATTGGTCCTTGATATGAATCCCAAAGCGATCCGCTAACTCCTGATTTAATCCAGCAATCACGTACGATTCCTCATTTCTGCGTTTAGATTGAAAAAGCCCGGGACGAAAGGTTGCGGCCCGGACTCGCTTCAGTAACTATTTTTGTGCTTGATGGGCGACAATGTAGTCAACCACTTCACCAATGGTGTTCAACTTTTCGGCGTCTTCGTCGGAAATCTCGGCACCAAACGTGTCTTCCAGTTCCAGAACGAATTCAACAAAGTCGATTGAATCGGCGTCCAGGTCCTGCTTAAAATTGAGTTGCTCATTGATCCCCGCGCGGTCGACTTCAAATCGATCGGCGATGATATCAGCAATTTTATCAAAAATTTCTGCTCTCGTCATTTGCTATCCCTCGCTCACAGTATTCAATAGTAAGTTTAGCCGTTTTGCGGGGCCTTGTCTAGCACATTATCATCTGAATCGGGGCCCCCACAGGAATCCCCCGTCCGTGCTTGACACGCTCCCCGTCCTTACTTCAGGGCTTCCTTCAACGCCGCCATTTGATCGGCGTGTTCGCTGAAGTAATCGACCAGTTGCTTGGAACTGTCAGTGGCCAGCAACTCGCGGATCTGGCCGATCGTGTTCTTGACCGTCTCCGCCTTGGTCGAGCCGTGGGTCTTCACGACCGGCGCCTTCAAACCGAGCAGAACCGCTCCGCCATACTGGGAATAGTCCATGGCGTCCCGCACGTTATGGAAGACCGGCCGTAAAAGGCTGGCCCCCAGCTTGCCGCCGAGGCCGCCGCTCATGATCTCACCCTTGATCAGCTTCAGCATGGACAGCGCCGTGCCTTCGATGGCCTTCAGCGTTGCGTTGCCGGTAAAGCCGTCGGTGACCACCACGTCGGCCGCCCCGTTCAAGAGTTCCCGGGACTCCACGTTGCCCACGAAGTTCAGGTCCGGCATCTGGGCCAGCGTATCGTGGATCGCCCGGTGATTCTTATCACCCTTGTCCGCCTCGGTCCCGTTGTTCAGCAGGCCGATGCGGGGATTCTGCACGTGCATCACCGACTGAGCGTAGCGTTGCCCCATGATGGCGTACTGCACCACGTTAAAGGGCTTGGTATCCGCGTTGGCCCCCACGTCGAGCATCACGAAGCTGGACTGGTCCGGCTTGCGCAGGACCGGCAGGGTCGTCGTGAGCCCCGGCCGGTCGATGCCCTTGATGCGGCCCACGATTAGCAGGCCCGCCGTTAAGACGGCCCCGGTATTGCCGGCGGAGAAGAAGGCGTCCGCCTCCCCGTCGCGGACCGCGTTGGCGGCCAAGACGATACTGGACTGCTTCTTGCGGCGGACGGCGCGGACGGGTTCGTCCCCCATCTCGATGACTTCCGTGGCCGGCACCAGGGTGATGCGGGTGGTGTCCTTGAGCAACGGTTGGACCTTCTCCGGTTGTCCGTACAGCAGGAATTCTAGGTCACTGTAAGCGTCGCGAGCCTGTTCGATTCCCTTCACGATCTCGTCGGGGGCGTAGTCGCCACCCATTGCATCGACGGCAATTTTCATAGTAATTTTCTCCTTTGTTAATCCATAGTCGTGGTCTGATGCGCGGTCGTGGTCAAGAAGGCCGCAACCGGCAGGTTCTCGTCCTGGCTGGCCCAGTCATCCTGCGTGACGATCGTCTTAGCCACCTGTTGGGCGGTGCTTAAGATGTTCAGGTCGGCCACCGGGTCCCCGACCTTGAACTCGGGCACCCCGGACTGCTTACGGCCCAAGACGTCCCCGGGACCCCGGAGTTCCAGGTCCTTTTGGGACAGGACGAACCCGTCGGTGGTGCTGGTCATGGTGGTCATCCGCTCAATGGCCAACTGGTTCTTGGGGTCGGCGATCAGGATACACTTGGACGCCTTTTGCCCCCGCCCGACCCGGCCGCGCAGTTGGTGCAGCTGGGCCAAGCCAAAGTGGTCGGCATCGTAGATCATCATCAGGGTGGCGTTGGGCACGTCGACCCCAACTTCGATGACCGTGGTCGCGACCAACACCTGAAATTCGTTGGCCTTGAACGCGTCCATGATGGCGTTTTTCTCGTCGTTTTTCATCCGACCGTGGAGCAAGCCCACCTTGTACTGGGGCTCGAACGTCTCCTGGAAGCGCTGATAGATGGCCTCGGCGTTCTTCATGTCCACCGCCTCGGATTCTTCGATCAGCGGCGTGACCACGTAAGCCTGAGAGCCCGCGGCGAGTTCGGCCTTGACCTCCCGCAGCATGCTGGTCTCCTGGTTGCTGCGAATCCAGGTCGTCTGAATCGGCTGGCGTCCGGCCGGCAACTCGTTGATAATGGACACGTCCATTTCCCCGTACGCGGTGATGGCCAGGGTTCGGGGGATCGGCGTGGCGGTCATCGCCAAGATGTCCGGTTGGGCCCCCTTCTGCCGCAAGGCCTGCCGTTGGTTCACCCCAAAACGGTGTTGCTCGTCAATGACCGCTAAGCCCAGGTGGTGGTAGTGCACGTCCGGCTGAATCAGCGCGTGGGTGCCGACCACCAGGTTGACCTCACCGTTGGCGATTTGGGGCAAGAGGACCTTTCGCGCGGCCGGTTTGGTCGCCCCGGTCAGCAACGCCACGTTGACCGGGAAGTCCGCGAAGAGCTTCGCCAAGTTGTTGGCGTGTTGTTCGGCCAGGATTTCCGTGGGCGCCATCAGGACGGCTTGCGTCCCCGACGTGATGGCCGCGTACATCGCGATGGCCGCTACGACCGTCTTGCCGCTCCCCACGTCCCCCTGCAACAGCCGGTTCATGTGAATCGGTCGCTTCAGGTCGAAGCAGATCTCGTTGACCACCTTTTTCTGGGCGGCCGTCAATTCGTACGGCAGACTGCCAATGAACCGCTTCAGGTCCGGCAAGTCGTAGGTCAGGGCCTGGCCGTGAAGGGTATGGTCTTGCTGCTTCACGATCTGCAACCGTAATTCGAAGAGGAAAAACTCCTCGAACTTGGCCGTGCGCCGGGCCGCCTGGGCCGCCTGCGCATCGGCCGGAAAGTGCATGTCGTGGATCATCTGCCGCCGGTGTAACAGGCGGTATTGGTCCCGCAAGGTCTCCGGAATCAGGTCCACGATGACCGGCTCGTAGGCGTCATACGCCTCCGTCACCAGCTTCTTGATGGTCGCCTGCCGAATCTCCTTATTGGCCGGATAGATCGACCCCATGGACCCGTTGGCACTGGTCAGCAGCTTCATGCCGGCCATGCTCTGGCGCTTGGCGTCGAACCGCCCGTAGACCACCAGTTCCCGGCCGACCTCGATCTGGTCGCGTAACCAGGGTTGGTTGAAGAAGGTCACCGGAATGACGTTGTGATCGGTCAGGACCAGGCGAAAGTTCAGCCGGTTCTTCTTCCGCCCGAACCGCGTCAGGACTGGTTCGGCCGCCACGGTGCCCTTGAGCGTCACCTTGGCCTGGTCGGTCAGTTCCGCCGGGTCCTTGGCCTGGAGATCTTCGTACCGAAAAGGAAAGTACGTCAACAAATCATTGACGTTTTCAATGTCGAGTTCCTTCAAGGCCTGGACCCGTTTGGGACCGACCCCGTTCAGACTCGCGACGGAATCACTTAAACTCGCCATGGACCGTGCCTCCTTTCACCATTTTTGTCCCTGTTCACGGGGATGCTTCCCCCCGCAATCGCAAAAGCGTTTGGGACAAAAGTCTCAGCTACTTTGATTCTCCGAACTTCTGATGTCCCACTCTCGTAATTGCGAAAAAAAGATTGGACGGTTGTCCAATCTTTTCGGGCCTGTGTCATTATTCCACCGAAATCAAGAATGGATAAACCGGTTGGTCTCCTTCGTGAACTTCTGTTTCCAGGTCGGCGTCTAAGGCCGCGACCTGTTGTTGTAACTGATCGGCCACTTCCGCCGTCGTGTCGGCGCCGTAGATGATCGTGACGATTTCACTATCGTCGTCGAGCATCGCCTTGACCGTGGCAACAGCCGTCTGCAGGAGATCCGCGTCGGTCACCTTGATGGTACCGTCCACGATCCCCATGTAGTTGCCTTCTTTAATGTCAAACCCATCCAGCTGGGTATCCCGAATCGCGTGGGTCACCTGACCACTCTTGACCGTGTCCAGGTTGTCTTCCATGGCTTCCTGGTTCTCTTCCAGCTTGGCGTCGGGGTTGTAGCCCAGCATCGCCGTCATCCCTTGCGAAACGGTCTTCGCGTGAACGATGACCGTGGGGATGTCCGCGACCTCAGCCGCTTGTTCGGCCGCCAAGAAGATGTTCTTGTTGTTCGGCAACACGATGGCCCGCTTAGCTTGCGAGTCATTGATCGCGTCAACGATGTCCTGCGTGCTAGGGTTCATGGTTTGGCCCCCGTTGACCACGTGGGTCACACCCAGGCTCTTGAACAGCGTCGCTAAGCCGTCACCCGCGGCGATCGCGATGATGGCCGTGTCAGCGGGTTGTTGTTGCGCTTTCGCTTCGGCCTTTTCGACCGGCGTCTCGGCATTTTCTTCTTCGTCGTGTTCGATGATCGTCTCTTGTTGCATCCGCATGTTGTCGACCTTGACCTTGGCCAAGTCCCCGAATTCTTGTCCCCAGGCAATGACCTTACCGGGGTGTTCGGTATGCACGTGGACCTTCACGATCTCGTCGTCGTTCACGACTAACAGGGAGTCCCCCAGGTCAGCCAGGTAGTTGTAGAAGGTGTCGTAGTCAAACTTGTGATCCACCTGCTTGCCCCGGCCGATCCGGACCATGATTTCGGTACAGTAACCGTACTTGATGCTGTTCGGATCCAGCTTGCCCTGCACGCTTTGGTGGTGGGTCGCATCGATCATTTCGTCCATCTCGGCATCGTCTGGTTGGTAATCCTGGGTCTCGGCGACCCGCCCGTTCAGGGAGTCATCAAAGGCTTCCAGGACAAAGGTCAGTCCCTGACCACCGGAATCGACCACGCCGACCTGCTTCAAAACGGGCAGTAAGTCGGGCGTTGTCGCCAAGGCTTCCTTGGCCGCCGTGTAAACGGCATCCATCACGGCTAAGACGTCATCCGAGTCCTTAGCGGCGTTTAATCCCGCTTGGGCCCCTTCACGCACGACCGTCAAAATGGTCCCTTCCGTGGGCTTCATCACGGCCTTGTAGGCCGTTTCGGCGCCGGCAGCGAACCCGTCGGCCAGGTCTTGGGCCGTCAGCGTCTGCTTGTCCGCCAGCTTGCGGGAGAAGCCCCGAAAAATCTGGGATAGGATGACCCCGGAGTTACCCCGGGCCCCCATCAGCAGACCCTTGGCTAAGGCCGTAGCCAGGGCCCCCACAGCGGTGGTGTCTGCATCCCGCTCATACTTGGCCCCACTCTGCAGTGACAGGCTCATGTTGGTCCCGGTATCCCCATCGGGCACGGGAAACACGTTCAATGAATTAATAAAATCAGCGTTTTGGTTTAGTTTTTGCGAGGCGGCCTGAACCATCTTACCAAACTCAAGATTAGTAATTTCTGTGACTTTCAACTAAGTATCCTCCTTGATTTCAGCACGTCTGGCTAGTCAGCCAACACCCGCACCCCTTGGACAATCACGTTGACCGAGTTGGCCGTGACGCCGAGCATTGTTTCCAGGTTGTATTTCACTTTAGCTTGGACGTTGCGGGAGACTTCGGAAATCTTGGTCCCGTAACTCACGATCACGTAAACGTCGATGGCGACGCCGTTGTCTTCCTGACGAACGACCACCCCGCGCGCGTAGTTTTCGCGGCGGAGAATATCGTTCACGTTATCGCGTAGTTGATTCTTGCTTGCCATGCCCACGACACCATAATTATCAGTCGCGGCACCCCCAACTACGGTCGCAATCACTTCATTGGTAATATCAATTGTTCCGTACTGAGTCTTAATCTTTACGGCCATGGAAATAGCCTCCTTGTCAAAGAATAGAATCTTAACAGAAATTAATCTTACCACAACCCACCCGAAAATAGAAATAGGAACACCGGAAAGCGGGTAGTAGCGGTAATTAAGTGTCAAGGGAAATTACTTGAAAGAAAATATTGCGTTCGGTCAAAGAGTATGGTAAATTAGTCAGGTGAGTAAAAAGCACTGCTTTTTAAACAGTAATGAATCCATGAAGGAGGGTTTACGCCATGGCAAAGGATTTTATCAACGGTAAGCGGACGCGCTTCGGTAACAAGCGTTCCCACGCCTTAAACTCGACTCGTCGTGCTTGGAAGCCGAACTTGCAAAAGGTTCGCATCTTAGTGGACGGTAAGCCAAAGAAGGTTTGGATTTCTACCCGGACCTTGAAATCAGGTAAGGTAACTCGCGTTTAGTCAGTGACTAAATTCGATTGATAAACGAAAAGACGCGCTTTCAGCCAACGGTTGAGGGAGCGTCTTTTTTCGTATGATCAGTCCTCGCTTCACGCCGGCGAGCAAGGTACCCTTGATGTTCTCCGGCACGCGTCCCGCTCGTTAAAATCGACGAAAGTTGCCGATTACTTCCGCTCAGCTGGGCCGTGACGCTAGTGACCACCTTGCCATTTCGTCTCAACTGCCGTCATAGTGGCGTGTCAGCGTTTTTCCACATACTTAGCACGGAAAACATCAGTCGACAAAACGAAAAGACAATGCCAACACCGTTTTCTAATCAACTAGCACTATCCGTACTCAATATCATCCGGTTTTCCAAAGCTGCCCGAAATTTACGGCAATCGCTCATGTCATGGCACCTAGATCAGCGGCACAGAGGCGACTTGCTGGCCGTGGTGAAATTGATGTTGGCGGGCGTTTTTAGCCCACCTACATCAAGGCCGAGCTCTGGAGACTCGTACTTTGAGGCTCCAGAGTCGTGCCCACCTCGGCCGGCTTGCTCGCCGGCGTGAAGCGCTGGTTAGCCTCCTTCTACCCAGCAATCCATTAATCGTCCAACTGAATTTACCTATTAATGAAGCAATCCATCTATCCGCCCAATTCAAAAGGCCGCACAGCCCCCATTTAACGGGGGTGTGCGGCCTTCTTAGGTCACGCTATCTAATTATTCATGCCGGGCTTCGTACGTGTCACAGCTTTGAATGACACACAGTAAGCCGGTGTCGAACTGAAACGTCCCGGTCTCGCCAATAAACTCGTTACTGGCAAAGGAAATCGGGTACGGAATCGGTTCGTCGTGGAGCGGATATTTTTCGTCAAACAGGCTCAGGTGGTCAATCGGCGTCAACGGGATAAACGCCAGGTACTTCTTATCGGCTTCCTTCTGGAGCGTGTAGTGTCCCGGCAGATAGAAGGTGATTGTGTTCTGCCGGTCGATCAGGCGAATCTGGCCCGCGTAGGCCTTGTACCGGGGTTCTAAGACCAGGAACAGGTTGGCCAAGAAGTGGTCCAACCGCCCGCCCGTCGCCCCGTAAATGTCGACCTGCTCGGCGTGGTAGTCCCGAAAGGCCACCATGACCGCCATCTGGGTGTCGGTAAAGTCCTTTTCGGGCTGGGCCTGCCGCACGTCCTTGACGTTTCGGCGCACCGACTGCAGCTCCGGCTCCTGCAGGGAGTCGAAGTCCCCGATCGCCGCGACCGGTTGAATGTTCAGATCGATCAACCGCAGGGTCCCCCGATCGACCCCAATCCAGGGGCCCGTAATCTCATGGGCCGCCAACGATTCGGGCCAGTTGGCCTTAGGACCGCCTACCAGGAGATTAAACGTTCCGCCCCGTGGCATTATTTCGTGGCGTCCTTCAAAGCCTTGATCCGGGCAGCCGGGTCGTCCGCGTTAAAGACGTAGGAACCCGCCACAGCGACCGTCGCACCGGCGTTGGCACATTCAACAACGGTCTGGTCGTTGACCCCACCGTCGACTTCGATGTCAAAGTCGTAGCCCTTGGCCTTCTTGATGGCGTCCAATTGGGCGATCTTCTCGACCGTGCTGTGCAGGAACTTTTGGCCCCCGAAACCAGGGTTAACGGTCATGACCAGCACTTGGCCGACCATGCCCAAGACGGGTTCGATGGCGCTGACCGGCGTCCCTGGGTTGATGACCACTTCCGGCGTGGCACCGGCGTTTTGAATCATCTGTAAGGCCCGGTGAATGTGGGGCGTTGCTTCGACGTGGACCCCGATGATGTCCGCACCGGCCTTGGCAAAGTCGTCGACGTACCGTTCAGGGTTTTGAACCATCATGTGCACGTCTAAGACCATCTTCGTGATGGGCCGAATCGCCTTGACCCAGCCGGGACCGTAGGATAAGGCCGGCACGAATTGACCGTCCATGATGTCGATGTGGAGCACTTCCGCCCCCGCTTGGTCGACCTTTTCGATGTCTGGTTGTAAGTTGACGTAATCCGCACTTAAAATTGATGGCGCTACTTTAATCATAAATTCTCTTCCTCATTTCTTTTTGTTATAAACAGGTTTTTGGTTCTGTAACAACGTGAGTAATTGTAAGTAGTTGTCGTACCGGCTCTGTAAGACGTCACCGGCCGCCAACGCTGCCTTGACCGCACACCCGGGTTCGTTCACGTGAACGCAGCCCCGGAACCGACACTGGCTCGCCAGCGCCCGAAATTCGGGGAAATACTGGCCGAGTTCGCGGTAGTCGATCGTCAGGGTGTCGTAAGACGAGAACCCCGGCGTGTCGGCCACTAGCCCGCCGGCAATCGGCATCAAGCTCACCTTACGGGTCGTGTGCCGCCCCCGGTTCAGGGCCGTCGAGATTTCGCCGGTCGCCAGGTCCAGGTCCGGCACCAGGTGGTTCAGTAACGTGGACTTGCCCGCCCCGGTCTGGCCCATGATGACCGTTTCCTGGTCGGCCAGTAACGTGCGCAGCTGGTCCAAGCCGTCCTGGGCGAACGGTTCACGACTGAGGCACACGGGGTAACCCACCTGCCGGTACGCGGCCGCCAGCGTCACGAACTGCTGATAACGGTCATCCGTGATCAGGTCGGTCTTGGTAAAGTAGATCACCGGCTTGATGTGGCTCACCTCGAGGGCGATCAGCTGCCGGTCCAAGAGGTTCGTCGAGAACTCCGGCGACGCCACCGCGGTCACCACGACCCCCTGGTCAATGTTGGCGACCGGTGGGCGGGTCAGCGCGTTGTCGCGCGGTAGGATCTCGAGGATATAGCCTTCCTTGGGGGATGAACTTTCAAACCGCACCCGATCCCCCACTAAGGGCGTAATTCGCTTCTTTCGAAAGTTTCCGCGTGCCCGGGTCCGGTAGAGCTCGCCGTCGCTGAACACGTCGTAAAAGCCGCTGAGCGACTGACGAATCTGTCCTTCTGCCATGGAGCACCTCCTTTGCAAAATAAAAAAGCTCAGTTCCCTTTTATTATAAAAGAACTGAGCCCTAAATGCCCGCTTTTTCCTTAATTTTTCGTCACATGACTATCTTCACCGATCACGTCTCCGTTCCGCACAATCTTGTACGCCCCGGATTTCCCGTGCGCCACCGTAAACGGCAGGGTCACGGTGGTATCGTTTGTGATGGTCATCTGTTTGTAAACCGAGCTCAATTGGTGATCCTGGTCACGCAGATAAATCTGGACCAGGTTCTCCGTCGCCGCCGAACTGGCACTTTCGTCGTCGCTGTCACTACTGCTGGTGCTCGACGCGCTGCTGTCGAACGGGATCTTGACCTTCACGCTGAACTGGTCGGTCGCGGGTCCGGAACTCTCCGGTCCCCGCGACAGGGTCAGCGTGATCTCGTCCCCCTCCTGGACCACGGCGCCCTCACCCGGCGACTGTCGGATGACCTTGCCCTTGTCCACGTCGTTGGAATAGGCGTAGCTAAAGGCCAGGTTGAGGTTGTGATCGGTCGCATAGCGTTGCGCCTGGGCCTTGGTCTTGTCGGTGAGGTCGCTTAACGTGACCGTCTGCGTCCCCGTCGACACGGTCAACGTCATCGTGGTCTCCTTGGGCACGACCCGTTTGCCCGCCGTCACGTTCTGCTGGATGATGCGGCCGGCCGGGACGCTGGTCGAGTGGACCGACTCCCGGTGAACGGTAAACCCGCTGGCCTGCAGCTTAGCCGCCACGCTCGCGTACGAGTCGCCCTGGTAGTTGGCGACCCGGTACGTCCGGGGTCCCGTGCTGATCCACAGGTCCACCTTGGTATTGCGCTGCAGCTGGGTCCCCGAACGCGGTTCCGTCCGGATCACCCGGTGTAACTTGACCGACGAGCTGGCCGCCTTGTGCACGCGGCCGACCTGCAGGTGCGTCTTGACCAGGGCCGTTTGGGCGTTGGCCTGACGGGCCCCCACCACGTTCGGCACACTGGTCATCCGGGGTTGAAAGATCGCCACGCCCAGGGCCGCTCCCAGCAGCAACATCAAGATGACCAGCCCCGTCAGCATAAACTTGCGCCGCCGTGGGTGCCGATCCCGGTACCGCAGCTTCGTGGGTTTATCCGCTTCACTGGCCGCCTGGGTCGGTTTGGTCGTTACCGGTTGGTGCGTGCTCGCCGCCTGCGCCGTCTTGGTCGGATCGGCGATTGCCGTTAAATCGCTCAAGGCGCTGAGCGGCAAGACCTTGGTCTCCCCGTCATCCCCCTGCGGCGTGAACCGGGCCTCGCCCGCCCGCTTCGGTGAGAGGGCGGTGGCCAGGTCCGTCGCCATGTCGGCAACCGTCGCGTAGCGGTCCTGCGGCCGTTTAGCGGTCGCCCGAAAGACCACGTTCTCCAGTGCCTGGGGAATCCGGGGGTCGGTGTCGCGGACCGCCGGAATGTCCGACTGGTAGTGTTTCAAAGCAATCGAGACCGCCGTCTCCCCCTCGAAGGGCACGGTCCCCGTCAGCATCTCGTAGAGAATGATCCCCAGCGAGTAGATGTCCGACTGCTTGGTCGCCATCCCCCCACGGGCCTGTTCCGGTGACAGGTAGTGGACCGACCCCAAGACCGTGTTGGTCTGGGTCAGGCTGCTTTCCGACAGGGTCACCGCGATGCCAAAGTCCGTGATCTTGGCGGTGCGGTTTTGGTCGATCAAGATGTTTTGGGGCTTCAGGTCCCGGTGAATAATGCCGTGTTCGTGAGCCAGCTTCACGGCGTTGAGGATCTGGGTCATGATCTGGATCACCTCGCCGTATGGAATCGGGAAGTGCTCCTTGATATACGCCTTGAGGTCGGTCCCCTCAACGTACTCCATGACCAGGTACTGCATGCCGTTCTCCTCGCCCACGTCGTAGACCTGCACGATGTTGTCGTGGACCAGTTCGGTCGCGGCCAACGCCTCGCGCTGGAACCGCCGCATGGTACTGGGGTCGTCCCGCAGATCGAGGCGCAGAAGCTTGACGGACACGTCCCGGTCCAAGATCAGGTCGTGGGCCAGGTAAACGTTGGCCATGCCGCCCTCGCCCAGGGCCCGCACGATGCGGTAGCGCCCACTTAATGTGTATCCTGCCCGCATGTCAGCTCGCCACCTTCCGACCGTCGTTGGTGACGATAAGAACCGTAATGTTGTCCAACCCCCCGGCCGCGTTGGCCAGGTCGATCAGTTGGTCGCATTTCTGGGTGGGCGTCTGGTGACTCGCCAAAACGGCGGTGATCTGCTGATCATCCACCATGTTGGTCAGCCCGTCCGTGCATAACAGGAGCTGGTCCTCTAAGACCAGCGGATAGGTATTCAAATCAAAGTTCGCGTCGCGGGAGATTCCCAGTGAGCGAATGATCACGTTCTTTTGGGGATGGTGCCGGGCCGCCTGCCGGCTGATCTCGCCGCGCTTGACCAGCTCATTCACCAGGGAATGGTCCTCGGTCAATTGCCGCAGCTGGCCGTCCCGGAACAGGTACGCCCGGGAGTCGCCGATGCTGGCGATGACGACCTCACTGGTGAAGTACACGGCCGCGACCAGCGTGGTGCCCATCCCGTTCAGGTCCGCAAATTGGTTGGACTTCTCGATGATCGAGCGGTTCTCCGACGTGATCTGCTGGCTGATCCAGGCCCGGGCCTCGCGGGTCGTGGCCCACTCGGTCAGTTCGAAGTCGTGGCCCAGGTGGGAAACGGCCATCGCGCTGGCGACGTCGCCGCCCTGGTGGCCACCGATGCCGTCCGCGATCAGGGCCAGGTGTTGCCCCGCCTGATTGGTGAAGACGTCGACGTAGTCCTGATTATCTTCCCGCTGTTTGCCAATCGCCGTTCGAAAGGCTACTTCCATGGTGTCTCACCTACGCCTTCCGCCGTAGCGCGCTCACAAAGAACCCGTCGGTATCAAAATCGTCCGGATAAATGGACAGCGTGTCCGTGGTCCGGTCGGCCTTTACGTTGCGGGTCGTTGTGACCCGAACGGCCTCGAAGTTCGGGTGCGTCTTTAAGAAGCTGGCCACCACGTCGGCATTTTCCGTGTCGAGGATGGTGCAGGTGCTGTAGACCAGGAGTCCCTGCGGCTTCAACTTCTTGCTGACCGCATCCAGAATCGCCAGTTGGATCTTTTGCAGGTGCTGACTGTCTTCCGGCGTCTTGTCGTAGCGAATCTCCGGTTTCCGCCGGACCAACCCGATTCCGGAACACGGCGCGTCGACCAGAATCTTGTCGAAGGTGTCGTCGGCGAACTCGTCGTCCACCTTCCGGGCATCCAACGCCATGGCGTTCACCCGGTCGGCTACCCGTAACCGCGCCGCGTTCTGGGCGATCAGCTTGACCTTCTTAGCGTGCAGATCGAGGGCCGTGACCTGGCCACCGGCTTGGGGGTCCAAGGCCGCCGCGATTTGGGTGGTCTTTCCCCCGGGCGCCGCACAGGCATCCAAGACCTGGTCGCCCGGTTGGACCTGCAAGGCCTCCACGGGAAGCATCGCACTTTCGTCCTGAATGGTCAGCTGCCCGTTCTCGAACAACTCGCTGTGGTTGGCGGGATGACCGTCCACCCGCAGCCCGTCACCGGAGACCGTGCTGACGTCGACCGTGTAGCCCACGGCTTCTAACGCCTGAATGGCCGCGTCCACGGTGGTTACCGCCGTGTTCACCCGGACGGACTGGGCCGCCGGCTGGTTGATGGTCTTCAGGATGCTTTCCGTCTTCGCTTCTCCCAGTTGTTGCTGCAGGGTCGTCACCAGCCACTGGGGCATCGAATAGGTGACGCTCAACCGTTCCGTGGGGTCGGCGATTTGGCTGACGTCCGGGACACCTTCGCGGTCCACGGCGTGCAAGACCCCCGTCACGAAGCGCCGAATCCCCTCGTGGCCCCGTTCCTTAGCCAATTGAATGGCCTCGTCGAAGATGGCCCAGTTCGGGACCCGGTCCAGATACAGCATCTGGTAGAGGGCGACCAACAGGGTCATCTTGACCCAGGGCTGCAGCTTTTGGTTGGGCTTCACAAAGGCGTCCAGGTAGTATTCCAACGTTAACTGGTGTTGAATCGTACCGTAGACCAAGTTGGTCAATAACCGGCGGTCAGCGTCGTTGAGGCTGCTGCGGTCGATGATCTTTTCTAATTGTAAGTTGGAGTAAGCCCCCCCGGCGACACGCGTTAACGCGTCCACTGCTAGGGACCGGGCCGTTTCATTTTCGCTCATTATTCTACCACCTGCTCGCCCACCTTAAGGGCGTCCATTGATCCGTTCAGGAAGTCCGTGATGCTCATCTTGGGCTTCCCAGCCGGTTGAATCTCATCTAAACTCAAAACTCCCTGGTCGCCGGTCGCAATCGCGAGGTGGTGCTTATCGCGGCTCACCAGTTGACCGGGCTTGAGGTCGGTCTGTTGGTCTAAAATCGTGACGTGCCAGAGCTTGGTCCGGACACCGTTCAGGTACACGTGGGCCGTGGGGAACGGCCGCAAAGCCCGCACCTTGCAATCGACTAAGTGGGCACTCAACGAGATGTCGACCCGTTCCTCGTCCGACTTGATGGTCGGGGCGAAGGTGACCTGCGCGGGGTCCTGCTTAACGGGGGTGATGTCGCCCGCCAACAACTTCGGCAGCGTCTCCAGCAACAGGTCGCGGCCGACCACGCTCAGCTTATCGAACATGCTGCCCACGTCGTCCTGGTCCGTAATCGGGATGGCCCGCTGGGACAAGACGTCCCCCGCGTCCATCTTCTTTTCCATGAACATGATGGACACCCCGGTCTCCTTGTCCCCATTCATGATGGCGTAGTGGACCGGCGCTCCTCCCCGGTACTTCGGCAGTAACGAGGCGTGGACGTTCACGGCAGCGACCTTGGCCGCCTTCAACAACTTGGTCGGCAAGAACTGCCCGAAGGCGGCCGTGACGATCAGGTCCGGGGCCAACGCGATGGCGCGGGCCATCTCGGGACTGCCGCCGATCTTTTCGGGCTGCAGGACCTCGATACCGTTCGCCACCGCCACTTCCTTGACGGGTGAGGCGGTCAACACGTGCTTGCGGCCAACTCGGCGATCCGGTTGGGTCACGACGGCCAGGACGTCATAGTCGTGGTCGATCAAACTTTGTAAGATGGGTGCGGAAAATTTCGGCGTGCCCATAAAAATAACTGATGTCATCGTTGCACCATACTTTCTTTTTTTTAGACTTTTACATAAAGTTCATGGGTTCGGGGTCGATGGTAATGGTCAATCCCCGTTGGGCCTGCTGGGCCCCCTGACGGATCTGTTCCAGAACCGCCTGTAATTGCGGTTCGTGTTTGTATTTAATCACAACTTGATAATAATACTTCCGCTTGACCCGCGCAATCGCCTTGGGCGTTGGGCCCAGGACGATGGCGTTGGGACTCAGCCCCTGCTTGAGGACCGCCACGATCTGGTACATCGCCTTGGCCGCGACCTGCTCGTCCTCGTGACTGGCCGTCAGCTGGGCGGCGAAGTAGTACGGCGGGTAGTTTCCCTGGTGCCGCATATGCATCTCGGTCACGAAGAACCGTTCGTAGTCCTGCCGCTGGGCCAGCTGAATCGCGTAGTGGTCCGGATTAAAGGTCTGGATAAAGACCTCGCCGGGCTTCTCGGCCCGACCGGCCCGGCCGCTGACCTGCGTCAACAGCTGGAAGGTCCGCTCGCTGGCCCGAAAGTCGGGCAGTCCCAGCGCCGTGTCGGCGTTCAACACGCCCACCAGGGTCACGTTCGGAAAGTCGAGGCCCTTGGCGATCATCTGGGTCCCCAAGAGGATGTCGGCCTGATGACTGCCAAATTGCTTTAAGATACGCTCATGGGCGCCCTTGCGCCGCGTCGAGTCGACATCCATGCGGAGGATGCGGGCCGCGGGCAACCGCTCCTGCAGGGCCTTTTCGATCTTTTGGGTCCCGGTCCCGTAGTACCGAATTTTGCGGCTGTGACAGTTCGGGCAGACCCGGGGAATCGCTTCCTCGTGCCCGCAGTAGTGGCACTTCATGCTGTGCGTGTCGACGTGCAGCGTCAGGGAGATGTCACAGTTCGGGCACTTCAGGACGAAGCCGCAGTCCCGACACATCATAAACGACGAGTAGCCCCGCCGGTTGAGCATCAAGACGACCTGTTCCTGCCGGTCGAGGCGCGCCTGAATCGCCGTCAACAAGTCCGGCGAAAAGTCGCCGTCCCCGTTAGCCTTCAGGGCTTCCCGCATGTCGACGATGTGGACCGTGGGTAACGGATGGTCGTTGACCCGGTGCGCCAAGACCAGCCGGGTATAGAGTCCCTTGGCCGCTCTGGCCCGGGTCTCTAACGACGGCGTGGCGCTCCCCAGGACCACCGGACACCCGTGGTAGCGGCCCCGCCAAAGGGCCACGTCCCGTGCATGGTAGCGCGGATTCTCGTCTTGCTTGTAGCTGCTTTCGTGTTCCTCATCCATGATGATGAGGCCCAGGTTATGGAGCGGTGCGAACACCGCCGAGCGCGCGCCGACCACCACGGTGGCCTCGCCCCGGTCGATTCGGCGCCATTCGTCGTACTGCTCGCCCTTGGAAAGGCCACTGTGCAGGACCGCCACGGCGTGTCCGAACCGGGACTTGACCCGGTTCGTCATCTGCGGCGTCAGCGCAATCTCGGGGACCAGCATCAATGCCGTCCGCCCTAATTTCAGGGCCTGGGCGATGCTTTGCAGGTAGACCTCGGTCTTCCCGCTCCCGGTGACCCCTTCGACCAAGAAGGTCTGCGCCCGCTGTGCGGTCACAGCGGCGCTGATGGCGTCGACCGCCACCCGCTGCTCGGCATTGAGCGTCAACGGCTGCGTCGGCTGGACGGGACGTTGGAAGGGGTCGCGGTAGACCTCGAGCGCCTTTTTCGCCGCCCAGCCCTTCGCTACCGCCGTCCGGATGACCTCGGCGCTGACCGCCGCCTCGTGGGCGACCTGCGTCTGCGCGACGGGCTGGTCGCCCATGGTCTGCAGGTAGGTCAACAGCTGTGCCTGCTTGGGGGCGCGCTTGGCCACGGTCGTCGCGATCTCCTGCAACTTGGTCGCGGGCAGGGCCGGCACGATGGCCGCCAGGGTCTTCACGGCCGCCTTATCCTTGACTTGATAAGTCACGGTGACCTTCCCGGCCCGCCGCAGTTTCAGCAGGCCACTGACCGTTGCTTCATCGAGCTTCTCGGTGTCGAACGGCCGGGCGGTCCCGTCCGGAAAGTACGTAGTCCGTTCCGCCGCACTGATCTCGTCGGTCGGCTGAATGAAACGCTCGACCGAGGCCTTCAGCAGGTTCGGCAGCATCGTTTGGATGCAGGTGATGCGAAAGGCAAAGGTCGTGGTCGCCAGCCAGTCGGCCAGCTGCCGCAACTCCCGGTTCAGGACCGGTGCGAGGTCCAATACCGCCTGAATGGGCTTTAACTGCCCGTCATAGTCTGATTCGTCACTGATCCCGACGACGAAGCCGGAGACCATTCGGTGACCAAACGGCACCGTGACCCGCATCCCCGGCTCAACCTGATCCTGTAGCTGGTCCGGGATGGCGTAAGAGTACGGTTCGTTGGTCTGCATGGTTGGCACGTCGACCAAGACCTGTCCAATTTGTGCCATTCACGCTTCCCTCATTTCTGTGCAAAAAGCTGACTAACTTGATCGATCAACAGGCTGGCGATGGTGGTCTTCGGGGCCACCGGCGTCTCATGGGTGTGTCCGTCCGGAAAGAGGAAGGTCACCTGATTGTCGTCGCCGTTGAACCCGATATCACTGCGGGACACGTCGTTCGCCGCCAGCATGTCGAGATGCTTCTTGGTTAATTTTTTCTGCCCGTTGACCAGCAGGTGCTGGGTCTCCGCCGCAAAGCCCACCGTGATCTGGTGGGGCTGCTTCAGACCGGCGACTAGCTGGAGAATGTCGGGCGTCTTCTTTAATTTCAACACGAATTCGTCGTTTTCCGGCGACTTCTTGATCTTCTGATTGGCCTGGGTGAGCGGCTGAAAGTCCGCCACCGCGGCCGCCATGATCAATCCGTCGACCGTCGGGAAACGCTGAGTCACCGCCGTGGCCAGGTCCTGGGTACTTTCAATCGGCACCACGGTCACCCCCGCGGGCGCGACCAGGGCCGTGGGCGCGGTGATCAACGTCACCTGGGCCCCGGCGCGCTGGGCGGCGGCCGCCACGGCGTACCCCATCTTACCGGAAGAATCGTTCGTCAGGAAGCGCACGGGATCCAGGCGCTCACGCGTTCCGCCCGCCGTGACCAGCAGCTTTTTCCCCGTCAGGTCCCCGGTTGGCACGGCCGTGGCCAAGAGTCCCTGCAGTTGTTGCACGATATCGGCGGGCTCCAGGAACCGGCCCTGACCACTATACCCTTCGGCCAAGGCACCGGTTGCCGGCGTCAGCACTGTCACCCCATCTTGCTGCAGGGTCTGGCGGTTCCGCTGGGTCGCGGAGGCCTGCCACATGTGGCTATTCATTGCCGGGACCAGGACCTTGGGCGCCGCCGTGGCTAACCAGGTGGCACTCGCGGCATCGTTCGCCAACCCGTTGGCCAGCTGGGCCATCAGGTTCGCCGAGGCCGGCGCGGCCAACGCTAGTTCCGTCCAATCGGCCAATTCGATGTGTTCAATCTGGCCATCGGCGCGCCACCAGCCCGCATCGGTCAAGACCGGCTGCTTGGTCAAGGCCGCAAAGGTCGCCGGCGTTACGAACCGGCTGGCCGCCGCGGTCAAGACGACCCGTACCTGTGCACCCGCTCGCTGTAGCTCACGGGCTAATGTAGCGGCCTTGTAGCTGGCGACACTGCCGCTGACCGTTAAAGTGACATGTTTATCTTGAAGCATCCCGGAACCTCCTATCCTGACTAAAAAGGCCAGATCACCTACCGGCAACCTGGTCTTTTCCGTGCACCCAACTTAGGCGTTCAAATCTTTTTCGTCCGGATCAATCATCAAAGCACCGGCCGCGATTTCTTCCAAAGCCCGGCCAATCGTCTTTGGCGATTTGTAATCCGTTAAGAGTGGCTTAGCACCGGCGTCCAACTCGTGGGCGCGCTTGCTGGCCAACATAATCAATGAGTAACGTGAATCCACTTGGGCTAATAAATCATCAACTGAGGGATAAAGTAGCATAGTTAGTCGTCTCCAATCATTTGTTCGTAATCCGGCATGACCCGGGTTACCCGTAAACGTTCACTGCGAATGATCATCTGGATGCGTTCCACGGCCTTGCTGACCTCGTCATTGACGACGGCGTAGTCGTAGTTGCGCATCATGCGAATCTCACCAACGGCTTTTTTGATCCGCTTGTTGATCACGTCCATGGCATCCGTGCCCCGACCAATCAAGCGGTGCTTTAGTTCCATTAAATCTGGGGGCGTCAGGAAAACGAAGACGGCGTCGGGGCAATTGGCCCGAACCTGCATGGCACCGTTCACTTCGATCTCCAAAAAGACGTCCTTCCCCTGATCCAGGGTCTCATTAACATATTTTAACGGGGTACCGTAGTAGTTGTCAACATACTTGGCATACTCCAACATTTCCCCGTTCCGAATATTCTCTTCGAACTCTTCCTTCGATACGAAGTAGTAATCGACACCGTTCACTTCACCCTTACGGGGTTTCCGGGTCGTCATTGAGATGGAGTAGGAAAAATCCGTGGCTCCCGTCTCAAAGAGTGCCTTCCGTACCGTTCCCTTACCGACTCCCGAAGGACCCGAGAGCACAATGAGCATTCCACGTTTCGCCATTGTCTAAAAATCCCTTCATTAATTAAATTCTGGCCGAGCGCCAAACCCGACGTTCACTAATCTATAGGTTACTATATTACCACTCTTTGGGGGTGAATGGCGATTCCAGCTCCGAAAAGTTCGGAAAAAACCAATGTTCAGAAAAAGCTTGCAATCTTGAACGTGTGTTCGTATAATAAAAATACAAACAAATGTTCGAGGTGATCAGCATGCAAAACTCAACTGCCAGTCGGCTAGACAAATTAACCAATCAAGTAGCCACCATTTATCAAGAATTCTTTGGCGACCTCCCCATTGTCGAAGGTCAGATCGTGTATCCACAGATGCCGGCCTTCCAATTAGATTACTTTTTACAGCAAGCAGAGACGCGCCATTACCGCGTCCAGCTTCAATTCAAAGCGGCCCCACAAGTGGCGCCCATGACGGTCAGTGGTCACTTACAAAGTGACGATGCCGGCCACCTGATCTTACGTTCCCCGCAACTGACCACCATTGTGACCCCCGCT
This sequence comes from Levilactobacillus spicheri DSM 15429, assembly GCF_001435095.1. Classification (GTDB taxonomy): domain Bacteria; phylum Bacillota; class Bacilli; order Lactobacillales; family Lactobacillaceae; genus Levilactobacillus; species Levilactobacillus spicheri. The sequence continues at coordinate 40,714 of NZ_AZFC01000036.1, forward strand.
TTACTGCGGTCGGTCCAACGAGTCCACGCGCACTAAAACTTGGGTTTAAACCAATACGCGTTAACCAGTCTCCCCTAATTCAGGCTGATTAACGCGTATTTTTTATGTCATGCTTGCCTAATCGCGCCGGCGCCACGCTTGATAGCTCAACGCCCCACCTAGGACTAGGATTCCTAGGACGAAGGCGCTCACCCGTTGCTGTTCGCTGGTCTGGGGGAGTCGGCTGATATCCCTTGCCGTCCCAGACGTTTGCGGTCGATTGATTTTAACCACTGCCGTCATCTTCCCCTGATTCTTTGTCGGGGGAACGACCTTAGTCTTTTTCGTAACTGAGGACGGTGTTACCTGAGCAATTCCCGTTGCCCCACCGTTCGCACCATTATCGGTCACTGGCCGACTGGAACTGCCAGTTGACCCTGTAGAACTCGATGGTACCAGCACCGTTACCTGCGATTGATTGGAGCCAACCGACGAGTCAGAATTGCTGGAAAGGCTCGGGTTACTCGAAATCATTGGCGTCGATGACGCACTAAAGCTGCTAGAAATACTTGAGACACTCGGTTCGCTCGGGGTACTCGAGTCATTCGAAAAGCTAGAATCACTGGAAGTGCTTGGCGTACTAGAAGTGCCGGAAGTATTTGGTTCACTTGGTTCACTCGATGTATCGGAATCACTCGAAATAATCGGTTCACTGGATGTATCGGGCTCACTGGAAGTACTCGATTCCGATAAAATATCATCGTTTTGACTCACTGAAACGACACTGTTCTGATTCGACCGGTCGACTGTAAAGGAGACTTCAGAGCTGTTCACATCATATCCACTTGGCGCACTAGACTCTTTAAAGTAATACTTCCCGGCTTGTAGACCCGAAACGGTTATGTACCCATCTCCGTTCGTTTTACGCGTGAGCAATAATTTCCCCGTCTCCTGATCAAAAAGATTATAAAAAGCATCCGCTAACCCCAGAGTAGTCCCCGTCTGGAACTTAAAGAACGAGACTGCCCCGTAATAGGTGCCGCCAATGACCGGGTCCATCCCCCAACCACGACTCGCATGCACGGTCTTCGAGGTAATGAGGGCATGCTGACTATCCGTCTGGTCCGGAAAAGCGTTGTCCGTCTTCAGGACCGCATCGTTATACAGCTTGCCAAACCCCGTGGGTGTGTCGATCTTTACCTGGAAGGTAAAACCAATCTTCTTTGTCACATTGGTAAACTTAAAGGTTAATTCGGAACCTTGTTGGGTGACCGTTCCACCGGCACCCGCACTGTTGCCGTCCAAAGCAAACGACCCCGGAATGTAAGTCTGGTAGGGGCCCAAATCATCGGTAACCGTGGTGTCACCATAATTTTCATTATGACCATTGATTACAATGTTCCAATACATCGTCGTTGGGGCGGACTCTGCCGAACTGCCACTCCCAATCATACTCGAGTCAGCTTCCCAACCGACCTTATTGATGTCGAAATTCTCGTTGGTCACCGTGCCCGAGCCAGAATCAGTACCGGTTCCAGTACCGCCGCTTCCATCACCCGACGTGCTCTGCCCCGTTCCAGTCACAAAGAACTGCAACGACGCATCACGGTTCGTATTGTAGCCCTGCATGTTTTCGTTAAATGTGATGGTTCCCTGATGGGCATTCTCGGCCAGCTCAACTCTGCCGACAACAATTTTTTGCTGGTTGTCCGTCGTCAGCCACAACGGGTTCGAATATGCGCCATGTATCCAGGCCGAACTCGGCAATTCAAACGTCGCCGTATCACCGTTTTCCACTGAGACACCATCGGCGATTTTCCACTTGTAGGCCACTGTATATTGTTGCCCTTTTTCTAATACGTCACCGTCCTTAACTACGAGTCCATCAGAACGGGTCACGGTGGCATCGCTAGCCGAAAGTCCCTGAACATCGTTGCCAATGTCCTTAGCTTGCGCCATCCGATAGGCACCGCAGATTCCCACCACGAGAATCAGTACCCCTAGCAGACACCGTCCAATCTTTTTGCGCATAACAGTCGCCTCTTTTAATATTATGTAACACCCTCACAATCCCATACTATCGCAATAGAACTAAGTGTTAAATGCATGATTCATTCATCACGTACACTTTAACGATACATCATAGAATCATCGATAAATTATTCATCAATTTTTAATTGGGCAAACAAAAAGTCGGCAAGCTACACCGACTTTTGGGATATCTCTATTTTTTCTTCGCTTCATCCGCCAGCGTCAACAGCTCCTGGGCGTGTTCCAACGCGAGCTTGGTGACCTCGGTCCCGGCGGACATCCGGGCCAACTCGGCGACCCGTTTGTGGGCGTTGAGCCGCGTCAGCTTGGTCTCCGTGCGCTCGCCCACGATGTGCTTGGCGATGAAGTAATGGTGGTCGGCCATGGCCGCCACCTGCGGCAGGTGGGTGATACACAGGACCTGCGAATCGTGGGCGATCCCACTGATCTTCTCCGCAATGGCCTGCGCCACCCGGCCGCTGACTCCGGTATCGACCTCGTCGAAGATGATCGAGGTGACGCCTTGCGATTCGGAGAAGATGGTCTTGAGGGCCAACATGATCCGGGAAAGCTCCCCACCGGAGGCCACCTTGGCCAACGGCAGCATCGCCTCACCGGGATTGGTCCGCAGGTAGAATTCGACGTGGTCCAGCCCCGTGCTTAACAGGGTCTTGGACCGGTCGAAATGGACCTCAAAGACCGTCTTGTCCATGTACAGGTCGGCCAATTCCCCATGAATCGCCTTCTCCAGGTGCTTCGCGGCCTGCTGGCGGGCCTGGCTCAGCTGTTCGCCGAGTTGCCGGAGTGCCGACTCCTGAGCGGTGACCTGGTCTTCCAGGTCATCGGCCGTCTCATCGGTCGCCCGCATCTGCTTCAGCTCCGCAGCAATCTGATCGTAGTACTTCAGCACCTGTTCCTCGGAATCTCCGTACTTGTACTTCAACTGGTTGATGACTTCCAGGCGGCGTTCGATCTCGTCCAGCCGACCCTCGTCCCAGTCCTGCAGGTCCAACTGCGACGAGACGTCCCCCACCGCGTCCGTCAGGGCGTAGTAGGCCGTTTCCAGCCCACTGGTGATCTGCTGGAAGGCCGGGTCGAAGTCGGCAATGCCCTGCATGGCCTGCAAGGCGTCGCTCAATTGGTCGTTGACCCCCGGCGTGGTTTCCTCACCAGTCAGGATCACCTGTGTTTTCTGTAGGGCATCGTTGATTTTTTGATAGTTGTCCAGCCGGTCCCGTTCGGCGGTCAGCTGGGCCTCCTCGCCGGCCTGTAACTGGGCGGACTCGATCTCGTTGACCTGAAACGTCAGCATGTCTAAGTGCTGCGCCCATTCCTTCTCGTTCGCCCGGCGACTTTCCAGCGTCGAACGCAACTTGGTGTAGGCCTGGTAGGTCGTCCGGTACTGGTCGACCAGGGGCGCGACGGTCGCCCCCGCGAATTCATCGAGCATCCCCAGGTGCTTCTCGGGCCGCATCAGTTCCTGGTGCTCATTTTGCCCGTGAATGTCCACGGCGGTCTCCCCGATACGCTTCAAGGTACTGGTGTTGACCATCATGCCGTTGACCCGGCACACGTTGCGCCCGTTCGCGTGGATCTCCCGCTGCAGGATCACGCTGCCATCGTCGTGGTCGATGCCCAGGTCGTCTAGGACCTGATACGTCGTCCCGTTATCGGGAAAGACGAAGCTTCCCTGGATGACGGCCTTCGCGGTCCCGGTCCGCACAAAGCTCGCCGATCCCCGGCCACCGGCCAGCAGCCCCACGGCGTCGATAATGATGGACTTCCCCGCCCCGGTCTCCCCGGTCAGCACGGTCATTCCGTTTTTAAACGTCACATCCAAGTGATCGATGATGGCAAAGTTCTTAATTGACAGCTCCTGTAACACGCTCAGGCCTCCTAAAATAAACGACCACAACTCCAGCGTCAGCGCAGAGCTGGGCGGAACGTGGTCGTCTGATCAATCCGCAAGCATGCGGTCAATCGTCTTTTCTAATTGTAAAGCACCCTGGTGGGAAACACAAATCGTCAGAATCTTGCTGTCATCACCGACGGTCCCGAACACGAAGTCGTAGCGCATCTGATCAATCAGTGACGCCACCACCGGTCCGTTACCGGGAAGCACCTTTAAAAATCCAAACTGGTCCTGCACCGCAAAGGAGACGTAGGCATCCCGCAGGGTCCGCTGCAGCTTCTTCTGCGTATCGATCTTCTTTTGAACGGGTAGACTGTACCGATACCCGCCCGATTCGGACGGGAGTTTCACCAGTTGCATTTCCTTGATGTCCCGTGAGATGGTCGCTTGCGTGACGTGAATCCCGTCCGCGGCCAATAAATCCACAAAATCTTCCTGACGCTCAATTTCCCGGGTGGTCAATAATCGCTTCAGCAATTGCTGACGTTCCTGCTTTTTCATTCCTAGCCCCCCTCATGTGGTAAAAATGCATAAACCTATCATATACCAGAGCTTAGGAATTGGAAAGGAAATTCTAATAATTTTCTCATAATCTACTGTTTCAGGCTCTCATAGGCCGCATCTAACGTCTTTTCAACTGATACGGTATGCGCACAAACTGCATGTTTATCAACCGACTGCAAGTGAATCAGGAATTCGATGTTCCCTTCGCCACCCTTGATCGGTGAAAAATCAAGGCCGAGCACGCTGTAGCCGTTCGCCAACGCAAAGTCGACGATGCCCTGGACCACGGCCCGGTGAACGGCCGGGTCCCGAACGATGCCGTGACTGCCAACGTCCTCACGGTCCGCCTCAAATTGGGGCTTGATCAACGCCACGACCTCGCCGTCGACCGGCAGGATGCCCTTTAACGGCGGTAAGATCAGCTTCAACGAGATGAAGGACACGTCGATCGACGCAAAGACCGGCTGGCCGTGCGTGAAGTCGGCCAACTGGCTGTAGCGAAAGTTGGTGTGCTCCATGACGATGACCCGCGGGTCCTGTCGGAGCTTCCAGACCAGTTGGTTGCTCCCAACGTCGAGGGCGTAGCTGAGCTGCGCGCCATTCTGCAACATGACGTCCGTGAAGCCCCCCGTGGAGGAACCGATGTCCAAGACGACCTTGTCTGTCAGATCGATCTGGAAGACCTCCAGGGCCTTGGCCAGCTTGAAGCCGCCCCGCGAGACGTACGGCAGCGGGTGACCCTTGCGGTGCAGTTCGGTATCAATCGGGATCAGCTCGCCCGGTTTGTCCAAGCGCTCCTCGTTGGTCCCCAGGATCTCACCGGCCATGACCGCCCGTTTCGCCTCGTCCAGCGATGGATACAAGCCCTGTTCAACTAACAGCTCGGCAACGTGTTTTTTCTTCATGCTTTCACCCGTTTCGTATCAAAGTAACTAAAGAACGCCGCCAAGAGGCTGGTATCTCGGCCGTCGCCGACCCGCTTCAGAGCCGCCTGACCGCTCGCAATCGTCTCGATCAGGGCCTGGTTCGCCCCGACCAAGCCTAGCTTGCCCGGATAGGTGTTCTTCGCCTCGCCGGCGTCCTTGTGGGTGGCCTTGCCCAGTTCGGCGGGCGTGGCGACCACGTCTAAGATGTCGTCGTAGATCTGAAAGGCCAAGCCAAATGCGTCCGCAAAGTCCAGGTACGGGGCCCGCTGCTCCGTCGGCACGTCCCCCAGGATCAACCCGGCCAAGACGGCATAATGCAACAACGCCCCGGTCTTCTCCCGGTGTAACCGGCGCAACTGGTCAAAGGGCAAGTCGACGTGTTCGGACTGAACGTCCTTGGCCTGACCGGCGACCATGCCGTTGGGCCCCGCCGCGTGGGCGAGTCCCTGGACCAAGGCGACCTGCTTGTCTGCCGGCAGGTCGGTTGCCGTCAGCCATTGAAAGGCCAGCGTCAACAGGCCGTCCCCGGCCAGGGTGGCCATCCCCGCCCCGAACTTCATGTGGTTGGTGGGCTCGCCCCGCCGCAGCGGATCGTTGTCCATCGCCGGCAGGTCGTCATGGATCAGCGAGTAGGTGTGTAACAGCTCCAAGGCCATCACGGGCCGCCAGTCTCGCTCGGCCGTATAGGTCCCGCCGACCGTGGTCAACGTGGCCACTGTCAACAACGGCCGCAAGCGTTTGCCCCCCGCGGTGAGCGAATAGGTCATCGCTTCCGCGAGGCGGTCGTCGGTCGTATCGGCCGCCACCGCCGCTGACAAGGGGGCGTTCAACTGGTCCAACCAGGTCTGCTCAAAGGCCGTTAACTGTTCTCGTGCCTTACTTGGCATCCCCGTTGCCTCCCTGTGGCGTCTCGAAGGCCACTTCTTGGTCGTCATCGTTCATCATCGTCGTCAGCGTCTTTTCGGCGTTCTGCAGGGTCGCCTGCAGGTCCTTACTCAACGCCACCCCCTTTTGAAATTGGTCCAGGGCCTGTTCCAACGGCACGTCGCCTTTTTCGAGTTGGGCCACGATGCCTTCCAGGGTGCTCAAGTTCTCTTCAAACGTTGGTTTTTGTTCTTCACTCATGATTGATCCTCCGTTGCTGGTGTGATTTTCGTAATTTGCGCGGCGGCCGTCCCGTCACTCAAGTGAATCGTCGCCGGTGCCGGTTTCATGTCGGCGACCTTGCGAACGATGTGATCCTCTTGGGTCACGTAGCTGTACCCGCGGCTCATGATTTTCAGGGGACTGAGGTAGTCCAGCCCACTCATCAATTGGTGAACGTGGTCCTCTTGGGCTGTCAGGTACCGCCGCATCTCGGCCTGCAGCCGTTGCTGGTCCTGGGTCACGGTCTGCTGGGCCTGATGCACCCGGTTAGCCGGCGACTGGGCCAACAACCGTTGCTGGGTCAGCTGGACCCGTTGCTGCCAATTCTGGAACTGGACCTGCATCTGCTGAGTCAATCCCTGCTGGGCGCGGTCCAGTCGTTGAACGTAGGTCTCGTACAGCCGCTGGGGCTGCTGGAACACGTAGGCGCCCAGCGAGCGGTTCAACCGCTGTTGCTGGAACCTGATACGGTTGGTCATCGCGTTGAATAACCGGGTACGGGCCTGCTGGAGCTTCAAGAGCTCGTCGCTCAAGACTGGCACGGCCAGTTCGGCCGCGGCCGTGGGCGTGGCCGCCCGCACGTCGGCCACCAGGTCGGCAATCGTGGTATCGGTCTCGTGACCGACCGACGAGATGACCGGTAACCGGCTCGCGGCGATGGCCCGGGCCACCTTTTCCTCGTTAAACGGCCAGAGGTCTTCGATCGATCCCCCGCCCCGTCCAATGATCAGGGTGTCAAAGGTCCCGTTGGCGTTCGCCCGTTGAATCTGCCGGACGATGTCGGCGGCCGCCGCATCCCCCTGGACCACCGCCGGGTACAGCACGATCTGGGCGATGGGGTAGCGTCGCCGTGCGGTGGTAATGATGTCGCGGATGACCGCCCCACTGGGACTGGTCACCACGGCGATGCGCTTAGGAAACCGCGGTAAGGGCCGCTTCGGGGCCGCAAACAGGCCCTCCTGGGCGAGTTGGTTCTTCAACTGCTCGTAGGCCTGATACAGGGCCCCCACGCCATCTGGCTCCATCCGCTCGACGTAGATCTGGTAGCTACCACTGGGCTCATACAGGGAGATGCGTCCCGTGACCAGCACCTTCATCCCCGTTTCCGGGACGAACTTCAGCTTCTCAAACGCCGACCGAAACATGATGGCGTTGATCTTCGCGTGATCGTCCTTCAGGCTAAAGTACTGGTGGGCGTGCGGCCGTAACCGGAAGTTAGAGATTTCGCCGGTCAGGTACACCTTCCCCAGGTAGGGGTCCACGTCGAATTTACGTTTAATATACTGGGTCAGCGCACTGACCGTTAAATAATCGTTATTGGTTGGCACGTTGCTCACTCCACTCACAAAGATCGACCGTCTGCCGCATCAACGTCGCGATGGTCATGGGACCGACACCCCCGGGAACCGGGCTGATGGCTGCGGCGCGGTCCTTGACCCGGTCAAAGTCCACGTCACCGGTCAGATGGCCCTGTTCGTCACGGTCCATCCCGACGTCGATCACGATGGCCCCCGGCTTGACGTCTTCCGCCTTGATCAGATGGGTCACCCCGGTCGCCACGACTAAAACGTCGGCGGCGATGGCCAGGTCGTGCAGGTTGGCCCCGCACTTATGGGTAATGGTCACGGTCATATCGGCGTTCAATAGAAGCGCCGCCATTGGCCGGCCCACGATGTTACTGCGGCCCACGACCAACGCGTGCTTGCCCCGTAACGGGACGTTGAGGCTCTCCAGCATGGTCATGATGCCCCGCGGGGTGCAGGAGACCGGATAGTGACCGGGAACGTTGGCGAACATCTTCCCCACGTTCAACGGGTGAAAGCCATCCACGTCCTTGTCCGGGGCGATGGCGTTGATGACCGCCGCTTCGTCCAGGCCCTGGGGGAGCGGCGATTGGACCAGGATGCCGTGAATCGTGGCGTCCTGGTTATAGTCCGCCACGACGGCTAAGAGGTCGGCTTGGGTAATGGTCGCGGGGAGCCGCCGAACCACCGACTTGATGCCCAGTTGTTCCGCCTTCCGGTGCTTGTTGCGCACGTAGATGGCGCTCGCTGGGTCATCGCCCACGATGATTACGGCGAGTCCGGGGACGATTCCCTGGTTTCTTAAAGTTGCGACGCGGGCCTTGGTCTGGTCATTCAGGTTCTGTGCCAGTTTTTTCCCGTCAATGATGGTCGTCATAAAAGTGAATCCCCCCGTATCAATTTTAAAGTCTCTACTGGGTTTTCGGGGACGCTTCCGTCGCCAAAAACCAGGTCAGTCAGGTTCAATTCTAGCATATTTCCCCCGAAAACGGGGCCTTCTCCCCCAACAAAAACGGTCCCCGTCCCCGCCACCGCCCGCCAAGCCGACACGTGTGACCGCTATAGCCAGTTCCGACAAATTGTTGTGATTTTTTGTTTAAAAAAACGACGCTCCGGTCCAAGACCGAAACGTCGTCCATCATCCCAATTTAAGCTTGAGCATCCGAGGTGTCGTCGTCATCCAACGTATGGGCCAAGACCCCGTTGATGAACCGCCGGGACCGGTCGTCACTGAAGTTCTTGGCAAGTTCCAAGGCTTCATTGACGGCGACCCGGTTCGGGACGTCACTCACGTGTTCAATTTCGAAAAAGGCGATGCGCATAATCACTAAATCAGTTTTCGCGATTCGTTGTAACTGCCAACCGGTGCTCAGGTACTGACTGATCTGGGCATCCAGTTCGCTTTGGTGGGCCAACACGCCCGTAACCAACGTCTTCAGGTACTCGGGTACCGGAACGATCTGGTCGGGGTCATCGGTCAACACTCGTTGGTACAACGCATCTTGATCGGCGTCAGCGTTAGCATTAAGGGCGAACAGCATCTGAAATGCTCGCTCCCGAATTTGATGTCGTGTAAGTGTCACGATTGTTCACTGTCTCCTTCATCTGGCTGGTTGAACAGGTGATCAGGATCGACCTGCTGCGCCGTCTTTTCGGGAATGACGCCTTCCACGTGAACGTTGACTTCACGCAAGTCAAGGTCTGTCATGAACAACAATTGTTGCTTCACGCTGTCTTGAATGGCCAAAGCAACCTTAGGAACCGCAACGCCGTAGTTCAGGTACACGTAGACATCAACGGCGAGTTCGTCACCGTCAAACGTCAGCTTCACGCCCTTACCGTGTTCCTTACGACCGAAGAGTTCGTTCACGCTGTTGGCCAAAGAACCACGCATCCGTGCAACACCATCGGTTTGGCTAGCCGCAATGCCCACGATAATCTCGAGGACTTGTGGTGCCACCTCAATCTTCCCCAGTGCGGGTTCCTTTGATTCTAAAATGATATTTGTATCTTCTGCCATTCGTAGACCCTCCCTTACGAGTTGAACTTCAGGTAATGTCTGTAATTCGCGACCCTAGGCCCGTGAAATGTACGTGGAGTCTTGAGTGTTGATGGACAGCTTGTCGCCTTCGTTAACGAAGAATGGCACTTGAACGACCAAGCCCGTCGTCATGGTTGCTGGCTTGGAACCGCCGGAAGCGGTGTTCCCCTTGATACTTGGTTCCGTAGAAGCCACTTCCAAGACAACGGTGTTCGGCACTTCAATGCCCAACACTTCGGAGTTGTATTGAACCAAATCAACGTTCATGTTTTCTTGCAAGAATGGGAGTTGATCCTTGATGGAATCATCCGGAACTTCGATTTGTTCGTAGTTGTCCGTGTCCATGAAGACCCGGCTGTCGCCGTCTTCGTACAGGTACTGCATGGAACGGGTCTGAATGTCCGCTTGTTCCATCTTAGCACCGGCACGGAACGTCTTTTCTTGAACGGCACCCGTCCGTAAGTTCTTCAGCTTCGTCCGAACGAACGCGCCACCCTTACCTGGTTTAACGTGTTGGAATTCCAAGATCCGCCAGATTGCGTGATCCACTTCGATGGTTAAACCGTTTTTAAAATTAGCAGTAGAAATTGCCATAATGTCAGCCTCCTAAAAGATGTCCTCTTTATAATATCAATTCTACCCCCTAAAAAGCAAGACAAGGGGTGAGCTTACAAGATAATTAAATTTCGGGGGACCGTCGTCAAGACGGTGTGCCCCGTGGCGGTCACCTGCAAATCGTCTTCAATGCGGATGCCGCCCTGTTCTGGGAAATAGACGCCGGGTTCAACGGTGATCACTTGGTCAGTTGCCAAACGATCCGGCCACCCCCGACCGATGTTCGGCCCCTCGTGAATGTCGAGGCCGATGCCGTGACCGGTCCCGTGGATGAACGCCGCCCCGTAACCCTGTTCGGTCAGGTAATCCCGACCGATGCGGTCTAAGGTGTCGCCCGTCACGCCGGGACGCACGGCGGCCATGATCTGCTCCTGAGCCGTCTGAACGGCCTGGTAGGCCCGTTTTAACGGCTCACCGGGGTCGCCCAGGGCCACGGTCCGGGTCAGGTCCGACGTGTACCCATCGACGTAAAACCCGCAGTCGATGGTCACCAGCTCGTGCGCCGCCAGCGGCTTATCGCTGGCCTGCCCGTGGGGCCACGCCGAGCGGGGACCACTGGCCACGATGGTGGGAAAACTCACCCCCGTGGCGCCATGATCCTGCATCCAGCGCGTCAACCACAGGGCCGCGGCCCGTTCGGTCATGCCGGGGTGCAGCACGTCCAAGAGGGCCGTCACGCCGTCGCTGGTCAGCGCCGTCGCCTTCTGCAGGGCCGCCAGCTCGGCGGGCTCCTTCACCTGACGCAGGTCGTCGACCACGTGACTTAATGGCACCGGATCGGCCACGAGGTGCTCATCCAGCCAGGTAAACGTCTGCAATGGCAGCGTGTCTTCCAACCCCATGACGGTGGCCCCGTCGGCCGCTAAGACCTGGTTAACGGCTTCCAGGTAGTTCCGGGTGATGACCCGGTCAATCGTGGGGATTGTGTGCTTCAGTTCCGTTTCGTAGCGGGCATCGGTGATGAAGACCACCCGTTTTTCCGTGACCAGCACGTACCCGTCGCCGGGTTCCACGCTGGTGCCGACCAGGTAGGCTTGATTGCTCGCCGCCTGGACCAAGAAACTATCAATGCTCAACGCTGAAAACCGTGCCCGTAACCGGGCAATCCGACTCGTCGTCATGATCATCCCTCCCAGAGTTTGGAACAAAAGAAGAGCTCAAAGCGAATTGGTCTCGCCTCAAGCTCTTCAGTCGTACGAGGAAAACCTCGTGTTATTTAGCTGCTTCTTCGGCAACTGGGTAAACGGATACTTGGCGCTTGTCGCGACCTAAGCGTTCGAATTTAACCACACCAGCAACCTTGGCAAATAACGTATCGTCACCACCGCGACCAACGTTAACACCTGGGTAGATGTGCGTCCCGCGTTGACGGTAAAGGATAGAACCACCGGTTACAGTCGAACCGTCGGCAGCCTTCGTCCCAAGACGACGACCAGCAGAGTCCCGACCGTTGGCAGTGGACCCACCACCTTTATGGTGAGAGAAGAATTGTAAGTTCATGTTCATCAGCATATTGTTTCACCCCCGTGAAGTTAGTTGGTGACCTTGTGATAAGTCACAAAGTCGGTATAATTCGTGGCGACATCCCGTAATCCATCCGCAAAACTCTGGAGGATTGCTTGTCCCTTCAATTCGGTCGTTGCTTCCAGCTTTGGTGGCAGGTGCACTTCCAGAAAGCCCCCTGCCTGATCACGATTCTCAACGTCTATTGGAATCTGTGCGACCCGTTGTAGCCCGTTGACCGTCGTAATCGCAAGCACCGAAACCGCAGCACAAACAATATCTTGGCCATATTCGCCGGAATCGGCATGACCCGTGATTTGGAATGAATCGATCCGTTGAGATTCATCATAGTGAACCGTCGCTTGAATCATGGGCGTCGCTCCTTTAATCTTTACGCGTTGATAGCGTCAATGACAACCTTGGTGTATGGTTGACGGTGACCCTTCTTCGTGTGTTGGCCCTTCTTAGGCTTGTACTTGAACGTCACAACCTTCTTTTCCAGACCCTGCTTTTCAACAGTTCCAGTAACAGTTGCGCCATCAACAGTTGGCGTACCAATCTTTGGCGTATCGCCGCCTACGAAGACAACTTGGTCAAAAGTGACCTTTGCGCCGGCCTCAACGTTTAACTTTTCGACGTAAACAGCTTGGCCTGCTTCGACCTTGTACTGCTTACCACCCGTTACGATAATTGCGTACATCTATGTGCACCTCCTTGTGATTTAAGACTTAGACTCGCCGAAAGCAAGTGACCCGTAGGTACTTAAAGCTTGCCCCGAGCGGTTGCAGCTGTGGAAGTCCACAAATACAACATGAAAATTGTACCGGAAGTGCCCCCTTCTGTCAAGGAGTTTCGGTTGACAATGCTCAAAAACTTTGCGGCAGGTCTGCGGGCCGCCACAATCGCGGCCAAACAAAACTGCCACCCCAACGCCCATCCGGACGTTTAGGCGGCAGCCGTGCTCGGTTCGTTTAATAGTTATGCGCTTGCCGGTCTAAGTTGACCTGCCGCTTCGCTTCGTATGCGGCCTGAATCTCGTCTTGGCTGAAGCCAAAGTCGACGAAGCCCCACTTGAGAAACAGCCGCCACGCGTGGCGGAAGTCTTCTTGGCGGTGCTCGAAGTGGCTGTTAAAGACCATCCGCTTCAAGATCAGGTACTGCTGATCCGGGTCCTTGGCCGGGCGGCTAGTCGCCAGCGCGGTCAGGTCCTCTTCCGTCAGCATGATCAGGTGCGTCCAGGTCTTCTTCGCCGCGACCAGGAAAAAGAAGTCCATCGCGTCGGTGTACTCGGTGAGCAGCGTCTGCCGGGGCGTCTGTCCGGCATCGGCCTTCCCCCGGTGCGTCTTCCAGACCTTGAACCACTCCGAGGTGTTGGCCACCTCGGCCAGTTCAACGTCCAGCGCCACGTAGGCGTTCTCAATCTGATGCGGCCGGGACATCTCGATATCGCGGTCCGCCGTGATCTGCTCGTCCAACGCAATCGATTGCTGGACCAATTTTGCCAGTTCTAACACTTCCAGGCCTCCTAACCGAAGATCAAGGGATCGGAGACAATCTCCAGATCCATCAGGTTCTCTAGGTACCAGTCCCGGATGAACGGGTATTTCAGCAGCACGTCGAACCAGGAGATCTTCTGCTCGTTGTCGTGGACCGTCAGGACCCATTCCGGTTGGCCCTCCAGCTGGTTGTTGAAGATGTCGACCACGACGTCCTTATCCAGCGCAATCCGGGCGCCGTTCCCGTTGGCCCCGTTGGTCAGCATGTAGTCGTTCTTCGCCGCCGAGACAAACAGACGGTCGACCACGCCGGCGGGCAGGTCCGCCGAATGGACCTGGTAATTCTGCCGGTTAGCAGCATCCAAAATGTTGAAGTCCACGGAGTACCCGTAGTCTTCTTTTAAGTAGCGCGCAAAGTCGACCAGGATCTGCACGGAGGTCTTCACCGTTTCGGCGGGCACCGTGTCGTGCAGGTCAATGATGAACAGTTGCGTTAAGGCGTGACTGTTGAAACGGAACATTTTCCGCTCCAAGTTTAAGTAGAACAGGGACTGACCCGTGGCCCGTTCCCGGTAGAAGACACCCCCATTTTCGGAAGTCTCGACGCGGAAGTTGAAGGTCCCCCGGTCGCCCAGCGGCGTCAACTCCTGGGTCAGTTCCTCGTGGTGGTCGTGGGACTGCAGGATGACCTGGTTCCCCTGGTCGTGCAGTTCCAGCATCCGCGACATGAACAACAGGTAATAGTCCGCGTTGGTGTACTGGTGCGGGAAGGTCACAAAGTCGGAATCCAGCTGGAAGTCCGCCAGCTGAGTGGCGGCCGCGACCAGCTTATCGGGATCGGACGTCTTGATCAATTGGTCCATCAGTTGCGTGAACTTTAATCCGGTCTGTAACCCCGCCTTGATGGCCTCGTTATAGTTCAGTAACCGGCCGCTCGTCGTCAGCGTTGAGGGATCGTTTTCGTTAATCATCGACGTTCACCTCGCCCTCACTTTGGCCCTGGCCGACTAAGCTGTTCAGGTAATCGGCGTACAGGCTTTGGTTGTGTGCCTCAAAATGTTCGAAGTCATCGAAGGCGTCCCGAATACTCTGCTTCTCGTAATTCAGGATGGTGTCTTCCTTCGACAGCACCAGAATCTTGTCGTCGTTGGCCTTGATGGTCTTGTGGGCGTTTAACGCCTGTTCGTCCTCGTCGGCTAACTTGGTCAATTGGTCAATGATGCCCTGACGTTCGTCCTTGATCTTCCCGGATTCCCACGGCATACTGCTCTTTTGACTGTTCTCTTTCAGTTGTTCCCGTAATTTCGTTTTTTCGTTGTCCCGGACCGACTGCGCGTCCATCAGCTTCTGCAGTTGCTCGCTTTCGGCGGAAATGGCCTCGATCTTGGCCGTGTTCAGCCGTTGGTGTCGGCCTTCCAACTCGAAGGACGTCCGCAACTTGTCGTACTCGCCCTGATCGAATTGGAAACGGACATCCACGACGTCCAGTTCCCCGAACAAGCGCCGGTCCCACCAGTTCCCAAAGTAGATGTGGAAGCGACCGGTCGTGTATTCTTCGTAGTAGAAGAACGGGTAGATGTGCCCTAAGTAGTCGATCAACTTATCGCTCAAATAGTGACTGATCTGGGGATGGATGTTGTCGACTAACTCGGCCAGGTGGTCCACACTCCGCTTGGCGCGGGTCTTCTTCACTTCTTCACTGTAGCGCGCTTGGTCTAACAGTTCGTAAACTTTGCGGTCATCACCATGCTGAACCGCCGCCTGTAATGTGCTCAAGTAATCGAGTTTATTGGCAATTGCCTGGGTTAAGACGTCGGCAGCACTTGCATGCTGTTCTTGATTTTCCATGAATTATCCCTCATTCTCATGTTCTTAGGCATTGCCGTGAACATTGGTTATACGTTCATGTTACCAAAAAATGCCGGAGAATAAAGCAGTTTAGCCCATTTTTAGGAGAAAACAAAAATTTTTTTATAATCACGATTATGGGGACCACCGAAACTTAACCGGACCTTTACACGGCAAAAAAAGAGCTTGGGACAAAAGTCCCAGGCTCTTAAGTGTCTCTGAATAGTTGGTGTCGAAACGTGCGCCAAAAGGCAGCTGGTTCCGCTCTCTTTACGTTTTAGTACAATTCTAGGTACTGATCGCGTTCCCACTGGGAAACCTGCGTCCGGTAGGAATTGTATTCCAAGTTCTTGGCTTCGATGAAGCTCTGGTAGAGGTGGTCCCCCATGGCATTGCGCATGGTCTCGTCCGCCGCCAGGTCCTTCAACGCGTTGTGCAACGTGTCTGGTAAGTTCGTGATGTGGTTTTCCTGACGCTCTTCGGCATCCATCCGGTAGATGTTCCGGTCAACGGCTTCCCGTGGCGCCAACTTGTTCCGTAAGCCATCCAAGCCGGCTTCCAGAACCGCCGCGATCGCCAGGTATGGGTTGGCTGCGGGGTCCACGCTCCGAAGTTCCAGCCGCGTCGACAGGCCCCGCGAACTTGGGACCCGAATCAGTGGCGACCGGTTCGACCCGGACCATGCCACGTAAACGGGCGCTTCATAACCAGGAACTAACCGCTTGTAACTGTTGACGATGGGGTTGCAGATGGCGGTAAAGCTCCGGGCGTGCTTGAGTAACCCACCTAAGAAGTGGTAAGCATCCTCGGAAAGTTCCATCTCGCCCTTCTCGTCATAGAAGGCGTTGCCCTTGTCGTGGAACAAGGACATGTTCAGGTGCATCCCGGAGCCGTTGATGCCGGCCAATGGCTTTGGCATGAAGGTCGCGTACAGGCCGTACTTCCGGGCAACGGTCTTGACGACCAACTTGAAGGTCTGGATGTTATCGGCAGCGGTCAGGGCATCGGCATACTTAAAGTCGATCTCATGTTGACCAGGAGCGACTTCGTGGTGGGCGGCTTCGACGTCAAAGCCCATCTCTTCAAGTGTTAAGACGATTTCACGCCGGCAGTTTTCCCCGAGGTCCATCGGGGCCATGTCGAAGTAGCTTCCCTTATCGTTTAGCTCGGTCGTCGGCTTGCCGTTCTCGTCCATCTTGAACAGGAAGAATTCGGGTTCGGGACCGATGTTGAAGGCGGTAAAACCAGCCTTACGCATGTCGCTTAAGACCCGGATCAGGTTGTTCCGCGGATCGCCTTCGAACGGCTTGCCATCTGGCGTGTAGACTTCACAGATGACCCGGGCGATTTTGCCCCGTTCCGTACTCCACGGGAAGATCATCCAGGTGGACAGGTCGGGGTACAGGTACATGTCACTTTCTTCGATTCGCACGAAGCCATCGATGGAGGAACCATCGAACATCAGCTTGTTATCGAGTAACTTCCCTAATTGGCTGACGGGCACCTCAACGTTCTTAATCGTGCCAAACAGATCGGTAAACATTAACCGCAAGAACTTCACGTTTTCATCCTTCGCCATTTGACGAATGTCGTCCTTGGTATATGCCGGTTTTGCCATTCAAATCGCTCCCTATCAAATTTTTGATTGCCAAAGTATTGCGTCTACAATATGGTCTATAGAGGTCGGCGTTGGTCCAGTCCATCTTGAGGATGGCCCAATCCGCCTTGCCGAATGAATTCATCTTGCAATATTCGTCGGACGTCGGCGTCCGTTAACGGCCGATCTTGCGCCGCTTTGCGGTCCGCCTGGGCCTGTGCTTGCTGAGCATAGATGGCCTTGATGCCGGCGATGTTGACGCCATCATCCAGGTAATCCTTGATCTCCAACAACCGGTCAATGTCGTTCAACGAATACATTCGACGATTGCCATCATTCCGCTGGGGCATCACCAGCCCCTGCGATTCATAGTAACGAATCTGCCGCGCCGTAAGACTCGTCAGCTTCATGACGGTACCGATCGGCAAGACGGCCAACGACCGCCGTAGTTCTTTTCCTTTCAACCTACCGGCCCCTTTCAACTATACCGATATCATACCACGTCCCAGAAACACGTCAAGCTGGGATGTCACGTTTTATGACATTAGTCGGTATTTTAACCGAATCTTTAGTTAATCGTAAAAACTAATTGTGTCCCCATTGACCGACCCATTCGTCAATCTGGGCTTGCTGTTCCGGATGTTGGACCAGGTCGAACCAGGTCGCCGTCGTTTGGTTCCGGAACCAGGTCAATTGACGCTTGGCGTAGTGCCTTGAATCCTGTTTGACGTGGTCGATTGCACTAGACCAATCTTCCGGGTGGTCGATGACCGGCAGCAGTTCGCGATAGCCGATCCCCGTGGCCGCGGGAAGCGCTTGGCCGCCCTGGTCGGCCAACCAACGGACCTCCTCGAACAGCCCCTGCTCAACCATCAGGTCGACCCGCTGATTGATCCGCCGATACAACAGGTCCCGGTCCGTATTCAGCGCCAAGTACCGTTCATCGTACCGCGGGCCCTGATTCGTCTGCTGGGAAAACGGCTGTCCCGTCACCTGGATCACCTCCAGGGCACGGACGGTCCGGCGCACGTTGGTCGGCGGAATCTTGCCGGCGGCCACGGGGTCCTGAGCCTGCAGCTGGTGCCACAGGTACGCGGCCCCCTGCTCCTGGGCCACCGCCCGCAAGCGGTCCCGCACGGCGGGATCCCCGGGGGCGTCGGCGCCGAGTGCCAGGCCGTCGAACAGCGCCTGCAGGTAAAAGCCGGTCCCCCCCGCGATGATCGGCAGGTGTCCCCGCGCGGCGATGGCGGGAATCAAGCGTTCGGCTGCCGCCACGAACTGAGCCACGGTAAACTGCTGGGTCACGTCACAGACGTCGATCAAGTGGTGGGGGGCCTGGGCCTGTTCGGCCGGGGTGGCCTTGGCCGTGCCAATGTCGAGGTGCCGGTAGACCTGCATCGAGTCCCCGGAGATGATTTCCCCGTTAAATTTTTGGGCTAAACGAATGGCCAGGGCCGTCTTCCCCACGGCGGTCGGGCCCACAATTGCCAAAACTTTTTGCATACTTTCGATCCTCTCGTGTTGAACTGAAACGTGCCGTCATCGATCCCGGCATCGGCAACGGGTGGCCGCCCTGCGCAACGACGTCCTCCCTGGTGACTGACCCGGGTCGAGTTCCTAGATTTAGGGTACCATAATTCGCGTGGTGACCGGGAAAATGTTGCTGATTGTCGGGTAAATCACTAGCTATTTAGGGGAGAAACTTGCATAATGGAAGCGGATAAATCAATTTCTCGCCGAAAGGGGTCATTTACCATGAAACATTTCACGAAGGGCTTCCTGTTTGGAGTCGTGGCCACGGCCAGTGCCGTTGCCGGGGCCGTCTTCTCGTTTAAGAAGAAGGTCGTTCAACCCATTGAAGAACAAGAAAACCGGTTCGAAGAAAACCGGAAAAAGGCCAACCGCAAGAGCCATTCCGCTCACCACGTTTAAGGCCAGTTAAAAAGAGTCTGAGACGATCGTCTCAGACTCTTTTTTGGGATTCTGGTGGCGAAACGTGTGCCCACAGGCAACTGGTTCCGCGCGTTGCTTAATACTTGGTCTTTTTCGTTTTCCCCTGCCAGCGAGCGTACCCGGTCTTCAAGATGAAGATCTGGGTGTAGCCCTCCTTGCCCAGCATGAGCGCCGCCCGCGTACTCAAGGCCTTGCCTTGATCGTACAGGTAGACGGGTAAGTCGGAACGCAACTCCGTGTGGTAGGCCTTGAAGGTCGAGTAAGGAATGTTCCGGGCCCCTAAAATGTGACCCGCATCAAAATCCTTCTTTTCCCGTAAGTCGACCACCTGCGCCTTCCGGAGCCCCGCCTGAAACGTCGGTTCGTCAATGACCGTTGCGACTTGATTCCGCCGGATAACCGTCACTAACTGCCAACCGCCCCATACCACTAAGAGCAAGATTAGAATGAGCCAAGACACCGTTAATCCGGAAATTGCACCAATTACCAAAACAAAATCGTCCTTCCTGATGGCTTACGCCAATATTAGTTAGTTTTCTGGAACCGCAGCGCTAATGAAGCGGCCCCGATGACCCCTGCGTCGTTCCCTAATTGGGCCAACCGAATCTTGGTTGAGTCCCGAACGGCTGGGAACGCATTTTCTTGGAAGTACCGCGTCGTTGGTTGTAACAACGTGTTACCGGCGTTGGACACGCCCCCACCAATGATAATGTTGGCGGGGTTCAAGATGTTGGCCACGTTGGCCAGCGCCAGACCTAGGTAGAAGGTCACCCGGTCAACCACTTGGTTAGCCAGGATATCCCCGTTATCGGCCAAGTAGAAGATCATCTTGGACGTCACGTTTTCCTGGTTGTCTTCCATTTCCTTTAAACGAGACGTTCCCAGGAAGTCCTTAGCCATATCGTTGGCCACGTGGACGATCCCGGTTGCCGAAGCGTATTGCTCCAAGCAGCCCCGCTTGCCACAGTTACACAGGTAGCCGTTAGGTTGGACGGTCACGTGACCGAGTTCGCCGGCCCCACCATTGACCCCGTGGAGTAAGCGACCGCCGGCGATGACCCCACCGCCGACACCGGTGCCTAAGGTGACGAAGACCACGTCTTGGTCCTTCTCACCGGCACCCTTCCAGTATTCACCCAGGGAAGCCACGTTGGCGTCGTTGTCTAAGACAAACGGCAAGCCCAGGGCCTCTTGGATCTGGTCACGCACCTGTTGCCGGACCTTCCAACCCAGGTTGACCGCAAAGAGAACGATTCCATTTTCGATATCGACCGGACCAGGAACGCCCATTCCGATGCCTAAGAAGTCATCCTTACTAAATTCTGAGCTCGTAATATGTTCGTTGATTGATTGAATGATGTTGGGAACAATGTGCTTTCCGTCATCACTGGTCTCCGTCGGAATGCTCCACTTCGTCAAGATCTCTCCATCAACCGAAATGAAAGCCATTTTTGTGGTCGTCCCACCTAAATCAATTCCGATTAAATTCCGTGCCATAACTCTAAATCCCTCCAATGGATTGGTGTTGATTTCTTGCCCGCTGTTCCTCCAACCGGTGTTCATGTGTCAGGACTAATTTCGCTTGAACAAAGGTCTGCTCATCGACCACCCTTGCTTGCCGCAGGTGGTCGAGTTCCAATGCCATCACTTCAATGTCCCATAAACGCTTGCCTACGTATACATAAATTCCGAATTGTTTAAGTAGCTGCTGAACATCATATAACGTTTTCATTGTGCCACAACCTCCGTCAAATTGCACGAGACATTTTACTTGACTACTGAGCCATTCCGTGCAGATACAACCAGACCAATCCCGCGACCAGGACCACCGTGGCAATGACCCGCTTGATTGCAGAGACTTTACCAATTCGGGGAACACCGACCAAGTAGGCCGTCAAAAAGCCCGCAAATAATCCCCCGATGTGACCCGCCAGGTCGATCCCCGGCGTGAAGACATCAAAGGCCAGGTTCATCACCACGAACGCCAAGAAGGTCCGGGCCAACGACCGAATCGTGGGATTCTGCCAAAACGACTCGCCCAGCATCATGAAGGCGCCAAACAGGCCAAAGATGGCCGTGCTGGCCCCCGCCGACAAGCTGTCCGAGAAGCAGAAGCTGGCCACGTTGCCCCCGATACCAGCCACCAGGAAGATGACCAGGTACCGCCAATGACCGAAGGCGGCCTCAAGTTGCATCCCCACGAAGTACAGGGTCAGCATGTTCAAGAGGATGTGGGTAAACCCGATGTGCAGGAAGACGGGTGTCACGAGACGCCACCACTGCCCCTGCTGGATCAGCACGTTGATTTTAGCACCAAATTCGATCAGGACGTTGACGTTGGTACTGCCCCCCGCCAAGGTCATGGCCAGATAGACCAGCACCATGACCGCGATGAGCCCGACCGTCATATAGGGCGTTTGATCCAAGCGCCGTAACCGATACCGGAATTGATTCACAAGAAAGTCTCCTTTATGCGTTCACTGAATTTAACACGGCGTCGAGCCGCACGTCGAAGTCCTCGACCGGCCAGCTCGGGGTGGCCGCCTGTTGGGCGGGTAACGCCAAGGCCACCTTGAAGCCGGTGGTCCGTGGCAGGTAGCGGTCGTAATAGCCGCCCCCGAACCCCAGCCGTTCGCCGCTAGCGGCAAACTTCAGGCCCGGCACCACGATCAGGTCCAGCGCCCGCGGGTTCAGGATCAGGTTATCCTGGGGCTCACGGATACCGAACTTGGTGGTCACCACGGTCGTTGCCGCCGTTAGGACCCGAAAGGCCATCTGCCGGTGCGGCAGCGTCTGGGGCACCACCACGGTCTTCTGCGCGGCCCGGGCCGCCGCGATGATGGGCGCCGTATCCAGTTCAATGGCACTGCTCAAAGTCGTCGCCACCACTTGGGCCGCCTGCCACTCGGGCCGTGCGAAGAGCTGCCGATAGAGCTGTTGACTGGCCTGCTGGCGTTGTTCGGCCGGTAGCTGCGCCAGGGCCTGAATCGTTTGTTGTCGTAATGGGGCTTTATCCATTCGGTATCAACCTCCCATAAAGAGTTTATCCTAAATGACGCGATTCCAAAAATAATTCGTCCAAAAAAATGGGGTGGTCCCGACGGTTCTCGTCCGACCACCCCATTCAGGGACAAAAAAAGGTGCGGACTTTCGCCCGTACCTTTTACTTCGTTTCGCGATGCAACGTAACTTTCCGTTCGCGAGGGCAGTATTTCTTGAATTCTACCCGATCCGGGTTATTACGCCGGTTCTTGCTGGATAAGTAGTTGCGTTCGTGACATTCAGTACATTCTAAAGTGATGTGGACACGCATTGTGGGTAACCTCCCAACTTGTTCAGAATTACAGGCATGAGCCTTAACTCGTAATATATTACCATTAATCGGTGATAATTACCAGTCCTTATCCAAATAATGTTAAGGGAAATTACTTTACACGTCTCCTAGCCCGCCGTGTTCTGGGCGGAACCAGACTTCGTGGCCTTGGTTGGGTTCGTCAACGTGGAGGTCGACTGGACCGTCTTCCAGTAAGCCGCGTAGATCTGCTTGGCCAGCTTCATGTTGTTGTCTTCGTCGCTGGTACTCAAGTTTGGCATCGCCAGGGCCACCACGACCTGTGGATCGTTCGATGGCGCGTAGGAGGCCAAACTCAGGGTTACCGTCGAATGTCCCTTGTAGTAGGTTTCGGCAGTCCCCGTCTTGGCGGAGATCCCGGGGGAGATCGACGCCAGTTCGGCCCCGGTCTTGTAGGTGTTGGTCCCATGAACCACGTCATAGAGCCCTTCCTTGACCAGCTTCTTCTCCGCCTCCGTCATGTCGATGGTGTTCAGGACCTTCGGGGTCACCGTGGACTTGACCGTCCCCAGCTTCCCATCCGAGGTCGTCCCCCGAATGGCCTGAACCACGTGCGGCGCGATCCGCGTCCCACCGTTTGCCACGGTCGACATGTATTGGGCCACCTGCATGGTGGTGTAGGCATCGTAGTTCCCGAAGGCTAAGTCCAGGGCACTCCCGATGTTCGTTTTAGAACTGGACCCTTCCAGCCCGGTGCTTTCACCCGGCAGGTCGATCCCCGTCTTGACCCCTAAACCGAATTGGTTGAAGTAGCCCCGTTCGATACTGAAGGCCTTGGTGCTCATGTTCAAAGCACCGCCCGCCACGTAGTTGAACTTGGCTTCCTTCATGGCCAATTGCATCATGTAGGAGTTAGAGGAAACTTCCAGGGCCGTCGCCGCGTTGACCGCGATGTTGGCGTTCCCGCTGTGGTTGAACCAAGACGACTTCTTGACCCCACCGGTGTTGATGACCTTATCCGTCAAGGTGTTGTTTTCCGGCGTGATCACGCCATCCATCAACGCCCCGGAGACCATGGCACCCTTGACCACGGACCCCATGACGATGTCGCTGTTAATGGTGCCCAGCGCGTTATCCGTCAGCTTCCCGGTCGATGGATTCCGGTCGACCCCGGCGATCCCGATGACCCCACCGGTATTCGGGTTCATGACCACGGCGTAAGTCCCGGTCGAGTAACCCCCGGCATTGGATTCGGCAGACCGGACCAGCTTTTGGAGCTGCGTCTGGAAGGTCGAGTTGATGGTCAGCTGAAGGTTGTCCCCCTTCTGACCGCCATACTTCTTGACTTCCTTGGTCACGGTACTGTTCCCCGCGACCTCGACCTGCTTTTCAGCCTTGGTCCCCCGCAGAACGGATTCGTACTCCTGTTCCAGGTAGGACTGGCCGACACTGTCGTTTCGTGAGTATCCCTGGGCCAGTAATTCGTTGATCTGGTCACTCGGTAACCCCGTCTTTTCGGACGAGACCGTCCCGATGATCGACTTGATCGACGAGCCGTTCGGGTAATTCCGGGACCAACTCGTGCCGACCTTGACCCCGGGCATCTCGGACAGGTGTTCCCCAATCTCGGCAATTTCCTTGCTGGAGACACCCGAATCCTTGATGTAGGTGGTCGACAGGGCGTAGGCCCCGCTCATCTTGGCAAAAATCTCGGCCGCATTCTTCTGCGTGGCGTTCAGGCTAAAGGACGAGTCGTTTTCCAGATAACTCAGTGCCTTGTTGTAGCGTTCCGTCACCGAATACTGCTTGATGCCCGGAATCTTCTTTTCCACGGCCGCCAACCGTTTCGTATCCGTCAGGTAGTAGTCGATCTGTTGGCGGGGCGTCAAGGAAGACGTCGACACCGTCAGATACTGGCCCAACTTGTTGGCGATCCGGTACATATCCGTTGAGAGGACGTTGACCCCCTTCGTATAGGCAATGGCTTGGTGCGCCTTGTTCCCAACCAAGACCTTCCCATTGGAGTCGTAAATCATCCCCCGTTGAACGTTGGTCGTTTCAATGGTGGTATCGGTCTGGTTCACTTGGGCTTTAAGTTGCGCACCGTAGATTACTTGCAGGTAGGCCAATTGGCCAATCAGCGCTGCAAATAACAGGGCAACAATAATGAAAAGAAAGTTTAACCGAAACGGAATCGAGGACTTAGTGGGTCCGCCACTCGATCGTTGGTTCCGATTACTAACGCGATTATAAAAATTCTTCACAACAGCTCTGCTCCTTATTGTACTGCTACTATTTTACCAAACTTCGCCTCGCTCCACTATCCCGCTATCGAAATTTAATGATTCTATGCTATTCTAGGTAGTTGAAAGCAAAATGTACAGGTTCCCAATGAACCTTTTATAATTTCTAAAGATTGAGGTGGCTCTTTTTTGCAAACCAAGAAACGGCGGAAAACACTCACACAGCGTCAGTGGACGTTGTTGGGCACGTTTCTAACGCCCTTAATTATCATGACGGCCTACTTTGCCTACCGGCAGATGGCCCCGTTTGGATCGAGCAGCTTATTGACGGTTGATTTGGGACAACAGTACGTGGACTTCTTCGCCTACCTACGGCGGACCCTGCTCCACAACCCCAGCGCCATTTTTTATTCCTTTAGTAACGGCCTGGGCGGTGAGATGGTCGGCAACTGGGCCTATTACCTGCTGAGCCCCCTAAACTGGCTGCTCCTCGCCTTCCCCGGCGCCCACCTGAGCAGTGGCATCTTCCTACTGACGGTGCTCAAGTATGGCCTGGCGGGCCTCAGCTTCGGCTGGCTCTTGACCAAGGTCACGCCCCACACCGGCCTCGTCGCCATCACCCTCTCCACGGCCTACGCCTTGATGGGGTGGACGATCGCCAACCAGCTCAACATCATGTGGCTGGACGCCCTGTACCTGTTGCCCCTGATCTTCTACGGTCTGCGGCAACTGATGCTGGCCAATCACTGGCGCGGCTACCTCTTCTGGCTGACCGCCATGCTTATCATTAACTACTACATGGCTTACATGATTTGCTTGTTCATGATTCTAACCTTTATTTGGCTGGCTGTGGAGCATTTTAGCTCCTGGCGGACGCTCGCCTTACAAGCCGGCCGGTTCGCGCTGGGGTCCCTGATCAGTGGCCTCTTGGCCGCCGTTGTCCTGTTACCGACCTGGTGGTCCCTGACCCAGAGCAAGGCCCAGTACACGGTCACGAGTTTCAAGTGGAAATTCGAGTTCTTCCCACCCAAGATGGTGGCCAAGTTCTTCATGGGGGCCTTCAACTTCGACCAGATGCCGGACGGGACCGCCAACCTCTTCATCGGGGCCATCGCGTTGCTCGGCGCGCTGTTCTACTTCGTCGACAAGCAGCAGAAACTTCGCAGTCGGATCACCGCCGGCCTGATCACCCTGTTCCTGGCGGCCTCGCTGTGTGTCCAACCCTTGGACCTGCTGTGGC
Organism: Levilactobacillus spicheri DSM 15429; assembly: GCF_001435095.1. Taxonomy (GTDB): domain Bacteria; phylum Bacillota; class Bacilli; order Lactobacillales; family Lactobacillaceae; genus Levilactobacillus; species Levilactobacillus spicheri. The sequence goes on from NZ_AZFC01000036.1 coordinate 66,344, forward strand.
ACGCCGGGCAATTCCCGGTCTGGTACCCGTACCGGTTCTCCTTCGTGGTCGGCTTTTGGCTGATCTGGCTGGCCGCTTTGACCCTGCGCCCGAATTTCCGTCCCGGGCCGTTCGCCACGGCGGTGGTCACCTTCATCGTGGCCGCGGGGTGCTTCTATGTGGGGGAGAACCTGAAAAAGTTCGCCTTCCTCCAGCAAAACGCCTTTTGGCTGGGCGCCTTCTTCGTGGTCATCGCCCTGATGATCTACACGCTCCCGGTACTGCGGCGGCACTGGATCTTCCCGCTGATGTTCTTCGTGATCGGCGTCACCGAAGTCACGGCCAACGCCTTTCTTTCATTAAATAACATCAGTTACGTCTCCCAAGGCGAATACGCCAACTACACCAACGAATTGCAGAAGCTGGTGAACAAGACCCAGCAAAGTGACCACGGCTTCTACCGCATCGGCAAGACCTTCCTGCGGACCAAGGGGGACGCCTTCCAGACCGGATTCAACGGCGGCTCGGTCTTCTCCTCGGCACTGCCCAAGGCCACGCCGACCTTCATGGGCAACATCGGCAGTCCCGACGGCGATGGGTTCGTCGAGTACAGTAACGGGACGCTGGTCACCGATTCCCTGCTGAACATGAAGTACTACTTCCAGCAAAAGCAGCTCTCCGGCGCCCTGGCCGGTTCTAACCTGCTGCCAGCGGATACCAACAAGGCCGACCTAGCTTCTTACCAGGCTGTCCGCCAAGACCACTGGGCCACGACCTACCGGAACCCGTACGCCTTGCCGATGGGCTACGCGGCTAACCAGGACATCCTGACGTTGAAGAACACCACGGCCGACCCGGCACAGTACCAGGCCAATTGGCTGGCGGCCCTGACCGGGAACCAGCAGGACCAAAAGCTCTACTCGGCCGAGAACTTTAACCAGGTCACCTTCCAAAACATTAATCAACAAACCAAGATCACCGGCGCCATCCTGCAAAAGAAGAGTCTGCTGAAACCCGCCAGCATCACGCTGACCTTCAAGCCGACGACCAACGACGCCTATTACCTGACGTTTGGATCCACGGTCAACCCGGACAACGCGACCTTCGTGCTGAACGGCCAGACCCTGAACCAGTACAAGACCTACCGCAACACCATCATGGTCAGCGCGGCGGATCACGCCAAGGGGCAGACCATCAAGCTGACCATTCAGCTTAAGAAGGGGTCCCTGTGGCTGCAGAACTTCACCCTTTACCGCCTGCACACGGCACAATTCAAGCGCGCCGTCACCACCCTGCAACAGCACCCGTGGCAGCTGACCAAGCACACCGACAGTGCCTTTGCCGGGACCGTAACGGCGACAAACGCTCAGCAGGTCCTAAACACCTCGATTCCATACTCGCAAGGCTGGCGTGTGCGGGTCAATGGCCACCGGGCCAAGACCTACAAGACCGTGGGGATGTTTACCGCCGTCAAGTTGGCCAAGGGCCGCAACCACGTGACCTTCACCTACTGGCCACCCCTGTTGAATCTGGGCCTTCTGCTCAGCGGCCTCACCCTGCTGCTCACGCTCGGCATCGGCTGGTGGCGCCACCGGCGTGCCAGTCGGTAACGACTGGTTAGAATAGTTGCTCACCTCTGTTGCGCTAACACCGTCCGTTACCCCTGAAAGAGCGAGACCAGTTGGCCCCGTTATTAGCCTAAAACAGGATCAGCACATCACCCGGAACCTATAAAAACAGGAAGAAAATTCTCAATTTTCAAGAGAGTTTTCTTCCTGTTTTTTGTTTATTCCTCTATCTCCGAACTTATGGTGCCGAAACGTGCGCCACAAGGCAACTGGTTCCGCTTAATAGTTAACTGCCTTCTACCCCACGCTTAAGCGGCCTAAAGTTCCCCGTTTTCCGTGTAAATGTAGGTCGGACCATCCGTTTGGGGATCGTAATCGATGGTGAGGTCGTACCCGATGAAGAACCATTCGTCCCCCTCGGTGATGTAGTACGTCACGCCATCCTTCTTCGTCGTCACGACCGGGTCCCGCGGGTTATCGTCGGGGGTCATGCCCAGAGAGAAGCCTTGGTGAACGGGCGTCTTCCCGTAGACCTTCCCAAAGAACCGCACGCCGCGGCCCGTCATGCCCATATCATTTTGGAACCATTCACTTGCTCTATCCGTGACTGTAATCTTCATATTTACAAGACCCTTCTTGATTAATCGGCTGTGAATCCGTTTTCACTTACTTTTATAACATGAACCGCCCTTGATTAGCAAGGGAAACCCCTAATTATATTGTTCACAATTAAATATGGCTGACCGTTTATCCCCCGTTTTTAACCCGCCGGCCACTAAAAAAAAGAGCCCCGACCGCAGTCGAGACTCTTCGTGATGAACGGTTAGTCGACGGAGATGACCTTCACCGTCATGTCACCACCGGGCGTTGGGAACGTCACGTTTTCACCCACGCGGTGACCTAACAGGCCCTTCGCAATCGGTGAATCGTTCGAGATCTTCCCTGCCATGGGATCGGCTTCAGCCGCCCCCACGATGGTGTATTCCTCTGGATCTTCATCCGGTAACTCTTGGAACGTGACCTTCTTACCCACGGTAATCTCGTCCTTATCCGTTCCATCGTTATCGATGATCTGCGCGTATTGCAGCATCCGTTCAACGGTGCTGATCCGCGTTTCCAACATACTTTGTTCGTCCTTGGCTGATTCGTACTCGGAATTTTCCGAAAGGTCCCCGTAGGAACGGGCGATCTTGATCCGTTCAATGACCTTTGGCCGTTGAACCATCTTCAGGTCTTCTAATTCGGCCTCCAGCTTCTCCTTACCTTCTTCAGTCATTGGATACATTTTGTCTTCTGCCACAATGGCCACCCCTTTTTCTCTAATTAAGTTAATTGTTCGTCCTGACCACCGGCCCCGCTAAGTATTCGCGGTCCGGGGACGCTTCCCGTATGAAGGGAACCCCACCATCTTAAATGGTCGTGTCTTGATTGTCAAAGACTTCTTTGTTGCCGTGCGCCGCCAAGATGGCCCGAATCTTCGTGACCAGCAGGTCGATGGCGACCTGGTTCTCGCCACCCTCGGGCACAATAATGTCCGCGTAACGCTTGGTTGGCTCGACGAATTGGTGATACATTGGCTTGACCGTCGCCAAGTACTGGCTAATGATCGATTCCAGTGGCCGGTTCCGTTCGTTCATGTCCCGTTGGATCCGCCGAATGATTCGGATATCATCGTCGGTGTCGACGAAGACCTTGATGTCCATCAGGTCCCGCAGCCGTTCGTCATCCAGGATCAAGATACCTTCCAAGATGATGACGTCCCGCGGTTCCTGATGAATCGTTTCGTCACTCCGGGTGAAGAGACTGTAGTCGTAGACCGGCTTCTCGATGGGCTCGTAGCGTAATAACTGCTTTAATTGGGCAATCAGCAGATCCGTGTCGAACGTTAACGGGTGGTCGTAGTTGACCGCCTTCCGTTCCTCCATGGTCATGTCCGCTTGGTCCTTGTAGTAGGAATCCTGTTGCAAGATCATGATGGAGTGTCCCACTAATTGATTAAAAATTGCCCGACTAACGGTCGTCTTCCCGCTACCGGAACCCCCGGTAACCCCGATAATGATTGGTCGTTTCTTATCTGCCAACGTTGTCGCCATCCTTCTTTACTTGTTATCGCTGGCCAGCGAACTGGTCAACGCTTGATGCTGTGCGTAGGTCTTGGAGAAGTAGACCTTCCCCGTCTTGGTATTTGCGATGAAGTAGTAGTAATCCTTGTTCCGTTCCGCCGGATGCAAGACCGCCTTGATCGACGACGTGCTCGGGCTGTCAAACGGTCCCGGACCATACCCGGTGTGCACGTACAGGTTGTACGGTGACTTCACCTTCAGGTCCTTATAGGTCAACGTCTTCTTGGTGGTCCTCAACGCGTATTGCACCGCGATATCCGACTGTAGCGCCATGTTGGCGTCGATCCGGTTCAAGAAGACCCCGGCGATCTTGTTGCGATCGGATTGGCTGACGCCTTCGCGTTCCACCAACGAGGCCAGTGTCAGGGTCTCCTGTACCGTCAGCTTCTGCTTCTTGATGGTCTTGTAGCTGCCCGCCAGGTTTTGGTTGGTCTTCGCAACCATTTCCGTGACAAGTTGCTTGAGGGTCATCTTTTTGCCAGCTTGATAGGTTGCCGGTGCTAAGTACCCTTCTAAGCGGTACCGCACGTTTTTCGCCTGCTTGGCCGAGCTTAACAGCTGTGGGTACTTGGCGGCCAACTGGTTAAAGAAGCTCTGGCTCTTCATCAGGCTCATGAATTCCTTCTTGGTGAAGTCGGTCTGAATCGGGATCTCCGCGGCCAACTGATCGACCGTTTCGCCTTCACGGACCAGAACCTTCCCCGCCGTACTCTGAATCGGTTCCGCCGAACCGCCCAGCTGTAACTGCTTAGCGATGGTGTTCAGGGTCATTGACGGCTTCAACTGGTAGTAACCCGCCCGGAAGTTGGTGAACTTATGGGACTTGACGTAATAGTTGAAGACCATCCCACTCTTGACCACTTTTTTGTCCTGCAGGATCTGTCCAATCTTATTGGACGTCGCCCCCATCGGCACGTGAACCTGCACAACGTTGTCGTTGCTGGTATCCAACGGCTTCAGGGCCGACTGGAAGTAATTATACCCGATAACCCCGATGGCTACCGCTAAAATGACCAGTAAACTGGCCACCCCAATCATAATACGCCGCCCGAACGAGCCCCGCTTGCCACGGGTCTGTCGGGTTGGCGTGGGATCTGTGCCATTATCCAACTTATTTCCTCCGTTCTATGCCATAGTCCTCTACATTATACAGAATTTCGGGGGCTACGAAAACCGGCAAAGGTCACTTTGACTAAATTGTAATCTTTGGGTTCTAAGAAAACCGCGTTGACCCCTCGGTCGCACGCGGTTTTCTGGAAATATTAACGAATTTCGGCACCTAACTCATCTTGTAAGCGGTGGCTGACCTTGTCAAAGGCCTGGTTCACGGCATCGTCCACCAAGGTGGCGTGCTTGTCCTGGTAAGTCAACGTGTAAGCCAGGGACTTCTTGCCCTTAGGCACCTTCACGCCGGCATAAACGTCGAACAGCTTGACCGATTGCAGGTAGGCACCGCCGCGCTTTTCAATCAGGTTAACGACCTGTTCGTTGGTCACGTCGTCGGCGACCAACATCGCGATATCCCGCGTAATCGCTGGGTAACGTGAAATCACGTCGTACTGGTTCTCCTGCTTTGGCATGTCGATGATGGCCTGCAGGTTCAACTCGAAGACGTAGGTCGCCCCGATCTTGAAGCGTTTAGCGATCGTCGGGTGAACCTGACCCAGGTACCCGATCCGGTGACCGTGGACCAGGATGTCCGCCGTCCGCCCCGGGTGCATCTCCGGCATGTCGGCATTTGGCACGTAGGTCACGTCACCATTTACAGCCATGTCTTGGAGATAGGCTTCCACCATTCCCTTGACCTGGTAGAAGTCGACCGGCTTAGCGGCCTGGTCCCAGGCTTCGGGCATCAGCGTGCCGGTCACGGCACCCGCGATGTGTTCCTCTTCGCTTGGCCGGTCGGTCCCGTCCTCCCGGTAGAAGACCCGTCCCTGTTCGTACAGGGCCACGTCCTTCACCTTCCGGGCGGTGTTGTAGGCGATGTCGTCTAGCAGACCGGTAACCATGTTCATCCGCAACACGGCGTGGTCCACGCTCATTGGCCAAGCCAACTTGGTGACCTCACTCGGCCGCATCAGGAACATCTTGGCCTTATCTTCCGTGGTCAACGCGTACGAGATGGCCTGGTTCAGCCCCAGCCCCTCGAGGGAATGCCGGGTAGCCCGCATCAAGCGTTGAGCGGCCGTTAAACGACCCTGCGTCATGCGGCCCGTTGGCAACGTGGCCGGAATGTTATCGTAACCGTAGATTCGCGCGATTTCTTCCAGCAGGTCGGCCGGGATGTGAATATCGTTCCGCCGAATCGGCACAGTCACGGTCAACTGATCACCCGCAACGGCCACCGTGAAGCCCAGCGTTTCTAAGATGTGGGTGACCCGTTCCATGGACAGGTCCATCCCCAAGACGGCGTTCACGTGCGTCAGCGTCAACGGAATCACGGCCGGTTCCGGCACACGGTTGCTGCCCACGGCCGTTCCGGTCTGCACCGTTCCAGCCGCCAGCTCATCGAGCATCTGGGCCGCCGCATCCAGGGCATCCTGAACGCCGGCCTGGTTCACGCCCCGTTCGAAGCGTTGGGAAGCGTCGGTGTGCAGGTGGTGGCGTTGGGCCGCCTTGCGGATGTGGACGGATTCGAAGACGGCCGCTTCGATGGCGACCGTCGTGGTCTGATCACTGATGGCGGTCGATAGTCCGCCCATGACCCCGGCCAACGCGATAGGCGCTTGACTGTCGGCAATCACGATATCCGTGGGATCCAGTTCGTGGTCGTTTTCGTCCAGCGTGGTCAGCTTCTCCCCCGCCTGAGCGGTCCGGACGTAAACGTCTTGGCCGCTGAACTTATCGTAGTCGAAGGCGTGCAACGGTTGGCCATACTTCAGCATGATGTAGTTGGTCACGTCCACCACGTTGTTGATGGGCCGCATCCCCGCGTTCCAGAGACGGACCTGCAGCCACATTGGGCTGGGCTTGATCTGGATGTTCCGGACTAAGCGCATCCGGTATTGGGGCGACAACTGGTCGTCTACGTGCAGGGTCAGCTGATCGGCGATGGCGTCGCCGGTCTCCTTGACGGCTGGTTGGTCCAGCGTGACGGGCTTGTCGTAAATGGCGGCCAGGTCACGCAGCGTCCCGTTCAAGCTGAGCATGTCGCCCCGGTTCGGCGTCACGTCCAGGTCGATCAGGCTGTCGTCCATGCCTAAGATGTGGAAGACGGGCTCGCCAGGGGTCGCATCGGCCGGCAGGACGTAGATGCCGTCGGCGTATTCCTTCGGGACCACGTCTTCGCTAAAGCCGATTTCTTGTAAGGAACAGATCATCCCGTCGGATTCGACGCCCCGCATCTTGGAGCGCTTGATCTTGACGTTGCCGCCGATCCGGGAACCGGGCAACGCCACGATGACGTTTTGGCCCGCCGCGATGTTCGGCGCCCCACAGACGATCTGTGACGGTTGGTCGTCCCCGACATCGACCTCACAGATGTGCAGGTGATCGGAGTCCGGGTGGGCTTCCATGGCGTTCACGTGCCCCACGACGACCTTCTTCAAACCATCGGCCGGCCGCGTCACGCTGTCGACTTCGACGGAGGTCCGTTCGATCTTTTCCGCCAAGTCAGCGGCAGAAACATCTAAATCCAGGTATTCTTTAATCCAGTTATATGAAATATTCATAGGTGGCGGTTATCCTTTCTTCGTGAATTGGGTGAGAAAACGCACGTCGTTTAAGTAGAAGTTCCGGATGTCGTCGACCCCGTACTTCAACATGGCGAACCGGTCGGGCCCGACCCCAAAGGCGAATCCGCCGTAAACATCGGGATCCACGCCGGCCATCTTCAGCACGTTCGGGTGAACCATGCCGGCCCCCAGCACTTCGATCCAGCCGGTATTCTTGCAGACGTTGCAACCCTTCCCGCCACAGTTGAAGCAGGTGATGTCAGCTTCAACGGAAGGTTCCGTGAATGGGAAGTAGCTGGGCCGCAACCGCACGTCGAACTTGTCGCCGAACAATTCGTGGGCCAAGACCTGCAGGGTCCCCTTGAGGTCTGCCATGGTCACGTGCTTGTCGATGACCAGACCTTCCACCTGATGGAATTGGTGGGAGTGGGTCGGGTCATCGGTGTCGCGCCGGTAAACCACGCCGGGAGAGATCATCTTTAACGGGCCCTGGCTGAAGTCGTGCTTCTCCAGCGTCCGCGCTTGCATGGGGGACGTCTGGGTCCGCATCAGGATCTCCTTGGTGATGTAGAAGGTATCCTGCATGTCCCGGGCGGGGTGGTTCTTCGGCAGGTTCATCATCTCAAAGTTGTACTTGTCTTCTTCCACTTCGGGGCCGCTCAATACTTGGTAGCCCATGCCCAAGAACAGGTCTTCAATCTGGTCGATGATCTGTTGGATCACGTGGGGTTCCCCCTTGGCGACCGGGGTGCCGGGCAGCGTCACGTCCAGCGTTTCCTTGGCCAACCGCGCGTTCAAGACGGCGGCTTCCAATTCCTCGCGCCGCTTGGCCAGCGCCGTGGTCAACGTATCGCGCACCTCATTGGCAAACGCCCCTACCTTGGGCCGTTCTTCGGCGTCCAGGTCCCGCATCCCCCGTAAAACCTCGGTGATGGGGCCCTTCTTACCCAGCAGACTGACCCGGATCTGGTTGACATCCTTTAAGTCCGAAGACTTCTGGATATCGGCCAGGCCGTGCTGCTGTAATTCCGTTAACTTATCCTTTAACGACATACGTCATCCTCCATTTCTTCTTATCCCGACACCGGTGCGCGTCGCCAGCGACCCACAAAAAAAGCTCCGCCCCTCTAAAAAGAGGGACGAAGCATTCGCGGTACCACCCTGATTCAGCGTCGAGACGATTCTCGACGCCACACTCAGTTGTGATAACGGCCACTCACCGGTTCGTCATTCATCGCAGTGCGAATCCCGACGACAACTCAAGAACTGAATTCACCCGAGTAGAATTGAGGCTGACTTCCAGTCACGACCAGCCCTTCCTGTCAAATTCTTCCGGCTACTAGGTTTCTTTCATCGTTTTTGTCTGATTACGTAGTCTTAGCCTACCGAACTTTCGGGCAACTGTCAACTACTTCTCTGCGGCCTCGACCGGACAAGACCACTTGTCCGACCAGGCGTGAATCGCGGTCATCACGTCGCGGAATTCCAACCCCTTTTGGGTCAGATCGTATTCGATCAGGGAACTGTCCGGATACGTCCGCCGCACGATAACCCCATTTTGTTCCAATTCCTTTAACCGTTCCACCAGGACCCGGTCACTGCACCGGGACACCTTGTGGGCTAAGTCGCGGAACCGTTGTGGACCGTCTTCCAATAACACGTCGATGATTAAGCCGTTCCACTTCTTCCCTAAGAAGGTGAAGGTTTGCTCCAAGCGCGGACACAGGGTAAAGTCGACCCCGGATTCTGCCGGCGCATCAGTAGACATCATTTGCATATTCTTCCCTCCCTTTGTCCGTGACCCTACCGCCGTTAAGCGTTGGGCGTTAACTTTGCTAAAATCGAATGCATCTGTTTGCGGGCGGGCCCCATGAACTCGTGGACCGCTTCGTAATCGTCCACGAGGGAAACGATGACGCTCTCACGGTACCGCGGCGTCGCCAACGTCGCCCCCCACATATGCTTAAGAATAATATCCTTTTCCATCGGGGTCAGCGTCGTCAATTTCTCGGCGTTGCGCAAGGCCACCCGTGGATGGATGAAGGCGTGCGACCCTAGGTCAAACTTGGTCGTGCGCCAGTCATAATAAAACAAATCATGAAGCAACCCACCCCGCGCGGTGGCCCGAACGTTCAAATGGAGCTTCTTTGCAATCAGGTAACTGTTATACGAAACCGAGATGGAATGGTCCAACCGGTTAGAGTGATGATGCTGGGTATAATTCGCCAGACGTTGTACCGGCTCCTGCGCCAACAAATCAGAAACGATCGCAAGGTATTCGGGATCATCACGCCAAGTTAATTTGGTCATAGAATGCTTCCTTTTCATTATAGAATTATGCTGTGACTTTGAGTACCAATAGTTACCCTGTATTTTACTTACTTTTGGTCAAAAAGCAATGAAAAAGCCCTAAATTCCGACAGATTAAGGGTTTCTTAATCAGCTTTAGCCGAATAACCGAAACATGACGATTCCGGCGGCCACGGCCACGTTCAGCGACTCCGCTTGGCCCTTGATGGGGATGTAGAGGTTCCGGGTGGTCAGCTGTTGCAGGTCCGGCGCCATGCCGTTCCCCTCGTTGCCCATCACGATGGCCCCCGTCGTCACGGGATCCACGTTGCGGTAGTCCTGTGCCTGTGGGTCCAGGTTCGTCCCGTAGACCGGCAAGTGCCGGGCTGTAAAGGCCTGAATCCACTGGTGCAGGTCGGCTTCCACGACCTCCACGTGAAATTGACTGCCCTGCATGGCGCGCAGCACCTTGGGCAAATACCGGCTCGCACTGCCGAGCCCCAGGACCACGCCCCGTAACCCGGCCGCATCGGCCGTGCGGACCATGGTCCCGATGTTGCCGGGGTCCTGGACCTGGTCCAGGAACAGCCAGCCGCCCTGGACCGTTTGCGGGTCCAACACGTCGTCCGCGGCGATCGGCATCGTGGCGAAGATCCCCTGGGGGGTGTTCGCATCGCCGATGGTCTTGGCGATGCTCTCGGTCAGCTCAAAGGTCGGTGCGGTCGCCGGCAGGTCCGCCGCGTGCGCCGCCAATTGCTCGGCCGTTCCCATGATGGCCGTGACCGGCTGGTGGGCCAGCAAGGCCTCGTGGACCAGGTGCCACCCCTCTAATAGGTACGACTGGGTCGCCTGACGCCCCTTCTTGGTGGTTAAGGCCCGCCACTGCTTCACCCGTTTATTCTGACTCGACGTAATCTTTTCTCGCACGATGACCGCTCCTCATGATTGAATTTGTCCGCATTCCGCGGGATTGCGACCGCGCTTGATTCGCAGTCGGCCGCTCCCGCACAGAACGTGTAGGTTTATCCCTAATTCTACCATATCCTTGCCCCCCCAGGGCGCTTTCGCGGTATGATGGAAGAAAACTTGAAAGGAGACTGAGGCTTTTGCAAACCCGTCGTTACCTGATCTCCGGTCGGGTCCAGGGTGTCGGCTTTCGCTGGGCCACGACCCAGCTCGCCCGGGAGCTGCACGTGACCGGGACCGTCCAGAACCTGGCGAGCGGCCAGGTCGCCGTCGTGGCCAGCGCGACCGCCACTGTTCTGGAACGGTTCCAACACCGGCTCCACCACGTCAACCCCTGGGCGCACGTCGAACGCATCGACGTCGACGACCTGCTGACCCACCACTTTGCTGACTTTCGGATAATTAATTGATAAATCGCCCTAAATCAAGTAATATATTGAATGTTCACGGCGATTTCGCCGCATGGGAACGGTCACGTTTCTATTGTTATTTTTATAAAGGGGTTCATGAATTTATATGAAAATTTCTAAAAGATTTTCGGTCACCGCATCGCTCGCCAGCCTTGCGCTGCTGCTGAGCGGTTGTGTGCAGACCAAGAACGGGAAACCGTACGGCTTCGTCTACGATTATCTCGCCGTTCCCGGTCAACACGTGATGGACTGGCTCGCCAACATTTTCGGCGGCAGCTACGGCTGGGCCATCATCATCTTAACGGTGATCGTCCGGATGGTCCTGCTACCCGTCATGGTCAAGCAGATGCGCGGCGCCACGGTCCAACAGGAAAAGATGTCCATGGTCCGGCCACAGATGCAGGAGATTCAAAAGCGGCAAAAGGCGGCCAAGACCAAGGAAGAACAGGCGGCTATCAGTCAGGAAATGATGACCCTGTACCGGAACAACGGCATCAGCATGACCGGTGGGATCGGTTGCTTACCGCTGCTGATTCAAATGCCAATCTTCGCGGCGTTGTACGCGGCTATTCGCTACTCACCCGAATTGTCTAAGGCCGTCTTCATGAACATCCCCCTGGGGAAGTCCAGCTGGATCCTGGCAATTCTGGCCTTTCTTTCCTACCTGTTGCAGGGTTACCTCTCCATGTTGGGGATGCCGGATGACCAAAAGAAGCAGATGCGCTACACGCTGCTGATGTCACCCGTGATGATCCTGTTCTTCACCATGAGTTCCCCGGCCGGACTGGGGTTGTACTTCTTCGTCGGTGGGTTGTTCGCCTGCCTGCAAACGTTGATCATCAACTTCTACCGTCCCCGGATTCGGCGTGAGATCAAAGAAGAAATGGAAAAAATGCCCAAGCCCGCTCCCGTGACGCCCGCTAAGCCGGTCGCCCCGAAGCAGGTCAAGGCGCAAGTCACGAAGACCCACAAACAAAACCGCAACCGAAACGCTGGTAAGCAACAACACCACCGTCGGTAATGATTCGTTAGACGAGCACCCCGCGGGGCGCTCGTCTTTTTTTGAAGACCCGGTGTGAGCCATGCCGGCATTCAGCAAAACCAACTAAAAACAGGAAGGAAGTTCTCATTGTAAGAACCGCCTCCCTGTTTTTGATTGCCTTGTGCGGGCGATCCCGTCCGCGCAAGGCGCTTCCCTTCTACTAGCGAAGGTGCAAGCGTTTGGCGACGCTCTGCAGGCTCCCATGGTAGTAGCGGGGAGTGTACCCCGTACGCTTCAGGCGCCCGTGCCGTTTCACGAAGGTCTCGGTCACCCAGCGCGCCTTGGGGGCATTGGGCTGGATGGCCCGTTCGTATGCGCGAATCTGGTACTTACCATGACCCAACGACCGGTAACGCAGCTTGTGGTACCCCATCCGGGGATTGCCCCGGCCCTGACTGACCATCTTGTGCGCCGAGATATGAAAAGTGTCCCAACCGGGATCCACCTTCTGCGCGGCATACCAGCTCCACGACCCCCGTAAGGCCTTGGGCGTCCCGGCATGCCAAGCCGCGGCCTCCGCCGTCAGCGACGTGCTGCCGATGCTCACGACCATTAACGCCGTTAAAATCCCCGTTATGTATTTTCGCATGTGACCGTCTCCTTCCAGATAATTGCCTACTATCATGGTTATTAGTGTACACTGTCGCGGGGACCGCCGCTTGCCGGACCACTCGCCCAACCGAAAAAAGACAAAAATAAGTCACTAAAAACGCCCCGGCCTCCCCGCCTCAGAAGTGAGACGGCGCCGCGACGCTTTTTTGACTTATTTTGGTGAATCCTCTGGTTGATCCTTCGGGGTCGGATCTTCCCCCGAATCATCTTCCATCAGGTTCGAGTGGATGATGCCCGGAACATCGTTATTGGCCGCTTGGACCAGCTCCTTCTTTTCGGTCAACCGCTTGGCGGTCTGGTCGGAAAGAATCGGCAACGAGATGCGGAAGACGGAGCCGTGGCCCACCGCGCTTTCGATGGTGATGGACCCGTGATAGCCCTCAATCAACCGTTTGGCAATGGCTAACCCGAGGCCGTTACCGCCCTTGGTACGTGAACGGGCCTTATCGACCCGGTAGAACCGGTTGAAGACCCGGTCGCGGTTGGTTTGGGAAATCCCTTCCCCGAAGTCTTGGACCGCGATCTCCACGTTCCGTGAATCCCGTTCGTAGGTCAGGTGGACCTCCTTACGGGTGGTCGAGTACTTCACGGCGTTATCCAGGAGGATGATCAGGATCTGTTCCAGATGGTTCCGGTAGATCTGCGCCTGAATCGACTGATGCACGTCGTCATCCAGGATAAAGACGAAGTCCGGATGAATCATCTTGAAGTTGTCGTAGACCTGAGTGACCACCTCGGTGACGTCGGTGACCTCGTTGGTGAAGGTCACCTCGATCTGTTCGGCCCGTTGCAGGTCCAACATCTCTTGCACCAGACTCTTCATCCGCTTGGTCTCCTGCAATGAAACCTGAATCGACTCGTTCAAGACCTCGGGATCGTCCTTGCCCCAGCGATCCAGCATCTCCATGTGACCCTGGATAATCGCCACCGGCGTCCGCAGCTCGTGGGAAACGTCCTCGACGAACTGCTGTTGCTGGTCGATGTAGCGCTGCGTGGTATCGATCATATCGTTGAGTAGCTTGGTCAGATCGCCCAACTCGTCGTTACGCTTCGAGACCGGGACCCGCTGATCGGTCTGCGGGTCGTCCCTGACCGCGTGGATGGTGTCCCGGATGGCGTCCATTGGGCGAAGCAGGAACGAGGCCAGAATGTAGCTCAGGACGGCCGCGGCAAGTGCCGCCATCAGTCCCAAGACAATAACGACCTGTAGTAAGCGTTCCTGTGTCTCGTGGTAATCCTGCAGGTTATCCACGACCTGCACGTACCCGATGATCTGGTTGCCCTGCTTAGCACGAATCGGCGACCGGCCGATCAAGCCGGTCCCCCGCTTGGTCTGCTGGGTCACGATGCGCTGTTGGTAGACGCGGTGAAACGGCGTCACCGGCGTTTCCCGGCTATTAAAGAGGAGGTTGCCCGCCTTATCGTAGATGGTAACGGTTTGGCTGTCCCGCGCCAGACTGGTCACCACCGCGTTACTGTACGGTGCGGTGTGGGTCTTCGTCTGCTTGTTCGCAATCGGTACGGATTGGGGCCGCAACAGGCTCGCCACGGTCTGTCCGGTCAGTTCCCGCTTCTGGCTGTTTAATTTTTCGACGACAACGTTTAACGTATCGCCCACATGGGTCCGCTCCTGTTGGAGGAGGACCGTCATGAAGCTATTAAAAATCAGGAGTGTGATCACCGTAAAGATGACCAGCACGGCTCCGGCCGTGGACAACGTCCATTTCCACTTTAAAGAAAAGCGAAAGGGACGTTTCCCGGTCGCTTCCGGCGTTTCCGTCAGGCTGGATTGGGAAGTTCTCACGACCGCATCACGTACCCCGTGCCTCGTACCGTCTGAATGTAACTCTTCTGGCCGGGCACATCAATTTTATTCCGCAGGTACCGGACGTAAACGTCGACCACGTTGGTCTCGACCTCGGACTCGTATCCCCAGACCTTGGTCAAGAGGACGTCCCGGGCCAAGACCACGTTGACGTTTTCCATCAGGGCCAACAGGAGTTCGTACTCCCGCTTGGTCAGGTTGATGACTTCGTCGCCCCGCCGCACGATCCGGTTTTCCTTTTCAATCGTGAGGTCCTTGAACTTCACGGTCGTCTGCTTGGTACTCTTCTGTTCACCTTCCAGGTGGATCCGCCGCAGCAAGGCCCGCACCCGTGCCAACAATTCTTCGATGGCAAACGGCTTGACGATGTAGTCGTCAGCCCCGTGGTCCAGTCCGGAGACCCGGTCGATCACGGAATCCCGCGCCGTCATCATGATGATGGGCGTGCTCTTGACCTCACGAACCCGCCGTGCGACCTCGATACCGTTCAGTTCGGGCAGCATCAGGTCCAGCAAGATCACGTCGAAGTCCTGGGACAACGCCGCCTCTAGTCCGGTCCGACCGTTAAATTGAACGTTGGTTTCGTAGCCTTCGTGCTTTAATTCCAGCTCAACGAAGCGAGCCAGGTTTTTTTCGTCTTCAATAATTAAAATTCGACTCATTACTCTTTAACTCCTCTAGGGCGATTTAGCTGTGCTCGTTCGGCACCAGCCGTGCGGTGCCACTGGCACCCGTAGTTCATTCCAATATTTAATTTTATCATATTTCATCCCCCTTGTGCGGCTTTTGCCTCACCTCGTTGCGGATTAATGATGGTCTCCCGAAAAAGTCAGCCGCCACATGCAAACAACCGGTTGCATACTTAGCGGTTGTGCTTAATGAAAAATTAACTAGTGGTTACTTTCACATTGTAAGGAGGCCTGCAACTGCGCCGTTAAGCGCTAACATCACCCTTTAATCCGATTACAAAAAAGATTATTTTTGATTTTGTGTAAGAATTCACTTGTATTTGTGAAATTTTTAAGTATACTGAGCGTTGTAGATAAATAAGAAAAGGGGTTCTTTTCATGAAAGCTGCTGTAATTCGCGACTCAGTTGATGGATATGTTGATATTAAGGATGTAACGCTTCGCCCAATCACCCACGGGGAAGCCTTAGTGAAGATGGAATACTGTGGACTCTGTCACACCGACCTGCACGTGGCCGCTGGTGACTTCGGGAAGCAACCCGGCCGGATCATCGGTCATGAAGGGGTCGGCAAGGTTATCCAAGTCGCCGACGACGTTAAGAACTTAAAGATCGGCGACCGGGTCTCCATCGCTTGGTTCTTCAAGGGCTGTGGCCACTGTGAATACTGCCTGACCGGCCGGGAAACGCTTTGCCGTAACGTCCTGAACTCCGGATTCACCGTTGACGGGGCCATGGCGGAAGAATGCATCGTGGACGCCAACTACGCCGTTAAGGTGCCAGATGGATTGGATCCCGTTGAAGCAACGTCTCTGACCTGTGCGGGTGTCACGATGTACAAGGCCTTGAAGGTCGGCGAGACCAAGCCTGGCCAATGGGTCGAAGTCGTGGGTGCCGGTGGTTTAGGTAACCTGGCCGTTCAATACGCCCACAACGTCTTCGGGGCCCACGTGGTTGCCGTCGATGGGAACCCTGACAAGCTGGAAGCTGCCAAGGAAAACGGTGCTGAAGTGCTGATCAACCGGCACGACGGTGACGTGGCCGAACAGATTCAAAAGAAGGTCGGCGGGGTCAACAACGCCCAAGTCACGGCCGTAACGGCGGAAGCCTTCACCCAATCCGTGAACGCTTTGCGCCCAGACGGGAAGTTAGTCGCCGTTGCCTTGCCACAAGGGAACATGGAGTTGAACATCGCCAAGACTGTCCTGGATGGTATCTCCGTTCAAGGTTCTCTGGTCGGCACGCGCCAAGACTTAGCCGAAACGTTCCAATTCGGTGCTGAAGGCAAGGTTCACCCAATCGTCAAGACGCGTCGTCTGGACGAAGTGAACGACATTATCGACGAAATGAAAGCTAACAAGATCGTTGGCCGGATGGTCGTCGACTTCACCAAGTAAGCGTCCCTTAATTAAAGAAGTGATCCCGGTTGGCTGCGGCTGATCGGGATTTTTTTCACATTATTTCAAAAACAAGCTCCTCCCCCTCCCAAATATGACGAGTCTTACTTTTTTCATCGGTTAACGTCTTGCTTGTGTATGTCAAGGACGGTTATAAATGTAAGTTTATCGTGGTTGACCGTCCAAAACCTACATTTTATAACCGCCTCGTGATAACCCCCAAAAGCGAAAATGACAGGTGACGTAAAAATACAGGAAAGCTGAGATTTCCTACATTTATTACGCTACCTGTCATTCTTCCCATAACTATCCTTAGCACAAAGACACGTTAACAATCACTTTATCAATAGACTTCGAAAAAATTGCTTTATCAATACCCCCAATTTTATTTATACGAAAATTTGAAGTATTTTTCTGATTCATATAATCACCAACCATCTCAATCCAAACAATATATTCACCACACTATATTTAACTGGAGAAAATGTTTGTAATGCTAGTTTCATAACTATCCACGCTATCTTTTAGCTGCCCTTCCTCTATCTATCTTGTGTATTAACACGCTCCCCCACCTAACCAAACCACAGAGGTCCCCTCACCCCCTAAAGTGTGCTACCACCGACCTAAAGGAGATTTTAACATGAGTGTTAAGGGAAAAGTCGTCGTCATTACCGGGGCCTCGTCGGGAATCGGCGCCGCCACGGCGAAGAAGTTAGCGGATCACGGGGCCCGGCTCTTTGTCGGGGCGCGACACGCCCAGCCCTTGCAGGACCTGGTCACGACCGTTCAAGCCGCGGGCGGGACCATCGCCAGTCAACCGGTGGACGTCACCCAGGAAACGTCGGTCAAGGCGTTTATCACCGCCGCTCACGCCCACTATGGCCGGCTCGACGTCGTCTACAACAACGCGGGCATCATGCCCAACTCACCGCTCAGTGAGGGCCGGGTCGCCGACTGGGAGGCCGCCTTTCAGGTCAACGTCATGGGGGTCCTTTACGGCATCGCCGCGGCCCTGCCCATCATGAAACGGCAAGGGTTCGGCCAATTCATCGCGACCGACTCCAACGCGGGCCACGTGATCAACCCGAACGCCGCGGTCTACGCCGGTACCAAGTTCGCCTTACGGGCCATCATGGATGCTCTGCGGCAGGAGGAAGGCCCCCACATGATTCGTTCGACCATGATCTCTCCCGGAAACGTCACCACCAATCTCTGGCAGTCCGTGGGCAACACCGGGCTCCAACAGGCCGTCCGCCAACGCGAGGCTGCCATCGGATTACGTCCCGAAGACGTGGCCAACGCGGTGCTCTACGCCATCGACCAGCCCGAGGACGTGGGCATCGACGAAATCTTGTTGCGCCCCACGGTCCAACAGAATTAACGCCATAAGACCTACGATTCGGCGACCCACGCTAATTGGGGCCGTTTCGCCCAACCTTGAAAAGGCTTCAAAAACGGACCCGAGACGTGTGTCTCCGGTCCGTTTCTGCTATCCCGCAGGTTCTTCAATTAATTTCAACCGGTGCAACCAGTCCTGAATCGCTGGGGCCGTCACGCTTCCGGCCGCGACTACGCGTCCGTGCGCCAACACCACGACCTGGTCGGCCGCCGCAAACAGGGCTGGGTCATACTGGTGAGTCACCACGGCCCACCCGCCAGGAAAATCATCCGCAATCACGCGGCCCATGTCTCGCGCGGTTTGCGGGTCCAGTCCCGTCAAGGGCTCGTCGAGGATCGTCCACTCGCCCGAGTGCAGCAAGACCCGTGCCAAGGCCAACCGATGCCGTTCCCCACCAGACAGGACGTGGCCCTGCCGGCTCACCCGTTGCTGAAGTCCGGCCGGTGTCGCGTACGCCGTCAACCCCACGCGTCGCAGGACCGCCATTAGTCGCTCCGGGGAAATTGCCGGGTCAAATAGCGTCAGATTATTCGCGATGGTGGTATCAAAAATCAGGCTGTCCTGCGTGAGGACCCCAATGTGGGCGGCTAGGTCGCTCGACGCGTAATCCGTGACCGAACGGCCGTTGACCCGCAGTGTTCCGGTGATGGGGGTCTCCCCCGAAAGCGGGAGGGTCAGTAACGTCGACTTGCCACTGCCGCTTGGCCCCACGATCAGGGACCGCTGCCCGGCTCGCAACGTGAGGGTCACTTGGCGTAACACCGCCCGATCGGCCACGGTCAACGTCACATTTTGGTAGGCCACCTGACGCACGGTCCCCAACTGGGCAAGCGCCAGTTTCTCCGGGGCGGCCGCTAACCGTTGCCGCAACAACGCGGCCGCCGTTCGGCCCCCCACCACGTCGCTGAGGAGCCCGGCGGCCGACTGAATCGGTTCGCTGATGAAGATCATCAGCTGTGAGAACGCCACGAGTTGCCCCAGCGTGATGGTTCGATTCATCACGAAGTAGACGCCGCTAATCCAAGTCCCCAGGTACAGGAGGTTATCCAGGAATTGGCTCACGCCCCCGACCGCCTTTCGCGTCCGCTGGTCCTGATCCTGCGCCCGCAACAGCCGCCGACTCTGCTGGCGGAACAGGGCCTGTAACCGCGCTTGCACGTTAAACAGCTGAATGGTCCGCAACCCCTGCGTTGCGTCCTGCAACTGCCGCGTCACCGCCTGTGTCTGCGTCAAAACCTGCTGTTTATTGTCCTTTAGCCGGCGCCGCTGCAGAAACGGCAGCCCCAGCCCCGGCAGGCACAGCAGGACGATCAGCAGGCTCAAAACGGGTTTGATCATCACCGAGACGCCCAGTGCAATGCCAAACTGCCACAGTTGAGCGTAGGCGTTCACACTTCCCTGCAGGTAATCCGACCGAAAAATAGCTAGCGTCGCCGTCATCTCGTTATAGTACCCGGTCGTGGTCCTCTGTTCGTCGTGCGTCACGCCGGTGGGTTGCCGGAACAGCGCCGCTAACAGACGCTCCCGGACGCCCGTCACGATTCGGTTCAGGGTGACCTGTTCCAGATAGGCCCGCACGAAGGCCATCAGGGCGTCCACCACGATATACCCCGCGACCAACGCCACCAACCAGCCATACGGCCAGTGGCTCTTGCCCGTGGCCGTATCCGTGATCAGCTGTAATAACGTCGAGACCGCGATTTCCACGGCCGCCGCCAGCGGAATAACGATGGCTAGGACGAACACGGACCCCCGGGCAAGCCCCCAAAATTTTCGATTGACCATGTTGTGAACCTCCAGCATAAGATTAAAATAGTTTAATAATATTTTAATCTTATACTTACTTTGACACAAGGGCCGTCTGGTCGGGCGGCCGATGAACAGACGGCACAAAAAAACTCCCAGAAGCCGCGGACTTCATGGGAGTTTTTTATTTAAGGTTAGTTGTTTGCAGTTTCCTTTGCAACGACCTGACGGCCATCGTAGAAGCCACAGCTAGGGCAAACCATGTGAGACTTACGAAGTTCTCCACAGTTTGGGCATGGCGTCAAACCAGGGACATTCAACTTAATGTGACCCCGACGCATACGCTTTTTCGTCTTAGACGTTTTCCGTGCTGGTACAGCCAAAGAAAACACCTCCTTTAATTAAAATTATCCACTAGTGAAAAAATTTTTAAGGCTTACAAAGTGACTACTTATCATCCTGATCAGGGAAGAAGTCTTTTAACTTTGCAAGACGTGGATCAACTGTTTGATGTTCCGCCTCGACCTTTGCGAGGTCCGCTTCCTTGACGACTTGCCAATCTTGGCCTTCCGGCATCGCGGCTCCTTGCTTTTCAGCGTCGGACAGAATGTGCATCGGAATCTGCAGGATGATGTTATCACCCACGGCCTTATCGAAATCGATAACGTCGTCCGTGATCACCATCACGACATCGGTCTTCTCAAACCGTTGTGTCGCGGCAGGATCCGATACGTAGTACTCCGTCATCTTAAAATCGACGGGTAAGTCAACCGGTGCTAATGACCGGCTCGACGGAACGGTTAGGTCCGCCTTGACCTGGGCCACCACGACGACGTCCCCCTCACCGACAACGGACACAAGGCCCTTTACCTGAACGGGACTGAGATCTAAGACCTCATCACCGTAACGTTCCATCAGATCCGCCTTCAACTCAAGCGTCTGATCAAACTGTAACGGCTCGCTGCGATGGTTCTTGCGTAACTCGGTCAACGACCATTTCATCGTTATTCCCTCCAATGCAACGTGATAAATTATACCTGTCAAGCGAAATGATGTCAAGGTAATTTCCTTGATAGTCTGGCAGAATCCGGGAACATCACGGGAATTCGGCCATAATCCTGGTCAATTCCCGTGATCAGCGTGCGCACGGCCCCCGCGCGGTCGTCCAGAGCGCCCACGCCCCGCTGCCAATCGCGGTCGGCCCGACTCACCAACGGCAGGCCGACCGATTTTTTAATCTGGTGCAGATACGCGCGGCCGGTGGCGTTGTACCCCAGGACCCGCAGGTAACGGGGCCCCGTCAGCATCTCGGCCGGCTTGGCCTGTAGCAGGACCGCGGTGGCCTGGCGCTGCAAGCGGGTGTACGTGTACCGTTTGGTCTTGACGGCGTGCATAAAGCCGGCGAACGTCGCGGCCGGCAGCGCGGCCCTTTTCAGGCGGTATTCGATGCCCTCGCTCAGCTGATACAGCTGATGCAGGTCCGCCACGTCGCTACTGACCAGCTGGTACCGCAGCAACGGCCAAAAGTCGGCCCACGCGGTCAACTGATCGCGCTGGAGCCGCTCCAGGGTCGTCGCCGGCACCACGGCCGCTAGCTGCGCCCAATCCCCGGCCAGGGCCGCCGTTCGAATCGCGGTGGCGCTGGCAAATTGGCCCGTCGCGGCGATCGTCGCATCGTTATGCTGGCTCCCCTTTCGCTGCAGGGGCAGCAGCGTCAACGGGTCACCCTGCCGTCGGTTCGCCAGCGCGTAGAAGAAGCCCAGGATGTCGTTAGCGGCGTTCAACGTGATGCCGGTCTGGGACTGCAGGTACCCCTGAAACAGGCTGGCATAGGTCTGATCAAAGCGTTTAAAGGTCATCGGGTCGCTAGGCAGGTGGGCCATCAACCGGTCGTAATCGAGATCCGGATGTTCGGTCCCAAACGCCAACCACCGACACCCGGCGGCGGCTAGTAGCTGCACACCGCCCGCCGCAAAGAGGTGCGCCGGTTGCAGGGCACTGCTGGTCGGCAGTTCCACCACCAGGTCGACCCCGCCCGCGACGGCGGCCGCCGCCCGTTGCCACTTGTCCAGTAACGCGGGCTCCCCGCGCTGGACCCAGTTGCCGCTCATCGCGGCCACCACCACGTCGGCGCCGGTCAGTTCCCGCACCCGGCGCACCTGATAGGCGTGGCCATTATGAAAGGGATTATATTCGGCAATAATGCCGGCTGCTGCTAACGTCATGGCTACGCCTCCCGCGTGACCTCAAAGAACCACCGGGTCGTGTCGGGTGCGACCTCGGCCGCACCAAAGTCGGCACTCACCCGTTTCAGCGTGAGACCGGCCTCTTGCAGCGCCTGCCGGTAATCCGCCAACGGATAGGTCCGCTCGTGGTGCAGTTCCGTCACCTTGTGGTAGTTCTGGTCTTCCGTATCGTGAATGAAAAACGTCAGGTCGTGGTCCACGGCGTGCGGTTCGTCTTCGATCCCGTAGCTGGTCCACAGAAAGGCCCGGTCGTTATCGACATAGTTATACATGTAGCCCGGATAGACGTCATCGGTCTGATGCGGCGTGATCACGTCAAACAGGAATTGTCCGCCCACGTTCAAGTGGTCGTGCACCTGCTTGAAGGCCGCCGTGACCGTCGCCAGGTCCGGCAGGTAGCAGAAGGAGTCAGCAAAGCAGGTGATGGTCTGGTACCGGTCAATGGCACTCAGGTCCAACATGTCCCCGGCAAACAGTGGGAAGGTCACCTGGGCGTTCTCCGCGTGCTTAGCCGCTAAGGCCAGCATCTCCTCGGAAAGGTCCAGGCCACTCACGTCGTAACCCCGTTCGGCTAACTGGACGCCTAACCGGCCACTCCCACAGGCCAGATCCAACAAGGGCCCATCGGTGGGAGCGACACGGGAAGCGACAAAATCCAGCCATTGGTCGTACATGGCTGGATCGAATAAATCGTCGTATAACTGGGCGAAGGATTGATAAATCATGCTTCGGCTTCGACCCATTGGCTCAGGTCGACGGTTGGCGCGTCGGACCAGAGCTTTTCAAGGTTGTAGTGGGCCCGTTGTTCTTTCTGGAAGACGTGGACCACGACGTCACCCAGGTCGATCAAGATCCAGTTGGCGCCATCCTTTCCTTCGACGTCGCGAATCGCAACGTCGTTTTCGGCCATCTTGTCGATGATCTCATCGGCAATCGCCTTGACCTGCCGACTTGAATTGGCTTCCATGATCAGGAAGTAATCCGCCATCAGGCTGACCTTTTGCATGTCTAAAGCGGTGATCTCTTCGGCCCGCTTGCTTTCGGCGGCCTTGACCGCGATTTCTAATAATGCTTTGCTTTCCAAATTGTGAGCTCCTCTCAAACTGTTGGATAACGTTGAATCCAAGCGTTATACGTCATAATCGACTTCGGGTAGACCGGCTTATCCTTGGCCACCAGGTACTGAAGCGTGTGCTTCGCCTGAAAGGCCACGCCCAAGCCCAGTTCCTGTTCCGTTAACTTTCGGGCCTGTTCCACACCGGGAAAATCCCGGGCCGGCTCGATGTAATCGGCCATGTACACGATCTGTTCCAACTTCGTCATGTAGACCGCCCCGGTCGTGTGGTGCCGCACGGCGTTCAAGATGTCCTCATCGGTAATCTTGAGCTCGCGCTTCACGAATTCGGCCCCGACGACCCCGTGCCAAATCGCGTTGCCGTAATTTAACAGGTCGGGATCCATGTCGTACGCCCGAATGGCCGCCTCAAAGTCTTCAGCGGGCCGTTGCTTGGCGTAATCGTGGACCAATCCCGCCACGCTGGCCTGTTCAACGTCCACGTCGTTGGCCCGTGCCAGCGCCATGGCCGTGTGCTCGACCCGTTGTACGTGGGCGAAGCGCTTAGGCTTCAGCTGTTGACTGATCTGCGCCAACAGCTCATCGCGCGTGCCGGGGAACCAGTGTTGGGTATAGTTGATCTCAGTCACGATATAACAGATGCTCCTTTATATATAAATCGACCATTGTCGGCACCAGGTAGCGCACGGATTGCCCGCGGCGAACCTGTTCCCGGACCAGCGTGGAACTGATCCCGATCTGGGGCACGTCGACCCAGAGGACCGGATACGGCGACTCGTGGCTGTAGCCCTGCCGACAAACGCCGACGAACTGCACCAACTTGATGAGGTCGTTGATCCGGTACCATTTCGGCAAATACGCCACCATGTCGCCACCAATGATGAAGTAATATTGATTCTCGGGGTGCTGTTGGGTCAACTGCAGCATCGTATCGTAGCTGTAGCTGCGGCCACCCCGCGTCACCTCGGTTAATTCCAACGCAAACCGCGGGTTATCCGCAATCGCTGCCTTGACCATCGCCACACGGTCCTTCGCCGGGATCGTCAACTTGCGATCCACGTGCGGCGGCTCCGCGTCCGGCATGAACAAGACTTGATCCAAGCCCAACTGGGTTGCAACCTGATCCGCAATCACCAAGTGTCCCAGGTGGGGCGGATTAAAAGTTCCCCCAAGAATGCCGACTCGGCGTTTCTTGGCCGTGGCCGCCATCTCCGTAGCGACCTTCGTACTCGTGCGTTCTAAGATCTTTACCACGACTGCTGAACCTCCCTACATGTCTTCAACCACCGTTGAGAATCGTTGATTTTCGGTGTCCGTGGCCGGCCGATAGAGGACCAAGACCCGTCCAATCGTTTGTACGACCTGAATGTCGGTGTTGTCTTCGATAAAGTCCTTGGTTTCAGCGACCGTCGCCTCAGCGCTTTGCTGCAGGTTGATCTTGATCAGCTCCCGCTTTTCCAAAGCACCGGTCAGCTGGTCCAACCAAGTGTGCGTTAACCCGTTCTTCCCCACGGAGAAGATAGGCCGCATGTTGTGGGCTTGTGCCCGTAAGTAACGTTTTTGTTTGCCTCGTAACAAATTATTTTCCTCCAAAGTCGTTAAATCATTGCGCGTCGTAACAGGACACCCACACCATCGGGCGCCCACCCGGTCACGTTGACACCGGCGGGCACCGTGATCCAGCCCAGGCCTTCGAAGACCAGGTCGCTCTTGGCCGTGGTCTTGAACTCGTGAGCCACCAGTGGTGGGAAGTCCGCAGCATTCTCAGCCTGGGGCGGCGTCAGCAGCTGTCCCAGTTGCCGTTGCCGGAAGTCCTCGGCGTTCTCTAGCTTGGTCCGGTGAATGTACAGGTTGTTCTCGAAGTAGGCGGTGAAGCCGGTCTTCGGGCCCTTCACGTAGTCGAACCGGGCCACGCCCCCCAAGAAGAGGGTCTGTTGGTCGTTCAACTGGTAGACCTTCGGCTTGATCTGCTTTTGCGGCGTCACAATCTTGAGGTCCTTCCCCGTCAGGTAGTGGGCCATCTGTTGGTTTTGAATGATCCCGGGCGTGTCGACCAGGACGTGGTCGTCATCTAACGGCAGTTCGATCTTGTCCAACGTGGTTCCTGGGAACCGCGACGTCGTGATCAAGTCCCGCACCCCGGTGTTTTGCCGGATAATTTGGTTAATTAACGTGGACTTGCCCACGTTGGTCACCCCGACCACGTACACGTCCCGGTCACCCCGGTACTTGTCGATCAGCGTCAATAGTCCATCGACCGACTGGTTGGTCTTGGCACTCAGTAGCGTCACGTCGATGGGCCGCAAACCGGCCTCGTTGGCGCGTTGCCGCAGCCAATCTTGAAGCTTGCTACGCTTCAACGAGCGGGGCAGCAGGTCTTCCTTGTTTCCCACCAGCAGAATCGGGTTATCCCCGACGAACCGGTGCAGACCGGGAATCACACTTCCGTTAAAGTCAAAGATATCCACGACGTAGACGATCAGCGCGTTGGCGTCTTGAATCTGGGTCAACAGGTTCAAGAAGTCGTCGTCGGTCAGACCGACGGGGACGATTTCATTATAGTGCCGCAAACGGAAACACCGTTGGCAATACACTTCGTTGGTTTCAATCCCCTTGTTCAGGGCCGACTGCGGGGTGTACCCCGGCGCCGTTTTATCCGTCGTTTGAATCATCGCGCCACAACCAATGCAGCGTAACGGTTCCCCATCAACTAAGACGGGTTCAGTGTGTTTTTCGTTCATTTAAATCCTCCTGCCAAGTTAAGTTCGGGTAAACGTGCCGCAAGCGCCACATCACCACTTTCTCCAACAACCGGTTGCCCTTCGTGATCCAGGCATCCGATTTAATGATGGGCTTGACCAAGACGCTGCGAATCCCACTGTTGTGGGCCGCCCATACGTCGGTCAGCAACTGATCCCCCACCATGACCACCTCGTCGGCGCGAAAATGCCACCGGCGCAGGGCCCGTTTGAGCCCCCACGATAGCGGCTTGAGCGCTCGGTGAATGTAGGGCAAATGGAACGGCGCGACCGCTCGGTCAACCCGCTGACGACTGTTGTTGGAAACCACGATGACCTGGATTCCTGCGAGCTCTAAAAGATTGAGCCAGTGACGCAATTCGGGCGTTCCGTCCGGATTGTTCCAGGCAATCAAGGTATTGTCCAGGTCGGTCAAGACCGCCCGGATTCCCTGCGACTTTAAGTCGGCGGGGGTTAAATCATAAATGTTCGTAACCATCCACGTGGGTTTAAATCCAGCAACCATGCGGGTGACTCCTCCCTTCGTCCAGATGCCGTAACGGCATATCTAGCACTACATTATACGCAATATTCCATCTTTTTGCCACCCATGCCATCGCGGTGTTCGGGCTCACTGACGGTCATGCCCACCGCATACCGGCGTAATGGCTAAAAAGTTTGGGCCAAAAGTCTCAGTACGCATCCTGCTAGTTGAAATCAGCCGAAACTGGCGCTGGCCTCCGCTCAACACCGTCCGGCAGCTAACCGCCCTTTGCCCCACTCCCGATGGATAAAAAAAGACTCCGCTGAAAGTCAGCGAAGTCCTGTTCATCGACTGAATTAAGCAGCCAATGCTTGCTTAGCTTGGTCAGCTAATGCCGTGAAGGCAGCAGCATCGTTTACAGCTAAGTCGGCTAACATCTTACGGTTAACGTCGATGTTGGCTAACTTCAAACCGTGCATCAACTTGCTGTAGCTCAGACCGTTCATCCGGGCTGCGGCGTTGATCCGGGCAATCCAAAGCTTGCGGAAGTTCCGCTTCGTTGCCTTACGGTCACGGAAGGCGTATTGACGGCCCTTCATGACTTGGTCCTTAGCAACCTTGAACAAACGGTGCTTAGAACCCCGGTAACCCTTAGCTAACTTTAAAACTTTCTTACGACGTGCGCGTGTAACAGTACCGCCTTTTACTCGTGGCATAATCTTTTCCTCCTAAATCAATTCAAACATTATGGCGACGATCTTCTCGTCAACCCGAAATTTTAACGACCGAATTACTTTTGTAATAAACTCCGGTAAGTCTTGATAGTCGTTTCGTTCATCATCCGGGTCCCACGAAGGTTCCGGCGTTGCTTCTTGGTCTTACCGTGGAAACGGTGAGACGTGTAAGCATTGGCACTCTTGATACCGCCCTTAGCAGTTACTTTGAAACGCTTAGCTGCGGCGCGGTTAGTCTTCATCTTTGGCATAGTACGAAAAATCCTCCTTAAGTTGACCGCCGAAGCGGCCACAATCAATCCTTACTTTTTCTCAATGGGTGAGAGCATCAAGAACATGCTCCGACCATCCATCTTTGGCCGTTGTTCAACCGTTGCGACGTCAGAAGTCTCTTCCGCCATCCGGTTCAACACCTCGCGACCAATGTCTTTATGGGTAATGGCCCGACCCTTAAACCGAATCGATACTCGTACCTTTTCACCCTTGGTCAAGAACTTCTTAGCGTTCTTCAACTTAAAGTTAAAGTCGTTGGTATCAATGGTTGGGCTCAGACGCACTTCCTTAACACTGACCACTTTTTGCTTTTTCCGCGCTTCGCGTTGCTTCTTCTGCAACTCGAACCGGTACTTCCCGTAGTCCATAACTTTGGCTACTGGTGGCTTCGCTTTCGGTGCAACCAAAACTAAATCGAGGTTGGCGTCTTCGGCGATCTGCAATGCGTCCCGCTTGGACTTGATTCCTAATTGGTCACCGTTATCGGCAATCAAACGGACTTCGCGTGCGCGAATCCCCTCGTTGACAATCGTGTCGTTTGCTATGGTAATCCACCTCCAAAATAATCTTGAGAATCACATGAGACAAAAAATGCGGGAACCTTTGATGAAAATCAAACGGCTCCCGCAAGAAATTCCATCATGGAAGACGGAATTAACGTGCATATCCAGCCCGGTAACGAACGTCACAAGGCGAGAAGCGGTAGCCTCTGCTTAATTTCTCAACTCATCTATCATATCAGGGCCGACAGAAGATGTCAACCGCTGATTTTTAAAGGGGCCATTTAATCGCCGGCGGTCGTCAGCCACGGGCGGCAACTGGTTACCCGCCGCGCATTGAGGACGATCTTCCGGGCAAGAAACAGCCAGCCGGCGGACACCGACTGGCTGTTTTCCTTGAGACACGGTCGTCATCCGCGCCGCGTCCTGCCAACCAGCAGTGCGAGCGCGTGATTCGTCACCACGTTAGTCTTGGTCTAACTTCTTTTCGACCTTGCTTTCCTCACCGGAGGCATCGCCCTCACGACTGTAGGATGCAATGTCGGCTAAGATTTCCTTCATGAAGGCGTCGCTGCTCATCGAGGTTGCGTCGTCTTCCCCGTACTTCCGCACGGACACACTGTGGTTGGCGACTTCTTGTTCCCCAACGACCAACGTGTATGGAATCTTGTGCGTCTGGGCGTCCCGGATCAGGTAGCCCATCTTTTCGCCACGCTTGTCGACGTTGACCCGAATGTCCGCTGCCTTCATTTCGGCAGCCAGCTTGTCGGCGTAAGCCCCGTGCTTTTCTTCGGAAACGGGGATAATCGTGACTTGCTTAGGTGCCAACCAGGTTGGGAAGGCTCCCTTGTAGATTTCAGTCAGGTAAGCGGTGAAGCGTTCCATCGTGGAAACCAACCCACGGTGAATCATGACTGGACGGTGTTCCTCACCATCGGCCCCAACGTAGTGCAGGTCGAAGCGTTCAGGCAACATGAAGTCCAATTGGATGGTCGACAACGTTTCTTCGTTCCCCAGGGCCGTCTTGGTTTGGACGTCCAGCTTAGGACCGTAGAAGGCAGCTTCCCCTTCGGCTTCAACGTAGTCCAAGCCGAGGTCATCCATGGCACCCTTCAACATGGTTTGCGCCTTGTTCCACATCTCATCGTCATCGAAGTACTTTTCGGTGTTCTTCGGATCACGGTAGCTTAACCGGAACGTGTAATCGTTGATATCGAAGTCGGCGTAAACTTGAACCATCAGCTTCAAGATGCGCTTGAATTCGTCTTGAATTTGGTCAGGTGCAACGAACGTGTGACCATCGTTCAAGGTCATTTCACGAACCCGTTGTAACCCGCTCAGGGCACCGGACTTTTCGTAACGGTGCATCATCCCTAATTCGGCGATCCGCAATGGCAGTTCCCGGTAAGAACGGATGTGGTGGTTGTAGATCTGAATGTGGCTTGGGCAGTTCATTGGCCGCAATTCCAACATTTCGCCATCACCCATGTCCATTGGTGGGAACATGTCTTCACGGTAGTGGGCCCAGTGACCGGATTGCTTGTACAGGTCCAGGTTGGCCAGAACTGGCGTGTAAACGTGTTGGTACCCGTTCGCAACTTCCTTGTCAATGATGTACCGTTCGATGGTCCGCCGAATCGTGGCCCCATTTGGCATCCAGTAAGGTAACCCGGCCCCGACCTTCGGATCAACGAAGAACAGGTCCAATTGGTTCCCGATGACCCGGTGATCGCGTTCCCGTGCTTCTTGACGCTTCTCCAGGTCCGCCTTCAAGTCGGCTTCCTTGTAGAAGGCCGTCCCGTAGATCCGTTGGAGCATTGGGTTCGAGGACTTGCCTTGCCAGTAAGCACCGGCAACGGACAACAGCTTGAATTGCTTAACGTCCTTGGTCGTTGGCAACTGGGCGCCATCGCTCAAGACTTGGTAATCGCCAATCTGTAAGAATGGGACGCTGTCGCCATCGAGTGCGTTGATCAATTCCGTACTGAATTGGTCGCCCTTAACGGCGGCTAAGGCGTCGGCCTTGCTCAGGGAAATCCGTTGAATGTCCAGCTTGTCCTTGGCTAACTTTTCGATCACAACGGCCAAAGCATCCAATTCATCGACGCTGACTTGTTGGTCGTCCTTGTCGGTATCCACGTAGAAGCCGTCCTTGTCGGCACTGACTTCGCCCAGACGAATCGCTGGGAATTCCTTCTTCAACGCAATCCGCAATAAGGCTGCCGTGGTGTTCCGCAGAACCGTTAACCCGTCCTCGTCACTCTTAGTCACGATTTCGATGTCCCCGTCACCCTTCAGTGGGGTCAGGTAGTCGACCAGTTCACCGTTATACTTCGCCGCAACGGCTTTCTTGGCTAAACTGATTGAAATGGACTGTGCAACGTCTGCTGGCGTCGTCCCTTCGGCGAAGGCTTGTACCTTGCCGTCAGGGAACTTAACTGAAATTTCTGCCATGGTATCTATCTCCCTTATTTGTTTTAGGCGGTGACGCAAAAAATCCCCAGCATCCAATAAGGACACTGGGGACGTCAATTTTAACGTGGTTCCACCCGATATTCATCACGAGTCTACGCCCGTGATCTCTAATCGTTGATAACGGAACGGTCCGGCCGAAAATTAACCTTTCGACGGCTGCGAAAGCGGTAATGCCGGTGAGCGTTTAAGCGAGCTTCCAATCTAGGCTCCCTCTTCCTGGAAACGTCTGCACCACCATCGTGTCTTTCGTCATGGCTTTTATAATGGCTTCATGGACTATTAAACACTGGTGATGGTCACTTGTCAAGCACTCGCGTTCATTTTTATTGTGGTCGGCGGTTCACACCAATCATGGTGATCTCGCGTGCTAAGAAGCGAATCCGCTGCATCAAGCGCTGCGCCTTTAAGGGCTCGTCATCCCCCCGCGACGACACGCGCAGGTGTTCGTTCTCTAACTGGGCCATCGAGAAGTTCGAGCTGAAGAAGGTCGGTAGTTCCTCTTGCATCCGGTACTCCAGGATGACGCCGAGAATATCGTCGCGGACCCAGGCCGACATCGCGTCGGCCCCAATGTCGTCGATCATCAGGACCGGCGCCTTCTTAATGGCCTCCAGTTTGTCGCCGACTCCGTTCTGGGCAATGGCGTTCTTCATTTCGACCGCCAGACTCGGAAAGTGAACCAGCGTGCTGGAGAAGCCGTCGTTGGCCAATTGATTGGCGATGGCCGCCAACAGGTAGGTCTTCCCCACCCCAAAGCTGCCGGCCAGGTACAGGGCCTGGTGCCGCCGATGGGGACTGGCCTCGTAGGTCTCGATAAAGTCGTAGGCCGCCATCAGGGCTTCCATCCGGGATTCGTCGTGGTCAAAATCATCCAGTTGGGCGTTGCGAATATCCTTGGGCATGGCAATCGACCGTACGCGCTGCCGGAGCTGCTGCT
Source organism: Levilactobacillus spicheri DSM 15429 (assembly GCF_001435095.1). Lineage (GTDB taxonomy): Bacteria > Bacillota > Bacilli > Lactobacillales > Lactobacillaceae > Levilactobacillus > Levilactobacillus spicheri. The sequence continues at coordinate 97,523 of NZ_AZFC01000036.1, forward strand.
GGGCCTGCTTCTCCTGGGTCGCCTGCGTCGGCACGTACGCCACGTCGATCAGGTGATTGGAGACGATCAGCTGCGGTTCGTACCCCGCCGCAAAGGTCTCGCCCCCCTGGGCCACCTTCGCCCGTTCGGTGACGTACTCGTAGAGCTTGGCCGCCGAGCGGTCTAGCACGTCCGGGGCCAGCTCACTCTGGTGCTCGTGATAAAACGCCTGCACCTGAGGGTCCGCGTAAACCTTTTCCATCAGTTGGCGGTAGTTCGCGGTCAAATGGCGTTGGCTCATTAACTGTTGCATGGCTTTACTGACATCTTCCATTTAAGACTCCTCCTTTCCTGGGTGTCGTTGCTTAAAGCGCGCGATTCGCGCGTTGATAGCTTGCTTTTGCTTGGATGATAACTTTTGATCGACCGGTTGTTGGGCCTGAGGCGTCTTCTTCGCCCAGTCTGGTAAGGTCTCCTTGACCGTGGGCGCATTGCGCCGGTTCTGCCGCGACCGCGGGCGACTCGCCGCCTGCTGCCGCTCCCGAATCTTGGCAATGGCCTGTTCCGGCGTGGCCACCTTGGCCTTGCTCCAGTCGTTGGCAATCGTGTCCAGCAGGGCCTTATTGAGCGTCGGCCGGTCTTCATCGACCAGCACGTGGTACACCATCAGATTCAAGACGCTGGTCGGAAACAGGTGCCGTCCCACCAGATCACGAATGACCCGCTGTTCGCCGTCCGTCACGAAGCCCCCGGTCTTTTGCTTGATGGCCTGTAAGAAATTCGCGGGAACCGTCTCGCTGGCCAGCTTGATCAGGGCTTGCTGGGCACTGTCCGTTCCCGCGGTCGACGTGCTCGCAGCCGGGGTAACCGGCGCCGTCGAACTGGCCGCACTGACCGGTCGTCCCCGGTGCTCCTGGCCGAACCGTTGGGCAATCAAGCGTTTGAACTGCTCGGGGTCGAATTGGTTGGTGGCCAGGTTCGTGGCCTCCCCGATATAGTGGGCGAGCGTCAGCTCATCCAGCCCGTAAGTCGTGTGCTCCGTGAGCAACAACTCGCGGTGCGGCTGGACCGATTTCAGCTCGACAAAGGACCGCCGCAGGATCTCGCCTAGCAGGTGAAAGTCGAAGTCGCTGGTCGGCGCCAGCTCGGGCCCCGACGCCTCCGTGGAAAGGGTCTGCCGACTGGTCGTGACCGCCGTGGGCAGGTGACTCAACTCATCGCCGTCTACGTGGAACACGTCTAAGAAGTTCTTGGTGATGTTCTCCTCGTCCGCCGCCGACGTGACCTGCGTGGCCGTGGTCGTGACCAGGTCCTGATAGGTCTCTTCTCCCAGGACATCCAGGAGTTGCACGCTGAGCAGGTCGTCACGAAAGAACCGCGCGGGGACCAATGGCGCGTGCAGGGTATAGCAAAAGGTCGTTAAATCGTTTTCCTGCTTGACCGTGGTGGTCAGCAGGCCGGTCGCCTCTAAGCGCAACCGGGCTGCATACAGGTGTGCTAGATCCACCCCCAACGCCGCTAGCAAGCGGCCGTGCCGGTGCAGGCGACTGCGCTGAGGGAGCCAAAAGAGACCGCTAAAGAGCCCTGCGGCCAGCGGTCCGATAATTGGTTGATAGAGTTGGGTCAGCGTTTGCCAGCTTTGATCGGTCAAGCGGTCGGCCAGCCGAACGACGAACCCCGTCTTGGGGCTCAATTGGTGCCATGAGTCCTCCATCCCCTACTTCGCCTCGCTTTGATCTTTCGATGCCGGGTTATCCGGGTCATCGTGGTGTTCCTTGAGTTTATCTTTGTCTAGAATATCCTTGAGTTCGTTGAAGAAGACACCGGTATCCTTAAATTGCCGGTAGACGCTCGCAAAGCGGATGTAGGCGATCTCGTCAACGTCGACCAACCGGTTCATGACGTACTCACCGATCACCTGACTGGAGATCTCGTTGACCCCCAACGCGCGGATCTTGTTCTCGACCTCGTCGACGATCTGGGTCATGGCGTCCATGCCTACCGGGCGCTTCTCGGCCGACCGAATGATGCCCCGGAGAATCTTCTCCCGGTTGAACTCTTCGCGAGTCCCGTTCTTCTTAATTACCAAGAGCGGCGTCACTTCGACGCGCTCAAACGTTGTGAACCGAAAGCCACAGCTCTCGCACTCACGACGGCGGCGAATCACACGACCGTCAGCAGTCGGTCGACTGTCGACGACGCGGGACCCATTGTGATGACAGTGCGGACACTGCATATTGGTCACCTCATTTTAACTGATTCGTTTTTCCAAATTTATTCGTGTCAAGCCATTTTACCACTTGTTGGCGCGTTTGGGTAATGTCGCCGTCGTTATCGATGACCACGTCGGCCAGCGCCACCTTCTGGTCTAACGGCCATTGCCGGTCGATGCGGGCCTGGGCATCGGCGGCCGATAGCTGGTTACGGGCCATCAGCCGGGCCTTCTGGTGGGCCGCCGAGGTGGCGACCACCATGATGTGGTCCACCAGGTGCTGCAGGTACCCCACCTCAAAGAGCGTCGGTGCATCGATCACCACGACCGGGACCCGTTTCGCGCGGTAGTCCGCCAAATGCCGGCGAATCTCCGCTTGGATCAGGGGCGTGGTGATGGCGTCCAGGCGTTCGAGCTGGTCGGGGTGGTGAAACACCAGTTGGCCCAAGCGGTGCCGGTCCAGCGTCCCATCGGCCTGCAGGTACTCGGACCCAAAGGTGGTCGTAATGGCCTGCAGTCCCGGCGTTCCCGGGGCCACGACGACCCGGGCCAGCGTGTCGGCGTCAATGATGGGAATCCCCGCTTGACGGAGCCACTCGCTGACCGTCGACTTGCCCGTCGCGATGCCCCCGGTCAGTCCCCAGACCTCAGTCATTGTCCAGGACCCCCTGCGCATCGGGCGGCAGCGGCTGACAGTGCGGACAGAAGTGGGTCCCCCGTTGGGCCACCTTGATCTTCACGATCTCGGTGCCACACCGTTCGCAGGGTTCACCCTCGTGACCGTAGACGTGCAGGTCGTTTTGAAAGTGCCCCGCATCCCCGAAGGCCGTCGAGAACGAGTGCACGGTGGTCCCGTGCCCCGCAATCGCCTTTTGAATCTCCTGAATGATGTTCTGCCGCAGCGTCTCCAGCTGCTCCTCGGTCAGCGTATCGACCGGGGTCAACGGGTTGATCTTCGACAACCAGAGCACCTCGTCGGCGTAGATGTTGCCCAAGCCGGCGATGCGCGATTGGTCTAATAGAAACGGCTTGATGATTTTGTGGGACTTCCCGAAGATTTGGCGCATGTAGGCCAACGTCAGCGTCTGTTCGGTGGGTTCCGGCCCCATCTTCGCCAACGACGGCAGGGCCGCCGCCTCGGTCCCGGTCGGCACCAGCCGCATCCGGCCGAACTTGCGGGTATCGGTGTAGCGCAGCTCGCGCTGGTCGGTCAAGTGGAAGATGACGTGGGTGTGCTTGGTTACCGGGCTGCCCTCCGGCTGCACGTCGTACTTGCCCTCCATACGGAGATGGGAAATCATCGTGAGGTCGCCACTGAACCGAAACAGCAGGTACTTGCCCCGCCGATCAATCTTTTCGATCTTGCGGCCAATCAGTTCGGCCGTAAAGACCTCGGCGTCCGGGGTGACCATCTTGGGGTACAGGACCTCCACGTGGTCAATGGTGGCGCCCTGGACCAGTTGGGTCAGCCCCCGGCGCACCGTTTCAACTTCTGGTAATTCTGGCATGTTATCGCCCTTTCTTCTCCGGTTACTTCAAGTCGTACCAGGTCGGTCCGTAGTGGCTCTCCACCTTCAGCGGAATCTCGAGCGGCACGGCGGAATCCATGATTTTCGGAACCAGCTTCTCCAGCGTCGGGATCTCATCGGCCGGGGCCTCAAAGATCAGCTCATCGTGGACTTGCAGCAGCATGGTCGCTTGCAGGTCCTTGATGGCGTCCTCCATCCGGATCATCGCGATCTTGATGATGTCGGCGGCGCTCCCCTGGATCGGCGTGTTCATGGCCGTCCGTTCGGCAAAGGACCGTTGGTTAAAGTTCCGCGAGTTGATGTCCGGCAAGTACCGGCGGCGGTGGGCAATCGTTTCGACGTAGCCCTTCTCGTGGGCCACCTGGACCATGTGTTCCGTGTACGCCTTCACACCGGGGTACTCCTCGAAGTAGGTATCGATGAATTGCTTGGCCTGCTTGCGGGTGATGCCGATGTTTTGCGACAGCCCAAAGTCACTGATGCCATACACGATTCCAAAGTTGACGGCCTTGGCCTGCCGCCGAATGTTCGGCGTGACCTCGTCATCCGGTCCCAGCTTAAAGATCCGCCGGGCCGTGGCCGCGTGGATATCTTCGCCCTCACGGAAGGCTTCCTGCATGTTGGCATCGTGACTCATGTGCGCCAGCACGCGCAGTTCGATCTGGGAGTAGTCGGACGAGAAAATCTGCCAGCCCGGGTGCCGGGGCACGAAGGCCTTGCGAATCCCTTTGCCCTCTTCGGTCCGGACGGGGATGTTCTGCAGGTTCGGGTCGACCGAGGACAGCCGTCCGGTCTGCGTCAGCGTCTGCAGGTACCGGGTGTGGACCTTGTGATCATCGGGATGGATGACCTTGAGCAGACCCTCGACGTAGGTCGATTGAATCTTGGCGATCTTCCGGTACTTCAAGATATTCTCGGCAATTGGAGCGTCGGCCGCGAGCTTTTCCAGCACACCGACCGCCGTCGAGTACCCCGTCTTGGTCTTCTTCAGAACCGGCAACTTCATTTTTTCAAATAAGATGTGGCCCAATTGCTTGGGCGAACCGATGTTAAATTCTTCGCCGGCCTCGTTGTAGATGGTCTGCTCGATCTCGGCCAGTTGCTCGCTAAACTTGCTGCCCATCGCGTGGAGCTCGTCGGCGTCGACCGTGATTCCGGCAATCTCCATCCGAGCCAGCACGAAGGCCATGGGCAATTCGATGTTGCGGTACAGGTCGGCCTGGTCATTTTCGGTCAGGTCCTTGAAGAGCTGGGCCTTCAAGTGTTCGATGGCCCGGGTCTTCCGGGCGAGGTGCTTGAAGAAGACGGCATCGTCACTGGGAATCGCCCGCTTGGCCCCGCGCCCGTACACGTCCTCGTCGGTCTCGACCTGATCATAACCGTGCTCGGCGGCCACGCGCCCCAGGTCGTTACTGTTGTCGTAGGTGTTCAACAGATAAGAGCACAGCAGGATGTCGCCGTCGACACCGGCCAGCGTGATGCCCAACCGGTTCAGGCCGACGTAAGTACGTTTCGCGTCAAAGACCTGCTTCTTCACCTGAGCATCCGCCAACAAGTCCTTGAGCGGTGCTCGTTGCAGCAGCTGGGTGTCGCGGCTGACCCACCAGTGCTCCTGCTGGCCGATTGCAAACCCGACGAAGTCCGCCAGGTGGTAGTTATCGCCGTCCATTTCCAGGTAGAAGGCGCACTCGTCCGTGATGTCGATGCTCTCCAGGTTATCCGCCGTCAAGACGGTGTAGTCAATGTCCTGCAGACCGGGCACGGCCGCGGGGGCCTCGCCGTCGATCGACAACTTCTTCAAGAAGGTCCGAAAGTCCATCTGTTGGTAGAAGGCGACCAGGGCATCCATGTCCGGTCCCTGATACGTCAGGTCACTCAGCTGCAGGTCGACCGGGGCGTCGCGGTTAATGGTCGCCAGCTTCTTGGATAAGAGGGCGTTATCGTGGTCCTCCACCAGGTGTTCCTTCAGCTTCTTCGCGGTGATCTCATCGATGTGATCGTAAACGCCCTCGACACTGCCGTACTGGGTGATCAGGTCCACGGCCCGCTTGGGGCCCACCCCGGCGACCCCGGGATAGTTATCGGAGGTGTCACCCTGGAGCCCCTTGATGTCGATGATCTGTTCGGGGGTCACGCCCATCTTTTCCTTCACGTAGGCCGGGGTGTAGTGCTCGATCTCACTGACCCCCTTCTTGGAGATGGCGACCGTGGTGTGGTCGTTAGCCAGCTGGGTCAGATCCCGGTCCCCGGTCACGATGGTCGTGGTGAAGCCATCCGCTTCGGCCCGCTTGGCCATGGTCCCGATGATGTCGTCGGCTTCGTAATCGGGAAGCTCGTAGGTCTTGATCCCCCGTGCTGCCAAGAGTTGCTTCAAGTACGGGAACTGCTCGGACAGCTCCGGCGCGGTCTTGGCCCGGCCGCCCTTGTAGTCGTCGTACATCTTGGTCCGGAAGGTCACCTTCCCCGCGTCAAATGCCACCAGCGCGTGGGTCGGCTGCACGTTCGTCAACATGGTTTCAAGCATGGTGTTGAAGCCGTAAATGGCATTGGTGTGTAACCCCTCACCGTTCGTAAACCGGCCCAGGGACGTATACAGGGCAAAAAACGCCTTAAACGCCACACTGTTACCGTCGATCAATAATAATCGTTTCTCCGCCATAATGGGCTCCTTTCACGCGACACGGTTCCCGTCGCGTTCGTCTATTCTGGGTCTATTTTACCAAAAATCCCCCTAAATCCGAAACAAAACCTAGGTCCTGGTGAAAAGTTTCCGGGACGGGGTCAAATTGAGGGCCATCTAACACGCGTTGCCCTCCGTAGAACGGGTCGCCGGCTTGCACCGTAGCCTCATGATTTCGGCCCATGAAAAAAGCCCCGACCGTAGCCGGGACTTTCGTGGTATCTCATCCTTAGTCGCGGTTGCCGCCACCAAAGATACCGATGATTTGTAAGATTTGTAAGAACAGGTTCACAAAGTCCAGGTACAGTTGTAAGGCCCCGGTAACGGCTAATCCGGTCGTGGAGACCTGGTCACCGTATTGCAGGTACATCTTCTGCATCTTTTGCGTGTCCCAAGCCGTCAAGGCGGCAAAGATGATCACGGCAACGAACGAGAAGATCAGGGCCAACAACGTGCTCTTCATGAAGATGTTAATGACCATGGCCACGATCAACCCGATCAGCGCGGCCGTGGCTTGGGTCCCGACCTTGGACAGGTCCCGCTTAGTGGTCATCCCGATGACCGCCATGGTAATGAAGACGGCGGCACTGGAGACAAACGCCTGCGCCATCGCCGTTTGCGTGTAGATCAACGCGTACGTCGATATCACGGCACCGGTAATCACCGCGTAGACCATCAGGCCCCCAAAGGCCACGGTCGGCCGCTTCATGGATTGGGCACTGATCACGAACGGCAAGATGAACCAAACGATCAATCCGATCAGCATGCTGCTGCCACGCATGGCGTAGGCACTCCCAGATGCAACCATATAGTAAGCTGTCGCCGCGGAAACTAATACGGCTAACCCCATCCAACCAAACATCTTGGTCAGAAAACTATTCAGGCCAACCTGGGTATTAATTGTCTCGCGGGGCTGTTGTTGAAAATTATTCATAAAACGCTCCTTCTTTCAAATCAATTCCCGACTTAGCTACCACTACGAATAGTAGCCACCTCTAAGGTTACTGGAATACATTCTAGCAAATCTCCCTGCAAAGGGCCAATAATCTATCCGAAAGTAAGTGAAATTTAAGGTTCCCGGAGCGGCGCGGCCTGTGACCATCGGCGGTCACCGCCGCTTGTTTTGCGCAGCGGGGCCGTGCCGACCACAGGCTCCGCAGTCGTTTGCGCCAAAAAGGCCATCCCGCAAGCACTGCCGGATGGCCTTCGAACCGTTTAATTAGTTATTCTTCAAAGATAAGTGACTCAACAGGTCTTCGTAGGCCCGTTCGTACTTTTGCACGTCCCCGGCACCCATGAAGACGACAACAGCATCGTGGTAGTCCAATAGCGGCGACATGTTGTCGACCGTCAGGATTTCGCCACCCTTGGAGATCTTGGCAGCGAGGTCCTTACTGGAGACCGCCCCTTGCGTTTCCCGCGCGGAGCTAAAGATGTTGGTCAGGTAGACCTTGTCGGCCAGGTTCAGGCTCTTGGCAAAGTCGTCCATCAGCGCAATCGTCCGGCTGAAGGTGTGTGGCTGGAAGACCGCGATGATCTCCTTGTCAGGATACTTTTGCCGTGCGGCATCCAGGGTCGCCTTGATTTCGGATGGATGGTGCGCGTAGTCGTCGATGATCGTCATGTCGGCCATCTTCCGTTCCGTGAACCGACGCTTAACACCCTTGAAGTCGGCCAGTTCACGCTTGATTTCGTCCATGTTGACCTTTTCGAAGTAGGACACGGCGATGACGGCCAGACTGTTCAGCACGTTGTGTTCCCCGAACAGGTGAATCTCAAAGTTGCCTAAGAGCTTGCCATCGTGGTACACGTCGAAGTTGGAGCCGGTCGTGGAACGCTTGATGTTCTTGGCTTGGAAGTCGTCCCGGTCGCTGGTCCCGTAGTAGTAAACGGGCACGTCGGTCTTGAGCTTCCGCAATTCGGGATCGTCCCCCCAGGCAAAGATGCCCTTCTTGACTTGGTTGGCCCAGGTCTCAAAGGCACTGTACACGTCGTCGATGCCCGTGTAGTAATCGGGGTGGTCGAAGTCGATGTTGGTCATGATGGCGTAGTCCGGGCTGGTCGCCAGGAAGTGCCGCCGGTATTCGTCGGCTTCGTACACGAAGAACCGTGCGTTGGGCGTCCCTTTCCCGGTCCCATCACCAATCAGATAAGAGGTCGGTGCAATGCCGCTCAATACGTGGGACAGCAGACCGGTCGTGCTGGTCTTCCCGTGGGCCCCGGCTACCCCGATACTGGTGTAGCCTTCGATTAAGTGACCTAAGAACTCATGGTACCGGTAGACCGGTAACCCCATTTCGCGAGCCTTCTTGATTTCAGGATGATCATCCGTAAAGGAGTTCCCCGCGATGACCGTTAACCCTTCGTGGATGTTGGCTTCGTCAAAAGGCATGACCTTAATCTTCGCCTGTTCCAATCCCCGTTGGGTAAACGTGTATTGCGTGATGTCTGAGCCCTGAACTTGAAAACCCTTATCATGTAAAATCAGGGCAAGGGCACTCATCCCTGATCCTTTAATTCCGACAAAATGGTACACCGTTGCGTTATCCATTAAATGATCCTCTTTTCTACTCAACTCAGTCCGATTCCAAGAAACCCATATAGACCCGTTTGAGCTGCTCTGTTTTTATTTTAGCATATCCCCCACCCCCATAAAAGAACTGGGGGCTCAATCCACGTGAGGCCTATTCATTTTAAGATGAAAAGGGTGCACCCTGATCATGGGGTTCGGGGAGATCTTTCCCGAGGTCGTCCGGCGTCAGGTAAACCTCCCGGGGTTTGGACCCGTGTTGCGGCGACACGTAGTTGTGCTGCTCCAGGTCGTCGATCAGGTTGGCGGCCCGGTTATACCCGATGGAGAAGACCCGTTGCAGCTTCGACGTCGAAACCGTCTTTTCCTGGGCAATGTATTCCAGGACCTTCGGCAAGAGCTCGTCTTGGTTCTCGGCGGCGGTCTCCTGCTTCAACAAGCCGTTCGGTTCGAAGGCGTACTGAGGCTTTCCCTGGGTCCGCACGAAGTCGGTCACCCGATCGACCTCGCTTTCCACGAAGGCCCCTTGCAGCCGCATCGGCTGGCTCGCCCCGTTGCCTAAGTATAACATGTCCCCGCGACCCAGCAGGCTTTCGGCCCCGGTCGTGTCCAAGATAGTTCGGGAATCAATCTGACTGGAAACCATGAAGGCGATTCGCGTTGGAATGTTGTTCTTAATGGTCCCCGTCACGATGTCGACGCTTGGCCGTTGCGTGGCGACCAACAGGTGGATCCCTGCGGCCCGGGCCTTTTGCGTGATCCGGACGATGTAGTCCTGCACCTCGCTAGCCGCCATCATCATCAGGTCGGCCAACTCGTCGATAATGATCACGATGTACGGCATCTTCAGCCCGGGTTCGTCGTTGGCATCCGCGCGGTCGTTAAATTGCTCGATGTTCCGCACACCGGCGGCCGCCAACTTCTCGTAACGTTCGTCCATTTCGGTGACGACCCACTTCAGGGCGGCCGCGGCCGCCTTCGGATCCGAGATCACGGGGGCCAACAGGTGGGGCAACCCATCGTACGGCGCCATTTCAACGGCCTTCGGGTCAATCAGCAGCAGCTTGACCTGCCGCGGGTTGGCCTTATAGAGAATCGACAACAACAGGGAGTTGATGAAGACACTCTTCCCGGAGCCGGTCGCCCCGGCGATCAGGCCGTGGGGCATCTTCCGCAGGTCGGTGACCTGGGGTTGGCCAAAGAGGTCGACCCCGAGGGCCACCGTCAGCGGCGATTCGCTCTTCTTAAAGGCGGGTGAGTTCAAGATTTCCGACAGCATGACCGGCCGGGACTTCTTGTTCGGAATTTCGATCCCCACGGTCGGTTTCCCCGGAATGGGGGCCTCGATGCGGATGTCCTTGGCGGCTAAGGCCAGCTTGAGGTCATCGTTCAGGTTAGTGATCTTATTGACCTTGACCCCTAGCGCCAGCTTGATTTGGAACTGCGTGACGGTCGGTCCGATCGTCCAATCGGTCACGTGCGCGTCGACGTGGAAGGCCGTCAAGGTCGTATCCAGGACCTCCGCTTGATGTTCGATCCACTCGTCCAAAGCGGCCTCGTCCGGTACCACCGGCTTCGGCAACAGGCTCAGATCCGGGAAATGGTACCCCCGAATGGGCGCGTCGTCGGCCGTGGCGGTCGATTCTGGGGCCGGCGCGGCATCCGCAAAGAGGGCCAGGTTGCGTTGTTCGTTGCCTTCCTCCTGCATGATGTCGCCTAACGAGTGTCCCAGGCCCCGGCTTGGCTTGGCCTTCGCCTTGGGCGCCGGTGCCGCCGACGTCGCCGTTGGAGCTGGCGTCTCAGGCTGCGGATCGGACACACTGGTTACCGTGGCGGCTGACGTTGACGTTCCCGCGTCCGAAGCCGAGGCGGTCAACGAGGCAGCAGTCGTCTCAGACGCCGGTTCCGCAAGGCTGGCCGGGGTCTCTGAAGTCGGGGTCGGCACGTTTTCAGCCCGTGCCAATAACCGTTGAACGTCCGGATCACTCGGCGTCTTCTCAGCGGATGCTTCGGTGGCTGGCGCTTCCGTGACCCCTCCCCTCCCCTGGGGTGCCGGGACGGTCCCGACGGGGAGGTAGTCGACCATGGTCGTTGGCCGGACGGGTGCACTTGGTTCGTCCGCGGTCGTTGGCGCGTCTTCGGTCGGCGCTGGCTGGTCATCGGCACTGGCCACCGTCAAATCGTGCTCGGCGATTGTTGAGGTGTCCGCCGGTGCTTCTGCGGATGCTAAAGTGACTGATTGTTCTGCTTGTTCTGAATTTTCTGATTCAACTGCTGGTTCCGGTTCCTCGGACGGTGCTGGTTCTGCCGCCGACGCCGATTCGTCGGTCGATAAGGAGGCTTCTGAGGCTTCTGAGGCTTCCGTCGTCACGGACGGGACCGGTTGCGCCGCGGTTTCCTCCTCGGCAACGGATTTTTCTGCTGCCGATGCGGTCGCGGCCGGTTCGTCAGCGGAGTCGGCCGGAACGGTTGGCTCGAACGTCAGGCTTTCCGGATAGAACACCTCCGTGGGGGCCGGTTCCGCCATCAATTCTCGGCCCGGAGTCACCACGGGTGCGTGGTCCGTCGCAGTCGCTGACGAAGTCGGAACAGCTGACCGGTCAAAGTTTGGGTCCGGTTGAAAGACCTCCGTTTGTGCAGCGGGAGCCGACGTCCCGGCAACTGGTTCCGCCGGGGCCGTTGGCGTGACCGCCGGTTCAGCTGATGGTGTCGTGACTTCTGCCGTCATGCTCGGAGCCGCCGGCGTCTGACTCCCCGGTTGTGCGAACAACAGGAAACTATCCGCCGACTTTTTTAATTGTTGGATCAACCGCTGGTAACGCTGGCGGCCGCTGGTGATGCGGTGCGACCAGTGTAATTGTTTGGGAATTTCCGTCACCTGAAAAGGCCGGTAGTTGCCGTTACCGGCTGGTTGGTTCGGCGTCTCCGGGTGATCGTTAGGAGCCGGTGTTGCCGTCACCGGTGGCACCGGTCGCTGTTCTGGTTGGGCGTTCCGCCGTTGTCGTTGCTTGACCTGGGACGCCGCCCGTTCGGTAATTGGGTCTTCTCGTTTTACTGGCGTCGGTTTTACCGGAAATTTGCGATAAAACGCCGGCCCATCATAGTGCTCCATGTTGCTTCCTCCTTGACGGGATGTGCCGCCGTTTTTCTATTCTAAGAGAGGAGCTGTCGTTCAATTCCACGACGATTTGACTCATTCCCTGTTTTATTGGCAATCGTTACTTGCTAATCTTCCCTATTGTACACAAAAAAGCGGGTCACCGACAAGGGCTGACCCGCTTTCATGACTAATTCTTAGACTGTTTTTTAAACCCGTTTACCTAGGCCGTAAAAATCGTCTGGCCCCGGTCAAAATCGAAGGGGTCGCCGACCTGATAATCGTCCGGTAAAATCAAGGCACCCGGCCGTTGTGGCGCGTTGGCCAAGCCCAGTTCCCGTCCGGAACAGATCATCCCATCGCTGGGAACACCTCGTAACTCGCCCGGCCAGATGATCAAGCCGTTGGGCATCATCGCCCCCACCTTGGCCACGACGACCTTGATGTCGGCTTGCATGTTAGGGGACCCGCTCACAATCTGCAGGGTCTGACCATCGTCGACTTCCGTTTCCGTGACCAACAGGTGGTCGGAATCGGGATGCGGAGTGGCCGTCTTCACGTAACCCACGATGAACCGTGAGCACGTCTCGGCAACCAGTTCTCCCGCGAAGCCGGCCGCCTCTAAGGCCTGGTTCAACGCGTCAACGTCAGCGGCGGACAGGAAGACCTGGCCTTGGCCGGTGATGTCGGGCAGAATGTGGGAAACATCGAAGAAGTTGTAACCCAACGACTTTTCAGTCTCGGGGTCGTAAATCCGGGCGATGCCGTCGCGAACGGTGTGGGCCTGTTGGGGCGTATCCTGAGCAACGACAACGATTAAAGTGTCCCCTAACTCGCGGGGATTGTAACTAGCAATTAACATGTCGGAATCCTTTCAAACTGTTTTTTTAGTTGGCTGGTGTTGATAACGAATTGATGAACGTCTCAACCTCGGCCTTGGTCTTGCGGTCCTTGTTGACCAACCGGCCAATCTCTTGACCATCGGCGTACGCGATAAAGCTAGGAATCCCGAACACGTTCAGGTCCGCCGCTAAATCGATGTTTTCGTCGCGGTCAACGGCGATGAACTTAAAATCAGGGTATTCGGCTTCAATCGCTGGCATGGCCGGCTTGATGAAGGCGCAATCTGGGCACCAAGTTGCGGAGAAGAACAGCATGGTTTTGCCGCTCTTGACTACGTCTTTGAGTTCAGTGGATGACATCTTAGGTAATTGTTCCATATGTGAACACTCCTTTATTTAAGTCTCATTAAGCAACATGCCATATTATAGCAGTTTTTGACGGCTTGTCGAACTTTAACCCCTTACTTTTTCAAAGTGAAACGGTCATCCGCCCCATTTTGCGTGCACCACCCCCCGCCATCCCCGGCTTTCAGGAAGCTCACCGGCCGCACAAAAAGGCCATCCCCGGCTGAGAGATGGCCCGTTGACATTAGCGAATGATCCGCACGTCTTTCGCGGCGGCCGTGATATAGCCGCCCGCCACGCGATACCGCAACGTGTCCGCTTTGTTAAACGTCGCCGCGTGGGTGTAGTCCCAGCCCAACACCCGAACCTTCTGCCCCTTCACGAAGTGGCCGTTACGGGTCGTCAGGTTAACGGTGGCGTATCGATGAACGCCGCGCTTCATCTGAACGGTCTTGGCGGCAGTGACCTTCCCCGCCTGAACCAGTTGCTTGTTGGCCGTGATGTAGCGGCCGTTACTCAAGACAAACCGGGTCGTCAGGTTGTGCCGTTCGATTCGTTTGACCGTCAAGACCTGCCCCTGCCGGTAATGGGCCGTCTTGTGGGTCAGGCTCTTCTGTCGGTAGGCGTTCACGCCGGCCGGATTGATGACCGTCACCGTCTTCTGACGACTGGCATAGTACGCCGGGGTCACATAGGCGCTTTTCGCCGTGATGTAGCCGACCTGCCCCGCGGTCCGGCTGCGGTGGTTCACGTCCTTGACTTGGTAGCGCAGTTTTCCGGTCTGCGACCGTGCGTAGCCGGTGACCACGAACATCGGCCGGTTGATGCGGGCCTTCTTCTGGTACCACTGAATCCGCTTAGCGGCCGCGAAGGTCTTGTCTCGGTACAACCCAATCTTCTGTGTGGCGAGGACCACGCTGCCCTTCTTGGCCACCGTGGCGCCCGCACCGCCCGTGGTCAGGGGCGCATACACGTAGGTGACTGTCTGGGCGGTCGCCGTGAAGGTGCCCGCCGCGGTCCCCGTCGTCTTCATGAGCACGTAGCCGTCCAGGTCGGGCGCCGTCGTCGTGTACCGGTCGCCCGCCTTCCCCGTTAACATCTTAGTGGGTGCCAGGGTCTTCCCCTGTTCGTCCTGATAGTGGACCGTCACCGTGCCCGTTTGGGTCGTTGGCACCGTTGGCTTATCGGGATTGGTGGGTGTTTCTGGCTCGGTGGGTGTTTCCGGATAAAGGGGATCCGTGTCCCCCAAAACGACCACATAGGGGGCCACGTAGGACGTATCGACCGTCACGGTTCCCTGCTCATCCACGGCCACCACGGCCTGGGTCGCCGGCTCGGCGAGTTGCTTTTCCATGGCCGCCTGCGATTTAGCGGGGTTGGCCGTCGTCAGGTCGAGCCCGTGGCCGGTCAGCCCTAAGACCGCCGCCATCGCATTCTGGTTGCCCTGCGAATTGGCCTGGAATTGCGTCGTGAACCGGGCCGCCAATTTATCCGGATCATCCGCGTAGCTGTAAGTCTTCTCGTACTCCTGGAAATATTCCTCATAGTCGCTTCCCTCGGCCTTAACGAGCTGGGTCTGTAGCGTGGCCGGATAATCCTTGACGAAGTCCGCGGCCGTATAGGTTCCCTCCAGGTACCGTTGGACCCGACTCACGACCCACGCTTGAAGGTACGCACTCACGGTCAAGTCCTGGGTCAGGGCTGCCACGCTCTGGTAGTCATCGGAATGGACACTGTACAAAAATTCGGCGTACGTCTGGTTCGCGTCCACTTGAAAGGCTTGATCAAAATAGGGCTGCAAGAAGGCCGTCAAGTCCGCCGCCGTCAGCCCGGCCGGGTACGTTAAGCCCGCCAGGTAGGCCGGATCCGCCGCCTGGCTCGCCGTCACCGTCTGGGGCAAGCCGCTGAACTCCGGATTCAGATAGGTCGTTGGCTGGCCGTCCCTCCAGGCCTTAATTCCCGGGAGTTGCACCCGGTCCACCGAATACGTGTTCTTGGTTGCCGCCCGGGCCGTCACCGTTGCCGCGTGCCCGCTGACGAGGCCCACCGGCACCCCGCCCCCGAGTAAGGCCAAGGTCGCCGTGGTCACCAATAGCTGTTGAATCGTTTTACGTTGCATGGTAAAGTCACCACCTAGGTTAGATTTAGTCAGGTTGTCTTCTCAACAAGCAAAGTATACCATCAACTATCTGATGGGCTGGTCAATTGTCACTATTACTTTTCAACAGTTCGTATTGTCTCGAGAAATCGTTCGGCCTGCCCCGCTCAATCCCCGGTAAATCAGCGTTTTGCCGACGAGGGGCTTTGGTTCAGTCAACCATTCAACTAACCGGTGCCACCACCCCAACCGGCCACCGAAAATGGCCCTCAGGACCGCCTCATCGATGACGGATCTTTTTGTCAAATTCCTAGCATATTACGGGCAGTTCACCCAAATCCTTGCTATACTTAAGACAGAAGTGGTGGTAACATTGCCCAATAACAATCGTTTAAGGAGGCGGTCGTATGGCTGCTAAAAACGGACAACTGTATCAACTAAGTCTTACCGGCGTTCTCGGGGGCATCATGGGCATTTTCATCACCCAATTATTCAAGGGCGTCACGCATCAGGACCCCGACGCCATCCTCGATCACGTCAAGCGTCAATTCCGCCAAGAGTCCCCCATTGAGGGCGCCTGGATCGAACACCAGACGGTGCCGTTCCAGAAATTCGCGGTCAAGACGCGCGTCTACTATGGCGGGATCAACCGTTACGAAGACGATCAGCTGGTTCAATACCAATTCATCGCCGACGCCAAGACCGGGAGTGTCCTGGACATTCATCGGCTATAATCTTTCATTGCAATCAAAAAATCAGGAAGAAAATTCTCACGAATTTTCTTCCTGATTTTCTATTTCTGGGATATTGCCGAACGGGGACAAAGGGCGGCCGCCCAACATCCCCGTTCTTCCGCCGACGTTACCCTAACGTCGGCGTTTTTAATTTTTTGGAACGATTACTGAGATCCGTCCGCACCAATAACACGTCACAGACCGCGTTACCGATGACGTAGCCCGCCGTCGATCCGAGCATCATCCGCTCGACCACGTTGGCCCCCGTGGCGCCCAACATGATCAGGTCCGCGTGAAATTCCCGGGGCAACGTCTTGGCCAGGTCCGTCTTGACGTGCCCGTAGTAGACCGACGTGGTGACCTGCTGCACCCCGGCGTCTTGCGCCCGTTGCCGGTACTGCTGGACCAGGTCCTCAAAGTGCTGTCGGGACTCGTCCATCACCTGTTGGTCGACGTAGCCGAAGCCGACTTCGGTATTTCCCAAACCGACGAATTGCCCGCCACTCAAAACCGTGACGATAATCAATTCCGCCTGGTTCCGCGCCGCCACCGCAATGGCCTTGTCGAGGGCCCGCTTGGCCTGGCGGGACCCGTCAACGCCCACTAGAATGTGTTGGTATTTCTGTGTCATTGCCATCACTCTCTTTTCGCTCTAATCTACGTGCTTACTTAGTCAATTCGTACTCCGCCTGACCGTAAATCGCCATGGCATTCAGCAGATCGGCTTCCGGCTGGAATTCGTCGGCCTGGTGCATGGTGTCTTGCGTGCCGGGGAACAGGGCCCCAAAGGCCACGCCCCGCTTCATCAGCCGGCCGTAGGTTCCCCCACCGACGACTTCCGGTTGGGCGGTCAGATCACCCGTTTGTTGCCGGTAAACGTCCATCAAGGTCGCCACGATCGGATCACTTGGGTCGACGTAGTGGGGAACCATCTCACGGCCCTGCTCGACTTGTGCGTCCATCCCGGCGGTCGCCGCCTGGAGACCAGCCAAGATTTGGGCCGCGCCGGTGCCGGTCGGGTAACGGAAGTTGGTATTGATCAGGCCACCCTCTTGGGCCTTAAAGGTCATGATACCGACGTTCATGGTCAGATCCCCCATGACCTTGTCGGTGTAAGCCAGTCCCAGCTTGTGGGCCCGTGAGTCGTCGTGGAGCTTGGTCGCCAACAGCGTCAAGAAGTTCCGGGCATCGCCCCCAAAGTCGTGGTTGGCCAGGAAGGTCGCCAGATACGTGCCGGCGTTGATTCCGTTCTTGGGCTCCATCCCGTGGGCCGCCTTGCCGACCACGTGGAAGTGAACCTGTTGTCCCGTCGTGGTCGCCTCACCGGTAATGGGCGCCTGTTCGACGAAGGCGTTGAACGCGGTGGTCAATCCCGCCGCATTCTCCGTGGTCACCGTGGCTTCGGCATCCCGCGGCACCATGTTCATCCGCAGCCCCGAATCGAATTCGTCCAGGGTCAACGTGCCCCCGTTGGCGCCCTTCAGGTGCGTCTCAAAGGTCACGTTTCCCTTTTCACCGTTGATCAGTGGGAATTCGGCGTCGGGCGAGAAGCCCAGGGTCGGGGCCGGTTCCACGGCGAGGTAGTGGTTCATCCCCGTCCAGTCGCTTTCCTCGTCGGTTCCGATGATGAAGCGGATGGTCATTTTAGGTTCGATGCCTTGATCTTTCAGCATCCGCAACCCGTAGTAGGCGGCTAACGCCGGGCCCTTGTCGTCGGAGGTTCCCCGACCGTACAAGTTGCCATCCTTGGCCGTCAACGTGAACGGATCCGTGCTCCACCCTTTACCGGCCGGCATCACGTCGGCGTGGCCCAGAATGGCCAGCGTCTGGTCACCGGACCCGTATTCGACGTACCCCGCCAGGTTGTCCAGGTTCTTCACCGTGAAACCGTCGCGCTTGGCGATGTCCAGGAAGGCCGCTAACGCCTTGGCCGGACCAGGCCCTAACGGATAGTCCTCCGTGGCCAATGAATCATCCCGGGAACTGTCAATGCTGACTAACGTTTTTAAGTCCGCCACGTAATCGTCGCGGTAGGTCTGTGCTAACTTTTTCCAATCAAGTGCCATGATTGAACCTCCTTGAATGTGCGGTGACGGCTGTCCCGCCACGCTTACCCCAATTCTAGCATACCGGGACACCGTTTTCATCTGGGAGAAATGCTATACTGAAAACAAACCAGACATTCAGGAGGTCGATTCTATGGAAACACTTACTGCAGCCATCTTACCCGCAACCATTCGGCGGCGGCCCGCCGATAGCCACAAGGGAACTTACGGCCGCATCACCCTGATCGGGGGCAACCGCAACTTCGGCGGGGCCATCCTAATGGCCAGTGCCGCGGCCGTCTACGCCGGGGCCGGTCTGGTCACCACCATCACCGACGCCAGCAACCAGGGGAGTCTACACGCCCGGCTCCCGGAGGCCATGTTCGCCGACATCACCGACACGGCCATGACCCAGTCACTCATCACCAGCGCTAACGTCGTGGTGGTCGGACCCGGACTGGGAACGGACGCCGCCGCCCTGGCAGTCCTCAAGACGGTCTTTGCCACGGTCACGGCCGAACAAACACTGGTCATCGACGGCTCGGCCATCACCTTGGTCGCCCAACACCACCTGACGCTGCCCCAAGCTCACCTGGTCTTCACGCCCCACCAGATGGAATGGCAACGCCTGAGCGGGATTCCCATCGCCGAACAGACCGCGGCTCGCAGCCGGGCCGCGGCCGACCGCTTACACGCCACGGTCGTGGTCAAATCGCACCGGACACAGATCTACACCCCCAGCGCGACCTACGAGAACCCCTTAGGCACGCCCGCGCAAGCCACCGGGGGCATGGGCGACACCCTCGCCGGCATGGTCGGGGGCTTTCTGGCCCAGTTCGCCGACCCGGACCAGGCCGTTCTGGCCGCCGTGTACGCCCACAGCGCCATCGCCGAGGAACTGGCCGAACGGCAGTACGTGGTCTTACCCCACCAGATCATCGACGAACTCCCCCGCTTCATGCACGAGCACCAGGCGTGAGGCACTCATCAAAAAAGGCAGGCCGAAAATTCCCGATTTTTCCGAGAATTTTCGGCCTGTCTTTTTAGAAAACACGTCCGATTTCAACTAGCTTAACCGCTTTAACTCATCACGATTCGGTCACATCGGCATCCAATGGCGCGACCACCGCATCGATCTCGGCGGCGCGCATCCCCCGGTAGGTCCCGATTGGCAGGTCCCCCGGCAACTGCAGCGGCCCCAGTGACGTTCGGGTCACCGAACCGGTGGCGTTGGGCAACGCGACCAAGGCCGGTAACGCCCGCGCCACGTCTTGGGTCCGCACGGTCACCGTGACGTACTTTTGGCGTTGGTTGACCGTCGTTTGGACCTGGTCCCAGGCGGCGTTGGCCAACTCGGCCGGCACCGCGGTCCCCGTCAAACGCGTGGTCAACGTGCTGGGCCAGGCAATCTGGCGCACGTCGTCCAAGAACCGGTGGTCGTCACTCAGGACGACCACGCCCATGACCTCCTTGGGCAGGTCGGCCACCGCCCCCAACTGGCGCTGCTGATCCAGCACGTTGAGCAGACTGCCCACGCTGTGCGCCACGGTCGGGTTCAGGTCGATGGTGACCCCCATGGGCTTATTGACCAGCAGGTATTGGGGCTGACGGCCTGTTACGGCGGCCCCGTCGACCTGCACCTGATCAGTGGAATCGACCTGCGTGTGGCCCGCGACGATCACCGCCCCGTTGAGCGTGACCCGTCCCTGCCGTAACAGGCGCATGATTTGCCGGTGCGTGCCCTGATGGCGTTCGGTTAAATAGTGTTCAATATTCATCCACTTGCCTCCTAACGAATGTGCAACCGCCGGCGCAGCCCCGCGACCCGGGGTCCCATGATGTCATCGGCCAAGCGGCTCCGCAACATGGTATAGACGTAGAAGTAGCCCCCGAGGATGGCGGCGATCGCCGTGACCACGAAACTCATGAACCGGCCATCGCCGGCGACCAGCATACCCAGCCATACGACGACCCGGGCAATCACGAACGTGACGATCGACGCCAACAGAATCCCGTTGGTTCGTTTGGCAATGGTGGCGTAATAGATGCCAAATTGTTGATTCAGGGAATGGATGATCAGGTAGCAGGTGACCAGCATGCCCAGTCCGGTCGCGAGCAACGGCCCAAAGGTCCCGAAGAAGTAGACCAACGGCCACTGCGCCACGAACTTCACCACGGTCCCGACCACGAAGTACTTCACGGCCCGCTTGTTCTGCGAAATGCCCTGCATCAACGCGGACACCACCGTGTACAGCCCCAGGATAATCGCCAGGTACGAGGAGAACGCCAAGATCGACGCCCCCAAGGCTTCCTGAGCGTGGCCGTAGAACACGATGTTCAGCGGCCGGGCGACCGCCGACATCCCCAGCGAACTCGGAATCATCACGAATTCAAACATCAGAAATGCGTTCGTCAGTTGGTTCGAGATTTCGCGCTGGTTGCCCCGCGTGTACGCTTCCGATAATAATGGCACGACCGTGATGGCCAGCGCCGAGGCCAGCGAGATGGTGATCATGATGATCTTGTTGGCGTTGACCCCAAACAGGGCGAATAAGTCGTTCAAGAAGGCATCGCTGTAGTTGCCCGCGGCGTGCATAATGGGGGCAAACGTGTACTGGTCGATCAGTTGAAAGATCGTGATCCCGGCCCCCAAAACGATAAACGGGACCGCCTGCTGGACGATCTCACCGTAAAGTTGCTTGGCCGGCACCACCAGCTCGTTGTTACTGCCCCGCACCAGTGACCGAAAGTACCCCCGTCGGCGCCAATAGTAGACACCGAGGATCAGTAGGCCACAGAGGGCCCCCACCGCGGCCGCAAAGGTCGACTGCGCCACGGCCGTGACCCAGTTACCCTTCAGGACCCGCATGATGATGAAGGCCGTTAACAGCATATACACGACCCGGGCGAGCTGCTCCACGAACTGGGAGATTGCCGAAGGCGCCATCTGCTGGAACCCCTGGAAGTACCCCCGCGTGAGACTCATCGTGGGGATGATCAGGATGGCCCAGGCCAGTGAATGCAGCACGGGCACCAGGTTTTGATCCCCGCCGGTAAAGAGGTTGGCCCCGAAGTACATCAAGGCCGCGATGGCCACCCCGGTGCCGATGGCGATCACCAAGCCCCGCTGATAGAGCCGGACACTGATCCCGTACTCGTTCAGCGCGTTGTAGTGGGCCACCTGCTTGGCGATTGCCGAGGGCACCCCGGCGATCGCCGCAATGAGAAAGAAGCTGTAAATGTTGTACCCTTTGCCGTAAAGGGCGTTCCCTTGTAAGAAGAAGGACCCAAACCAGATGCTCCAGGGGATGATGTACACGGCCCCCAGGATTCGCGAGAAGATACTCCCCGCCGTCATCCAGGCGGAGCCCGCGACCATCTGCTCCTGTGCATCGACGGGTTGGCTTCCCGCGTTTTCAGATCTTGCCGACATTTGACACCCTACTTTCACTTGTTAAAATTCCACGAACTGCCGACTTCGCTGTCAGCAGTGAACTAATCAAACCAATATTATACCATAGCTCTTTCGGAGGAAATCCCTGTTTTCGGTAAAGATTTCGGTAACATTGCCGAACTAATGGGGATTTCAACGGTGCATTGCTTACCGGATGGGCCCAACAGTGGTATTCTAGAAGTAGTGAGAGGTAACTTGGTGACTGTATTAAGGAGGCAGGCCAGATGGCACAAATTGCTGCTGGAGCCACTGCCACCCCGAAGATGCAAATGTCCCCGGAGCGTGCACACGAAGTGGTTCAAATGACACAACGGATTCGGCAAAACTTTCCAGAGTTAAACGCCGTTCCCGATGAACAATTGATTTACGCAACGTGGCGAAGCTTCAAGCGCATCGATCAAACCAGTGATAGTGATTATCACAAGATGGCAAACGTCTTTTTTCGTGAGTTTGACCGGCACTTGCTGCACTACCAATTCTCAAAGGCGGGCGAAGATGACGTAGTTCGTCACCGGTTCTTCGCCATCATTACCGACCTTTTTCAATAAACAATGTTCGCGCGTCCGGAAACTTCCGGGCGCGTTTTTTGGTGCCTAGCGTCCCGGTCCCCCGTTCACCACCCGTTTGCGCTATACTAAGACTATTCCCTGCACTGGGCAACCCAGTACAGGACTGACATAATGAGGTGATGATGTTATGCGCTACTTAGCCATTCTCGGCAGTCACGAACGGGACGGTATCACCGCGGGCTACCTGCACGCGGTGACCCAAGCGCTGCCCGCCGACGCGGCCGTCGAGACCGTTTTTCTGCGGGACTACGAGATTTATCCGGACACCAAGGGCCACCCCTGTCCGGCCTTAGATCAGATTGAAGCCAAACTCGCCGCCAGCGACTTTTGGATCATCTGTGCCCCGACCTATTGGGGTGGCCTGTCGGGCGTCACTAAGCAGTTCTTCGACTGCCTGCGGTTTCGCCTGGTCCGGATGAATTCCGTGGGCGACACGCTCCCGGGAAAATACAAGAACAAGCACTACCTGAGCATGACGACCTGCTTCGTCAGTTCGACCGAGAACTTCTTTACCGGCATCACCGACCAGACCTTCGTCACGATTGACCGCGTCCTGACCGGTGCCGGCCTGATCAAGGTCGGCGAGTTCGTCGGGACCGGGACCTGGGGCACCCACGCACCCCGTCCGGAGAAGCTCCGTGCCTGCCAGCGCTGGGGCCAGCGTATCGCCAACCGCCCCCGAAAGGATGATAATACCGTGAAACGTTACCTGTTACTCTTCGTCATGATCGCCGCCATGGCCCTGGTCACGATGGGCCTCCAAGCTTGGTGGCTGGGCGTCTTCGCCCCCGGCAAGTTCTGGGTGACCTACGTGAGCTTCGTGGTCATCTTCTTCGTCCTCTTAGCCAGCCTACTGCACTTCTTCACCTTCGTGCGGCACCGGCGACGGTAATGTGGTGCCCGGTTACCTTTAGCATGCCACACCATTCAGTCCACCGTTGACGGACTTGCTCAACTTCCGGTGGGATGCTTCGGCTAGTTTCCTAATGTTCCCCACAGCAAAAAAGGCTTTCCCGGTACCGGTGGGTATCGAGAAAGCCTTTTTTGCTAGTTGCTGTGGGTCAAGCGGTCTTAAGTGCTGATGACCGCCCGCGCCAGAAAAAACGTTTTTTAGTTGGCCACGATGTTGACCAGCTTACCAGGGATGACGATGACCTTGCGGACCGTCTTCCCATCGGTGTGGGTCTTGACCGTTTCGTCGGCTAAGGCCTGGGCCTCGATGGCGTCCTTAGCGGCATCCTTGGCGACCTTCAAGTGCGCCCGGACTTTACCGTTGACTTGGACGACCATTTCGACCACGTCCTCGACTAATTGCTTCGGGTCAAAGGTTGGCCACTTGGCGTAGGCAATCGTCTCGTCGTGCCCCATCAAGGACCAGAGCTCTTCGGCGATGTGCGGAACGATCGGCGAGATCAACTTCACGAAGCCTTCCATGTAGATCAATGGCAGACTGTCGGCCTTGTAAGCCTCGTTCACGAAGACCATCAATTGCGAGATGGCGACGTTGAACCGCATGTTCTCGATATCGTCGGTGACCGTTTTGACCGTCTGGTTGTAGATCTTGTCCAACGTGCCATCGTTGATCATCGTGACCCGGTCACGCAGATGGTTGTTGTCGTCGATCAATAACCGCCAGACGCGGTCCAGCCACCGTCGTGACCCGTTGATGCCTTCCGTGCTCCATGGCTTGGAAGCTTCCAACGGCCCCATGAACATTTCGTACAGCCGCAGGGTATCGGCCCCGTGTTGCTCGACGATTTCGTCGGGGTTGATGACGTTGCCCTTGGACTTGGACATCTTTTCGTGGTTGGTCCCCAGGATCATCCCCTGGTTGACCAGCTTCTGGAACGGTTCCTTGGTTGGGACGACACCCAGGTCGTACAGGAACTTGTGCCAGAACCGCGCGTAGAGTAAATGCAGAACCGCGTGCTCCGCCCCACCAATGTACAGGTCGACGGGCATCCAGTACTTCAATTTCTCGGGATCGGCAATCATCTTGTCGTTGTGCGGATCAACGTACCGCAGGAAGTACCAGGAACTCCCGGCCCACTGTGGCATGGTGTTGGTCTCGCGCTTCCCCTTGCGTCCGTTCTTGTCCACGACGTTGACCCAGTCATCCAGGTTCGCCAAGGGACTTTCACCGGTTCCGGACGGCTCCAACTGCTTAGCAGCCGGCAACCGCAACGGTAATTCGTCTTCGGGAACCAGGGTCGTTTCACCATCTTCCCAGTGGATCACGGGAATCGGTTCACCCCAGTAGCGTTGCCGCGAGAAGATCCAGTCCCGCAGCCGGAAGTTGACCTGCTTGTGCCCGGCATCGTGCTGTTCCAGCCAGTCGGTCGCGGCCTTCATGGCATCGGCCTTGTTCATGCCGTTCAAGAAGTCGGAGTTGATATGCTCGCCGTCGCCCGTGTAGGCCTCGGCTTGTACGTCGACCTCCTCCCCTTGAGGGGCAATGACCTGCACGATCGGCAGGTCGAACTTCGTCGCGAAGTCGTGGTCCCGCTCGTCGTGCGCCGGCACAGCCATGATGGCCCCGGTCCCGTAGGATGCCAGGACGTAATCGCCGATCCAGATTGGCAACTTCTTGCCGTTCATCGGGTTGATCCCGTAGGCACCGGTGAAGACCCCGGACTTGTCCTTGTTCAGGTCGGTCCGTTCCAGGTCCGACTTGTGCTCGATGCTTTCCTTGTACGCCTTGACCGCATCAGCCTGTTCCGGCGTCGTGATCTCGTCGACTAAGGCATGTTCGGGCGCTAAGACCATGTAGGTCGCACCGAACAGGGTATCTGGACGAGTCGAGTAGACCTCGACCTTGGCGTCAGCGTGCCCGTCAACGGGGAAGAAGATGCTGGCCCCTTCGGACCGGCCAATCCAGTTCCGTTGTTGCTCCTTGATGCTTTCCGGCCAGTCCAGGTCGTCCAGGTCGTCGATCAACCGGTCGGCGTAAGCCGTGATCCGGAGAACCCATTGCCGCATTGGGACGCGGTAGACGGGGTAACCACCCCGTTCAGTCTTACCATCGATGACCTCTTCGTTGGCCACGACGGTCCCACCCATGAAGTCGGGCGCCCAGTTGACCATGATCTTGTCTTCGTAGGCCAGGCCCTTCTTATAGAGCTGTTCGAAGATCCATTGGGTCCACTTGTAGTACGATTCGTCGGTCGTGTTGATCTCGCGACTCCAGTCGTAAGAAAACCCGAGGGAACGGATCTGCCGTTTGAAGTTCTTAATGTTGTGGGCGGTGAAGTCCTTGGGGTTGTGCCCCGTCTTCAGCGCGTACTGTTCGGCAGGCAAGCCAAAGGCGTCCCAGCCCATGGGGTGCAGGACGTTGAAGCCGCGCATCCGCTTGTAACGGGCCATAATATCCGTTGCCGTGTACCCTTCCGGATGCCCCACGTGCAGGCCTTGGCCGGACGGGTAAGGGAACATGTCCAGTACATAGTACTTTGGCTTGGACGTTTCGTCCGACGCCTTAAACGTTTCGTTGACGCGCCAGTAATGTTGCCACTTGCGTTCAATGATCTCATGTTTGTATGCCATGATGCGTATTTCTTCCCTTCTCATAATCAACGTTGAGTCGAAAAAAGCCCCCAGAAATTTGCCAAAACGGCGCATTTCTGTAGGGCGTTTGAGCGCGGTACCACCTACGTTTTCCCAATGTTTGGGACTCAGTGGCGGATAACGGCGCCAGACGCCCACCTTGCGGCAGAGACACTCGGAGATAAGTTCGGCCTGACGAACAACGGGTTTTCAGCACCACCCGCTCTCTGCTTGTTCCTAAGGCCTACTACTTCTCGTCAACGTTTTGATAACTGTTAATTGTTCTAATCTTAGCAAACCCCTAGGGGAAAAGCAAGGCGTGCCCCGGGATATTTCGGGCCATTTTCCAACTGACCGTGTGCTATACTTGACCTACTTTATTTAGATAAGGGGGGGCAATCATTTTGCCAAAAATTTCCCGTTGGCGCTGGGGCCTCGCCTGGACCGCCGGCGTGCTTTTTCTGATCGACCTCTGGGGCGTCACGACCCACCAGGCCTGGGTCAGCGGCCTCGATCAGGCGGTGATTCACCTGATTCGCCGTCCGGTCCCTAGCGGCCTAAGAGACACCCTCATCGCCATCACGACCGCCGGCAATCCCCGGCCAGTCACCTGGCTGACCATTCTGCTGGTAGTCGCCTTGATGATTGCCCGCCGTTACCGGGCCAGCTTCTTCATGGTCATCAACGTTTTGGGCTGGGCCGGCCTGGGAAACTACCTGATCAAGAACCTGGTTCAGCGGCCGCGGCCCACCGTGGACCGGCTGGTGAGTGCCAGCTCGTACAGCTTTCCCAGCGGCCACTCGATCACGGCCATGTTGCTCTGGGGGACCGTCATCGTCCTAGCGGGACGCTATCTCCGTCACCAACCGGGGTGGCGCTGGCTGCTGATCGGCCTCGCCAGCCTGTGGATCGTGGCCATCGGCGTATCCCGGGTCTTCGTGGGGGTCCACTACCCGACCGACGTTCTGGCCGGCTGGTTGCTGGGCTTCTTCCTGTTGACCCTGACCCAATGGTGGCTGACCCGACATGGAGGCGACTTTTAACGTGAATTTACCGAATGCTTTAACTTATAGCCATACGCTCCTGCAGGAATGCGTCTATGACGGCGCCACCGTCGTCGACGCAACGGTCGGCAACGGCCACGACACCCTCTTTCTCGCCCAGCTGGTGGGCCCCAGCGGCCAGGTCATCGGCTTCGACGTCCAGGAAACGGCCCTGGCGCACACCCAGACACAGCTTACCCTGACCGGACTGGGTGCTCAGGTCGCGCTGCACCACACGGGCCACGAACACGTGGCGCGCTATCTGCCGACCGACAAACCGTTGGCCGCGGCCATTTTCAACCTCGGTTACCTGCCCGGGGGCGACAAGTCGCAGATCACCCGGGCCGCCACGACCCTGACCGCCGTGAAGGCCTTATTGCCCCGCCTGATCAAGGGGGGCCGGGTCATCCTGGTGGTGTACGCGGGCCATCCCGGCGGCCAGCAGGAGGCCCAGGCCGTTCACGACTTTTGTGCGGCCCTGCCCCAACAGACCTATCAGGTCCTGCAATACGGCTTCATCAACCAGATTCACCACCCGCCTTACCTGCTCGCTATCGAACGGCGGTAGACCCGGACGAATTGCCCATTGACGGTGCATCTTCGGTGAGCGACAAACGCTCTGCCTGGAAGCCTGCCCCTCGTCACTCGTAGAAAGGATGATTTCCCATGACAACGCCCCTTTTTCAACACGGTACCCTGGCACTGCTGGTCCCCGGACTGCTTGACGGCACCCTCACCATGGCCGACCTGCTGACCCACGGGGATACGGGCATCGGGACCGGCGAAGGCCAGGACGGTGAGCTCATCATCCTGGCGGGCGTTCCCTACCAGATCGACAGCACCGGGCGGGTCAACCACGTCCCCGACGACTTCACGCTGCCGTTCGCCAACAGCCACTTTGCCGCCTTCACGCCCCTGCTAACGGCCACGCACCGCGACCGCCGCGACCTGCAAGCAGCCGTTCTGGCCCAAACGCACAGCGCCAACACCTTCTTCGCACTGCGCCTGACCGGCACGTTTACGGCCCTGACCACCCGGGCCGTCCCCAAATCCGCGCGGCCCTACCAGTCCTTAGCGGCCACGGCCAAACGCCAGAGCGTCTTCTCCCGGGAACGCACGACGGGGACCCTGCTCAGCTACTACGCACCCCAGGTCTTTGACGGGGTGGCCGTCGGCGGCTTCCACAGTCATTTTCTGGCGGCCGACCACGCCTTCGGGGGCCACGTGCTGGACTTCGCGACGTTCAGCGGGGACGTGGCTTTCCAGCAGTTTGACCGCTTGGAGCAGCAGCTGCCCACGCAGAACCAGGCCTTCATGACCCACGACTTTTCCCACGATGCCATCCTCGACGACATTCACCACGCGGAAAACTAGCCTATCCGGCGTCGCACCGCGCTATATCCCATCCAAAAAGCAGACCGTTCACGCTATCACCGAACGGTCTGCTTTTTGATTGCCTGCTTTAAAGCGGCTTAAACGGCGGTATACCCGCCGTCGGCATTGATCACGGCCCCGGTAACGATCGACGACTCGTCACTTGCCAGAAAGGCCACCACGTTGGCAATCTCTTCCGGCGTCGCGAGCCGGCCAATCGGCATCTTCGCCACCATGCCATCGGTGACGCTCTTAGGCAGTGTCTGCAACAGCGGTGTGTTGACGTACCCCGGCGCCACGGCGTTGAACCGAATGCCCTGGGCGGCGTACGTGGCCGCCTGTGACTTGGTGTAGTTGGCGACCCCGGCTTTGGCTGCCGAGTAGGCCTGCGAGTTGGCAGCCCCCACGACACCCAGGATAGAGCTCATGTTGATGACGCTGCCCCGTCCCTGCTTGACCATTTGCCGCACCACGTACTTATTGGTCAGCACGACCCCGGTCAGGTCGACCGCCAGGACCTGGTTCCAGTTGGCCACGTCCAGGTCGGCCACCCCGCCCTTGTGCTCGGTGATCCCCGCGTTGGCGACCAAGATATCCACGTGTCCGTGCGCTTGGACCACCGTTGCGACCAGGTTCTGTAACGAGCGTTCATCGGTGACGTCCGTCTTGACGAATCCCACCCGCGAATCCTCTGGCGCACTGAGGTCCGCCGAAACGGCAACGGCCCCCGCGGCAACCAGCTTCTGACAGGTGGCTAACCCGATACCGGACGACCCACCCGTGACAATGGCGACTTTCCCACGCAATTCAACCATGTGACATCACTCCTTTGATACTCCCAGTATAGCCGTGATGGCGTTTATATGTAACCGCTTTCTAAATTAAATTAACGGCTTAGCTAATTAACCCATCCGTACGATTGGCGGACTTGTCCGGCGCCATCCCCCTAATAATCCGGTATACTCGCCTTGAACGATTTCGCCTGTCTTGCAACGCGTCTAAAAGGAGCCTCTTTCTGATGGACTTTCGGCATTCACGTCAACGTCCCGTACACCTGCAGTTTCCCGCCGTCACTTGGCGCCTTCACGGGTCCGGCCTGCTCACCGGTCTATTGGTGGGCGGCTTGTTACTCGTGGTCGGCACCCACCTGACGCTGATCAGCCACTTTCTGCTCTTCGTCATCGGCTTGGTGGCCCTGACCGTCTTGGCCCAGCTGGTCGGCTGCTAAAAATTGACCGTGTCATCCCCGCGTGATTTTTGCTACACTAAGCGGTAAGGAGGTGCGCGGATGACTCACCAAGAAAATGCTGATTTTGTGCGTCAGGCCCTCGAACAGGCCCTGGCACAGACGGAACAAGAAACGAAGGGCCCAATGGGCGAGGCGATCCACGGGTTGATCGCCGCGGGTCTCACCCAAAAGCAGGTCCTGGCCATTGCTCAGTTCCAATCCGCCGGGATGCAATTCAACCAGGCGCTGATTGGCCGGGTTCTAGCCGCCACCCTGGATCATCTGGACGACTCCAGCAACAAGTAGCCCATACTCAAAAGGACGTCTCGCTTTCATCGGCGAGACGTCCTTTTGACGGCAATCATTGGGTGAACGATGATTTTTCTTGTAATATGTTTGGTTTCCGCATTTAAAAAATACACGCTACTTTCACATGTTATTAAAGCAACATCTGTTAAAAAATATTGTTCCTACCAGGCTAGGCATGACATACATTATAGAACTAACGAATTCTGAGCATTATTTACTTAGCTACAAATAAAACTTAACATGACAAAAAAGTGCCCACAATGTGTGGACACTCTTGTTGTTAATTGGAATGGCTAATAACTTTAAAAGAGTTCTTTTTAAAATCAGCGGTATAAGCATATTTACCATTAGACTTGAACTTTTTAGAACCCCGTAACAGCCATTTGAAACTATTTCTACCGTAATATACAGTTTTGACTATAGACCCTTTACGCAGCTTATATGTTCCTACATAATTGTTTAAATATGAAGCCTTACCGAATTTAATTTTATAAACTTTAGTTGTCTTTTTCACTCTTACCTTGTAATACCCACTACTATATTTCATCTGCCAAGGCTCAGCATTAGCCACTACGGCTGGCACTAAAGCACCAAAAGCCATCATTGAAACAATCGAAACAATCAGTCCTTTGAATTTCATCATATGTATCTCCTCCATTTTAATTGAACACCATTAATTATACTCCCAAATAAATAAAAAGCATTCTATCCTAACTTGATAAAGAATAGCCTTCATCCTGCTTGATCCCTTATATTTTAAATAATTTTGCGTCAGCATGTTTGGCCAAGTTAGGAAAAACCATTTACTATAAATTCTGAGGTCTTAAGCCAACTACAAAATTGCCGATTCAATGGACTTCCTAGGGGGGTATACTGAGCATTACCAATTACTTTAATAATAAACTAATGGTAGCAACCTTTTACAAAGGATACCAGGTAACAACCATACCCCCTATCTTTCACTAAAGCACATAACACAGCGCTGATTGCATGGTTTGAATGTCCAAATACTGACGACGTTAAAAGCTGCTACATAATTCGGAGGAATCATGAACATGTTTAAGAAGTTACTCTTTGTACTCGTTGCAGGCATATCAATGAGTCTTGCCTTTGTTTCATCAACTAAGGCAATGGCAAGTACCTATCGCACTGTACCATCTAGTCTTCGGGGACACTATATTGGAGACAATTACCTAGTACATATAACTAAGCATTGGGTTTACGAAGGCTCTCCTCAGGCCGATATTTACGCCTATAAGATTTCTAGCATCAATAAATCCGGGAGAAAGTATCGCATTCATTGTCGTGTGGCAGGATTAGGTCCTGCAAAAAGTCTATTTTATCGTTAAAACGGATTACTAAAAACAAAATCAAATTTTTAGGAATGCCCACTACACATCGAACATCTGCTAAAACCTACAATTTCTATAACATGCACGGCTATTACTACGTACACGCACCCAAGAAAAATTCCTCTACAAAAAGGAAGCCCTCTAATTTCATTAAACTCGATTCTGATAGTAAAACAGGATTACATAATGATGACATTTACATCTATGGGTTTACCAAACCGTATTCGCAAGTAGAGCTTGCTAGTACTCGTACAACTGCCAACGAAGATGGTCGCTTCTCACTTCATCTCAGAAACAGACTAGAGTGTTATACAAATGGAAATGGGACTATAACCCTAACCAGTAAACAGCCAACCCCCTCGAAAACCTTCAGCCAGAAGTTTAAATTTACTCCTACCCCCGATGGATCCAACGGGGATGAGGACGATGAGCCTTCTGAACAAAAAGAACCAGCTGGAAGTCGACATTCAACTATCAGTTACACCGATAATACTCCAGCTTTTATTGAACTTACACCACAAATGTCAAAAGATGGTCTGATGGATACTTATCAGTTTATATACGGAAGGACTAACCCTTACGCAACTATATCTCTAGGAGAATGTTCCACAACGGCTGATCGAAAGGGAAAATTTGTACTTGAACTTGATCAAACGCTTAACAAATACTCTAACGGGACCAACACAATTACTCTTCACAGTAAAAAGCCTTCATGTTCAAAAACGTTTAGCAGGACATATAGATTTTATAACAACCCCAATGTTGAAGAGCAAGACGACGAGGTGGACTTCTAACCAACTTTCTTAGAACCAAAAATAGGGATGCGTCCCCTTCACCCAGAATATGAATATGCCCAAAATGATTTTGTCCCCATTACTTTAAAACTGACCAGGCGCTGATTCACCCTGGATCATCTGGACGACTCCAGCAACAAGTAGCCCATACTCAAAAGGACGTCTCGCTTTCATCGGCGAGACGTCCTTTTTTAACGCTACGTAAACCGCAATCGATTTAACGGTTACGGTTCACGTGACTTATTTGGTTTTCGCATCTAAAAAATAAAATCGGGTCAGCTCGAGTGCCGAGTGCTCCATGACGAGCTCCCCGTGTTCGGCTAAGACGTCGGGCGCGACCTTGGACCGGTCGGCGTACTCGTAAGCCACCGCCATATCGTCCTTGATGGCCTCCTGTGACGTCTCATTCGTAAAGAAGATCAGTTCCAGGTAGTAGTTGCCGTTGTACTGGTACAGGTTCGAGGCAGCACTCTCCAGCCGCAACACCCGTGCCAGGCTGATCATATCTTCAAACGTGTGCAACCGCACCACCTGGGCAACGGTTGGCTGACCATCATCGTTTAGATAGTCCGCCACATCGTTACTTTCGCTGGCCGGCGTCTTCATCGTGGAGAAGAAGTCCTTCTGACCGTCCTTCTCCAACAAGTGGGCCTTAATCTGGTCCGACACTTGATCGGGGTGATCGGCGTCTACACTGGCATCGGCCTGATCCTCATCAACTGGCGCATCGGGATCCACGTTCTTGCTGATGAACAACTCAAGACCGTTGCGGTTCGGCAATACTTGAAAAGTAACCGCATCGTTGTCTTGGAATTGATGATCAACATCGACTTCTTCCAAGATACTATAGAAGAAACTTTCGATTTGCTTGTGGTTACCCAGCAAATCTAAGACGGTGATACCGCGCTCGCTGAGGTCATCGTTGCCGATAACCACCCGAATCGTATTCTCATTGATTCGTTCCATTTCCATGAATAACACCCCTTTCTCGTGGGTTTGGGGAATGTCCTTGGTACTTATTTTAAACGTTTTCGATGGCTTGTAAAGGAATGGTCACCAAAAAAACTGGACTGCAAGTAGTATTTTCTCACAAATCCAGTTAGATGCAACTAATTAACCCTCGTTTTGTCCATTTGCCAAGCGTTGGGCAATCGCCAGTGATTCGACCCGGACGGATCGGGGCAAGAACCGGCGAATCTCCTCTTCGTTATAGCCGACCTGAAGCCGCCGATCATCCAATAAGATGGGCCGCCGCAGGATTCCCGGATGCTGTTGAATCACCTGGTAAAGGTCCTTTAAGGGCAGGTCTTCCAATTGTGCCTTGATCTGTTGATAAGCCTGGGAACGCGTCGAGATGATCTCTTCCGTGCCGTCCTCGGTCAGTCGTAAAATTTCCTTGATGGCCGCGGTCGATAAAGGGTGGGCGAAAATATTCTGCTCCCGATAAGCGATACCGTGATCTTCCAGCCAGAGCCGCGCCTTGCGGCAAGATGAACAACTTGGGGTCGTATACAATGTCACTGTCATTAGCAGGTCCTCCCTTTAATCCATAACTTATATATAATGATTATCATTATAACACGTTTAACAGAAAAAGGAAGTCGTTTTCAAAAATTATTTTATATCCGCAACGATTACACCCGGTACGTGGTCCCCGCGTGAACCACGCTGACCGGGAGCGCCCCCGCGGCCGTCTGCGCCTCTTGCTGCAGCTGGGCCAGACTCCCCGTTTGCGGTAAGTGGGTCAACAGGAGCTCGCCCACCTGGGCCCGCTTCGCCAAGTCGCCGGCCTGCGTCGAGGTCAGATGCCAAGCGGTTCCCTGATGGTCCGCGTAAAAGTTGGTGTCCGCCAGCAGCACGTCCGCCCCCCGGGCCCAATCCGCCAGGCCATCGAAGACCGTCGTATCCGCCGTGAAGGCCAGGGTCCGCCCCGTCGCCGTCTCGGTGATTCGGGGCGCGTACGCTGGGACCGGATGCTTCGTGGCGCCGAAGGTGATGGTCAACGGCCCCAAGTGCAGCGTTTCCGTCGGTTGATAGGCCCGGCCTTCCGTGGCCCCGGGCCAGGTAAGTCCCGCAAAGGCCGCCTGATCCGCGGTGTGGCCGTAGATTGGGAGGACGGGTTCTCGCTTCGTGCCCGGCGCGAGTTGCCACAGGTACTGCAAGACCCCCACGTCCGCGGTGTGGTCGTGGTGGTAGTGGGTCAATAAGACGGCGTCCAGCTGCAACGGGTCCAGGTAGCGTTGCAGGGCAGTCAAAGCACCGCTCCCACAGTCCACGAGCAGGTGATAGTCCCCGCTGGTCACCAGATAGCTGCTGGTCCCGACACCATTATAGGGGTATCCCCCGTAACATCCTAAAACCGTAACTTGCATCAAAGCTCATCCTTTCTGTTTCTGGTCTCCCTCTAAGTCTAGCGCGCGCGTCCCGAGGTGTAAACGTTTCATTTCCCGCGGCCAAACGCGGTATAATGAAGGTGTCAATGAGGAGGGATCCGCGATGTTACGAAATCTTTCATTTACCTTTGGTACTCGTAACGTGTTGAAAAAGTTTATCACCGACCATTCTGACCGGGAGCTTATCCTATTAGGGAGTTCTGCCAGTGATGATCAAGGGCTTCAATTAGTTGATGCTTCAGGGAAACCCAGCCTGTTCTCCGCTGGACTGGAGTATCAAGTGACGCTCCATCAGGGGGCGACCGACTGGCGCGGCTTTTACAGTTTTAGCTATTTTAAGTTCGATCAGGATACGGCCGACGTCTTCGATGCCAAGGTCAACCGCTTGGCCGCGGGGCCACTTCCCGAAGGCAT
The DNA here is from genome assembly GCF_001435095.1 of Levilactobacillus spicheri DSM 15429. Taxonomy (GTDB): domain Bacteria; phylum Bacillota; class Bacilli; order Lactobacillales; family Lactobacillaceae; genus Levilactobacillus; species Levilactobacillus spicheri. Next base: position 132,087 of record NZ_AZFC01000036.1, read on the forward strand.
GCGCGCCCTGTACGTCATGGTCAAGCCGAAGGACCGGGGGAGCTACAGCGTGCTGACCATCTGGGACGATAGCCAAGCCTATTCGCTGTGGCGGCATTCTCCCGCCTTCGCCCCACTGAATACGTATGCCACGAGTGCCAACCATTACCACGCCTCAAGCTATCACCGAATTACGTTGAAAGACGCTGAATAAGGTTGTTGAAAGCCCCCCACCTCGAGGGACTTTTTCTTTTGCCCCCAAACGCGTTACAATGGGCGTATTCTATTTTTGAAAGAAAGGTCGCGATGACGTACGACAACCGTCTCCAACGCAGCAATTGACAAAGTTTCCCCGCAGCTCCCCCTGACCGCGGAGCAAGCCCAGCTGGTGAACCACCTCCTGCACTTTATCACCCAACACTTAACCGGCGACCACCCCGCCTTGTTCGGACTCTATGGCGACGCCGGCACGGGAAAAAGCGTGGTCTTGGCGCACCTGTTCGACCGCCTGCAGACCGCAAGTCGCACCGCGGCGGGATCACCGCTGTTCCACACCACCAATTATTTTCTGGTCAACCATCCCGAGATTCTCAAGGTCTACCGGGCCATCGCGGGACAGCAACCGCACCTGTACAAGAAGGACTTTCAGCGGCCCACGTCGTTGATTAACCAGATCGACCAGGGCAAGACCACGGCCGACGTCCTAATCATCGACGAGGCGCACCTGCTGTTGTCGCAGGCCGACCACTACAATAACTTCTACGGTGACAATCAGCTTCAGTCCTTGATGGCCACGGCCAAGGTGATCGTCGTGGTCTTCGACGAGACCCAGGTCCTGCGCATGAAGAGTTTTTGGACCGAACATCGCTTAGAGAAGCTGATGGCACCCTACCCGCACGAAACGTTTCGGCTGACCCATCAGTTTCGGATGCACGCCAGCGACCAGCTCGTCGCCTGGATCAACGACCTGACCCACGGAACGCTCCGGCCGTTGCCCCGCTCGGGCGGCCCGCACTACGATCTACGGGTCTTCGACGATGCCGAAGCCATGCGCCAGGCCATCGTTGCCCGGGACCAGGCGGTCGGGCTTTCCCGCATCGTGTCGACGTCCGGTTACCCGTCGACCCTGGATGGCGGCCACCACAACATCGTGGAGGGCCGCTTCCGCCTTCCTTGGGACCAGTACAACTACACCCAGACCCCCTGGGCCGAACTCCCGCAGACCGTCAACGAGGTTGGGTCGATCTATACCTGTCAGGGGTTCGACCTGAATTACGTCGGTGTGATTCTCGGGCCCCCGGTCGGCCTGACGACCGATAACCAATTGGCCATCTACCCCGACAAAGCCACCGACGTCGAAGCCTTCAAGCACCGCGCCGACCTGACGGACCCCACTGAATGGGCCCAGGCCAAGCGGCAACTGCTGCTCAACTCGATCAACGTGTTGATGAAACGGGGCGTCCATGGACTGTACCTGTACGCCCACGACCCCCGGCTCCGACACTACCTGCAAACACACCGGGACTAGTCCCGCCCGTGGCTTCTAAAAAAGACGGAAATTCTCGATTGGTGAGAATTTCCGTCTTTTTTGTTCAATCTTCTTGGCGTGTTTCAACTGCACGCACCAGGGACTCCCCGGTCGCTGGTAGCGCTGAATCGCCGCCGCTAACCGGCCGGAGCCCCCATTTCGTTAGTTTTGAAAGGGTGCTTCTCCCAGGGCGTGTTGTGCCGCGAGGTTCAAGAGACTCCACTGACGGTCAAAGCCTGGCTGGAAGAAGAAGTCGGCATCGGCAAGATCCTCCAAACGTAATTTTTGCTGAATGGCGAGGGCCAACACGTTGCCCTGCGCCGTGACGTCGTAGGTCGACAGGACCGCCCCACCCAGAATCTGGTGACTCAACGGGTGATAGAAGAGTTGCACGTAGACCTGAGGGTTTCCCTGTGAAACGGGCACGTATTGCGGCCGCAGCGCCGTCTGGAAGAACGACTTAGCGACGGAAACGCCCGCCCGTTTAGCGGTAAAGGAGTTCAGACCACTCTGCGCAAAGTGCTCGTCAAAGACACTGAGGGCCGAGGACCCCACCACGCCCTTGAACGGCACCGCGGGCTGGGTCTCGAAGAGGTGCTGGACCACGTAGCGGGCTTCCCGACGGGCCACCGTGGCCAACGCAATCGGTACCTGCTTCCCCGCTGGGATCGAATAGGCCAACGTTGCGTCCCCCACGGCGAACACGTTCGGCAGGTTTGTCCGCAGATACTCGTCCGTCTTGATCCAACCCCGTTGGTCGAGGTCGACGGTTCCCCGGAGCCAGTCGGTCGCCGGTTGAACCCCCGCCGCCTGGATGACCAGGTCACTCGGGTAACTATCGGTCGTGGTCTTGACCGCGCGGACGTGCGTGTCACCCGTGTAAGCCGTAATGTGAGCGTTCATTTGCACGTTCACGCCCTGCTCCGTCAGCTTCTGCGCCAGCAACGTGGTCATTTCCGCATCCAGATATGTGCCCAGCGGTCGGTCGATCACGTCTAATAACGTCACCGCTTTACCAGCCCGGCGACTCGCCTCGGCGGCCTCGATGCCGATGTAGCCCGCACCGATGACGGTCACGTGCTTCACGGCCGGGTCTTCCAACTTGGCCTTGATCTTAGTGGCCCAGTCGTATCCCCGCATCAGAAAGACGTTCGTCAGGTCCGCACCCGGAACGGGTAAGCTCTTGGGCGTCACCCCGGAACTAAGAATCAGTTTATCGTAGGGTTGGGTAAACGTCTCGTTGGTCGCATTGTTCGTGACCTGAACCGTCTGGTCGTCCGCGTTAATTTGGGTAACGGTGTGCCCGTTTAAAATGTGGACGTTGGCCTGCGGAAAATCGGTGGGCCGAAAGTTCCGGACGTCCTGAACATCCGTCACGCGGTCCTCCAGGTACAGCTCCATTCCACA
>NZ_AZFC01000036.1:136125-137030 GCF_001435095.1 Levilactobacillus spicheri DSM 15429
GGCCCATACAAAGCGGGTGACGAGAATCGAACTCGCGACAACAGCTTGGAAGGCTGTGGTTTTACCACTAAACTACACCCGCAAATTGTATGAGTAAAGCAATGGCGCGGGACGGAATCGAACCGCCGACACATGGAGCTTCAATCCATTGCTCTACCGACTGAGCTACCGAGCCATAAACGGTCCGTACGAGACTCGAACTCGTGATCTCCTCCGTGACAGGGAGGCGTCCTAACCAACTAGACCAACGAACCAATGATTGCGGGAGCTGGATTTGAACCAACGACCTTCGGGTTATGAGCCCGACGAGCTACCAGACTGCTCCATCCCGCGATAATAGAAAAAGGAGGATGAGAGATTCGAACTCTCGCGTGGTTTTACCCACCTGACGGTTTTCAAGACCGTTCCCTTCAGCCAGACTTGGGTAATCCTCCATATCGCTTCTTACAGACAACGTCCACTGAAATGGACCTTGTAGGACTCGAACCTACGACCGAACGGTTATGAGCCGTTTGCTCTAACCAACTGAGCTAAAGGTCCAGTCCAAGTCCAAATCGCGGCAGGGGGGATCGAACCCTCGACCTCTCGGGTATGAACCGAACGCTCTAGCCAGCTGAGCTACACCGCGAAATGTTAAATAAACTATATTATATTTATTTAATCGGGAAGACAGGATTCGAACCTGCGACCCCCTGGTCCCAAACCAGGTGCTCTACCAAGCTGAGCTACTTCCCGTTAAAATGCACCCAGTAGGAGTCGAACCTACAACCTTCTGATTCGTAGTCAGACACTCTATCCAGTTGCGCTATGGGTGCAAAATGTGTTACTTACTTAATACCTTTCGGTATTAAGCGGAAGACGGGATTCGAACCCGCGACCCCCACCATGGCAAGGTGATGTTCTAC
>NZ_AZFC01000036.1:137040-137377 GCF_001435095.1 Levilactobacillus spicheri DSM 15429
AAATCAATGCCGACTAGAAGATTCGAACTTCCGACCCCCTGTTTACAAGACAGGTGCTCTACCAACTGAGCTAAGTCGGCATAGCCAGTATCATCGCTCAATATCTAACTGTCATTCGCCTTCCGACGAATGAGCCCTGACAGGCTCGAACTGTCGACCCTCTGATTAAAAGTCAGATGCTCTACCAACTGAGCTAAGGGCTCAATGGAGGATACAGGGCTCGAACCTGTGACCCTCTGCTTGTAAGGCAGACGCTCTCCCAACTGAGCTAATCCTCCATAAATCGCGTGGCAACGTCCTACCCTTGCAGGGGGCGATCCCCCAACTACTATCGGCG
>NZ_AZFC01000011.1 GCF_001435095.1 Levilactobacillus spicheri DSM 15429
AACTTGTTCTTTGAAAACTAGATATTATCAATTATTTTCCTTTAATTATTAAAGATAATTAAACCGAGAACACCGCGTTTATTTTGAGTTTTTTAATTAGTTTTAAAATTCGCTAATACTCGATTAATCGTTCATCACGACGTGATGAATAGGTTAAGTTATGAAGGGCGCATGGTGAATGCCTTGGTACTAGGAGCCGATGAAGGACGGGACTAACACCGATATGCTTCGGGGAGCTGTACGTAAGCTTTGATCCGGAGATTTCCGAATGGGGAAACCCAATCATCTTTACCGATGATTACAACTTGACGAATACATACTCAAGTTGAGGCAGACGTGGGGAACTGAAACATCTAAGTACCCACAGGAAGAGAAAGAAAATTCGATTCCCTAAGTAGCGGCGAGCGAACGGGGAACAGCCCAAACCAATGAGCTTGCTCATTGGGGTTGTAGGACTGAACATTTGAGTTACCAAAGTCAGCGATAACCGAAGTGTCTGGGAAGGCACGGCAGAGCGGGTGATACCCCCGTAGGTGAAATCACTGACCCTCAGTTCAGGATCCTGAGTACGGCCAGACACGTGAAACCTGGTCGGAATCCGGGAGGACCATCTCCCAAGGCTAAATACTCCCTAGTGACCGATAGTGAACCAGTACCGTGAGGGAAAGGTGAAAAGCACCCCGGAAGGGGAGTGAAATAGTTCCTGAAACCATGTGCCTACAATTAGTTAGAGCCCGTTAATGGGTGATAGCGTGCCTTTTGTAGAATGAACCGGCGAGTTACGTTAGTTTGCAAGGTTAAGGTGTAAAGACCGGAGCCGTAGCGAAAGCGAGTCTGAAACGGGCGTTTCAGTAAGTTGACGTAGACCCGAAACCAGGTGACCTACCCATGTCCAGGTTGAAGGTGCGGTAAAACGCACTGGAGGACCGAACCCGTGTATGTTGAAAAATGCTGGGATGAGGTGTGGGTAGCGGTGAAATTCCAAACGAACTTGGAGATAGCTGGTTCTCTCCGAAATAGCTTTAGGGTTAGCCTCGGAGTTAAGAATCGTGGAGGTAGAGCCACTGTTTGGACTAGGGGCCCGTCATGGGTTACTGAATTCAGATAAACTCCGAATGCCACAGATTTATATCCGGGAGTCAGACGATGAGTGATAAGATCCACCGTCGAAAGGGGAACAGCCCAGACCACCAATTAAGGTCCCTAAATATGTGCTAAGTGGAAAAGGATGTGGAATTGCATAGACAGCTAGGATGTTGGCTCAGAAGCAGCCACCATTTAAAGAGTGCGTAATAGCTCACTAGCCGAGTGACTCTGCGCCGAAAATATACCGGGGCTAAGCACATTACCGAAATTGTGGACGCGACTATGTCGCGTGATAGGAGAGCGTTCTAAGGGCGACGAAGCTAGACCGCAAGGACTAGTGGAGCGCTTAGAAGTGAGAATGCCGGTATGAGTAGCGAAAGATCAGTGAGAATCTGATCCACCGAATGACTAAGGTTTCCTGGGGAAGGCTCGTCCTCCCAGGGTTAGTCGGGACCTAAGCCGAGGCTGAGAAGCGTAGGCGATGGATAACAGGTTGAGATTCCTGTACTAGTTAATATTGTTTGAACGATGGAGGGACGCAGGAGGCTAAAGCAAGCGCACGATTGGAAATGTGCGTCCAAGCGTCAAGTCTGGTGATGAGTCAAATGCTTATCGCTAAGGACAAGGCGTGACGGGGACCGAATTTTAGTAGGGAAGTGCTCCATGTCACACTGCCGAGAAAAGCTTCTAGTTAGATATTAATTACCCGTACCGCAAACCGACACAGGTAGTCGAGGAGAGAATCCTAAGGTGAGCGAGTGAACTCTTGTTAAGGAACTCGGCAAAATGACCCCGTAACTTCGGGAGAAGGGGTGCTGCACGCAAGTGCAGCCGCAGTGAAAAGGCCCAGGCGACTGTTTATCAAAAACACAGGTTTCTGCAAAATCGTAAGATGACGTATAGGGGCTGACGCCTGCCCGGTGCTGGAAGGTTAAGTGGATGAGTTAGCTTCGGCGAAGCCCAGAAATGAAGCCCCAGTAAACGGCGGCCGTAACTATAACGGTCCTAAGGTAGCGAAATTCCTTGTCGGGTAAGTTCCGACCCGCACGAAAGGCGTAACGATCTGGGCACTGTCTCAACAAGAGACTCGGTGAAATTATAGTACCTGTGAAGATGCAGGTTACCCGCGACAGGACGGAAAGACCCCATGGAGCTTTACTGTAGCTTGATATTGGGTGTTGACACAGCTTGTACAGGATAGGTCGGAGCCGTAGATATCGGAACGCTAGTTTCGATGGAGGCGTTGGTGGGATACGACCCTCGCTGTGTGAACACTCTAACCCTCACCACTTATCGTGGTGGGAGACAGTGTCAGGTGGGCAGTTTGACTGGGGCGGTCGCCTCCTAAAAAGTAACGGAGGCGCCCAAAGGTTCTCTCAGAATGGTTGGAAATCATTCGTCGAGTGTAAAGGCAGAAGAGAGCTTGACTGCGAGACAGACAGGTCGAGCAGGGACGAAAGTCGGGCTTAGTGATCCGGTGGTACCGTATGGAAGGGCCATCGCTCAACGGATAAAAGCTACCCTGGGGATAACAGGCTTATCTCCCCCAAGAGTCCACATCGACGGGGAGGTTTGGCACCTCGATGTCGGCTCATCGCATCCTGGGGCTGTAGTCGGTCCCAAGGGTTGGGCTGTTCGCCCATTAAAGCGGTACGCGAGCTGGGTTCAGAACGTCGTGAGACAGTTCGGTCCCTATCCGTCGCGGGCGTAGGAAATTTGAGAGGAGCTGTCCTTAGTACGAGAGGACCGGGATGGACATACCGCTGGTGTACCAGTTGTGCCGCCAGGCGCATCGCTGGGTAGCTATGTATGGATGAGATAAACGCTGAAAGCATCTAAGTGTGAAACTCGCCTCGAGATGAGATTTCCCATTCCTATATGGAAGTAAGACCCCTGAGAGATGATCAGGTAGATAGGCTGGAAGTAGCAGCGCCGCGAGGCGTGGAGCGGACCAGTACTAATCGGTCGAGGACTTAACCAAGTATTGGTGTTCTCAAGAAAATCAATTGGTAATATCTAGTTTTGAGGGAATAA
>NZ_AZFC01000037.1 GCF_001435095.1 Levilactobacillus spicheri DSM 15429
CGCCCTACACATATTTGGTTTGTCGAAACAATGTTCAGTTTTCAAAGGTCTACCAAATCGTCAGAAGTAATTGCTTCGTGACAACTTTTAAAGTATAGCATGTCGTCAATATCGTGTCAACAACTTTTTAAACATTATTTTGAATAAATATCGAATGTTTAACCAGAAGTTGAATAAATATCCGTGACAACGTTTATTACTATATCAATTATCGAAACAGCCGTCAAGCCTTTTTTCAAATTGTTAAATCGTGATAATCCACTGTTCGTTGATTGCGCTGTTCCGCAATTGACAACAAAAAATAGTTTACCAATATCTCAGCTATTGGTCAAGCGGAAAATGAATATTTACTGAAATAAATCACCCACGGCCTTCCTACACCCAGATCAAAGCCCCCCTCCTTCTCTAGTTTCCGCCCGCTGACGACCAGAACACGCATCACGTGATCATCCCTAGGAGCTAACGAACCTTACTCACCACTCGAATACAACTGTGCCTGACACAAACACCCTGGGTGTCTGCTGGCACTTCAAATAGCCACTGCCGAAACGTACATCTCCAGTGACCGATTCCGGCCCCCATCAATCGCCGACTTGCTTTGGGCACACACTCACCCGAATATCAAAAGCGGACCGTCATCTGCTGATAACGGCCCGCTACGATGAGACTATTTCAATTCTGGTGCATCGGTCTTGTATTCGGAAACGGTGCTCTTGCCATCGTTCTTAGCCAAGACACTGGTCTTTTCTTTCTTTTCCGCATCCGCCAGACGTTCCATCGCTGGCTTCAACTTATAGGTAAAGCTACTCTTATTGACCTTCTTGAAGCCCTTCGGCGTGTAGAACCGCAGCAAGTCCCCGTAAATGACCCGGTCGGACAACGACAGTTCCGTCGTCACGTGGTTCTGGAGCTGGTCTACGGTCTTCTTCTGCGCACTCGTCAATTTCAGGACCTTCCCCGTCTTCGTATCGTAGACGGTCCCCCCAATCTTGGTATAGGTCGGCGAGACAAAGTTCCCGTTCCGGAAAGCAACGGTCTGGTTCCGGTTCTTCGCCAACAAGTCCTGACCAAACTGAACCGTATTGGTGTTCTTGACCCCTAGCAGGTCCAGCAACGTCGGCAAGACATCGATTTCACCCCCGTAGGTGTGGTTGATGCCCCCCTTGAGACCGGTCGCGTGAATCATCAGCGGCACCTTCTGGAACTGAGCCAGATCAAAGCTGGTGACCGTCTTCTTCCCCAATAATTGGGCAATGGCGGGCCGGTGGTTGTTCGAGATCCCATAGTGGTCCCCGTAAGCCAAGATGACACTGTTCTTGTACAGGCCCACCTTCTTCAGGTACGTGATGAACTCCGCGAACGCCTGGTCCAGGTAATGGGCCGTCTGAACGTACGGATCCACCGTCTTATCGCCGGTCTTCGTGGCTGGGAAATCGACGTTCTTCTTATCCAGCTCATACGGGTAATGGTTGGTCAGCGTGATCAGCTTGGCGTAGAACGGCTGGGGCAGCTGCTCCAGGTACTTCGCCGAGTCGCGCAGGAAGATCTTATCCTTGAGTCCATACCCCACGCTATAGTTAGCCTTCTGCGTGTAGTAGCTGGAACTAAAGAAGTATTGGTACCCCCACGACTTGTAGGTGTTGTCCCGGTTCCAGAAACTTGGGACATCCCCGTGGAACGCGGCCGTCGTATAGCCACCCTCCTGGCTCAAGATGGCCGGGGCCGCCTGGAACGTGTTCTGGGTCCCATACGTGGTCATCGCTGACCCCTGAGGCAGCCCGAACAGCGAGTTTTCCAACATCATTTCCGCGTCCGAGGTCTTCCCTTGGGCGACCTGGTTATAGAAATTGTCGAAGGACAGGGTGTTCTTATTATGATAGAACTTGTTCAGCGTCGGGGTAACTTCCTTCCCATCCACCTTGTAGTCCAACAGGAATTGCTGGAAACTCTCCAGGTGAATGATGAAGACGTTCTTCCCCTTCTCCTTACCATAGTATGAAACGTTGGGTCCGACTCGGTTATTCTTCAGGTACTTCAGGACACTCTTCATGTCACTGGCGTTCGCACTGGCCCGCGTCGCACTTTCCTTCTGCGTCTGGTACGCGTTGAAGGCGGCGTATTCGTTCAGCCCCAGGTACTTCACGATGTAGTTATTGTCAAACGTCCGCGTCAACAGCCCCGACCGGTCGGCGTTGGCCATGCCGAATTCGGCAAACATCAAGCCGAACGACAAGACCGAGATGGTCAACGCATAACGCCGCTTGAAGGGCCGCGGATCGATGCGAATCACGTGGGTCAGGAGCAAGACGATCAGGATTACCAGATCAACGTAGACAAAAAAGTCGTACAGGTGAGTGATCTGCGCCAGACTCTTCCCCAGGTTGTTCTGAACGTCACTGGACCCCTTCATGATGCCAAACGACAGAAAATCCGAGAATTCCCGGTAATAGACGACGTTGGCAAAGATCCAAGTCGACTCTAAGAAGTCGATAATCAACATGAGCCAGTATGCTAACCGGCCCCGGAAATACAGCGCAATACCAAAGACCAGCAGAGCGGCCGGAAGCGGGTTGATCAGCAACAGAAATTGCTGCACGTTCCCCTTGGCCCCTAACGTAAATTCGGTCTGGTAGGCAATGTACGTTTTAATCCAAAATAAACCAACGATCAACAGGAAGAACCCCATACGGGTATTCACCCAGTTCATCCTTCGTTTAATAAAGTTTGCCATGAGACTGCCTCCACAAAATAGTTAACATTACTCCAGTATAGCCGATAGCCCTGGGTAATCAATTCTAATGGCCAACCTTTGGAAAAAGTTCAACTTTTCGCCTATAAAAAAACAAAACTATGGTAGCCATAGTTTTGTTAGTTGTCCGTCAATAAATCGAATAATTCGATAGCCACTAAATCAATGTTATCAAACTCGAATGTTGTTTCCGGATTATGCTCAGTTAACGTGTAAGTTTGGTTAGCCGCGTTGTATACGACCATTGCTTGCTCCACGCCGGCTTTTTCGAATCGACGGGGTTGTGGCTCGTCGACGGCATCCTCTTGCATCGCCTTCAAGCGATTGATGATGCCAATCAGTTGAGATTCTTCCATGATTGGTCCCCTTTCTAGCTTCACTATGATTTTACCAAACTTGAGGCCGCTTGGCACGCCCTAATGCAAAAAACTCACTCATTTATCGAATCAGGTTCCTCAACCACCTTGTCCGGCCGAATCACCATGGCGACTAACCCGGCCAACATGCCGAAGTAGTAGGTCAATAACCGCCAGAGGATCATGGCAAGCACGAGTTTACTGTTCGAGGCGATGTAACTCTTAAAAATCATTTCAAAGCTGTACTCGGCCCCGCCCGACCCACCAGGAATCGGGAACAGGGAGATCACCATGACGATCAGCACGTGGAGGCTGGTCACCATCACGATGTTGGCCGTGGTGTAGCCCAGGGCCAGCATGATGAAGTAGGGAATCAGGTAATAGAACAGCAGTTGGACAAAGGTAATGCCGAAGACCTTCAGCATCAGTTTGCCCTTGCCGCTGATTCGCACGCTTTCGGCGTAGAACGAATCGATCTTACTGTCGATATTGTGGGCCATGCGGTCAAAGCGTTCGCGCTTCATGAACCAGCGCATCGGGTACAGGACCACGGCGACCGCCCGCTTGGTGAAGGCGTGCCAGAACATGACCATCAGTAAGCCCACGATGACGGCCAAATGAATGGTGAACCCGAAGACCACCAGCCAGGCCAACGCGTGGAGTTTATCTTGAATATAGTTAAAACCAATGACCAGGGCCACCAGGAAGTTGATGACGATCATCGACTGAAAGACCACGAACTTCATGAGGAGGACCGAGCTGGCCTTCCCCGCGTCCACCCCCGTCTGCATCAGGGCAATCAACTGGGCGGGCTGGCCCCCCGACGAGAACGGCGTGATGCCGTTGAACAGTTGTTCCACCAGCGGAATCCGAATGGCGTCCTTAAAGGTGAATCCCTGGATCCGGTCCGAGATGAAGACCTTCACGATGACGGCCTCTAACCCCAAGTAGATGACCATACACAGCACGGCGACCCCGAACCACCAGAAATTGATGTGGACGAAGTCGTTGATCAGAACCGAAAACTTAATGTCGCGCAGTGAAAAGGCAAAGATCGCCACCCCTAGTAGGAGCATCAGTGCGAGAACCCATTTATTTCTTCGTGACATGCCTGCCTTACCCCTCTTTTGCTTGTTGCCGATAGAACTGCCGCCAGATCTGCGCCAAGTGTTCCTCCGAATAGCGGTCCGCAGCGGCGAGACTCTGCTGATGCCAGTGCGCCAGCGCCGCGGAATCGTGGGGCAGCGTCTGGAGCAACTGGTTCATCTCCGCGTAGTCCTTGGCCGGCGCGTAGTCCCCCGCAATGATCGCGTGGTAAAGGTCCAGGTCCCGTAACATGACGGGCGTCCCGGTGCTAAACGCCTCCAAAACGGACATCGGAAACAGTTCATTAAAAGATGGTAATAAGAATAGGTCGGCGAGGTTATAGTAGTCAACTAATTTGTCCCGGTCGACGATCCCCGGAAAGCTCAGGTTGGCCGGCGGATCATCGACGACCTTCTTCAGCTCGGCGTACCCATCGGTGATCCGGCCAAAGGAAAAGCCCCCCGCCCAGATAAACTGCAGGTCGGGATTGTTGCGGGCCAGCTTGATAAAGTCAAAGAGCCCCTTGCGCTCCTGAATCTGCCCGATCCCCAGAATCGTAAAGCGCTGCTCGGCGTAGTGGTACTGCCGCCGCAACGCCTGCTTTTTAGCGGCGTCGACCGGATAAAACTCCTGGCGACTCACGAAGTTCGGGATATAGGTCACCCGCTCCTCCGGGATGCCGTACGCGACCAGCTTCGGGATAAAGGTGGGGTTGACCACCACGATGTGATCCATGCGTTTGTAGAAGGCAATCACGTATTTATAAAAAATTCCCCGGAATGGCTGGGGAATCTTCAAACTACCCTCCAACGTTTCCGGCAAAAAGTGGACGTAGCCGATCTTGCGGCCCCGCCCGGGAAGAAACGTCGACAGATAATAAGGAAAGTTAATCGTGTGGTAATGGGAAATATCCGCCTTACCGTAGCGATTGACCGTCACCGTGAAGTCCTGGTTCAAGCGGGTCTTCATCAGGTTCATCAGTTCGTTATACGCACTGCCGACCCCCTGACCCTTGACCGAATCCGCGGCGGAAAACATGTTAATTTTTAGCATCCAATAACTCCTCTAATCACTAAAGTCCGGGGTATCTTCGTGCGCCTGCTCGTAGCTGACCTGGGCGTCGCGGTAAAAGGCGACGATCCGTTGGCCAAAGGTGTCGGCGGAAATCTCCGATAGCTTTGACGCCAAGAGCTCGGGATCCTGCTCGTCATCCCCGTGACGCAGGTAATCGATCACGTTGGCGACCATCTCATCGGTGGTCTTGAAGGTGACCCCCAGGGCCCGACTCGACAACAGCTCGTCGGTGTACGGACTGGTCATCACGACGATCTTGGTGCCCGCCGCCATGGCCTCGATGTAGGTCAGTCCCTGGGACTCCGAATCGGACGACGACAGGAACACGTTGGCCATGTGGTAGTACCGGAAAACGTCGTCGTTGTTGACCTCCCCGGTAAAGTGGACGTGGTCCTCCAACTGGCTGTCGCGGACCTGTTGTTCCAGGTCTTCACGCGCCGGCCCCTCCCCGACGATCAGCAGCTGCGCTTGCGGCACGGCCGCGAGAATCCGGGGCATGGCCGCGATGCTGGCCGTGATGTTCTTTTCATAGGCTAACCGGCTGAGTGACAAAATGACCGGCGTATCCGGGGCAAAGCCCAACTGCCGTCGCAGATCCGCCGTATCCGGCTGCTCGTACTGGTGCAGGTTGACCCCGGTCGGAATGACCCGGATCGGTGCCTTGACCCCGTAGTCGGTCAGCGTCGTCAGCACCCGATCACTCGGGGCGACCACGCCGGTCAGGTGGTAACAAAAGGCCAGGGTCCCCTGCTTCACGTGGACCGGCTTTAAGATCTTGCCGTTGGCCACGTAATGCAGATAATCCTCGTACATGGTGTGATAGGTGTGCAGACACGGAATCTCGAGGTTCCGGGCCACGAACTTGCCGATCCACCCCATGGAAAATTCGGTTTGCGTATGAATAATGTCTAAATTCAGTTCCTTGGCAATCTGGTACGCCTGGAACAGTCCCCGAACGGCGATTCGCCGGTCCGTAAACGACACGAACGGAATACTCGAGAACCGAAAGACGTTGCGCTCATACACGTTGCGCTCCACGTGCGGATCAGTGGTCGTAAAAATGTATACTTGATTTCCCTGTTTTTCGAGTTGGTCCCGCAACGTTTTGATCGACGTCGCGACCCCACTCACCTGAGGGAAATAGGTATCCGTAAATATGCCAATGTTCATTGCCAATCCCCCCTTGGATCTGTGCAAACTGACTTGATTTAAGACCGTTTCTTTTACAATCATCACAATTATATGGGTTTCCCTAGATGATTGCAAACCGCAACCAACACCCCCGTAAAAAATCGAAAGCGTGGTGCGCTGGTCCCACTGACTGATTAAGCGTCTCCGGCGATGGATGACCGTCACCGATTGCCTCCCCTGATTGCCTGTAGGTGGCGTTAAAAAAAGAGCCGGGACCCTTTACCGGTCCACGACTCTTTTCAAATCTTCTGGTTAATTTAAGATTCCGGGCACCGCCGCTTGGACCATGGTAATGACCTCCTGGCTGGTGCTGGCCGAATTCAGGGCCGTCTCCACCAACGACTGCAGGTCGTGGGCGTTCAACTTGCCGATCAGCTCGCGGGTCTTTAGGATCGACCCGGCCCCCATCGAGAACTCGTCGAGGCCCATCCCCAACAGCAACGGCACGGCAATCGGATCGCCGGCCATCTCGCCACACATCGCCACCGGAATCCCGGCATTGTGCCCGGCCGTGATGACCCGGTTCACCAACCGCAGAATCGCCGGATGGTACGGCTGATACAGGTACCCGACGTCCTGGTTCGTCCGGTCGGCCGCCATGGTGTACCCGATCAGGTCGTTGGTCCCGATGCTCATGAAGTCGACCTCCTGCGCGAAACGGTCCGCTAAGAGCGCCGCCGCGGGCACCTCGACCATCATGCCGACCTTGACGTCCCCCAACGGTACCTGGTTCACCGTCAGCTTGGACCGTTCATCGTCGTAGATGGCCTTGGCCTGCCGGAACTCGTCCAACGTGGCGATCATGGGAAACATGATCCGCAGTTGGCCGAACGCCGACGCCCGCAAGAGAGCGCGTAGTTGGCTCCGAAAGGCCTCCTGGTGCGTCAGGCTGCGCCGAATGGCCCGGGCCCCCATGAAGGGGTTGGCCTCCGGCTTTTGCTTCAGGTACGGCAGGGGCTTGTCCCCCCCGATATCCAGGGTCCGAATCACGACCGGATGTGGGGCCATCGCGGTCACTACTTCCTTGTAGGCCGCGAACTGCTGGTCCTCACTGGGGAGGTGATCCGTATCCATGTACAGAAACTCGGTACGCATCAACCCGACCGCCTCGGCACCGTTCCGTAAAATATTGGGCATGTCACTGGGTGTCCCGATGTTGGCCGCCAGCGTCACCCCCACGCCATCCTGACTCGTGGTCTCGTGGTGTTGCAGCTTGGCCAACCGTTCGAGGTTTTCCGTTCGGTCCTGCATCTCCTGTTGCGCCGTGGCCAGTTCTTCCTGGCTCGGCCCCACGATGACCTGACCCCGATCACCATTTAAGATGATGGTACTGCCCTCCGTCAACTCCTGTGTCGCGGTCTGGGTCCCGACCACCGCCGGGATGTTCAACGACCGCGCCAGAATGGACGAGTGCGACGTCCGACCCCCTAAATCGGTCACGAAGCCCAAGATGTAGCAGGGATTGACCGACACGGTGTCGCTGGGGATCAGGTCGTGGGTGACCACGATGACCGGATGATTGACCAACGCCAAATCCGGTAACGTGACGTTCAGGAGCTTCGCCGTGACCCGTTTGATCACGTCGTGCAGGTCGGTGATTCGTTCCTGCATGTAAGGATTGTCCTTCAAAGCTTTGAGAGATTGTTCATAGTCGTGGGCGACCTTGCTGACCGCCGCCTCGGCATTCACGTGCTGGGTCGTGATCTCGTGCTCCACGGCCATCTTCAATTCCGGGTCCTGGAGCATGGCAATGTGTGCACTAAAAACCTGGGCACTGTCAGCGCCCAGGTTTTTAGTTGCACGAGTTTTGATCGTCTCAATGTCGGAGACGGCTGCTTCAAGGGCCTGATGGAATCGATTTAATTCGTTATCCAGATGCGTAATTGTTCGCCGCTGAACGGTAAGGTCCGGCTCGACCAAGCGATAGACTTGACCACACACGGTCCCATCACTCGCGGCGATTCCCTTGAGCATCGCTCTCATTAGTCAGATAAACCCTCTTTTTTCAACGTTTCAGCAACGGCAGCCATTGCATCGGCTTCGTCGTCACCATCCGCCGTAATGGTAATTTCAGCGTTTTGGCCAACACCTAAAGACATCACGCCCATGATGGACTTCAAGTTAACGGACTTGTCTTGGTATTGTAAGCTCACTTCTGAGTTGAACTTGCTTGCAGATTGAACTAACAAGGTTGCTGGACGGGCATGGATCCCCGTTTCAGCCGTAATATGAAATTCGCGTTTTTCCATAAATGATCGATCTCCTTTAAGCTTAGGTTGAATTCTTATCGAGCGTGGCGCCTTGATCTTGCGCAATGATCAAACAACCATCCGACGTCATGCCTACTTACTAAGAATATCAATCTCACCGTAAAATTACAAGCGATACTGAACCGCTTTCATCAAAAACGGGTTATGCATCCTGGTTCGCCACGTCGTGATCGTAACGATAGATGATTTTCCCACCTTTATGGGCCTGGCCGATAATCCGCTTCCGGGTATCGAACGCCATGAAGGCTTGTTGAAAAGCTGGAAACTCCTCTGGGCCGATCTCAAACTGATCAATTTTCTGATCCTTGAGTTGGTTCATCAGCTCCGTGTAATCCTGTGCCATCTGTCTGCCCCCTTTTCCCAACGCTGGCGGGTTCCGTCGTTGTCTGGCCCCGCCAACGCTCACACTATCTTCCATATTCTACGGTGAAATTCCTAACAGGTCAAAGAAATTCCCCTTTTTTCCGGAAATTAGGAGATGGTTTTTAGCATTCTATAATTGAGAGTGCTAAAATAAAGGCGTTCGGAAGACGTGCCCCCTTAATCGTTGGTCGCCGGGGCAAGCAAATTACTTGCAAGCTTCGACGAACGCGGTATACTGTGGCTAATGGTCAAGAAAGGTCAAAGAAATTTTGACCGCACGACCGACGTGTTTTTTTGGCACGTTAACGCCATTATAGAAAGGAGACGAACAACACATGCTCTGTCAAAATTGCCACCGGAATCCCGCAACGATTCATCTATACATGAGCGTTAACGGACAACGGCAACAAGTTGACCTATGCCAAAATTGCTATCAACTACTCAAGCAGCAGCAGAACAACTCTGGAAATGGAGGTGGCCGTATGGCACAAGATCCATTCGGCTTTGGCAACCTGGATGATATTTTCCGGGCCATGCAAGGTGGCGGCAACGACGCCAACCAAGCGGACTACCGGCAAGCCGCTAGCAACCAAGGACGCCCAACGCAACCCGCTGGGAACCAAGGTAACGGCAACGGCTTACTGAGTCAGTATGGTCTGAACCTCACCCAACTTGCTAAAGACGGCAAAATTGACCCCGTGATCGGTCGGGACAAGGAAACGGCGCAAGTCATCGAAATCCTGAACCGGCGGACGAAGAACAACCCTGTCCTGATTGGTGAAGCCGGGGTTGGGAAGACGGCGGTCGTTGAAGGTTTAGCCGAGCGAATCGTCGAAGGCAACGTTCCGCAAAAACTGACGAATAAGCAGATTATTCGTCTCGACGTCGTTTCGTTGGTTCAAGGCACCGGTATCCGGGGCCAATTCGAACAACGAATGCAACAACTGATGAAGGAAGTCCAATCCAACCCTGACATCATTCTCTTTATCGACGAAATCCATGAAATTATGGGCGCCGGGAATGCCGAGGGCGGCATGGATGCGGGCAACGTTTTGAAGCCCGCACTGGCCCGGGGTGACTTCCAGCTGATTGGGGCCACGACGTTGAACGAATACCGGGACATCGAAAAGGACCAGGCGTTAGCGCGTCGGTTCCAACCCGTCACGGTCAACGAACCCAGTCCCGAGGAAGCTATCAAGATTCTCAAGGGCATTCAAAAGAAATATGAAGATTACCACCACGTTCACTACACGGACCAGGCCATTGAAGCCGCGGTGCGGTTATCCGACCGCTACATCCAAGACCGGTACCTGCCGGACAAGGCCATCGACTTACTCGATGAGGCCGGTTCGCGGAAGAACTTAACCATCAACGTCGCCGATCCGCACGCCATTGACGAAAAGATCGACGCCGCCGAGAAACAAAAGCAAGCGGCCCTCAAGCAGGAAGACTACGAAAAGGCCGCCTACTACCGGGACCAAGTTACCAAGCTGAACAAGTCCAAGGAAAGCGCCACGAACGCCGACCAGAACCAGTCCGCTGAGGTCACGGAAAAGGACATGCAGGCCATCGTCGAGGAACGGACCAACATCCCCGTCGGTGAACTGCAGGCCAAGGAACAGCACCAATTGAAGAGCTTGGGCAGTGATTTGGAGCAACACGTCATTGGTCAAAACCAGGCTGTCGACAAGGTCGCCCGGGCGATTCGGCGGAACCGGATCGGTCTGAACGGGACCGACCGGCCAATTGGCTCCTTCCTGTTCGTCGGTCCTACCGGGGTCGGTAAGACGGAATTAGCCAAGCAATTAGCCAACGAACTCTTCGGTTCCGAGGACGCGATGATCCGGTTCGACATGTCGGAGTACATGGAACCGCATTCCATCTCTAAGCTGATCGGGTCGCCACCTGGCTACGTCGGGTACGAAGAAGCCGGTCAGTTGACCGAACAGGTTCGTCGTCACCCGTACACCCTGGTGCTTTTGGACGAAATCGAAAAGGCCCACCCCGACGTCATGAACATGTTCTTACAGGTTCTGGACGACGGGCGGCTGACCGACTCTCAAGGTCGGACGGTTTCCTTCAAGGATACGCTAATCATCATGACCAGTAACGCCGGGACCGGTGACGTCGAAGCCAACGTTGGGTTCGGGGCCGAGGCCAGTGGGAAGACCCACTCCGTCTTGGACCGGCTGACCAACTACTTCCGTCCCGAATTCTTGAACCGGTTCGACGACATCATCGAGTTCAACTCCCTCTCGAAGGAGAACCTGATGAAGATCGTTGACCTGATGATCGGTGACGTCAACCAGATGCTGGCCGCTCAAGGTCTGCACGTGCACGTCACGGAACCGGTCGAAGAGAAGCTGGTCACCGAGGGCTACAATCCGGCCATGGGGGCCCGGCCGTTACGGCGGGTCATCCAGGAAGAGATTGAAGACCGCATCGCGGACTACTATCTCGACCACGCCCAAACCAAGAACCTGATTGCCAAGATTGAAGACGGCAAGATCGTTCTGGGTGCCGACGAGGCCACCACGAGTTCCCCGGAAGCTTAAAAATCGTTTGATGTAAAGGCGTTCGCCATTCCCGGCGGGCGCCTTTTTTGTTGCCCCGGTAAAGAGACGGTGACCACGGCCCAGCGGCACCAGTTGCCCGGTGCAACTTGGTACCACCCAGTAAACCGGATACATCCCCGGCCCCATCCGCTTCACCGGACGCGAAAATCACCTGCATCCCCCGCGGAGATGCGGTATACTGTATCGTATAAGGAAACTTCGAGGAGGTGAACGGGAGAGATGGCTTTATTTAACTGGTTGCGGCGGCTGATCACGCCCCCGCAACCGCGGCAGCGCCCGGAACGGCCATACCGGCCCCGACCGGCGGCACGACCAACCAAGCGGCACGACCCGTCAGTTGAACCCCCAGTGACGCCGCCCGTCGTCCCCACCGTTGAGACCCCGCCGGCACCTCAGCCGACGCCGATTCAGACCCACGCCCAACCGGACGCGACGTTGGTCGTGCGGTTAGTAGACGAAGCCAACCGCCCCCTGCAACCGGCACTGGTTCTGACCGGTCAGCTGAACGCCCCGGTCCACCTCAAGCTCCCCCAGATTACGGGGTACACGTTACTCCATATCAACGGCTTCACCCAGAACTTTCTGAGTGAATACGGCTTAACCACCCTGGTCTACCGGCGTCAATGGGGCCAGCCGGTCATCACCTACCTGGTCGACTACGACTCGGGGCAGCTATTGGCCCTCCCCCAGCTTTTCCGGGGCGAGCTCACGGCACGCTTCCAGATCACGCCCCCCACGGTACCGGGCTACCACATCTTTCAGGCCCAGGGGGATCAGCAGGGCCAGTACGACCGGACTAGCAAACGCATCGTCTTCTTCTACCGGCGCGACGCCTGGCAAACGGTGCAACGGGTGCGGCAATACGTGACGTTGACCGCGGACCACGCCGTCTACGACGAACCCGCCGGACAGGCTTACGGGTATCAATTCCCGGCGCAGTCCCTCTGGCGGCTCTTCGCCATCATCACGCTCACCGACGGTCAGGTCTGGTACAACCTGGGCGGTGAACAGTGGCTCGATGCCCGCGAGACCGACCGGCACGAACACTGGTCGCGGACCCTGCAGCTCCCGCCGAAGGTCACGACCTGGCGCACCAAGACGGCCACGCACCAAGTGGGGCGCGTCGACTACGTGCCTCAGGGTGCCCTGACCATCTTCCGGGAACCTTACGGCGAGGTCGCGGGGCAGGTCCAAAACGGCGACCTCTTAGAGATCCGCCAACGCCTCGTCGACGACCAGAACCTGGTCTGGTACCAGGTCGGGCCCGAGGCGTACATCAACGCCCGCTACGTGCGATTGATTCCACAACACACCCTTTAAACTAACAAAAACGAGTTCTCCGCGGAGAACTCGTTTTTTCATTATCTTAAGTTGAAAACAGTGGGCACGGTCTGGGCCCATCTGAGCTCCAGCAATCTTCACACTGGCAATTATCCCACTAGTGCGTCTTACCCACTTCTACTCCTGTCGTCGCGTGACTGCCGCCCACCGTTTCGCCCGTAATGGTCATTATCTCACGTAAGCGCAACAGAGGCGACTTGCTGGTCGTGGTGAAATTGATGTTAGTTGGCGTTTCTTCAGCCAGCTTACATCAAGGCCGAGTTCTGGAGATCCGCGTTTTTGGCGGAGCTTCAGAATCGTGCCCACCTCGACCGGCTTGCTCGCCGGCGTGGAGCGGACTGTCGTTACAGGTTCTTGTCCATGTTAAACGTCAGCTTCGACAGGGTCAGGCCCTTTTCGATCAAGTCGTTGGTGAACTGGGTCGTGACCTGCCGCATGTCGGCCGTGACTTGGTGGTTCTGTTCCGTCAAGTAGGCGGTCAGCGCCTCCCCGCTCAGGTTTTCCTGCGCGGCGTAGGCCAAGGCCTGGGCCACGTGGGTCCGCAGGTTTTGCTTTGCGGCCGTCACGTAGTCCACGTCCTGTTCGATGAAGTCGCGGTAGTGGGACTCCACAATCATCGACAGCTTTCGGTACATCCAGTAGGCACTCTGATCATCCAAGCGCCGGGGCGTCTGACTGTACGATGGGTCAGTATCCGTCACGTTCGCAAAGAACGGCACGTACGGGCTGAACGCCGGCACCCCGAAGCAGACCCACATGATGGCCGATTGCGCGGCCGGCACGTCGTTACGTACCTGCAACACGTGGGAGTTTTGCGTCCGATTCATGGAAATGGGCCGGAACTTGGTCCGCAGCTCTTCCGGACCGTGACCCAACGGATCGTACGGCGTCTCGTTGTAGTGTGAGCTCAAGATGTACTCCACGTCCTCGACGCTGATTTTGTGGCTGGTCCGGCAGATAAACGGCAAATCGCTCGACTGCGGGTCCTGCTCGATCTCGGGGTTTAGGTAACGTTGGCCGAACCAGACCCGCGGCGTGTTGTAGTGCCGGTCCTTTTCGGTGCTGGTCCCAAAGATGTGCCGGAAGTTCCAGCCATCCTGGTCCGGGTTCAGGTGGTGTTCCGCCACGAAGGCCTGGATGCCCGCGGAGAACATGAAGTTGTCCGGATCATCGAAGGTCACCTGTTGAATGGCGACCTGGTTGGCCGTGACCGCGTAGGCGTCGTCCGGAATCCGTTGGGCGACCCAGTGGTGGCCGGTCACGATTTCCATGTACCAGACCTCCTGGTTGTCGGAGAACAGCACCCCGTTACCCTCGGGTGACCCGTACTGCTTGATCAGGTTCCCCAGGTACCGGACCCCGTCCCGCGCAGAGGTGATGTACGGCAGGACCATGGTCTGCAGGGAATCCTCGGCGAGACCATCGGCGACCAAGGGGTCAAAGGCCAAGGCATCGGGATTGCCGTAGACACTCTCGGTGGCACTCATGGCCACGTTTTGCGCGTTGATGCCGCTCTCGGCGTACTCCCCGGTCTTTTCGATCTCGACGTTCGGGGTCGCCAGGTACCGGTACCCGTCCGTTGGAATCGGCGCCGTGAAGCCGTTTTGGTTCGACGTCCAGGTCTTGGGCTCGGTCAGGTGTTCGGCCGGGTGAACGTAGAACCGTTGCGGGGTCAACGGCAGAAACGTGTCATCGTTACGGGCGATCAACGTGGATCCGTCGACCGTCGCGTCCTTACCGACCAACACCGAGGTGCAGGCGGTCAAGTGTTTTCCAGTCATCAAAACTACCACTCCTTTAAGCTTATCATGTCATTTAGTGTACCGCTTTTCACGAAAGTTGACTAGTTGCCGGCGTTCGTCGGCAAGCGCGTCCGTTTTTTTGTAACACTTTCGCAAAAGTGTTGACATTGACGATAAGTTGTTTAAAATAGAGTTGTTATCAATTGAAAGCGTTTTTCTTTTTACACTTGTTTGTGAAGAAATACGCAATCAAACATACTTAGTTTTGGGAGGCTACATTGATGAAAGTGACAGTTATTGGGTGTACTCATGCGGGTACCTTTGCCATCAAACAAATCTTAGCGGACCATCCGGATGCCGACGTGACGGTCTACGAACGAAACGACAACATCTCCTTCCTCTCCTGTGGAATTGCGCTCTACCTGGGCGGCCAGGTGGCCGATCCCCAGGGGCTCTTCTACTCGAACCCCACCGAACTGCGCAAATTAGGCGCGGATGTTCAGATGAATCACAATGTCTTGGCCGTGGACGCGGCCGCCAAGACCGTGACGGTCGAGGACCTGACGACCCACGAACAGACCACGACGGCCTACGACAAGCTGGTCATGACGTCGGGCTCCTGGCCCATCGTGCCGAAGATTCCGGGCATCGACAGCAAAAAGGTTAAGCTGTGCAAGAACTGGTCGCACGCGCAGGCCCTCTTCGAAGAGGCCAAGGACGCCAAGCGCATCACGGTCATCGGGGCCGGCTACATCGGCGCCGAACTGGCGGAGGCCTACTCCACCACCGGCCACGACGTTACCCTGATCGACGCGCAAGACCGGGTCATGCCCAAGTACTTCGACGCCCAGTTCACCGACGTCATCGAACAGGACTACCGGGACCACGGCGTCCAACTGGCCCTCGGTGAAACGGTCGCCAGCTTCGAAGGCACCGCAGACGGCCTGACCATCACCACCGACAAGGGCCGTTACGACACCGACCTGGCAATCCTGTGCATCGGCTTCCGGCCCAACACCGGCCTGCTCAAGGGTCAGGTCGAGATGGCTCCCAACGGCGCGATCCTGACCGACGACTACATGCGCAGCTCCAACCCGGACATCTTTGCCGCTGGGGACAGTGCCGCCGTGCACTACAACCCCACGCACCAAAGTGCCTACATTCCCCTGGCGACCAACGCCGTGCGCCAAGGTATCCTGGTCGGCAAGAACCTGACCCAGCCGACCGTGAAGTACCTGGGGACTCAATCGTCTTCCGGCCTGGCCCTCTACGGTCGGACCATCGTCTCGACGGGACTGACCCTGGCCGCCGCCCACCAACAGGGCATCGCCGCCGACCAAGTCATCATCACCGATAACTACCGGCCCGAGTTTATGCCGACGACCGAGCCCGTCCTGATGTCACTGGTCTTCGATCCGACCAGCAAACGCATCCTGGGTGGCGCGTTGATGAGTCACTACGACGTCTCGCAATCGGCCAACACGCTGTCCGTCTGCATCCAAAACAACAACACGATCGATGACCTGGCCATGGTCGACATGCTCTTCCAGCCCAACTTCGACCGGCCCTTCAACTACCTGAACATCCTGGCCCAAGCGGCGCAAGCGAAGGTCGCCGACTAGGTCATTCTGACCAGTCGCTTACCGGGCTTCCCGCTAATAAGCAATTGACCCAACGCAAAATCCCCTACCGAGCAACCTCGGCAGGGGATTTTTTGCGCTTCTATTCTGTTGGTGCTTGTCGTGTTTTAAGAGGGGGTATCGCTCAAGGTCCAGGTGATGTCGGCACTGTAGTCCCCCTCGACCGCGTTACTGTTCACGTTCAGTTCTAAACCGGTCTTGTCGTCCCAGTTGTCCACCACGTCGGTCAGGTCGCCGTCGCCGGAAGCCTGACCGTTCGAGATGGTCACGGGACTGGTGTTGACCGGGGTGGTGGCACTGCCGTCCCGGTAGACCAGCGACCCGGCCAGTTGCTTGCCGTCGCTGGAGGTAAACGGTGTCGCCGCGACTTGGAGTTGCCACGTTGACCCCGCTTGCCGGGTATCCGAGATCTTGACCTGCCAGTTGTTCGTGCGTTTGATATCCTGCTGTTGTCCCGTCAGCGTTGTGGCCTGAAAGGAGCTGTTCGAGGCGACCGTCCCAAAGGTCAGCCCGCCGCGGACGTTGATGGTCACGGTGAAGGACGACGACTTGTTGCCGTAGATGTCCTGCACGTAGATGTCGACGGTGTTCTTTCCCGCCTTCAGATCGGCGGCCTTGGGCGTAAAGAGCACCTTCCCGCTGGCTTCGTCGTCCGGGTCCTCAATGGTGTACGCGTCCTGCTTCTGACCGTTCACCGTGGGATGCACGACCAGGTCCTTGTTGGTCAGCGTGATGCCTTCTGGCACCAAGACCTGTCCCTGGATCGTGGTGGTCTCCCCGGCGTCGATGGTGACTTCCTTGGACGAGATGCGGTACAGGCCGATGTCGAGTTTCGGGTTCAAGACGAAGTGCGACGTATCGGTCGTCGCCACCCCGTTGACCGCGGAGAACGTGCTGGCCACGGACGGAACCTGCGTGACGTCCTTTTCGTCGGCCGCCTGCCCCTTCAGGGAAATCGTGGCGGTCGGGTTGTCACTCGAGAGGGCCGTCTTCAACTGATGGGTCAGCTTCTGGTCGGCAATGTCGTCGCTGGTGATGTCTTCGGTCTGCCCGTTGGCGTAGGTCACGGTCCCACTCTTAAACGCCACCTTGTCCGGTAACGTCAGCTTCGCAACGACGTCCTTCCAGGATTGTTTGCCCCCGTGGTACTTGAGAACGTAATCCAGTTGGAGCTCGTCTTGACCCAGGATGGCATCCCCGTCATTAACGGTCTGGTTGGTGGTCAGGTCGGTCAGCTTGGTGGTCGCACTCACGTCGACCAGTCCCGGGACCCCTTCGAAAATGACCAGGTTGTTGGCGTAATCGTCCCCGGTCGCCCCGGTAAAGCCCCAGCGGACCTTGCCGGTGTTGTCGGGATCGATGATCTTCGGATCGACGCTCACCTGCTGCGAGGTACCGGTCTGGTCCTGTCCCGTGGCCGGGTCCTTGTCATCGAAGGTGTAGGTCATGGTCTCCTCCGTGGCATCCCAATTCAGCGTCACGTGGTGCCACGCGCCGTTGGCCAGCATGGTGTAGTCGCTTCCGCCCTCGATCAGGCCCCGGTGCCGCTGCGTCGCGTAATAAGCGGTAAATACTGCGGGCCAGATACCAGTGGTCGTCTTGACGAACTCATAGGTGTTCGCTTCTCCCGGGTAGTTCGACGCGATGTGCGGCCCGGTCCGGCCAGAGTCAAACGAATCGGCGTCCCCGGCGTTACTGTAGGTTTTTGACGTATTCAGATGGGTATCGAATTCCAGCGCCCAGCTATTTTGAATGGCCAGCTTCGCCAGTTCGTTGGTGTCGGTCTGCTTATTGTTGTTATCCACGCCCCAGACCCCCAGGGTCTCGCCGGCCACCTTCTTGCCGTAGGTCGGCGTCGCCGCGAGCCCCCGCGAGTCGTTTTGGAGGACGAAGGCCATCCCATCGGCGGCCTTTTTGCCCCGGTTCCCGAAGTAGATCCACATCGAGACCGTCTCATCCTTATCCAGTTCAAAGGCGTTGTCGTCGGTCGACCAGATCGTCCCGAATTGGTTCTTGGCGTTGGTGACCATCACGGCCTGCGTCCCCGTAATGTCGGGATTGGTGGTGTCCACCACTTTCGCTTGGTTGGCATCCGTTTCGCCCGGCGTGAAGATATCGTCCAGGGCGATTCCCTGGGGGGCGGTCTTCAGCGCGTTATCGTAGTCGGTATCGGCCCGGGCCGTTACGCCGCCCACACCGACCATTGCTAGCGCGAGTAATCCGACGAGCCACTTTTTGAACCGCATAATCGTTTCCTCCTCTCGTTTAAATATGGTTAGATGAATTAACCCTAAAATTCGTTTATAATATACCACATTTTCGCGAAAGCGTAACCATGCAAGTGGTCACCCGCTCAATATTCTAATGATTGCCTTCGAAAATTGAGTTAAGCGAACCCAAAAAGCCGTCATACCACGATTTCGGTATGACGGCGCACATTCATTCAGTTAAGTTGGCACATCTGCTAAGGTCCAGGTGATCTCCCCACGGTAAACGCCGCTTTCGGCGGCACCGTTCACGGCCAACTCGAGGCCCTGGTCCTGATTCCAGCCGGCAATCGCGTCGGTGACCGCGTCCTTGCCCGCGCTGCCCCGTTGGATCGTCAACGGCTGCTCCGTAATGGGCTGCGTCCGGTTGGCCTCCCGGAAGACCAGCTCGCCCGCTAACCGTTGGCCACCGGCCGTCTTAAAGGGCGTCGCACTGACCTGAAGGCTCCAGCGTTCCCCCAGCTTACGGGTATCCTGGACCCGCACCCGCCAGTCATTCTCCCGCCCAATGCGTTGCGACTTGCCGGTCAGGGTGGTCGTCTTAAACGAGCTCTGCGAGGCGACCGTCGCAAACGACAGCCCCCCCGTCACGTCGACCGTCACGGTGATTGGCTCGGACTGGTTCCCGAACCCGTCTTGAACCTGTAACGTCACCTGATTGCTCCCCGCTTTCAGGACCCGGTTGGCCAACGTGTAGCGCACCCGCCCATCGTCGCCGACAGGCGTGTCCCCGATGCGTTGCCCGTTGACCCGGGTCACCAGCGTCAATTTAACGTTCTTCAGGCTCCCCTTTCCGGCCCGGACCTGCCCTGTAATGTAGGGATCCTGGTAGCGGGTGGCATCCGTCGTCAGTTGGAGGTCGAGTCGTGGGTGCACCTTAAACGCGGGCGTCCGCGTCGTCGCCACCCCGTTGGCCGCCTTGAACACACTGTGTTGATTAATGGCGTCTGTCGCCGTAGTGACGTCCTGCGTGCGGCCCGCAAAGCGTAACGTCGCCTGATTCGGCGTCCCGTCCCGCAGGACCTTTTTCAAGTGGTAGGTCAACGTGCTGCCCGACAGCCCCGCCAGATCGATGGTCGTTGCCGGTGTCCCGTCGTTGTAGGTAATGTCCGCCTGCGTCCACTCCACCAGCTTGGGCAACGTCAGCTGGGCCTCGATGTCGCGCCACACCTGCTTGCCGCCCCGGTAATTCAGCTGATAGGTCAATTCGACCGGCGTTTGGCCGATCAGGTCGCCCCCATTTTCAACGGTCTGCCCCGTCTGGCGGTTCGTCAGCGTTGCCGCTGCATCCGCGGAGACCAGGCCGGGCACCCCTTCGAACACGACCAGGTTATTCCCTCCCTGATCCCCGGTCGCCCCGGTGAACCCCCAGCGAACCTTCCCGGTGTGGTGCGGATCGACCTTTTCCGGGTCCAGCGTGACACTGGCCGACCGCACCACGTTGGTATCGTTATGGCTCCCCGTATCGGGATCCTTATCGTCAAACCAATAGGTCACCTGGTGAGTCCGGGCGTTCCACTTCAGCGTCACGTGATGCCAGGCCCCGTCCGATAACAGGTCGTTCGTGTAGCGGTAGCCCTGGATGACGCCCGTATGCTTCATCACCGTGTAAAACCGGCCCGACAAGCCAAGATAGGGACTGCGGATGTAGTAGGTTCCCGGATCCCCGGGATAGTTGGCCCCGATGTGCGGCACGTTACGTGCTTGCGTCCCCAGGTCCCGGTCAAAACTATCGGCCATTCCGGGATTGCCCCCCGTATTACTGTGGGTATCGAACTCCAGCGCCCAACTGTTCTGAATGGCGCTCTTGGCAATGGCCACGGGCGAGTTCTGCCACTGGTTCCGGTCGACACCCCAGACGCCCAGCGTCTCCCCCGCGGTCTCCGCTGTAAAGGTCGGACTGGCCTGGATGCCGCGGTCATCGTTTTGCAGGACCAGGGCCATCCCATCGGCGGCTTTTTCACGATCCTGCCCGAAGTACATCCACATCGAGACCTGGGCGTCCTTGTTCAGGTCGAAGGCGTTCTCGTCGGTCGACCAGATGGCTCCGAACTGCCCCTTGTCGTTGGTGACCGTCACCACGTCCGTGTCCGGCGTCTCGGCGTTGGTCCCCCGGTGAACCGCCGCATGGTTGTTCGGGGTCGTCCCCTTCACAAAAATGTTCTCCAAGCGGACGCCCTGGGGCGCCTTCGCCATCGCGTTCTTCCAATCGTTGGCCGTGGCTTGGGCCGTCTGGGCCGGCCACCACAACCCTAAGATCACCAATAAAGTTCCAATCAATCGTCCGCGCATGGCGGCCCCTCCCTTCACTCGTGTCGTTAACACTGGTCTCACCACTTTACCACGATTGATTGGACACAATTGAACAGCGTCAGATTAATAAATAATTTTTTTGTTTTTTGCACCAAAAACCGATTTGGCCACCGCAGAAGGGGGGCCCTGACCGGCGAGCAGCACCCACCAAAAAAATTTAGGCGCAAAAAGACCGATTCACCCCATTGGCAAATCGGTCAAAGGTTGCATCTTTTCAATTAGAGCTTGGCGGTTAAGGTCACGTCAGGATACTTGTCCTTGAACCACCGTTCGGCGAACTGGTTCTCGAACAAGAAGAGCGGATTGCCCTGGCTGTCCTTGACCAGCAGGTTCCGTGAGGAGGACATCCGTTCGTCCAGTTGGTCGGGATCGATCCACCGGGCGGTCTTCTTGCCCATCGGTTCCATGACGACTTCGGAATTATATTCGTTTTGCATCCGGAATTGGAAGACTTCGAATTGCAGTTGCCCAACGGCTCCCAGGATGTAGTCCCCGGTCGAGTAGGACGTGTACAGTTGCACGGCCCCCTCTTGAACCAGTTGGTTGATGCCCTTGTGGAAGGACTTCTGCTTCATCACGTTCTTCGCGGAGACCCGCACGAACAGCTCCGGCGTAAATTGCGGCAGCTTTTCGAACTTGATGTCCCGCTTCCCGGTGTAGATGGCGTCACCAATCTGGAAGTTCCCGGTATCGTACAGCCCGATGATGTCGCCGGCCACGGCCGTTTCCACGTTTTCCCGCGTGTCGGCCATGAACTCGGTCACGTTCGAGAGCCGCAGCTTCTTGCCGGTCCGCTCCTGAATCACGTCCATCCCCCGGTCGAACTCACCCGAGCAGATTCGCACGAAGGCGATCCGGTCCCGGTGATGCGGGTTCATATTGGCTTGAATCTTGAAGACGAAGCCGGAGAATTCAGGGTCAGTCGGCGCCACGTCCTCGCCGCTTTCTGTGTGGTGGTCTGCCGGTTGGGGCGCGTACTCCAGGTACGTGTCCAGGAAGGTCTGGACCCCGAAGTTGGCCAACGCCGACCCGAAGAAGACCGGCGTCTGGTCCCCGCTGGCGATCTTCGCCGCGTCAAACGGGTTCCCGGCCTCTTCAATCATTTGCATGTTGTCGCGGGCCTCGGTATACCAGCTGTCGCTCTCCAGGTCGTTGGCCTCAGCCAAGTCCCCGTCGGCGTTCAGCGGCAGGTATTGCCGCCCCTGGTCGTCCTTGTGGAACAGGGCCACGCGTTGGTGGTAACGGTCGTACAGGCCCTTTAATTCCTTGCCCATCCCGATTGGCCAGTTCATTGGGTACCCCTCGATGCCCAGCACGTCTTCGAGTTCGGCAATCAGGTCCAGGGGATCCCGGCCATCCCGGTCGAGCTTGTTCATGAAGGTAAAGATGGGGATGCCCCGCATCTTACAGATCTGGAACAGCTTCTTGGTCTGCGGCTCGATCCCCTTGGCGGAGTCGATGACCATGACCGCGGAGTCCACGGCCATCAAGGTCCGGTAGGTATCTTCCGAGAAGTCTTCGTGTCCGGGGGTGTCCAGGATGTTGATGCGTTTGCCCTGGTAATCGAATTGCATTACGGAACTCGTGACGGAGATACCCCGCTTTTGTTCGATTTCCATCCAGTCGGACTTGGCAAAGTTCCCACTCTTGCGGGCCTTCACCGTTCCGGCTTCCCGTACCACGCCCCCGAACAGCAGGAGTTGTTCGGTGATGGTCGTTTTCCCGGCATCCGGGTGAGAGATGATGGCAAACGTCCGGCGTTTATCCACCGCGGTTGCTAAATTTTTTTCGCTCATATCGTGTCCTCACAAAGTTTAAGTTAGTTTTAGTCGTCCTCTACAGGGCGCTCCGATTTTTATACAGCACTGTGATTTTACCACACTTACCCCAACAATTCACGGTCCATCGCGGGTCACCTACTCGACAGCCGCCATTTAGTGGTATGATAGTAAGATGAATTCTGGTTTGCGGCCGCTGCCGGTGGTGGACAGGTGTCCCGTCCCTGTACGCTCCGAGGCCATCGTTTTACTTTTAGGCAGCAAACCCATTACTCTTAGAAAATAGGTGAATCACTATGTTGGCGAGTACCGAAGCCATTATCATTGAAGTCGTCTTTAGCCTGGGCGCCCTAATCGCCGTGGCGGGCCTGGGCGGCCTGATCTGGACCAAGCAGCATCACCGGGGATTCCGGCCCGCGATGACCGTCATCCTCTGTGGGGTCGGCATCGTCATCATCGCCAGTCTCCTGAACGTCCTGTTGTTCAAGACCTATGCCGGCGTGCGGGTCAAGAAGAATCAGTACTACGAGATCACCAGCCTGACCACCAATATGCGCGCCTCTCTGGCCAGCAGTCAGGCCCCGCAGCAGCCGGTCACCCCGGCCGCAAAGAAGGCCAGCCGTAACGTGACCTACCTGGTGACCCACACCGACCAGTCGCAGACGGCCCGGCACGCCGCCAAAGCCGCACAACGCCAGTTGACCCAGCATAAACAGCCCGATGTCGCGGTGGTCAAACACAATTACCGCATCATCCTGGACCATTACTTTGACGCGGTGACCAGCTCAACCAAGGCGCAGCAGCACCTAAGTGACCACGCCTACCAGCACGTCACCCAACGCCCCGCGCGGCGTTAATCAATCAATTCCACCGGTTCCCTCCAATCAACGAGGGAACCTTTTTTTGTTTAGGGGCGTACCGTAACGTAAGATGAAATCAGCCGCTCCACGCCGGCGAGCAAGCTGGTCACTGGTGATAGCTGGCGCGCCGTTCTGTCGGCTTCATTTTCCCGAGGTGGGCACGATTCCGAAACCTCGCCAAGAACGCGAGTTTCCGGAACTCGGCCTGATTGTAAGCCGGCTCAAGACGCCGACTAACAATCATGTCACCACGGGAAAAAACGCCGACGCCACTCTGCGGGATAGATGATGACCATGACGACGGTTGCGGGACGGCCGCGTTCAACAACGTTACAGCAGACTGGCCCGCTGACTTGAACGTCACTCACCAGAACGCCCCATGCTAGCGAAGCGGCTTCCATTAAAGCCACGCGGCGAGTTGCCAATTCGTCCCGTTGGTGGTCAATGCCCCACCGTGTCAGCGGAACAGAGGCGACTTGATGGTCGTGGTGAAATTGATGTTGGTCGGGGTTCTTTCCCGGCTTACATCAAGGCCGAGTTCTGGAGACCTGTGTGAATTTCACAGGGCTTCAGAATCGTGCCCACCTCGACCATCTTGCTCGCCGGCGTGAAGCGACTGCCTACACCCACACATGACAAAAAGCGCCCCCCGGAGTTGCATCCAGGGAGCGCTTTTGGTGGCAATTAGCCGTTCTTTTCAATTTGTTGAACCACGTAGTTGACGACCTTCAGGGAACTTAACCCGTCGTCGATCGCACAGAAACGGTGGTAGAAGTCCATGAACTTCTGGTTGGCGCTCATGTCCGGCGTTTGTAACTTCTCGCCGATCATGGTCAGCAGCTCCGTCTCGTTGTGGGCGATCTCACCCGGGAGATCCTTTTCGTAGTCGAGGTAGAAGCCCCGCAGTTCATCCTTGTAGACGTGGTAGTCGTACGGGTAGAACAGGATGGGCCGCTTCAGGTAGGCGTAGTCGAAGAAGACGGACGAGTAGTCGGTGATCAGCATGTCACTGATCAGGTACAGGTCCGAGATACTCGGGTGGTTGGACATGTCGTAGACGAAATCCTCGTACCCGCTGATGTCCAGGGCGTTGGAGATCAGGTAGTGCATCCGCAAGACCAGCACGGCATCGTCACCGTACTGCTGCTTGAAGTCGTCCAGGGAGAACGGCAGCTCGAAGGTGTACTTCCCCTTCTCGGCAAACTGATTGTCCCGGTACGTCGGCGCGTATAAGACGACCTTCTTATCCAGCGGGATACCCATCTGCTCCTTCAAGGCCACGATGTCGTCCGCCGAACTGTTGATCAGTTCGTCGTTCCGCGGGTACCCGACCTTTAAGATCTGGTTGTTGAACCCGAAGGCCGACCGGAAGATCTGGGTCGAATAGTCGTTGGGTGAGACCAACGCGTCCCAGCGGTTAGCTTCGCGCACGAAGTTGGCGTGGTACTTGGTGGTCGTGGTCCCCGGCATCGAAACGTTCTCGATGTCCAGTCCCAGCTTCTTCAACGGCGTCCCGTGCCAGGTCTGAATGTAGGTCACATAACTGGGCTTCTTGACCCAGGCCGGGAAGCGGGCGTTACTGATCCAGAAGCTGGCCTTTTCCAGCGTCCGGACCCACTTGGCCGTCCGCCGAATGATGAACGGAATCCCATTTTCCTTACAGAAACGCTTCTGGGACCGGTCAATCGACCAGATGAAGCGGAAGCCGGGATAGAGTTGGGTAAACAACTGGTAAATGGCGTACGGCGAGTCACTGACCTGCCGGCCCCCGAAGCTTTCGAAAATCAGCGTTGGCTGCTCGTAAGCCCGGTGGCCGCGCTTGAACAGCCGGCGCATGTAGACCAGGTTGACCTTGTCCATCAAGACACTCAGGAGCTTGGTGGCGCCCCCGACCTTGCTTGGCAGGTGACCCAACCGTTCGGCCACGGTCGGGGCGGGCATTTCCCGCACCCGAATCCCGTTATTGTACCGCTTCTCGAGGATGACCAAGCGGTGCGCCGGGGTGATGGCCTGGGTGACTTGCCCGGCCAGCGACTTGCCCAAAACGATCCGCTGTTCGAGGTCTTGGCCGTTGACCGTGGAGCGAATGTACAGCTCCTGGGCGGTGTTGGCCGCCAGCTCTTCCAACGGAATCGTGGCGCTGAACAGCCCGTGCAGCCCCATCTTACTGATGGGCCACTCGGCCGTGCTGTCGGCCGCCTGGTTCTTTAAGACCAGCCGCTGATTCTCGATCTTTTGGTTATTGAGCCGGTTCGGCCCGGTAATCTGCAGCTGGTTATCCTGCAAGTTGATTGCGTTGATGGCGAACTCGCTCTCCGGCTGTTGGGTGTGCAGGTTGAACAGCGCCATGCCGTTGGCGTCACTGTTGAGCTGATAAAAGCTGGTCAGCGTCAACTGGTGCCGGTTGCTCAGGTACTCACTTTCGACCTGAATCAACCCCCGCGTCGCGTTTTGCTGCAGGTTCAGGTACAGCTCCCAGCTGAACTCGCTCTGCTCGCTGTCCGGGATCTGCAGGTCGTTGGCGTCGATGCGCAACCGTACCACCCGGGAGCTGACGATGCGACTGATGGGCACCGTCAGCGTCGCCTGCGTCTGCTTCTCCAAGAAGGTCACCATCAGGTCATCGAAGGGTTCCGGAACGTCGATCAGTTCGAGTTCGAGCTCCTGTAAAGTCTTTTTATGATGTAATCCAGATAAAATCGCACGCACGATGGCATAACTCCTTAGTAATTAAAAATCAATTGGTGAGGCATCCGCGGAGACAGGACCGGGTTCACGGCCAGGTCGATGTACAGCTGCGTCTCGGGCGTCATCAGGTCGTCTAAGATGGCCTGGTAGAACGCAAAGACGTCGGGGTAACGTTGGTAGGTCGCGTAGACCAGGACCCCGTAGTAGGCCTCACTAGCCGTCACGACCTCGGTGTGGTCGACGCTGTTGGCTTCGGCCCGCGCCCGTTCGCGCTTGGTCATGTTGTTCGCCACGACCGCCTGCTTGGCACTGCTGAATTCCGTCTCCCCCATGGCGGAGCTTTCACCGATATTATAGATGTGCTCCAGGGTCCGTTCGTGCCGGACGAAGCGGAGGGCCGCCTCGCCCCGCCGGTTCAGCAGGTAGCTGGTCGTTGGCACCCCGTTATCGAGCTTGGTGATGCCGATGACCTGGCCGCTCAAGCCATAGGTGTCGATCTGCACGGCCTGGTCGGCTTGGTACTGCCGTAACGCCATCGGCATGTCATCGTTGACCTGCCGCAACTCGGCGACTAGGTGACCGGCGTCCAGATACCGCTTGATCTGTTCCTTTTGGTCCGCGAACAGGCGCTCCTCGTGGTCCCCGGTGGCAAAGGCCTGGCGTTCTTCGGCCGTGAGGGTCAGTCCCGGCTGGTCGGCCACGACGTCCGCTAAGGTGATGACCTCGACGCCCTTGACCCGGGCATCGTCTTGGGCCAGCCGGTTCAAGAATTGACGAACGGTCCAGCTCGCCTCAAAGTCCACCAGCGCGACCAGTAGCTTGATCGGCACGTTGCGCTGCAGCGCCTGCTTCAGCTGCTGCGTGAAGTTCGGCTTATGTAAGCCCTCAAGGGATGTCACTAAAAATATAATTTGCTGCACGGTGCTTGCCTCCATTTTCGTCGTCCTTATGAAAAAATCCCTAGTCGCTGACTAAGGATGTCTTCATAAAACTACTTTTCTTCCTTCCAGTCTTCGGAATCCGTCAGGCCCAGGTCATGCTTGATCTTGGTCGTGGAGATGCCTTCGGTCCGGGGAAGGTAGACGACTTCACAGTAGTCCTTCAAGAAGTCAAACTTACCCTTCCAGTCGTCACCCATGACGAACAAATCAATGTCGTTTTCTTGAACGTCGCGAATCTTTTGGTCCCAATTTTTTTCGGGAATCACGTGATCCACGTACCGGATGGCTTCGAGGATGTACTTTCGGTCTTCATAAGACGTGTAGGCCCGCTTGCCCTTTTCCGCGTTAAATTCATCGGTCGAAACACACACCGTCAAGTCGTCGCCCATTTCCCGAGCGCGCTTTAATAACCGAATGTGTCCCTTGTGGAGCAGGTCAAACGTTCCGTACGTAATTACTTTTTTCATGTAGAATCTCCTACTTGTCTGGTTAATTTCCCGGGCGATTCCCCGGGGAGCGCATAAATCCAATAACAGAATAAATAGTAGCATATTCAGCGGTCACGTCAACTTATAACCGCAAAGGTTAGTCATTTCTTGAGATTCTCCGGCAAGGCTTTCTCGGCCGGATGCTCCAACTGCCAGATACTGTACAGGTACTGGACCACCGTTTTGACCACGGCATACAGCGGAATCGCCAGGATCATCCCTAATAGCCCGGCAATGTTGCCCGCGGCTAATAAAATAATAATAATCGTCAACGGATGAATCTGCAAGGTCCGCCCAATAATGTTGGGATAGACCAGGTTGCCGTCGACCTGCTGGACCACGACCACCACGATGATCACGTAGATCACCATGTTGGTGCTGATGGTGAAGGCCACGATCAACGCCGGCAGGATGCCGATGTACGGGCCCACGTAGGGAATCAGGTTGCAGAACCCCGCAAAGACCCCCAACAACAACGCGTACTTCTCACCGATCAGCGAATAGCCCACGGCGGTAAAGGTCCCCACGAAGAGGCATTCGAGGATCTGACCGCCGATGTAACGGGCAATCGTGCCGTTCATCCGCGACAACAGCTCCATGGTCTGGTCCGTGTGCTTCGCCGGAATCCACTTGCGCAGGGCCGGCATCAGTTTTTCGCCGTCCTTGAGCATGTAGAACAACATCACCGGCACCGTGATGGCGGTGACCACCACCGAGGTGGCCGTTCCGATGATGCTGCCGATTCCGGTCGTGAGGCCGGTGACAAAGCTTTCGGCGTACTTGCCAAAGGCCTGCTGCAGTTGGGTCAGATACTTGCTAAAGTCGATTTGCTGCAGCCACGGGTGGTGCGCCGCCTGTTGCAGAACGGCCTCACTCGACTTAGCGAAGTCGGGGATGTTGCCGATCAGGTTAGTGACCTGATTGACCAGGCGTGGGACGACCCAGGCCGCCCCGTACCCGATCACCGCGATCAGCCCCACGAAGACGATGACCACCGCCAGCGTCCGGTTGATACGCATCCGTTTCCACCGGACCCGCTCTAGCAACCGCACGATGGGGTTCAGCAGGTAAAAGAGGACCCCGGATAACAATAACGGGGTAAAGATCGTCGACAGGAAGACGCCAATCGGCGAGAACAAGAAGCTGATCTGGGTACAGACCCAGATCAGGGTTGCCACAATCAACAATTCCAGCGACCAAAACACCAGTCGCGAATCCGTCAGCCATTTCACGGAATGGTCCCCTCCTTTAGAAAAAAAGGAGCCAGCCACGAATGGACTCGCTCCTGTGGTACGGAAGACAACTCTTACTGGTCCGTCACGCCTAATGCTCCCGGCGCAATAGCTCCTGATAACGTTGGTACCACAACTCAACGTAGGCCTGGGAGAACGGTCCCTTATGGTGATTGATCCAGTCGACCAACGTCAGAACGTTGGCCTTCAAGATGCGATCGGTCTCCGGTCCGTACTGCCACCGCTGGCTAAAGTCTTCATACTCGTCAACGTCGAGTAATCGTTTTTCGCCATCGGGAAAGACCTTGACGTCCAGGTCATAGTCGATGTACTTCAACGCCTCTTTGTCCAAGACATATGGGGATGCCAGATTACAATAATACGACACACCGTTGTCCCGAATCATCGCCACGATGTTGAACCAATAATGCTTGTGAAAATAAACGATAGCGGGCTCTCGGGTCACCCACCGCCGCCCATCGTCTTCAGTGACCAACGTGTGATCATTGACGCCGATCAGGGCGTTTTCGCTTGTTTTGAGTACCATGGTATCGCGCCAAGTTCGATGCAAACTTCCATCATGCTTGTAGCTTTTGATCGTAATGAAGTCGCCTTCCTTAGGTCCTCTAGCTTCGCGCGTCATGTCTAAACCCTACTTTCTAAGTAACGGGTAATTATAAAAAATTCACTCAATATTATACCAGATTCCCCTATATTAATGAATACCTTTCCCGGGATTATCGGGAAAGTCCTTGGGTTCTCCGCCGATTTAACGTAGACTGAAGTTGTGTCCAATCAATTTAGCCGATTCATCGCTTCCGGGCTCGTCAAAAATCGGGCTGGAACGGGGTGGGCACGGCTGCAAGCCCCCAGAGCAGGTCTTGCAGACCGGCCTTTGTCTAAGTCGGCTGAGAAACACCGACTAAGACAAATTTCACCCCTGAGCCCATTTTTGACGAGCCCTCCAGCTTAAATTGGCGGATCCAGTCAAATTGAACCGCTAACCATCACTATCGCCGTTAGCCATTCTCCTAGCGTCTTTGATTAGGCAGTGGTTGTGCTTCCAAGCCCCGTCACTTCTGCAGAGCTTGTACACCTTTCCACCCACTGCTACCTGGCCCACCGTGAAGTATCGCTGGTAACGACTCAGGCGGACACCTAGTGGTCACTAAAAATAAGAACGAGGTGAATCCTTCATGTCCCAAGCACCCTTAGCCAGTTTTGAACCCATGATTCCCCAGGTCGCCGCGCTTCTCGCTGACGACCCGACCCTTCAGGCCTTTTTTAACGACCTGACCCCCGGTTACCAGCGGGAGTGGGCCCGCTTCATCTTCGGCGTCAAGGCCGCCGCGACTCAGCAACGACACGTTGCCGTGATGAAGACCGTCTTTCAAGCCGGCTTCAAATCCAAGCGTGCCTACGATAGCCGCGACAAGGCCGCCGATTAACGGCCACCTAAAAGGACGGTCACCCTTCCCCAACATGGGGAGCGGTGACCGTCCTTTTGCCATTAACGATTATCCAGTTGTCCCGCCTCAAGCAGGTTCCAAATCTGCAAGGCTGGCGTCTGGGCCAATTGGTTCGGCCGGTAGTAGTTGGTCAAAACGATCACACCGTCCTTGCCATCCCGACTGACCAGTGCCGTCGCCTCATAGCCGTATGCGAGCCCGTGGACCCGAATGTAGCCAGGTTCCAGGTAATCACCCCCGCCATAGGTCGAAGCGCTCCCTGGCGTCAATAAGGTGTTCACATCGGCCTTGGGATACAGCTTTCCTCGCAACATGTTCCGTTCGCCCACATACAGGTCCCGCGCGGACATGTAGACCTGCCCGGTGCCGAACTGGTAGTTCATCGAGGTTTTGGATTCAAAGTACCGCGATGCGTAATTCGGCACCACACTGTTGATATCGGCGTTCCGGTACCCCCGGGTGTAGTCCGGCTGCCGGTTCATGTTGAACACGAACCCGCTGTGCTTCAGACCCCACGGTTGAATGATGTTCTCCGTGAAGTACTGCCGGTAACTCTGCCCGCTGACCTGCTGGATGATTCCCGCCAGCAACATGAAGTTCACCGGCGAGTAGTCCCATTGCCCGATTTTGGCCGGGTTGCTGATGACATTTTCCAGAATAAACTTGATCATGGCGTCCTCGGTCTTCAACTGGTTCGGAAAGGCCTCCAACCGCAAACCACTCTTCATGTCCAGCATGTCCCGTAACGTGATCTGCCGGGCCCCGCGAATCTGCGGGTAGTACTTGGCCAGGTTATCGGTCAGCGACAGTTTTCCCTCGGCGGCCAGCTTCATGATTAGCCCCGCCGTAAAGGACTTTTGGACCGAAGCCAGTTGATACACGCTGTTGGCGTTGTTCTTCCGCTGTAACACGGCATCGGCGTACCCGAAGCCCTTTTCATAAATCGGTTTGTTATTGCGGACCACGTAGGCCGTTCCCACGAACCGGTTGGCCCGGAGAATCGCGTCGATCTTGCGGGTCGCCGCCGTTGCCTTGATCTTCTTGGGTGCCCGCTTCTTGGCCGGCGCCTTGGGCTTGGGTTTGACCACCTTTTCGGCCGAACTGCTGCTCGTTGACGTCACCTTGATGGGCTCGCTATCTGCCTGATCCGTGAACCAGTACGTCAGCCCCGCGCCCAGCCCTAAAGCCAGGATCAAGGCGACTAAAAAAATCCCCATTTTTCGTTTCATTTCAGACTCCCCCGTCCTTACTCCTGAATCTTCTTATCTTGCTTAGTCGTCGCCGACCACGGTGGTTAACCAGTGGTCAATGTCGTCGAGCGCAAACCCCTTGCGGTACAACGCCTGTTTGGTCCGGTAACGCCGGTCGCTCATCGCACGGGTCCGGTACTTGTGCCACAGCTTTTCCCCTTGCTTGGCCAGTAGGTCGGCCTGCTGTTCCACATCGGGCGTCAGTGCCAAGTCGGCCACCATTTCTTTGGCCTCGTCGCTGGCAAACCCCCGGGTGATCAGTCCCTGGCGAATCTTCTGTTCTTGCGTGTGAAAGGCCTGCCGTTGATACCGCTTCGCCAACTTTTTCGCGACCGTCGTCCCCACGGCGAATCGTTCCTCGGCGGTATACAGTTGCAGCGCATCCTCAATTGGGTGTTCCGGAACCCCCTTTTGCCGGAGGTGCTGGTGGATCACCCGTGGGCCCTTGTCACCGGTGCGCATCATGGTCCGCACGTAGCTCGCGGCGTAATGCGCGTCATCGACCAGACTCAATTCACGGAGCCGGTCCAGCGTGGCGTCAATGGTCTCCGGCGGGATCTCCAGGCTCGCCAGCTTGGTGCGAACCTCCTTTTCCGTACGCAGTTGTTGCGACAGGTAGTCCAGGGCCCGG
Source organism: Levilactobacillus spicheri DSM 15429 (assembly GCF_001435095.1). Taxonomy (GTDB): domain Bacteria; phylum Bacillota; class Bacilli; order Lactobacillales; family Lactobacillaceae; genus Levilactobacillus; species Levilactobacillus spicheri. Next base: position 32,306 of record NZ_AZFC01000037.1, read on the forward strand.
TTATAGGCCTTGGCGATGTCGTCGGCCGCGGTCAGTCGCTCCTCGAGTGCCTGATCGATCTCCATCCCCTTGAACAGTTGGAAGTCGATCAGCACGTTTTCACTCACGGGAAACGCGTAATGGCCGTCGACAAAGATGTTATAACGTCCCGCCCGTTTCTGGGCTTGAATCATGGTAATTACGGCCATCGTTCTCCTCCTTTTTCACTCGGTCATGTTTCTAAAATAGCTAAATACAGGTCTTCCGGGCCCGTCAAAAATCGGACTGGAACGGGGTGGACACGGCTGAAAGCCCCCAAAACAGGTCTTGCGGACCGTCCTTTGTCTAAGTCGGCTGAGAAACACCGACTAAGACAAATTTCACCCCTGAGCCCATTTTTGACGGGCCCTCCAGCTGGCACTGACGAAATCTATCACGTTAGCGTCCGCCTCGTTTCAAACCGCCATCCTTTAACAGGCTTTCAGAACACAGCCCCTTCAGAAGCGATTTTGAATCGTCTAAATACGCATCGTGTTAGCCAATCGAAAAGCGAAGATGTCATGGACTCATCCTGTCAGAACACACTCTTTGTGCCAAACACTGAGAAAAATACCGACACGACTTCACTACGGTAGCAGTTAAACCGAAATAGTGAAATGACCGCTACCATCAAGATTGCTGGAGCTCAGATGGGCCCAGACCGTGAAATTGTGGTTGGCCAGCGTTTCTTAGCTGGCTTACCACAAGGTCGAGCTTCGAGACCCGTGATTTTCGGGGCTCGAAGTCGTGCCCATGGTCGTCACGGCCCAGCTGAGCGGAAGCAATCGCCAGCTCCCACTGATTTTAACGAACAGGAAGCGTCTCTAAATAGGATTGACTGTCCATTTCTATCCAGTATCCTGAAACAGAGACACCCGAGATTCCATGCCCTATTTTAGCAGGTTCTGCGGTCAAAGGTCTGCTGGCGACCTAATATTAGTTAATCCATTACCTTTTCGCGCGACACAGCATTCCGTCCCGGAACCGTTCCTAGTCACGACTCCTCCAGGCTGGTATAATGAATGGCAATCATTACCATTCCAAGGAGGAACCGCCATGCTGACTGCTCACGTCGTTTTTGCCACCATCACCGGCAACAACGAAGACGTTGCCGATATCGTCACCGAAAAATTAGAGGACCTCGGGTGTCAGGTCACCGAGACCGAGATCTCCCAGACCGACGCCACCGAGTTCACCCACGCCGATATCTGCGTGGTCTGCCCGTACACCTACGATGAAGGGTCGTTGCCCGAAGAAGGCCTCGACTTCTACGAGGACTTGCAGGCCCTCGACCTCACGGGACACGTCAGCGGCGTTGCGGGGTCCGGCGACACTTTTTACGGCGAATATTATAACACCTCGGTGGACAAGTTTGCAGCCGCCTTTGCTCAGGCAAAAGCCACGCTGGGCGCGCCCAGCGTCAAGATCAACCTCGAACCTGACCAGGACGCGATTCAGGCGCTCGACGCCTTCGCCAGCCAGCTGGTAACGACCGCGCAAAACGCATAGGATTCCCCATCAAAATTGCCCCAGGGGCCACAAAACGAGTTCGGAAAGTCACCTTTCCGGACTCGTTTTTAGTTGTCAGGATTCTGGATCACTCACCGTCTTTAGGGCCAGATTCCTCTTTAGCAGCTGGCTTTTGCGCGGTCGCTTTACGCCGTCCCCGGTACCGTAAGATGCGGGGAATCCCCGACTGCTCCTCGGCCGGACCGTCGACCAATTCCTGAATCGCGGCGTTTAAAACCGCCCCGAACATCAAGATCATCCCGGTAAAGTCGAGCCAGAACATCAACACGATAAAGGTTCCGATGGTTTTATAACTGTCGATGTTGTGGGCAAAGTATTTCAGATACAGCGAGAAGGCTTGCGAGAGCAGTAACCAACCGATAGTCGACGTTAGCGCCCCCGGCCAGACGAACCGCCACCGCAGCCGCGCGTTGGGCACGAAGAAGAACAGGATCATCAGGATCAGGAAGGTCACCACGAACGTGACCGGCCATTTCAAAGTGTTGACGTAGGTCAGTAACTGCGTGGGCAGGTGCAGGATCGGCGTTAATTGCTCGATGATCACCTGACTAAAACTAAAGACCAACATCATCAGGAACATCACGATGATCAGGCCGACCATCCAGAAGAAGGCGGTGATCCGGTTGACCAGCGCGTTTTGATTCCGGGCGACCCCGTAGGCGCGATTCACCGTCCGTTGAAAGGCCGCCACGGCCCGGGAAGACGACCAGAGGGCCACGACGACCCCGATCGAGAGGATTCCGCCACTTTGCCCGTTGAGGAATGAATGGATGATGGGCTTGAGCATCTGATAGATACTGCTGGGCACGATGGGTTCCAGCCCGGTCAGGACCGTGTCGGTATCCACCTGCAGATACGGTAGGAGACTCCCCACCACCAGCAGTGCCGGGAACAAGGAGAGCAAGATATAGTAAGCCAGCACGACCGCGGAATCCGAGACGTTGGCCATTTTATAGTGCCGCATGATAGTCGTGACGATACGCTTCACCTGCTGGCCAAGTCGCCTTAATTGAGGGGTCACGGATGCTCCCAGCTCCTTTCGTTCAGTCTTAATCTCCGCAGAGTTGACGTAATTTTTTGATTTCTTTTAATGCGCTGTCCTTAAAACGAGCCGTAGTCCTCGGCGAACTTCAGGGTGCCAATCATCTTCTGCAGCGTCTGCCGGCTGAAGCGGACCCGCTTGGCCTGGCGGAAGGCCTCGATGAACGTCGCCAAGTCTTGATAGTTGGCGACGGCCGTGCAGTTGTAAGCGTCGTGCGGGTTCAACTTGGTCTTGTTCCCCACGACCAGCGAATTCTTGCGGTCGTAGCGGTCATAATAGTTGTAATAGACCAGCGGCTTCACGAAGTCGATGATTCGGTCGTTCTTGTTTTCCAGTTGCTTGTGCATCGTGATTTCACTGTTGATGTAACGCACCAGCAACTTAGAGGACAGCTCCGACTGGGTCGCCGGGTTGCTGATCCCCGTGTGCAGGGTCACCGACCGTTTATCTCGGCCCTCCTGCTCCAGACTCATGGTGTACCCCTGGGTCAGGGATTCGTTTTCTTCCGACAGGTTCGGCAAGAAGAACTTATCCAGTTGGTTGGTCAACGCCTTGACGGGTTCCTTGGCCTTGCCACTCGACAGGTTGACCGCCGAGAAGTCCGCCAGGCTGGACGAGAAAATCTCGTCCGACAGGTCATGGAAGATCATCCCCCGCCAGTACTTGCTTTCGACGTTGATGACCCCAAACGAGGTCACCAGCAGGTTATCGATCTGCATCACCCGCCAGGAGTCCCCGTCGTTCATTTCTTGGGTTACGGGATTCTTGACCTTGTTGGCAAAGTGCACGTTCCGTAAAATCTTATAGTCGAACCGCTCGTGTTTTTTCGCGGCAGCCTGGTGAATATCCCGCATGATTTCTGACAATTGTTCGGTCGTTTTAATCTCGGCCCGATCATATGCCGTTTCAGCCATTGAGATTGCCTCCATTGATTTTTTCTTGAATCGCTTGCAAAATACGGTCCGCGGCGTGGCCATCCCCGTACGGGTTCTTGGCGTCCGCCATTCGTTGGTAGGCCGCCTGGTCCGTCAGCAGCTCTTCGAGGGCCGCCGTGACACGCTTCGGATCCGTGCCGACCAGCTTCAGGGTCCCACTGGTGACCCCTTCCGGCCGTTCCGTGGTGTCCCGTAAGACCAGCACCGGCTTGTTCAGCGACGGGGCCTCTTCCTGAACGCCGCCGGAATCGGTCATGATCAGGTAGCTGCGGGCCGCCAGATTATGGAAATCGACCACGTCTAACGGGTCGATCAGGTGGATTCGGTCGTTGCCGTCGAGTTCCGCGTGGGCCACGCTTTGGACGGCCGGGCTCAGGTGGACCGGATAGATGACCTCCACGTCGGGATGGGCGTCCACTTCCTGCCGAATCGCGTGCAGGACCGCGTGCATCGGCGCACCCTGGTTCTCCCGCCGGTGCATCGTCAATAAGATCAGCCGGTGACCGGGTTGGACCTGGTCCAGAACCGCGTGGTGGTAGTTGGCATCGACCGTCTGCTTCAGCGCGTCGATGGCCGTGTTCCCGGTCACGTAGATGTCCTGGTCGGGATGGGCCTGCTTAAGTAGGTTCTGCCGGGACAGGTCGGTCGGCGCGAAGTACAGGTCACTCAAGATATCGGTCAGCTGCCGGTTCATCTCCTCGGGATACGGCGAGTACTTCTGCCAGGTCCGCAGCCCAGCCTCCACGTGGCCCAGCAGCGTCCGGTGATAAAAGGCGCTCACGCTGGCCGCAAAGGTGGTCGTGGTGTCCCCGTGAACCAGCACGATGTCGGGGTGAACTTCATCTAGGACCTGGTCTAAATGCTCCAGGACCCGGGTGGTGATGCCACTCAGCGTCTGGTTGGGCCGCATAATGTTCAGATCGTAGTCGGGCGTGATCTTGAAGATTTCGAGGACCTGGTCGAGCATCTCGCGGTGTTGAGCCGTGACCACGGTTACCGGCGTGAAGTCGGCGGGCCGCTGCTGCATCGCCAGAATAATCGGCGCCATCTTGATGGCCTCGGGCCGTGTGCCAAACACGGTCATTACTTTAATGGGTTTCGTCATGTTTTCCCTCCGTTACCATATTTGTTACCGTCAATTATAGCAGATGCGCTGACGCCGTGGGCCATTAACCCGACTTTCCGCGCAAAAGCTGTGACCGCTCTCACGGATCGGTGCCGCGCGCCAAAATTTTAAGCAAAGTAACGTTTGTTTAATCATCAATCGAAACCTATTGACAGTGGCCTCGGTGAATGATTATTCTAAAATGGCGTTGGGGACAAAACACAACCAGGGAAGCCCGTCACACCGGAAATCATCGGAGGCCGGCCGTGACCACTCGTTTCCCGCTAGTCGCCGTCAATTAGACGCACGACTGTAAGGGAACTGTTATGGTTATTCCCAAATATTTGCTGTAAACTTAACAGTGTTGTGTGAAAGGAATGTCTATACATGAAAAAGATTAGCTTAGTCGTTCCTTGTTATAACGAGGAGGAGTCAATTCCACTGTTTTTCCAAGCCGTTAGCAAGGTGATCGACTCAATGAACACGCCGACACCCACCGTCACGCCGGAGTATATTTTTGTGGACGATGGCTCATCGGATAACACCCTTGCGGAGATGAAGCAGCTGAACCAAGCGCATCCGACGACCGTGCACTACCGGTCGTTCTCCCGCAATTTTGGCAAGGAGTCCGGTCTAGCCGCCGGATTGGAGGCCGCTACCGGGGATTATGTAGCGGTGATGGACGTCGACTTGCAAGACCCACCGGAGTTACTGCCCAAGATGTTTCAACTGGTGGACAGTGGCGAGTACGACTGCGTGGGCACGATTCAGAAGGAACGCCGGGGCCAAAGCAAGCTGCGGGCCTTCCTCTCATCCAGTTTTTACCGGGTCATCAATAAGATTTCTGACGTTCAGATCAAGCCCAATGCCCGGGATTACCGGCTGATGAACCGGCAATTCGTGGACACCGTGCTGTCCCTGCCGGAGTTCAACCGGTTCTCCAAGGGTATCTTCAGCTGGGTCGGCTTCAAGACCACCTACCTGACCTACGAGAGTCAACCGCGGGCCGCGGGTACCACCCACTGGAGTCTGGGGCAGCTCTTTTCCTACTCCATCGAGGGCATCATCGACTTCTCGAACGTGCCTTTACGCATCGCGACCTGGGTCGGCAGCATCTCGTTTTTCCTGTCGCTGATCGGCCTGGTCTTCGTGATTGTCCGGGCCCTGACCGTGGGCGGGTCGTCGGTCGCCGGCTGGCCATCTCTGGTGGTCATCATGCTGTTGATCGGCGGTATCCAGCTGTTCTGCCTGGGCATTTTGGGGCAGTACATCAACAAGATCTACCTGGAAACCAAGCACCGGCCGAAGTACATTATTCGTGAAGAAAAATAACCATGGACTATCAAGAGCCTGGGACAAAAGTCTCAGGCTCTTTTAGTGTCTCCGAATAGTTGGTGGCGAAACGTGCGCCAAAAGACAGCTGGTTTCGCTCTCTTTTACGTCCCATACAAAAAAACGCAACCACCTCACGTGATTGCGTCTCGTTAATGCGTTGTTTAGTGGAAAATGGCGTTCATCAGCAGCACCATCAGCAGACCCACGATCGAGATGACCGTTTCCAACGTTGTCCACACCTTGAAGGTGTCCTTGACACTCAGGTCAAAGTATTCGGAGAACATCCAGAAACCGGCATCGTTCACGTGCGAAGCCGCAAGAGAACCGGCCCCAATGGCCAGCGCAATCATAACGGGATCGGCGCCTAAGGTGTGCATCAACGGCGTGATCAAACCGGCCGCCGTCATCCCGGAAACCGTGGCAGACCCCAGTGAGATCCGCAAGATGACCGTGATCAACCAAGCCAACAGAATCGGTGAGAACTTGGAGTGCATCATTAAGTCCTGCACGGCCTTACCGACCCCACCGTCGATCAGCACTTGCTTGAAGGCGGACCCACCGGCGATGACCATCAGTAACATGGCAATCGACTTGATGGCGTCTTCCAGCGTCCCGCTGATCTGCTTCATCGAACGGCCCCGGTGAATCCCCATGGACCAGATGGCAAACAGCAAGGCAATCACCATGGCGATAACGGGGTTCCCCACCATCGTGATTACGGCGTCTAACCCGTGCGGATTCTTCGGCGCGGTTCCCCCGTTCGCGACCATCTGATAAACGGTGGCCAGGGCCATGAAGACCACTGGGAACAGGGACGTCAAGACGGATAAGCCAAAGGTTGGCGTTTCATCCAGGTCAAACTCCTTGACCTCACCAAAGGCGGGTAAGGACTTCTTGACCACGAACAAGTCCGGGTTGAACCGGCGAATGACCCGCGTCCAGATTGGCCCCGCGACGATCACACACGGAATCGCTACGATGACCCCGATCAGGAGCATCTCCCCAACGTTGGCCCCTAAGGCCGTGGCAACGGCCGTCGGTGACGGTTGTGGGGGTAAGAACCCTTGCGTCGCGGACAGCGCGGCGGCCATGGAAATCCCCAGGTAGAGGAATGGCACGTCGGCCTCCAGCGCAACCGCGAAGACGATTGGCGTGACCAGGACCAGCCCCACTTCAAACAGCAGGGAAATCCCAATCAGGAAGGAGGCAATCACAATGGCGACCTGCAACCGCTTCTTCCCAAAGACGTTGATCAACGTCCGCGCAATCCGGTAAGACCCTCCGGCGTCAGAAACTAACCGCCCGATCATCGCACCGAATCCGAAGACGATAATCAGCTCGCCCATGGAACTACCGATCCCATTTTTAATGGAGTCGGCGATACTTGCGGGATTCATCCCGAGACCCAGCGCGACTAAAATGGATGTGGCGATTAAGGAAACAAAGGTGTTTAACTTCACTCGAATAATCAAGAAGAGCAGAAGTAAAATACCCAATAACAAAATCACGAACTGCATTATATCTCTCTCTTTTCTTATGCTCGATTCTGATAAATCCAACCTGCCGTAGTTGGATTCAATCACTTCGCATAAGAACCATTGTATGAAACTTTTTTTCGGGATTCAAGCGTTTACCTGAATATAATTTTCAAATAAATTATGAAAACCCCGTGAAAACGTTACCGTACAATCATTACCGAGATTGGAGAATATTTTGCCATATAGGCCGCCTGGCTCCCAAAATACTTCCGAACCCCCGTCTTCGACAGCGAACCAACGACCAGTAAATCTGGTTTGATAGCCGGGATAACCGACTTAACGATGGTCTCACCCGGGTCCCCTTCCGCGATGGCGACCCGTACGTTGGCCACACCTACTCGTTCCGCCAACTTCTTGTACTGTTGCAGGTGATTGTACAGGTCGTCCCGTTGACCGTGCACGAAATCCTTACTCAAGGCTTCGTAGATGTTCATCTGTTCGGACTCCAAGACCGAGCAGATCACCAATTCGGCCCCATCTGATTTGGCCCGGTTCATGGCATACCGGAAGGCCAATTGGGCGTCGGGGGAATCGTCCACCCCGACTAAGATACGCTTGAACTTTTTCGGATCCATTGATGCTTCTTGTTCCATATCATCCAACCTCCTCGAGATGTTTTAAGTAACCGTCTTCATTATACAGGATTTTGGCCAAAAATCGCGGTTAACCACGAATTATTTGGTCGTTTAAACTTTAAAGTATGGTTCCCCTTAATTAAGTTGCTGTGCTATACTGGTTCCTCGTTCACCAAAGGAGGGAGTCTCATGTTCTTAGCACCCTTGTTCGAATGCGACGTACCAGCCAACCGCTAATCAGCGGAGGCTTATTCCGCTGAATCGTTGATTCTTAATCACTTTAGCGGAGGATTCTATAAACTATGCAAAAGAAACAGAAGTTACTCGGTGCGTTCCTGTTAAGTCTGGCTGCCAGCATCTGGGGCGGCATGTTCGTTGTCGTCAAGAGCGTCGTGACCACCTTGCCACCCGTCCAGCTGGTCTGGTGTCGGTACCTGGTTGCCGTCATCGTCCTGTTCGGTTATACCCGCATCCACCCGATCACCTGGCACTGGGACCGGCGTAACCTGGGGCTAATTGTGTTGATTGGCCTGATTGGCGACACCCTGTCCATCGTGACCCAAGAGACGGGGACCTGGCTGGCCTCGGCTCAACTGGGGTCGGTCATCACCACGGCCACGCCCGCCTTCATGGTGCTCTTTAGTTGGCCCCTGCTCCACGAACGGCCCCAGGGAGGCGACCTCATCAGCCTACTCCTCGCGACCGGCGGGGTGGTCCTCATCGTCGGCACCCAATTCTCGGGGCGCCACGTCTTATTGGGCGCACTCCTGCTCTTCGTGGCGGGACTGACCTGGGCGCTGATGTCGGTTCTGGTACGGTTAGTCGCCCCGCAATACGACGTCATCCAGGTCACCTGGTTGGCGGCCGTGGTCGCCGTGGTCGCCCTGACCCCCATCGTGATCGGTCAGGGACGGCTTCTCACGGCCATTCACTGGGCCACCCCCTCACTAGGCCTAAGCATCTTTTATCTAGGGGCCATCTCGACCGCCCTGGCCTTCGTTCTCTGGAACCAGGGGCTGCGCCTGCTCAATAGCTCGTTGGCCGGCCTGTTTTTCCTGTGCCAACCCGTCGTGGGGGCGCTCCTGGGGTGGTTCTTCCTGGGCGTTCGGCGGCGGGACCCTCCTGATTTTTCTGGGGATGGGCGCCGCAATTCGCTGGCATCACGACTAGGCCTTGCACCTAACTTCACTTAGAAAAAAACACCTGACCACTTTTCCTTTAGCACCTCGGGAAGCTGGTCAGGTATTTTTTGTTTCCTATTTAATGAAGGGTCTGAACCACGTCCCGTCCCAGCCGGTTCATGGCGGGGTACTGCCGCTGGGAACGACCACCTTGGCTCAAGACCACCACGGTCAGCCACCGCCCCGTTGCCGTCCGAAAAAGGGCCGCATCGTTCTGTACACCTAAATCCGGGTACTCGCCGGTCTTATTGTAGACTGTGACGTTCTTCACCAGTAATGGCAGCTTCGAATGATTGCGGCAGTGCCGCATCAGCGTCAACATCTGCCGGTCGGCCGACCCGCCCAATAACCGGTGCTGGGCCAATAACGTTAAGAAACGGGTCAGGTCCCGGACGGACGTCCAATTGTCATGGCCGTTTTTGAGCGCCCGAACGTCCATCAGATGACGTCCCAGGGTCGTTTGGGTGAAGCCGTGTTGCCGGATGACCCGGTTAACGGCCTTCAGCCCGCCCGCCGTCGCAATCAGCTGGTTAGCCGCTTCGTTATCGGAGTTGCCGATCATTCGCCGGAGCTGGTCGTGGGTTGCGGACGTCAGTCGCAGCTGATGGCGCTGGGCCCGTTGGAAGATGGTCAGCATGATGTAGAGTTTGATGGTGCTGGCCGCTCGTTGCCGGCGTACGGGGTGGTTGCCGGTCGTGATTTGGACCGGTTGCGCCCCGTTCCGGGTCACCCGCACGGACCACCGGCCCCCGACGCCCTGCAGGTCACGTTGAATCAGGCGCCGCAGTTTTCGCTGGCTTTTGGCGGTCGCCGCGGCGGCCTGCTTTGGCTGGGGGTTCTGGGACGGAGATTTCGTCGAGGTGGCCGACGTTGGCCGGGTCGCGTGGGTCGCCTGCGCCGTCGGGGTGCACCCCACTAAGCTCCCCAGAAGTACCAGGCCCCCCAGGACCCCGCCGAGCCACCGTTGTCCTTTTCTCATCACCCGCACCTACTTGGTGTGACCGGAGAGCTTTTCGTGGGTAATGGCCTCCACGTAGCCCTTCGCCAGCTTGGCCCGGTCCTTCTTGAAGTGGCGAAAATCGCGCCGGTTGGTAATAAAGCCACTCTCAACGAGGCTGTAGTCGATGCCCCGCCGGCGTAAGACGTTGCAGTTTCGTAAATTGGTCCGGTAGCTGTAGCCCCGGTACGCGGGGTTCAGGCCGATGTAGGTCTTGATCACCTTCGCCAGCCGCTGGTCGCGCTTCGTGGGATGCTTGCGATGGATGATGACGTGGCCCCCGTGGCCGCCCGCCGCATCCAGGTGAAACATGATGACGGTCGTGTGCCGATTGATCTTGTAGGAGCCCTGGTGCCGTTGCAGCGTATCGGCGACCAGGTTACGCTTCGGGTTGTAGAAGGTGATGTCACTATTCTTGACCTGTTTGGCGTACTTCTTCAGCTCGGGTAACAGGTATTTCCGGAGCGCCTTGGCCTCCGTGGTCCCGTTTCCCCGGGCCCCGCCGTCGCCAGCCCCGTGCCCCATAACGAACAGATAGTGTTGCTTCGTCACCTTTACTTGCTTAGCCGTTTTAGCCGTCGTGCTGGCCGCCTGTGCGGACTCACTGGTCAGCAGCCCCCCACCAATGGGTAACACCAAGGCCATGACCAGTAACCATCGTTGCCACTTCTTCATCTGTTAAGCACTTCCTTCATGAAATGAATGGGCCAGCGTCTGATTGATGTGGCCTCTTCATCAGAATACCGCTGAACAGTGGGAAAAGCAAAGGCACGGGGACCAAAGAAGTGGTTAACTGGTGTCCATTACGACAACACCGAAAGTTTAAGGACATTACTCGAAATTCTAAAAAAACAGCAAGGAAATTCTTAGAAGATTGAGAATTTCCCTGCTGCTTTTCCGATGGTTCCTTGATATCTTCACACATGAACGGCGCTAAACCGTACGTCCACGGTCCTTCAATTTGACGACCATCCACCCCAAAACGTTGACGACTGGTCATCACTAACGCATTCAGAATAACCGGTGAGTCCCCGCCATCATCAAGATTGCTGGAGCGAAGCTGGGCCGGTGACCGTGAAATGGTGGTTGGCCAGCGTTTCTCAGCTGGCTTACCACAAGGCCGAGCTTGAAGACACGTTTTCTTTGCGCGGCTTCAAGTCGTGCCCACGGTCGTCACGGCCCAGCTGAGCGGAAGCAATCGACAGCTTCCGCTCATTAAAATCGATTAACAGAATACATGCCTCTTTAGATTTTTGCCGGATGAGGTGCTCGTTGATCACACGCCACGGCCAACCGCTCCGCATCGATGAAGCGCAGGTGGTCAATCGTGACCCGCCCCCAGAGCAGGTCGGTAATCACCCGCACGGGGACGCCGGTCGTCCGAGCCAGAATGTAGGGATCCTTCCCCAAATGGTCGATGGTCCACTGAATCTTTTGCCGTGTTTGCATGAACGCGTTCCCCCTATTACGAGATAACTTGACCATAGCATAGATGACCCGCTCAGGCATAGCCCTTTTCGACAAAAAGTTAACGTTTAATCGTTTTACCTCGAAAAAATATCGTGATTTAGTCATTATCTTTCTTATTTTGGGTTGTTTCCCACCGTTTACCCGTCATCCCCGCAACAATTAGCCGAACGGTGCTGGGGTCCTGGACGTGGCGGCTCCAGCTGATTTTCGAACCATCTAAAAAATCGCCCACCCCCAACGGTTAACCGCTGACGATGGACGATGCCAAGTTCTCATGATGACCCCACCCGGACTCGAACCGGGATCATCCGCTTAGGAGGCGGGTGCCCTATCCAGTTGTGCTATGGGGCCAAGAAAAACAATCCGGACTTAATTTTGACACGGATTGTTTCAATTGTAAAGGGGCTTACGCGTTGTGGGCGTCGTGATCCCGCCACTTCTTCCGCATCCCCTTGTTCTTGGTATGCCGATTCTTGTGCTTTTTCTTCTTCGTCGGTGCGGGTTGGGCCGGCGCGGCGGACCGCCGCCGGGGCTTCCGTTCCGGCGTCGCCGCTGGAGCCGCGCTCGGGGTAGTCGCACCGTCACCGGTGGTCGCCGCTGGTGTGGTCGGCTGTTCCGTCACCGGCGTCGCCTTGGCCGCGACCGGACGTTCCGTAGTCAGTTGCTTCCCCTGGAAGTAGACCGGCACCAGCTGGTAGTCGGTGTCCCGTAACAGCTTCTTCAGGTCTCGCAGGTCGTGGTCGTCCCCCAGGCTGATCACCTGGCCCGGTTCGCCCATCCGGCCGGTCCGACCCGCCCGGTGAACGTACTCGTTCACTTCGGACGGCAGGTCGTAGTTGATGACCGCGGGCAGCTTCGGGATATCCAAGCCCCGGGCCGCCACGTCGGTCGTCAGCAGCAACCGAATCCGGCCCTGCCGGAAGTCCGCCAACGCCTTTTCCCGTTGAACCTGCCGCAGGTCACTGGTCAGGCTCGCCGCCGACACGTGGTCGTGGTAGAACTTGGTGGCCGTGTGCCGCAGGGTGTTGGACTGCTTGAAGAAGACCAACGCCCGGAAATTCGGCATGGCCAGTAGCCGCTTGAGCATCTGGTCCCGCTTGCCCATACCGACCTCTAGCAAACCGTGGCGCACGGTTCCCTGGGTCTGATCCTGGTCCCGCACGTCGATGCGCATGACCTCTTGGCCGAACCACTGCTTCAGGTCGTGCAGGATCGGCGTATCGGTCGCCGAGAAGAAGCCCAACTGGACGTCGGCCGGCGCGGCCTGGGCCACGGCCCGGACCGTTTCCAGCGTGTCTCCCGTCAACAGGTCGTCGGCTTCGTCCACGATGATCAGTGACACCAGGTGCACCTTGAGCTTGCGGTCCTGAATCAGGTTCAGCAACCGGCCCGGCGTCCCGACGACAATCTCGGGACGCTTCTTGAGCCGCTCGGTCTGGCGCTTCACGTTAGCGCCCCCCGTCAGGGCCGCTACCTTGAGATCCAACAGCTTGGCCCAGTCGCGCATCACCCGGCTGGTCTGAATGGCCAGCTCCTGAGACGGTTCCAAGACCAGCAGCTGAATCCCGTCGCCGGGCAACAGGTTCGCCAAGGCGGGCAGCGTGAAGGCCACGGTCTTACCGGACCCGGTCGGGGCTAAGCCCAACACGTTTTGATCCCCGGCTAACGGCCCGTAGACCGCCTCCTGGATTGCCGTGGGTTGGGTGTAGCCCAACGCATTAAAATGTTTTTGATACTGTTCTAGCATAATTTTCCTCTTTTTCAGTCGTTTTCGTCCGCTGGGAAGCGCAAGTTCGCCGTGACCCGTAAGGCATACAGGACCTGGTTAACTTGTTGGCTCCAGCGTAACCACCGGCGGTAATCGCCCATGTTTTGCGGATCTTCGGGATTCAACAGGACGCGGGCAAAGTCTTGGACCTCGGGCAGCATCGGGTTTTCCAGCGCCGGTTGCGTCAGGTCGGTCTCCTGCCCATCATCGGCGTACCGCCGGACCTGGGTCAACTCACCGGCACTGTCCAGGCTCAACGTCTCCTTCAGGCCGTAGATTTCCGACCAGCTGTACGAGTTGCTGGTCTTGCCGAAGTTGACGGTCACGTCGAAGTCCCCGTAGCGCAGGACGGCCAAGCCCTTGCCGTCGGCACCGGTCGCAATCAGCGTCGGGAAGTAGCTCACGTTGGCCGGTTGACCGAACAAGGCCACAGCCAGGTAGATGGGGTAGACCCCGAGGTCCTGAAGCGCGCCCCCGGAGAACTCCTTGGTGAACACGTTGGGCCGCTGACCGGCCAACACCTGGTCGTAGCGTGACGAGTACTTCATGTAGGTCAGGCTCGCCCCCTGCAGCGTCGGCAGTTCGGCGACCGCCTGTTGCAACGTCAGGAAGTTCGGCGTGTGGACGTTCCGGGCCGCCTCGAAGAAGCGCACGTTCGGGTGTTTGGCTAAAGCCGCCATCACCGCCGCCATTTCGTTCGAGTTGCTAACGGCGGGTTTCTCGACGATCACCGAAATATCCTGTTGAATCGCCGCTAAGGCCTGTTCAACGTGCAAGCTGTTGGGCGACGCGATGTACACCACGTCCAAGTTGGCCGTCTGTAACATCTCTTGGTAGTCCGTGTAGCTGGTCTCCGCGTGGTTCTTCGTGGCGAAGGCCTGTGCCGTCTCCGAATGCCGGGAGTACACCGCCGCTAACGTGTACTGGTGCGACAACGCTAATGCTTCTACTAACTGTTGGGTAATCCAATTGGTCCCTACCGTTCCGATCCGAATCATGGCAATTCCTCCAATTTTTCTGGTTGCCTTTATTTTAACAGTCCCGTGAGGTTAGGCATAGCACAGACCTTGCGATTTCTTAAAAAAGCTAATCCTTTGCTGTGGTATCTGCCGGTAAAAATGTTATATTGAAACTAGCAATTCATTTAAGGGAGGGATACCGGTGAAAGGTCGAGAATTTGCATTATTTGGTATTTCACTGCTTGCCGGACTGACCGGGGGCTTTTCACTTCGCAAAAAACAACACGCCCAACCCGCCAGTCCGTCGCCGCTCTTCTACGCGGGGACCTGGCAGTTCGTGGATCCGCATAATCAGCGGCACCACCGGTTAGCCATCAGTCCCAACCTCGACATTGAAATCGACGGCCGCCCCATCGAGGTCAGCGTGCAACACCTCGATGACCACCAATTGACCTTTCAGGACAAGTTTGGTTATCATCTCGTGATTCACGCCAACGAAAAACGGCCCATTTCCTTTTTTGACGAGGCCGACGACTGTACCTACACCGTGCACGCACTCGAAACGCCCCATCACGACTAGTGTTTCATTGACTTATATAAAAAGCTGTTCGACCAGTTCATTGGCCGAACAGCTTTTTGTTTCTTCTATTAATTATCATGGCTAAACGTGGTCCACTGCTGGCGGGTGCCGTTAAAGACCGACAGCCCCACCGCCTGCGACTGCCCGCTCTGGGTCAGCCGACCGGTCGCGTCGTACTCGATCAGTTTGACCGGTGACGCGTAGTGCTGGAGTTTGCCGTCGACGACCCACTCGGCCTGGTGTGGCAGGACCGGCCGCACGAACTGGGTCAGGACCGTCTCCTTCGCCTGGATGATCACGCCCTGCTGGTAGGTGTCCTGAAGCTTGGTCACCAGTTGCTTGAGCTTCTGCCCCTGGGTGGCCATGGTCCGGTTATCGCCGTTGTACTGGCCGTAATAGGCCACGTTGATCATGATGGGCAGCGTCCCGGTCTCACTGCCCACGATGGCCACAAAGTGCGCGTACTGCTGTTCGGCCGAGCTGGTGAAGCTAAACGTGTGGCAGACGCCGACCTTCATGCTGGCCCCCTGTGAGCGCGAGTAGTTGTTGCTGAAGTCGTCATCGGAATAGGTCGCCCCGGACGTCGCCTGCAGGTAGACGAACTGGTGGTGCTTGGACAGCTGTTGAAAGTCCAGGTAGCCACTGTCCTGATTGATGCTGACCCCGCGGACCGGAAATTGGGCGAGCTGTTGCTGGTGGTAGTGCTGCCACTGTTGCCAGCCCCAAACGCCCAGCCAGCCCACCAGCAGGACGATAACCAGCACCCCAAGGCGGTGCCAGCGCCGATGCCGGCGAAACGTATTCTCATATATCGGTTGATAATCCCGTCGTTTCACCCTGGTCACCATTCCCCGCAAAGTTTCTTTGCGTTTCATTATACCATGCTGACCCTTAAGGTTCCTCCCGAGTTCGTTCGATGACGTCGCGCACGTGCATCAGGATCGGTTGGGTCCGCGACGAACTCCGCAGGACCGTCATCATGAACAGGCTGTCGAGGATCGCCAACTGCGACATCAGCGAGTACATCCCCTCGGAACGGTACTTGATCTCGTCGGTCAAAGACAGGAAGGTCACCGTGGCCGCCCGGGACAGCGGGGAGCCGCTGTAACTGGTGATCCCGATGATCGGCACGTTGTTGGCGGTCAGTTCCCGGACGATGTGCATGGTCTCCTGGTTCTTCCCCGAATGGGAGATGACCACAGCACAGTCCTTATCGGTCATCTTGGAGGCCTGCATCAGTTGAATGTCGTAGTCCGGATGGTAGGTCACGTTCAGCGACGTCCGGACGAACTTATGGTACCCGTCCAGTGCGGCGATCGACGACCCGCCGAGGCCGAAGAAGGTCACCGTCTTGGCGTTGATCAGCCGAATGACGGCCCGCGCCATGTCGTTTTCGTTCAAGGCGTCGTTGGTCGCCGTCAGCGAAGCCATCGACGAATGGAAGACCTTGTTGGCAATGGTCTCCAGCGAGTCCCCTTCGGCCAGTTCCTTGAAGAGCTTGCCACCGGTCTGGGCGTCGGTCACCACCACGTGGCCCAGTTCCATGCTGAATTCCCGGTAATTGGTGTACCCCAACCGTTTAACGAACCGGGAGATGGAGGCCGTCGACGTCCCCGCCGCGCTGGCCAGCTCCCGAATCGTCATCTCGCTGACCGTCGACGGACTGTTCAAAGCCAGCTGCGCAATCTTTTTTTCTGTAGTTGATAAACTGTCATACTTTCCCCGAAGCTTTCCCAGTGCTGAGCGTGCGATGACCAACATCACCTTTCTAATTATAAAATCTTCTGTAAATATTTTACAGCAACCCCCTTGAAATGTGAAACTTTTTTACATATAATAGTACCCGTCGCTATTAAGGGGCCTCTTTATCACGAGGTTTTACGCATGAGACGACCGAGGGGTCTTGCTTGATTTCAAGTAGCCGAGTAGGTAATATCATGATAGCGTTTACCTAATAGGCTGGTTAGGTCACCTAACCACCCATTGCACAGTTACTTAATTCGCCAATGGCTCTTCGGGTCATCGGCACCAACGCGTTACGCTGAAAGGATGAAATTGAATGGACTACATGATTGGAGTCGACATTGGGACGACCAGTGTCAAGACCGTATTGTACGACACCCAGGGGAAGATGCAGGGCTACTCGAACAACCTGTACCCGCTCTACCAAGACGTGCCTGACATGGCCGAAGAAGATCCAGAAGAGATCTTCTCCGCCATCATCGATGGGTTGACCACCGTTTTACGGAAGGCCGACTTAAAGGACGGCCAATTGCACGGGGTTTCCTTCTCCGCCGCTATGCACAGCTTGATTCTCTTGGACGAGAACCACAAGCCATTGACGCGGGCCATCACCTGGGCTGATAACCGGGCGGTCAAGTACGCGGATGAATTACGGGAGAACGGTGTCGGCAAGCAACTTTACGAAAAGACCGGGACCCCCATTCACCCCATGACGCCACTGAGCAAGTTGATCTGGTTGCGTAACGACCAGCCCGACCTCTTCAAGCAGGCTCGCTGGTTCGTCGGCATCAAGGAATACGTCATCTACAAGCTCTTCGGGGTCATGCAAGAAGACTACTCCATCGCCAACGCGACTGGGTTATTCAACATCTTTAACATGGACTGGGACGACCAAGCCTTAGAGGTTGCCGGCATCACCCGGGACCAACTGCCGAAGCTGGTCGACACCACTGACCAAATCAGCGGGATGAAGGCCGACTACGCCGGCGTCATCGGCATCGACCCGAACACGCCATTCATCATGGGCGCTTCCGACGGTCCCCTGGCCAACCTGGGGGTCGACGCCATCGATCCCGGTGTCGTCGCCGTCACGATTGGAACGTCCGGTGCCGTGCGGGTCGTTACGGACAAGCCGAAGATTGACCCTAAGGGCCGGGTCTTCTGCTACTACTTGTCGAAGGACCACTGGGTCGTCGGCGGTCCCGTCAACAACGGGGGGATCGTCTTCCGTTGGGTCCGCGACCAACTTTTCGCGCCTGAAAAGATCACGGCGGAACAAATGAAGGTCGACTCCTACGATCTGTTGACCGAAATCGCCTCCAAGGTTCCTGCCGGTTCCGATGGCCTGATCTTCCACCCATTCTTAGGTGGCGAACGGGCCCCAATCTGGGACGCTAACGCCCGCGGATCGTTCTTCGGTCTCACGCGGACCCACTCACGGGCTCACATGGTTCGGGCGGCTCTCGAAGGGATCGTCTACAACCTGTACACCGTCATGTTGGCCTTAGAAGAAGTCGTTGGCAAGCCTAAGAGCATCCAAGCAACCGGTGGGTTCGCCCGCTCTGCGCTCTGGCGTCAAATGTTGGCAGACATCTTCGAACAGGACGTGACGATTCCAGAAAGTCCTGAAGGAACCGCGCTGGGTGCCGCCACTTTGGGCATGTACGCGTTGGGCCTGATCGATGACTTGGCCACGGTCAAGAACTTCATCGGGGTCGCTAACGTCCACCACCCGAACCCCGATACGTTTGAAGCCTACCGGACGTTGGTTCCGATCTACATCCGGTTGAGTCGGCAATTGCAATCTGAATACAAGAACATTGCCGAGTTCCAACGGAAGCACCCACAGCAGGACAACACTGCTTCCAAAGAGGAATAAGCTTTAGAGGTTAATCTTTTCAGAAAACCAACTAATATTTTTAAGTTTTTTGAAAATTTTCTCTATACAAAACCGTTTTCATCGGGTATACTGTAGTCACTTATTGAGAGGCCAGTGTTTTCACGCTGGCTTTTCAAAATTCATTTCATGAAAGGGCTTACTTAACATGGAACTTATTGCACTTGTTATCGGGGTCATCTTCCTCTTGGTGCTGATCATCAAATTCAAGATGAACACCTTCGTTTCCTTAATTTTGACCTCCGTCCTGACGGCGATGCTGCTCGGGATGAACCTCACGAAAATCATGGCCACGATCGAAGCCGGGATTGGGAGCCAACTTGGTGAACTTTCCCTGGTCTTCGGTTTCGGGGCGATGCTGGGTCGGTTAGTTGCCGACGCCGGTGGGGCTTACGTCATTGCCACGACCTTAATCGACAAATTCGGGAAGAAGCGGCTGCAAATTGCCATTATGCTCGCTTCATTCATTATCGGGATTGCCCTCTTCTTCGAAGTCGGAATGGTCTTGCTGATTCCTATCGTCTTCGCCATTGCGGTGGAAGCCGATGTGCCAATCCTTTACTTAGGGATTTCCATGGCCGCTGCCCTGTCAGTGACCCACGGATTCCTGCCACCTCACCCGGCACCCGTTGCCATTTCCGCCGTCTTGAACGCTAACGACGGGAAGGTCCTGTTGTTTGGGTTAGTCGTTGCCATTCCTTGTGCGATCATCGCCGGGCCAGTCTTCACCAAGCTGGCACAGAAGTTCGCACCGTCCGCCTTTGCTCAAAAAGGGAACTTATCTTCCCTGGGTGAAGTCAAGACGTTCAAGCCTTCCGAAGCACCTAGCTTTGGACTGTCCGTTCTGACCTCCCTCTTCCCAGTTATCCTGATGGCCATCACGACCATCTACAAGATGACCGTTGACGGTGGGGCCACTCCTACCAAGAACGCCACGATGCTGGATCAGATCATCGCCTTGATTGGTGACCCAGCCATGGCCATGTTGATTTCACTGATTGTTGCCATGTTCACCATGGGCTGGGGTCGGAAACGTAAGACGTCCGCTATCATGGAAACGTTGGAAAACGCCATCAAGTCCATCGCGATGCTGCTGTTAGTTATCGGTGGTGGTGGGGCCTTCAAGCAAGTCCTCATCGATGGGGGTGTTGGTAAGGAAGTTGCCAAGATCTTCATCAACTCCAGCATGTCCCCATTAGTTCTGGGCTGGTTGGTCGCCGTCGTCCTGCGGGTGGCCCTGGGTTCCGCCACGGTCTCTGCTTTGACCGCTGCCGGGATCGTTGCCCCACTGATGGCCCAAGCCGGTGTTGACCCGGCCCTGATGGTGCTGGCCATCGGTGCTGGTTCCTTAGCCGCTTCTCACGTGAACGATGCCGGGTTCTGGATGTTCCGGGAATACTTCGACCTGACGGTTAAGCAAACGTTGGGAATCTGGACCGTACTGGAATCGATCATCGCCGTCGTTGGGTTGGCCATCGTTATGTTATTGAACGTGGCCTTCCACTAATCTTTTAATTCATGCTTACTTGAACCGGGTCCGTGACGTCTGTCGCGGGCTCGGTTTTTACGTGCTCCCGCTGGTTCGTTTCAATGGCGCTTGCTTCCGCTCAGCTGAACCGTGGGCACCTGGCCGCGACTCGTCGTCCCCCTCCCGCTGAGCAGCGCCCCGTCATTCTTAACAACTGGTCCAGACCACTTATGATTTATGATGAACCCCACCCGGATTCCGTGCTATAATAATCAAATCAGCATTTTTTAGAGAGAAAAGAGGATTCTGATTTTGGCAAAGGAGTTACGCCGAGAAATCGGCACATTTACCGCCCTGGCCACGGTCATGGGCACCGTCATCGGGGGTGGGGTCTTCTTCAAGACCGCCAGCGTGGTGGCCGCCAACCACTCCGCGAACATGACCCTGGTGGCCTGGGTCTTAGGGGGCCTGTTGACCATCTGCGCCGGCCTGACCAGTGCGGAGCTGGCCGCGGCCATCCCCAAGACCGGGGGCGCCATGCGTTACCTGGAGTACGCCTACGGGAAACCCGTGGGCTTTTTAATGGGGTGGGCCCAGATTCTGGTGTACTACCCCGCGAACATCGCCGCGCTGTCGATCATCTTCGGGGTCCAATTCGTGGCCCTGTTCCACCTGACGACCGCCTGGCAGCTGCCCATCGCCATCCTGTGTGGTCTCAGCATCACCGGGCTCAACTTCCTGGGAGCTAAGGTCGGTGGCCGGGTCCAATCGGTCGCCCTCATCTTCAAGTTAATTCCCATCGCGGTCATCGTGGTGCTCGGGCTGTTCGCCCCCGCCCACACGACCATCCAGTTCTGGCCCATCAGCACCGGCGACCACATCGGCTGGGGCGGCGCCTTTTGTTCCAGCCTGCTGGCGACCATGTTCGCCTACGACGGCTGGATCAGCATCGGGAACATCGCCGGGGAAATGAAGCACCCCGAACGCGACCTGCCCCGGGCCATCGTGATTGGCTTGGCCGCCATCACCCTGGTCTACACGCTGATCAACCTGGTCTTTCTGCGGACCCTGCCCATCGAGGCCATCGCCGGCAACCAAAACGCCGCGGCCGACGCCGCCATGCGCCTGTTCGGACAATTTGGCGGGAAGCTGGTCACCATCGGGATCCTAATCTCGGTCTACGGGGCCATCAACGGGTACACGCTGACCGGGATGCGGGTGCCGTTCGCCATGGCCGAAGAGGACAGCCTGCCGTTTTCCAAGTACTTCCGACGATTGTCGCGGCGGACCTACGTGCCCTACTTCGCCGGGAGCGTCCAGTTTGGCATCGCCCTCATCATGATGCTGCTGGGGAGCTTCGACCTGTTGACCGACATGCTGGTCTTCGTGATGTGGGTCTTTAACTGCCTGATCTTCATTGCCGTCTTCAAGCTCCGCAAGAACGAGCCGGCCCTGGTACGGCCGTACCGGGTTCCGGGTTACCCGGTCATCCCGCTGATTGCCCTGATTGGGGGGCTGTTCATCCTGGTGACCACCCTGGTGACCGAGACCGGTCTGGCCGTGGTGGGCCTGTTACTGACCCTGCTGGGGTTGCCGGTCTACTACTGGCACCAGGTGCACCGCCCGAAAACCACTGATTAATATCGCTATCAAAAAAGCCGACTGCCTTGAAATCATTCTAAAGTGAACCCCCTGAGTTGGAGTAAATCCAAACTCAGGGGGTTTTACTATGTTT
>NZ_AZFC01000012.1:0-6777 GCF_001435095.1 Levilactobacillus spicheri DSM 15429
ACATACCAGCCAGTTAGTGGCGTAGAAATTCACTCCAACTTATGGGGTTCACTTCAGTTGGCGGGGGAACACACTTTTTTTAGTTGGCACTCATTAATTGAAACGACGATCAAGGACAAAAGCACGGCCATCGTCTTGAGGCCGCACTTCACTGAAGCCAATTGATTGGTAAAAGGCCCTCGTTCGCCTCTCATCATCAGTGATCAAGACAGTTTGGCCAATGTGCTGATGGCGTTGAAGGTAACGACGGACTAACGCTGTCCCAATGTGCTGACGTTGAAAGTCTGGGTGGACTAAGATATCTTGAATGTAAAGAATGGTATGGCCATCGGTGATACCACGAACGAATCCGACTAAACGGCCACTTGCAAGCGCCCAAAGAACGGTTGACTGTTGAAAGGCTGCCAATGTGTTTTGAGGGGCTTCTGTGTAGGCTGTCCAACCATTGCTCCGGTATAGGTCCAAGATGGCCTGATCCGTGACGTTGGTTGGTCGCGCGAAAGTATAATCTATCATAAAATCTCTCCTTAAAATTAAGAAAGTCTGACATGATAGATTAAAAACGACTTTTTACCATTGCACTCATCCCATTTCAATGTTTTAAGAGACAATTTCATTGTATCATGAATATGAGAAAATGATTAAAAATAGGCTTGCGGCTAAATCAGTATTAATGACAATCTATTGTGGGCTCACCCGTTCATTCCCGCCGTAAAGCCCTGCAGGAAACTGGTAATGATATCAGGTAAATTTGTGACGAAGGCTAAGATGACGCCGATGAGTAAGAGGCCACTCAAACTGACGAGTGACCAATCGATGGTGCTCGTTGGTCTTTTCATGTGATGATTGCTCCCCTGGAAGTCCCCAAATTAAGCCGCTATGACGGCGGCTTCGCTTCGACTCCTGGGTTTTAGTTTAGCACTTTAACGGTTGGTTGGAATCATTCATTTGGCCACATCTTTTTTGCAGGAGACTGGTAACCCCCGGGGTGATCAATCGGCCAGCGATTCTTCGCTGCGCCGAAGGATCTCTAACGGCCCCGGTTGGTCGGTCGTTGAAGGGGTCAACGGTTGGTGAAAGCCTGGGTCCAAAGTAGGCCGCGTGGTCACGCTGAAGCCGTTAGCGGTCGGGGTGAAGACCACGTGCATCCCGGCCTGAAGGCCCAATCGCTGGGCAATCGCGGGCGGGATGGCCAAGCCTAAGGAGGCCTCGAGGGCCACGATGGTGGTCAATTGATCGGTGGTGATATCTGTCATGGGTGCCGCTCCCTTTCGTTTTTATGGGTAGTATGCGAGTACGGCGGAAAAAAGCCCAGCGAGAAACGTTAGAAAGGTGGGTGGCCAATCTTTGGTCGGGGAATTAGGGGAGCGTGAGGGGTTCCAGCCCCACATTTTGCTGGACCCTCGTATAATGGATGTATCCATATCTGAGAAGGAGGCGCTTCAATGGCCAAAATAGCGATGATTTCAGACGTGCACGGCAACGTCACGGCCCTGCAGGCGGCCATTGCCGATGCGCAAGCGGCTGGTTGCACGGATTATTGGTTCTTAGGCGATCTGTTTTTCCCCGGTCCCGGGGCCCACGACTTGTTGGCGCTGCTGGACGAACTACCGGTCAAGCTGTTTGTGCGGGGTAATTGGGAGGACATCCTCCTGGCGACGCTGGACGGGCAGATCGACGCGACCGACCCGATGGACATTTACGCGACCATCCTGGGCGACTACATCCAGGCCCACCTGACGGCCGCCGACATCCAGCGTATCCGGGACCTGCCCATGGTCCAGACGGCCACGGTCGACGGCTTGACCTTTCAGCTGAGTCATAATCAGCTCACCAAAAACTTCGGCCACGCCCTGATGCCCGCCGAGGACCAGGCGGCCTTCGATGCGCTCGCCGGTGAGACGGCCGACGTGGTGCTTTACGGGCACACCCACCACCAGCTCCTGCGGCAAAGCACCGCTGGTCAGTTGATCATGAATCCTGGGACGGTGGGGATGCCGTTTGCCCACTGGGACCGCTTCACCACCGATTTACGGGCGCAGTACGCCATCGTGACGACGCACGGGTTGAACGCGCCGGCCGTGGACTTTCGCCGGGTCAGCTACGACGCCGCGGCCGAGCTGGCCTTAGCGACCAACCGCCACCTGCCGTACCTGGAACTCTATACCGAGCAGCTCCAGACGGGCCGGGTCCACACCCACGACCGGGCGACGTTAGCCGCGACGACCAAGCAGTTGGGCTACCAGGTCCGGTTTGCGGCGATCTGGGACCGGATCAAACCGCAAGACTAGACCGCCACGCAGCGGAGGTGGCCGTGACGGTTAAAAGTGCGTTGCGGTTGCGCTTGTGACTTCCTGCACCTAAACTAACAGGCGGAGGAGTCGAATATGAAAAATGTTATATTGAACTTGTTACTCATGATGGTCCTGGTCACGGGGCTGATCGAGGGGGCGGCGATTCTGGCCAACCTGGCCTACGTGCTGAATACCACGGTGGCCCTGTGCCTGGGCGCGGTGATTTTCACCGGCACCTGCCTCGCCGTCTGCGGTCTGGTGCGGTACTTTTGGCGGCGTAGTTTTCCCGCGACATCCCACGGCTTAGAGAAATAACCAAAAAAAGACGATTGCGCGGGTTTGGCGCAATCGTCTTTTCACTGTCTATTCGCGGCTTTGGCCGAACCAGAAGTACAGCCACGGACCGATGGGTTGCACGAAGGCCAGCAGGGTCCATAACAGTTTGTTGCCGTGCCGCACGCTTGAGGCCCGGCGCAGGTCGTTGAGTACGATGATACTGGCGGTCACCTCAAGCGCCGCCACGGGGAGTAGTCGTTGCCGAGCGCGGCGGGAAAGGGGCCGCTTGGGAGTGGATGATTTGAACATGGAAAACGCCTCCTAAATAGGTCGTTACCGTTAGTATACGCTGAGCGCTGGCTAACGACCACGGTTTTGCTCGGCGGCGGTCAACGGGGTGGACATTTCCAGTTTTCTGTCGATAAAGCGCTTACCACCGTTGAAGCCGACCCCTAAATAACTTTATAATAAAGAAGTTGTGATTCTGAACGATTTAAGGAGACGCAAGAAGAAAAATGGACAAAGATAGCCCCACACACTCACCCAAAGAGTTTCGTCTTTCCCAGCGCCACCACATGGCGATTCCGTGGAAACGACTGATCCAAGATAAAAATGTTCCGGCCCGCGAGGCCAGTCTACAGGAACGCGCGTCGATCGTTGGCCGCATCGGGATTACCCTGTTATCCTGTGGAACGGGGGCCTGGCGCGTGCGTGACGCCATGGATAAGGTGGCCCGTAGCCTGAATCTGACCTGTTCCGCCGACATTGGCTTGATTTCCATCAGCTATACCTGCTTCAACAATGACCGCAGTTACACCGGGGTCCTGTCCCTGCCGAACACCGGGGTCAACACGGATAAGCTGAACATCATGGAGGAACTGGTCAAGAACTTCGAAAACGACTTTTCCTTCCTCACGATTGCCGAGATCCACACCGTGATCGACAAGATCCAGCAGCGCCCGAAGCAGTACACCCCCGTGATGTCGGGGCTGGCCGCGGCGTTAGCGTGTGCAGCCTTCATCTTTTTACTGGGTGGGGGAATTCCCGAAATGATCTGTACCTTCCTGGGCGCCGGTCTGGGCAACTACCTGCGCGCGGTCCTGGGCAAGCACGCCACGACCACCATTGCCAGCATCGCGCTGGGGGTGGCGGTCGCCGGGCTGACCTACATGCTGAGTTTTCAGATTTTGACCTTTTACTTTCACATTCTGCCCCAACACGAGGCGGGCTACATCGGCGCGATGCTGTTCGTGATCCCGGGGTTCCCGTTCATCACCAGCATGCTGGACATCTCCAAGCTCGATATGCGGTCGGGCCTGGAGCGGTTGGCCTACGCCATCATGGTGACCCTGATTGCCACGCTGGTAGGCTGGCTGGTCGCCGTGACCTTTGACTTCCGACCAGCCAACTTCTTGCCGTTGGGTCTGTCGCCGCTGGTGGTGATGCTTTTGCGGCTGCCCGCGAGTTTCTGTGGGGTCTACGGGTTCTCCATTATGTTTAACAGTACCCAAAAGATGGCCATCGTGGCCGGCTGTATCGGGGCCGTCGCCAATACGCTGCGCTTGGAGCTGGTCCAACTGACCACGCTGCCCCCGGCCGCCGCGGCCTTCTTTGGCGCGCTGGTCGCAGGGCTACTGGCCTCGCTGATCAACCGCTACAACGGGTACCCGCGGATCACGCTGACGGTGCCGTCCATCGTGATCATGGTGCCGGGGCTGTACATCTACCGGGCCATCTACAACATTGGCAGTAACCAGATCGGGGTCGGCGCGCTGTGGCTGACCAAGGCCGTGTTGATCATCATGTTTTTACCAATTGGCTTATTCGTCGCCCGCGCCTTGCTGGACAAGGAGTGGCGGCACTTCGATTAGCCTCTTCGGGACTGCTCACTCACGAGTGGTCCTTTTTTCGTGGGAACGACCGGCGGACAACTAGGCTGCTGACGGCGAAATTAGGGCATTGATAGCGGTTTAGCGCCGTGCTATGATGGGGCTTACCAATGAACGATTGTGAGGGAACTAAATGGCTTACCAAGTGGATTTCAAAGAAGTAACGGCAGTGGGATTAGCGTCGTCACCGGTCAAGGACGCCTTGGCGGGATTGCGGGCCAACGAGGCGCGGTATTTTTGGAACAAGTACCACCACGTCTTCGTGACGAGAACGGTGGCCGAAGATCCGGAGACGGTGCCGTGGGTCGACCAGATCCTGGCCGAACGCGACCTGCACTTTCCGTATCCGGTGCTCGAAGTCAGTCGCTTTGAGGAAGCGGGCACCAAGTTCGCCGACGTCTTTTATGAAAACGGCCTGGTGGTCAGCGTGATGTACGCGCTGGACGCCGCGGGCAAACGGGCCGTGGGTTTCAAGCTCGCTGACGGCATGGCCGTACCGGTTGAATTGGCGGATAAATTCAAGTTTGCCCGGCAGAAGTCGAAGTTGGCGGGGACCATCCGGGGCTCGTACTTCGTGATCAAGGGAACGCACTAAAAAACCGCGTGCCAGTCAGGACCCAAGTCCCCACCGGCACGCGGTTTTGGTTTAAGAAGGTGTTTCGTCGAGGTCGAACCGGTTGGCGTTGCGGCGTTGGCCCAGCCGCTTGGCCAGTTCCAGGACCGCCGTGGGCACGAACATGGCGGGCAGGACGATCAGCCAGGCGCTGACGGGCAGGCTTACCAAGCCAAAGGTCTGCTGCAGGGCGGGCACCGTGGCGATGAGCAAGACCACCCCGGCGGCCAGCAGCATGGCGCCGTTCAGCACCGGATTTTGCCGCAGGCTGGTCATGGTCAGCGGCTGCCGGTCCTTGATGGCGTAGATGTCGATCATCGACCCGATGGCTAGGACCAAGAAGAGCATGGTCATGCCCACGGGCGCTTGGTCGGCGGTCAGGCCGAACCGGCCGATGGCGTAGACGCCGAGCGTGAGGAACGTAAAGGTGACGGCTCGAATGGCCAGTCGTCCACCCAGTCCCCGGGCCAACAGGCTTTCGTCGTTGGCCACCGGTGGCTGTTCCATGGCGGACCGTTCGCCGGGTTCGCGGCTAATGTAGAAGCCCGGGATCCCGTCGGCCAGCACGTTGATCAGGAGCAGTTGTTCGGCCAGCAGCGGGGCGCCCCAGCCCATGAGAACCGCGCCGACCATTAAGAAGATCTGGGCGAAGTTCACCCCGACCAGGAATTCCACGGCCTTGAGGATGTTCTGGTAAACGGTCCGGCCTTCCTTGACCGCGGCGATGATCGTGGCGAAATTGTCGTCGGTCAGGATCATGTCGGCCGCGCCCTTGGAGACCTCGGTCCCGGTGATCCCCATGGCGATGCCCACGTCGGCGGCCTTCAGGGCGGGGGCGTCGTTGACCCCGTCACCGGTCATGGCCACGGTCTTTCCCGCGGCCTGCCAGGCCTGCACGATACGAATCTTGTCCGTGGGGGAGACCCGGGCGTAAACGGCGATGTCGGGTAATTGCGCCGCAAAGTCGGCGTCGGAGAGTTCCCGCAGGTCGTCACCGGATAGCACCCGTTGGCCGGGCGTCAGCAGGCCGATGTCCTGGGCGATGGCTTGGGCGGTCACCATGTGGTCCCCCGTGATCATGATGGGCTTGATGCCCGCACGGTGGGCCTCCCGAATGGCGGGGATGACCTCCGGCCGGGGCGGGTCGATGATGCCGACCAGACCGGCGAAGGTCAGGTGCTGGGTCAGGGCCGCCCAGTCGCTCAGGTCGGCTTGGGCGTCGACTAACCGGTAGCCGACCGCTAGCACCCGTAGCGCCTGCCGGCCAAAATCATCGTGGACCCGTTGGGCGGCCGCCTTGGTCGCCGCCGACCAGGTCACGGGTAGCCGGTCGAAGGCCCCCTTGACGATGACCAGGCGTTGGCCGTCGGCGAGTTGGTGGACCGTGGCCATGGTCTTCTTCGTGGAGTCGAAGGGGTCTTCGGCGAGGCGGGGGGCCGTGGCTTCCAGGGCCTGCCGCTGCTGGCCGTGCTGGGCGAGCCAACGCACGATGGCCAGTTCCGTGGGGTCGCCATGGGTCTCTTCCTGGCCGTTGACCGTTTGAATCTCGGCGTTGGTCGCCAGTCCCAGGTAGCGCATCAGGTCCCGGCCGGATGCCGTGAGTTGGTCGGCGGCGTGGCTGGCCGGTTGCTGAGGCGTCCAGTAGCGGGTGATGGTCATCTTGTTCTGCGTCAGAGTCCCAGTCTTGTCCGAGGCGATCACGTCG
>NZ_AZFC01000012.1:6838-176984 GCF_001435095.1 Levilactobacillus spicheri DSM 15429
ATGCGCTTGACCCCGTGGGCCAGGCTGATGGTCACGATGATGGGCAGCGTTTCCGGGACGGCGGCGACCGCCAGCGAGATCCCGATCATCAGACTGTCGGCCAGACCCTGGTTTTGCATCCAAATGCTCAGGGCGAAGATGGCCAGCCCCCCGATGATGGCAAAACTCGTCAGCCAGCCGGAAAGGCGGTTGAGGCGGCCCTGTAACGGCGTCGCCCGTTTTTTCGTTTTGTTCAGGAGCCCCGCGATTTGGCCCAGTTCCGTGGCCATACCCGTGGTCGTGACCTGCATGGTGGCCGTCCCCGCTGTCACGGCGGTTCCGGAGTAAACTTGTTGTTCGGCACTCGGGGTGTCCGCCGTGGTCACGGCCGTCTTAGCGACCGGGAGACTTTCCCCGGTCAGGACCGCTTCGTCGACGGCGAGGTTGGTGCTCTGCCGCACGATGCCGTCGGCGGGGACCTGGTCGCCGGCCTTGAGCAGGATCAGGTCGCCGACGACCACGTCCTTTGCGGGAATCGTCCGGGCCACGTCGTCGCGGCGGACGGTCGTGGTCGGCAGGCTCATGGATTGCAGGGCGGCCAGGGCCTTTTCGGCGGAGGCCTCCTGGTACAGGCCAATCGCCACGTTGATGATCAGGATGGCCCCGATCACCAGGGGCTTGGTCCACCCGCCACCCTGCGCCACCGCCATGTAAGTGGCGAGGCCCACGGCGAAGAGGAGGACCAGGGAGGAAACGTCGTTCAGGTGGTGCGCGATTTGGCGCCACAATGCGGGCTTTTTCGCCGCAATCAGTTCGTTGGGGCCGTCGCTGTGGCGTTGGCGGGCCGCCTGGTCAGTGGTCAGCCCGGCCTGGGCCGTTAGGTTGAAAGGGGTCATCTCTTTTCTGGTCATGAATAAGTCCTCCGAATCTATAAAATGGTTACTGTATGAATTACTATAACCTTATTATTACGAAAAGTTTTGTGTAGAATATGGACAAAATGTGATTTTTTTGTGAGGGTTCGCGTCTCCAAGGGTTGTCATTTGATTTTTATATGTTATGTTATACATATGATAACAACATATTTAAAGCGATTGTTATCTAAAAGGAGGAGATTTCATGGAAGAAACGTTGGTGACCGTTCGGCGGGGAATTCGAACGGAGATCTTTTCGACGGGGTGGATGGCGTTCGAATTTTTAGTGGCCCTGTATTCGGGCATCACGGCCGGGTCGATCCTGTTGGTGGCCTTCGGGCTGGACAGCTGCCTCGAGATCATTGCGGGGGGCACCCTGATCTGGCGGCTGCGCAAAGAGGCGCGGGGGGCCTCGACCGCAACGATTCAGCGGGCCGAACGCCGCTCATCACTCATCGTGGGGACGGTACTGGTGTTGCTAGCGCTCTACGTCGTGGGGGTGTCGGCGGTCAACCTGGTGACCCATCAAACGGCCGAAGCGAGTTGGTCGGGACTGGCCATCGCGGGGGCCTCGGTGGTGCTGATGCCCCTATTGACGCTGCGTAAACGCGCCTTGGGGCGCCAGCTGCACTCGGCGGCCTTAATGGAAGACGGCATGTGCAACATCACCTGCGCCTACATGGCGGGAACGGTGCTGGTCGGGGCGCTCCTGACGCTGCTGTTCAACTGGTGGTGGGCCGACTCGGTGGCCGCCCTGGTGCTGGTCTATTTCATTGCCAGTGAGGGGTGGGAAGCCCTGCAGACCGGTTTAGGTCACGGGGAAGCCTGAGTCAAGCGAAACGTCCGGGCGTGACGGCCGGGGCGTTTTTTTAATGCGGCTGACTTAGAATCCAGTGAACCGCTCGGCCGGTCCATCGGCATGGGGGACATGAAGTCACCAAAATACGGGTCAGTCGTCAATTGGGTGACTGGGTGTCCCTCATCGGCCGAGCAAAGCGCGACTGGTGGGGCTTCACGCCGGGTATGGGGGACACCCAGTCACTCAGGGATCCCTGCTGCGCCTGAGAAGTGACTTGGTGTCCCCCATACCCGACGAAAAAGCCCGCGAAAAGCGCGGTGGGTCGCGTTTATGGCCGGATTTTTACGTGCTGTCCCTCATTCAGTTACGCGGTGTCCCTCATTAAGCAACCGGGTGTCCCCCATGCGCTGCACGCGGTGTCCCTGACGCGGTGACGCGCCGTCCCCCAAACGGGGGCTCAAATGCCGCCATACCAGCTTTTCGGGAACGCTGAAAGAGGGTCTTTAAAGCCGTTTAAAGCAGGGCACTTAAAGGAGTCAACCAGGCCGGTCATGACCGGTTATTGCCGGGGAATGGTTCCCGGTGAATGGGGGACACGGCGTAACTAACCTGACAACGGGGGATTGTGTTTCGGCGATTCGGCGTGGTAAATTGGGAACATGCAAGCCAACGGAAAGTCAGGTGACGGTGATGGAACCGGCAGAACAGGTGGAACAAACGGCGTTACCACTGGGCCACGAGGTGGTCAAGTGGGACAACGCGATGAATGAAATCAACTTAGCGTCACTTTCGGTCGTCGAGATGAACCTGTTTACCGCCATCTGCGCGCAGGTCGTCGAACGCAACGCTGATGAGGTCCATCTGACCTACTCGGCGCTCCGGGAGCTGATGCACTACAAGTCCAAGAGTCGGGTGCGCTTTGCCAAGATGGTGGTCAAGGCGACCGACCGGCTCCGGGCCTTTTCCGTGACCTACGAACGGGGCGATAAGGTCGGGGCCGGCCAACTGTTTTACAACGTGGAGGCCAATAAGGTGACCGGGGACATGACGGTGGCGGTCAATCCGAAGGTCCTGGGCATCCTCAACGATCTGACCAATCACTTTACGCTGTTTCTCCAACCCGACTGGGTCATGCTCGACAGCAAGTACGCCAAGCTGATCTATCTGATGGTCATGCAGTGGCGGACCACCGGGAAGGACCTGGTGATCCCCGTGACGGAATTTCGGCAGCGACTGGGGATTCCCGACTCCATGAGCACGAGCCAGGTGACCAAGCGGATTATCTTGCCGGTGGAGCAGCAGCTGAATCAGAAGAACCTGGTGCCCGGCTTCAAGATCACGCCGATCAGCCGGGGTCGCAAGTACATCAAGTACCGGCTGAGCTTTGACGCCCTGCCGAAGTTACGGCACACCACGCCGGCCCAAGACGACCGGATTCGGCGCCTGACCGAGGTCGCCGAGGCCAAGGACCCGCAGACCGCGGCCATGTACGGGGCGGCGGATCGGCGCGTGTTGAGCGACGCCACGCTGACCCATACCGAGGCCCGGCGGCAGGTGCGGGCCCACCAACAAGCCCAGGGACTGCCCGATATCCCAATATTCAAATTGACTGATTAGAGGCCATTCCGAACCCGGAATGGTTTTTGTGTGGCCAATTTTGGACGGAATTGTCTGCTCATTTTGCCTTGTTCTTGGCACGACCGACGCCGTTTGGGATAATGAGCGGGGAGGGGGCCAGAGCCGTGTTTATTATCGGGATTATTGAAATTATTATTGGATTGCTCATTTTCAAGATGGCGTTATCCTTGTTGTTTATGTAGAAAATGGGATGAAGCGTCAGGACCCCGCGTGCGGTTCTGGCGCTTTTTGCTTGGGCGAAGCGTCTCTCTAGGCGTCTAACCGCGGATGAGCGCCAGGGTATGCTATATTTAGTTAGGTTATTGAATGAATCATCAATTAAAGTGAAGGAGTCGTCCAGTCATGAGTCAGATGATTTCCACGTTTATCCTGGTGTTGGCCGCAGCGTTGAGTATCTTCATCTCCCAGGTCTTCCCCAAGATATCGGTCAATTATATTAGTATGTTGATGGGCGCCGGGATCTTCCTGGTGCCGTTACTCGGCAGTCACGTTGAGGCGTTCAATTCCGACATCTTTATCGGAATGATCGTCGCACCCCTGCTGTTCTTCGAGGGGCAGGCCACCCGGCTGAACCTGGTCGGCCAGGAACTGCGCCACATCCTGCAAACGGCGGTGGCCTTGGTCTTGCTGTGCCTGGTGTTCGCCGGATTCAGCGTGTGGGTCGTGGGCGGGGTGAGCCTGCCGCTGGCCTTCATCCTGGCGGCCATCAGCACGCCGACCGACGCCACCGCCATGGAGTCGGTCACCAACGGCCTGAAGAGCCCCCAGGAGACCGGGGTCTTCTTGAAAATGGAGTCGTTGTTTAACGACGCCTCCGGGATCATCCTGTTGAACATGGCCGCCTTGTGGTACGTCAACGGGTACATCAACTACCAAGAGACCGTCGTCGACTTTCTGATCTCCGCGGTCGGCGGGGCGGCCTTCGGGTTTGCGGTGGAGTGGGGCGTGACGCTGGTCCGTCAATTACTGATGCGGACCTCGTACAACTCGCTAAACGCGCAGATTCTGCTGTATATCCTGACGCCGTTTGTCCTGTACTACGCGTCGGAGGCCCTCCACGTGTCGGGCATCATCGCCGTGGTCTGTGCCGGGCTGGTCAGTAACGCCGAGGCCCAACGCAGCCGGTTACTCAACGCCCGGCAGATTCACCTGGGGGTCGACCTGCAGGACATGATCACGGAGATCTTTAACAGTGTGGTCTTCGTGGTGCTGGGGTTCATGTTCCTCACCATCCTGGCGCAAGAACACCTGACTGGCAGCACACTGAATTGGCTGGTCATTGGGGTCGTCCTGTACCTGGTCAACGTCCTGGTCCGTTACGGCTACGGCCGCTTACGCCTACGCTTCACCAATCGCCTGGGCTGGGTCTTTGCATTGGGCGGCGTTCACGGGGCCGTGACCCTGGCCTTGGCCTACACGTTGGCCGAAGCCCACGTCAGCACCGGGGACTTTAACCTGGTCCTGATGGCCGAAAGCGTGCTGATTCTCCTGAGCCTGCTGGTCCCGACCGTGGTCTTCCGGTGGCTGCTGCCCCCGGCCGTGTCCGACCAGGATGCCAGCCAGGAGTTGGCCGAGATTCGGGTCACCATGGTGCACCACGCCATCGACGCGGTGCAGAAGATGTATTTGCCGGAAAACGTGAAGCGGTCGGTCATCTTCGATCTACTGGCCCAAAAGCAGGTCACCAAGATTCGTGACTTCACCAAGGAATGGCGAGAAGCGGTCCGCCGCCCCGAATTTACCGGTGCCGAGAAGGAGCTGGAGATGCGGGCGTTCATGAACGCCTTCGCCCGGGAACGGGACTACCTGGACACGATTTCGCAAAGCGAGGTCCGGTACCAGGACTACGTCTTTAGCCTGTACAACGAACTCCTGTTGGCGGAATCACTGGTGATCGGTCCGGCCGTGGCCGAGGCGGACGAGAACCCGCGTTAGACATCCCTGCAGGGCGCGCCCTCTGTTGCGGTGACGTCACTTGAAAAGATTGAAAAGGCCCGTTTGAGCGGTTAAAGCTCAAGCGGGTCTTCTCTTGTAACGATTGGTTCATCTAAGGCTTCAGATAGAGGAATCCCTGGGCCTGGAGTTCCACGATGCGGACCACACCGGCCGCGACCACGTGGACGCCCGCGGGAAGCTGGGCGGGCGTGAGGTGTTGGCTGTCCAGGGCGTGGTGGCAGGCCTCGACTTGTACCTGGGGCAGGGCCGTCAAGAAGGCGGTCCAGGCGGGGGTGGCCAACGACGCCACGGCCGGGCCGTTCACGACCAGGACCACGTGCAGGGATGGCAGGTCGCTGACGAGATGGCGGACGTTGTTTTGCGCCAGCGGGACCTTGGCGAGCTCGTCGAGGTGGACGACTAGATCGGTCATGGGCGCACCTCCCGTTCGAGTTGGCGGGTCTCCAGGTCCCGGAGATAGTGGTAGCTGTGCAACATGTTGGCACAGGTCGCCGCCGTTTTGTCGGGGACCTCGTAGATCATGGACGCGGCTGGGTTCAACAGGGGTAAGACCCGTTGCCAGTCGATCAGGCCCTGACCCAGGGGCAGGCTGTCGTGGCGTTGCCCCAGAGAATCGACCAGGTGATAGTGGCGAATCTGGGGTGCCAACCGACGCAGGGTGGCCACGGTCGCGTTCATGTCACCGTTTAAGCCGATGAAGACGTGGCTGAGGTCACAGACCAGGGGCCAGTGGTGCTGGATGATCCGGCCGTCTAAGGCGGGGTCCCCGTAGAGAAAGGTCGGGGTGAGGCCGTTTTCGATCATCACGTGGCCGCCCCCCTGCCGGATCAGGTGCGCCAAGCGGGTGAAGACCACGTCCTGGGCGTCCGCCAGCGAGGGGTACTCGGCGATCAATCGTTGACTTTCGGCGCCCCCGTAGCCCCCGTGGACCAGGATCCGGACGTTGAACCGCTGGGCCAGCTCCAGCAGGTCGGCCGTCGAGCGGTGTAGAAAAGAATAGGCCGCGGCTTCACGGTGCGGATCGAGCAGTTGGTCCAGGTGCTGGCCCTGAAAGGTCATTGGGTGGTGGATCACGATGGTTGGGGTCACGGCCTCCTGAACGAATTGGACGGCGGTGCGCAAGCGGTGCAGGCCGGTCGGTGTGAAGTCGGCCTCGGCGGTGAAAAATTCGAAGACGGCGGGCCGGTATTTCAGTCGGTCAAGCAGTTGCGCCGGTTCGGCGGCCGCCTTGAGGCCCAATTGGACCCGACCGGGCCGGGGTGGCAGGGTTAAGGTGTTCATCACAAAAAAACTCCCTTCATAAAAATCGTTAGGGTTAGTATACCCCTAAGTGCCCGCAAAGAGGATGGGGCGGTCGCATGCAAAGAGAGTGGGCCAAAAGGCGGTTAGCTGGCGAGCATTCACGTCGTCAGGCGGACAATCCTGAACGTGGATTGTTTGACTGACGGGGTTAAGCGGAACCAGCTGCCTTTTGGCCCACGTTGCGCCACCCAATATTCGGAGACACTAAAAAAGAGCCTGAGACTTTTGTCCCAGGCTCACAGATTACGGTTGGTAAAATTGTAAAACCACGCCTAACCAGACCAAGCCAATCACGGCGACGGTCAGGAAGAGGTAGATCAGTTGCTTGAACTCCGGTTGACGGTGCATCATGGCCGCCCCTCGATCCGCGGGTTTTCGATGAAAGTTTGCATGCTTGCCCCCTGTTGGGCCCCCGATGAAACCGCTGGGGTCCTGGCTCTACTATAGCGGAATTCGGAGCCGGAGTGGGTGACAGTTTCGCAACAATTAGGGGGCTTCATTAACGGGTCCGTCACCAAACGATTGCGAAACGGTTACAAACCGGCTAGGGGTGGTAACAAACGATGACCAGGCCCAGCCACCCCAGGCCGATCAGGGCCACCAGGGTGAGGCCGATGATGAGGTATTTCCAGTCTGAACGGTGCCACATAAATCGATGAAACCCTTTCTTTAGCGGAGATCCTGACAAGGAGATCTCCCGGGTACCAAATTTGTTCTCAGGTGAAGCGCTCCCTTTCAGTATAGAACACTTTTAGTGGTTTGACGATAGCTAGTGTAGATTAATTTATGGGCGACACGTCTAAATCGGAAAGCGGCGCTATTGAATCTTGACGAGCGGATGGCTAAACTAGTGAATATGACTAAGTAAAACGAGGAGACGTGAGAAATGAAACAAATCGTAACGGGCATCGTGGCCCACGTCGACGCCGGGAAGACCACCCTGTCGGAGGCCTTGCTGTACCGTGCCGGGACGCTCCGGAAGCTGGGGCGGGTGGACAACGGGGATGCCTTCCTGGACTCCGACGACCTGGAAAAACGGCGGGGCATCACCATCTTTTCCCACCAGGCCGCGCTGCGGTATCGGGACCTGGACCTGACCCTGTTGGACACCCCGGGACACGTCGACTTCGCCGCGCAAGCCGAGCAGGTCTTGGACGTGCTGGACTACGCCATTCTGGTGGTCTCGGCGACCGACGGCATTCAGGGCTACACCCGCACATTGTGGCGGTTATTGGCCCGCTACCAGGTGCCCACGGTGATTTTCGTGAATAAAATGGACGCCGTGACGGCCGACCGCGACCAGATCCTGTCACAGTTGCAGACCAGCCTCTCCGCGGGGTGTATTCCCTTTGACACGCAGGCGGATGGCGGCTTAACGGCCGACGCGGTGGAGAACGTGGCGATGCAGGATGACCAGGTGCTGGAAGCCTACCTGGACCAGGGGACCCTGTCCGCGGTCACGATTCAGGACCTGATCGCCCGGCGCCGGGTCTTTCCCTGCTACTTCGGTGCGGCCCTCAAGCTGGACGGCGTCGACGCGTTGCTCCAGGGACTCCACGACTGGACCCGCGTGCCGCAAGTCGCCCCGGAATTTGGCGCGCGGGTCTTTAAGATCTCCCACGACGACAAGGGTGAGCGCTTGACCTGGCTGCGCTTGACCGGCGGGACCCTGCGGACCAAGGACGTCTTGCTGGGCGAACAAAAGGCCAATCAGCTACGCCGGTATAATGGGACCAAGTACACGGTCACGCCCGCCGTGAGTGCTGGTCAGGTCTGCGCGGTACCGGGACTGACGGGGACGACCCCCGGCATGGGACTGGGCCACGCGCCGGCCGGGCCCCAGCCACTGATCCAACCGGTGTTGAACTACGCGGTGGACCCGCAAGCTCACGACCTGCAGGTGGTCCTAGCGGCGTTGCGGGAGCTGGAGGACGAGGATCCCCAGTTGCACGTGTCCTGGTCCAGTCACCTGCAGGAGCTGCGGGTCCAACTGATGGGGACGGTCCAGCTGGAGGTCCTCCAGCAGTTATTACACGACCGTTTTCACCTGGACGTGGCCTTTGACCAGGGCAGTATCCTGTACCGGGAGACGGTGACCGCGGCAGTCGAGGGCGTCGGGCACTTCGAGCCCCTGCGTCACTATGCCGAGGTCCACGTGCTGATCCAACCCACCGAGCCGGGCAGCGGGATCACGGTGGCCACGGACTGCAGCCTCGAGGTCCTCGGCCGCAACTGGCAACACCAGGTGGTGACCAACCTGCAGGCCAAGGAACAGCTGGGGGTCCTGGTGGGCGCACCGCTCACGGACGTCAAGCTCACGTTGGTCGGCGGTCGGGCCAGCATCGTGCATTCGGTGGGGGGCGACTTCCGGGAGGCCACCTGGCGATCGGTCCGGCAGGGCTTGATGATGGCGCGCCAACAGGGGCACGCCCAACTGCTGGAGCCCTGGTACCGTTTCCGCTTGGAGGTGGGCCAGGAACAGATCGGGCGGGCGATGACCGACATTCAACGGATGAGCGGGACCTTTGAGTCGCCCACGACCAACGCGACGACCGGGGGGGCGACCCTGACCGGCGTGGCGCCGGTGGCCGAGATGCAGGACTACTCCCAGGAGGTCTACGCCTACACCCACGGCCAGGGACAGCTGGAGTGCGTGGTGGACGGGTACCGCCCGTGCCACAACGCCGAAGAGGTCATTTCGGACCGGGCGTACGAGCCCACGGCCGACCTGGAAAACACCCCGGATTCGGTATTCTGCGCCCACGGGGCCGGTTATCCGGTCAAGTGGGACCAGGTGCCGGCAATGGCGCATGTCCCGTACGTGTACACGGCCGAGCAACTGCGGGCCTTATCTTAGCGGCAAGTGGGTCCCAGGGCGGTTAGCGGACGCCGTTAAGCGAAAGCAGCTGCTCTGGGGCGCCCGTTTCGGCGCGATTATTCGACAGAGATAACAGCAGGACGAAGGGTCTCGATTTGAGGCCCTTCGTCCTGTTTGTGATCAAAGGGGCTGCTTAGGCGTCTGACGGGGCCGCGGGCGGATCGTAGCGGGCTAGGATTTCCCGGAGCTCTTGCAGGTAGGCGGCCTGCAGGGCGGGTGGCGCGAGGACGTGGACGTTGTTTCCCAGCCCCAGCAGGTACTGGACCATGTAGGCGAATTCGTCGGCGTTGTACCCGCCGAACAGGATCGTCTGCCCGTGCTCGGTGTGCAGGTGCATGTTGGGGTAGCGGTTCTTCTGGACCAGCTCACGGCCCAGCGGGGTCAGGGTGCAGCGGAAGGGCACGTCGTGGTGGTGGGCGTCGTAGTCGCGCCGGAACCGGTCGAGGGTCGCCCGGTCGTAAACGGCCGGCTCGGCGGAAACGCTGAGGGCGGAAACGGCGTCGCAGCGGGTGATGCCCCAGACGTGCCGGTCCAGGTCGTACCCGCTAAAAAACCAGATGCCGTGCCGGTAGAGCAGGTCGAACAGCTGTTGCTTGTGGGGGCCGCTCGGCAGGGTCACGGTGACGACCTGCTGGTCCACGATGGCCGTCAGCAGGTCGCTGAGAAAGGTCGGCGTGTCCAGGTTGGGCACGTTGTAGTAGTGGACCACGGCCTGCAGCTGGCGGACGGTCCGTTGCTGGGGCACCGGCAGGGTGGCCATCAGCTTGTCGTAGATGGCCCGGTAGGACTTCTCGAACGGGGTGGCCGACAGGAGCGAGAGGGCCTTGATGGCGAAGAACAGGGCGTTGATCTCCTGACCGTTGAACAGCACCGGGACCCATTGATCCTGCTTGGTCAGCCGGTAGCCCCCGTAGCGGCCCGGTTCCGTGTAGAAGGTGAGTCCGAGGCCTTCGAGCGCCGTGATGTCGCGCAGGGCGGTGCGTTTGGAGATGTGAAATTCGTTCATGAGGTCCTGAACGTGAAAGCCGGTCTTGTAACTGAGAAAGATCAATTCTTGGTTGAGTCGTTCAAACTTGGTCATGGGAGGACCTCCGAAAAAAGTTTTTTAAAGGTGCCAGGGTTTGGCACCTTTAAATTGTAGACTCAAGTCATGGAACAAATCAATGACTAAAGGAGTCTTTTTCGATGAAAACTTTACTGATCAACGCCCACCCCGATTACCAAAACGCCCAACACTACTCGCTGCGCCTGCAGGACCGCTTCCTGGAAAATTACCGGCGGGCCTTTCCGGAACAGACGGTCGACGTCTTGAACCTGTACGGCACCGAACTGCCCCAGCTGACGACCGACCAGCTCCTGGGGATCTGGCGCAAGCAGGCGGCCCACGTGACGCTGAGCCCGGAGGAAACCCGGCTCTGGGGCCTGAACCAACGGCTGTTAGGCCAGTTCAAGGCCCACCACCGCATCGTCATTGTGTCGCCGCTGCATAACTTCAACGTGACCGCCCGGCTGAAGGACTACCTGGACAACATCCTGGTTGCCCGGGAGACCTTCCGGTACACGGCAACGGGGTCGGTGGGTCTGATGACCGACGATTACCGGGTCCTTTTGCTCCAGGCCAGCGGCTCGGTCTACACCCGCAACGACCGGTACACGCCGATGGAGTTCTCCCGGCTGTACCTGCAGAAGATGTTCCAGGAGATCATGGGCTTCGACCGGTTTGGCATCGTGCGCATCGAGGGGACCCAGACCCACGGCGTTGACGTGTCCGCGGCGGTTCACCAGGGGTTGGTGGATCTGGACGCCCAGTTTGCGCAGTTCTATGCCGACTAGGGTGGCGACCAAAAAGACGCACCGCGAATTCATGCTCGCGGTGCGTCTTTTTGACGGCTGATTGGGTGAGCCAGGGAGCGCCCACCTAGTTTTCGAGTTCCATGAAGGGAACGCCGCGCCCGGTGGCCAGTTTGATGATGGCCTGGGCGGTCTCGAAGTCCTGCTTGCTCATCAGGACCACATCGTCGGCCCCCCCCGTGGGGCGTAACAGGACCGGACGGTGGGTCGTGGTGACCCGCTGGGCGAGTTCCGTGAATTCCGTTTCAGCAGTGTGATTTTTTAAAGCAGTTGGTTGTTTTGGCATGATTAAAACCTCCAGTATCTGTACAGTGTTCAGCGTCAGTCACTGCGGCCAATCGTGAATCATGGGTTGGATAGCGGTGGCGCTCATCTATTGATTATATAAGAGACGATGGTGGCCAGGGCCCTGGGGCGCCCGGTTAGGGTAGTGAATCACCACAAGTAGTTTGACGGGAAGAAACGAAAATACACAAAAATTACTTTAACTAAACAATTAAAATCCACTGCAACCGCCCAACCCACGGTTGCCAAACCGTCTCCAGCGGCCAATTAAGCAACTGGGGTTACCAAACGACCCCTTCCACTTGTGGTGAGGGGCATTAATGGGGATGATTGAGGGTAGTCAACGGCATCAGGTATTGGGGAGACAATCGTGGTGTCGCGGAGCCTGAATCGTGCTAGAATTTTGGGGGAGTCGCGTTAAATTTAGGGGATTGGGGGACCATCATGAAAGGATTATTACGGGGATTCAATGCGTTTACGGCGGGATTACTGGGGTGTGTCGTGTTTCTGGCGGCCCTGCAGCCCGTGACGACGCTGGGCGATCCGGACTGGCCGCAACCGCTGGTCATGGTCTGCCTGACGGCGGCGTTCTTGATTATCTTGAATTGGGTGCGCAAGTGGCTGGCCACCTGGACACCGGCCACGTATCGCAAGGCGTTGTGGGTAATTGGCATTCTGATTGTTCTGGTCCAGTTGGCGGTGGCCGTCAGCTTCACCGACGCGGCGCGGGCCGACGCCTACTTCGTGCGGAAGCAGGCGATTCAGCTGGCGCAGGGAAACCTGAACTGGAACAACTACTTTATGATTTATCCGAACAACGTGAACATTACCTTGATTGAAGCGCTGCTGCTACGGCCCTTACTGGCAATCACGTCCTCGCCGTGGATCATCATGAACGTCCTGCGGTTTGCCTGGCTGGATACGGGGCTCCTCGCCGGGCTGGCGCTTTTGAAACACTGGCGGAAGTGGCAACCGGGGGCCATCGCTTACCTGACCCTGTGGCTCATCAGCGTGCCGGTCTACGCGTACGGCCTGTACGCCTACACCGACGTGCTGGTCTTTCCCCTGGTCTTGGATATCCTGGTCCTGGTGCTGTGGACGCAGCGGCTACGGGGGCTCAAGCGGTGGCTGGGCGTGTGGGCGACCTTACTCCTGCTGAGCCTAGGAGTCGCCGTGAAAAGCAACATGATCGTTCTGTGGATCGCCGTGGGCCTGCTGATCCTGCTGCTCTGGTGGCAACGGCAACTGACCGGGCGCCAGGTCGCCGGTTGGGTGGCGAGTGCCTGTGTTCTGCTGGCGGCCGTCATGGCGGGGATGTCGCTGTGGGGCCATCAGCAGGGGTACCGGCAACAACCAGATACCAAGTTGCCGGCAACTAGCTGGATCGCCATGAGCCTGAACCCTGGGACCAACGGTGAATACAACCTGAAGGACTTTACCACCGTGCAGCAACAGCCCACGGCAGCGGATAAGCAGGCCGTGGCGTCCTACATGATTCAGGAACGGTTGGGCCGCATGGGCGTCAGTGGATTCCTGATCCACGTGTCCCGGAAGTTTCGGCTTTTCTGGGCCACGGGTGACTTTGACAGTTTTAAGCTGACGTCGCAGTGGTTCCACGCGCCCCGGTGGTATCTGACCCACCAGATCAACCTGCAGTTTTGGCTGGTCACCCTGACGCAGGTCGTCTACCTGGCCATGCTGCTCCAGACCATCTGGGTCCTGTTCTTCCTGAAACGTCCGACCGCGGTCACCAGCTTTTTGGTGCTGATGATGCTGGGGCTGACGGCCTTCCACGTGGTCATCTGGGAGGTGGAACCGCGGTACGCCTTGCCATTGCTGCCCATCATCATGTTACTGGGGAGCGTGGGGCTGCAGGAGATTCCAATCTGGGACCTCAGTCCGCGGGTCGTGCGGTCGGGCCGGTGGTTCGCCGTGATTCTGGCGGCCTTCTGTGCGCTGAGCCTGGGGCAGACCAGTCAGGACAACACGACCAGTGACAGCGTCGTGGGTCGGCAATGGGCCGGGACCTATATCCGGTACCGAACGCAGGCGCTGGCGCCGGGGCAGCAGATGTCCTGGACGGCCCCGGCACACGGGAAGAGTAACCGGATTCAGCTGTACCCGCGGGTCAGCGAAGGGCGGGTCGAGGTCACGGTACGGGACCAGACGGGTGTGTTGGCCCGTAAACGGGGTAAGCCGGCAACTCTGGCCACCACGACCTATCCGCTGACGACGGCCAAACAACTGCGGTTTACCGTGAAAAACGTCGGTAACTTGCCACTACGGTACGGCGTCGCGGTCGCTGACTACAACCTACACACCGGGGAGGTCACCCCGGATAGCCGGGTCTACCCGCAGTACTACCTGTTACACCACCACGCGCCGCAAGCGTTAACGCGGACCTGGGAGATTGGACTGGTCGTACTGGTGGTCCTGGTCGGGGTCCTGCTGACGTTGTAGCGGGTATCTGAAAAATTCTCAGCAAACGTTCAGTTGAAGGGCCTGTTCGGCAGCGTGATGAAGCGGTATGCTGGTTTCGTCAAGGACGGCGGACGGGCAGCGGTCCGTCGCCCTCGGCAGCCAACGTGATGTTAGTAGACGGTTGATGTGAAAATTGTGATTGCAACCTACTCTTGAGGCGACCCCACGTGAAAGGGGGCGCCTTTTTGGGGCCCCTGAATGGTCACGTGCTATAATGGGAGCATCTTGGGGATTTGCAGGCGATACCCATAACAGATTGCCGGAGAAGGAAAGGATTCATCATGCGAGTGAACGTGTTGCAACAAACGTCGAACGAAGGCCCGGGGATGATCGCCGATTGGGCGCAGGCGCGGGGCCATCAGCTGTTCGTCTACCATCCGGACCAGTTCGGACACTTGCCCACGGCCGCGGAAACGGACATGCTGGTGATTTTAGGCGGGCCCATGAGCCCGAACGACGACCTGCCATGGATCGCCCAGGAACGCGTCTTAATCAGACAATTGTTGGACCGCCACGTGCCCTTATTTGGGGCGTGCTTTGGCGCCCAGCAGATTGCGAAGGTTCTGGGCGGTGCGGTGACCAAGGCCCCGGCCAAGGAAGTCGGCTGGGCCCCGGTCTACCGGCAAACGACCACCATTCCCGGTATCCCCCCAGAGTTGTCGGTGCTGCACTGGCACGAGGAGATGTGTACCATTCCGGCGGGGGGCGAACGCCTCTTTAGCAGCGAACGGGTCCCCAATCAGGGCTTCGTGTGGGGGCACCACGTTATTGGGCTGCAGTTTCACTTTGAGCCCAAGCCGGCCAACGTGCGGGAAATGGTGGTCAACGACTACCCCTACATCGCCGGTTCGGCGCTGGGGCAGACCGCGCAGGAGATTATGACCAGACCCGTCCCACCGGAGAACGCGGCCGCGTTGTTCACGCTACTGGATTACGTGACGGCACCGGACGACTAACCAAAATAATGATAAAAGCGCGTGCCGATGAAAATTTTTCGGCAACGCGCTTTTTTTACGACCACAACATTAAAAAAAGAATA
This sequence comes from Levilactobacillus spicheri DSM 15429, assembly GCF_001435095.1. Classification (GTDB taxonomy): domain Bacteria; phylum Bacillota; class Bacilli; order Lactobacillales; family Lactobacillaceae; genus Levilactobacillus; species Levilactobacillus spicheri. Next base: position 21,961 of record NZ_AZFC01000012.1, read on the forward strand.
TAATACGGTTAAGAAATGGTGAGAAAAAGTCGTTAGAATGGAAGCGGTCAAATGGCAACATACGTACGACGTTATCTTCAACAGGTCCTGCGGGGCAGCTTGGTCGTCGTTCTCTTTTTGGTGGGGCTCCTATCCCGGACGCCCCACGGCTGGACTCTGGCCTGGACCCCCTGGACGTTTTGGGTCGTTATCAGTTGGTTGGGCTGTTACCCGGTGCTCCGGGCCTGGCATCCCGAGCTCTATTCTCGCAAGGACCCGGACATGACGTCCTTCAAGGCCCGGGCGTTGGCGCTACACCATCAGGACCTCGCCAACGCGCATCAGGGCCACCGCTGGACGCTCAACGGCGTCAGCAGCAATCCCTGGGAATATAGTCAGGGGCGTACGCAGAGCACGGATGACATTGTGAACCCGCTCTACCGTTTCTGTGCCCATCTCTGGATGAGTGTCCTCCTGATCCTGCTGGGGCCGGTACTCGTTGGTGGCGAGGTGGGGGTCAGGGGCCTGCGCGCCGGTTACCGGTGGTTACGCCACCGCTGAGGTCGGGGAACCGCCCTGCACATTCGGCTGGGCAGTGTCGAAAAAGCGGGTCACTGGGTCAACATCACGGCAGTTGGTTGCCAGAAAAAAGCCAAGCGAATCTGAGAGGCGTGTCTCTCGGACCCGCTTGGCTTTTCATCGTTGGTTAATCGGTCGCGTCCACCTGATGGGCAACGGCGCGGTAGAGCGCGTCCATCCGGGCCTGCCAGGCGTTCAGCGCGTAGACTTGATGGGCGATGACGGCGTCGGCCAGGGGCTTGGTTCGTAAGAAAGCCCGTAAGGAATCGCGGGTCAGGCCGACCGGTAGCTCGGTCACTAGACTGCGCTGTTGCAGTCGTTCGGCCGTCTGTCGGGCCACGTGGAGTTCGTGATTCAAGATAGGTAAGGTCGTTTGCGGCATGGTCAGCACCTTCTTTCGCGTGAAAAATTAGCAGCGACGCGAGGTCGCTACTGTCGCCACCTTGATGATAGTCTTATATTTTTATTATTACAACAATAAGGTACTACTTAGAGATAGGGTCGGGGCTCTAAGGGAATTCCCGGTTTTTCCCGAAATAGGTGGAAAAGCGATTTTTATCGTTGACAAATGTAATCGGTGGGCGTACGCTGTATTCATCGATTACAAACGTAAACTAATTGAGTGACGCGTTTGGATACCTAACCAAGGAGTGAGTGGCATGATTAAAATTTTCGTCTTATTGGGTGGCCTCCTGGCCATCGGGTTCATCTTTTGGTGGTTCTTCGGCCAGCACACGACGCAGACGGTCGCGGCGGCCGTTTCCGGTGAGCGGCAGCGCGTTGACGTGGAGGTCAACGGGGGCTATTCGCCCGAACGGATCGTCCTCAAGCAAGGCGTTCCCGCCGAGTTGCATTTTACCCGTAAGGATGCGTCCAGCTGTCTGGACCGGGTCGTCTTCAGTGACTTCGGCATCAACCAAGAATTACCGCAGAACCAGGAACGGGTGATTCAGATCGATACCAGTCGGCCCGGCGATTACCAATGGGCTTGCGGGATGGACATGTTTCACGGTCAGTTGATCATTAAGTAGGAGGTTAGCATCATGGAAAAGACACAAACGGTTCAGGTTACGGTGGATGGCGGGTACGCCCCACAGGAAATTCATTTGAAGCAGGGCCAACCCGCAACGATCACCTTCACGCGGGTCAGTTCGCGCGGGTGTTTAGATGAGGTTCAATCGACGGATTTGGCATTCAAACGGGCGTTGCCGTTGAACCAGCCCACGACGGTCACGGTCGCCACGGATCAGGCGGGGACCTTCGGGTTTAGCTGTGGGATGGACATGGTCCACGGAAAAGTGGTGATCGACCGATGAGCATTACCAAGCGGTTTTGGGTGTCGCTGATCCTGTCCTTGCCGATGTTAGCCAACATGCTGCTGATGCCGTTTGGCTGGATGTTGCCGGGCGGGGCCTGGACCCAACTGGTGCTGACCACCCTGATCATGCTGATCTCGGCCCGGCCATTTTGGCAGAGTGCCTGGGCGTCCTTCACCAAGCACCACGCCAACATGGACACCCTGGTGGCCATCGGGACGGCGACGGCCTACGTCTACAGCCTCTACGCGATGCTGACGGGGCAGGCCGTCTTCTTCGAAAGTGCCGCCTTCGTCACGACCTTCGTTCTCTTGGGTCAGGTCTTCGAGGAACGGATGCGCCGCAACTCGGCCAACGCGGTCGAGAAGCTGGCGAACCTGCAGGCCAAGGAAGCCGAGGTCCAGCGGGGCGACCGGTTCGTCAAGGTGCCCTTAGCGGACGTTCAACTGGGCGACGTGTTACGGGTCAAGCCCGGGCAGAAGGTCCCCGTCGATGGGGTCATCGTCCAGGGCAGCTCCACCATCGATGAATCGATGGTGACCGGCGAAAGCCTGCCCGTGACCAAGCAGGTCGACGATGCCGTGATCGGGGCAACGCAAAACGGGACCGGGACGTTCCTCTTCCGGGCGACAAAGATCGGGGAAAACACGATGCTGGCCCAAATCGTTGAGTTGGTGAAGAAGGCCCAAAACAGCCACGCACCCATTCAAAAGTTGACCGATAAGGTGTCCGACATTTTCGTACCGGTCGTCTTGAGCCTGGCCATCGCCACCTTTTTGATCTGGTACGTCTTCCTGGGCGCGAGCCTCGCCAACGCGTTGATCTTTGCCGTGTCCGTCGTGGTCATTGCCTGCCCGTGTGCGCTGGGCTTAGCCACGCCCACGGCCCTGATGGTCGGGACCGGTCGCGGTGCCAAGATGGGCATCCTGATCAAGAACGGGGAAGTCCTGGAAGCCGTCAACGACGTGAAGACCGTGGTCTTCGATAAGACCGGGACCATTACTGTCGGCCACCCCCAGGTAACGGACGTGATCGGGGATGAAGCCCGCGTTTTGACGCTGGCCGCCAGCCTGGAGGAGGCTTCCGAGCATCCCCTGGCCGCCGCCATTTTGGACCGGGCCCAGGCGTTGGCCCTGACGGTGCCGGCCGCCACGAACTTCCACGCCATTGAGGGCAAGGGGGTCCAGGCGACCGTCGCGGGTCAGACCGCGGTCGTCGGGAACCACAAGCTGGTCGCGGATTTTGCCCTTACGGAAGCGATGCAACGCCAGGTAGTGGCTCTGCAAGACGCCGCCAAGACGGTGGTCTTCGTGGGCCTGGGTGACCAGATCATTGGGTTGATCGCCATCCAGGACGTGCCGAAGTCCACGTCGCGCGAGGCGATTGCGGACTTAAAGGCGCGCGGATTGAAGACGGTCATGCTGACCGGAGACAACCAGCGGGTGGCGACGGCGGTGGCCCAACAAGTGGGCATCGACCAAGTCATCGCCGACGTGTTGCCGGGCGATAAGGCCGATCACGTGCGCCAGTTGCAGCAAACCGGCAAGGTCGCTTTCGTGGGCGACGGCATTAATGACGCACCCGCCCTGACGACCGCCGACGTGGGGATCGCCATGGGGTCGGGGACCGATATCGCCATTGACGCCGGGGGGATCGTGCTGGTCAAGAACGACCTGCGGGACGTCGACCGGGCCTTGGCCCTGAGTCGCAAGACCTTCAACCGCATCAAGCTGAACCTCTTCTGGGCGTTCATCTACAACGTCCTCGGGATTCCGGTCGCCGCGGGGGTCTTCTACGCGATCGGTTTGACGCTGAGCCCCGAATTGGCGGGCCTGGCGATGGCCTTTAGCTCCCTGTCGGTGGTCACGAGTTCGGTCCTATTGAACCGGGCGAAGATTCGCACGAAGGTTCGGACAACGGCTTAGGGGCCCGTAAGCCTTAAAATGAATGAAAACCAACCAAAACGGGCCCGAAGAAGCCAGCATACGACTTCTTGGGGCCCGTTTTGTGGCGGTTTTCGGGATAAAGTCCTGAGCGAAAAGCCCACATCACGAAAAAAAACGCCCCGTGACTGACCCCCCGGTCCAGCACGTGACGTTTATGTAACTTGTGACTGCCTGCCGGGGATTGAGGTCCGCCGGGCAGTGGCCAACTTGGATAAAGGCTCTTTGATTTCGCCAACGTGGTCCGCGCCTCCTCTGGTGAAACCCTTACTCGTGGCCATCGCGTGAACGACAAACAGTGTCGTTGTGTTGGAATCTCAGCGGACCGGGTAAAATCAAAGATTACAACTACTATACGTTTATGACAGAAAGATGTCAAATTTAATTTTATGTAACAATTAGGTAATGTTAGCCCCATCTGACCGGTATTTCGATTGTGTTTGGGGGTGAAAAGGCGTATTCTTCTCCTTAACTTAGTGGGACACCAGGAGGGTGAAGCTATGCAGATCGATCCACTCACACAAGCCAACGCAACTACGATTGCCAACGATTGGCACTATCCGGGGGCGTACGCCTTTTATGACATGACGGCAGACCCGGAGGACTACGCGGAGCTGCTCTCCGCACAACAGCGGGGCGACCGGTATTACCAGGTCGTCACGGCAACGGGACACCTCTTTGGTTTCTTCGTGATCGATCCCACGGAGGAGGCGGGCGTGGTCGAAGTGGGGCTGGGGATGGTTCCCGCCCACACCGGCCGCGGGCAGGGCGAGAAGTTTGTTCGCGAGGTGCTGAGCTTCGTCCGTGAACGGCATGCGCCCCGTGAAATCATCTTGGACGTGGCCGCCTTCAACCAGCGCGCTCAGATCGTGTATCAGCGACTGGGGTTTCGGGTCGTCCGCGAGCATTCACAAGCGACCAACGGCGCCGTCTTCCCCTTTGTGGAGATGCGGTGGCGCGCGGCCGACCACTAACGCCGGATAAGCATTGATTGGAAAATGAAAGACAGCCGTTGCCGGTGAGGCGCGGCTGTCTTTTTGCTTAAAATCAATCGGAAAAACCGCTGGCGAGTTCCGTGACCAGCGCCTGAACGCTCACGACGGTGTTGAGGGTGGCGCTCCCGCTGTTAACGGCAACGATCCCGTGCTCGGGGTCGCCCAGCAGCATGCCGGTCCGCAGCCCGCCGGCTTGACCGATCGCGTGGTCGTGCTCGGCCGTGGGACTGCCTTGGGCGGAGGCGTCAACGATCGATAGACAAAAAAAAGGCAGAAGATTCTCGATTGAGAACTTTCTGCCTGTTTTAGAAACCGCATGATGGTTCCAGGGTTTCTTTAGAATGGGTGGTTTTCAACTGGCGGGTCATTTTAGGCTTTAAACGGGTTCCAGAACCGACCGCCGTTCACCCGAAAGAGGGCGATGCCCAAGACGATGAGCAGGCCCACAATCAGCAGGGCGAGGTAGTCGTTGCGCTTGAAGCGTTGGGCCATGTACCAGGTCCGCCGCTTGCCCTTGCCGAACCGGCGGAGTTCCATGGCTTGGCTGATGACCTCGATGCGGTCGAGACTCGAGAAGATCAACGGCAGGAGGATCTGCACGCCGCCACGCACCCGGGTCATGAACTTGGCCTTTTTAGAGATCTCGAACCCCCGGGCCTGTTGCGCCAGGCTGATGGTCCGGTAGTCGCTCTGGACGTCCGGAATGTAGCGTAGCGCGATGGCGACCGAGTAGCTGATCCGGTAGGAAACGCCGATCTTATTCAGACTCGCGGCGAATTCGCTGGGGTTGGTGGTCATCAAAAAGATCAGGGCCAGGGGCACCATGAAGGTGTACTTCAGTAACAGGTTGAACTCGTAGAAGAGTTGTTCCGTGGTCAGGTTGAAGTAGGCCGCGTGGTGACCCAACAAGAGGTGCTCCGTGCCGTAGATGGTGACCCCGTAGTGGGGTGCGAAGACGTAGACCATCACCAGGTTGAGGACCGAGAAGCCCAGGATCACGCTCAAGATGAAGGACACGTCGCGGAATTTGATTCGCGAAAAGTGAAATAAAATCAAGGAGAGGACCATGATGCCCAGCAGGTAGCGGGTGTCGTAGGTCATCATCCCGATGATGGAGAGGCCGACAAAGCAGAGCAGTTTGGTACTGCCGCTGAGCCGGTTCAAGAAGGTGTGCCGGTCATCGTACCCGATTAAGAGTTGGTGTTGCATGCGCGCACCTCCCGTTCGGCTTGGACAAACTTAGCGACAAATTCAGTGGGATCCAGCTGGTGTTGTTCGGCCAGCGTGTAGAGGCTGGTCTTGGCCAGGGAGGCCCGTTCGATGATAGCCTGGTTAGTCAGCACGTCGGCCGGCGCAGCGTCCATCAAGACGTTGCCCCCACCCAAGACGATGGTGCGGTCGGTGTACTCCAGCATCAGGTGCATGTCGTGGGTGATCAGCATGATGGTCATCTGTTGGTCCCGGTTGATCTTTTCCAGGAAGGTCATCATCTCGGTGTAGTGTGCCAGGTCTTGGCCGGCCGTGGGTTCATCGAGGATCAGCATCTCCGGTTGCAGCACCAGAATCGCGGCAATCGTGACCCGCTTCTTCTGCCCGAAGCTCAGGGCCGAGATCGGCCAGTGACGAAATTCGTAGAGGCCACAGACCTTGAGGGTGGCGAGGACGCGGTCGTGGATCGTGTCCTCGTCGATGCCCCGCAAGACCAGTCCGGCCGCCACTTCATCGTAGATGAGGGTCTTCGAGATCATCTGGTTGGGGTCCTGGAGGATGTAGCCGATGTGGTCGGCCCGTTCCTTCACGGATTGCTGGTTCAGCGACCGCCCGGCAAAGGTCAACTGGCCCGCCTGGGGCGTCAGGAAGCCGGTGATCAGGTTACTCAGGGTCGACTTGCCGACCCCGTTTTGACCGACCAGACTGATCATTTCCCCCCGGTGCAGGGTCAACGACAGGTCGTGGAGGATCGGGTGGTCCGGTGTGTACCCGAACGACAGTCCCTGAATGTCCAGGAGGGGGTCGGTGTGGGCCACGGGGGCGTTCAGCGTGACCCCCTGAGTCCAGTGTTGCAGGGTCGGCGTGAGGTTCGGGGCGCTGAGGTGCGTCAGGTCGTCCAGGTGACGACAATCGCGCAGGGGAATCCCCGCCAGTTTCAGCGCCGACAGGTAGAGCGGCTCCCGCAATCCCAGCTGAGCCATCAACGACTCGCGTAAAATGGTTTCCGGGCGGTCATTGGCGACGATTTCACCGTCTTGCATGACGACGAGCCGGTCGATGGGTTGTTGTAAGACGTCCTCGATGCGGTGCTCGATGATGACGACCGTCAGTTCCTGACTGTGCGTCAACCGGTCGATCAGCGCCATCGAGGCCTTGCCCGAGGCGGGGTCGAGGCTTGCTAGGGGCTCGTCGAACAGGAGGACCTTACTGTTGTCGATCAGCACCCCGGCCATGGCGACCCGCTGCTTTTGCCCACCAGAGAGTTCCTGGGGGCGGTGCGTCAGCAGGTGCTGCAGGTCCAGCGTTTGGGCCCATTGCTGCGTCGCCGTTTGCATGGCGTCCTGGGATTGTTGGTCGTTTTCCAGGGAGAAGGCCATGTCCTCGACCACGGTCAGCCCGACGAATTGGCTGTCGGGGTCCTGTAAGACCGTGCCCACGTTTAGGGACAGGTCAAAGATGGAGCTGTGGCGAATGTCTTGGCCGGCGACCGTGGCCTGCCCGCTGACGGTGCCCGGATAGGACTGGGGAATCAAGCCGTTGAGGCAGCGGCCCAGCGTGGACTTGCCGGATCCGGACGGTCCCGCGATCAGGACCTTTTCGCCGGGGTAGATGTCCAGGTTGATGTGCCGCAGGGTCGGCTCAGTCTGGCTATTGTATTGAAATGAGAAGTCTTTGAAGCTGATAATCGGTGCTGTCATCGTTATTTTTCCTTTTTTAGGCTACCCCGTTGCGTCCGGGTCCGGGCGTAGAGGGCTAAGAGCAGCGTCCCAATGATGGCGACGGAGATGGAATCCACGATCCAGGTCGTGATCCCTTGCAGGTAGACCTTGCTAGCGGGTTCGTGGTAGATGATGATGTCGCCGGTCGGGGCTAACAGGACCCAGGCCACGAAGTTGACGATGACCTGGTAAACGTTGAACCAGACCAACTTACTGGTCTTGAGGGCGCCATCCGCGATCTTCAGGCGGTTCTTGGCCAGGCCGAAGGCGACGCCGACCAGTCCGTCGACGATGATCCAGGTCCACCACGGGGATCCGTAAGTCACAAAGTCATTCAGGGCGTGACCGATAAAGACGGCCAGGCCAGCCGCGACGGGACCGAAGATGGCCCCCAGCAGGGCCAGAAAACCGATAGCCACGTTGAATTGGGTGTTGGGAATCCCGGTCGGAATGGCCACGAACTTCATCAAGACAAAGATAATAGCGGCCCCAATCCCGGTCGCGACCACGGTACGAATCGAATTAGACTGTTTGTTCTGCAAAATAAATCCACTCCTTATAAATGATGAGATAATGGCGTACGCGTTCAGACGGGAAGCACCGCAACGAAAAACGCGCCCGAAAGCGAAATGCTTTCAAGGACGCGTTTGCGTGTTACCACCTAGGTTTTCCCGGGCAGGCCCGGGACTTATCTTGAGGGTAACGGATCGCTCCGATTAGGCGGCTACCTAATTCGCTTCTTCAGGACCATCTTCGCCGGTCATTGTCGTTGCGTTACACCGTGGATCGCAACTCTCTGGGGACAATCAACCCGGGTACTCATCCTGTCACAGCTTTCTCATCTGAATTTAACTTCCCTTAGCATACGCTAAAAGCCGGCCACGTACAAGAAAAAGCGAACAACTGAATCCGGTTACATTTAAAAAGGGGCTCGTCGGCCCCGAAGCCAGGACGTTTACGTCATTTAAAGGTTGGTTATTCGGGCCAAAAAACCGACCACTGTCCCGGTATCGATGGTGGATGGCCCCAACTATCATGAAAAACTCATCATCCCCCGGCAAGGTTCTGGGGGTCAGTTTTCGGTGGATCGGCAACGAGGATTGCGTCGGGCCGTCTTGGAAAATGCGCGCATTCCGTGTATCATAAAATGGTATAGTCACTTGATACATAAAGGATGGTTTGGTTTTGAAGAAAATAGCGCCGCTTTTTGTTGCACTGGGGGCCCTGAGCTTTGGGGTGCCCGCGTCATTGTTTAAAATTGCCCGCCGGGAAGGGGTCGTGAACGGACCGTTGTTGTTCTGGTCCTTCTTGAGCGCCGTGGTCATTCTGGGCATCGTCCACGTGGCCCGGCGCAACTGGCTGCGGTACCAGCACACCAACTGGAAGCAAATCGGGCTGGTGATCGCGGCCGGGACCGGGTCGGGGTTCACCAATACGTTTTACATTCAGGCTCTCAAGTTGATTCCCGTAGCCGCAGCGGCCGTTATGCTGATGCAGGCCGTCTGGTTGTCGGTGCTGCTGGGGTCGTTGATCCAGCGCCGGTGGCCGTCCCGGCTGCAGGTGCTCAGCATCGTGCTGGTACTGGTGGGAACCGTCCTAGCAGCGGGTCTGTTCCCCATCACCGAGGCCCTGTCGCCACTCGGCCTGTTCTTCGGCTTCCTGGCGGCCTGTGGGTATGCTTGTACCATGCAATTCACGGCCAGTCTGGGGAATAACCTGGATCCGATGACCAAGACCTGGTTGCTGTGCTTCGGGGCGTTCTTGCTGATCTCCATCGTGTGGGGGCCGCAGATCACCACGTCGCCGGTCACGTGGCCAACGTTGAAGTGGGGCGTCCTGATCGCCCTGTTCTCGATGGTCTTTCCACTGGTGGCCTATTCGTTGTTCATGCCGTTACTGGACCTCGGCATTGGGCCCATCCTGTCCTCACTGGAGCTGCCGTCGTCGATTGCGGTGGCGTTCATCCTATTAGGTGAAACGGTCAGTGGGTTGCAGATGGTGGGGGTCCTGATCATCATCACCGCCGTGGTGTTGCCGAACGTTTGGGGGATGTGGCACCGCCAACGCACGAACAAGGCTTGACTGAGAAACGGGGGTAGAATCTGCCCCAAATAAAACAGCAGGCAGAAGATTCTCTTAAAACTGGGAATTTTCTGCCTGCTGTTTGTGTCTCCGACCAGTTAGGGCCGAAACGTGCGCCAGCTAACCGCCCTTGGACCGGGCTGGCTTACTTAATGATGGTTGTGGGAATCCGGTCGGCCGGAATCTCTCGGGGCGTGAAGGTCGCGGTCGTTTGGCCGACGGTGAGACCGAAGACGGCCTCAAAGCCGGGGGGTAAGACCCCCGCGGGCAGACTCGGCAGGCTGGCCATGTTGTAGTTGGCCCCCAGCCCCAGGTCTTCGGCACACAGCACCATGTTGTGGACGATGACGCCGGCCGAGAGGACCTCCATGCGGCCGGGCTGGTGAACGGCCACGATGATCTCCGTTGGGGCGTCGTAGTTACCGGATAGCTGGTGGAGCAGGTCGGGGTCCTGAATGGCGACGAGTCGGTAGTCACCGTAGTTGCCCATCCCGACCGGCGCAGCGTTTCCGGCCGCCAAAAGGGTGGTCAGTTGTTCCGGCGTGATCTGGCCCGTGTAGGTACGAATGGCGCGGCGGGCGCGCAGTAATTTTGCAGTTTCCATAGTATCATCATCCCTCCTGTCCCCATTGTACTCGGCCACGATGGGAAGCAAACGGGGCAACTTTAGTAAGTTGGTAAAACCATTTAAACTGAAAATTGACCCGGCGCGGTCGCTTTAGTAGCTTTTAGGGGGGCAGGTTCGCTAAAATAGACCGCAAAAGGAGTGAGGGATTATGCGACCACGGGCACGGTGTTTTCTGTATCACGCAGCGACGGATTCGGTCTTATTAATTACCCGGTTTAAGGATGGCCAACACTATTGGACGGTTCCTGGCGGGGCCGTTTTGACGGACGAGACGGCCGCGGAGACCGTTCAACGGGAACTATTAGCGGAGTTGCGCCTGCACCTGACGCCGGGCCAGCTCCGGCCCTTGGCGGAGACGGTGCGGCACGGGGATCCCGAAACGTATTTTGTGGCGGAGCTGGCCATGGATCAACCCCTGACGATTCACAGTGTCGAGTTGAATCAGGAGCGCGCCAACAATTGGTACCAACCCCAGTGGGTCTCCCGGGACAGCTTGGTGACCAAGCTACCATACCTCAACGCCATCGCGCGGTTGGCGACGGCCCAACTGGCGGAGAGGATTCCCGCGGGGGCTCTCTGAAGGGACGAATGAAGCCCGGTAGTGACGAAAGATTCCATAAAGTAAATTGGCCCAGTGAGAATCTGAAAATTCTCACTGGGCCGATTTTTGATGAAGCGGAAAAGTATTGACTGGATTTGATACCTCACAGAGAGCCGCAGAGTCGAAATAGGGCGAGAAACGCTTCAGCCAACATTTATTTTAAGATATTGGTAGGGGGACCACTCATCGGCAAGATGGGGATTCTTTCTGACCGCGCTAGGGGTTACACCAACGAGGTCTTTGAATTCACGTGTGAGGTGGGATTGGTCTGAAAACTTTAAGGCTTCGGCGATCCTCGATAGTGGGAAATTGGTGATCTGAATGAGCTGAATGACCCGATTTACTTTGATTAAAATCTTAAACCGCGTAATCGTGACGCCAATTTCGTTTTTGAAACTTTTTCCTAAGTAGTGCTGGGATACTCCTAATTGGTTGCCGAATTCACTAGGCGTTGGACTACTTTCAGGAGAGTCAACGATTGTTTGGTAGACGTAACGTACATTCTTAGAAAGATGGACGTTGTGTAGGTGTTGGACCCGGGTTGCCATATCCACTAAAATTTCTTCAATTTTTTGCATAACTTCATCGAAAGAGCCAAGTTGCTCTAGGATTCGGATGTACTCATCGTTTAGTGAATAGGCTTGATCGTAATCCATCCCTGATTTAATGGCTGAACGTAAGGTTACGGAAACGCAAATGATGCCCCAGTTCTTAACGCTGCGAACACGTCCCTTATCCGAGAGAATTCCAATTCGCCCAGAATGAATCAGGCGAATGAGGGTATCGTGGATTGCTGAAGTGTCGCCCAACATAACGGCCGATTTTAAGGCTTGTTCATAGACGTAACTGATATGGACACCCTTATCAGCAAAATTGACGGTGGTGATAATATTATTCATTTGGTTAGAGGCTTTGGTGTTCTGAAAAGCGACATCAATAGTCGTTTCATCGACGGGATGCTGAATCAGTTCGGAGAAAAATAAAATTTGTTTGTAGCATTGGTCCCGTTCCAAGATGGTGGTATTTAACCGTTTGGACATGTAAATGATTTTATAGTCTTGATTAAATTCTTGGTCATCAGGGGTGTAATTAAGGATTTCGGGACCGATGAGGTAGGCAGTACCGGACTTGATGAAGCAAAACGTGTAGAGCGTTTGACTATGACGAAAGATAACAAAACTATCATGATGGGGAATGCTTTTTAGCATTGTGATGTACGCATTTGAGAGTATTCGGCCCGCTTTGAATTCGACTTTGAAAAGATTCTTCAAAATTTTTATTTGAATGGCGGGGATGTTTAAAGAGCTGATGTAGAGCTGTTCGAGCGTCATTTGATCACCTGATTTTTAAATTTATCTTCTAAAAAGGACCGTTTTATTCAAATTAAGACTATTATAAGCCGTTATACTCATTCGTGTAAGCGGTTACGTGAAATAAACAATAAAAGGAGTTTGTTTTATGTAATCCGCATGAAAACAATACGTATGGGAGGTATTCATCGTGAAAATCTATGTTGATGCAAAAGCAACACGAGATGGCAACGGAACTAAAGAAGCACCGTACAAACAAATTAACCACGCAGCACAGGTGGCTGAACCAGGAGATGAAGTCTTAGTCTTCCCTGGAATCTATCGTGAATACGTCAATCCAGTTCATGGCGGAACTGACGATGCACGGATTACATACCGCAGTGTGGAGCCGCTAAAGGCCACAATTACCGGTGCGGAAGAAGTTAAGAGCTGGAAACAGTACCAAGGCAATGTGTGGGTCGCTCGGATTGACAACGGATTATTTGGATCATGGAACCCCTACACGACTTATGTGATGGGTGATTGGTACTTTGGTCCAGTGGATAAGCATACCGGAGCCGTTTACATGAACGACCGTCAATTCTACGAAACGACCTCTTTGGAAGAGTGTCTCGAAGCCAAAGTGTACGGGCGGTCATGGGAACGGAAGAACTCAATTTATAAGTGGTATACCGAACAAGATGAAGCGGCCGACCAAACTATTATTTATGCTAATTTCCAGGGTAAGAATCCTAATCATGAAAACGTGGATATCAACGTTCGTCGGGAAGTCTTCATGCCTCAAGAAACCGGCATTAATAACATTACGGTTAGTGGTTTCACCATCAATAAAGCCGCTACGACTTGGGCACCACCTGCATCTTACCAAGATGGGATGATTGGCCCGCACTGGTCTAAGAATTGGATTATCGAAGACTGCGATATCAGTCATAGTCGGTGTGCCGGAATTTCATTAGGGAAGTATCGCGATCCAGTCAACGACCAGTACTTTACTTACAAGCATGTGAAGAGTCCCACTCAAATGGAACGGGATGCAGTTTGCCGGGGTCAATATCATGGCTGGTTAAAGGAAAATATTGGCCATCACATTGTTCGTCGTTGCAATATCCATCACTGTGAACAAAACGGAATTGTTGGGCGTCAAGGTGGAGTCTTCAGCTTAATTGAGGACAACCATATCCATGATATCAACAATATGCAAGAATTGGCGGGTGCTGAAATTGCCGGTATCAAGATGCACGCGGCAATCGATGTGATTATTCGTCGGAACCATATCAATGATTGCACCATGGGTATTTGGACCGACTGGGAAGCTCAAGGTACTCGAATTACTCAAAATCTTCTGGATCATAACTATGCACCGGATGGTACGGCGGTTCGAATTGTTGGTGCCATGCAGAGTCAGGATATCTTCGTGGAAGTGGGGCATGGACCAACCTTAATTGATAATAATCTCTTGCTTTCTAAGGCGTCACTTCGGTTAGCAACTGAAGGGGTTGCCTGTGTTCACAACTTGATGTTGGGATCTATTACGTCAATTGGGGCTAATACGGACTATCCAGGTGTTGGTAAGACGGAACCACGGTTTACGCCATATCACATTCAACATCGGACGGAAGTTGCGGGCTTCATGACTATTTTGCACGGGGACGATCGATTCTACAACAATATCTTCGTTCAAAACTGGGCAGTAGAGCCTAAAGATCAAGAGACGGTTGTTGACCGTGAGCCGGAAGATACTGAACAAGTTGGGACCAACGGTTTCGATGATTATCCAACCTATGACGAATGGTATGCACCATTTGCACGACTCGATGGCACGTACGCAAGAGAAAATGACATGAATGATTTAATGAGTGCGCATTTCGGCCATTTGCCAGTCTGGGCTGCTGGGAATATGTACTTTAACGGTGCGAAAGCTTGGAAGAAGGAACAGGACAACTTCATTAATACAACGGATAAGGTGACGTTTGAATTAGTTGAAGATGGTGATAAGACGACCATTAAGACGAATCTGTATGACCTTATGGGTGAGTACTACGAAGGGATTATTACGTCCGATACGTTGGGTGAAGCGTTTGAACCAGAGCAACGTTATGAAACCCCGCAAGGCGATGACATCGTCTTCAATCAAGATTACTTTGGCAATCATCGTGGCGTATCCACGGTTCCTGGGCCGTTCGTTTCAGGTGAAGCAGCGCAAAAGGCATTATGGACTAAATAAAATCAGCTTCGAATTAGAATCAACTTACACTTTAGAATTCGATCATTTCATAAATTAAAGTTTAGTTCGTTGTTATACGAAAGGGTTCTTACTAGAAAGGAGCAATCGTTGTTGTGACCTCTAGTGGGGACCCTTTTACATAAAAATATGTAGTGGATTGGTGCTAGGTGATCGGTAGAATTGTTCGTTAATATGGAGGAATCATAATGGAAAATGCAGTGGAAAAAAAGGGAAAATTTCCTTATAGATTAGGATTTGGGATTCTGTTTGGACTTTTAGGTTGGTTGGTCCCTTATTTAGGGGTTAACTCAACGTTACTGCCTGCTAAGATCCAGCAAATAGCACCTGGTCAAAAGGTTCAAATTGTTGCGTTGCTTGCGACGATTGCAATGGTTGTTGCCACGATTGCTAACATCATTGAAGGGGCCTTGTCCGACCGAACTGTGAGTCGTTGGGGGAAACGGAACCCTTGGATTTTCGCAGGGATGATCAGTACCTTAATCTGTTTCTACTTTCTAACGAAGGTTACGACGATTTCCGGAATTATTTTGAACTGGTCGTTATTCCAGGTAGCTCTGAACATGATGGTTGCGCCGTTAGTTGCCTTCATTGCCGACAAGGCACCAAAGAAGTACCGTGGATCAATTTCAGCTTTTTACGGTGTTGGGATGAACTTTGGGACGCCAGTTGGTACGATGATTGCTTCCCGCTACATTACCAACATTAATAGTGGTATTTATATCTTCATGGTATTTGAAGTTATCTTTACACTGATTGGGTTATTCTTAGTGGGTGATGGGAGTAACAAGGGAGAAAAGGTTCCTAAGTTACATGGTTCCGAACTAATTGAAGCATTCTCCTTCCCGATTCATGGTGATGTTCGAGATTTCTACTTTGCTGTTTTTGGTAAATTGCTCTTTGTTTCTGCACAATTTATCATTACAGGGTATCAATTGTATATTTTCACGGATTATATGAAACTCTCTTCCGCCAGTGCCACGCATAATTTATCAATTATGTCGATTATTTTACTCATTACAGGGGTTTCCTTTGCGATTATCGGTGGCCCAATGGCTGATAAGTTCCATAGTCTAAAACTGCTGGTAGCTATTTCTACGGTGGCGATGGGATTAGGGGTCGCAATTCCAGCCATCGATCCAGCCCCTTGGACGATGTTCGTTTATGCCGGCTTAAGTGGGGCTGCCATGGGGATGTACAACTCGGTCGATCAAGCCTTAAATGTAACCGTTTTACCAAATCCTAATAGCGCGGCTAAAGACTTAGGAATTGTGAATTTAGCGAATTCGTTGGGACAAGTCTTCGGTCCAATCTGTGCGTCACTTGTGATTGGTGCCATGGGTTACCGGATGATCTTCCCAATGGCTGGGGTGATGTGTCTGGTTGGTGCCGGTCTGATTCTGATGATCCGTAAGGTTAAATAAGGCAGACAGCTATTGCTTTAAGTTTAATCAATATGAAAGGGCCATCCCACGTTGAAAATGTGAGATGGCCCTTTCTTGTCGCTCTGTGACTGCTTTGACAGGTGTATATTAACGGATGTGACATAAACATGTCCCGCTAGTTGATCAGAAAATGGTGGTGATATTGACTTGTTTCTCTGTCGGCTGGTGCTTCCGTACTAAACACGGGAAAATAGCAACGTCACTCTAATAAGGTGGCAGTTAAGACGATATGACAGGATGCCCGCAATCGACAGTTTCCACTGATGGTACTATGCGTATTGACATACGTGGGCTTCAAGGTTACTGACACAGTTAATACTGGGACTAGTCGGTATAGGTCGCGAGCAGTTCCTGATACCAGACCAGGTTGGCGCGGTGATGGGCGACCGTGTTGGTCAGAATCTGGGAAAAGTGGTTGGGAAGATTGGGCGTCTCTCGCAGTGACGTCTCGGTCAGCGCAATCTTTTTTTCTGTCGTGGCGATTTGCCCCCGCAGGAGCTCGGGCAACAGGTCCGGGGCCTGGTCGGCAAAGAGCAAGACGACGTAGAAGGCCATCGGGGTGGGATCGTTGACCCGACCAAACCGGGCAAAGGCCCGCCGAAAGTCGGCCACGCCAGCCGCCGTGATTTGATAACGGGTCTCCTTGGCATCGGCCGTCGCGGCGGGCAATTGCTGAATCAGGCCCTTATGCGCCAGTTGCGTCAGGTTATAGTAGAACGACCCCTTGGTGTAGTGAATGACGTAGTCGAAGTGGTGCGTTCGCATGTAGGTCAGGAGCTCGTAGCCGTAAGACCCGACGCCCTGCTGCAGCAATCCCAGGATGAGAAAGGGGATCATGCCGGATCCTCCTGAGCCGCTTGGTAGGCGGCGATGAAGTCGGCAAACGTCCCCTGACCCTGGGCGAACCGTTTGCTGGCTAGGTACTGCCGTTCGGCCGGCGTTGGCGTGGACTGGGTCAGTTGAGCCACCTGGGTCGCCTCCTGGGCAGCGGGGACGGTGACGTCAGCCTGCGTTTGAAAGGCCTGATAGTACCGGTAGCCGAAGCGCCGTTGGGAAGGGGCGTCCAGGTGGATACCATCGGGATTGGACGTGAGGCCCGTGGCGGTGGCCACGTAGGCCTGCGGCAGTGCGGCAGCGACCTGGTGGATGGCGGCGTTGATCTGTGGGGCCTCCACGGCACTCAGGCCGAAGCCTTGTTGGCCTAAGAAGTCCGGTAATTCACCCAGGATAATGGGCACGTGGGGCAGCTTGAGGGCCGTTCGCAGGTGCGTTAGCGTGGCCGTTAACTGTTGTGGATAGGTCCGGTAGAGATGGTCATGACTGTCGTTTTCCCCCTGGTGCCAGAGAATGGCGATGATGTCGCTGGTTTCCTGGGCGAACTGGGCCTCTTGGATGGCGTGACGCAGCAATGGGCCGTCCGGGCCCCATTCGGCGATGGCACTTCCCCCTTCGGCACAGGGAATCAGGCCGAGTTGCTCATGCGGATGAGCTTGCGACCACGCCTGGGCGAAGGCCGGGGCGGGACCGACACCCGCGACCTCCCGATCAAAGTTGACCGGTTCGGCCATGAGTTGCCAGCGCCCGTTGCGGAACATGGACAGGTTTTCGTTAACGATGGGGGGAACGGCGGTCAGGAAGCCCCGACCGGCCATGTTCGATTGACCCACCATGAGAATTGATTTCATGATTAAAACTCCTTTTAGTCTAATTAGACTACTTAGTTTAAAGACTGGCGCGCTAAACGTCAAGGGACGACTGACTAAAAAGAGGCGAGGGTTGGCTGAATTTAGTATAATGTATCTAAGGAACCTTTTATAAAGACTAATATGTCAGTAAATAGATGGCGGTTGATTATGATAAAGTAACTCAGTAACTTTTACAATTTACTCGAAAGTGAGGTGGCATCATTGGGAAAACGACTCGAAAATAAGCGTCGGAAGCGGTTGGAAATCATCACGAACGCCCTCCGGTTATTTCAGGAACGGGGCTATGAGCAGGTCTCAACCGCCGATATCGCCACGGCAAGTCACATCGCCAAGAAGACGTTTTACCAGTATTTTCCCACTAAGGACGCGGTGGTCTTTGACCGCGAGGGTGCATTGCTGGCGCAGCTGGTGGCCTTCTTGCAGACCCGACCAGCTCCCGTCTGGCCGGCCTACGTGGCGTGGGTCCGCCGCTGGGCCCAACAGGACACCCACGCCTCCGTCGCCCACGTCTTGTTTGCCAACCCGGAACTGGTGCGGGCGACCCCTGCGCTGCAGACCCGGTTACTGGTGATGTGGGCCGGTTACGAACGGGTCTTGGCACAATACCTTCGCCGATTAGACCTGTGTCCGGACCCGGTCACGGCCCAGCTGCTGGCCGGTCGCCTGGTGACGGTCTTTCGGGTGGCCGTCGACCAGAATCTCGCGGTGACGGGAGTGCTTGACCGCCTGACGCAAAAAACGTTTCCGCCGGTCGTCTGACCGGGGAAACGTTTTTTTAGGGGACTACTTAGTCTTGCGCCGCCAACAAGGGTAAGAGGTCGGTCAACTGATGAATCTGGTAGGTCGGTTGGCTGGTCGCGGGGAGGTCCTGATGGGCGGGATTGAACCAGACGCTGGCCAGGTCGGCCTGGTGAGCGCCTGCGATGTCCGCACTCAGGGAATCACCGATGACCAGCATGTCGGACGGGGTCGCTGGGGCCAACGTGGCCTCAACGGTCTTGAAGAAGTGGGGGTCGGGCTTGCTGTAGCCCAATTCCTCGGCCAAGAATAGGCGGTCGAAGTAGTGTTCGATGTGGGCGGCGGCCAGCTGTTGGTGCTGCTTGGCCCGTGACCCGTTCGAGATGACGACCAACTGGTGGTGCGGGTGCAGGGCAGCCAGAATCTCCCGCGCGCCGGCAATCAGGTGGTGTTCGGCGAAGAAGAGGCCTTGAAACTGTTGCTCACAGGCCACGCCATCGACGGCGATGCCAAAATGATCGAAGTAGCGGCTGAAGCGGGTGTTGACGAGTTCGGTCTGGGTCAGTTGCTTTTGTTCCAGCTGCCCCCACATCTCCCAGTTAAGCCGGTGCCAGTAGGCCAATTGGTCGTGGTCAAAGGCAAAGTCAAAGGGCAAATCCAGTTGCCGCAACGCCTCCTGGGCATTGCGGTCGGTGTCGAGCAGGGTTTGGTCTAAATCGAATAATAGGACGGGATACTGCACGGTCCGTCGCCTCCTAAATTTTTTTCTTAGGATTAACTCTATCATATTTTGCCCAACCTTGGCGATGGTTCAGGCCCGAAAATGGCCGGCCAACCATTTCATTTTATGGCGTGACTTGTTACACTAAGAACGATACTAGTCCATTTTCAGGCTAGCACGATCAGAAACATGGAGGCCAGAAAAGGATGCAATCATTGAAACGACGACTGGTGCTCGCCCTCTGTCTCGGGGGCTGGGGCATCTGGGGCCTGGTTCCGGCGGCCCAGGCGGCCACCATCGCTCCGGCGGACGTGGTCCCGACCCTGTTTTTCCACGGGTCCGATAGCAGTTATCACGCCGAGCGGTATATGGTGGGTGCGGCCAAGCACGCCAAGGTGACCAAGTCGGTGATCCGCGCCGACGTATCGGCCCGGGGAAAGGTAAAGTTGATTGGGAAGTTTCGCCCGACGTCACCCACCCCCATCGTGGAGGTCAATTACCGCAACAGTCGCAACTTTAACTATCGAACGGATGGTCGTTGGGCCCGTAACGTGGTCCGCAAGCTGCAAAGCGTGTACCACTTTAAGCGCATGAACATGGTGGGGCATTCGATGGGGAACATGGCCATTATGTACTACTTACTGGCGAACGGGACCAACCGCAAGCTGCCCCAATTGCAGAAGCAGGTCTCGCTTGGCGGGCACTATGATGGGGTCCTGGGCGAGGGCGATTGGCCCCACCGGATTCGCCTGGCCAAGTCGGGGCGGCCCACGCCGATGGATACGGCCTACCGGCAATTATTGGCGCTGCGGCAACGCTACCCGTGGCACCAGGTGCGGGTGCTGAACATTTACGGCGACCTGGGAGACGGCACGGACTCGGACGGCCGGGTCGCGAACAACTCGTCCCGGTCGCTCCGGTATTTGGTGGCACACCGGGTGCTCAGTTACCGCGACAAGCAATTTAAGGGGCGTAACGCCCAGCACAGCAAGTTGCACCATAACGCCCAGGTCGATCGAACCTTGATCAAGTTCCTGTGGAATAAGGCCTAAGTACGACGCCGTCCGCAATCGTGGACGGGGCCGTTTTTTTGCGACCTGACCCGGGGTTGAGTATTAAACGATTAATCAGCAAACGAATCCGGTGGAGCGCTGACCAATGCAGTCAGTAAAGAATTGCGACGCCCCGGTTCCCTTGGTATTCTGAGCAAGTACCATCAAATACGGGGAACACGAGGAGGATTATTCATGGGAGCGACATCACATGGATTGCAAAAAGCTTTACTGAGTTTATTGGTACCGCTGATGGTGACGGGGGGCCTGGGAAACCTGACGACGGCCCACGCCGCGACGACCGGAGTGCCAATCACGGCGCCGGCGCAACCGGATAAATACCGCACGGCGTTGAGCGAACCCGGGTTTCAAACCGCACAGCGACAGTACCGCCGCGATATTCCGGTCCAATTCCTGGGCATTAACGACCTGCACGGGGGGCTCGATAATACGGGGATGGCCTGGATCAACAACGTTAAGTACGACGGTGTGGGGCACGTTAGCCGCTTGGCCGCGTACCTGAATCAGGCACAACGCCAGTTCTTGCGGGTCCACCATTCGTTGAATACGTTTCGGCTGCAGGCGGGGGACATGGTCGGGGCCTCACCCGCTAATTCCAGCCTGTTAGCCCACGAACCCACCATGCACGCCTTACGGGCCATGCATTTTCAACTGGGGACCCTGGGGAACCACGAGTTCGACCGGGGACTGGGTGAATTCAACCGGATCTTGACGGGCGGGTCGCCCGGTGCGGATGCCGATTCAGTCGTCAAGCGCTACCCACACCGGGCGACCCGGATGCAGGAAGTGGTCTCGAACGTGGTCCGGAAGTCCGATGGCAAGCAACCTTACGGCTATCAGCCCTACGTGATTCGCACGGTACGGGCCCATGGTCGCAGCGCTAAGATCGGCTTTATCGGCATTGAGACGACCGACCTGCCGAACCTGACCTATCCCCGAAATTACAAGGATTACCGGGTGCTGGACGAGGCCGAGACCATTGCCAAGTATGACAAGCTGCTGAACAAGAAGGGCGTTAAGGCCGTGGTGGTCATGGCCCATACCGGTGCCGGTACCTGGAAGGGGAAGACCAGCGGGGATGCGGTCAACATCTTGCAAAAGGTCAACCGGATCGACCCCGATAACAACGTCGGCCTGTACCTGGCCGCCCACTCCCACCAATACGCCAACGCGGTCGTGGGCAAGACCCGCATCGTGCAAGCCCTGTCGAGCAGCCGGGCCTACGACGATACCCAGGGATACATCAACCCCCGTACCGGGAAGTTCAGCACCTTAGAGACCCACGTGTACCCCGTGCTTTCCGCGCAGGATGATCCGCTGACCAAGACCAACCGGCGGGTCGACCGCATCGTACGCGATGCTAACCGGCGGGTCGCTGGGAAGATCAACGCGGTCATCGGAACCGCGGCAACGACGGCGGCGATTGACCAGACGTCCGACCAAAACGGCGAAAGCCCGATCGGAGAACTGGTGGTGGACGGCCAGCTGTACGAAGCCAAGCGGAAGGGCCAACCTGCCGACTTTGCCCTGACCAATACCGGTGGGGTGCGCTCGAAGCTGGTGGTCGACGGGCAAAAGCACATCACCTGGGGCGCCGCGCAGGCCGTGCAACCCTTCGGTAACGTGTTGCAAATCATTGAAATGACGGGACAACAGGTCGTCGATGCGTTGAACAAGCAATACAGTGCCAAAGGGGCTTTGCAGGTTGCCGGATTACGGTATACTTACACGGGAAAGGGCCAACAAACCCGCGTCGTTCGGGTCACTAAGACCGACGGCACCCCGTTGGACCTGCAAGCCAAGTACCGGGTCGTCATCAACGACTTCCTGCACACTAACGCCAAGTACGGTTTCGTAGGGACGCCGGTCGTGGGCTCGTTAGCCTCGGACACGGACGTCTTTGTCCAGTACATTCAGGACATGCAGGCGGCTGGAAAAACCATTGCCGCCCCTAAAGCGGATCGCAAGACGCCCCAATCAGACGCTACGCCGGTCACCAGTCTGACGGTCGCTCCCGTCACGACACCGGCCGCTTAATCATCAATTGTATAAAATGAGAAAAACGGACCTTCGAGAAACTTTCTCGGAGGTTTTTTAAGATGGTCGAGCCTATTATCAAATAATAATGGAAGGATTAGTGAAACGGTTGACATGAAATTAACCGCCAAGCACGCTAAGGGGTGGACGTTTCAATCAGCCAACATAAATCGTTTTACATATTGATAGCGCTTGATTACTAGGAATTTTAGCAAAATCCAAAATCCCCCTTGAAATTACAATTCAATTAGATTAAAGTTAGAAAATTGACTACATAAAACTAACCAGACAAGGAGTGCCGCCATGAAAGACATTTTTAGAAAAGAATCAGTTAGCACTTATTTAAAGGCCGATGCTCGGTTGACCAAGACTCTCCGTGCGCGGGACTTAGTGGCGTTGGGAATCGGGGCCGTCATCGGAACCGGGATCTTCATTCTGCCGGGACACGAGGCGGCGTTGCATGCCGGTCCCGCCGTTGCCGTGGCGTTCTTGCTGGCAGCGTTGGTGTCCGGTATCGTGGGGATGGCCTACGCCGAATTTTCCTCGGCCATGCCAGTAGCCGGCTCGGCCTATTCCTTCGGGTCCGTCATCTATGGGGAAATCGTCGGGTGGATCCTCGGCTGGGCGTTGATCCTGGAATACTTCCTGGCCGTTTCGGCCGAGGCGACCGGCTTTGCGGCCTACTTTAACAACAACATCCTAGCGGCGCTGGGTATCAACCTGCCCAAGGCGCTGCAGGCGGGCCCGATGGAAGGCGGGGTCATCAACCTGTCGGCCACGGTGATCGTGTTGGTGATTGCGTTGATCATCTCGCAGGGGGCCAACCTGTCGAAGAAGGTCGAGAACTTTGCGGTGGTCATTAAGGTGGCCATCATCATCCTGTTCATCGTGGTGGGTGCGTTCTACATCAAGACCGAAAACTACGTGCCGTTTTACCCTAAGCAGTTCCAGACCACGCCGTTTGGGCTCGGGGGGATCTCGACGGCGGCCGCCACGGTCTTCTTCGCCTTTATCGGGTTCGATGCGTTGGCCGCCAACTCCGCGGAGACCATCGAACCGGAAAAAAACGTGGTGCGCGGCATCCTGGGGACCGTTCTGGTCTCCGTGGTCCTATACGTGGCCTTCTCGTTCGTTCTGACCGGAATCGTGAACTACTCGCAATTAAACGTGGATGATCCGGCGGCTTACGCGTTGCAGGTGATCCACCTGAACACCTGGAACAAGCTGATCACGATTGGGGCTCTGATTGGAATCTTTACGGCCATGATCACCATGTTCTTCGGGGGCTCCCGGCTGGTCTACGCCCTGGGCCGCGACGGCCTGTTGCCGGCGAAGATGGGCGCCATCAATTACAAGCACACGGTGCCGCAAAACGCCATCATCGTGGCGACCATCGTGCAGGCGTTCTTTGCCGGACTGGTACCGCTGACCGAGTTGGCATCGTTGATCAACGCCGGAACGCTGTTGGCGTTTGCCTTCATCTCCTTTGGGGTGATTCCGTTGCGGAAACGAAAAGACATCCCCAACAAGGGCTTTAAGATGCCGTGGTACCCGTTTTTGCCGATCCTGGCCGGGCTGTCAAGCATCTACTTCATCATCATGCTGCCCAACATCACCAAGATTTCGGTGGGGCTGTGGCTGGTCTTAGGGCTGGTCATCTACTTCGTGTACGGGATTCGTCACTCGAAGTTACAACAAAACCAATAACACCTAACGGGAACGTCTACCGCGATTGCGGCGAGCCGTTCCCGTTTTTTTTAGGATTTAGGCAAGTTTCTTAAGTTTTCTTGAATGGCCGGGTGATTTTAAGGTTCGTCATCTATACCTAAGCTAGGCGCTTTACCAAGCCAATCAAACTTTCAGGGAGGAACCTTTTATGACAAATTCATCAACGAAAAAAAAGGTCACCATCGCTATCTCCAGCGTTGCCGTTCTTGGCGGTCTGATCGCGGCCCCACAGGTGTTGGGCCAGGGTCATCAAGCCCCCGCGGCGCCCCAAGCCCAGGCCAAGACGAAACCTAGTGGCAAGCCTGGTAGTCAACCGAGCGGGACCAGCGCCCCCGGTCAGACCAGTAGCAGTGCTAAGCTCTCCGGTAAGACCACGGTTACCGGGAAAAAGACCCTTAACCAGCAAACGCTGAAGGCAACGACCGCTAATCAGTCGGCCGTTTACGTGAAGAAGGGCGGGAACCTCACCCTGACCGGGTCGCGGGTGACCAAGTCGGGCAACACCACCAGTACCGATAACAGTAATTTCTTTGGCCAAAACGCCGGCATCTTGGTGACGAAGGGGGGCACGGGCACCCTGAAGAACCTGACTGAGACGACGCAATCGGTGGGCTCCAACGCCGTCTTTGCGACCGGGAGCAATGCCCGGGTCACGGTCAAGAATGCGACGATCCACACGACCAAGAGTTCCTCACGGGGACTCGATGCCACTTATAAGGGCAAGATTACCGCGACGAACACCAACATTACCACGAAGGGCAGCCATTCCGCGGCCCTGGCGACCGACCGGGGTGGTGGGACGGTGCAGCTGACCAAGGGGACCCTCAAAACGGCGGGCGACGGGTCGCCGGTCCTGTACTCGACCGGTGATATTGTCGCCAACAACGTCACCGGGACGGCGACCGGCGCCGAGGCCGCCGATATTGAGGGGTCGAACACGATTACGGTGAAGAACTCGACGCTGACCGGCTACCGTAACAATGGCGTCATGTTGTATCAAAGCATGTCGGGAGATTCCGAGGTCGGGACGTCGGTCTTCACCATGACGAACGGGTACTTAACGTCCAAGGTCAAGAGTGGCTCCAAAGGGACGTCTAAGCATACCGGGGCGCTGTTCTACGTGACCAACACCACGGCCAAAATCAATCTGACCAACGTGAAGCTCAGCAATGCGTCGAGCACGCTGATTCGGCTAGCGGGCGACCGGTGGGACACCAGTGGCAGTAACGGGGGCAAGCTGACCCTGACCGCCAAGAACCAGACCTTAAAGGGCAACGTCTTGATCGCCAAGGGCAGTACCCTGAAGCTCGCCCTGACGTCTGGCAGTACCTTCACCGGGGCCATTAACGCCGCCAACACGGCCGGTAAGTCGACGGTGACGCTGAAGGGGTCCAACACCTGGTCGGTCACCAAGAACTCGCACATTACCGCGTTGATCAGTACCAAACAGGCGTTAAAGAACATTCACTCGAACGGGCACAACGTTTACTATGCTAAGAGCAATCAAGCCAACAAATGGCTCAAGGGCAAGACTTACCACCTGACCGGCGGTGGCAAGCTGATTGCGGAGTAACCACGGTTAACGATGACGAAAAGTCTGGGCGGAGGCCCAGGCTTTTTTTAGGCAGTTGAGGTCGGTGCCCGGACGCCGGAATTTTTCGCGTGGTCCCGTGTCGTCCACCAACCGGGCATGGTATAGTGAATGGTAAAGACCGATTGAGGAGCGATTGTGTATGTATAAAATTATGACCAGTGATCTGGATGAAACGTTGTTGCGTCAGGATGGCAGTATCTCCCAAGCCAACATTGACGCGATTGCCCAGGCGACCCAGCGCGGCGTGAAGTTCGTGCCGAATACCGGGCGGAGCTTTCTCAGCGTGCAGGCCCTGCTGAAGCAGCTGCACCTGTACCAGCAACCCAACGAGTACGTGGTCTCCTATAACGGGGGCGCGGTCATCGAGAACCAGGGGAACCGGGTCATCGTCAGCAACGCCATGCCGTACGCCGAAGCCGCCCAGGTCTTTACGCTGATGCAGCAGTTCGACGTGGACATCCACGTGTATACGCTCGATCACCTGTACATCTACCGGCTCCGGGCCGATGACCGGGACTACCTGGCCACGCGGGGCGTCGCCTTCACCGAGATGGTTGGCGACTTTCGCCAGTTCAAGGACGACCAGATCATGAAGGTCATCTGCATGAACCCGGACCTGACCGTGCGCCAGAACGTGTATCAAGCGGTCACGGCGGCGTTTGAGCAGATCAACTGTACCTATTCCTCGGGCATCTACATGGAGGTCAACCACGCCGGGGTCGACAAGGGCAACGCCATCTTGGCCCTGGGCGACCGACTGGGCGTGAGTGCGGCGGAAATCATCGCCATCGGGGATAACGCCAATGACTTGGGGATGCTGACCAAGGTCGGCATGCCGGTCGCCGTGGCCAACGGGATTCCGGCCGTTAAACGGGTCGCCAAACTCGTGACGCCCCACGATTACGAGCGGGGCGTGGCCGATGCGATTGAAACGCTCATTTTACGCTAGGGCCCGGCAGGCGATGGGATCAGCCACCGCTGCAGGTGGCCATACAAAAAGCACCGTCAAATCTCACTCGATTTGACGGTGCTTTTTAGCGGGTTGCAAGTTCGTTTGGGGGTATCACCGGGCGGTTAGTACCAGTGATGGCTTTGCCAGAACTTCTTGGCCTTGGTCCAGGTACCGTAACGGCCAGCCACGTACGAGTTGGCGACCTTTTCCTGGTTAGCGGGTGAATAGTCCCCGTGCAGGTAAGCCTTCAATAATTGGTAACGGCCGTAACATTGACCGTTACGGGCGGTGTAGCTGTACCGGGATTCACGGTAGGCAATCCACTTCTTAGCGGCTTTTTGTTTTTTGGATAACGATGCGTTGATCTTGGCGATCTTCTTCTTTTGACTCGCGGAAAGCGTCGCCGCTTGAGCGGTCGTCGTGGCTTGCGGCATCAGGCTCGTCGTCACGTTCGTGGCCATCCCGAAGGAGAAGCCAAAGAGTAATAAGAATGTTGCTAGTTTGATTTTGATTTTTGACATGGATTAAAAACTCCCTAATTATCTGCTTTTCACTATCTAGTAGCATACGCGAGAAGTGTGTCAAACAGATTAATAGGCAGTTACTATGCTGTTAAAAACCTGTCACATTTAAGATATTCTCCCAAATGCAACTAGTTGCGCCCCAAAATAACTAAAATTTAGTCATTTAAGCTAAGAAAATGTTGCCGTTTCTGCATTGACGCCGTTAGCGTCGTTGCCGCAGCACGCGCGCCCCCACGGCGATGGTCAGACCCATCAATACCAGGAAGCTTAGCAGGACGGGTGACCAGCTGTGTCCCCACTCGTGGAGGCGCCCGAAGACGACCGGGCCCCCGGCGGCTAAGAGGTACCCCAGCGACTGGGCCACGGCGGAGCGGGCGGCCACCTGATTGGTAACGGGGCTACTGGTGGCGATCCACGTCAGGGCGGTACTGAAAATCAGCGAACAGGTGAAGCCTAAAAGCAGGGCGGCGAGCCACCAGCCGAGCCCGGACCACCCCAGGCTCAGCATCCCCAGCAGATACCCGCCGGCCAGGATGGTCAGCAGCCAACGGTCGTTAGTCACGCGGTTGAGCACCAAGGCGGCGGGGATTCCAATGAATTGGAAGGCCGCGAGCAGTTGGCCCGCTTGGTCGGCGGTCGCACCCAGCGCTTGGAAAATGGTGGGCAGCCAGGTGACCAGGCTGTAAAAGATTAGGGACTGGAGCCCCATGAAGAGGGTCAACCCGCGGGCCTGGCGGTCATGGCGTAAGAGCGTGAATACGGGTGGTTGGGAGGTGGTCGTCGGGGGCGTGGCAATGGCGGGAGTCACCAGGGCTGCCAGCAGGCCCACGACGGCGGGCAGGGCGAAGAGCCGAAGAACGGTGGCCCAGCCCAGCCAGTGTGCGAGGGGAATGGCGGCCGCCGTTCCCCCAGCGGCCAGGCCGTTCATGATGACGGAATAGGCGCTGGTCAACCGAGAAACGGCGGTCGGGGTGGTGGTCGTTTGTGCAATCATGATGGGAATCAGGACGTTCAACACGGCAATGGCGCCTCCGATGAGCAGGGTACCCAGCACGAGCGCACCGGGGGAACTTGGTCGGCAGAGGTTCGCGCCGATCAGGAGACCGTTGGTAATGAGCAGCAGGGGCTTGATACCGACCTGGCGGCTGAGGCGGGGCGTGACCATCGCACCGGCGGCGAAGCACAGCAGGGGGATGGTCACCAACAGGGCGGGCAGCGTCCCGCTAACGTGGAGCGCGTGCTGGATGGTCCCGAAGAGGGGCGTGACGGCGGTGACCGCGAGACGAAGGTTCATGGCGGTGAGCAGAATTAGAATCGTTTGGGCATTTTTGCGCATAAAAAAGAACACTCCTTAGGCTAATTCCAGCCTAGTAGAAGTGCTCCACTAGTAACATGACGGGAAAATCCCGCTATCGGAATGAAGATAATGACTCTAGAATACACGGAAGCCGACGCGGTGACAAGGGAAAATTCACCGGAATAAGTGGCAGTGGTTCGTTAAAGTCAGTTAGACTGCGTGGTTAGCGGTGGTGCACCAACCGGCCACCGACGTATACTTCCTGAATCTCGGCCGGGGTGGTCTGGTAAATCAAGCGTTCGAAGACGCTGTCACTGTCGGTCGGCATAACGGTCGCGTACCGGTCGTGCACCACTTGAAAATCGGCAAGGTAACCGGGGGCAAGCTGGCCGGCCTTCAGGTGGAGACTCTGAGCGCCCCCCTTGGTCGCCAGGTAAAAGGCCGTTTTAGCCGAGATGCGACTGGCCGCCCGTCCGGTGGGCTGGGTCGGCGTGGTTCCGTCTTGAAGCATCTGGGAAGCCATGACGGCCTGTTGGATGTTGCGGTAGAGGCTCGGCGTAAAGCCGCCGGAGATGTCGGACCCCAAGCCAACCGTCACCTGGTGATCCAGGGCGGCTTGGACCGGAAAGACGGCGTTGCCGAAGTAGGCGTTGGAGATGGGGCAGTGGGCGACGGCCGCTTGGGTGCGGTGGAGCCGGGCAAAGTCCGGTGCCGTCAACTGCGTCCCGTGAGCCACGACGGTTTTGGCGGTGAGCAGTCCCGCCCGTTCCAACACCTCAGTGTCCCGCTGGCCATTGAAGTGCGCGGGAACATACTGATCTTCCCAGACACTTTCGCTACAGTGCGTTTGGATGGGGAGCGCGTAGCGGTGGGCTAGTTGCCCGAGAAGGGTGAGGGCTCGAGGCGTGCAACTAGGGATGAAACGTGGGGTGATGACCGGAACGAGGGTCGTCCGGCTTGATTGGGCCAATTTCTGCACGGCCAGAATAAACCGTTCGGTGTCCGCGGTCAGAGTGGCGGTGGCTGAACGGTAGGTCGCGGGGGTCTGGTCGGGATTGTCCATGACGACCTGGCCAACGTACCCCCGTTGGCCTAACCGGACGCACTGCTGCGCCAGTACCAGGTTTGCCGCGTGGTGGATGGTGCCGAAGTATTGCGCGGTGGTGGTCCCATTGGCCAGCAGCTCGGCCACTAGGTGTTGGTAAACGCGCTGAGCGTAGCCGGTATCGGCGTATTTCGCTTCTAGCGGGAAGGTATAGGTGTTGAGCCAGTCTGCCAGTGGTCGATCGAGTGCCAGGCCGGCTTGAGGCCACTGGGGTGCGTGAACGTGCAGATCAATGAAGCCGGGCAACAGGTAGGTGTTGGGCGCGAGAACCACCAGGCGCTCATGGTTCTGCGCCGCTTGGCGAACGGTCGAATAGTCGGTCGCGGTCGTCGGAATGATCCGGGCGATGACGCCAGCCTCGTCGAGACAGAGGAGCGCTTGACGGTGAAAGGTGACGGTGTGTGCATCGGCGGCGGTGAACAGGGAGCCTTGAAAAACCCGGGCAAATGTCATGGAACGAACCTCCTAAAAAGTGGATGGCTTCAGCATACCATGCCGACCACGCCAAGCAAGTCAAAGCAACGGGGACGGTTACCAGCCGTTGTGTGGACGATGAAAAGTGACTTCTGACCAGGATGGGATGGCTGTTCAGTGGCGTCTCCGGCAACAAGGGTTATTTTAAAAATGAGAATTAATCTCATTTAACGATTGACTTTCTCATTTTCCCGAGTAAGATGGACACTATCAAGCGATTGCCAGTCGTGGCAGTCCCGATATCTTTAAAGACGAAGCGTCGCAGAGTAGTCCGGTCAGCGATTGACAGGGAGCTCCCTGGAATGGAACGGGAGTAATCGCCAGCTACGATGAAAGTAAGCGACAAGTCGTGATTGCGACGGGTAACCGGAGTGATCACTGGGAATGCGCCCATTACAGCAATGGAGTCTCACCGACCGTGTGCGCAGCGGCCGGCCGGACTTTCGAAGCTGATCATCGTGAGGTGGTCAGAAATTTAAGGTGGTAACACGCGATGAACCGCGTCCTTAGCAAGTGAACTTGCTAGGGGCGCTTTTTTCGTCCCGTAGCCCCCATGGAGGTCAAAAATATGTCAAAATCCTTAACGAAACGCCAGTATTTAATCTTAGGTTCCCTGTTGTTCGGGCTCTTCTTCGGCGCCGGTAACCTGATCTTTCCCATTCACCTGGGCCAACTCAGCGGGGCTAACTGGGGGGCCGCGACCCTGGGATTTCTTCTCACGGCTATTCTATTGCCGCTCCTGTCGATCCTGGCCATTAGCCTGACTCGCAGTAACAGCGCCTACGACCTGGCGTTACCGGTGGGGCGCCACTTCGCCCTGTTTTTCCTGATCCTGATTCACCTGACGCTGGGCATCTTGGTCGCGTCGCCCCGGACGGCCACGACGACCTTTGCCATGGGCGTTCAGCCGTTTCTGCCGCAGGGAAGCGACCGACTCGGGCTCCTGATCTTCTCGGCGATCTTCTTCGGCATCGCCTACGGCTTGGCGTACCATCAGAGTAAGATCACCGATTACGTGGGCAAATTGTTGAACCCCATCCTGCTGGCGCTGTTGGCGTTCATCTTCTTCATGGCCTTTGTCCTGAAGGGGCAGCTGCGGACCCTACACCTGTGGTCAGCCACGGGGACCGGCGCCGGGAGCAACCTGATCAACGGCTTTTTACAGGGGTATAACACCATGGACGCCCTGGCGGGGCTGGGGTTTGGGGTCACCATCATCGCCGCGCTCAAGGGCTTTGGCCTGACCAACGTCCGGGAACGCTCCCGGGTGGTCGCCCGGGTCGGCGCGCTGAGCATGGGCCTGGAAGCCCTGATCTATCTGGGCCTGATCGCGTTGGGCGCCTCCAGCCTGCAATACCTGTCCCTGTCGAGCGAGGGTGGGACCGCCTTTACCCAGATCATGGCCCACTACACCGGCTTGGCCGGGACCGCGATTCTGGGAGCCGTCACCTTCCTGGCCTGCATGACCTCGTGTATCGGGATGCTGGCCGCGCTTTCCCAGGACTGGGGCGAACGGTTTCCCCGGTTGGGCTACCACTTCTTTTTGACCGTGAGTTGCCTGGGCGCCTTTAGCATCGCCAACCTTGGGCTGACCCAGATCATTCAATATTCGACGCCGCTCCTGAGTTTCGTGTACCCGCTGGCCATGGCACTGATCTTCCTGGGGGTCCTGCACCGGTGGATCGGGCAGAACCCTGTGATTTACCGGACGACAGTTTGGCTGACGCTGCTGCCGGCGGTGTTGGACGCGATTCATAACCTGCCACCGGTCTGGGCCCACTGGCCGCTGTTCCACGCCATCGATGCCTGGGCCAGTCAGACGATTCCGTTGTTCAGCGTAGGGCTCGACTTCTTTCCGTTCATGGTCGTGGGCCTGCTTGGTAGCTGGCTGTGGGTCAAGGCCCGCGGCACGGCGGTGGCCAGTGCGAAATCGGAGCCTCGTTAAGGGGCCATTGGTTGGGTAAAACTTGAAAAGGCGTGCCAACACCGTCGTGACGATGCTGGCACGCCCCTTTTGCGGTGCGGTTCGGGTCCTTAACGGGGGGCAATCCCGATGGCGAGGACGCCCAGCTGGCGTTCTTGCGCCGGCGAATAAAGGGTGTGCATGTCGCGGACCATTTGGGTGACGCTTGTCTGGGGGCCGCTGCCGACCTGCAGGCTGGAATACCGGTTGAAAAGTGCCTGAAAAGTCGTAAACTGGTCAAGACTGGTGACCTTGGTGGTGAGTTGGCGGTGCGTCCGCAGGTCCGTGAAAACGATGGTATCGCCCACGGTGAGCCGCCGGCGTTTGGCGTCGTTCAACCGCACCTCGATGGTCTTGAGTTTGTTTTCAATCAACATGAATTGATCGTGTTGGAGTTGCATGTTCATGGTAGTCATTGATCTCCCCGTCCTTCTTGATGTTCTTATAATTCTTATTATAAGACGAGGGTGGACGTTTGGGTCGGCAGGGCGTGTCAGAATTGCGGGTCACCGGTGAAACGAAAGCGAGTGAGGGAAAAAGATGTTGATTCGAACCATGGAAGCGCGGGACAATCCCGCGATGAAGCAGATTTTGCGCGACGATTTACGAGCGGCCGGACTGGATATTCCGGGGACCGCCTACGATGATGCCAATCTGGACACGCTGGCCCAGTTCTACGCCGCCCGGAATGACCGGCATTACTGGGTGGTCGAAAATGAGCGGGGCGAGGTCGTTGGGGGTGCCGGCTGTGCCGCTTACGACCCGGATCACGGGGTGGCGGAGCTGCAGAAGGTCTACCTG
Source organism: Levilactobacillus spicheri DSM 15429 (assembly GCF_001435095.1). Taxonomy (GTDB): domain Bacteria; phylum Bacillota; class Bacilli; order Lactobacillales; family Lactobacillaceae; genus Levilactobacillus; species Levilactobacillus spicheri. The sequence goes on from NZ_AZFC01000012.1 coordinate 54,724, forward strand.
CGGACCGATGCCCGGGGCCACGGGTTGAGCTATCAGCTGATCGACCGGGTCACCGCCTTTGCCCGGTCCGTGGGCTACCAGGAACTGTACCTGGAGACCCACCATCGCCTAGCAGCCGCCATTCACGTGTATGAAAAGCTGGGATTTCACCGGTTGCCGGGCCCCTTGTTGGTGGCCAGTCACGGCACCATGGACCGTTTTTATCTTAAATCATTAGGATAACTTCGAAAAATAATAATTTATCCGGTTAAATAGCTGTTCCTTTGGGGATGAAAGGGCTATCATAAATATGTTCAGCCTAAGTTTTTACCAAAGGAGTGGTGAGTTTCATGACAATGCCCACATTTGAATTAAGTAATGGGGTCCAAATTCCTGCCGCCGGGTTCGGCGTGTTTCAGGTCGAAAACGGTGGGACGACCAAGCAGGCGGTCCTGGATGCCCTGGCGGCCGGCTACCGGTTGATCGATACGGCCCAGGCGTACGGCAACGAAGCCGAGGTCGGTGAGGCCTTGGCGGAATCCGGCGTGGCCCGAGAAGACCTGTTCGTGACGACCAAGGTCTGGGTCAGCTCGGCGGGGTACGACGCGACGATGCAGGCGTTCACGGAGTCATTGCAGAAGCTACAGCTTGACTACCTGGACCTCTACCTGATCCATCAGCCTTACGGGGACGTCTTCGGGTCCTGGCGGGCGCTGGAGGACCTGCGTCAGGCGGGCAAGGTCCGGGCAATCGGCGTGTCGAACTTCAACGCGGACCGCTTGGTCGACCTGGCGCAACACAACGCTATCATCCCACAGGTCAACCAGATTGAGGTCAACCCGTGGTTCCAACAGGAGGATGAATACCAGTGGAACCAGAAGCTGAAGGTTCAGGCGGAGGCCTGGGCGCCGTTCGCGGAAGGGCGGCATCACCTGTTCACCAACGAGACGTTGCAGCGCATCGCGGCGGCCCACGACAAGCAGGTGGGCCAAGTGGTTCTCCGCTGGCTCTACCAACGGGGCATCGTCAGCCTGGCGAAGACGGTTCATCCGGCACGGATGGAAGAGAACCTGGCCATCTTTGATTTCGACCTGTCACCGGTCGAGATGCAGCAGATCACGCAGCTGGACCGGCATGAGTCGGCGTTCTTTGACCACCGGGATCCAGCCACCGTCATTGATTTGGGCGGGGGCATGCCGGACGTGGCGGCCAAGGCCCGTTAAGCGGTAGACGCAACGACTAGGGGAATCTGGGACGAGGGTCCTGGGTTCCTTTTTTGCGTGCCAGTAAGTGGCCGGTCAACGGGAGACCTGGGGTGACTATCATGGTTTTAATCGTTTATGGAAGATGGGTAAGCGAAAAAAGGATTAAACTGGGAAGATTATAAGTATATACATAAAAATTACTTTAACTAAAGTAAACAAACCAATCCCACGACCACAACACAGAACAAAACCATTTCGCTGACAAACTCATCACTAGGCAGGTCAAATGCCGGGCGGATCATCAAAAAAGAGGCTGTGACATAAGTCTCCACAAATGAGTCGGCCCAGTGAGAATCTTCGGATTCTCACTGGGCCGACTTTATTCTTTACCATGATTGATTTCAGCGGCTCGTCCGTCGTAAGTCAAAGTGAACTACCCGGCCGTAAACGACTGAGCTTCTGGGAACATTGAGGAGTGTTTAGGCTGTTATGTCGGTATTCCGAGTACCTAACTCACAGAACTCAACTCTTGGGCCGTCTGGGTGGGCGTCTCGTGCAAGATCACCTGCAACGCGTCCTCGGCCACGGTTCCGACCGCCCGGGCATCGTGGGGGTTGCGCGGGCCGGGGAATTCGGCCAGGTTGGTGTGGTCCTTCATGACCACGATGCGGTTGGCCATCCGGGCCGCCTCGGTCACGTCGTGGGTCACCAGAATGGTCGTTAACTGCTGCTGGCGACAAATGGACAGGATCAAGTCCTGCATCTTACGGCGGGTCAGGGCGTCCAGTGCCCCCAGGGGTTCGTCCAACAAGAGGATCTGCGGATGGGACATCAGGGCGCGGGCCAGGGCGACCCGTTGCTTTTGCCCACCGGATAACTGACCGGGATAGGCGTCCGCGTAGTCGCTCAGCTCGACCAACGCTAATAATTGGACGGCCGCCGCCTTCGTTTTCGCATCGGTGCTCTTGAACGACAGGTTTTCTAAGACCGTCATCCAGGGCAACAGGCGGTCCTCCTGAAACATCACCCGAATCACGGGAGCGGCGGCCTCGCGGGACTGGTGGTCAAAGAGGATCTGCCCGCTCGTCGGCTGCTCTAAGTCGGCAATCAGGCGCAGCAGGGTACTTTTCCCCCCACCGCTCATGCCGACCAGTGCGACGAATTCCCCGGGAAAAATGGTGAGGTCGACCCCGGTCAACGCCGTGAGGGTCTGATACCGTTTGGCGACTTGGTGAATCGTGATTTCTGGAACTTGGGTCATGCGGCTTCACTCCTTTTCGTGGTTTGCCAATCGAGTAAGAGGGCCTCGAAGCCCTTGGCGACCAGGTCCGAGACCTTCCCGAGAATGGCGTAGATGACGATACACAGGACCACCGTCTCCATGTCGACGTAATCTTCGGCGTTGGTCGCCATGTACCCGATCCCGGAACTGGCGGAGAGGGTCTCGGCGACGATCAGGGTTGTCCACATCACCCCTAACGCGTAGCGAATCCCCACTAAGATCTGGGGCAACGCGGCCGGAAAGATAATCTTCTTGAACAGGTCGTGACGGGACAGGTTGTAGGAACGGCCCATCTCAAGCAGGTCGGGGTCCACGGAGCGAATCCCGTTTAAGGTGTTGATGTAGACCGGAAACATCGTCCCGATGGCCACCAGCGAGATCTTCGCGGATTCGTTGATGCCCAGCCAGAGAATGATCAGGGGAATCAGGGCGAGGTGGGGAATGTTCCGAATCATCTGGATGGAAGAGTCCAATAAGAGACGGCAGATCCGCGACGTCCCGTTAATGAATCCCAGAAATAACCCCAGGCCGCCCCCGATCAGCAGGCCCACCGTGGCCCGGTAAAGACTGATGCTCAGGTTCTTCGGTAATTCGCCGGATAGGGTCAGGGTCACCCCGTCCTTCACGACGGCCCAGGGAGACGGCAAGACGCTGCTGGATAACCAGCCGAGACTGCTGCCGAGTTGCCAGAGCAGCACGACCGCGACCGGCAACAGAAAGGGTAAGGCGGCCGTTAACGCGGGTCGCTGGCGGTGCGGGCGCGGCACCGCGGGCGTTGAATAAGTCATTGATTTTTGCATGAAAAGCCTCCTAGCCAATAACGCAGTCACACAAGCGGACGATGGTCGTCCGTTTGACTAGTGTTTAGTTTAGAAAACCTGGTGGCCAGAAACTATTGGTTGCGCATAATAATTTGGTAAGAATTTCTTAGAAAGGGACCTAAAAAAGGGCGCCTCACCGCAAGTGGATCCTTCGGTGAAGCGCCCTGATTGGCGTGGCTTTAATTATTGGTATCGTCGTTAGCGTTGGTGTGGTTATTATCCCCAGCGTCCGTGGTCCCGCCGGTCGTGGTGCTCGTCGAGGAGGACGTCGTGGTCGAACTCGACGTGGTCGTGTCATCGTCACCGGTCCCGCCAGTCGGCTTTTGTTCCGTGCTGGAGGATTCCTTCGACGTGCTCGACTCCGTGGTCGTCGACGTGGTGTTCCGTGAGGAGCTGTTGGTCGTGACCTGACCGTTACTGCTGTAAGCCGAAGAGCTCGTCGTGTTCGTCGAGCCGTACTGACTCGTCGCCGTGGTGTCGCTGACGGTGCCCGGATGACCCGTGACGTAGTACTCCGTCTTGCCGTTTTGCCGGGTCTCCGTGACGGTGTCCGGCTTGGTCCAGTCCGAGTTGGTACTCTTCGAGGCCAGGTAGCTCATCTCGTACTTGTAGATCTCCTGGGCAATCGTGGTCTGCGTCTCACTGACGTAATGACCGGTCTGGAACTGCTTGTCATACCCGGTCCAAACGGAAACGGAGTAGTTCTTGGTGTACCCAGTGAACCAGGAGTCCATCGTGGCACCATCCGGCACCTTGTCCGCGTAATCGTCAGGGTAGGAGTCCGTCCCGGTCTTCCCGGCTTGGTACAGTCCGGAAATGGCGGCGGAGCGTCCCGACCCGTTCTCGTTGGTCATGACGTCCTTCATCATGTCGGTCAACATGAACGCCGTGGCGCTGGACATGGCCCGCTTCCCGGTCGACAGGTAATTGTGTGCCTTGCCGTCCTGGGTGACCACCTTCGAGACCAGGTAAGGCTTGTAGTAGGTCCCACCGTTCGCGAAGGCCGCATACGCGGCGGCTTCTTGTTCGGAGGAGATGTACAGCCCAATCCCGTTTTGCAGGGTCAACGTCTTATCGAACGTCATGCCCAGGCCCTTGAGGAACGTGGTGGCCTTACTGATACCAACATTTTGCAGGGTCCGCACGGCCGGAATGTTCCGGGATTCGTACAGCGCCTTGCGCATGGTGATGGTTCCCTGATACTTCCGGTCCCAGTCGTATAACTTCTTCGTGGTGCCGGGGTAGGTGAACTCCGTATCCTTCACGGGTTCGTAGGTCGGGTAGTAGAGGTACTGAATGGCGGGACCGTAGTCCATCAGCGGCTTGGCCGTCGAAGCACTGGAACGGTCGGTCTGCACGGCCCGGTTCAACCCGAAGGTCACGTTACCGGTCTTCCGGCCACCGATCATGGCGACGACCTTCCCGTTATTCGGGTTCACAATGGTCGAACCGACCTGGAACTTATCGGACGGGAAGGAGATGTAGGTACTGCCGTTGACAATATCGTACAGCTTCTTTTGGGCGCCCATGTCCAGGTTGGTGTAGACCTTCAGCCCACCACTGGTGGTGTTATAGCCCTTGGTCTTTAACTCGGCGTACACCTGCTTGAGGTAGGCGTCGACGACCTTGCTGGTCTTGGCACTGATCTGCGTCGAGGTCGTGTGGTCCTTGACCAACCCCGTTTGAACGTTGACGGCTTCGGCTTCCTGGGCCTGCGCGGAGGTGATGACGTTGTTCTTGGCCATCGCCTGCAGGACCAGGTTCCGCCGCTGCGTCGCGTACTTAGGGTAATGGATCGGGTCATAGTTGGTCGGTGATTGCGGCATACCCGCTAACTGGGCGAGCTGGGACAGGTTCAACTGGCTCAGCTTTTTCCCGTAGTAGTACTGGGCCGCCGTTTGCATTCCGTAGACCCCGTTACCCATGTAAACTTTGTTGATGTAATACTCTAGAATCTGGTCCTTCGAGTAGTCGTGGTCGACCTTTAAGGCTAACCAGGCTTCTTGGGCCTTCCGCTTTAACGTCCGGTCAGAAGCCGCCGTCGAGAAGACGGAGAGCTTGACCAGTTGTTGCGTCAGCGTACTCCCACCTTGCATTCCCAGCGAGGAACCGCTGATGTTAGAGAAGGCCGCCCCGATGATCCGGACCGGGTCGATCCCGCTGTTCTTGTAGAAACGGCGGTCTTCGGTCGAGACCACCGCCTTTTTCAGCAGGGCCGGAATCTGGTCGGACTTGACGTAGGTCCGGTTCTGGGCACCCAACCGGGAAATCACTTTCCCGTTCGCGTCGTAGACCCGCGTCGAGGCGTCACTCGAGAGGGCCGACTGCGTTACCTTGGGGGCGCTTTGGGCGTAATAGAAGAAGAGACCCGCACCCGCGAGAATTCCTAAAACGATCACCGCGACGATGACGTAAAGGATGCGGCGAAAGGTTCGCCAGCCGTGGTGCGGTTTTTGCGGCCCCGATTGTCGGTCGGCGTTGCGACTCATGCGGGTTTCCCGCGTATTATTGTTACTAGACATGGTAATCTCCTTTGCAAATTAAATCGTGGCCGCTAGTTCAGTAGCTGGTCCACGGCCTTGAGGTAAGGAATCAAAGGCTGAATCTGGGGGGTGATCAAGACCCCGTGGTCCTGAATCTCATCGTAGGGAATCGATTTACGACCGCCGGCGACCTGAGCGTCCCAAAAGGTGAACAACTCCTGAGCAGGGTAGAGATAGATCTCGTCGTGGGCGACGAACTTGATAATGGCAAAACAGATACCACCCTGAGCGGTGCAGGCCCGTAAATGGTCGATCTGGTGTTGGTGGAAGTTCTTCAACGGAAAGGCCGTTTTATTCCGCGTTTCCTTGGCATCAAAATCCAGATAATGACCCCGATACACACCGTTGTAGTCGGTCGTCGAGGCGGTGCTGAAGTAGGCTTCCTTAATCACCGCAGCACTGCGCTTGGGATAATCGACCTTGACGATGCGAATCGGGGTGGGTTTCTTGTGAACGACCGCAAGACCTTGTGTTTCGTAGTAAACATTACTTTCGTTGAGCGCCTCTTCCAGCGACATACCCCGTTTTCCGTAGTTCGTATACGCACTCGAAAAGTGGGGGTGTTCCTTCGTGGCAGGCGCTCGGTAGGCATGCCCATTGGGATACCGGATGGTCATGGTGCCTCACACTCCTTCGGGCTGGATGGCCCAGTTACAGACATTATACCAAGCTCATCACAAAATAAAAACTCTTAAAGCCACCTCGCCAACCCACTTTCGCGAAAAATGGCGGCTTATCAATTGCCGCTCACGGAATTATTCGGTACACTAAAGGTAGTATTTTCACGGGATGACGGCAGGTCGCGTTTCTCGCACGCGTGCTCGTCGGTGCGGGGACGACCTGCCGTGGCGGTGGGTGTAAAAAAATTATTTTATCCTATTAGAGGAGGGTGATGTGGTGAGTCGTTTATGGCTAACGGGGTACCGGAGCTATGAATTAGGCGTCTTTGGCGATCAGGACCCCAAGCTACTGGTGATCAAGGACACCCTCAAGAAGCTGCTGATCGAAAAAATCGAAAATGGCACCGACTGGCTGATCACCGGGGGTCAGCTGGGCGTCGAGCAGTGGGCCGCCGAGGTCGGATTGGCACTGAAGGCCGATTATCCCGAGCTGCAGGTTGCCATGATGACCCCGTTTGCGGACTTTGGCCATAACTGGAACGAGACCAATCAGGCCAAGTACATGCAGCTGGCCAGTCGGGTGGACTTCCACCAGGCCGTTAGCGCACAACCCTATCATGGCCCCCAACAATTAAGAAACTATCAAGAATTTATGTTAACCCACACGGACGAAGCGGTCTTGGTTTATGATTTAGAAGTACCGGGCAAGCCAAAGTACGACTATCAGGCGATTGACCGGTTTCAGGAGCAGCATCCGTACCCGGTCACGCTGATCGATATGGACTGGCTCCAGGAGAGTGCCAACGAATATCAAGAAAATTTAAATAATAGTTCCCAATTTGATTGAAAACTGGTATTATATTAATTGCCGGTTCGATAAGACAACGAGGTGTAGTAATCAATGGAAAACGTTAATTTTACTCCCAAAGAGATTTTGCAAAAGCAGTTCCGCCAAAAGATGCGGGGCTACGATCCTGACGACGTTGATAGTTTCTTAGACAACGTCATCAAGGATTACGATACTTTTGTTAAAGAAAATCAACGGCTTCAAGAAGAAAACGAACGGTTATTGGCCAAGGTCGATGAACTGACCAAGCAGATCCAAGTCGGTGGCAGTCAGCCACAGGCGGCGTCAACCAATCAACCGTCTTCAAATGTCACCAACATGGACATTTTGAAGCGACTGTCCAACTTGGAACGTCACGTTTTCGGTTCACAACTAGATAATGATCCAAACGAGTCACATCGTTTGTAGAATTATAATGACGGTGTAAATCCTGGGTAATTGCGGTCGGCTTATGTCGGCTGAGGAAAGTCCATTCTCGCACAGGCTGTGATGCCTGTAGTGTTCGTGGTCGGTGAAAAAATAAGCCGGCGGACGTGCTTGCACGTTACGGCGAGGGAAACCAGCTAAGGCTTCGGCTATGCTCGAGTACCTCTGAAAGTGCCACAGTGACGATACGTTTAGGGAAACCTAGGCGGTGGAACGCGGTAAACCCCTCGAGCGGGAAACCCAAACTTTGGTAGGGGAGCTTCACGTAAGGAACCGAACGATGCGTGGGGCAGACAGAGATGTCTGAGATAGATGATTACCGCCACATCATGGTTGCCTGAATCATGGTGCGGTACAAAACATGGCTTACAGGGATTTGCACTTCGTCAGGTGGTGAGGACTTCGGTTCTCACTTTTTTTGTGCCCATTTGGATTGAATCGGTGGCCATTGGCTCCCAGCGCCCATCTTTTCGGTGGGAAAGATAGCCAAGGGCCCCGTTCAATGATAGGATAAACCTAGTGCTCCTCGAAATAGCCAAAAGTTAGGGCTTTGCGAGCATCACCATTAACGGTCAACTCTCATCACTACTTGTTTTGATCACCAGGAGGACAACATGGAAAAATTTCATTTATACGCCGCGACTGCCGCGGGGGTCGAAGCCCTCGCCGGTCGCGAGCTCCGCGATATGGGCTACCAAACGCAGGTCGAAAACGGCCGGGTCCGGTTTGATGGCACTATCGAAGACATCTTAAAAACAAATCTCTGGTTACGCACGGCCGACCGGATTCGGATCATCGTGACCGAGTTCGAAGCCAAGACCTTTGACGAATTGTTCAACGCCACGCAGGCGGTCCCGTGGGATCAGTACCTGCCGATGGACGCCGCCTTTCCGGTCGAGGGACGCTCCCAAAAGTCCCAACTCCACAGTGTGCCCGACGCCCAAGCCATCGTGAAGAAGGCCGTGGCGACGAAGCTGGCCGCCATCTATCACCGGCGGACGCGGTTGCCCGAAACCGGGGCGACCTATCCCTTGGAAGTCATCATCAATAAGAACCACGTCATGCTGACGCTAGATACTACCGGCCCAAGCCTGTTCAAGCGGGGCTACCGGGTCGGCAAGGGGGGCGCGCCCATCAAGGAAAACATGGCCGCCGCTTTGATTGCCCTGACCAGCTGGCACACCGACATGCCGTTCGTCGATCCCGTTTGTGGGTCGGGAACCATTCCCATCGAAGCGGCCATGATTGGCCGCAACCTCGCGCCCGGCTACAACCGGGACTTTCTGTGTGAAAAGTGGGACTGGATCCCCAACGCCCTGAGCCAACAGGTCCGGGACGAGGCCGAGTCTCAGGCGGACTACGACACGCCACTCCAGATCTTCGGGAGCGATATCGATGGCAGTATGATCGCCATCGCCAAGCGCAACGCCGAGGAAGCCGGCCTGTCCCAAGACATCGACTTTAAGCAGCTGGCCGTGCAGGACTTCACCACCGACCTGCATCACGGGGTCATCGTCGCCAACCCGCCTTACGGGGAACGGCTGAGCGACCAGGCCGGCGTCCGGGAACTGTACAAGCAGATGGGGCAGGTCTTTAAGCCCCTGACCGACTGGTCGAAGTACATCTTGACGGCGGACCTGGAGTTCGAACACTTCTACGGGCAAAAGGCCACGAAGAAGCGGAAGCTGTATAACGGGGCGCTGCGGACGGACTACTTCCAGTTCTGGGCCCAACGGCGGCCGCGGACCAAGGCGGCGACGGCCCGTGATTGATCCCGACTGTATCTTTTGCCAAAAAACCGACATCGTGTTGGAAAACGACCTGGCCAAGGCCTTTTGGGACCTGCATCCGGTCCGGGTCGGCCACCTGTTGATCGTGCCAAAGCAGCACTACGCGACCTACTTCGCCGTTCCCCGTGCGACACGGGCGGCGATGGAAGACCTGCTAGATCAGGCCAAAGCCTTCCTCGACCAGAAGTATCAACCGGCGGGGTATAACATCGGCATCAACACCGGCGCGGCGGCGGGACAGACCGTCATGCACGCGCACATTCACCTGATTCCCCGGTACGCCGGGGACGTTAAGGACCCCCGGGGCGGCATTCGCAATATGTTGCCGGCGGCGGTGCGGCGGACGTTCCTGCGCCATTAAGCAGAGACGAAGTCAGCGGGTTCTGCAACGACAACGTTCAGTCAAGTCAAAAGTCTTTAAGGGCCGAGTTCACGCAGGTTTCAAAGCTGACCTCATTGTTTTTGCGTTTTGATGGTTCGCCAGTGTGCGACCTGCTAAGATAAGAATGTCCAGAAGACGGGGCCACCCTCCTAACCAGGGGTGGCCTTTTTTGGTGCCACGAGCCAGCCGCGTAAACCGCCATTTCCGTTCTCGTCGGCGTCATTGATTAACGTATGTTATAAAACTTAACATTTGCTTTACCATTGGCGGCGATGCCCGTCAATGCCCTAGTGAGTGGGTCACTTAGTTCATCAATTAGCGAAATTAACCGCTGACTGGCTCATTTGTTCTGACAATCAGCAAATCTGGTGTTAGAATTTCTAACATAAAGAGCAGAGAGGGCGTTGATTCATGGATTTAGCAAATACGGCATTTGTACTCATTTCAAGCATTCTGGTTCTCTTCATGACCCCCGGATTGGCCTTCTTTTACGGTGGCTTGGTCACCGCGAAGAACGTGGTCAACACCATGCTGTCCGTCTTCATCATGACCGGGGTCGCCATCCTCCTATGGATCGGCCTCGGTTACACCATGGCCTTTTCGGGCGATGTGCTGGGCGTCGTGGGCAACCTGAAGCACGTCTTCATGGCCGGCGTCAATCTCGCCAGTCTGACGCCCACCAAGATTCCGGTGGGGGCTTACGCGTTATTTCAGATGATGTTCGCCATCATCACCCCCGCCTTGTTCGTGGGGGCCATCGTGGGACGAATTCGTTTCAAATTTCTCCTAGCGTTTCTCGCCGCCTGGTCCATCCTGATCTATTACCCGATGGTCCACTTGGTCTGGAGCCCGACCGGCTGGTTAGCGCGGCTCGGGGTCTTGGACTTCGCCGGCGGGACCGTGGTGCACATCAACGCCGGCATCACGGCGCTGGTCCTGTCCGCTTGGCTGGGACGGCGGCTCAAGATCGACAGTGAGCACCACTACAATCTGCCCTGGGTCCTGCTGGGGACCGCCATTCTCTGGATCGGCTGGTACGGCTTCAACGCCGGGAGCGCCCTGGCCGTCAACACCGTCGCCATGCAGGCGGCCATCACCAGTACCGTCGCGACCGGGACCGCCATGGTGGTCTGGATGGTCTTAGACATGCTGACGACGGGGAAACCCACGCTGGTCGGCGTCTGCACCGGGACGCTTTGCGGCTTGGTCGGGATCACCCCGGCGGCCGGGTACGTCACGGTGCTGGGATCCGTGGCGATTGGGGCGCTGGCCACGCTGACCAGCTTTGGGTTCATCCACGTGATCAAACCCCGGTTGGGCGTGGATGATGCCCTGGACGCCTTTGGGTGCCACGGCGTCAGCGGAATCGTCGGGAGTATCCTGACCGGCGTCTTCGCCACCAAGACGGTCAACGCCGCCGTGACCACCAACGGACTGGCCTACGGTGGCGGCTGGCGCCTACTGGGCATCCAGCTGCTGGCGACCGGTTTCACCATCGCCTTCGTGGCTGCCATGGGCTGTCTCATCATCTGGGGCTTGCGGCGCGTCATGCCGATGCGGGTCGACGCGACCGAAGAACAGCTGGGCCTGGACGAAGGGGAACACGGCGAACGGGCCGACTACACGGTGGGCTTGAGTGAGCGCTTGGGCACCTACACGGCCGATCAGGAACGCTACGCCGCCGAGTTCAAGGGTCAACTCGAGCACCTCAACCGGCATTCTTCGTCAACTCCCACGTTGCGCCATTGAAAAGTTAGTCGATTTCCTTAAGTTTCTCCCAGGGGTTTGCGGTCAGGACCAATCCTTGTTATCCTATAAATGTGGTAGGGGCCACACAAGTTTAAATTTCTGGGGGTAATTATATGACGAAAGATGGATTGACGTTAATCGTCCTGGTCGTTCTAAGTGTCTGCCTGTTGAGCTTAGTCCTGATGAAGTCACTGTTATGGGCCGTGGGCTTCCCACTAGCGTTCGCCGCATTAGGCGTGGTCTGCTACGGGGCCGAAGCGCTCATCATGAAGAATAAAAATAATCAGCGTCAAGCGTAAGCCAAAATAAGGGCGGCCAGTGAGCCGTCTTTTTGTTTGCCCTGAGGTTTGCTACAATGAGATTCAAAGGAGTGAATGCCATGCACCAACCACAAGCAATCGAACTAGTCACCATGACGCTGGTCACCGACCCGCAGACGCACCGGGTCCTGGTCGAAGATAAACTGAACGTTCCCTGGAAGGCGGGGCACAGCTTTCCCGGTGGGCACGTCGAGGTTGGCGAAACCGGTCTGAGCGCCGCCATGCGCGAGGTACGCGAAGAGACGGGGATTCAGCTCCATCACGCCGACTTCTGCGGAACCTGTGAATGGTTCGACCACCCCGGTCACCGCCGCAAGCTGGGCCTGCTGTACCGCAGCGATGACTTTAGCGGGACGCCCCGGGATAGTAACGAGGGGCACGTCTATTGGCTGCCCCGGCAGGAATTGACCGTGGAAAACAGCGCGGAGAGCCTCTTTGCCCTGTTGCGGGTCTTCGACCGTCAGGTGCCCGCGGTTTTCAGCGACCAGTGGGATGGCTCACTCCACGCCGATTCCGGCGATCAGGGATAGGAGCTGCTCGCCACACCCCATAGAATATTTTACGGGGGCGGGGGTGTTTTCTATTCTTGAAAGCGTTTACAAATAGGCGTAAACTAAAGGGAAGAGAGAGGGACTGAAGGAGTGATAATCGTGAAATCAACGACTCAAACACAACGCTGGTACGGTTACTTCTTTATGGGACTCAGTGGTGTCGCCGCACTGCTGGCCCTGGCACTGACCATGCCAGTCATGGATCACGCACTATTGTTGACGACGGCGTTAGCGTTACTGGTTTATGGCGTCACTTACCAACCCCGGGTGAGTCGGGGCTGGTGGCGAGTACTTTTAGGTGTGAGTTTGACCGTGATGGCCATCGACCTGATCATGGTCTTGACCTTAGCGGCAGAATTGGTTCCGGCTCTCTTTAGTTTCGCGTTACCGTTCGCCTTCCTGGGCGTCGTACTGGGGTACCTTCACCGGCACGTGCTCACCGCCTGAGGACACGGATTGGGAGACTCCCTTTGTGGGGAGCCTTTTTTGTTGGCAGTTATTTCGCTGATAAGATAAACGCTTGATTAAAAATTGATTAGTTTTTTTATTGCTGTATCATAAAAGGTACTTTAGTCATTGAAGAGGCGATCCGCTGTGAAAAAGTATCTGAATCGACCATTATTCACACTGGCAGTGCTGGCCAGTCTGCTAGCGGGGCTGGAAATGCCCTTTAATACTTTTACCTATTCTTTCTTCTTTTATCTCATCGAAAAGCGGTTGGCGAGCTGGATTGTTCCAGCCATTGTCCTGATTTTAATGGGCTATGCCTTGTTCGCTGGCCTAAAATACTGGCAAACCCGCATCGTTAATCGTAATATTTTTCAAATTAACCTGGCGTTGAAAACACAAGTCGTCCAGCACCGAATGGCCATCAGTTCGTCAATTGGGGACCACGAGACCGACAACGTCTCATTTTTCATGAACGATTTGAAACTGCTGGAAGACAACTACTGGCGTCAAATTTTCAGTCTGTTAGGGGCGGGGACGATGGTGATTGGGACGCTGGGATACGCGTTATACAGCAACGTTTTGGTGACTTTAGTTTTCTTGGCCTTTATGGTGGTACCGACCTTTGCGCCCAAATTATTTAGTCGTTCCATTCAAGTCCGAACACAGCAATGGTCGCAGCAAAATCAGACGCTGTCAGCGACGGTGCATGATTTATTCCATGGTGCGTTGCTGTTAAAGCGGTATACCGTTCTGCACGGATTTGATTCACGACTTAAAAGTTCACTTTCCGGGATGGAGGGGGCCAACGCGCGGTTAAAGAACCAGTTGGCCCTCTCTAACGCAGTCATTGGGTTTCTCTTTATGGTCTTCTCGGATATTCCCATTGGCCTCGGTATTTATCTCACCATCACCGGCCGACTCCAGCTATCGCAATTCGTCGCCATTCAATACTCCTCCAGTTGGATTCTCAACGGGTTCAACCAAATCGTTGCCGGTTGGAACACCATTACTAGTACCAAAGCCATTCGCCAACAGGTGGCACAAGACACGACGACTCCCGCGTTGCCTCAGGCGTCCACGGCAGCTGCTGTGCGAACGGTTGAGTTACAGCACGTGACTTTCGCTTACCAGGACCATCCTATTTTTCAGGACCTATCTCTACAGGTTCACCAGGGAGATAAGGTGCTAATCCGGGGACGGTCTGGAATTGGGAAGTCGACTTTAATCCGCCTCCTGCTTCAGGAGGAGACGCCCACAGCAGGCTGCGCATTGGTCAACGGTCAGGCTTACACGCAGGCCGACGCCGACCAGTGGTTCGGGGTAGTCGGCCAGACACCCGTGGTCTTTCAAGATACCGTTCAACAAAACATCACATTAGGTCAGCCAGCCAGTGTGCAGTCCCTCCAATCCGCACTGGCCATGGCGGGGCTTCCTGAGCTAGCGACCACAGCTTCATTGAACGCTTCGATCAGTGAAGAGGGGACTAACTTCTCAGGGGGGCAACTGAAGCGACTGGAGATTGCCCGTGCCCTATTCTTTAATCGAAAGGTTCTGCTGATCGATGAAGGAACCGCTTCTCTGGATCCGGCGACCGCCCTGGCCATCCACCGCCAAATCCTGGCTAATCCTCAACTAACCGTGATTGAAGTGGATCACCACATTCCGGCCGATATTTTACCCCTTTACACGGCCGTTTATGATCTCCAAGCGGGGCAGCTAACGCCCGCTACTGCTAATTAAGGTTCCAATCCTGTTATCGCCATAATGACGAGGGATCCGGCCAAATGGTCGGATCCCTCGTTGACATTAAGGGGCTTTTCTTGACGATGCAGAGAATTTATGGTTTAATGGTTTAAAATCTTAAACTAATCAAAGGAAGTCCTTTTCATGAAAAAAGTACTCGTCGTCCTGACCAACGTGACCCGTTACGCCAACACCAACGATGCGACTGGTTTATGGCTGGGGGAGGCCACCGAGTTCGTTGATGAACTGACCCAAGCCGGCTTGGCCGTGGATTACGTCAGTCCCAAGGGAGGCTTCGTGCCCCTGGACCCGCGGAGCATGTCCTACACCGACGCCAACAGCCTGGCCATCTATGAGAGCGCGACCTTCCAGCGTAAGGCCCTGACCCAGTCACTGCGGCCGGACCAGATTGTTCCCACCGACTACCAGGCTATTTACTACACCGGGGGCCACGGGGTCATGTGGGACTTTCCCCATAACCAGGCGCTGCAAGACCTGACGCGGCAGATCTACGACCAAGGCGGATTCGTGGCCTCGGTCTGCCACGGCATCGCGGGTCTGCTCAACGTGCGCGACGACCAGGGCAACTACCTGATCGCCGGCAAGACCGTTACCGGCTTCACCCAGGCCGAAGAGATCCTCGCCGGTAAACGGCGGGTCGTCCCGTTTTTGAATCAGAAAGTCGCAGAAGCCCACGGGGCCACTTTCCGGAAGAAGCGGGCCTACAAATCCTTCGCTGTCCGGGACCACCAACTGATCACCGGACAGAATCCCTTCTCGGCCCGTGCTGTGGGGAAGTTGCTGGTTCAGGGAATCAACGAAAGCGGCCACTAGGGTCGGGGGACCCTTAACGAAAATTGGGGCAGCCCGCGGGGGAGCACCAGCCGATCACTCACCCAATATTTGCCAATTTCCACTTAAAAAGACTCGTCCATGACCTTAATGGTCCGGATGAGTCTTTTTAAGGTTATTACGCAAACGCCGTGACCAGAATATCCCAGGTCATGTGCAGGATGATCCCCGGCCACAGGGACTTGCTCTTGGCGTAAAGCCAGCCGAAGAGGGCCCCGAGGACGGCGACCGAGACCAGGTTGCTGATCCAGGCGGTGGGGCTCATCGCCGGAACGGTGGTCAGGTAGCGGGGAATGTGCATCGCCGCAAAGGCAACCGCCTGGAGCGTATTGGCCCGCGTGAAGGAGACGCGCTTCAGTAACGCGTTCAGGAAGTACCCGCGGAACATGAATTCCTCGGTCACGCCGACGACAATGAAGTACCGGCCCCAATACTGGGGGACGAAGGTCCGTGAAAATCTGAGGCCGTGATGACTCAGGTAGAATTGCACCAGCAGGTACAGCACCACGACGAGCCAGATCCAGTACCCCGCCCGAAACGACCAGTTGGGTCGCCACTGGTCGGCCGGGGTGATGGCGAGGGACCGGGAGTCGGCCTGGCGAATGAACCACCAGGCACCGCCGCACCAGACCAGTAATTTAACGGCGTCCAGGGTCAATTCCTGGGGCCACCCGTACAGGTGATGCTCAACGGGAACGTTAATGACGACCTGGACCGCCAACCAGAGACACCAGAAGCAGATAAATTGAAAGATTAATCGTTTTCGTGAAATCGTGTTTGCCATGAATCAGTCTCTTTTCTTGTTTAATTTCGACCTAAATTCATTGTAAGCCTTCACCGTTAGTTCGGCTGTAAAAAAAGTGTAAAGCTCACGGTAAATCAGTTGATGTTATCACTGTTTACATATCATGTATACAGTGATAACATATGATGTAAACTCCTGTAACATCAGGACTCACCCGAAAGGAGCCAGGACCCATGACCAAACCATATCATCGTGAAAATCTTGCTGCCGCCATTCGGCAACGGGCGCGGCAGGTGCTTGAACAGCAGGGGGCGGCCGACCTATCACTGCGCCAATTGGCCAAGTTCTTAGACGTCACGCCGGCCGCCATCTACCGTCACTACCCCGACAAGGCCAGCTTACTCGCCACCTTACGAACGGAGATCTTAGCCGAGGTGACGGCGGCGCTCCACCAGGGGGTCCTGGAGTCTCCCGACGCCCAGGCCATGGTGACCCGGATGGTGACGAACCTGCTCGCATACGCTCAGGCGCATCCCCAGGCCATCGCGTTCGCCCTGACCGGCGACTGGCCGGTCCCGCAAAGTCTCCAGACGGTTTTGGCCCTGTTGCTGACGCAGGACCACGCCAACGGCGACCCCCAAGCAGCGGGGCAAGCCGTGTGGACGTTTCTCCTCGGGGTCCTGTGCCGGCCCCAAGCCCAGCTGACGGTCGATTGGGTGGTCAGCCAGATCAAAAAATTATTAAATTTATCCTCATATAATGGGCAGCATAAAAACCTCAACCTTTTCTAAAGTTCCGCACAAAACACTTTACTTTCAAAAAGTAAGTGATAAACTAAATTCAACGCTTAACCAAGCGAATCACTACCTAGTCAGACTAAAAGAGAGGTTATCTAACTTATGAAAACGCAATTAATCGATTTAGCAACCCAACGTCGCAGCATTTACGCCTTAGGCCGGAACGTCAGTGCTTCCCAAGAAGACATCACCCAGCTGATTGAGGACGCCATCAAGCAGAACCCGACGCCGTTCAACAACCAAACGACCCGCGCCGTGATCTTATTCGGGGCTTCCCACGAAAAGCTCTGGGACATCGTCATCGACCGTTTGAAGCAGGAGGTGCCCGACGAAGCCGCCTTTGCGAAGACGACCGCCAAGATCAACGCCTTCAAGGCCGCCTTTGGGACGGTGCTTTACTTCACCGAGACTAAGACTGTGAAGGCGTTCGAGGACAACTTCCCACTCTACGCGGACAACTTCCAAGACTGGTCCGAACAAGCCCAGGGGGGTGCCCAATTCGCCGTATGGACGGCCTTAGCTGAAAACGGCTTAGGGGCCAACCTGCAACACTACAACCCACTGATCGACGACCAAGTTCGGGCCGCCTTCAACCTACCAGCTAGCTGGAAGCTGCGGGCGCAGATGGACTTCGGTTCCATCGAATCCCCAGCCGGCGACAAGGACTTCATGGCCGACAGTGACCGTTTCTTAGTCTTTAAGTAATCTTTAGACCACGCCAAAATCCCCAGGATCGTTACGTCAACGGTCCTGGGGATTTTTTTGCGCGGTCAATAATGGTCGCCATGTGAGAACTTATGCTAGAATGAAAACGAGATCACTTAAGGGGGTCAGAGTCAGATGGAAAAACGCATTGCAATTATTGGCGGCGGCATCGTCGGGGCCACCGCAGCCTATTACCTCAGTACCTTACCCGGCAGTCAGAATCTCAAGGTGACCCTGTTCGACGACGGGATCGGTCAGGCCACCGCGGCGGCCGCGGGCATCATCTCACCCTGGTTATCGAAGCGGCGGAACCAACGCTGGTACCGCTTGGCCAAGGACGGGGCGGACCTGTACCCACAACTGATCCACGATGCCCAGATTGGCACCGACGTTTATCAGCAGACCGGGACCATCGTCACCCGTGAGGCCCAGCCCGACTTGGAGATCCTCCACGACCTGGCCGTCGACCGGCAAAAGACCGCGGCGGGGATGGGGCAAATCACGGTCCTCTCCGCACAGGACGTGCAACGACACGTGCCACTCCTGACGGCGCCGCAACCGGGCATCCTGATCAGTGGCGGGGCCCGCGTCGACGGGGCCGCACTGGTCCACGCCTTACTGGCCAGTGCGCAGGACAAGAACCTGACGATTCGGCGCGAACGGGTCACGTTGACCGCCGACGAAGCCGTGCACACGTCGCTGGGGGACCGGAAGTTCGACCGCATCATCGTGGCCGCCGGTGCCTGGCTCAAGGACCTGTTAGCGCCCCTCGACGTGATCGCTCAGGTACGGCCGCAAAAGGGGCAGCTGATCGAATTAGCCGTGAAGGATTATCCGCTTCAGGAGAACCTGCCCGTGGTCATGCCCGAGGGCGAACGCGACTTCATCCCGTTTGGCCACGGTAAGCTGATCGTGGGGGCGACCCACGAGGACGACAAGGGCTTCGACCTGCAAGCCGAGGCGGCCGTGACCGCCGATCTGCTCGCCAGTGCCCAGCGGCTGGTTGCCGGCGTGACCGCCGACGACATCACCGCCGTGCGGGTGGGCACCCGGGCCTACACGGACGACTTCGCGCCCTTCTTCGGACCGTTGCCGGACCACGAACGCTTACTGGTCGCCTCCGGGTTAGGGTCTTCCGGCTTGACTACCGGACCTCAGATCGGTCGGTTATTGGCTGGCTCGGCTTTGTACGGGGGCACCCCGGACTGGAGCGAATACGAGTTACCGTTAAAGACCTACTTGACGTCGGCTTCGCGGGCGTGAAGGGCCTGATTCGCCAGGGTGTGGGCCCCCTGATTCTGTTTTTCGGGGACCCACTCGGTCAGGACCAGCTGGAAGGCGCTTTGTACGCTGAGCAAGCGGTCGACCTCGGCCTGATAGTGTTTCGCGTAGTGCTTGGCGAGACTCTGACTGACGATTTGACTGTCGGTGTGGAACAGCACGGTCGTTTCACCCGCGGCGGCCCCCAGCTGGTCGCGTAACCGCGTCAACGCGATGGTCGCAATCTCAAATTCAGCGGTATGATTGTTAGTGGCGGTCAACGCCACTTTTTCTTGAGTTTGTTGATGGTCGTGAATCAACAGGATGCCACCCGCGCTCAGCCCGCTTTCGGGTTGCGTCGCCGCATCCGTGTATAAAGAGAACAAAAAAATCACTCCAATATGTGAGGTGTTGTCACTCATGATAACCCAGGAACGTCGTTTTTTATACCAGCCCAACCCAATTAGCAGCATTATTATCTGGAGTTGGACCCTCATGGTGCTGTTGATGGGGGCCATCTTCTGGCTGGAAGTGACCCACTTTAACTGGATCACCTTGGCCTTTTTCGGGGCCTTCGCCGTCCTGTGCTGGGTCGAGATTCATTTTCGCAACATCACCATGGCCAACCAGGTCCTGACCGTCAGCACGGTCCTGAACCACCGGCACCTGGTGATCCCGCTGCACCAAGTCAGCAACGTCAGCCTGGCCCATCACCGGCTGGGCATCGTGGCGCAGGGGAAGATCTACCAATTTTTACTGCCTAAAAACTCGGCGATTGAACTGGCCAACCTGGTTCAAGCCGCCATTACCGCTAACGAAACGAAGGAGTAATGTGGATTGAGTACAGACATCGAGATTTCCCAAGCAACCCCCTTAGAACCCATTGAAAAAATTGCCGCCAAGGTCGGCTTGACCCCCGACCAGATCGAACCTTACGGCCATACCAAGGCCAAGATTACCTTGCCGCTGAAGCAACACCACCAGCTTGGCAAATTGATTTTAGTCACGTCGATCAACCCCACCCCTGCCGGTGAGGGGAAGTCGACCGTCCTGATTGGCCTGGGCGACGGTCTGAACCGCTTGGGACACAAGACCGTGCTGGCCTTACGGGAACCCTCCCTGGGACCCGTCATGGGCCTCAAGGGGGGCGCGACCGGGGGCGGACACGCCCAAGTCGTTCCCATGGAAGACATCAACCTGCACTTCACGGGGGACATGCACGCACTGACCGAGGCCCACGACACCCTGGCGGCGCTGATCGATAACCACATCCAGCAGGGGAACGCCCTGCACCTTGATCCCCGCCAGATCGTCTGGAAGCGGGTGCTCGACATTAACGACCGGGCCCTGCGGCAGACGGTCATTGGCCTGGGCGGCCGGACCTCCGGGGTGCCGCGCCAGGACGGTTTCGACATCACCGTTGCCAGCGAACTCATGGCCGTGTTATGCCTGAGTGAGGACCTGACCGACCTGAAACGCCGGGTCAACCGTATCCTGATCGGGTACAATACCGACAAGCAACCCGTGACCGTGGCCGATTTGAAAGTCGGCGGGGCAATCACGCTGTTATTAAAGGACGCCATCAAGCCGAACCTGGTCCAAACGCTCGAGCACAACCCCGCTATCATCCACGGGGGCCCGTTCGCCAACATCGCCCACGGGTGTAACTCGGTCTTGGCGACCCAGACCGCGCTGCAACTCGGCGATTACGCCGTCACGGAAGCCGGCTTCGGGGCCGACCTGGGCGGTGAGAAGTTCATGGACATCAAGACGCCGGTCTTGGGGAAGACCCCGGACGCCGTGGTCTTGGTCGCCACGGTTCGCGCGTTGAAGTACAACGGCGGCGTCAAGCGCGCCGACCTAGAGACCGAGAACCTGGACGCCCTCAAGACCGGGAGCGCCAACCTGGTACGCCACATCCACAGCATGCAGCAGTACGGCGTGCCGGTGGTCGTAGCCATCAACCGGTTCACCAGTGATACCGACGCCGAGGTGGCCACGTTGACCAAAATCGTGGAAGACCTGGGCGTTGCCGTCGCCACCACGACCGAATGGGCCGATGGCGGGGCGGGGGCCGAAGCCTTGGCGGCGAAGGTCGTCACGGCGGCGAACCAGCCCAGCACCTTCCGGCCGTTGGTGCCGGCGGGAGCCGACATCATGACCCAGATGACCGCAATCACCCAAAAGATTTACGGTGGGGCGCGCGTCGAACTGTCCGGTAAGGCCCAGCGGCAACTCAAGAAGTTTGCCGAGCGCGGCTGGGACAAGCTTCCCGTCTGCATGGCCAAGACCCAGTATTCCTTGACCGACGACGCCCACCAGTTGGGCGCTCCTAAGGACTTCACGATTCACGTACGCGAGTTCTCCCCACGGTTGGGTGCCGGGTTCGTGGTCGCGCTGACCGGCAACGTCTTGACCATGCCGGGTCTGCCGAAGCATCCCGCAGCGCTCGATATGGATATCGACGAGAACGGCACGATCACGGGCTTGTTCTAACGTCTGCGTGGGGCCAGGGACCCTTCTAAAATATAAAATGACTAAAACCGGCAGGTAGTTCTCAAATCGAGAATTATCTGCCGGTTTTGCTACCACCCACGTGGTGATTCGACCTTATTCGCCTTCAGCCATCCCCACAATAAAGAGGAGTCCGTCACCGAACGATACTGGAGAAAATGGTGAATGGACCGTTTGAATTGGTCACTAAATCCAATCTTAGAGGAGATGTGGAAGCATCGACCATTTTCACTGATTTCAACGAGCACGATGCGTCGTTATCTTAATCAAAAGGGACTCGCCAGAAAAATGTCGGCGAGTCCCTTTTGAGATTGTGAAGGTTTAAATGCCGCTAAACTGGGAACGTTCGGCTAGTCAAACGTGACCACGGGTTTCAAGACGGAGCCGTCCTTCGAAGCCGCAAATCCCGCGTTGATGTCGTCGAACGCGAAGAACTTGATCAGCTTGTCGAACGGGAAGCGTCCCTGCCGGTAATAGGTCACCAATTGCGGGATGAACAACTGCGGAATCGCGTCTCCCTCGACCACGCCGGCCAAACTCTTGGCTTCCGCCAGCAGGTCGTCCATCAGGTTAAACGTGATGTCGCCCCCGATACCGACCGCGACGCACTGCCCACCCGGCTTCAAGGCGTGGACCGCGCTCTTGACCACCGGGGCGACCCCCGTCGTGTCGATCGTGTAGTCGGCGCCTGCCGGCAAGATGGCCTGCAGCGCCGTGGCGAGGTCGGTCGTCTTGCTATTGATGGTTTCCGTGGCGCCCAACTCGTGGGCCAGGGCCAAGCGGTTATCGAAGATGTCGACGGCCACGATATGGTCCACTCCGGCGATCTTTGCCGCCATCATGGCCGCTAAGCCCACGGTCCCGGTCCCAAAGACGACCAGGGATTCGCCAAACTGCGGCTTCAGGTAGTTCAAGACCGTCCCGGCTCCGGTCTGAACGCCACAGCCCAATGGTGCCAGCATTTTTAGGTCAAGATCCTTAGGCACCTTTACGACCCCGTGCTGGTCCACGACCGTATACGTAGAGAAGGACGACTGCCCGAAGAACGTTGAGAGCGGCTGGCCGTCCGGCAGGTGCAACCGGTGGCTCCCGTCGTAGTTGTGCCCGCCAAAGTTGAGGTCGTTGAATCGGGTACACAGCCCGGGATGACCGGACAAGCAGTTCGCACAGTGACCGCAGTAGGAAAATGACAGGACCACGTGGTCGCCGGGGACCAGTCCCACGACGCTGTCACCCACCCGTTCCACGATCCCGGCACCTTCGTGTCCCAGCGCGACGGGAAGTGGGGTGGTCGCGCCATCCCGCCCGGCGACGTCGGTGTGACAGATGCCAGTGGCCACCATCTTCACCAGCACTTCATTGGCTTGTGGGGCGTCTAGTTCGGCAGCGGTGATTTTGAGCTGGTCACTTTGACCGTCGGCATAGGCCGTTTTGATCTTCATAAGAATCGTCCTCCTTGAATTGTCGTTTCTTTCACAAAATCTAGTGTAACAGCTTCGCTTTCCGGTGTATTCTGCTAAAATGGGACCAGACCCGAACTAAAAGTTCGGCTAGGAGGGGACATCCATGGATCAAAAACAATTGACGTTGTTCATCGAGACCGCCCAACTGGGAAGCTTTCAGCAGGCGGCTCTAAAGAACCTGCTGTCACAACGGGCGGTCTCGAAACGGCTCCGCGCGCTCGAGGACGAGGTGGGGACCCCGTTATTCGACCGGCAACGCAATCAGGTCGTCCTGACCCCGGCCGGGCAACACTTTCTCACCCGGGCACAAGAGATTTTGGAAACCATGCACGCCGCCAGCACCGAGGCGCAACGGTTGGGGACCCACCACGCCCAGCGCTTGGCCGTGGGGTACTTTTCCCCCTTCGACGGGGCCCTCCTGCGGCCGGCACTCAGCCGTCTGACGCCGCATTACGCTTTGACCATCGAGGAGAAGGGCATGGAGCACCTCATCTCGGACGTCTTACTAGGGCACCTCGACTGTGCCGTCATCCTGCACCACCTCCCATTAGATGGCCCCCTTGATCAGGTCAATCTGGCCAGTGAGACCATCTTCCAGGGCCACACCACCATGGGCATCAGCGCCGCCTTAGCCGGGGAGGGCCCCACGCTGGCACCCCAGTTGCTGACCCAACTACCGGTCATCTATTACATCAGCGAGCCCTCGACCTACCTGGAGACCGGATTTCGGCACAGCGTCGCCCCGGTCGTCGACCACCTGACGATCCACCGGGTACCCTCGTTCGAGCAACTCCAGTTATTGGTCGGTCTGGGGCAGGGGGTGTCCTTCTATCCGGAGGAGCTCCTATCCGCCGTGGTCAATCCGCACGCCGGCATCGTTTACCGGCGGCTGGCAGGCATCGATACCGCCAACGAGACGTTCCAGCTGATCTACCGCAAGGACCGTCACCATCCCGGTGTGCGGGCCCTGTTACGCGCACTACGTCAGCCGGCCAATGGTCGCTGACCCAACCAACGACACCGAGTCCACGGCCTGGCCACCGTCGTGGGGCTAGGCTAAGGGTGAGGAGGGACCTACCATGTCTGAATTTTCTCGAACCTTTCAGCAGACCGCTACCGACCAGTTGGCCCGGGACCTCCTGGGGGTCACGCTGTGCTACCAAACACCGCGCGGACGCGTCAGCGGGTGGATCGTCGAGGACGAGGCCTACTTGGGGGTGAACGACCCGGCGTCGTTTGCCTATCACGGGCATCAGGATCGGCGTAACCTGCCCCTGTATCAGGCCGGCGGCACCATCTACCTATATAAGCTTTACGGACGCTACGTCCTCGACGTGGTGACCCAACCCGTGGGCAATCCGCAGGCCATCTTGTTCCGGGCGCTCGAACCGGCTCAGGGCCAAGACCTGATGGCCGACAACCGGCCCATCAACGGGCGCCAACTGACCAATGGCCCGGCCAAACTGGTTGAGGCCCTGGGGATTTCCGGGGCACAGTTGACCGGTCACGCCTTTGACCAGGGACCCCTGCGCCTCGACTGGCACCACCGACGCCATCCCCGGCAGATCGTCACTGCCACGCGTCGAGGGGCTCAGGCCGCAACGCCCTCAGCATTCAGCCAGCAGCGCTTCTACGTCGCCGGCAACCCGTACGTGTCTACGATCCATGTGCGGGAGATTGACCACGACCGGCACGGGTGGCGGTAACACGATAACCTAATTACCAATCAAAAAAACGCAACGTCATCCCGTTTTCACGAGACGGCGTTGCGTTTTAAGGTTTTTATTCCGGGTTCCCATCCTTACGGGCCTGATGGTAGTCCCACAGGGTCTGACAGATCTGTAAGAAGTCTGCCCGGTCCAGGTCGTGCCCGTCTTGGTGCTCCATCAGAGCCAAGGCGGCAATGATCATCGCACTCGGGGTCTGGCCCGGCGCCATGTTGGAGTCGACGTGGGTCTCTCCGTCGGCACCCGCGTAGATGCGGATGTAGGTCTGAGCGTCGTCGTTCGGTGTTGCCATGCTGGAATGCCTCCTCGTTTTGACGTTACCGTCCATTATACCAGTTCCGGCAGGAAGCACCCGGCAGAACGGCCTCCCGAGGGACGGTTTTTCGGGGAAATCCGCCGTCAGACCGCGCAGTTAGCGATTTTTCTGGTATACTTTTAGCCAATGACTTAATAGAAAAGGGGTTACGAACCGCTATGCTGATTGCCGATTCACTTCTCATCATCGTGCTGGTCGTCATCGACCAGCTCATCAAGCACGCCGTCGTGGCCAACATTGCCTTAGGGGGCCAGCATCCCGTCATCAACGGGGTCTTCTCACTGACCCACCTTCAAAATGACGGGGCCGCCTGGAGTATCCTCGAGGGCCAGATGTGGCTCTTCACGGTCATCACCATCGTGGCGCTGGGCGTCATGGGCGTCTTCTTCTGGCGCTACCGCCACCACCGCGAACAGTGGGTCGAGGAACTGGGGTTGGCGTTCATGTTGGCCGGCACCATCGGCAACTTCATCGACCGGGCCCTTCAGGGGTACGTCATCGACATGTTCCAGCTCGACTTCGTCAACTTTCCCATCTTCAACTTCGCGGATAGTTGTCTGACGGTCGGCGTGATTTTGATTATGATCGGCGTTTACTTGACCGATCGACGGGAGGCACACCATGCAGGTTAAAGAATTTACGGTCGATCAGAAGTTACGACTCGACAAGCTGGTCGCGGTCATGGAGCCGGAGATCTCCCGGTCCCAGGCCAAGACGGCCATCGAAAACGGCGCCATCACCGTGGACGGCGCCACGGTCCGGCCCAAGGACGTGGCCGCCATTGGGGCCACGGTCCACATCGCCTTACCGGACCCCGAGCCGATCGACCTGACGCCGGAAGACATCCCCCTAGACATCGTTTACGAAGACGACGACGTCCTGGTGGTAAATAAGCCGCAGGGGATGGTGGTCCATCCGGCACCGGGGCACCCGAACCACACCCTGGTCAACGCGCTGCTGTACCACAGCCCGCTCTCGACCATCAACGGGCAATTACGGCCCGGGATCGTCCACCGCATCGATAAGGACACCTCGGGACTCTTGATGGTGGCCAAGAACGACCACGCGCACCACAGCCTGTCCGAACAGCTTCAGGCCAAGACCAACCTCCGCGAATACGTGGCCATCGTCCACGGTAATTTCAAGGAAGACGAGGGGGTCATTCGCGCACCCCTCGGCCGATCACCCAAGGACCGCAAGAAGCAGGCGGTCGTCGCCGATGGGCGGCCCGCCGTGACCCATTTTCGGGTCCTCGAGCGCTACGGCAACTATTCACTGATCGCCTGTCGGTTAGAGACCGGGCGGACCCACCAGATTCGGGTCCACCTGGCCTACATCGGGCATCCCGTCGCGGGTGACCCGTTGTACGGGCCCAAGAAGACGCTGAAGGGCCACGGTCAGTTCCTCCACGCCCGCGAATTAGGGTTCAAGCAACCGACCACGGGCGAGCAGCTCGACTTCACGGCGCCGGTGCCACCGTTGTTCGCGGAAACCGTGGATAAACTGCGAAAACAAGCCGGTTTGCCGGTTGACAAAGCAATCTAGATTTTTTATGCTAAACGTAATAATCAAACGGGTTTGCCGGTAGTCAGGCGGGCGGATTTCTTCACCATTTTGCCGAAGAAATCCGCCCGTTTCGACCATCCCCAACTCAAAACTTCGAGGAGGAAATTAACATGCCAAAGGTAGTTGTCGACGCAATGGCGATGCAACGGGCCCTGACCCGGATCACGTATGAAATCATTGAACGAAACAAAGGGGTCGACGATCTCGTCATCTTGGGAATCAAGACGCGCGGGGTCTACTTGGCGCAGCGCATCGCGAGTCGCTTGCAACAACTGGAAAACGTGACGGTGCCGGTGGGGGCCCTTGACGTCACCCCGTACCGCGATGACATCGACCACGATTCCCAAGCCGCCGAACCGGAAGTCTCCGCGGCCGACATCGACTTTAGCGTGGCCGGCAAGAAGGTCATCCTGGTGGACGATGTCCTGTACACCGGACGGACGATTCGCGCGGCGATGAGTGCCATCATGGCCCTCGGCCGGCCCAAGAGCATCAACCTGGCCGTCTTAGTCGACCGGGGCCACCGGGAGTTACCGATCCGTGCGGACTTCGTTGGCAAGAACATCCCTAGTTCGCAACGGGAAAAGATCAAGGTCTCCGTCACGGAGATCGACGACCGGGACGCGGTCGAGATCATCAAGGCGTCCGCCAACCAAGCGAACTAATAAAGGGGCCGATTTTGCATGGCAAAACGTTATTTGATTCTAGAAGACGGCTCGGCCTACCCCGGTGAAGGGTTCGGTGCCGGCGCCACCACCAGTGGTGAAGTCATCTTTAATTTAAACTTACTGGGCTACCAAGAAACGATTACCGATCAAATCTACCACAACCAGATCATCGTCTTCGCCCAGCCCGCAATTGGCAACGTTGGCATCAACCACGATAGTTACGAATCGATCCTGCCCACGGCCAAGGGCATGGTGGTCCGGGATCTGACCAACATCTCGACGAACCGGCTCTCCAAGCTGTCCCTCGACGAGTTTTTGCGCCAGCACAACATTCCGGGCATCAGCGGGATCGACACGCGCCACCTGATCCGGAAGCTCCGGACCGCGGGCCCCATCAAGGGGAGCATCGTCGACGTGGCCGACGCGCACGCGTTCGACCAACTGAACGCCACGGTGCTGACCAACCGGCAGGTCGACCAGGTCGCCACGCCCAAGCCGTATCCCAACCCGGATACCGGTAAAAACGTGGTGGTCATCGACTTTGGCCTCAAACACGGGATCTTGCGGCAACTGTCCGAGCGCCGGTGCAACGTCACGGTCCTGCCGTGGACGGCCAGTGCCCAGGACGTCTTGAACCTGGATCCCGACGGCGTGTTACTGTCGACGGGACCGGGCTCACCCCTGGATCTGGGGGCGGGCGTGCTCGACATGATCCGCGAGGTCCAAGCCGAGATCCCGTTGTTTGCGATCGGGCTGGGCCACGAGCTCTTCGCCCTGGCTAACGGGGCCGAGCTCACGGCGCTGCCGGTCGAGTATCACGGGAGCAGTCACCCGATTCGCCGGATCATCACCAACGACGTGATTTATGCGACCCAGGGACAGGGCTACGCGGTCACCGCGAAGTCCATCGACCGGGATCGGCTGATCACCACCTACGTGGATCTGATCAACGGAACGGTCCAGGGACTGCGCCACCGGGACTTCCCGGCCTTTTCCGTGCAGTTCTTTGCGGACGGCGCCCCGGGTCCCCACGAAAGCCGCGATTTATTCGATGAATTTATGGAAGCGATGACGTCACGGGAGGGATAAGACTTGCAGAGTTTGGAGAATTTACAAAAAGTCCTCATCATCGGGAGCGGACCGACCGAGATCGGTCACGAGACCGAGTTGGATAGTGCGACCGTCCAGATTCTGACCGGCTTTAAAAAGCACGGTGTGCGGACGCTCGTCATCGACAACAACCCGTTCTCCGTCGCCCTCGAAGAGATTCAACCAACGAATATGTACATCCAGGCCGTCACCACGGCCAACGTCCGCCACATCCTGGAGAAGGACCAACCGGACGCCTTGCTCGCCACCCTGGGCGGGCTGCAAGGGATTCGAATCGCCCAGGAACTCCTGGAAAATGGGGACCTGGGCCGCTACGGGGTCCGGCTATTGGGGATGCCCGCCACGACTTTGCGCCAGATCAATAACCCGGCGGCACTGAATGCCACCTTGAAGGACATTCACGAACCGGTCATCGAGGCGCAGGTCGTCCAGACCGCCGACGAGGCCCTGGGCCTGGTCGAGGCGATCGGCTTCCCACTGATCGTGAAGCCGGTGGCCCCGCGGGTGGATACTAACCGGACCATCTGTGAAAACGTCGACGAGATGCTGACGGCCCTGAATCAGGGGTTCCAGCAGTCCCGCTTCGACCAATGCACCCTCGAGCGCAGCGTGGTGGGGTACAAGGAAATTGAAATGGTCGCGTTGCGCGACGTGGCCGACACGGAGATCCTGATCGGGGGCCTCGAAGACGTTGACCCCATCGGGATCCACTCCGGTGACTCGATCGCGGTGACGCCGCCGCAAACGCTGACCGACCGCGAATACCAAGACCTGCGAGACGCCACCTTCCGCATGGCGAGCGAGTTGGGCATCGTGGGGGTCCTCCACGTGAACTTCGCGTTGAACCCGGCCAACCAGCACTTCTACGTGACCAAGGTCGCCCCGTACTTTACCCGGGGCGTCACCCTGGCCGCCCGGACCGTGGGGTACCCGATCTCTCTGGTCACCGGTGCCTTACTGCTTGGACAACGGCTGGTGGACGTCAAGCTGCCGAGCGCCTTTACCAAGCAGACCGCCATCATGGAGCCGACCAACGACCACGTGAGCGTGCGTATCCCGCTCTGGCCGTTCCAGGAGGTCCCCGACGCTGACCAGCACCTCAATACGGTGATGAAGGCCGTGGGCTCGACCATCGGCATCGGCCGGTCGGTCGAGGAGGCCATGTTAAAGTCCGTCCGGAGCTCGCAATTTTCGCCCCGGGACGTCCTACCGTCGGTGAGTCAACTGACCGACGGCGAAATGATCAGCCAGCTGATTCATCCGCTGGCCAACCGCATTTTGGTCCTGATCGAAGCGCTGCGGCGCGGTTACTCGCCGGAAGAACTCAGTGAATTGACCAAGATCGACCCGTTCTACTTCGTGAAGCTGCAGCATCTGCTGACGATCGAACGGGAGATCATGGACAATCCGCGGGACGTCGACACCCTGCGGCGGGCCCGGTACTATGGCTTTGGGGACGGGATGATCGCCCGTATCTGGCAGACCGATACCGCCACCATCCGCCAACTATCCGCTCAGGCCCAGATTCAACCGACCTATAAAATGATCGAACCCACCGCCGGCGAATTTCCGGAAGACCTCAGCGGTTATTACAGCACCTTTGAATACGAAAACGAAAGTCAGCCACTCGGCGACCGGACCGCGCTGGTCCTGGGCCGCGGTGGTAACCAGTTGGGGCCCAACTCGGCGGCGGAGTACTTCACCACCGAGATGCTCAAGCAACTCAAGCGCGCCGGATACCACACGATCCTAATGAACACTAACCCCAACGCGATTGGGGTGGCGCCTGAGTTCTCCGACAAGCAGTACGTCGACCCAATTCAACTGGGGGACGTCTTGAACGTGATTCACGTGGAGCACCCGGACATCGTCATCGTTCCGGGGAACCGGCACTACCTGACCCGCGAGCTCAAGAAGTTGCCCCTGAACCTCCACGTCCTACCACCGGACCAGGAGACCGGGGAACCGGCCCCCAAGGAAGCCACGATTGGGGTCAGCCTGTTCGTCCATCGGCAGCAAAAGATCGCCGTGGGGGTCATGGACATGATCGCCCCGGGGATGAACAAGGCCCTGTCCCAGGTGACCGCCTTTCGGATGCCCGCCGAACTGCCTAAGGCCAAGCGGGTCAACTTGGTCGAGCTGGCCAAACAAGCGGTCAGTGAGCGCCAGGTCACCGGCATGGTCCAGGTCCTGTTCGCACCGAAGGGGGACACCAAGCAGCTGGAAGTCGTGGGCGTCCGGCCGACCCGGTTGACCGAGATGGCCTTCCTCAGTAAAGTCACCGGGATCAACTGGGTCCGCATGCTGACGCGACAACACATCGGTACGCTGGACGACGCCGAACTGGCGAAGATCTCCGTCGACATCAACAGTACCCGGGTGGCGTTGATGAACGCGGCCTTTCCGTTCCGGCAACTCCACGTCTTGAACCGGCCGGGCTCAACCGATCAAGAGGTGGGGGCGACCATTGCCTTTGGCTCCAGCGAGGCGTTGACGCTGACCAACCTCAGCGATACCGCCGAACTCGACCAGATCATCAACCGCACGATTTAACGCCGCCGGTTTAGAACCAGCGGCGGTTGGTTGCCGCCATTGAACGCAACCGGTCGTCGTTTCAACACCGTTTGACAAGGGACTTGGGGCTAATTTTATCCCGAGTCCTTTTTTCAATCGTTTCGCCACTTTAAAAATATTTGGTAATACCAAAAAGGCGCCAACTCAGCATTTGTCGAGTTGGCGCCTTTTTATTTGTAGAACACAAGTTTAACGATTATTCGCGGCCAATTGGTCGACCAACGCGCTTTCGGGCGTCACGAACACGGTCTTCTGACCGGTAAAGATGACGAACCCGGGCTTGGCACCATTGGGCTTATGAATCCGCTTGACCGGCACGTAGTCCACCGGCACGGTACTCGATTCCCGCGCCTTACTGAAGTAGGCCGCGAGGTTGGCCGCCTCTAAGATGGTCTGCTCGCTGGGGTCGGCCGCGTGCACGATCACGTGGGACCCCGGCATGTCCTTCACGTGCAGCCAGATGTCCGTCCGCTTAGCGGTGTGCAGGGTCAACTTGTCGTTTTGCAGGTTGTTCTTCCCCACGGAGATCAGCGTGCCGTCACTGGCCGTAAACCGGTCGGGCTGGCTGATCTTTTGCTTCCGCTGCTTCTTGGCCTTCTTCTGGTGATCGTGATCGCGCAGGTAGCCGCCTTCTTGC
Organism: Levilactobacillus spicheri DSM 15429; assembly: GCF_001435095.1. Taxonomy (GTDB): domain Bacteria; phylum Bacillota; class Bacilli; order Lactobacillales; family Lactobacillaceae; genus Levilactobacillus; species Levilactobacillus spicheri. The sequence goes on from NZ_AZFC01000012.1 coordinate 86,366, forward strand.
AGTTCGAGCTTGATGTCGATCAAGTCCTTCGGGGCGGCCAGCTCGATCTGGGCCATGATGTTGTCGAAGTAGTCGACGTTGGCCTGGGTCTGTTGGATCTGTTCCGTCACGTAACTCACGGCGTTCTTGGCCTTCTGGTAGCGTTTAAAGTACTTTTGCGCGTTCTGATTGGGAGAGAGCTGGTTCGAGAGCGCAATCTTCAACGGCTTTTCGTTGTCGTAAAAGTTGGGCAGGGTCACCGAGGTATCCCCCCGGGTCAGCTGGTACAGGTAGGTGGTCAGCACCTCGCCCTTGATCCGGTACTCGTCGGCGTTCTCGGTGTCCGCCAGGGTCCGCTGAAGCTTCTTAAGCTTGTTGCGGTTCTTCTTGAGCTCGTTGCGCACCACGTGGATCAGAACGCTGCCTTGCTGCTGGACCCGGTCCCGTTCGGCCTTGTCCTGGTAGTAGGTGTCGAGTAAGCCACTCAGCGTCGTTGCCGGTTGCGTTTTCCCGTCCGTCGGATACGGAAAGGCCGTGAAGCTGGTCTTGCCCTTGGGCGAAATGGTCAACGTTGGCTGGGGCTCATCGAAGCCCGCAAAGAACGCCTGGAAATGGTGGGCCGCGTCACCGGGTTGGTGCAGGGCGGCCGCCAGCGCACTGGCGGTATCCTTGCCCAGCCCCTGATACTGTTGCTGCAGCGCGTGTGCCAAGACGTCGCGGTTCGGGTAGTCCCGAATCGTGTCCGTCAGGTCCTCCCGGGGCCCCTGGAAGGGGTCGTCGAGGTCCTGCTTGGGGGGCGTGATGTACAGGGCTCCGGGCAACAGCAGCCGGTAGCGGTTTTGGTCAGACCCCACGTGCTTGATGGCGTCGAGGATCTTGCCACTCTGCTGGTCGACCAGAATCACGTTACTGTGCCGCGCCATGATCTCGATGATCAGGTGGAGTTCCTGCTGATCACCCAGCTCGTTGCGGGCGGTGAAGTGCAGGTGGACGACCCGGTCGTTCGCCGCCTGGGTCACGTCCTTGAGGATGGCGCCCTGGAGGTACTTCCGGAGAATCATGGTGAAATTAGTGGGGACCGGCGGATTCACGTAAGGAATCTGGGTCTCTTGAATCCGCGCGTACGTCGGGTTCGCCGATAACAGAATCGGGTGGTTGTGCCCGTTGGCCCGGATGGTCAGCACCACTTCGTTCGCGTAGGGCTGGTTGATCTTGCTGACCCGCCCGGTCGCGACCGTTTGGCTGAGCTCATGAACCATCGCATGGGTAAAGGAACCGTCAAAGGACATCTTCGTCACACCTTTCGTTTAAATCTTATTTATTCGGAAAAAGTCAACACAAAGCCAATTATAACGGTAATAGTTGGGTTGTGCAAAGAACTTTCCTCGCGTTTTTAGGTCCCAAAAATGTCATGAAATTGTGGCTTGTGACGGGCAAGGGTACCGTTGTATAATGCAACTAAAGGAGTGAGGTTGCCATGAAATCAAGTTTAGCAGCGTTACTAACGGTCACCAAGGCCCAACAGGTGCTTCTCAAGCAACTGACCCGGGAGCACCAGTTAACGGTGGCCGAGTGGCAGTTACTCGACCAGATTGGTGAGGGGGCCAACACCCAGGAAGCCTTGGCAGAGGTCACCCGGTTAGACACCTCGACCCTCAGCCGGCAGCTCAAGGGCCTGGTCGCCAAAGACCTGGTCGCGAAGCAAGCCGTGGGGCGCGATAAGCGTCAGCTGATCTACACCATCACCACCTCGGGGAAAGCCACGGCGGAGGCCATGAACACCGCGTTCGAGGGCTTGTCCGATCAGGTCTTCGAACACTGGTCTGCCGACGAACGGAATTTGCTACAGATCCTCTTGAATCGTTTAGCCAAAAGCATGGACCGGCAACGTAACTTGACGGCCAAATAATCAGTAAGGAGTGACGTATTATCTCGCAACGCTTAGTTGTCATTTCATTAGACGCGATGGGCAGTCGTGACCTGGATGAACACCTCGACGAGCTGCCGAATCTGCGGCGGCTGGTCGTGACCGGCACCCGGGTCCGCCAAGTGCGGGGCATCTACCCGACCCTGACGTACCCATCGCACACCACCATCATCACGGGGCAGTATCCCCGCGAACACGGTATCGTGAACAATACCAAACGTCAATCCCAACGCCCATCGCCCGACTGGTACTGGTACCAGCGTGACGTCCAGGTGCCGACCCTGTACGACCTGGTCCGGCAACAGCACCAGAAGACCGCGGCCTTTCTCTGGCCGGTCACGGCGGGAAGTCGCATCAGCTACAATCTGGCCGAGATCTTCCCGAACCGCATCTGGACCAATCAGGTCTTGGTCTCCTTGAAGGCCAGCAGTCCGGCCTTCCTGTTGCGGATGAACCAGAAGTACGGACACCTGCGCCGGGGCATCCAACAGCCCGAGCTGGATAACTTTATCACCGCCTGTGCCGTCGATACGTTGACCCATAAACGGCCCCAGTTGACCCTGATTCACCTGGTCGACATGGACAGCATGCGGCACCGTTACGGGGTGCGCTCCGACGAAGCCATGGCGGCCCTGAAGCGCCTCGATGAGCGGGTCGGTCAACTGATCGACGCGACCATCGCGGCGGGGACCTTCGGCGAGACCAACTTCGCCATTTTGGGGGACCACTACCAGATCAACGTCGACCACATGATCCACCTCAACCAGGCCTTCGCCGACCGCGGCTGGCTCACGCCGACCAAGGAGGGGACCGTCAAGCCGGACTGGCACGTCTGGGCCAAGTCCTGTGACGGCTGTACCTACGTGTACACCCGCAACTTTGCGGACACGAAGCGCCTGCACGACTTGCTGACGCAGACCGAGGGGGTCGAACGCGTGCTGACCGGCCAAGAAGCCGCCGACCGGGGGGCCGACCCGACCTGTCAGTGGCTGGTCGAGGCGCAAGCCGGGTACTACTTTACCGACGAGACGCACCGGCCCGCGGTGGTCGAAGCCGTCGATCCGGCAAGTCTGGGTCAACCGGACCGGTACCACGGGGTCCACGGTTACGACCCGGACAAGCCGGGGTACACCACCACGCTGGTCTTAGCGGGACCGGCCATCAAGGGTGGGCACACCATCGAGCACGCCGACCTCATCGACGAGGCGCCGACGTTTGCCAAGCTCTTAGGGGTCACGTTCCCCGAACCGTTGCCCGGACACGCATTGTTGGAGGCCTTTAAGTAGATGAAGTTAACGAAAGAACAGTGGAGTTGGGTCTTTTATGACTGGGCCAACTCCGGATACGGCATCATCGTCACCACCGCCGTCTTGCCGATCTACTTCAAGACGGTCGCCCAGGCCAGCGGCGTCACCGCCGCGAACGCCACGGCCTTCTGGGGATACGCCAACAGCGTCGGCACCTTGCTGGTCGCCTTACTGGCCCCGTTCTTAGGGGCCCTGGCGGATTATCAGGGGTTCAAGAAACGCCTGCTGGTAGCCTTTACCACGCTGGGCATGGTCATGACCCTGGGGTTAGCGCTGCTCCCCAGCAGTCAGTGGCAGTGGCTCTTAGTCATCTACGTCCTGTCGGTCCTCGGCTATTCGGGCGGGAACCTCTTCTACGACAGCTTCCTGACCGACGTGAGCGGGGACGCGCAGATGGACCGCATCTCCAGCGTGGGGTACGGCTTCGGCTATCTCGGCGGCGTCATCGCCTTCATCCTCTTCATGGTCCTCGAGTTCACCAACGGCTTCGGGCGCCTGTCGAGCCTGGCCGTGGCGCGCTGGGGTTTCGTACTGGCCGCCGTCTGGTGGGTCATCTTCTTCGTGCCGATCGTGAAAAACGTCCACCAGCGCCACGCCCTGACCAGTCCCGGCGCACCATTGCGTCAAAGCTGGTCGCGGGTCTGGCAGACCATCGCGCACCTGCGCCAACACAAATACTTAGCCTGGTTCTTACTGGCCTACTTCTGTTACATCGACGGGGTCGACACCATCTTCACCATGGCGACCTCCATCGGACTCGATATCGGCATCACCAGCACGACGTTGATCATGGTGCTGCTGGTCGTCCAACTGGTGGCGTTCCCGTTCTCCATTCTCTACGGCTGGCTGGCCAGCAAGACCAGCGCCCGCACCGGGATCCTACTAGCCATCGTGGTGTACTTACTGATCTGCTTGGACGCCTTACGCCTCCACACGGTCACCGATTTTTGGGTCTTGGCCGTATTGGTTGGGACCAGTCAAGGGGGGATTCAGGCCCTTTCTCGGTCCTACTTCGGTCGCATCGTTCCCAAGGACCGGTCCAGTGAATTCTTTGGTTTCTACAACATCTTGGGCAAGTTCTCCGCCGTTTTGGGACCCATCCTGGTCGGGGTGGTCACCCAGCTGACGGGTCAATCCCGAATCGGTGCGGCTTCGCTGGCCATTCTGTTTGTCCTGGGGTTGGTTATTTTTGGAGCGCTTCCAAAGGATGCCGCGGACAATTCCTAGTGGTTCCGGGGTTTTTATGGTATTCTAGTGGGTACAACGAAAGATAAAAAGTGGGTGTAATACATGAAGATTGCTGTGGTCACCGATAGTACCAGCTATTTGTCCGCAGAAGAAGTCGAACGATACCATATCCATGTCGTTCCCATTCCGGTGATCATTGATGGTCGCTCCTATGACGAAGGCGTTGATATTTCGACGGGCGAATTCTACGATTGGCTGCGTAACTCCAAGTCGTTTCCAAGCACCTCTCAGCCACCACTGGGGGAGATGATCAACCTCTACAACCAGTTAGCTGATGAGGGGTACGACACGGTGATTAGTATCCATCTGGCCAGCACCATTTCTGGGTTTGTTAACCAGTTGAAGAACATTGCGCCGACCATTGAAAATATTCGGGTCATCCCGTATGACTCGCAAATTACGGTAAAACTAATGGGCTACCTGGCCATCGAGGCCTCCCGGATGGCCGACAAGGGCGCCACGCCCGAAGAGATCATTGCCCGGCTGGACGACTTACGGTCGACTATCGGGGAATACTTCGTGGTGGACGACCTGCAGAACCTGGTCCGCGGGGGCCGGCTGTCCAACGCCTCGGCCTTCATCGGCAGTGTCCTGCGCATCAAGCCGCTCCTGACGTTTGACGACGACACGCACGAGATCGTGGCCTTCGAGAAGGTCCGGTCCCGCAAGAAGGCGCTGGCCCGGGTGGAACAGCTCTTCGTGGAGGCCCAAGCCAAGGTGGACTACCCGTTGCGGGCGTTGATCATCGACGCCAACGACGAGGAGGGTGGTCAGGCCTGGGCGGACAAAATTGCCGCCCAGTACCCGGACATTCCGATCGAGCGGTCCTACTTCGGACCCGTGATTGGGGCGCACCTGGGCGAAAAGGCCCTGGCCTTAGCCTGGTTAAAGGACTTCGACCGCGCTTAAAGCTCAAACGCACGACGCGTCATCACTGGAAAGAGGTTTCCGGTGGTGACGCGTCTTTTTTGACCGCGGGTAAGCTGTCCGGACTGGTCCCCAATAGGCCGAACCATTCGGCGGGTCGGTCTAATTCACTGGGGAAAAGTTAGGCGAAACGGTGTACAAATCTAACGAGTGTGGTAAGGTGGTTATTGTAATTAAATTTACGGAGTAGGCAATCAGGCGTCAAGTGCCGGTGGAACGCAATGTGAACACCGGACGAAGGGCAAGTGGCCCGCGATCTGATTACCGCATTGGCCGCAGGAATGTGGGCAACTCCCTTAGGAGATGTCGAAATTGAAGACGATGGCAAGAACCCAGCTCCCGAAGCTGGACACGTTGAGTATGGTGACGATGGGATTACTGATGGCGGTGCAACTGGTCTTGAGCCGGTTCACGATTGGCAATCAGTTTATCCGGTTGAGTTTCACCTTTCTGGTAGTCGCGCTGATTGCCCGGTGGTTCGGTCCCTGGTGGGGCATGCTGACCGCGGCGGTCGTGGATATCGTGGGCACGCTGTTGACGGGGAATCCGTACTTTGTCGGGTTTACCGTCTCCGCCGTCTTGGGCTCGCTGATCTACGCGCTGTTCTTGTATCAGCACCCCGTCAGCTGGCCACGGCTGATCATCGCACAGGTGCTGATCGCCTTACTGGTCAACACGGTCCTGAACACGCTGTGGCTGACCATCATGTACCAGACGCCATTCTGGGCGTTACTGCCGATGCGCCTCTTGAAACAGGCCATCGTTTCGCCGATTCAAATCGTGTTGCTGTACCTCTTGTTTAAGAGCCACGTGACGCAAACGATTTACCACCGGCTGACCCGTTAATGAGTAACCAGGGTTTGGGACCACGGTCCCGGGCCCTTTTTTAATGCCTTGGCCGGTGACCCACCGGACCTTAACGGGCAACCAGCACCACCACGTTAAATACCAATCATTTGCCCGGTTAACCGAGGCCAGTAAGCTTACCGACCTTAATTTTTTTTAGCGTTCGGGCGGGGAGGCTTGTCTTTCGGCCGAAACTCCGTTATAACAACGTTAGGATTAACATTATGGGAGTTTGATTTCAGGGGGATATTCATGAAACGCTTAATGCAACTCTACTATCGATATAAAGACGTCCTGGCCTACCTGATTTTCGGGGGGCTGACCACCTTAGTCAACCTGGTGGTCTTCTTCGTGACTGTCACGCTGGGGGGCTGGAACTACCAAGTCGGCAACGTTTTGGCCTGGTTCCTCTCCGTCCTCTTTGCCTACGTGACCAACCGCGTGTGGGTCTTCCACTCCCATTTCACGACACTGCGCGCCCTGGGGCAAGAAACGTTCCGCTTCTTCTCCGCCCGGGCCGCCACGCTGGTGCTCGACGTTGGCATCATGTGGATCGGGGTCTCACTCCTGCAACAAAATGAGATGCTGACGAAACTAGTCGATCAAGTGGTCGTGGTGGTTGCCAACTACTTCTTCAGTAAATGGTTTGTGTTCACGAAATCTAAGGCGGCAGCCAAAGAGTAATCCAGTCGGTCCGGGCTTTGTGCTCGGGCCTTTTTAATTGCCCGGCCACCAAACGAACCATTGCGCCCGCGGCCCAAGTGGCCTACAGTGAGACCAGACCACTTATCTGAGGAGGAATGACTTTGCAATCAGTTACGTTGAATAACGGCGTTCAGATGCCCCAGGAGGGCTTCGGCGTCTATCAGATTCACGACGCCGCCACCTGTCAGCAGGCCGTCCTGAGCGCGCTTGAGGCCGGGTACCGGTCCATCGACACCGCCCAAGCTTACGGCAACGAGGCCGCGGTCGGGGCGGCCTTACAGCAGAGTTCCGTGGACCGGCACGACATCTTTTTGACCAGTAAGATCTGGCTGTCGAATTACGGGTACGAAGCGGCCAAGGCGTCCATCGACGAGTCCCTCAAGAAGCTGCAAACCGACTACCTCGACTTGATGCTGCTCCACCAGCCGTACTGCGACGTCTACGGCGCCTACCGCGCGCTGGAGGAAGCCTACGATGCCGGTAAGATTCGCGCCATCGGGGTCTCTAACTTCTACCCGGACCGCTTGGTGGACCTGGCACTGAACGCGCGCATCGTGCCAGCTGTCAACCAGGTCGAGACCCACGTCTTTGACCAGCAAGTCGCCGCCACGCAGGTCATGGCCAAGTACGGGGTGCAGATTGAAGCCTGGGCGCCACTGGCAGAAGGGGCCCACGACCTCTTTACCCAGCCGGTCCTGACGCGTATCGGGCGGGCTCACCAGAAGACGGCGGCCCAAGTCGCCTTACGCTACCTGCTGCAGCGCGGCGTGGTCATCATTCCCAAGTCCACCCACGCCGACCGGATCGCCGAGAACCTGGCTATCTGGGACTTCACGTTATCACCTACAGAACTGGACCAGATTCGGGCGCTGGATACCGGCAAGAGCGTCTTCTTAGACCACCGGGATCCCGCCACGGTCGAGGAGTTCGTGGGGCCGCGCCAAGCTAACAACCACTATTAAAATAGACGTGCCCAGCGGTGGTCGCCACTGGGCACGTCTATTTAGGTGTTCTTAACTTGCTTGCGAAGGGGCCAGCTTGCGTTGATGCGTCGCGTGGACGTGCTGGTAAATGGCGACGATGAGGCCGCCGACCAGAATGCCCGCGGCGTTGGCCAGCACGTCGTTGATGTCGCTGCTGCGATTGATCAACCAGTGATGGGACAAGACGTACTGGGCCGTCTCAATCGTGCCCCCGACGAAGAGGCCGAACAATCCCACGTCCAGCAACGATAAGCGGGGCAGGAGCCACTTGATCAGCAGCCCCAGGGGTAACGTCAACACAATGTTTTCCATAAAGCCGAGGTTGAACACGTCCAGTTGGGTCAGGTTCACGCGCCCGACGCCCACCGGCATGATGTACAACGACGTGCCGTCAAAGGACAGTGGCGTAAAGACGATGGCACTTAAGCCGGTTAAGTAGGCTAAGGTCACCAGGGCCAGCCAGCGGTGCCGACGATTCGTCATGGTCATGCCAATCATCAAGCCGCTCAGACTCGCCACTAATAAGATGAGTAATAAGGGTTCCCAGCGCATCTAACCACCTCCACGGTATTTTTGTTAATCAGCGGGTAACTTTTAACATGGCTTCAGCATACCGCCATTCCGCGGTGAGGGGAACCCATCCCCACCCGGCTTAACCGTTTCTTGGGGCCTTTAGGAAAAACGCAAGGTTGTGTTCAAATAATCGTCACATTTGTTTAGGGCTCACGCGAACGGGATGGAAAAGAGCCTGGGACTTTTGTCCCAGGCTCTCATGCTGCATCAAGCAGCGGATTTTTTAGTATGCGTCGCGGCGGGCGTGGTCAGGTTCACGTCAAAGACCTTGAGGAAAAAGGCCACTAACGGGACCCCCACGATCAACCCCCAGGCACCAAAGATCTGTTCGCTGACGATCAGGGTGATGAAGGTCACGAAGATCGGCAGGTTGGTGGCGTTGGCCATCAGCCGGGGATGCAGGAAGTACGATTCGAACATGTGAATCAATGCGACCAGCACGAGAACCTCGACCAACCGGAGCAGCCCCCCGGTCACAAAGGCGATGATCCCCAACGGAATCAAGGAGATCAGCACCCCGGCGACCGGAATCAGCCCCAAGAAGAAGACCATGATGCCCAGAATCAGCAGGCTCGGCATCTTCAGAAGCCACAGGCCAAACACCATCAGGATCGTGTTGATGGTGCAGATCAGTAGTTGCGTTTCAATCACGGTCCCGAAGATCTGCACGAAGGTCGCAATCAGCTGGCCCATCGGCACGAACAGCTTGGCAAAGCGGCTCAGCGTAAACGCGTGCACGAAGCGCTGTAGTTGCGGCTTGGTCAGGTTAAAGATGAAGCTGAAGAAGAAGGCCAACACGATGGTCTCGACCCCGGAGCTCAACCGGGACAGCTTGCCGATACCGGACGTGAAGATGGCCTTGCCATTGCTGACGACGGACGCATTCTGCGACAGGTTGGTCATCAGCTTCTTGGCGGAGCTTTCAAGTTGCGGGTAGGTCTGAATCAGGCGTTCCACCGTGTGGGGCAGGTTCGAGGCCTCACTGACCAGTGGCGGGATGATCTGGGCAAAGGCCGCGACCAAGATGCCCAAAAAGACTAGGTAGACCAGTAACGTCATCAGCCCGTGCGGCAGGGGCAAGCGGCGTTCCAATCCCCCGATGGCCGCGTTTCCCAGGTAAATAAAAATAATCGTAAACAACGCTAGGGACAAAAAGCCGCGGGCGAACCAAGCCAGGATGATCAGAATGACCAGCGCTAAGTAGTACGCCGTGAGTGGATTTTGCCAGAGTCGTTTTAAACTCGCTAACATAAAGAACCTCCCCAAAAGAATGTTATATTCAGTCTACGCTAGGTCCATCCGCTTGTAAAATGGTTAAAGACTTCGATAACGGGTGCCGATGTTCTAAGCGTGTTCTTTAATGCTGATTAGCATTGCCGCGGATGTAAGCGCTATAATTAACCTATCCAAACCAAAGGAGTGATGATAGATGCGTGGCGTTATTTATGAAGGGATTCATGATATTCAGGTTAAAGAACTTCCTATTCCGCGTGCTGGTGAACATGATATTGTAATTCAAGTCATGCGAAACGGCATTTGTGGTTCCGATTTGCATGCATATAATCTCGGTGGGGATGAAATTGGTATTCTTAAAGGGGCGGCTATCGGCCACGAATTTGTTGGCGTTGTCACAGAAGTTGGCACTGCCGTTACCGATATTGTGACGGGAGATCACGTTTTCGTTAATCCTAGTTTGGCAAAGGGCAGTACTAGTCAACTAGCAATGGCGGGTGGCCTATCACAGTACAACTTAATTCAGGACGCTCGTTTGAACTGGAATGTCTTCAAGTTACCCAAGAGTTTGAGCTTTGACCGGGCTGTCGTCACCGAGCCCTACGCCGTCGGTATCCATGGAAAAAACTTGCTCCATCCTCAGGCCGGTCAAAACTTCGTTGTATTCGGTGCTGGTCCGGTTGGCTTAGCTAGTGCCTCTGGACTGTTGGAACAAAACATTCCGGACGTTGTTGTTATTGACATTGATGATCAACGGTTAGCCTTTGCTAAAAAGCTGGGCGCTCACGTCATCAATCCCAAATCCGAGGATTTACATACCGCCTTAATTAAACGATTTGGAACGGGTCACGGTCTTATGGATAATGATCGGGTCAACGTTGATGCCTATATTGACTGTGTGGGAATCCCAGAATACATGACTGACTTTATCAATTGGGGAAAGTTTGGAGCTAAATTTGTGGTCGTTGCTTTAGGCGCAAGTCCAGTAACCTATAAGCCACAATTTCTGGCAATGAACGAGCTGAGCTTTATCGGTTCCGCTATTTACACCGCAACCGATATTAAAGAAGCTATTCAAAACATCTCAAAACCAAGCAATCATTTTCCTGAAATAGTTTCAGCTCACTATCCGCTTGAAAAGGCCCAAGAAGCGTTTGAGCGGGCCAATACGGACAAAGAGGCCGTTAAAGTCATCATTGATGTTAATGATTAATGAATATCAAAAAGAGCAATGTTGTTGGCTAGAAAACTGAATACATTCCCAGCAACCAATGCCTCTTGATTGAATTTAAAAACTCCCCACCATTGCAAAGGTAGGGAGTTTTTGATTAATTAGCGGTTAGCGATTGCTCCAAATATGCTGTTAATTCTTGGCGTAGCTTAGCATGTTTCGCTGGTTGATAGGCTGTTGCGGAATCTTGCCAGCTAGCCGGTGGATATTGCCAAACTGGCATTTTACGACGTTGGTCCGGTTCCCAAGCATACCGGGGAAAGATATGGGCGTGGAGAAAGTCATCCGTGTTTCCCAAAATATCATAATTGATTCGCTGAGCATGGCAAACGGCAAGTTGGGCATCGCCCACTAGTGCCATGCTGGTGAGAAAGTCCGCCCGTTCCGAGAATGACAACTCATTTAACGACCCCACGACTCTTTTGGGCAATAACACACAATAGCCCGGTAGAAATTGAACATCACCCATGGCCACAAACCCACCGGGAAGTTCCGTCATCACCATCGGGTTCGTGCCCGCCATGGCACTTTCAATCCGGTAAACTCGCCAATTCAATGCCTTATTCACCTCGTACTTCACCCGTTTTCACGCTGCCCCACCAGTTGGGGAAGATTTCGCCTAACGTCACGGTTTTCCGTTGCGCGTAATCAACCATGATCTCCGTCTGGGCGTTGTTCGCGGAGAATTCCATCAGGGTTTCCCGGCAAACGCCGCAGGGCATGCCGCCCATACCGGTGGGGGCGGCATCCCGAAAGGCAATAATCCGCTGGACCTCGGTCTCACCACTGGTGGTGTACATGTTCAAGAGGGCGACCCGTTCGGCGCATAAGTTCAGGGTCCCGCATAGGCCTTCAATACAAAAGCCCGTGTAGATGGCGCCAGACTTGCTTTGCAGGGCACAAACCACGTTGTGTGCATAAATGAACGCATTCACTTCTTCCGGGTGGTACAGGGGCTTGGCGGCGGTATACAGTTGTTCCCAAATATCCATATGTCAGTTCTCCTTAAGGGGTAATGTTTTTTTCTAACCGGTACAGGCCCTCGGCATCCGGCTGGGTCTGGGGATGCTTGAGATGGTACCCGAACCGTTCGTAGAAGGGCCGGGCGGTAATCGACGCCGGAATCTCGATACGCCGGGCCCGTTGCGCGTAATCGTCGTGTTCCAACGTGGTGATGATCAACCGACCAATACCGCGTCCCTGATAGGCCGGGGCGACAAAAATTGAGAAGAAACTCATTTCAGTCGTGCTGCCCCAATACGGGCCAATTGCGCCGGTCCCGACAATTTGGTCGTGATCACAGAAAACGTAAAAATGGGTGTGCTGGGCGCGCTGGCTAAAGGCGGCCGGCGTCAATCGGTGAATCAACCGATCCAAGTAGTCCGATGAATAGTCTGCGGCATTCGTCGTCCGTAACGTCTGAGCGACCAGTGCCGCTACCGCAGGCGCATCGGCGGGTTGAAACCGACGAATCGTGATTGTCATAAGCAACCTCCTTCAAAATAAATAAATTTTAATCGTTTTCTAATTCTATCTTAATTTTAATAATCGCACAAGGCCACCTGAATCAGTACTGTAGAAAGTTGGCAATCTGGTGGCCCCTATAGGCGGGGGGTTCCGGCATGTCCGCCCGTAGCCAAGTGATGGATATGTTGATCACGGTTCCGAAAAGAAGGCAACGTAGCAGGCCCGTCGTAACGGACCGGTCACCGGGAGGCGTTGGTGGAGGCAACGGTTCCGATAGCCAACCCTTAAGGCCTTACCTGATACCCCCAGATGGGACGTCCGTTTTTTTGACTTATGATTGTCAAACCTCACTGATGAGGGGAGAATAGACCTATTCCATTCTTTTGAGTTCATCATTTTTGGCAAACAGGACAGACACCTGTCGTGTTTCACTTGTTAGACTAAATCGTTGTAAGGAGTTTGTTCATGAAATTAGAAAGATTGATTGGGATCTTAGCGGTGCTACTCCAGGAAAAACACGTGACTGCACCGCAACTGGCCCAAAAATTCGAAGTGTCTCGTCGAACCATCAACCGTGACATCGTGGCCTTGGCACAGGCTGGCATTCCGCTTTACACCACACAAGGTGTTGGCGGGGGCATTCAAATCATGGATGATTACCGCCTGGACCGGACCGCGCTGACCTCCCGCGATATGCAAAGTATCTTGACTGGCTTGCGTAGTCTGGACAGTGTCAGTGGCAGCCATCATTATCGTCAATTGATGGAGAAGCTCCAGTCAGGGTCGTCCGACTTTGTAAGTGGACGGGACTACATGCTGATTGACTTGGCGTCCTGGTACAAACGAACGTTGGTACCCAAAATGGCCAGTCTTCAGGCCGCCATCGAGGGGCATCATCCGCTGACTTTCAACTACACGTCGCAACATGGCGATAGTGTCAAAGTGGTTGAGCCGTATTACCTGGTCTTCAAGTGGTCCAGCTGGTATCTGTGGGCATGGCGAAAAAGTGACCAAGCCTGGCGGTTATACAAAGTCAACCGCATGGGTCAACCAACCGCCGCAACCACAACTTTCACGCCACGACCGGTCCTGGATCCGACCACGGTATTGACCCACATCACGACCAACACCGTTCAGGTTCGAGCGCTCTTTACGGCGGCTGTGAAGTGGCGGGTCGTTGAAGAATTTGGTCCTGAACAAGTGACGTTACAGGCAGATGGCCGTTGGTTGCTGGTCGGTGGTTATAGTGACCTTGAGCACCTGATTCAGTGGCTACTAACGTTTGGTTCCCAGGCTGAGGTTTTAGAACCAGTCGCCGCACGTCAGGCCTTATACCAACAAGCCCAAGCACTGATGGCACTTTACCGGCCAACCGACTAAAGCACTCGCAAGCTACGGGCATGATTTCACTGGCACTCCTTACATCCATCGATTGATTATCCCAAAGGAGTTCTCGTTTAATGCCTAAAAATGATCTCAGACACGACCACATGCCGCAACTGGTCCTTCGACTAGCGCTGCCGACCATGTTGGCCCAATTTGTCAATGTTCTCTACAGTATCGTGGACCGGATGTTTATCGGCCACATTCCCCATCTGGGCACCGCGGCTTTAGCTGGTGTTGGCGTGTGTGGTCCCATCATTGCCGTTTTATATTCGTTTGCCTACTTGATTGGTCAGGGGGGCACTCCGCTAATGGCAATGGCCCTGGGGGCGAAAAAGTCTGGCGAAGCCACCGCCATTCTAAGTACCTGCTACCGCCTGCTTTTACTGTTAGGCGGCATCTTAACCGTTCTTTTTTGGGGTTGGGAGCGTCACTTTCTCTGGTGGTTCGGTGTGAGCGCCCGCACGTTGCCATACGCCATGACGTTTTTAACAATCTATATTGGCGGCACCACATTTGCGCTACTCTCCGGTGGCCTGAACAGCTTTCTGATTGCTCAGGGGCGGGCTGGTTTAGGTGTGGGAACCGTCCTGATTGGTGCACTGCTCAACGTCTCACTGGACCCGATCCTAATTTTCTGTCTCGGTTGGGGTGTAGCCGGAGCGGCCATTTCCACCGTCATTTCTCAGGTAGTCTCCAGCGGTTTTGCCATCTACTGCTTACGGCACCTCGATTTACCGGTGACCCTTACTTGGGGCCGTTGGCGTCCCGACCTCTGTCGCCAGATTCTCACGTTAGGTCTGGCCCCGTTTTTGACGTATGCGCTAGATAGCAGTCTGCTCATTTTACTCAACGCAACCCTCCAACGAACGGGCGGACCGGGAGAAGGTGACCTGTTGGTGACCTGTGCGACCATTGTACAAAGTTACATGCTCCTGATTACATCTCCACTTAGCGGCATCACGTTAGGGTGTCAGGGCATCGTTAGCTTTAATCTGGGCGCACGCAATGCCCCCCGGGTGCGGCAAGCATTGTGGTGGGTCTACCTAGTATGCTTGGGGTTCTGTACCATAATGGGTCTGATCACGTTACTGGCAACGCCGTTATTTACTCATCTATTTACCACCGATCCGACGATTCTGCACCGCAGTGTCCCATATATTAAGCTTTATTCAGCCGGGGTCCTTTGTATGGCGGCTCAGTGGACGGTGACCGATATGGGAACGGCCTTGGGAAAGATGAAAATGGCGTTGACCTGTTCTCTGATTCGTAAGGGAATTTACGTGCTGGGCGTGCTAGGGCTGCCCAGACTGATTCGTCCGGATGCTGCATTTGCCGCGCAACCCCTGTGTGATGTTGTGGCATCGGTCGTATCGTTACTTGTTTTTTGGCAGGTGGTTCCACGCCTGCTGAAACAACCGGGGGTAAACGGGACTGGAGCTAGTAAACAAGTTAGTATTTAGCATTATTAACTTTTTGAAGGATCACTGTCTAGTGAACTGGGCGGTGGCCTTTTGGCTTGAATTCTAACATTTTCAGGAAGTTTTTCCCTATGACTATCAGACTAAGTTTCAGACCAAACTGGCAGTTGAACGTCAAATGGGACATCAAATTATTTTATGCTGTACCACGACCAACGCCCACTATCTGGTCATGAACGATGGCCATCTCGTCGCGCTTCAACGAATCACATCCGCGATGGTCGTGTCACTGGGGACGTGCCTGGCCGAATTTTACGCAAGGGTTCAGCCATTTTCGGGAATCAAATGGCAACGGCATCCGTTCGAACGACTACAGACAACCATTGACCAGCTTACTGACCTCAGCTTCCGCCAATGTGCCGAAGAAATACTAACCAACGTTGCTCAGTTTCATTTGTAATTCGGTATCATGCGCGTGTCTTCTCAGAGGAGTGCAACTTTCCCCGACAATCTAAAATTCTTTACATGATTTTGACAAATTCCCCGCTTTCCCGTAACATGAATCCTCAGAAATGAGGTGACGACACATGGACTATTTTCAAATCCTGGTGTGTGTAGCCGTAGACGGTCAAGGACGTTTTTCCCCAAATTCTTAAACTTATAGGAGAAAAGCATCATGAAAAACGTCCAAAAACAACAACCATCCTTACTGCTACTGATTGTCTTAGTGGGATTTCCCCAAATCAGTGAATCCATCTTTACCCCCATCTTACCGGCGCTCAGTCGGGCCATGCACGTGACGGCGGGGCACAGCCAGCTGACCATGAGCTGGTACTTCATCGCCTTTGCCCTCGGCGTGCTTCTCTGGGGCCAGTTCGCCGACGCGTATGGCCGCCGTCCCGCAATGCTCGGTGGCTTAGCCATTTACTTGCTGGGAAATCTCGGGTTGCTCCTGAGTCCTAGCTTTAGCTGGCTACTCGGCGCCCGGTTAGTTCAGGCCTTCGGTGCCAGTGCCGGGTCCGTGGTGACCCAGACCATCATGCGGGAAAGCTTCACCGGAATCCGCGGGGCGCAGGTCTTCGCCCGCGTCAGTGCGGCCCTCGCCCTGTCACCGGCCCTAGGACCGCTGATCGGTGGGGCGGTGCAGACCCACTTCGGGTACCGCAACGTCTTCTCCGTACTGGTGATGCTGGCCGTGGCCTGCCTGTTGTACGCGGGAACCCGGCTTCCCGAGACCCGACCGGCAACGGTCCGCGTGGCCAGCTGGGCGCAACAACGCCAGGTGGTCGGTCGCCTGATTCGGGACCCCGGTGTGTGGGTTTATGGCTTGTTAATTAGTGGTATCAATGGTCTTTTGTTTAGTTATTACGCCGAAGCACCGTTTATCTTTGAAACGCACTTCGGTTTCTCCGCCGTGGCATACGGCAGCCTGGGCCTCCTGCTGGCGGCCGCCAGTCTGGGCGGGGCGCTCTTGGTTAACTGGTTGGTCACGTTCTGGGCGCCCACGACCGTTGCACGTAACGGTCTTTGGCTCAGCGTTGCGGCCGCCGGGGGACTGGTCGTCGCCGCGACGTTCCACCAGCTGGTGGGGATGCTGATAGGCATCTTCCTGGTTTTCTTGGGGCTCAACATCACCTTGCCCAACGCGCTCAACCGGGCGTTGATCGGGTATGAGGCGGTGATGGGCAGCGCCAGCGGCTGGTTCAGCTTGGCTTATTACCTGGCCGTCAGTGCGCTGACCTACCTGATGAGCTGGTTGCATCACGGCAGCATCACCACCTTGCCCTGGTACATGTTCGGGGTGACCCTGGTGATGGCTCTGGCTTACGGGTGGCTAGGGTACCACCAAGCGCATCACTAAAAAATGATGAAACGACCGGTTTGCGGATAGAATTCCGTGAGCCGGTCGTTTTTCTATGCACATTATCTTCGAGAACTAGGTAACGGCGTTTTAAGTTTAGTCGGCTTACCGGCCACGTGCGACCGTCGCCAGATAGATACCGCCAGGTCATCGAAGTAGCAGGGGACGGCTAGCCCTAAGAAGGCGACGGGGTAGATGAGGTGGTTAAGCAGCACCAGGCTGAGCAGGGCCACTAAGATCACGGTTAAACTGACAAGCGTTAACGTATCACGCATTGAGCATCCCTCCAAACATTGGTATATCCTGATGATAATCGGAATTATGCCCCGTTTCACGGGGGACCAAGTGAGGAGTGTCTGAGGGATTCTCAGAAAGAAGCCGCAAAATATAAAAAAGTTTGTGAGCTAATTAACCAGCCGTTCACGATTAACGGTGTACAATTCAATTGTGGTAATTAATCATCAGTTTGATTACCTCGTACTATCTGTCCTTAACATGGACAGATAATTAGCATTTTAATATAATTCCGCAAAGAAGGTGATAAAAGCTGATGACCAATTCATTTGTTTAATTTAATGCGACCTGTTCAATTTAGAGAGAAAGTAGGTATCTCCAGTTCACCCTGAACAGTGTCGTTATTCCGAACTGGAGCACAAAATATTGACACATAAATCAATACTGGCTTTGTTAGCCATTTCCTTAGGGTTGATTAGTCCTTTAACGGCCAAAGCCGCAAACACTGCTAGCTCTTCAAGCTCTACAGATTCATCAGACAGCACTCAAACCCAGAGAACAGCATCCATTGAAGTTTTACCAGGAACTCTCAGTTTCAATAGCGATACCGCTAGTGACATATCCTTTGGAAGCCTTAATGTCAAGAATCTAACTAAACTAGACAAACTATCTACTAACCCACAACGTTTCAGCACCGGGGCTACGAAAAATCTTGTGATTGATAATTATTTAGGAACCGGTGATCAGTGGTCTGTGTATGCGAAGTTGAGTTCGTTTACGGATGGCACTAAACAACACACAATGTTTGGAACCATGACTATTTCCCCTAATACTAATGGTCAAAAGGATGAATCGGGCATTGACTTAAATTCTGGGAAAACAGTTCAATTGAACTTTGGAGAAAAAGAAAGTGACGACATTCCTATCTACTCAGCAACAGCCGACCATGGAATGGGTAAGGTAACTCTACCGATTAACTATCAACTTAATGTGACTCAAGCGAAGTATAAAGGAACGTATACGGCGAAACTAACCTACACTTTCACTAAAACACCAACTACTGCAGTTGGCTCATAAACTGTCTAGTATTGCACCATCCCTCCACAGAGATCCGCTTTAACATAACCTAAAGCGGATCTTTCATTTATAAAAGGAGTTGATTTTTCTGTTATTTTTCCAATTTACTAGATATTGGTTTCTGGGACTTCTTGCCGTCAGCCTTGGATTACTGTTTACTATTCCGGCCCAGGCTAAAATGGCAAGTTACACCGTTAGCCCCGTACTCCCAGCCGATAATGCGCCCAAAACCGGATTCTTTCAGTTTAAGATCAAACCGAAAGAGCGGCGCGCATTACCCCTTAATATCACGAATCAAGATTCATCACCCGCAACTTATGTCATAACACCTCATATTGCTAGTACTAATTCCAGTGGAACTATCGATTATACACACGATAACCATAGTCCCCAACTTCCGGCTCAGGCAGCACAACTTTTTCGCCCCGTACACGCGCAACGAGTGACCGTTAGTCCACATGCTACGAAACGGGTAACCGTAAAATTGACAGCTCCCGCAAAATCTTTTAACGGTATTATCTTAGCAGCCCTTGAGATTCATCAAGCAGGGAAAAGGTCGCCAGTTCAACATTCTAACCAACCCCAGGTAACCATCGCAACCGCTTTTACCATTGGGGTCATCTTCTACAACCACATTCCCCATAACGTTCTCGATAGTCAGTTGGACATTAAACGGGCTAGCTACCATGCCGCGTATGGTCAACCGACCGTAGCCATGACGATTAATAATCGTACGCCGAACATCGTCGCTGATGGACAGCTAACAGCTACTTTAACAGATCAAAAGGGGCATACCACCCAGCATCTTCGTCAAGCGCACCTATTAATGGCTCCGCAAAATCAGTTTGACCTCAATCTAAAATTAAATGACCGTGAATTAGCGGCTGGTCACTATACGCTGGATGGAAAATTAACGACACGCGGTGGTGTGATACATCCCTTTCGCCTATCCATGATAGTAACGCCTCAAATGGCTTCCCGGGTTCATCAGAAGATTCCAGCCAAGACCTCTTCACCAACTAATTGGGCATTAAAAGTAGTACTCGGGATTCTCATCTTAACGACCTGTATGCTAGGTGGATTGGTCGTTCATTTATGGAAAAAGCAACGTATTCAAGTCGTTCCACGTGAATAAAGGAAAACCATTTCTGAAAGGAGGAGGACCATGCGTCATCATCTAGCCCTTAAGTTTCTGATTATGATTAGTGTTTGCGTCATCATGGGAAGCATACCTAATCGTGCTGTGGGTGCGACCACAACGGAGCCGTCCATCACTCGAGGTTGGACGGATATTTTCACCTCAATTAGAAAGCTTCTGAATAGGCTGAATCCGCTTGCCCAAAAACAAATCAAGAACGAACTAGAAAAAGCTAAAAATGATGGGAATGCTGAAAAAATAAATCAAATTAATCAAGCTGCTAAGGGTGAAGCTGAACGGGAAAAGAATCAGCAAGCCACTCACTACTTTGGCTTCGCTAGTGCACCTGGAAAACAAATCCAACAAACACCGGATTTTAAATTTAAATCCACCACTGTTACCTCAAAAGAGGTCAAACTCTCGAACATCCCCCAAACTGATTTTCTTTCGCAAAGAGATACCGAAGCAGTTTATTCGTCACCCATAGGAATCAGTAACTTTCGCAATCAACCCGTAAAATTCTCGCTTTACATGGATTTGAGTCCTTTCACAACTAGTGGCCCCACACCTCGTACACTTCCGGATGCCACTATGCACTTACAGCCGACATCGCCTGAAGGCCCATCGGGAGCAACGGCTTCCAAGTATAATCTCTCCGTGAATGGTCGAATTGCGTTAGCTAATCAGGTCAGTGTCCCGCCACAGAAAACTTGGACACTCAATCTCAATCAACCGACGCTCGAACTACCTCGTGTCATTTATGCCGGAGACTATCAAGCAACTATCACTTACACTATCGTACTCGCTCCCTAAGTCCCAAAAATCAAAAAGAGGGTGATAACGCAAGCAACTATCTTTGCGCTGTCATCCTTTTATGTTCGCTTAAAATCAATTCAGCACTATCGCGATAAAACCTCCGTCAGATAGCCATCGTACGTTGCTGGTTATCGGACAAGTCAGTGTGCACCTAAGACGACCTGATTTCACCTGATTAGTTGTAATCAGACGGTTTACAGTCAAACTGAAATTGTCTATAGTTTACCTATTAAGTTCGTTTTATTGAGAAGAGGGGCACGCTTATGAACTGGCAACAACTTTTTCAGTTGCGGATCCTCAATCGCGGTTATGATTATTATCAATCCGGGCACGTCCATCAGTTGCAACGAACGGCCACGCAACTGGTGGCGCAGGTCCAAGGATCACAAAGGTACCAAGTCACCATCACGTTACACCACGGGAAGGTCCAGACCATGACCTGTGATTGTCCGTATGCCGCTGGACAGCGCAACTGTAAACACATGGCCGCCGTCTTATTTGCCGCCGAAGAGACCGCTACTGGCGATGGGGACGATTCGATGACCGATCTCATCGCCCAGGCGACGACGGAACAAATGCGGGACTTTTTGAGGTTGGTGCTACCACACAACCCGGCCCTCGTGGCCTTGTTTCGCAATAGTTCTCCCACGGAACCCGTCCGGCCGATTCAACCAGCGATTGAGGTCATTGACGCCATTTGTGACCAGTACACGGACCAAGACTTTATCGACTATGAAAACGCGACCCCGTTTGCGGACGAACTCTTAACCTACCTCGATGGGGACCTCACCGCAGCGTTACGGGATCACCAAGATCAGGACGTTTTCGCGGCCGTGAGTCACCTGTTTTTAGTGCTCGACCAACTGGAGATCGACGATTCCGACGGTGAGGTCATGATGTTGCTCGATGCGGGGACGACGCTTTGGACGCAGCTGATCCATCAGGCCGCCTTACCATTGAAGCGGCGACTCTTCGACTGGCTACGCACGCAACTGCAACACCCCTTAGACGTCATCGAGGAAACCGTTCAAGACCTGTTATTCAACGCCGACTTCACGGAGCCCGAATTTCTAACGGCTAAGCTCGCCCTCGCAAACGACGCGATTCGGCGGGCCCACCATTTGCCAAGCTGGGAAAGAGACGATCGGGTTGACCGGTGGACCGGTCTGCGGCTCAAGGCCATGGTCTCGGCGGAAGTCGCCGATGCCGATATCGAGGCCTTCTGTCGCGCCAACGTGACCCGACACCGGATTCGCGACTACTACGTGGATTTTTGCCTGCAGCGGCACCGGCCCCAGGAGGCCATCGCGCTATTACAGGAGGGAAAACGGGTGAATTGTGACTTATCCGGCGTGGTGTGTCACGATAGTCAACGGCTCGTGGCCATTTATCAGCAACTCGGCCAAACCGCTAACTACCGCCAGGAACTCTGGCGCTTACTGACCACTTACGATCCAGCCAACTTGGACGAGTTTCAGGCCTACCGGGCCTCGTTTCAAGCGTCCGAGTGGCCGGCGCAACGGCAAAAACTCCTGGCAACGTTAAAGGCCCACGTAGCGCCCGCCGACTTGGCGCCGCTATACGCCCATGAGAAGCTGGAGCAACCGTTGCTCCAGGCAATCATCGCCCAAGACGGTTTAGCGGGGGTCCGAACTTATGGACCGGCCCTCAAAACAAAATACGCTAAGCGGATTTTACAAAAATACGTCGCCACCGCCCAACAAGCCATGCGGACCACGGGGCCCCGGCAGCATTACCGCCAAGTGGTGGCTATGTTACGCGAAATGGCCACCTATTCCAATGGAGCGATTCAGACCCAACAACTCGTCAGCGAGTGGCAACAAGCCTATCCCCGGCGCACGGCCATGCTGGATGAACTCGCAAAATTTGAACCCTAATCATGATAATCAAAAAGTGAGGTAAATTATGGCAACAGCAACCACCACACTGGCGGACCTGGCTCAACCGGTTCACCAGCAACTACAGCAGTACCGCGTGCAACAGATTCAGGCCGTCCTGACCTTACTGGACGAGGGCAACACGGTCCCGTTTATCGCCCGTTATCGGAAGGAACGCACCGGGACGTTGGACGAGGTCGCCATCCGCGACATCGAAGACGAGGCCCATCGGCTCCAAAAGCTGAACCAGCGCCGCCAAGACGTTTTGAAGTTGATCACGGAGCAGGGCAAGCTCACCCCGCAACTTAAGCAGCAGTTGGTCCAGGCGACCGCCCTCCAACAGGTCGAGGACTTGTACTTACCCTATAAACAAAAGCGTCGGACCAAGGCCACCGTGGCACGGGAAGCCGGGTTAACGCCGCTGGCCAAGTGGCTATTGACCTTCCCGGCGAGCGGACTCGATGCCCGGGCCCGGACGTTTATCGCCGCCGACAGGGGGCTCACCGACCTGGACGCCGTCTGGGCCGGGGTCCACGAGATCCTGGCCGAGACGTTTAGCGAGCAGGCCGCCTTTCGCGAGTGGATCCGCCGCTACACCTGGCAACACGGCGAGCTGACCAGCAAGCTCAAGCGGGGCGCCGAGGATGAGCAACAGGTCTACGCCACCTACTACGACTTTCACCAAGCCTTGAAACAACTGCCACCGTACCGGGTCCTGGCGCTCAACCGCGGGGAACGCGAAAAGGTCCTCACGGTCGGCATCGCCGTAGACCCCACGTCCATCTTGCAATACGGGCATTTTCGGTTAGTCGGGCAACACCGCGGCCCGGCCGTCGCCAAGATCACGGCGGCGTTTGCCGACGCCTACAAGCGCTTCTTAGGCCCGGCCATCGAACGGGAGCTGCGGCGCCAGCTGACCGACACGGCCGCCGCCCACGCCATTCAGGTCTTCGGCAATAACCTCTACCACCTGTTGATGCAGGCACCGCTGAAGGGCAAGGTCGTGATGGGCTTTGACCCGGCGTACCGGACCGGTTGTAAACTGGCCATCATGGACGCCAACGGCCGCTTCTTGGCCAAGCAGGTGATTTACCCGCATAAGCCCGCCAGCGCCAAGCAACGTGCCGCGGCGGGGCCCGCGTTCAAACGATTACTCGACCAGTACCACGTCGAGATGATCGCCATCGGCAACGGGACCGCTAGCCGGGAGTCCGAGGAGTTCGTCAGTGAGATCTTGAAGACGCTGGATCACCCGGTCTACTACGTCATCGTCAATGAAGCGGGGGCTTCCGTGTACTCGGCGAGCGCCAACGCCCGGGCCGAATTCGCCGACCTGCACGTGGAAGAGCGCTCGGCCGTCAGCATTGGCCGGCGGCTGCAGGACCCCTTAGCCGAACTGATCAAGGTCGACCCCAAGGCCATCGGGGTGGGGCAGTACCAACACGACGTCCCCGAAAAGGCGCTGGACGAACAGCTGGACCGGGTCGTGGAAACGGCGGTCAACCAGGTCGGCGTCAACGTCAATACGGCCAGCCCGGAACTCCTGACCCACATCTCCGGCTTAACGGCGACCACCGCGCAGAACATCGTGACCTATCGCAACGACCACGGGGCCTTTGCGAACCGGCAGGCCCTGAAAAAGGTGCCGCGGTTAGGACCCAAGGCCTACCAGCAGGCGGTCGGCTTCCTGCGGATCATCGCTGGGAGCGACCCGTTAGACAACACGGACATTCACCCGGAAAGCTATGCGGCCGCGCGAAAACTCCTCACGGCGTTCCACGCAACGCCCCAGGACGTGGGAAGTCCGCAACTGAAACACCCATTGGCCCAGCTAAACCGTTCCCAGTGGGCCCAACAGCTCGACCTGGGAACGGCCACGCTGGCGGACATCCTCGACGGCTTGCAGAAGCCGGGCCGCGACCTGCGGGATAGCATGCCGGCCCCGTTACTGCGTCAAGACGTCTTGACCATGGCGGACCTCAAACCGGGGATGGAGCTTCAAGGCACCGTCCGCAACGTGGTCGATTTCGGCGCGTTCGTGGACATCGGCGTGAAGCAGGACGGCCTGGTCCACATTTCGCAGCTGGCCGACCACTACGTCAGTGACCCCAGCACGGTGGTCACGATTGGCGATATCGTGACCGTCTGGGTGCTGAGCGTCGATGAACAACGGCAACGGATCCAACTGACCATGCGGCAGGACCACCAAGCTTAATTTTAGAGCGTAGAAAAACGACCGGCGGTGACCGGTCGTTTTTTAAGAGTATTCATTGCCAGACTAGAGCTGATCAAAAATCGAACTGTGACTTCCAATCGCTAACAGAGTTGTGACTTCGGGGCTATCGTGGTAGACCAATAAATGGTCGCCGTTATGGCCATCAAAGTGTAACTCCAATACTTCAATCGTTATGGTGGTCCCCAAGCGGCGTTTCAATTGTTGTTTTAATTTATGAGAAACAGATAGTTGATGCACATAAAAATAGTCTGGCAATGGTGCCTGTTGAAAAAAGCAACTAATAACAAATTGCCACGGAGATATTTTCTGCGAGAGAAATGGAACTTGTCCCTGAAAGACTGGTTTCCAACGAGGATTGCGTTTAACCTTCTTAAACTGCTTATGAAATAAAGCTGTTCGCTCAATTCGATGAGGCATTATTCAAGTGACCGTTCTAATTCTTCAATAGTTGTTCCGCCGGGAAGCGATTGATGCTTGCTGTGAGCATCAACCATTTCTAGAATCGATGCATTCACTGCTTCATTAGGGAGCGCAAAATTATCGGGCAAGCCGTGCTCAGCGACACCCGTCAAAATAATTCGGATATACTCCGAAATAGTAAGACCGTTCTTGGCAAGTTCTTCTTGCGCCTTTGCTTTGACGTCTGCATTAATCCGTGAATTAATTCTACCCGTTCGCATATCTTGCATTCAAAACACCTCTTTTGAAATGATTGTACACCATACGTCATACGTGTCAATGAAAGTCCTTTAACGACTGCAAGCGTCTTAAGAACGGCGAAATGACTGTTAAAGTTCGCTGAACCTGGTTTTTTAAAACAGATATTCTGTTAAAATGGAAAAGGCAATCAACGCAGTGCAATTTGACCTGCTGCAACATGGCTGACACGCTGGGTCCTGACGACCGATCAATACCATTGTTTTAGCAGCAACCAACCACGTTCCCCTAAGAAGGCGGTGACAACTGATGACGGAAAAGGAAAAGATGATGGCCCTCATTGCCAAGAAGAAGCAAGACGGCCATAACAAGCAGCGGACTAGCGCCAAGAACGACCGCAAGAACATGCGCAAGGGCCCCAAGATTTTCAACAAGTAGGGCTAAAATCAGTTCCAGTAGGACCAGTCGGGGCACGGCTGGTCCTTTTTGGCGAGCCCCCGGACCGGCAGTTGCCGGCAACGTGTTCTTTAGCTCCCAGATAACGTATAATGAGTTTAGCAACAGCTAGACCAGCTAAAAAGGAGAAATAATTATGAATGTCAAGCAGAGAAACCACCGGCTGCGGGGCGGCGGGACCCTCATCATGGGCGGCCTCCTGGGGTTAATGTCGTTAATTGGTAGCGCTAACACCCCGGCGAAGGCGGCTAGTGTGGTCACGCCGCTACCGCCCAACGCATATTACGCCGTGCAAGACGGACAACTCGCCGACCTGACCGCGACCGGGATGACGGCTGCCCACCCGTTAGACCGAACCACGCCCACCACCTGGACGGCCACGGCTCAAACCGACGTGCCCACCGCGACCGGCCAGACCAATCGATATCTCTACATAAGTAGTGCCCAAGATGGCGTACAAGGGTGGACGGCCGCCACTAATCTGCGAGCGGGCCGCACCTACCAAACGACCGCGCCACAAGCCGTTAAGGCCCGAAACTATGTGGTCGTGAAGTCGTTTAAAGCCGCCCCGGTGCCGACCCGCAAGGTTTACCGGCTGGTCGGGCAGCGGCGGGCCATGCATTGGCAGGCCCGGGCAAGCTTGCAGCGGGACAAGACCTACCGGGTCACCCAACGCCGGACCTATTACCAAGCCGGGAAGGCCTATACCTACCTGCGCGTCACCAGCGGGAAGACCACCGGCTGGGTCTGGCAAGCGGATCTGAAACGTGGGACCGCCTACAACGTGGCGCACCACCAAGCCGCCATTAAGACCAAGCTCCAGAAGTACCTCAACTCGGTGACTAAGGATGGGACCGCCGCGGTCGCCTTTTATAACCTCACTCCCGTTAAGGGCAGCCGCGCGGCTAAAGCTCCCCACGCGGCGGTCTATCGGCAGGGGAAACTGGCCGTTAACGCCCGGGGCAATCACGTCACCACGTCCGCCAGCACCTATAAACTCTACATCGCCGCGTATTTGATGCATTTAAAGCAACGCCACCGCTTCTCCTGGACCCACGCAAACCGGGCGGGGATGACCCGGATGATCGTTAAATCGGCCAACGATTACCCGGTCAGCGTGCTCCAACGGCACGGCCGAACGTCCATTAACCACTGGGTAACGTCACAGGGCTACTACGGCCACCCGTTCAGCGCGACCCGGGCTTCGCGAACCACGGCGAACAGTCTGGTCAGGGTTTTAAAGGACCTTCAGCTGGGGCAGCAGGCCTTCACCAACCAACAAGACCGAGCCTTCATCCTAAGCTTGATGAAACGTCAGGTCTATCGCCGCGGCATCCCCACGGGGGTGGCCCGCGCGGACAAGGGGACGGTGGTCCGGGATAAGGTCGGTTTCCTGAACGACAACAACGGCGACGCCGGCATCGTGACGCTGCCCAACGGCCAACGGTACATACTAGCGGTTCTCACCTGGGGCCGCGGCCAACACGGGTTTAGCGGTTACCCCCGGATCGCGCGGATTGCTGAACACGTGCAGAAAATCGTTTATTAAGAATATTATTACCAGCAAAAGGGCCACAGCAGGGAAAACCTGTTGTGGCCCTTTTGCTATGGATTAAACGTTATAGACGGTTTCTTTTGAGGATTTGATTCAAGGGCTAGCTTGCTGAAAATTAGAAAATCAGTCAGATTAAGACGTAAGTATCAACCAACAGTTTATAGATAGCTAACCAACGGATTCTTCTATTATCCCATAATCCGCTTATACTAGTTCTTGTAGTTGCGATACAGCAACGAGTGACAGCGCTCGATAATCAACTAAAGGGTGATAGAAGCATCATCTCATCTTTTAATTAAGTTCATGAGGGGGAAACAATTATGTCAGTTGAAAACAAAGTGATCGTCATCACCGGGGCTTCTTCCGGGATCGGGGAAGCCAGCGCCAAGTTATTAGCCAGTCACGGGGCCAAGGTGGTTCTGGGGGCCCGACGGGAAAGCCGGCTGCAAGCCTTAGTACAAACCATTAAAGACCAGGGCGGTCAAGCCGCCTACCGGGTCACCGACGTTACGAACCCCGCCGACCTCACGGCACTGGTCGATTTAGCGAAAACCACATTCGGCGGAATCGATGTGATTTTCAATAACGCCGGCATCATGCCCACGTCACCAATCAGTGCACTGAAGGTCGCTGAATGGAACGCCATGATCGATGTGAATTTAAAGGGCGTTCTAAACGGGGTGGCAGCCGTGATGCCTGCATTTACCAAACAAAAGCACGGTCAAATTATTACCACGTCTTCGGTCGCTGGCTTGAAGAGCTTCGTGGGTTCCGGGGTTTACGGGGCCACTAAGTTTGCCGTACGGAACTTAATGGAAGTCATCCGGATGGAGAGCGCCCAGGAACATACGAATATTCGCACGACCAGCCTTTACCCAGCCGCCATCAACACGGAACTGTTACACACGATTACGGATACCAGCTCCAAGCAGGGAATGAATCAGCTCTACAACGCTGTGGGCATCACCCCAGACGCCGTCGCTCGGGTGGTCGACTTTGCAGTCGCGCAACCGGACGACGTGAACGTCAACGAATTTACGATTTACCCAACTAAACAGGGTTAAGCCCTGTGAACTCATCAGAAAGAAGCGATTCACGAATGGAACGATTAAGTGCACCAGCAAGAATTTATCAGTGGTTGATTTTGGGATTGGTGATCATTCAGTTGCTAGGTCTGATTGTCCCCGTCAACCTGACCGTTCTGGATGCCATCTGTGCCATTGGGGTTTCCGTACTCGGTCTGCCGCACCTCAGTCGTTCCTTTCAAGTTGCGACGCTGATCTTTTTTCTGGCCGGTCTAGGACTGATGGCGACAACCGGCTTATCCGTGAGTCACTTGGCGGCAGCCATTACGTCCATGGTCGATATCGTGGTCTTACTGGTCGTGATGCAGCTATTCTTGATTCCCGTCACCGTGGGCCACTATCAAGCTGCCGTTGGGGCCTTCATGCAGCGCCACGTTCATGGGCCAAAACAGACCTACACCTTCGTTATGCTGGTGACGCATCTGCTCTCCAGCATCCTTTCGATGGGGACTGTGGCCATCGTCCTCTCGATTTTAGGTGACAGTATTCGCCACCAGGTCAAAGATTCCGCCCACTTTGCGGCTACTTCCGTTCTCCGAGCGTTTACGTTGGGCACGCTGTGGGCGCCCGGCGCCGCGACGATTTTTCTGATCAGTACCGTCACTCAGGTGAGGTGGACCCGGCTCTTTCTCCCGTGCCTAATTCTGGGACTATTGGGATTGATCCTGGCGTACCTGATGGAGCACCGGCAACCGTACATGCGGGTTCAACCGGTGCCTAGTCGGTCCGAACCGGCCACGCCCGTCACAGCTCACGCGCCACTCCTGGGCCTGGTTTTGGCGGTCCTGGTTCTGTTGGCACTGAGTTTCGTTCTGATGGAAAAACAGGTAGCAAGCTCAATGGATTCGGTGACCCTTGCCGGGTTGGTGGTCGTGGGTGGCTGGCTTGGCCTACTCGGTTGCCGCAAGGCTGATTCGCAAGCGTTCAAACCGGTTTTAAGGCAAGCTGGAC
This sequence comes from Levilactobacillus spicheri DSM 15429, assembly GCF_001435095.1. Classification (GTDB taxonomy): domain Bacteria; phylum Bacillota; class Bacilli; order Lactobacillales; family Lactobacillaceae; genus Levilactobacillus; species Levilactobacillus spicheri. The sequence continues at coordinate 115,560 of NZ_AZFC01000012.1, forward strand.
GTACCTACTGGCAACGCGGGTTGACCGGTGGGGCGGCGTTAGCACCTTTCTTTGTGGGGATTGGGACCTTCACATACGGGTTTGAACACTCGACACTGAGCCCCGCGCTGACCAAGGCGCTAGCTCCCGAATTTGCGCACCTGGGCTGGAGCGTCATCGTCCTAATTCCATTGATCGTGGTACTGGTGTCACTGGTGGGCATTCATCCGTTAGCTTCGGTGGCCCTGATTGGCAAGATCATCATGACCCTGCACGTGGCCGTCTCACCACTATTAATTGCGTTAAGTCTCAATATCGGTAGTGTGGTCGCGTACATGTTTTCGCCGTTTGCGGGGATCGTCCTGATCGTGGCCACGCTCCTAAACGTTCATCCCGCCACGGTTTCGGTTCGTTGGAATTGGCGATTTTCCCTGACGTTCTTAGTTCTGAGTCTGGGCGTGGCGACGCTATTGAGTTTTGTCTTCTAAAGAAATGAGGTTATTTAAAATGAAAAAAGTGATTTTATTGGGTGCCACGAGTAATATTTCCCGTTATTTGATTCCGCGGTTGTTGCAACAAGCGGATGTGACCCTCACGTTATTTGCCCGGCAAGCCACTCGGCGTCTCGGTCAATACGCGGATCAGCCGCGGGTGACTCTGGTCGATGGCAACTGGAATCAATTAGACGACCTGGTCCGGGCCATCGCGGGGCAAGACCTCGTCTACCTGGCCACCGGACACTTCACCACCGCGAATCAAAACGTGGTTCAAGCCATGAAGCGGACTCACGTGGACCGGCTCATCGTTGCGGGCGGACTCGGCATCTATGATGAAGTTGCCGGTAAGTTTGGCGCCTGGAACGCCCGGATGATGGGCGACTATACCGAAATCAAGCGGGCGGCCGCGGTGATTGACCATAGTGGCCTGAACTATACTTTTTTACGCATGGCGTGGTTGTATAACAACGACCAGCACACGGCCTACAAGGTGATTCCCCAGGGCACGCCCTTTAAGGATACGCAGGTCACCCGTCAGGCTGTGGCCACGTTGATCGCCGAAATGGTGCAAACCCCACAGCTCTACCAACGTGCCAGCATCGGGGTCGCCGAACCCAACACCGCTTGGGACAAGCCGGCATTTTATTAGGAGGTTTTGGCTATGCAGATTCACGTTCAACTAAATAACGGCTATTTGCCCCAACGGTATACCCGTGAGGCGACCGACCGGTACCAAGCACAACCAGTCGAATCGTTTCCAATGATGCTCCAAGACATTCCCGCCCAAACGGTGGCACTGGCCGTCTCACTCATCGACTACGACGCCGTACCCCGAACCGGGTTTCCGTTCATTCATTGGTTAGCGGCTAACATCCCCGTCATGACCGAGCTGCCGGCGGACTTTAGTCGGCAATTTACCGGTCCGCAGGGGCAAACGTCATGGATGTCACGCTTTTACCAGCTAGACGATCCTTATTTCGCGCAGCATTACGCCGGGCCTAATCCACCAGATCAACCGCATCACTATACTTTGACGGTCTGGGCCCTTAAGACCCATCTGGCATTAACTAACGGGTTTTACTACAACGACTTTCGTGACCAATTAGCGGGGAACGTGCTCGCCAAGGACGAAATTCAGCTTTTAGCACAATAGCAATTTAGAAGGGAGTTTTTTAAGATGGCAAATAATGAGAACAGCGTTAAACAGGGTTTATTTGCGATGGGCGACCTCAACGTGGCCTTCCAACAATACTTTACGGGGCCAGCTACCACAATTCTCTGGTCAAAGACGACCAGGTCAACGTTACGGTTAGCAACGTTAGCTTCGAACCGGGCGCGCGGAACAACTGGCATATTCACCACAACGGCTACCAGATTCTCCTGGTGACCGGTGGGGAAGGCTGGTACCAAGAAGCCGGACACCCCACCCAACGTTTACACCCCGGGGATGTCGTGTTCACCCACGATGGCGTGAAGCACTGGCACGGCGCAACCAAGGATAGTTGGTTCAGTCACATCGCCATCACCGCGGGCACGCCCGAATGGTTGGAACCCGTCAGTGACGCCGACTATCAGGCTTTAGATCAGGAGGGTTAGCCATGAAAGAAGTCAACATCACGGTCGACGGCCAGACCTTAACGGCTAACTTCGAAGAGAACGCGACCACGGCCGCTTTACTGGCACAATTTCCATTGACGCTCCCAATGCTTAACCTGTATTCTCGGGAATTGACCTACCGGTTCAAGCAGGCCTTACCAGCCAATGAAGCCCGGACGTCCGGATACGCGGTCGGGGACATCGCCTACTGGACGCCCCGGCATAGCTTCGTCATTTTCTACCGGCAAACAGGGGAAGTCATTGGTGACTTACAAAAAGTGGGCCACCTTAATGGCGATCTCAAGCAATTTCGTGCCGCCGGTAACGTTGAAATGACGTTTAAAGAAGCTCAGTTAGGGGCAAGCGAATGAAAAATATTTTAATTTTAGGGGCTAACGGCCGGATTGCTAGAATCGTTGAACGCCGGCTCTTGGCCGAGACCACTGATCATCTGACACTGGTTTTACGCCATACTGAGCGTTTAACTGTGCTGGATGCCGAACGGGAAACCATCGTCGAGGGCGATGCCAGTGACCCCGCATTATTGGCGCGTTTGCTACCAGGTCAAGACCTCGTCTATGCCAACTTAGCTGGCAATATGACCTTACTGGCCCAAACGATTACGACGACCATGCTTAAGTTCAACGTGGTCCCCCTCGTGTGGATCACGGGTTCTGGTTTATATCACGAAACACCGGAACCCTTTGGCTCCTGGGTCGAAAAAGTCGTTGGCCACGCCTCGAAAGAAGATACCCGCCGAGCCGCTCAAATTATTGAAAAGTCGACGCTACATTATACGATTATCCGAGCAGCCTACATGACGGATGATGCCAAGATTGATTATGAACTGACCCAAAAGGGGGAATCCTTCAAGGGAACGTTGGTTTCCCGGGCCAGCATTGCGGATCTAGTGTTGAAAATTTTGAGTCAGCCCCAACGTTACACGCGCACCAGCTTGGGGATTGCTCAACCAGGAACCGACGATTGTCTACCACAGATTAAACTAATGGCAAAGAATCAATAAAGAGCGGAGATCGTTAAGTAAAATGAGGCCCCAAAATGAGCTTGAGAATCAACACCAAGCCCATTTTAGTGTTACTTTTTTTCGGCAATGGTTTGAATAAAGTCGTGCAAAAAGTCAGCCGTCTTTTTGCCGGGCAACTTGGTGCTCAGCAGCCCATAGTCGACCGTAATATCGGTCTTCAAGGGGACCGTCACCAGGTTAGGATGGATGCTTTTCCACGGCGTTAACGAAATCATGGCAATATTTTCTTCCACTGTTTGGTTGAACGTGTTGATATCGTACCGGCCCGTCGTCTCCACGGGTTGAATCGTGGGCACGGCCGCGAGCATTTGCTGCCGTAAGCGGTCATTCTTTTCGCTAACGCCCTGGGGAACCATCAAGACCTTTGCGTGGGCTAAATCGGCGAAGGTGATTTCGTCCAGCTGTGCCAAGGGGTTGTCACTCCTGACGGCAATGCCGAAGTGGTAGGCGCCTAACTTGGTGGCGCTAAATGAGTGCTTGAGCGTGGCACTGTCAAAGGTGCCGACCATCAAGTCGCTACTACGTCCCAGCATCGCGTATTCTCGGTTACTGGAATTGAGATCCTCCTGTAACTGAACGAGGCGAATCTGAAACTTAGGCATGCTGGGCGCCACTCTTTTCCACAGGGCCATGAAGGGGTCCGCCGGGTGAAGTAACGACGTCCCTAGCAGGATGACGCGCTTGTCATCGGTCCGCACTCGCCGGGTCTCTTCGACCGCCGTGTTCAAGAGGTCGAGTAGTTGGTGCACGTAGGGTTGAAACGTCTTGCCTTGGGGCGTCAACGTGACCCCCGTGGCGGTACGCGTAAAGAGCTTTAAGTTTAATTCATTTTCTAGCCGATTGATCTGCTTCATCACGGCGGTTCCCGAGATAAAACTTTGTTCGCCAGCCTTGGTAAAACTACCGTATTCGCTGACCCGTAAAAAGGTCTGTAACTGATTAATGTCCATGGTCATCCCTCCGATAGTTTTAGTGTAAACTAAAAGTTTTTACGAACCAATCAAAAGGCCTTAACTGTTCATTTAGAATGGCGTGCTATGAAATAGAATTCGCTCTACAGCAGCAAACTGAATAGAGCTTAGTGTGACTATCTATGAACTAAAAGTTCAATCTAATCAAACCAACCGTGTGGACCAAAAACAACTTTTAAGTTTGATAATAAGTTAGTCAAAACTCTATCCGCAACCGCGAGACTTTCTGATTTGTAGAATGCTTACAATCCTTTAATGACAGCAGGCAGCGAGTCTTAACTAGCTTCCAAACCGTCCGTTCTATATAATTGACCTGACAAGTTCATTAGGAGGTCAATCGAATGCAGGTTAATGACTATCAAGATTTACGCGTCCAGCGCACGATTACCAGTATTTACGATGCATTTAAACAACTCATTTGTGAAAAAGACTATTCAAAAATTACCGTGACCGAGCTCGCACGGTTAGCACGGATCAATAAAAAGACGTTTTACCGTTACTATCCGACGTTGGACGACCTCCTCCGTGAGTTACAGGCTCAGTACTCGAAGGCCTACCTCGACAAGATTGCTGATCTACGCTACCCACGTGATTTGGCCAAGAGTGTGGCAGCTTTTTTTACCTATTCTGCCAGCCAAGGCGAGGCTTACGACCGGATTACCACTTGTACGGTGGGGTCGTACGTGGGTATTCGGCAACAAATGATCAATGATGTGATGACTAAAACCTGGGGACAATCCCCGGAATTTAACCAATTAGCCGACTGGCAAAAACAGATCTTATTGAATTTTGTGGAACAGACGGGGCTAAAGGTTTACACCACTTGGGTGGCCAACGGGCGAGTCGAACCGTTAGCCGACGTGATTCGAGCAGCCACGGCGTTAATGCAAGGTGGGGTAACTCAGTATTTAAATTTAACTAAATAGATGGCCGTTCAGACGGTGATTATCGAATTTTTCTCGATAATCACCGTTTTTTGGTAGTTTTATGCGTCACATTCCTCAAAAGGGTGGCATATGTCTCACTTTGAAAAAGAGTGCCCATTTTTTTGCCGTGGGGTTCCTTGCATAATAAAGCCATCAACTAAATCACGGAGGTTATCAGAAATGTCAATACAACTTAATGAGGAACAAGCGGTCACTCAGGTAGTTCACCAGCAGGTTCAAGGGATGCTCACCAAGAATTTAGCGTTACTGGACCAGGTCATTGCCCCGAACGCCAAGTTCTTTCACATTACGGGACAAGTTCAAAGTAAGACGGAGTGGTTACGCCAGATTCGGTTAGGCCGAATGCATTATTTTAGCAGTCGGGAGGTTTTGTTTCAGGCTACTGTGACGGGTGATCAGGCTCAGGTCATTGTGCGTAACGAACTAGATGCCCGCATTTACGGGTTCCGCAACACTTGGCCGCTACAATCGCAAGTCAAGTTAGTTAAAGGACCACGAGGCTGGCAAATTATTGAAGCTCACGCCTCGATGTATTAATTAAGGAGGAAACATGACAAAAAGAAGAATGACCATCGCGACCATCGCGCTACTCATTGCGAACTTTATGGGGGGCTTAGACGCCACCATCGTTAATACGGCTTTACCGGCCATTACCAGCGACCTTAACGGAATTCGACTCATTGGTTGGATCAGCTCTATTTTTTTACTGGGAACGGCAGTAACTACGGTCTTATGGGGACGCGTCGGTGAAGCGATTGGCAACAAACGAACTTTTCAGATTTCAGTGATTCTTTTTATTGTTAGTTCGTTGGTCGGCGGCTTGTCCACCAGCATGCTGATGTTAATCGTCGCCCGAGCCTTCATGGGAATTGGTGCCGGCGGAATGGTCTCGATTCCGTTCATCATTTACGCCGATCTGTACGCCAACCCAGCTGAACGGGCACGTGCTTTGGGATGGGTGACCGCATTTTACACCTTATCGACCGTTGTGGGACCACTAATTGGGGGTTGGTTGGTCGATACGCTCTCGTGGCACTGGGTCTTTTTCATTAACCTACCCATCGGGATTATTTCATTACTCCTTTTACAATTTTCCTACCGTGAAGGGAATCGTGCGGCCACACAAAACCGCTTCGATTATTTAGGTTCCGGCCTGTTGATTGCGACTCTGGTCGTCTTGTTATTCGCCAGTGATTCAATTGCGACCAATATCGGTCAAACACTGGTGTTGGTCATCATCGGTTTAGTGCTCATGGGCGTCTTCTATCACGTCGAAAAGCATCAAACCCACGCCTTAGTGCCCGTTGAACTACTAAAAAACTGGCAGATTCAATCCCAGAACGTCATCATGTTCTTAATTAACGGCTTTTTCATCGGGTACAGTGTTTACGCGCCAATGTGGGCGCAAGGGCTCTTAGGAACCAACGCGACTTACGGGGGGCTGACTCAAATTGCCGGGTCCGTGCTACTGCTTATTGGAACGCGCTACACGGCGCATCTTATGGAGAGGCTTCCTTACAAACACATCGTCATGCTAGGCAGTCTTAGCGTTTTATTGTCAGCAGTCGCCATGACACTGGCGACCCAATCCGCTCCTTATTGGTGGTTGTTGGTTAGTGGGGGCTTTAACGGCCTGGGAATGGGGCTGGCCTTTACCCCCATGCAGGTGTCGTTACAGGACGGTGTACGGCAAGACTTAATTAGCGTCTCAACCACATTCGGCTTACTTTTTAGAACCTTGGGCCAGACGTTTATGTCCGCCATTTTTGGGGCAGTTTTGAGTCTAAGCACGGCTAGTCAGGTCGGCGGTCGGCTCACCACGCGGATGATGAACCAATTGACCGACGCTAGCTCAGCTCGTCATTTACCTCAAACCCTGTTACCCCAATTACGGACCATTTTATTCAACGGTTTGCATCTGATTATGGGGATTGGCTTGGTCCTCGTCATTTTAGCCATTTTTATCAACCTCATCCGGAAAGAACCCGCCAAACAACCCCGGTAAAACAATAAGCGTCGTTTCCATCAAAAGCGGGGCATAAGTCCCGGTTTCAAAATCATTGACCATTTTTTCAGAACTCAATTCACGAGATAATGACATTGTCATCAAGAAGGGAAGTTACAAATTATGAATACTCAAGAAATCGCAGATCGGTTAGCTTTGAAGGAACTTGTTGATTTATTTTCTAATTACTCGGACACCAAGGAAAATGACAAGCAGGTCCAGCTGTTCACTCCGAACGGTCGCGTTAATATCATCAATGATGGTGAGGTCACGTTTACGCTAGACGGACGGGAGGCCATTCTAAACGCCTTCAGTTCTTCCATGGATGACTATTCCGCTGTCTTTCACATGAGTGGTCAACAAACCGTTAGTTTTAAAGACGCTACCCATGCGGATGGTATTGCCTACAATTACGTAACCCTGGTTAAGACCAACGGCCAAGGACAAGCGGTCACCACTAACGAAGGCGTGCGCTATCAAGACCAGTACGAAAAGATTGATGGTCAGTGGTATATTGCCGAACGTAATTCCAACTTTATCTGGCATACGGAGGAGGTTCACTAACATGCAAAAAGGATTAATTATTGGGGCGACCGGTTCGATCGGCCGGACCGTGCGAAAAATGATGTTGGCACAAACCGACGTCCATTTAACCCTCTATTCCCGGCGGGCCAACCGACTCAATCTGGACGCTAAGCGAGAAACAGCCATCGCCGGAAGTGCTTTAGATGACAAGCAGCTAGATCAGGCCATTTGCGGTCAGAACTTCGTCTTTGTGGCACTAAGTGGTGACATGGCTAACTTTGCCGCACATATTGTGGCGTCCATGGAACGGGTCAACGTCCACCGACTAATTTTTATCACCACCATGGGCATTTACCAAGAAATTCCGGCGTGGTTGGGCGACTCACCGGAGCCATACCACAATCCCATTTTGAAGTCTTTCCGGCAAGCGGCTGACCGGATCGAACAGTCGTCCTTAAACTACACCATCATCCGTCCCGGCTGGTACACTAACGGTCCCATCAATTACGAAATTACGCAAAAGGGAGAACCCTTTGGCGGACACGATGTTTCGCGTCAGAGCATCGCGGATTACGTGATTCGTTTAATCAACGACTCAACTCTAGACAACCAAGCTAGCGTCGGCATCAATACACCAGAATAGAAGAGGAGATACAATCAATGAAAAATGAACTCACGTTAAACAATGGTCTCAAAATGCCCTTACTGGGATTTGGCGTCTTCCAAATTCCCGACTTCGAAGACTGCAAACAGGCCGTTTTAACGGCCCTACAACAAGGTTATCGCCTGATTGACACGGCTGCTGCGTACGGTAACGAGCGCGCGGTGGGCGCCGCCATTCGCGAAAGTGGCATTCCGCGCGATGAGATTTTTGTGACGACCAAATTATGGATTCAAGACGCCGGTGAAGAAGCCACTAAGGCCGCTATTCAGGCGTCCTTGGATCGCTTGGGGCTGGATTATCTGGACCTCTACTTGATTCATCAACCATTGGGTGACGTTTACGGTACGTGGCGGGCCATGGAAGCTGCCTACCACGATGGCCGCCTGAAGGCCTTAGGAGTCGCCAACTTTGAAAATGATCGGGTACAAGATCTGATGATGCACAACGAGATTAAGCCCGCTGTTGATCAGATTGAACTCCATCCGTTTTATCAGCAACCGCAACGGGTTCAATGGCTTCTGGACCACGATATTGTTCCAGAAGCTTGGGGACCGTTTGCTGAAGGGCAACGGGGCATCTTTACCAATTCAGAAATTCAAAATATTGCGATAGCTCACGGTAAAACCAACGGTCAGGTCATTTTAAAATGGCTGAATCAACGTCAGATTGTCGTAATTCCTAAGTCCGTGCATGCTGCGCGGATTCAGGAAAACGCTCAAATCAACGACTTCGAACTGACCGCAACTGAGATGCAACGTATGGCTGCACTGGACGAAAAGCAAAGTTTATTCGGTAATGCTCATGATCCTGAAGCGGTGAAACAATTGGGAAGTTTCAAGTTTAATTATTAGGTAGATTAGTCGGTTACCCCACTTCTACTCACTAAAAGTACCTCTTAACGTTTATTGATTGGTTAGTAACCATTAAATAAACGCAAAGAGGTATTTTGTTATTAAATTTCGTTTAGCCAACCGTCACTAACCTGGTAACTCACGACCAATTCACCCAACTATCAGGATTTCGGGGAGTTGTTCCGGTCTGAATTTCGATAGTCTTTGCCATAGATAAACTTATGAAGCTTAAAGTACTGTGCGCCCAGCTTCCGTTCGTTCTGATTATCCTTGGGGTGGTAATACTGCCGACCTTCGAGGCCCTGGGGCATGTAGTTTTGCTGGGCAATCTGATGCGGTTGCTGGAAGGGACTGTCGATTAAGCCGCCACCCGTGATTTCCTCCGAGTGTTTGTAATGCATATCGCGCAGGCCACGGGGCATCGGGTGCAGGTTCGGGTGCTCGGTATCTTGGTCTAGCTGCTCCCAGGTCTCATCAAACGACCCGGACTTGGGCGAGATACACATCAGCATCGTGGCAAACATCAACGGATACTTGGCCTTAGGCATGCCCACCTTTTCGGCTTGGTTGGCGGCGACCACGATCTGCGTGACCTGCTGCGGATTGGCCAGGCCGATATAGGTGTAGGGAATCTCGCGTAAGCGGCGGACCACCGAGGGCAGGTCGTCGTTTTTGAGGAGGACCGCCAAGTAGTACAGGGCGGCGTCGGTATCCGAGCCGGCCATCGAGTCCGAGTAGGCGGCCAGGTAGTCGTAATGCTTCGTCGCCTTGCGGTCGTAACTGAAATGCTGTTGCCGGGCAAAGTACTGAACGGCCGCCACGGTGAGCTTGGTGCCGTCGATGGCGTGCAGGGTCTCCAGGATGTTTAAAGCCACCCGGAGATCCCCGTCAGCCGCGGTGGCAATCAAATCGAGGGCGGACACTTCAATCTGGTCGTCATCCCACTGGTAAACCGTGGTGACCGCCCGCTGCAGGGTGGTTTTAATGGCCGCCTCGTCGAGCGGTTGAAATTCGAAGATCTGGCAGCGGGAGCGAATGGCCGGAACGATGGACATGATTGGGTTCTCGGTCGTGGACCCAATCAGCATCACGTGACCGTTTTCCAGGTGGGGCAGGAGAAAGTCCTGCAACGTCTTGGTCATGCGGTGAATCTCGTCGATCAATAACACGAACGACTGATGGGGGTACCCGGCGATGGCGTCCGTGAGCTTAGCCTTGTTTTCGGTCGAGGCGTTAAACGCGACGAACGGATACTTGTTGTGAGCGGCAATGAGTCGGGCCAAGCTGGTTTTGCCGGTTCCCGGGGGTCCCCAGAAAATCAAGGGAATGTTGACGTGCTGGTCAATGATTTGGCGCAGGGGCTGCCCGGGGTCTAAGAGGGCGGGTTGTCCCACCATCTGATCCAATGATTGGGGCCGTAGCTGGTCGGCTAAGGGGGTGTTGAAGGCCAATTGAAGGCTCCTTTCTGGTTGTCTTAACCTTAAAGTTATAGGATAAGCATAGCACGAACCGCCAGTCTTGATTTTATTTTGGCTCGCTTGGGCAGGGGAAAATGAAGGGTTAAGCTGGCGCCATGGAAATAACCATTAAAGCGAGGTAATTAGATGGTCAACGTTAAATTTGATGACTTTTTAAAACAGGAATTACAGGACCCTGAGATTAAAGCCGGTTTTGAAAAACAAAATGGGTAACTCGTTCGGGACGTTGCGGCCAGACAAACTAAGTTGGCATGCTGGCACTAAATAGATAAAAGATCGCCTGAAATCGGCATTCAGGCGATCCTTTTTATTTTGGGCCCGCGGTTAATCTAACCCTAAACGTTGGCGAAGCTGAAGCCGAAGAACTGTCTCACCATGACTTAGCTTTAAGTTAGCCATAGCATCTTGGTAGCCAGAACGTTTAGCTCGATGCGGTGGATGCCTTGCCGACGAGCTTCCGCTTTTAAAGCGGCCATCAGTTGACCACCGACGCCTTGCTGCTGCATATTTTGGGCCACACCAATGCCGATATTCCAGGTACGGTGCATTGACGGGAGGGCGACCGGGGGTTCCAAGAAATCATCCCCAGGACTTGGGTGCCCTGCACGGCGACCAATTGACTACCCGCGGGATCGGGATAATGTTGCTCGTAAGCTGCCGGACTTTTAAGGCGGATTGGTCCGGGGCTATTGGTGGTGTTCCAAATGGTTTATGATAAACAATCTGGAGAATTTTGTATCCAGAGTACCAAGTTTTAATAGCTAAGCTAACTCATTGTGGTATAATTTATAAGTTAAATTAAAAATATGATTAATTATAAAGAGAGGCTTTATGGGAGCAAGGATAAGTAATGAAGAGTTCCTGTGTCGCATAAAAAAGTTAAGAGGGGATGAATATACCTTCTTAGAAAAGTATGCAGGTTCTGGTAAAAAAATTAAATGTCGGCATAATCTCTGTGGTTTCGAATATGAAATTACACCGAATGGTTTTTTAAATGGCAGTGAATGTCGAAATTGCAATAAGGTGACCAATGAAAAATTTCGAGAAAGGGTTTTTAAACTAGTGGGTGATGAGTACACCTTTATTGAAGAATATAAAAAGGCGTCAGTTAAAATTATGTGTAGGCATAATTTTTGCAAATACGAATATAAAGTAACCCCAAATCATTTCTATACAGGTAGCAGATGTCCTAAATGTTCTAAGGAAGCTGGAACTAAAAAACGTGCTAATATATTGCGACAATCCGACGAAGAATTTCGCAAAAGAATGAGGAATATCGTCGGAGACGAATATACTTTTCCAAACAAATTTATAGGAGTTATGGTCAAGCAAACTTGTATTCATAATAAATGCGGCTACATTTGGTCAGTACAGCCCAATAAACTTTTTAATGGAACTCGCTGTCCGCAATGTAATCGAAAAAAACATGGTCAAAATAATGAATCATATCAAAAACAAGCAAAAGATATTAGGCCCGGTTTTACGGTTCAAAGTAAATATATTGGATGTCAGAATTTGGTTACGGTCAAACATGATTCATGTGGTACTATCTGGCAAGTAAATCCCGGTCAATTTTTACGTGGAGCACAGTGTCCTAAATGTCTGAGTAAAAAAATGTCAGAGCTAATGAAACTTGATCCGATAGAATATTCTCAAGATATTAAACAATTGTATGGCAACGAATACACGCTTTTAAGTGATTACATGAAGGCAACTATAAAGGTGAAGGTAAGGCATAACAAATGTGGTTATACTTGGTTGGTAAATGCTTTCACTTTTAGAAAGGGGCATGGATGTCCCAAGTGCAAACGGTCAACTGGCGAAAAAGCTATAGAAGAATTCTTAATTAACAACAATATCAGGTATGAAGCACAAAAAAGATTTAACGATTGTAGGAATAAATCTCAACTTCCCTTCGATTTCTTTATAGCTAATAAATTCCTAGTTGAATTTGATGGGCAACAGCATTACAAGCCAATTGATTTTTTTGGTGGTGAATCAGCTTTTAATAAACGTAAAGTTAATGATGAAATTAAAAATAAGTGGGCTGCGGACAATGGCATACCACTTATTCGCATTAGTTTCGATGAATATAAAAGAATAAATGAAATAATGTCTAAGTTAATTGAGCAATATATTTAAACTAGTTTTGAGAATTTTATAAATGCACTAGAAGTGGTTGACAACATCTTTATAATAAATAGGATTTAGGTACTTAATTTCCTTATTTGAATGTTTAACTATTGCAAAGCTGGGGGAAATATAAGCTTTGCGTTTTTTAATAAAGTCGACTTGGGAACAACTAAAACTATAGTTTGGTAATTGATCTAGTTCAGTTGAATTCTCCTTTTCGACTTGAAAAGAAAGATTATTAATTTCGGCCATTTCAGTTTCATAGGTCATCTTGACAGAAATTAGCATAAAATGTTTTTTATATAAAGCAGGAACAGGTACGACGATGGCACGTTCTCTAGGATTAATAGCAGCAAGAATAATTTTTTCTATGTGGCGTTCGTCCTTTAGTTTTTTTAATAAAGCATCATTAATGGTAATACCTTGCTTTAAATAATGATCTGTAAGAGGGCCATTACAATATTCTAATTCAAGTAAACAGGTATATGCGTCATGTCTTGAAATATTTTCTATTCCTAATAGCTGTGGATTATATCGTAATTTATCATTGAACTCTAAGCCCTTCATTTCTTGACCATTTTCGTCTTTCTTTGTTAATAATGTTGCCTTAGTTATTTTCCCCTTTGGACCAGACACCAACCACTTGCCCCAATTATTACTAGTGTATACCTTTTCATCGACATTTAACGATTGAAGGTATAGAATACTGAACTTCGGTCGGACACTGTTAGTATCTTGCTTTCTTTGATCCGATACTTGCCAATAAACTCCCCCAATAGCGATAATTGCACCTAAATATCCTCCTAGAAATCCTAACCATTCACCTGGGTAACGACTACCAGGGAAAACACTAAGTAATAGTAGTGGTGTTATGATAACTATGATTACAAAGACAAACCAGAACTTTAAATTTTTAAATGACATTGAAAATACAACCTCCGACATATTTTTGAAGGGAATGATAATGAGTGGAGCTTAGTAATACTTTATTTACAGTGGTCGGGGCACTAATAGTAGCGTTAATAGGTTATTCATCAGCAATGCGAGTAAAGAGACAAGACATTAGTTCGGAAAATATAAGCCAAAATAGGCAAGAATGGAGAAAGAAACTTAGAAAAATTGCTGTTAAAGATAGCCTTTTAAGTAATGGAGATTACCAACAAATTTTGGGTAATATTAATCCATATCACGCCGAAAAAAGCAAACGTTCTTTTTTTATGAGAGATCAACATATAAAAAACGCTATAAATAACATAGAAGATAACATTGAAAAAAGCAAAATAGTCAAGGAGTATTTAAGATTATTATTGAAGTATGATTGGGATCGTAGCAAATGTGAAATTATGGGGACAAGTAGGAGGGAGATTTCTGATAACTATATAAGCTCGATCGCACTGTATTCAGTTTCATTTAGTGACAAGGGACAAAAATTTATGGAAATATTTAAAGGTACTGATTGGTCCCAAGAAAGTATAAAAGAATACGCATTTAGCCTAAGTTCAGAAGAAAAGAAAGCAAAAATTAAATGCAGAAATTCAATCATTTACATAGTATTAGCTACCCTCTTTATTATATTGGCGTTTGTATCAACAACTTTTACTAATATGACTTATTACTCATGTGCCTTAGTCTTTGCTCTTCCAAGTGTTTTCTTAGGGACTTGGATAATATATTTTACCAAAGAAAAAATTATATTTTCTATAATTATAGAGGTATGGTACTTTTTAGCAGTGTGTGTGCTGATAAGCTTCATGTTGCCCAGTTTTAATTGGAATGCTATTCCTTTCAATGCACGGCCTGGCTGTTTGTGTAAGTACATTACCTTTTATAATTAGAGGCTTTTTCTATACCGAATAAAATAGTTGTTTTTGTCGTCTAATAATAGGTACAGAGGCATATACAAACACCTTATAAAGAAAGCAGTAGTATATTCATCTGGAGTCCCTCTATAACGACCATCCTTGCTTTCTTCTAAATTGAAGGCGTACTAACTACCTGTTGGCATATCTTGTAAAACAATGGTTCAAACTGTATATCAGTCTACTTTAGAATACAATTATAGTAATGTGGTTGTACTCTAAAGTAGACTCTTGGACAAGAATTCTGTTGCTTTGAGAAGTTTAATTGTCTTCATAGATTCCCTTCACACCTTCTTAGTTGAAACAACAGAATCAATATCTGAAACGGCAAAAGGCACAGAAATCTTTTCAAAATGGCTCCTAAGGTTAAACTTCTTGTTTAGTCTTTAGAGGGTCCACTTTATGGCTTCTCTTTAAACAAAGGTGATCAATAATTTTTACTTATTTTTAATCTTGCCTTACAGTTTCTTCAACCCATCCCGCTGCTCCTCATCGATCATGTGGGTGTACAGCCCGGTCGCACTGGTCGAATTTTGCCCCAGCTGGGTGGCCACGAGTTGCTCGTTCTTAGTGGCCAGGTAGAGCTTGGACGCCAGCGTGTGCCGCAGCTTATGGGGCGTGATACGGACCTTGAAGGCCGCCGAATACTTGGCGACCATTTTTTCGATGGTGTTAGCCTGCATCCGGGACGCCTGACCGCGGTAGATGGTCAAAAACAAGGCCCGGTCGCCGGGGGCCGCGTGATACAAAGCTGTACGCTGGTCTACGTAGGCCTGAATATAGGGCATGGTCCAGGGGGCAATCGGCACCGTATCGCGTTGGCCACCCTTACGAATCACGCCGATTGTGCTGGTCTTCAAGTTTAAATGCCGCAAATCGGCGTTGGCGGCCTCCGAGACCCGCAGACCGCTGCCCAATAAGAGGGCGTTGATGGCTAAATCGCGGACCTTGTCGCGTCGAAAGTAGCGTTTTTGGGTCGGGGTCAACCGGGACTCATAGGTCTCGTCGATGAAGGCCAGGTAATCGTGGTCGGTATTGCCCAGCATCAGCTTGGTCTTGAGGTTGGCCGCCCGGGTGGCGTAGGTCTCGTTGGTCCGCACCAGGGCGATCTTGTGCATCACATTGCGGTCGAAGTAGGCCTCGCCGTGCTCGTCTTCCGTGTCCTCGGTCAGGTACTTGAACAGCGACGAGAGGGCGTTTAGCGACCGGTTGATGGTCGGATGTGACCGACTCCCCGGGGCGCCGTTGGCCTTGGTCTGGTTCAACAGGGCGGACTTGTATAACTCCACGGTCTCCTTTTTTAAATGGGCCAGGACGTCGAGCTGAATGTCGGCCGGTTGGGTAGCCGGCGTCAGGCCTTCTTGAATCAGCCAGGTAAAGAAGCGGCGAAACTCCGTGAGGTACTGGTACAGCGTGGCCGGTGACAGGGGAATCGTGGCCTTGGCCTGGTAGTATTCTTGGACGAACCAGGGCGCGGTGGCCAGTTCTTCATCGATCAATTTTAAGTAGTGTTGTTTTTCCATGAACCGGGCCTCCAAACGTTTGTTCTAATGGCTTTATGATACCAAGAAACCGGCGGGGATGACAACCAAAGTTCCCTAATCGCAAGCAAGGAGCGTTCCATAAGTAAAACTAATGAATAACCAACTTATTCGGAATTGGTCAGTTGACGATGGGCGCGTAAACTAAGACTTATCAATTAGGCTAATACCCAAATAGCAGTGAAGGAGATTTTAAGATGAAAGCAGCAACGTTTATGGCACCCGGCAAAATGGTCGTCAAGGATTACGCGAAACCCGAGCTTCAAAAGCCCACGGATGCCATCATCAGGATCGTACGGGCCTGTGTCTGCGGCTCCGATTTGTGGTGGTACCGCGGTATTTCCCAGCGCGAAGCCGGCTCAACCACCGGTCACGAAGCCATCGGAATTGTCGATGCCGTGGGGGCGGACGTCAAGGACGTGCAAGTCGGCGACTTCGTGATTGCGCCCTTCACCCACGGTTGTGGTCACTGTGCCGCTTGTTTGGCGGGCTTTGACGGCGATTGTTTAAACCAAGAAGCTGGGGGCAATGGCGGCTACCAGGGTGAATACCTGCGTTTCACCAACGCCAACTGGGCGCTCGTCAAGATTCCCGGGCAACCCTCTGATTACTCCGATGAGATGCTCAACAACCTTTTAACCCTCGCCGATGTCATGGCGACCGGTTATCACGCCGCGGCCAGCGCTGAGGTCAAACCAGATGACACCGTCGTCGTGCTGGGCGACGGGGCCGTGGGCCTGTGTGGCGTAATTGCGGCGAAATTGTTGGGCGCCAAGCGCATCATTGCGATGAGCCGCCACGCCGACCGACAAGCCTTAGCCAAGGAATTTGGGGCCACGGACATCATCGCCGAACGCGGGGACGAAGCCGTCGCCAAGGTCATGGCCTTGACCGGCGCTGGCGCCGATGCGGTCCTCGAATGTGTGGGAACGGAACAGTCCGTCGACACTGCCGTCAAGGTTGGCCGCCCCGGGGCCGTTGTCGGGCGCGTGGGCGTCCCCCAGAAGCCGGAAATGAATACCAACAACTTGTTCTGGAAGAACATTGGGCTGCGGGGCGGCATTGCGTCCGTCACGTCCGATGACCGGAAGATTTTACTAGACGCCGTCCTTAAGGGCGACATCCATCCCGGGAAGGTCTTCACGCAACGTTTCACCCTGGACCAAGTCCAAGCGGCCTATGAAGCCATGGACCACCGGCAGGCGATTAAGTCGTTGTTAGTGATTAGTGATTAAAAAGGAGCTCCTCTGATGAAAAATGTCTTGATCATTGGCGCCACGGGAACCATTGGCGGCGCCGTGCGCCAAACCCTCTTGAACGAAACGGATGACCACTTGACCCTGTTTGCCAGAAGCACTGGCCGGCTCCAACCCAGTGACCGAGAAACGGTGATCGCCGGGGATGTGACCAACGATGCCGACTTAGACCGGGCGTTGGTCAACCAAGAAGCCGTCTTTGTCGCGTTGAGCGGCCCGTTAGGTCAATTTGCCCGCAAAATCGTTGCGGCGATGGACCGTAACCTGGTCTCACGCTTGCTGTTTATCACCTCGATGGGCATCTACAACGAAATTCCCGTTTCCGTGGGCAGTAACGGGAACCTGAGCCATAACGATGTCTTACGGCCATATCGGGAAGCCGCCGACGTGGTGGAGGCCTCGGACTTGACCTACACTGTGATTCGGCCGGGCTGGTTCACCAGCGGTCCCGTTAATTATGACATCACGCGGAAGGGCGAGCCCTTTGGCGGTCATGACGTGTCGGTGAGCTCCATTGCCGACTTTGTTAAACGAGCCATCGCAGATGATGGCTACTACGCCCACGACAGTGTGGGATTGAATACGAAATAACAGTTGCCTCCTAAATTTGGACGTTAATGCCATTTAGGGGGTTATTTTAGGGGCCGTTTAACCAGTGTCCGGGAACCTTGCCGCATGATGTGCCGATGACAAAGATTGCTATAATAGAAAGAAAACAGCTTGAGGTGACTGCGATGTTCCAACAAATGCAATACTTTATCGCCATCGTTAAAAATCATAGTTTTACTCAGGCGGCCGTCGACTGTCATATTTCCCAATCCGCCATCTCGCAGCAAATGAAGGAATTGGAGAACCGGCTGGGTGTTCAGTTGTTGACGCGGCAGGGGCGCAGCTTTGAGATCACGGCAGCGGGACAGTATTTTTACACGCACAGCCAAGCCATCTTGGCCGACGTGGACCAACTAGTGAGTCAGACCGTCAAAATTGCCCAGCCAGACACCGTTAACTTACGCATTGGTTATCTGCGGAGTTTTGGCGCCACCGAATTTCTTCAGACGGTGGCGCAGTTTACCCAAGCCTTCCCGCAGGTCAAGGTCACCATCACGAGTGGCACCCACGAGGGCCTTTACGAGTTGTTAAGGACCGGCCAAATCGACTTGAATTTCGCCGATCAGCGCCGGGCACTGTCTAACGAGTACCAAAATGAATTTTTGACGGACAGTGACTTCATGGTAGCGGTCAACCGGGGACTTCCCGTCACGACTGACCAAATCGAAAGTACTGACCTAGCCGACTTACCTTGCATCCTGCTTGGCACCGACCCGCAACCAGCGCCGGCGGAAGAGGCGTACTACCGAGAGATCTTGGGCGTTCAGAGCGACTTTGTCCCGGCCCAGACCTACGATGAGGCCCAAATGTTGATTGCGGCCAACCAGGGCTATTTGATTACCAACCGCCGAACGCAAGTCCAGCTGGATCACGCCATCGTTAAGTTGATTCCGTTAGTTAAGGGCGGGCGTCCACTACGGCAGAATTATTACGCCTACTGGAAGGCCGACAATTCGGGGTACTATATCGAAAGCTTTGCGGAAATGTTAAAACGAAATTTTGTATAAGTTGAATTATCGTTCAATTTCGATTGATTCTCAAGGGAGAGATGCTTCATGGCTAATAAAACACTGATTATGTACTACTCCTGGTCCGGCACGACCAAACGGGCGGCCCAAGCGCTTGCAAAGAGCGTCACTGCGGACGTCGTTGAACTCACAGTTGCCAGCCAGACCTTCTCAAGCGATATGTTTGCGACTTCGGACATCGCGAAGGACCAGCTCAGTACGGGAGCATTGCCGCCGTTAACTAATGCATTGCCCGATTTTAAGCAATACACCACGATTCTAATTGGTGGCCCCGTTTGGAGTGCGATGGTCGCCACGCCGGTGCGGCGCCTACTAACGGATTTAGCCACGTACACGGGCACCGTCGCGCCGTTCTACACCGACGCGGGGACCGCCGGCCAATATGAACAAGACTTTGCCAGTCTGGTGAACCAGGCGACCGTGAAACCCGGACTCGAGTTCCACGGTCAATCCGCAGACCAGCTAGCCGCTTGGGTCCGCACCGTTACGGGGTAGGCGGCTGGGCTAACGCGGTTCATCGAATGCCGAAAATCCGTTGTCAATTGAGATTGTTTAAGCTTGAAAAAAGCTCGTCCATTCGGCGGAATGGCGGGCGTTTTTTGCGGGCACGTACTCAGCAATTAGGCTTGTCAGGTGTAACCGGTTACGCGATAATGGGAATACCACTGACCTTGAAAGGATGTTACCTCATGGAAATCACGTTTAACGAAAGTTTCGCGAGCAATCTCGCCCAAGCCCTGAACCGACCCGTCATTGGTTTGCCCTTAGACCTCCAGCTGGGGGACTTACATCGGTTTGAAAACGCCCAGGCGCCCTTTTGGAGCTTAAAGGCCCAGTACGACCAGGACGCGACAAGCACGGATTATTTTAGCGACAGCATCCAGAAAATTAAGGAAGTTCAAGCGGCCATCGCGGCGGGGGACCCACTGCGCGTCTGGTGGAGTGAAACGCCCGATGATTTGAGCGGCTTTTACTGGCTGTGCGACCAACTCAAGGGCCACTTCAATCAATTGTCCCAGGTAAAGGTGCCCATGACGGCACCGAAAATCGGCGAAACCTTGGGCTTTCGGGAATGGGCGAGCCTCGGCGAAATTGGTGTTGACGAGATTCCCCAATATTTACCCACGACCAAGGACGTGTCGTTAGCCGACCGCCAAGTCTACGAGTACGTGTGGGC
Organism: Levilactobacillus spicheri DSM 15429; assembly: GCF_001435095.1. Lineage (GTDB taxonomy): Bacteria > Bacillota > Bacilli > Lactobacillales > Lactobacillaceae > Levilactobacillus > Levilactobacillus spicheri. The sequence continues at coordinate 135,721 of NZ_AZFC01000012.1, forward strand.
GAATCTGTTGGCGGAGAACGCACCGGTCAGAGCCACGGTCAACGGCCACCTCATCGGGGTCGCTGAAGCCTTCTATGACGACCTGTTAGTGCGACCGGCTGGTCAAAATTGGTCACCGATTCGAATCGTGGGCGAGACGTTGGGGCAGTACCCCATTGGCGTTCCCGACTGGTGGTATTTGTATCGGTTGGATCAGTTGTCGCGGTAAAATATCGTTTTATTTTTGTAAAAAGCCGGTGGCTCCGAGAGATGGGAACCACCGGTTTTAATTAGCGCATGAACACCAAGGCCTCGAGAAATGACCGAAACTGCCATGTCCATTTTTATTAGAGATGGCCAATTCATGAAATAGATGTCTTGTTGGTGGCACTGATGACGCGGTTTGTACGGTTAGTTAACAAACTTGGCTATTATAGAAATACGTGACAAAGTCATGGAACTGTGAAATCTTAAACCGTTGATTTCTCCGTAACCAATCGCTTGTTTGACCAATCCTCACTATAAATAACGCAGATAACTTAATTTTGCTAGTTTAATCAAAAGAGAGAAGAAACGGAATAATCTGGAAAATCTAGTGTTCATTTAAAATGTATCGGCACTTTCAATTACGGAAAACAATTTTTGCTGAACGATTTTCGGACCTATCTTAAGGATTGAAAATTTGGGGACCACCGTGGTTTTTCTAGCGTAACGGTGGCGAGCCGCCAAGTGAAAATGGTTTCCTCACGTGACCTGATTTAGATCATTCACCGCAACGAATGGTGAAGCCTTGATTCCGATAACAGGAATCATTAATGGCTCTGACCGACAAAATTATTTCTACGGATTTAAGGATACAAGGTTCTTAATCACCCGCTTCGTGAACGCTGATTAAGGGAAATATACGGTGATTTAACAAAACTAAGGGGGAAAACGTCCTATTTGTAAAGTGCTTAATGACACTTAGGTGGGGGATTAAAAGTTAACTAAAACCATTAAATTAGCCAGTAGTGCTACTTACACCTTGAAATTAGCTAACCTAACTTTACAAAAACGGTATACTGATGGTCAGTCAGAACAGAAAGGATCGGTGATTGCTTATCGCCATGACCATGCAACCAGAATTGAAACACCTTTTAGCGGCCGTTAATTTGGGCCACAGTCGTGATCATCCGCTAGCAGGTTGGTTCATCTTAACGATTCTTTACGGGGACCACACCGGTGAACCCCAAACCTTTAACTATCTCAGTCAACACTACAACGCTAATTATTTAGACACCGATGAGAAGCCGCTCACGGACGCGATTTTAAAAAACGTCTTGAGTGAGCTGAGCGAAACGGCCCGCCTCATCGAAGTATCGCCGCGGAAAGTCCGCATGAAGATGAAAAGTGGGGCCTTTCACTTACAACAGGCGCCCGTGTACCGCATTACCAGTCAAGGCATCGAATACCTGACATTGATGCCTAAGGTCCTAGATGCCGAGAGTACCGTCACAGCCAACATTGCCCGCATCGATGAATATTGTGCCCTAGTGCAACAATTAGGTCAGCCCGTTCAGGACAGTACGTCGACCCGGTTGTATAACGACTTTAATAGTCTCTTATCAGCCTACACTGACGTGATGAAGGGGATGCACAAGCTTGACGAGGACCTCGACGACCTCGCCAACGATCTGGCCTTTAATCACGGTAGTGACGCCGCCCAACACCTCCAACAGATGCTCCACCACAAGGCCATCCCCGCGTTTGAACGCCTAATGACCCAGGGCCCCTTACTGCAGGCCATGGCGAACTCAACCACGTTTTTCGAGCAAGTCGCGCGTAGTCGCCAAGGGCAAGATAGCCTAGACGTCAACCGCGCGCTCAACGACCAAACGGCGCTTACCTTACAACTGCAACAAGACGGCCAGTACGTCCAGGCCCATTTACAACGACTCTCGGCGAGCTTTGAGCCCACCGCCAGTGCCATCGACAGTAGCTACGATTCCATTTACACGGTCTTTCAAACGATTCTCAGCGCGATTCAGCTACTGGGGCGGGCGTACGACCACATTCAGGATCAGACCATCGACATCCGGGAGTTGACCAGCCAAATCGATACCTTACTGGCCCGTTACGACACCCTCACGATTCCGCGGGCAATTCCTAAACATCTGGCGCAAGACCGATTAGTCTCCGATACCGCGGACCTGTTAAACGCCACGACGATGGGACCGGTCAAGTACTTGGCCACCCGGCAGCAGCGTCCGGTGGCAACGGCCGCGGACAATCCCACGGTGGCCCCCGTTGACGTGACGACCGACCACCGTCAACAAGGGTTAGCCGAATTTCAACGGTTAGTGATGACCGACGCCACCCATGGTAGAGTCGGTCACGACCTGGAGTTTCAAACGGTCTTAGCGCGTGACGAAATCGTCCGGTTGTATAGCGCCACCGGCTACGACCATTACCAAAGCTTCGCGCCGTTCGGGCGGCCGGTAACGGCGGTGACCGCCTTGCCCAACAGCCACCCCGTCTGGTTGCACTACGCCGGAGAAGCCTTTAGCGTGCAATTACCCAGTGGATTTACCATCACGTTTGCTAGTCAGGAGGTCAGTGACTAATGGTGACACATTTACGCGGTGCCGAACGAGACATTGTCAATCAGCTGATTGACCGCAATCTCTTCACCAGTACCTTAACCGCCCAAACACCCAAAGCAACAGTCAATGCCGTTAAAGCGTTGAAGAAGACCGTCGTCCAGCAACACGTGAACCATTTTCTGCAAGAATTGGTCGGCACCATCCCGGAGAATTATCAGGAAAATCTGGTCTGGCTGGTAGGGCCACCCAAGGAAGATGCCGAAACGGTCCACATCCTGTTAGCCACCCTAAAGGCGGTGATCAACGTGCCGGAATTACAGGGGAACCGCGCCGACCGGTCCGTCCTCACGCAAACCATCGTGCGGCAGGTCCACAGCGAAGTGCCCCAACTGGATGAACGGGAAATCCACCGCCGAATCACCCAGCTGTTTGTGGACCGATTTCAGTTGTTTACCCCGGATACGCCGGAGTACGTGCCCCTCGATCAGGACCAAGAGGTGATTGAATACTGGAACGTTGATCCCGACTTTAATCGCATCGCCCAAGCGCTCGTGACCCGCCTGGCGACTAAAGCGGCCACACCACCGTTAACGCGCCTGCAACGGCTGAACCGAGCCTTACTGATCAAGCGGTCGTTGAGTCGGGCGACCACGTCCCCGCAGCTCTGGCAGACGCTGCAGGAGCATCGTACCGAACTAGCGCAGCAGTGGGCCGAATTAGGCCGGTTCGACCTGGAGTGCGGGGACGATTACGCCTTACTTTTGGATCGAACCCGCACGCCTAGTCGGGCGAAACCCACGGTGGTAGCCATTGCCGTTGCCCGTCAAATTGGTGAGGTGGGGCTGCCTGCGGCCAAGTTGATGGCCAAAATCAAACAGGTTACCGCCGTTTTGTTTCCCGACGCAACTATCAGCCCCACGCTGGTCAAACAAGCCCTAGCAGAATTGGGTTTAGTAACTGTTCGGGACACGTTTGTCGTCGCTACGCCCATTGCGCAACGTTTTCTAGCTAAAACCACCCCCGAGGAGGAATCCCATCATGAATGAAATGACCACGTTACATCCCGTTAGTTTTCATCTTCGTAACTTTAACAAGTACCCTAAGCTAGATCTCGTTGCCTCCAAGCGGGGGAACCTCACGTTAGTCGGGGAAAACGCCGTGGGGAAGACCACGTTGGCTAACTGCTTTTTCCCAATGCTGATCGATGGGTCAATCGCCACGCCATCCTTTAATCCCGCCAAAGGGACCGACCGGCTAGATAAGGCGGGCAGTGCCCGGAACAGTTCGCGCGAATCCCGCAACTTCGACAGTATGCTCCTGGGATGGGGCAGCGGCGCCATGAAGGTTCGGACTGGGTACAGATACATGGTGCTGGAATCGGCGACCCGCCAAGTCGTCATGGGCTTAGGTGCACACCGGACGGTCGGGGACCGCCGCAAACCGACCTGGTGGTTCATCGCCAGTGTCCCGATAGAGCAGGCACCCATTCAATTGGTAACCACCGATGCCGAAGGGCAAAGTCTGGAAAAAGACGCCTTTATCGCCGCTAACCAGCAACTGGGTCAGCACTTCAAGGTGTTCACGCAGGTGGAAGGCTATCGTAACTATGCGGCCGAATACGTTTATGGCTTTACGCGCATTGAAAATCTGAACCAATTAGCCACGGCCTACCGGCTACTGGCTTCCCCAATCTTGACGGCCGGTAACGCCCGCTTTACCCCGATTCAAAATGCCCTGAAGAACGCCCAGGAAGGTATCGATCGTCAGGTGATTGAGAACGTCGCGGCGACCCAACGGGAGCTCAACCAGATGAACGGATTGCACGAGCGTATCGTCCGCGCCCAGGACCGGCTCGACCGCCTCAAAAAGGAAATCTTTTGGCGTAACTTGAACCGGTTCAAAGAGGTAGTCCTGGAGCCGTATACGACCACTAGTCAGCAACTCGACCAGCTCAAGCAGATTCAAACGACCGAACAACAGGGTCTCACTGCGGCACAACAAACGTTGGCGCAACTGACGCCGCTACTGGCAAAGGCCGAAAGTGCGGTCAGTCAATACGTCCAGGAGAAGGCCGTTCAAGAAGACCTGAAGGCCCGCCGGCAGGGCTTAAAAAATGAAATCAGTTTATTAACGGACCGAATCACGCGGTATCAACGACTGGGGCAACAACTCGCCCAGCAGCAACAAATTCTGGCCGAGTTTACGCAACAGCGAACGGCTATTACCCAACAGCAAGTCGCCTTGCGCCAGGAACAGTTGCGACCACTGCAGGCCCAGCTAGCGGCCAAAACGGCGGGAATGCCGATGCTACTAGACGTGATGACGGTGACCGACACCGCCGAACTAAGTCGGACCCTGAAACACTACCTGCGCAAGATGGACCGGCTCATCATACAGGTCCACGAAATTCAAACTAGCCAGCAACACGTTAACGAGGACGTTAAGATCGTCACGGACATGCGCCACGACCTGGACGACCGCATCGACCAACGGGTGCAAAATCCAGTATTCGGCCGGTTTCGTGAGGGCCTGCATACGGATAACTTGGCCGTCCATCAGGCTGGGTCGGCCAAGATGAGTGCCCGGTTCAACCAGCTGGAACAGCAACGTATCGCCTTGATTCACGAGAACCCAGATTTAAAGGCCTATTTGACCGATGATCAGCTATTGGGGACCCTTAAAACGGTGGCCCACACGTTAAGCGACCTGGTCACTCAATTTGCTCAGCTCCAAGCCCAACTTGACCAGCTGGCCATTCAACTACAAAACGCGCAGCAGCAGGTCACGGCGACTAAAACCGTGTTAACTACGGATTTCGCTGACTTTGACGTGACCACCACGCAAGCACAGGTGACGCAACGCCAGGCCCAACTTGACCAGCTCGTTTTAGACCCGCAAATCGACGATAAGCTGGCGCAAGCGCGGACGGACGTGCAAAAATATCGCCATCAGGAACAAAAAGTGGGCGCCCAGCAGGCGACGCACCAGGCCAACCTAGATTCCAATGCCACCCAACGCGAAACGGTCACCCAGCAACTAGACCAGCTCGTCCAAGATGGACACGCGGGGTTGCATGACCTGACTCCATATTTTCCTACGGACGTGGCCTTGACCAATTTGACCGCCGCACTAGCGTTTACCCATAGTCACGGTAGCGAACTGAATAGTCACGGGTATAGCGACTTGACCGATCAGATTGGGCGGTTGATCCACCGCAACGACGAGAACGGTCTCGACCGGTACGCCTTGGACACCATCTTCGAGGAACGGGGGCACTCCGCGATTGCCAGTGCTATGCGCCAGCAACGAGCTGTTCCATTAGGCGACCTCGGGTTTCGAGTGGTGGCGTTTGACCTTAAGCAAGCCCAGACCCTCCTCGCGGACGATGAAGCCGCCGTGGCCAACGCGCTGGACCAGTCGGCCTCGGGAAACGATATCGCCCAGAAGACCTATCTCGGGGCCGCCATTCACCAGATTGCAGATCAGTACCGTTTGATTACCAGCTATAACGAGATGCTAGCGAAGGGGACCCAAAGTGACCAGGAAATCCGGCTCAAGGTGTCCCTGGCGCCAGTCGACGTCGACCAGCAGGTAATCGACGAGGCCTGCGATGCGCACTTAACGAAACGTCCCGCACTGTCAGCCGAGATTCTACGCCGGCTCGAGCGGTTGGCTAACGAGGTGGCCATCGACAACGACGATGCAAAGTTCATGGACGAGGCTTACCAATTGCTCGATATTCGGCAATGGTCGGCGTTTAAGATCTGGATTCACCGCCGCCAAAGTCCCGTCGACGACTTTGAAGAGGTCGATGATAAGTTCGTTCAATCCGGCGGTTCCGGGGCGGAAAAGGCGCAAGCCATGGTCCTACCGCTACTGTTGGTTCCTAAGATGATTCTCCAACGCTCCCGGCAAGCCGACGTGCCACACCTGGTGATGTTTGACGAATTTGCCGATAAACTCGATCCCGAAACCGCCAAGTCGTTCGCGCGGACCATTGACCATTTCGGGTTCAACTTTATTGCGACCATGCCAAGTGGGGCGCAAAACAAGGTCTTGGCGGATGGGGTCGAAAATATCGCGTACGACGTGTTGGCGCCCACTCAGAAAAACGACGGCCAGTTCCACCCTAACGTGGTCCGCCCGGCACTGGTTTGGCAGGTCAAGCCCGATGATTGATTACCAGGCGGCTTACCAGCAAGCGACCGGCCAACCGGCACCGGAAAATGCCGCGAACCTCACGCCCTTGTTTGACGCGATTGCGGCGGACCAGGAATTGCCACCCCGAGGGCAGCAGAGCGTTGACGCTGGGTTCACGGCGCATACGTTAAGCGACCCCCAGGAAAATCCGGCCGTTTATCGTTATTACCAGTGGGTGCTGGCCAACTGTCTCGTCACACATCCCATGCGAGAACTCACCGCGCAATTGGTGGGGACCGCCTTCGTCAGTGCAAACGTCTTTCAGACTAATTTGCCGCAACCGGTCACGCTAAATCCTTGGCAGGTCGCAGCGATGGCGACCATCCCCCTCATTGCGACCAAGGCCGTGATCCTAGAAAATAACGGGGTATTCGTTTGGCTCAATCACCGCCATCCCACGTGGCCGTTGATTGACCAGGCGGGGAACAACTTTAACGCCGCATATTGCCAACTTTTGCCTCAGTTAGTCGCCCGCGGGTTGACCGTCACGTATCTGGGAGACCTGGACAGCCCCGGCATTCAGATTGCCGATCGAGTTCAAGGATTGTTGCCGCAGGTCGCGGCCGACGACTTGTTTACCCTCCAAGCACCCCAGCAAGTGGTCGAATGGCTAACGTTGTATGGTGAGGGACACACGGACGCTCGCCGGACCCGGCAGGTCACCGTTCAAACGCCACTACTGCGCGAAGAACTGCGCGTCATTCACACGCTGGGGAACTTTGTGGAACAGGAACAGTTGATCACCGCGTACGAGGCGAAGATTGAGCGGTGGTTACGCGAATAACATATTAATTGGTAACGTGATGGGTTAACCATCACTGAGTCAAAACAATTCTAAAATGGACGACAATTATTGGATGCTAAAGCCAATAGTTGTCGTCCATTTTGAATTTAGGCGGGGATGCTGCCAACATCGTCTAACACTTACCCTAACGTTTTAAGATCTAATCAAGGCCTGCTAGTGGTCCGCCTGCGCAAGTTAGTTAGACGCCACCCTTGATCAGATTCCAAATGGCTTCAAACCGGTCGGTATATTCGGCATCGTTCCAAGAGCTTTTAAAGTTAGGCAACGTAAAAATGGCAAACGTGGCGAGAATCATCTCGGCGTGGTCGTAGTCTTCTGCTGGCAGGCCCAGGATCTCGTTCATTTGTGCATAGGCGCCCTGCAAGACCTGGCTGAGGGCGGCCGGATTTTGGTCGATATAGGTGGTATTCAGGGTAAACATCTTGGAATCGGAATTATAGGCGGCCTTTTTGGCGTTGACGAAGGCCCACAGCCAGGCGTGTAACCGTTCCTGACGGGAGCCCCGTTGGGGGATGCTGAGACGGTTAAGAATTTCTTCCTGGAACCACGCCGCCGCGACTGCCGTCCAGAGTGCCTGTTTATTGGGGAAGTGCTTGTACAAAGCGCCGTGGGTGATCCCTAGCTTGGTACTAAGTTGGGTCAGTGAGATTTCAGTATTGTCCTGCGCGAGAATAAGGGCCTCGGCCGCGGCTATGATTTGTTGTTTAGAGGTTTTGGCCATCGTTAAGCACCTGCTTCTTTCTAGATAAAAGTAACTTTATTTGATTTTTGTTACTTTTTAGTTTAGAGTAAGGCCAACGTAAAAGCAACTAAATTGATCATAAGCGGGGTGCCGAGATGCAAGCAGCGCAGTTAGACAAGTACGACAAGAATTTTCAACTCAAAGTACGGGATATTCCGAAGCCCGTGCCCCAGCCCAACGAAGTCCTGGTCCGGGTCAAGTACGCGGCCGTTAATCCGCTAGAGGCGCTCATCGGCACCGGTAGTGTGCGGGTACTCCAGGGGTATCGCTTCCCATTAACCATGGGCAACGAATTTTCGGGAATCGTTGAAGCCGTTGGCGCCAACGTGACTGCGTTTAAACCCAACGATGCGGTTTACGCCCGGATGCCCCTGGCGAAGATTGGGGCGTTTGCCGAGTATCTGACCATCGATCAAGCCGAACTCGCGGGGATGCCCAGTCAGTTAGATTTTGCCCACGCGGCGGCCGTTCCGTTGACCGGTTTAACCGCCTACCAGGCCTTTCACGACATCCTCAAGCCCCAACCGGGACAACGGCTGATGATTCCCGGCGGCTCCGGGTCACTGGGGCAATTAGCCATCCCCATGGCTAAACAGCTTGGGCTTACCGTGGCGGTCAGTGGTAACCAGCGGGGCCAAGCGGGGGCCTTGCGGTTAGGCGCAGACCAGTACTTTGATTACCGTACCGAAAACTACTGGGACCGATTAGCGCCGGTCGACTACGTTCTGGACACGTTAGGCCCGAAAGAGTTACCACACGAACTGGCCGTCTTGAAGCCAGGGGGCACGTTGCTGTCCCTCAAGACGGGACCGAACCGGGAGTTTGCGCAACGGAACGGTTTTTCGTGGTGGCAGACGCTTGCGTTTTCTCTGGTCGGGCGAAAGGTGGACCAGCAGGCTCGGCAACACCACGTGGCTTACCGTTTCCTGTTCGTGAAAAGTAGTGGCGCCCAATTGGCCGAGGTCACCAAGCTGGTCACTCAGACCCACCTCGAACCGGCCATTGACCCCCATTTCTTCACACTGGGTGAGGTGAACCAGGCACTAGACCTGGTGACGACCGGGCACCCTAAGGGGAAGGTCTTAATTGAATTTTAACGGCACGCAGAAAGCAGCGCCGGGCTACTAGACGTTGCGATGACCGGATAATCCATCAGTTCTAAAACAAAAGTGGGTCCCAACAAGACCTCACCCGTCATTGACGTGGCAAGGTTTTGTTGGGACCCGCTTTCTTCTTTAATGCGCTGTCTGGCGGAGCACTCGACGGGCTTCCTGAGTCGTCAAGACGCGCCAAGACAGTGGTACCGTGACGGTTGTCCGTTCACTAATTAGTTGATGATCATTGTGGTCGAAGGTAAGGAGCCGGGCATAGAAGGCCGACTTAAACACCCATTCTCGCCGGGTAGTGGTCACGCTGGGACGGTGAACCGCTTGACGGCGAAAAGTTGCGCGCTTCTTTGTTGCCGTTGCCAGTTGCTTGCGGTCAGGAACAAAGTGTGGCCGCGGTTGGGATTGAGTCGCCGTTGTGCGGTAAATGAGCACGTAATTCTGAGCCCGAGTCCCCAAACGCCGAACGATGATCAGATTATTCGGTATGGTCGATGGGCCCGCCGAATAAATCCGGTGGGTCGTCTGGACAGTGGTTCGGGGGGACATCCCCCAATGAACAGCTAAGTTAGCGGATAGTCCCCCGATGCAACTGGCCAGCAAGAGTAGCGTGACCGTTCCGGTTATCTTTCGTAATTTTGGCGAGCGAATCAGGAACCAGGCCATAAACGTCAACCCAGTCAGCCCGATGATCAAAACAATCAGCATATTAGTTCTCCCCCTTAGGCTTTAGAAACCACGCAACCCCTAGTCCGACGACCGCAAAAACCAACCCAATGCAAAAGGACACCCTAAACCCAGCCATCGACGCCGCGAGGGTTTGACCAGCGTAGGCCACTGGATTCGTTACCTTCAACTGACCGGTGGGCATGTGCTGACTGATGATGTTCTGTGTCACGGAAGATAACAATGCCACGGCGACAGAGGCCCCTAACTGACGGGCCATATTGTTGGCGGTGCTGGCGTGGGCAGCCATTGATTGGGGAAAAGCATTCATCGCACTGATCGTTAGCGGCATCATGACCAAGGCAATGCCGATGAGGCGGAGTGCGTAAATGATGCCAATGAGTCTCGCGGAAGTCGTGGTCGTGATAAACGCAAAGGGCAGGGTCCCCAACGTTAACAGACTAAAGCCGAAGAGGGCTAACCGGCGAACGCCCACCCGATTAAACAAAAATCCGGAAACGGGAGAAAGCCCGCCCATAAATAGGGCACCACCTAGTAACGTCAGACCAGACTGGAAGGGCGTTAAGCCCAAGATGTTTTGAAGATACGTCGGTAACATCATTTCAACGCCGTACATGGCCATCATGACCAGAACCACCAAAACGGTCGGGAGCGTAAACGCCTTGTTCAAGAAAACTCGAACATTTAGAAAGGGGATGTCCAGCCGAAGCTGGCGGTGAATAAAGACGCAGATCAGGAGCAGACCGCTGATTCCGGGGACGAGGACCGCGGGGATGTTCCACCACCCGACCGTGGCCACATTAGTGAGACCCAGCAGAAGGCTCGAAAAACCAACTAGGGATAAGCTCAATGAGGTGAAATCACGCGGGACTGCTCGATTCGGCAGCACGTCCTTCATCTGGAAAATGGCGAGAATCAACATGCAGGCGACCAAAATAATCGGGACTAAGAAAATATTACGCCAGGAATGACTGATGAGTAACCCGAAAAGCCGGTGATTACGACTCAAAATCCACCCCGAGAGAATGGGACCTAAGGCGGGAGCCAAGCCCACCACAAGTCCCGAAAGTCCCATAGCGACCGCCATCTGTTTGGGCGGAAAAATGGTCGCAATAATCGTCTGCATCAGGGGCAGCAGAATGCCAAAAGCGGCTGCGGCCATGATTCTCCCAGCAATGAAGAGCCACCAGCCATTGGTGGCGGACGGTGCGGCGTAAGAAATCAGCATCCCTGCCAATAAGAGCACATCCAACCCCAGTAAGAGCCACTTGGTCGGAAATTTAATCGCTAAATACGCCGAAAGCGGAACAACCGCACCATTAACCAATAGAAACCAGGTGGTAGCCTGTTGAGCGGTACTGAAGCTAATCTGGAAGGCCTTCATGAGAGCTGGCATGGCAGTCGCCATCGTTGTCTGCATGAGTGATCCAGCAAAAGTGGTCGTCAACGTGATTATAAGAATGACTGTTGCGTGATACGTTTTTCCATGAATATCCTGTGACACGGGTCATGACCTCCTCAATGGATTAATTACCCTTGAGGCTACCCGTCTCGTAACGGCATTGCTACAACAAAATCCATCATCCCGTTGTATTTACAACACAATGACGGATTTTGTTGTAAAATTAGGAAAACAGGAGGCTATCATGTACTCGAAAAAACAAGCGGCAACCAAAAATCAGTTTGAGACGGCACTATTGCAATTGTTGGCGGTTAAAAAGTTTGAAACCATTACCGTTCGCGACGTGACCGAGGCCATGCATTACGACCGCAGCAGTTTCTACCGTTACTATGATGATAAATATGCCTTACTGGGGACCATTGAAGATCAAGTAATTGCTGACATTCAAAGACACTATCGTCAGGTGACTGACTTGAACGAACGCGCTGGGGTGACCGTTGCTCAACTAACGGAGCTATTAACGGTCTTTGATCAGCCAACGATGGCCTCGCGAATGGCAATTCTGTTGGGCCCCAACGGTGACCGTCTGTTTGAGGTCAAACTGACGAAACTATTTTCCACGATTTTCTACGAATCAACTGAACCAACGGTCAAGAAAACAGCCGGAACGGCACTAATTGAGCAATACTTAGCCAATCTCTTCATTCAGACGATTCGTTATCAAACGTCGCCATCGCGCTCACTATCCACGGAGGAGTTGGCCCAACAGTTGAATGACATCTATTGCAGGGGCTTTGTCACATCATTACATCGATCACATCACGAAGTTTAGAACTAGCCGTCCGGTTAGCCAAGGGGGGCCAGGCCGACTGGCTGACGGTAGGGGGCGCTATTTCTGTATCATTGGGAACCAACCGCTTACGTTGTCACAATCCTCTCGCGTAAAAATAGGGGGCTCCACGCTGTTTGTCTGAGGGACGTTCCTCTCACAAGGGCATAAAAAGGGCGGGGGATATGCAAGGGTGACGAAAATGATTGGGGGAGGTTGGTAACGTCTGTGACCATGACGAAAAAATGGACATCAGGTAGTTCACACTCATAAAAAATATGATTCAAGGGACTCGTTGCATGTCCCCAATGCAAGTTACTTTCCTCGGACTATTTTTTCAAACAAAGCTCCTGTCTATTTTTCGATACTAGTATCTTTAAAATCCACATTTTAATGAAAGTAGTCTTCGAACATTTTCTATCTTTTTTACAGGCGACCTCAATTATTGAATGAGACTTGGTCCACCAACTATCTCAAAAACAGAAATAATCAACGACAATGCCGTAATCAAAGCACCATTATTGGTAATTTAACCGTCTTAGTGGCGTGTTTTAGACGCCAGCAAGTCATTTATTTATACGGCTGCTGCCACCAACAGGCTATCGATCTGATAACGCTCAGCAATTGTCTTGGTACTAACTTACTGAGCGTTACGCGGCGTGCTAGCACGCGGTCATATGCCGGCAGCAAACGTCAGCATGAACACACGCGCTTCGTCACTAACCAATCAGCCGCGTCCAGCAGCTAGTCAGCCAATTGGCCGGCCAAACACGTAACCAATTCAAGCGGTCATAATGACTAGTCGATTCACCCAAATGGACGTTGATTCTGACGACACGTTCGCACGTTCGATGGGTAGTTCTACGTCTAAATGTGCTCAGCAACGCCTAGGATTTTGGCAACTTTGCCATTAGTCAGGCCGCATACGTCCAGTCGGTGAGTTGCTGACACGTTTAGCCTTAGTGGTCGGTTTGCCGTTGCGGCTGAGTATCCGTCCGTCAGAAAATTTCCGTCGGACGTAAGCTGTGTGTCCTGAAGAAAAGTCAGCATCAGCAACGTCACTCTAAAATAAAAAAATGCACGCTATATTAAGAAGAGGGCCGGCCCTAAATGTGGCCCAAATAAACTTTCTTTTTCTACTTTACATAATATATATTATCGAAAGTAGGCCATTCAACAAAAAAGCCCCCCGTAAGCTGCTGCATTTCTGCCGCTGATCATCTTTTCAGCATTCCGTTAAGTTACCGGCCAACTACCCACGTTTAACAACTGCCGACCAACTCGTCGTCAATTTTTTAGTCCCAGTCATGCGACACTCATCCGTCAGCCACACACGTCAGCATACCCAGCGGTCATTAGCCAGTTTTCGTTGGCGGTTTATCCATGGCGAATCTGATACACGGGTTGCCACCATCGGTTGATCAGCTCCGTCATCACCAACTTATCCAAGTTAGATATTCCATTAACGACACACTAATTTAGCCTTAAATTTGCTCAACTCCCAGGATTCGGCCACAGACACGGCCTTATGAGGCTCCTATAATGAAATTTGAAATGGTTAAGTCAATTAACCACCAATTCAGCATTCACTAAGGAGATCGATGACATGTCGTCCAAACGACTATTCCAATTCGTCACGTTATGTGCGCTCGCGTTCACGGCCGTCGGTGCCGGAACCACCGCGCAAGCCACCACCAAGCATCATCGCGCCGCAACGGTTTATTCACAGCGCAACTGGTACCCCCGGACCCGGGTCAAGGTAACCAAAGGCACCCTCTACGCCAGCACAACGCTCACCAAGAAACGGGCGCAGCTCAGCCAGGCCAAGTACCGCAAGCTGACCTACCTGACCGGGACCCAGTACAGCCTCAAGAAAGCTAACGGTAAGAAGGCCCGTTACAATTACATCGTCTCCACCAACGGCAAGGTCAAAGGCTACGTCTGGTACGGCTATTTGCACGCGGCCAAGAAGACCGCTAAGCGCACCCAGGCCACGGCTCCCAAGCCGGCCGCCACACTGACGGTCAGCGCGTACCGGGCCGAATTTCTCAAGGACCTGAACGCCGAGCGGGCCCAACGCCACCTAGCCCCCTTAACGGAAGACAGCCGCTACGACCAGATCGCCCAGCAGCGCTCACAACAACTGCTGACGAACTTTGACCACAGTGACGCGACCAGCGACTTCATTGCCGCCGACCTGTTTGCCCAGCAAGGCGTTCCCGGCCTTTACGGTGAGTGCATCTCCATGGATTATCTGGACGACGATCAGGCCAATCCGAACCAAAACGTTGCCGATAAGAACATCTACAGCTATATCTACGACGATGCCGACTCCGACTGGGGCCACCGCGACATCCTGTTAGACGCCACCACGACCACCATCGGCATCGGTGCCACCCAAAAGCCCGGTTCCGAGTACGTTTACGGCGCCATCAACACGGGGCGCGCGTAATCTTGGCACATCCCCATACCATAAAAGGCACCGCAATCCCCCGTATTCAGGGATTTCGGTGCCTTTTAGCGTTTCAGCGGGCCTGGATCGAGAGGTCGACCAGGCGTAAAACCTCTTGGGTTAAGGGCGTCAACGTCCCCGGCAAGCGCTTCAAACGAAAGAACTGGTGCTCTAACGGATGACTATCGGCGAAGACGTGCGCGTGGACCCGGCCCATCCGGAAAACCACGGTCACGGCATCGACCTGGTCCCCGTTGGCATACTGGCACTGCATCCCCTGGCCACTGACCACCGCCAACAGTTCCGGTCGGTTGCCGACCAGGTTGGTCTCCTCGTACAGCTCCCGGACGGCCGTTTCCATTACCGACTCGTTGAGCTCCTTGGAACCGGCCGGTAACCCCCAGGTATGCTGGTCACGGCGGACCAACAGGATGCGCTGCTGCCGGTCAACCACCACGGCCGCTCCTTCGACGACCACGAGGGGCCGATTGCCGACCGTTTCCCGTAACCGTGTCACATATCCCATGACGCTTTCCCCCTTTTATTCACCAGCTCGGTCGTTATTCGGTCAAAAATGGCCACTAGCTGGGTAGTGACCATTCCATAAATTTATCATGTCAAATGCTGCAAAATTCGTTGGGTAATCGGGGTCAGGTCCCTTGGGAGCGCGTCTAGATCGAAGAACCGACTCTCCTGGGTCTCCGAACTGCCCTGCGGCGTCCCCGTAGCGCGTAATCGATACACCACGGTCACGGAATCGATCTGGTCACCGTTGGGGTACGTATACTGCATCCCCGCACCGCTGACGACCGTGACCAGCTTGGGCTGGGTCCCCGCTAAGCCGGTCTCTTCTTGCAGCTCCCGGATTGCCGTCGTCGCGACTGATTCGTTGAGTTCTTTAGAGCCCGCGGGCAACCCCCACAGGTGATTGTCTCGCCGATGGACCAATAGTAACTGTCCGGCCCGTAAGACAACGGCCGCTGCTCCCACCACGACCAGGGGCTGAGACCCCACCGTTTGTCGTAACCGTGTGACGTAACCCATTTCTCTTCACCATCCTTGGCTCCGAGTATAGCAAACGCCGGTTAATCTGACCAGTGCTGCGCAATAAAGGCACTGCGTCCGCCCATTTCTTCGATTTGATAGCGGAAGGGATTGCGCCGGTAGAAGTCCTGGTGCGCCTCTTCCGCCGGGTAAAACGGTTGGGCGTCCTCAATTTGCGTCACGATGGGCGCGTCAAACTGGCCACTCGCCGCTAACCGGTCCTTCGAGGTGGTCGCGATGCGCCGTTGCTCGGGCCCGTTCACGTAAATGACCGGGCGGTAACTGTCGCCCCGGTCCTGGAACTGGCCGCCGGCGTCGGTCGGATCCGTTTGGTGCCAATAGATCTCGACTAATTGGGCGTAGCTGATGACGGCCGGATCGAAGGTGATCTGGACGGCCTCGGTGTGCCCCGTGGTATGGCTCGCGACCTCGGCGTAGGTCGGGTTGACCGTGTGCCCCCCGGTATAGCCCGACACGACCGAGACGATTCCCGGTTGCGTGTCGAAGGGCTGGACCATGCACCAGAAACAGCCGCCAGCAAAGATGGCGGTCTCCGTCTTAGGCATGGGCGTCACCCCCCTGGACCAGGGCCTTGAATTCCCCGTAACCGGCCGCATCGAGGTCCGCCAAGGGAATAAACTTGAGCGCAGCCGAGTTGATGCAGTAGCGCAAGCCACCACGGTCACGGGGACCATCGGTAAAGACGTGCCCCAGGTGCGACTGGGCGTCCTTGCTCAGCACCTCCTGCCGGACCATGCCGAACGACTGGTCCGTGTGTTCGACCACGCTAGCGGGATCGATGGGTTGGCTAAAGGCCGGCCAGCCACAGCCGGAGTCGTACTTATCCGTCGAACTAAAGAGTGGCTTGCCACTGACCACGTCGACGTAGATGCCGGGTTCAAAAAATTGATCATACTGGCCGGTAAAGGCCGGTTCGGTCGCCGCGTGCTGGGTGACGGCAAATTCCTCGGGCGTTAACCGCTGCTTGAGGTCTTCTTGTGATTCTGATTGACTCATGCAAACCCCTCCTAATCAATTGTACACAATTGTTTTGCTACAATTACTATTCTACTGAATTCGGCCGGGATGGCAAGCAAGTGGCTCACTTTTTCCGAAAAAGTTTTTCTCTGGCAAACGGCGGTCTACGGGGGGTTATCGGGGCTGGCAGGATTATTTGTTGACGATTATGATAAACATTTTGTTGACAGATTCGATAAACGTCTTTAAACTAGGGCCATTGAGTCGAAGGAGGATGCATCCATGGATCTTAATCAGCTAACCTTAACGGACCTCAAGCGCGGGTGGTCGCAGACGGCCACGGCCATTCAGTGTAACTACTGTGACACTCAGTGGCCCCGGGAAACGGCGCCCGCGGTCATGGCCCAGCACATTCAAACCGTTCACGGCGGGGCCCTGCAGGCCCTGATTCACCTGGACAGCCGGTATAACACCCTGACGGCTAAGCAGCAAGGCCTGCTGACCGCCTTTGCCACCGGTATCAAGGACCGTGACCTGGCGAATCAGACCGGCGTCAGTGCCGCCACCATTCGTCACCAAAAGTTCACCTTCCGGGAGAAGGCCAAGCAGGCCAAGTTGTATCTTGCAACCTACCAGGCGGCCTTTGCCCAGGAGGACCCGCACGAACGTCTGTTGGACGTGCCCCAGCATCCCCAGGACCCCGATGACCGGTGGCTGATCACCGAGGACGAGGCCGCCAAGACCCTTCAACGGTACTTCGACTTTACCACGGAGCCGCCGACCCTGATTCGCTGGCCCAAGAAACAAAAGGCGGTCATCGTGATCCTGACCCGCATCATCGCGGAGATCCCCCTGAACCACCACTTTACCGAACCCGAGATCAACGCCTACCTGCGCCCCATCTACTTCGATTATACGATGGTGCGCCGCTTCTTGATCGAATACCACTTTTTGCAACGCACCCCGGACGGGACCGCTTATTGGCGGACCGTTCCCACACAAGAACGAAAGGACGTTTAACACCATGCCTCCCTTACACCTGACCCGTTTACCCAAGAAACAACAGCGGCTGCGCCAAACGCTCGAACGCGTGAGCCAGACCATCCCGGCCGACCGACGCTTCACCGAGCCCGAGATCAACGCTTACCTGCGTCCCATCTACGCTGATTACGCCCTGTTACGGCGTGAACTCATCGATTACCAATTTCTCGCCCGGACCGCCGATGGCACGGCCTACTGGCGTACTCCCGAAAGGACGGCCTAAGACCATGAATTCCCAACAAAAACAACGCCTCAAGGCGGCCTATAAGTTTGCCCCGACCTACTACGGGGTCATTCAAATCGAAAACACGCGCAATCATAAGATCTTCATCGATACCGTTGCGAACCTTCATAACCGCTGGGGGTATTACCAGCTCAACCTCAACCAGAATTTCTACCACGGAACGCCGCTCCAGGCCGACTGGCTGAAAGACGGTGCCGCGGCCTTTACCTACACGGTCCTGTGGAAGGCGGACGCGGCCGACGTTGTGAACATGCGGCAGACCTTAAAGACGTTACAAGACAAGTGGCTCCGGCGGCTCACGCCCTTTGGGGACCGGGGCTATAATCACCGGCCCCGGCGCTGGGACTATGACCAGCCCGACTCGGAGGTGGCCCATGACTGACATCGACCGCACCTTTACCCCGATCGACCAGACGACCTGGCCGCGGCGCGAGGTCTTTTACTACTTTACCAAGCTGATGCCGACCGGCTTCTCACTGACGGTCGACCTCGACATCACCGCGATCCTGCAATGGACCCGGGCCCACCACGTGTCCTTCAACGCCAGCTACCTCTACCTGGTCAGCCGGATCCTGACCCAGCATCCCGAAATGCGCATCGGTCGGTTGAACGACCAGCTGGGGACCTTCGACGTGTTACATCCCTCCTACACGGTCTTACACGCCGACCACACCATGGCCAACCTCTGGACGGCCTACGACCCCGACTTCACCGTCTTTCATCAACGCTACCAAGACGACCTGGCCCAGTATGGGGACCAAGCGCAGCTGATGCCCAAACCACCGCTGTCACCAAACCTGTTCACGATTGGCAGCCTGCCGTGGGTCCACTTCACCAACTACACGCCCCTGCCCCTGACGTCCCTGAACACGTTCTTTCCCATCTTCCAGGCGGGTAAGTTCGCCCAGGACGCCCAGGGCGCCTGGCAACTCCCGTTATCAATCACCATCCACCATGCCGTTGCCGACGGGTATCACGTGAGTGCCCTGTTCAACGACCTGCAAGCCGCCTTTACGCAACCGGACGTTTACCTGAGTTAACGCAAACAAGCCCCTCACGGAAGTCTTCGCTGATTTCCGTGAGGGGCTTGTCGTCTTCACCTTAAAATCGCGTTTAGCTGGTCTCGCCGGCGGGAGTCGTATACCGCTGCTTGACCCCGGCAATGTCTACCTTTTGAATCCCTTCCGAGCGATTCCGGTAATACATGACGCTGTGCTTCGAGGGGTTATGGTTCAACCCCATGGCGTGGCCCAGTTCGTGCTCGGCCACGTGGGTCGCATCCGACCGCGAGTAATCGTATTCCTTCATCAAAGACGGGTTCAGCGAGCAAACCTCGGCGATAAACTCATTGTGCCGAGCCCAGTAATTCGTCATGCCCACGTCATCGCCCATCGCCGCGGCCTGCTTCGCCGTATCGGTCGACAGGTCGATCTGCGCACTTTGCGCGTGCCCGAGCTTGAACTTAAAGACACCGGTCGCGTTCCAGGCCCGAATCGCCTTTTGCCAGATCTGCCGGTAGTACGTGGACTTCGTCGTGATGGCGTAGGTCGCATGCGCGTGGGCGAACCGTTGGGGCCCAAACGGCGTCATCGAAGCAGCCGCCGCGGTCCCCGTCACCGCTTGACTGCAGAAAATCCCCAACGTTAACACACAAACCAATGCTTGATGTACCCAGACTCTTCGTCGCATGGCAACTCCCCCTTGTTACCGGGGAGGCCTCCAGTGGCTACCATCGCCATCATTGTAGCACCCCCGCGCCACAGCCGACGAAAAAAGCCTCCACCGACCCCATCAGGGTGGTGAAGACTTTCGGTGCGTTAATTAAGTTAAAGGACTGCGGTTAGCCTTCGAAAGCGTCGGTCAATGGTGGCACCACTTGCTTCTTCCGGGAAACGACCCCTGGCAAGCTGGCGCGGTTGTTGGCCAACTTCACGTTAAAGGCCTTTTCGACCACGTCCTGGCTATCGCCGGTCACGATCAGTTCGGAATCGCTGGTCAAAACGTTGGTGGCTAACGTCAGGAACAGGTCGTAGCCGTCCGCCGCGTTTTCGGCAGCCATTTCCTTTTCCAAGCCCGCTTGGCGGTCGATGACTTCGCTCAGGTCAACCGTGTTGATCTGACCAATGCGCACGCTCTTGCCCGCCATGTCGAAGGACTTGGCGTCGCCGTCGATCAGTTCCTTGTCGCTCTTAGCGGCCAAGTTGGTGCCGGCCTTCAGCATCGCGACCCCGTAGCTTTGCACGTCGATGTCGGCGATTTCCGCTAATTCCCGCACGGCTTCGCGGTCAACATCGGTCGTGGTTGGGGACTTCAGCAGTAACGTGTCGGAAATGATGGCGGATAACATCAAGCCCGCCAACTTCGCAGGGATCTCGATCTTGGCTTCGTTGAACATTTCCGTCAAGATGGTACTGGTACAGCCGACGGGTTCGGCCCGGTAGAACAGGGGTGCGGCCGTTTCGAAGTTGCCGATCTTGTGGTGATCGATCACGGCATCGATGGTGACCTGGTCCCGGTCAGCGACACTTTGTTGGGCTTCGTTGTGGTCGACCAACATCACGTGGTCGGTCTCGTTGGCCACCGTCTTAACGACCCGGGGAGCCGGTTCGTCGAAGTGGTTCAAGACAAAGTTGGTTTCCATGTTGGGTTCGCCCAAGGCCACGGCCTCAGCGTCGACACCCTTTTGGCTTTGGAAGTAGGCGAAGGCCTTGGCAGCGACGATGGCGTCGGTGTCGGGGTTTTGGTGACCGAAAATCAATACTTTACTCATTGGTAAAACTCCTTTAACAACTAGTTTTTTAAAACTTACTTGTTACGCAATTGTTTAAGCCGCGAGATGTAGTCGTCGGTATGCAAGTACCGGTCGAACTGGGCCAGAAAATGGCTGATCCGCGGAATTTCCGCCTTGCCCTTGCGGAACACAAAGGCGAGGTCACAGCGAATGTTGGGATCGAAGTGGGCCGTCCAAGTATTCGGCAGGTCGTCTTGACCCACCATAAACGAGTTCGGCAACGCCGTGGAGACCTGCGTTTGCATCGAGAAGTGCAACAGCTGGGTCGGCGTCGTGAAGTTCGCCACGCCCTTCGGGAAGTCCGCTAGCTGGTTCTTGTAGGCTTCATGCAGGGCCTGGTTCAGGTAATACCCATCGGGATACAGCGCCCAATCGTTGGCCGTGGTGTCCTTGAACTTGATCCGGCGTTTCTTGGCAAGCTGCTCATCGTGGTGGATGAACAACAGGTCGTCGGTGATGATCTTCTTGGACTCGTACGGCTTCCAATTCTTGATCGAATCATCCGGCAGGTACATGATGGCCAGATCGATCCGATTGTTTTCGAGCTGCTCCCAGATTTCCTTCCGCGTCAACATGTGGAAGGAAATCTTGATGTCGGGGTTGTTCTGGTAGGACAGAATGGCGAAGTCCTCGAAGACCGCATCCTCAATGGAAGCCAACAACCCAATGTTGATCTCCCCCTGAGTCGCACTGGTCGCCTGCTGAATCTCGTCGGTCGCCTGATTCAAGATCCCGTAGATCTTATGGGTGGCATCCAACATGGTGTACCCCGCGTCGGACAGCCGGAGCTTCTTACCCACCGAGTAAAACAGGGGGGCGCCCACCGTCCGCTCCAGCTTCTTGATCTGTTGCGTCAGCGCCGGTTGGGTGATCCCCAGAATCTGGGCCGCCTGCGTATAGTTCATGGTTTCAGCTAACTGTAAAAAGTACGTCAGCGTCTTTGAAGAAAAGATGCTTTCCTGTTTCGTCTTCATTGCGTTTGCTCCTTATGACCGCCCGTCAACGGGGAACATCCCCCAATTACGAGCTGGCCTAATGGTTACCATTAATCTATATGATAGGCTGTTTACCCTGAAAGCGCAATTAATTCCGCTTATAAAATCATTAATAAACGGCGTTAGTTCAGAACCAATTCGGTTGGCTTGAGCCGCAACTGAGTCGGAATTCCTTCAACGTCTGTATCGACCACGAAGGAGCCGTTGGAGTACCGCCCGCTCAGGGGATGCTCCGTCGGCAAGATGTCGTGGGTCCGTTCCCGGCTGGTGATGACCTCCAGGGCCGGGTTGTCGTGCGGAATGACCAGGAAGTCGACGACCCGGTGTGGTTCGCGCTTAAGCTCCCGCAAGACGATGACCCCGCGCCGCGCCCGACTCGTCACGGACAGTTCCTTCATGGCGAGGCGTTTGAAGGCCCCCCGTTGGGTCACCAGTCCGATGGTGTCTTTGTCGGTCACGAGGGCCAGGTTGACGACCTCGTCATCGTCCCGCAGGTCCATTGAGCGGACCCCGGTCGTCCGGGCCCCGTTCACGGAGACCTCGTCGATGGCGTAGCGTAGTGCGTACCCGTTCTTAGAAATCAGGAGGATGCCAGCGTCAACGGGTTCGGTCAGGTAACGGACCGCGACGACCCGGGCATCGGGATGCTTGAGTTTCTCGAACGTGGCCGCCCGACGTTTGTAGGTCCGGCCCGGTGTCAGGTCGCTGAAGGCCGTCTGCTTGATGTAACCATCGCTGGTGGCAATCAGGAAGTGCCCCGGTTCCTTCAGCGTCTTGAAGGCGTAGGTCGCCACGATTTCCTCATCACTGGCCAACCCAATGGTCTGGGAGATGTGCTCCCCGGTCTCCTTCCACTTCACGTCACTGATCTCGTGAACCGGTCGGTAGATCAGGTTCCCCTTACTGGTGAACATCATCAGGTGATCCAGGGTGCTGAGCTGCTTCAAGAAGATCGGGTAATCCTCGTCCTTTAACCCGTTGTCGTTCGGGTCGGACGCCGTGTAGGACCGCACGCCGGAGCGCTTCAGGTAGCCGTCGTGGCTGACGAGGACGATGACCTCTTCGTCGGCGACGGTGACCTCGGTCTTGATCTTCAGGTCTTGAATCTGGTCTTCAATCTCCGTCCGTCGCGGATTCCGGTATTCCTTGGCCATGGCCTTGAGCTCCCGCCGCATCACGGCGTTCAGTTCCTTAGGCTCCGCCAAGATCTTGTGGTCCTCTTCGATAGCAGCGGCCAGCTTAGCGGCCTCATCCTGTAATTGGGTGACGTCGGTATTGGTCAACCGGTACAGTTGTAAGGCCACGATGGCGTCGGCCTGCTTTTCCGAGAAGTCGTAGGCCGCCACCAGATTATCCCGGGCGTCCTTGCGGTTCTTGCTGGCCCGGATGGTCTTGATGACCTGGTCCAGGATGGACAGGGCCTTGATCAGCCCCATCACGATGTGCTGCCGGTCCAGGGCCTTCTGCAGGTCGTACTGGGTCCGGCGGGTGATGACGTTGCGCCGGTGGTCCAGGTAGGCCTGTAAGATGGTCTTCAAACCGACGTGTTCCGGCCGCTGGTGGTTGATGGCGACCATGTTGAAGTTATAGGTGACCTGTAACTCCGTGTTCTTGAACAGGTAGTTCAGGATCCCCTGGGCGTCCGCGTCCCGTTTGAGTTCGATGGCGATGCGCAGGCCGTCCCGGTCGGTCTCGTCACGCACCTCGGCCAGGCCCTCGACCTTCTTGTTCAGCCGAATCTCGTCGATCTTCTTGACCAGTTGGGCCTTGTTGACCTCGTACGGGATCTCGGTGACCGTGATCTGGCTCTTATTGCCCCGCAGCGGTTCGATGGCCGTGCGGGAGCGGACCACGATGCGACCGCGACCCGTCTCGTAGGCCTTGACGATGCCGTCTTTCCCCTGGATGATCCCCCCCGTAGGAAAATCGGGACCCTGAACGAAGCCCATCAGGTCCGCCAAGGTCGCCTGCGGGTGACTCAGCAGGTAAACGGCCGCGTCGATGGTCTCGCCCAGGTTGTGCGGCGGGATCTCCGTGGCGTACCCGGCCGAGATCCCGGTCGAGCCGTTGACCAGCAGGTTCGGGAAGCGAGCCGGTAAGACCGTGGGCTCGTACTCCGTATCATCGAAGTTCAAGACCATGTCGACGGTGTCCTTATCGATATCGGCCAGCATCTCACCCGCCAGCTTGCTCAGCCGGGCCTCGGTGTACCGCATGGCGGCCGCCGGGTCCCCGTCCATGGAGCCATTGTTCCCGTGCATCTCGACCAGGGGTTCACGGACCTTCCAGTCCTGACTCATCCGGGTCAGCGCTTCGTAGATGGAACTGTCACCGTGGGGGTGAAAATTCCCCATGACGTTTCCGACGGACTTCGCCGACTTCCGAAACCCCTTATCGTAGGTGTTGCCGTCCTTGTTCATGGCGAACAGAATCCGCCGTTGAACCGGCTTTAGCCCGTCACGAATGTCGGGTAAGGCCCGTTCTTGAATGATGGATTTGGAGTAGCGACCGAAGCGATCCCCCATGACCTCTTCCAACGTTAGTTCTTGAATCTTTTGTCCTTCACTCACGAGTTCATAACTCCTTTCACCGTTTTGCTTTACTTCCCGGAGGTCTTGGTGGCCTCACCGGTTAAGAAGTCCTGGTCGTCATCCTCCAGCGTGAACTGGACGTTATTCTCGATCCACTTCCGCCGGGGTTCGACCTTGTCGCCCATCAACGTCGTGACCCGCCGTTCGGCCAGGGCCGCGTCGTCGATCTGGACTCTGATCAGCGTCCGCTTATCGGGATCCATGGTGGTCTCCCAGAGCTGTTCGGCGTCCATCTCCCCCAGCCCCTTGAACCGTTGAAGCGTGTAGCCACGGTTCTTGATGTGCTTGGTCTTGGCGACCAGCTCGTCGTTGGTCCAGGCGTAGTCGATGGTGGCCTTTTTACCGTTGGTCTTGATGCGGTACAGTGGCGGCAGGGCGATGTAGACCCGACCGGCGTCGATCATCGGCCGCATGTACTTGTAGAAGAAGGTCAGCAGCAGGATCTGGATGTGGGCCCCATCATCATCGGCATCGGTCATGATGATGATCTTGTCGTAGTTCGCGGAGTCGATGTCAAAATCGGCCCCCACGCCGGCGCCAATCGTGTAGATCATGGTACTGATCTCTTCGTTCTTCATGATGTCCGGCAGCTTGGCCTTTTCGGTGTTCAGGACCTTCCCCCGTAACGGCAGGATGGCCTGGAACTTCCGGTTCCGCCCCTGCTTAGCCGAGCCCCCGGCGGAATCCCCTTCGACCAAGAACAGCTCGTTCTTCGCGGCGTTCTTGGACTGAGCGGGCGTCAGCTTCCCGGACAATAACCGTTCGTGGCGCTTATGCTTCTTGCCGTTGCGGCTCTCATCCCGGGCCTTGCGGGCGGCTTCCCGGGCACTTCTGGCCTGGGTCGCCTTGCGGATCAGCATCTTACCGAAGTCCCCGTTTTCCATCAGGAAGTAGGTCAGCTGTTCCGCTACGACCCCGTCCACGATGGTCCGGGCCTCGGGCGTTCCCAGCTTTTCCTTGGTCTGCCCCTCAAATTGAAGCAGGTTCTCGGGCACCCGCAGCGAGATCACGGCCGACAAGCCTTCCCGGATATCGGAGCCTTCCAGATTCTTGTCCCGTTCCTTCAACAGGCCCACCTTCCGGGCGTACTCGTTGAACGCCTTGGTCCACCCGCTGCGCAACCCGGCTTCGTGGGTCCCACCGTCCTTAGTCCGGACGTTGTTGACGAACGACAACAGGTTTTCGGTGTAGCCGTCGTTGTATTGGGCAGCGACCTCGACCTCGATGCCGTCCTTCTTGCCGTCGAAGTAGAGGATGTCGCCCAGGGTGTCCTTGTCTTCGTTCAGATAACTGACGAACTCCTTGATACCATCCTTAAAGTGATACTCTTCGGCGCGTTCCTGACCCTTACGTTCATCGGTCAGGGTGATCTTCACGCCCTTTAACAGGAAGGCAGATTCCCGTAACCGTTCGGCCAGGGTCCCAAAGTTATAGACCGTCGTGGTAAAGATGCTGCTGTCGGGCTTAAAGGTGATGGTCGTTCCGTTATGGGCCCGCGTGTTACCCAACTTATTCAGGGTCCCTTGGGGCTTGCCCCCGTGGGCGAACTTCTCCTGGTACCGCACGCCATCCCGGACGATGGTCACGGTCAGTGAGCTCGACAGGGCGTTGACGACGGATGCGCCGACCCCGTGCAGGCCCCCGGACGTTTTATAGCCGCCCTGACCAAATTTCCCACCGGCATGCAGCACGGTCAGGATGACTTCCGGCGTCGGAATCCCGGACGCGTGCATCCCCACGGGCATCCCCCGACCGTGGTCGACTACGGTGATACTGTTATCGGGATGGATGGTGACGTTGATCTCCTTTCCATAACCCGCTAACGCTTCATCCACGGCGTTATCGACAATTTCGTAGACCAAGTGGTGTAACCCCCGGCTGTCGGTCGACCCGATATACATCCCCGGACGTTTACGAACAGCTTCCAACCCTTCCAACACTTGAATGGAAGAGTCGTCATACTTCGGTTTTGCTTTCGCCATGCGTAAATCTCCTTTACTGTTTAATCTCATTGAACGATACCCCTTAGTTTACGCCTATGCGAACATATGTTCAATAGAAGCGACTAAAAGCCCCGCTAGAGGTATCCATAACCTCATAATCATACCACAGGAAACTCAAAAAAAACCAGTTCACCCGGGATAATTGGCGTTCCCGGGAAAACATGCTAAAATATAGAGCAGCTTATTTGACGGCGATTTTCACGGGCCGTCACAGACAAGAGCGGAGGAATGTGTTGTGAAAATCATTGGCTTACTTATCTTAGCCTATCTCTTGGGGGCCATTCCCAACGGCGTCTGGGTCGGCAAACTGTTCTTTCAGACCGACATTCGCCAGGCGGGGTCCGGCAATATCGGGACCACCAACACCTACAGGGTCCTGGGACCCTACGCGGGGAGTGCCGTCATGGTCCTCGACATCGCCAAGGGGACCGTCGCCACGTTACTGCCGACCTGGGGGCACGTGACCACGGTCCTGGGCAGCGCGACCCCGTTACTCTTCGGGCTCTTCGCCATTTTGGGCCACACGGTCTCCGTGTTTGACCACTTCAAGGGTGGCAAGGCCGTGGCGACCTCGGCGGGGATGCTGCTGGCCTATAACCCGATCATGTTCGTCATCGCCGCGAGCCTGTGGGTCGGCCTGATCTACTGGACCAGCATGGTGAGTCTGGCCAGCATGATCGCCTTTACCCTGATCACCATCATCTCCCTATTTTTCCAAGACCCGTACCTGACCGGCATTGCCCTGGTCCTGACGGTCTTCGTGTTCTACCGGCACCGGACCAACATCCAGCGCATCCGGCAGGGCACCGAATCCATGGTCCCGTTCGGGCGGGGCTACCGGCGCAAACAGCATCGCTCCTAACGAAAAGAAGATTGACACGTCCCGTGGGCGTCTCAATCTTCTTTTTTGGTGGGCTTGAGGTGCAGCAGGTCGGTGACTTGCTGGTCGTTGAGCGTTTGCATCCACTTGGCGATCTTGGCGACCCGGTCGAGCTGCTCTTGACTGAGCGGCTGGTGATTGTTCTTCTGCGTGGGTTGCGTCATCGGTGAAGCCTCCTTTCGTCAAAAGCGTTCTTCCATCATAGAACGCCCGGGCCCCAAACGCAAGTCAGGTCCCTTGTCCCCCACGATCCATTAGAAAAACAAAACGAGTCTGGGACAGAGGTCTCAGGCTCGTTTTTCGACTATCTGGTGTCGAAACGTGGAAAAAAGGCTAACCGCCTTTTTCCTCTTGCTGGTTAGAAATACGTGATCTGATACCCGGCGTTAAAGCTGGCGTGCGGGTCGAGGTGCTGGATGGCCACCTTGGTCTCCAGGTCCCCCGTGGCCTGCACGTCATCGGCCAGGCCCCACCAAGGCTCCAGGCACACGAACGGCGCCTGCTTGGGGTACGGTGACCAGATGCCCAGATACGGCGCCGCCACCGTCAGGGCGATACCGTGGTCGTCGTTGGGCGTGCTGACCATGACCGTGGTCTCCCGGTCGTCCAGCGTCAAGACCTGGGCGTCGTGGGCGAACAGATCGTGGGTCAACGCCAGCGGGTGGGTCAGGTCTAGTGGGACGGCGTGTTGCGTGTCACTGTACGGCCCCACCAACGGGACGCGCTGGTAGACGCGCTTGGGCGCCACCGTGACCTGGTAATCGGTAAAGTCCGCCGGGGCCCCGCCGAAGGGCAGGTTGAACCCGGGGTGGGCGCCGAAGGAAAACGGCATCCGTTGGTCGTTTTCGTTGGTGATCTGAGCCGCGACTCGGAGTTCGTGGTCCGTCAGCGTGTAGGTGATGGTCAGGTCGAAGTCGAACGGATACTTCTCCCGGCTGACCTCATCGGCCCGTAATTGGAACGTCACGGCCGTTGCCCCCTGTTCCGCAACGGTAAAGACCCGGTCCCGGGCGAACCCGTGCTGGGTCATCTGGTAGGTCTGCCCGTTGACCTGGTACTGGTTATCCTGTAACCGCCCCACGATGGGGAAGAGAAACGGGGCGTGCCGCCCCCAGAAGGCCTTATCGGCGGACCACATGTACTCGAGGTGGCTGGCGTTATCCCGCACACTGGTCAGTTCCGCCCCCAGTGGATTGATGGTGACCGTCAGATAGTCATTTTTTAGCGTAACCATGTTTTAAACTCCCTTTCGCTCTATGTAAAAGGGCGCGGTCACACGACCCACGCCCCTTGATCTGTGCTTACAGAATGTACCGGGAGAGATCCTTGTTCTCCACGATATCGCCAATCTTGTCGTTGACGTAATTCTCGGTAATGGTGACGTCACCGCCGCCCATGTCCGGCCCTTCGTATAACAGGTCTTCCAGAAGCTTTTCGAGCACGGTCTGCAACCGCCGTGCCCCGATGTTTTGGTTCTCGTGGTTCAATTCGAAGGCCAGTTCGGCAATGCGCTCGATGGCCTCCATAGTGAAGGTGACCTTGATGTTGTCCGTGCCAATCAACGCGATGTACTGCTTGACCAGCGCGTTGTTGGGTTCGGTCAGGATCCGCACGAAGTCCTGCTTGCTAAGGTCGTTCAGTTCGACGCGAATCGGGAAACGTCCCTGCAATTCGGCGATCAGGTCGCTGGGCTTGGATTCGGCGAAGGCCCCGGCCGCGATGAAGAGGATGTGGTCGGTGTTGATGTTGCCGTACTTGGTCTTGACCTGCGTCCCTTCAACGATTGGCAAGATGTCCCGTTGGACCCCTTCACGGGAGACATCCCCGCTATTTTGGCTACTGCCCTTGGCAATCTTATCGATTTCGTCCAGGAAGATGATCCCGGTGTTTTCGGCCCGTTGGATGGCGTCATGGTTGATATCGGCGTTGTTGACCAACTTCTCGGATTCCTCGGCGATTAGGATCTCCCGGGCTTCGGCGACCGTGACGGTCCGCTTGATCCGCTTCTTCGGCATGATGGACCCCAGTGTATCGCTCAGGTCGATGCCCATCTGGCCCAACATGTTGTTGTCAGTCGCGTTGGCCTGTTGCGGGTCGTCCATCTCGATCTCCACCATGTGGTTTTCCAGCAGGCCCTTATTCAGCTGTTCCGTTAAGGAGAGCCGTTCGTTACGAATGTCGTCCGTGACTTCCTCGTCTTGCTTGGGCGCGGTGGGCGTCTGCCCGTTTTGCATCTGGGAGAACATGTTCATCATGTTGGCAAATTCGTTGCCATTGTTCTCCTTTTTCTTAGCGGGCGCCATCAGCTTGACCAACCGCTTGTTGGCCGCCTGGGTGGCATCGGCCCGCACGTTCTTGAACTGGTCGTGCTTTTCCATGGTCACGGCGACCTCGACCAGGTCACGCACCATGGACTCGACGTCCCGGCCGACGTACCCGACCTCAGTGAACTTGCTGGCCTCGACCTTGGTGAACGGCGCGTGGACGATCTTGGCTAACCGCCGCGCAATTTCCGTTTTCCCGACCCCGGTCGGTCCGATCATCAACATGTTCTTCGGCGAGATCTCTTCTTGCATCGCCGGGTCCAGCTGCATCCGCCGGTACCGGTTCCGTAAAGCAATCGCGATCGCCTTTTTGGCATCGTCTTGGCCGATCACGTACTGGTTCAGCAGGCTGACGATTTCTTTTGGTGTTTTGTTAATCGCATCCACGATAGAATTCCCCCGTTCGTTAAAGTTCTTCTGAAATGACGTTTTCGTTGGTAAAGATATCGATGCCCCCGGCAATGTGAATGGCACT
This sequence comes from Levilactobacillus spicheri DSM 15429, assembly GCF_001435095.1. Classification (GTDB taxonomy): domain Bacteria; phylum Bacillota; class Bacilli; order Lactobacillales; family Lactobacillaceae; genus Levilactobacillus; species Levilactobacillus spicheri. Next base: position 165,871 of record NZ_AZFC01000012.1, read on the forward strand.
TTCGGCAATTTCCTTGGCCGTCATGTCGGGTGCGTGGTGGTGCAGGGCCGTGGCGGCGGCGAGGGCGAAGTTCCCCCCGGAACCGATGGCCAGGATGTCGTCATCGGGTGCGATGACTTCACCGGACCCGGAGACCAGCAGCATCTCGTCCTTGTCCATGACGATCAACAGGGCCTCGAGCTTCTGTAAGGCCTGGTCGGAGCGCCATTGCTTGGCCAGTTCCACGGCGGCCCGTTGGAGATTCCCGCTGTATTCGTTGAGTTGGGCTTCGAACTTTTCTTCCAAGTTGAAGGCGTCGGCGACACTGCCGGCAAAGCCGACGACCACTTTATTGTTGTAGATCCGCCGAATCTTGTGGGCGGTCCCCTTCATGATGACCTTTTCACCCATGGTGACTTGTCCGTCACCCGCCATGGCGTTGTGCCCGTTGTGACGAACGGCACAGATGGTGGTTGCTTCAAATTTTACTGGCATAACCGCATGCTCCTTTTTAAGTTGTCTAAGTTAATCGTGATGCTCCTCCGTGGCCCGGGGAAAGAACTGCCGGTAATCCCGTTGCAGGTGTTCCCGCGTCACGTGGGTATAGATCTGAGTGGTGGCTAAACTACTGTGGCCGAGCAGTTCCTGGACGGAACGAAGGTCGGCCCCGCGGTTCAGCAGGTGCGTGGCAAACGTGTGCCGCAGCATGTGGGGATGAATCTCGGTGGTCAGGCTACTGCGCTGAATGATCTGATTCAACAGGTAGGTCACCCCGGCCGGCGTCAACTGGTGGCCCCGGTGATTCACGAACACGAAGTCGTGGTGCTCATCGTGGGCCGCCATCAGCGGCGTGCGCGCGACCTGAAGATACTGGGTCAACGCGTCGAGGGCGTAATGGCCAAACGGCACGTAGCGCTGCTTGTTGCCCTTCCCGGTGATCAGCATCAGCCGGTTGTCGAAATCGATGGCCGTCAGCGTCAGGTTCACGCACTCGCTGACCCGCATCCCCGTGCCGTACAGCACCTCGAGCAACGCGGAATCTCGCGTAGCCAACTGCGAGTCGGGATTAGCGGCCGCCGCCGTGAAGAGCGCGGTCATTTCCCGCTCGTAGAAGAACCGCGGCAGGTGGTCCTGATGTTTCTTCAGCTGCACGTAGGCGAACGGATCGTCTTTGGCCAGCTGATTACTCATCAGGAAGCTGTAAAACGAGCGCATGGTCGACAGTTTCCGGGCGATGCTGGTCCGCGCGTAGTGGTGGTCGTACAGGTGACTCAAGTAGACCTCCACGTCGAGCTGATCGACCTGGTCCCAGGGCTTGGTGCCCCCGTTGGCGGCTAAGAACTGCCAAAATTCGGTGAGATCCTCCCGGTAGGCCTTGACCGTCTCGGCGGAATACTGCCGTTCACCGCGCAGGTAGGTCATAAATTCCTGAACTGCTTGATCTTGCATGCTGCATCCCTCCTGCACACCTGTAATGCTAGCAAACGATTTCTAAAAACACAACTAACTCATCAAATCACGGGTCCTCTAGGCCCCACAAGACAAAAAACGCAACACCCGCGGGTGTCACGTCTTGCGTCGTTACTTTTGCGGAGCTTCCTCGTAGTCGCCGTTCGGGCACACGATTTGGCTGCCGCCTCGGATCTTCTTGCTGACCAGATAGTGGCCATCCTTCGGGCAGTCCCGACCGACCGGCTTGTCCCAAGAGACAAAATCACAGTCAGGGTAACGGGAACAGCCGTAAAAGATCCGGTTCTTCTTGGATTTCCGTTCGATGACCTGCCCCTGATGACATACGGGACACATCACGCCGATCTCCTTCACGATGGGCTTGGTATTGCGGCAGTCCGGGAAGCGCGAACAAGCGTAAAACTTCCCGTAACGCCCCATCTTGATGACCATCGGGGCCCCACAGATGTCACAGTCAAAGCCCGCCGGTTCGTCACGAATCTGAATCTTTTCGATGGCGTCTTCGGCGTGAGCCACTTCCGTCGAGAAGGGCTTGTAGAAGTTGTCAATGACCTTAACCCAGTCCTGCTTACCGGCTTCGATGCCGTCCAGCTCGTCTTCGAGCCCGGCGGTAAAGCCGACGTTCACGATGTCTGGGAAGTAGTCCTTGATGATCTTATCGACGATTTCCCCGAGTTCGGTCGGTTCGAACCGCCGGCCCACGAGTTTTACGTAGTAACGCCGTTGGATGGTGTCCAACGTTGGCGCGTAGGTCGACGGCCGGCCGACCCCGTTTTCTTCGAGGGCCTTGATCAGGTTGGCTTCGGAGTACCGTGCCGGCGGCTGAGTGAAGTGTTGGGCCGGATCGGTCTTGGCCAGGGTGACCTGGTCGCCGATTTCAAGGTCGGGCAACAGGTTGTCCTTTTCCTTGCCGTCCTTGTAGATCTTCAAGAACCCTTCGAACTTCATCTTCGAGCCGTTTGCCCGGAACGTGACGCCGTTTTGTTCGATGGTCACGGCCATGGTATCCATGATGGCGTTGGTCATCTGGCTGGCCACGAAACGGTTCCAGATCAGCTGGTATAACCGGAACTGGTCCTTGTTCAGGCGGTCCTTGAGGCTGGCCGGCGTCCGGAAGACCGAGGTTGGTCGGATGGCTTCGTGGGCGTCTTGGGCCCCTTCCGGCAACTTGCCCTTGATGGGCTTGGTCGCGGCGTATTCCGCCCCGTACTTCTCGTGCAGGAAGGTGGAGGCCTCGTGCTTGGCTAAGCTGGAGATCCGGGTCGAGTCGGTCCGCATATAGGTGATCAGCCCCTGCGTGCCTTCCTTCCCCAGGTTGATGCCTTCGTAGAGCTGTTGGGCCGCCATCATGGTCTTGCGCGTCCGGAAGTTGAGCTTCCGGTTGGCGTCCTGTTGCATCGAGCTGGTGGTAAACGGTGGTTGCGGCGACCGTTTCCGTTCTTTGCGGACCACGTTGGTGATGTCGAAGGCCTGGCTCTTATCGATTTGGCTTAAGATGTCCTGCACGGCGGCGTTGTCCTTTAAGCCGTGCTTCTTGCCCTTGAGGCCGTAGAAGCTGGCCGCAAAGGTCGTCCGGGCCTTCTTGAAGGCGCCGTCGATGGTCCAGTACTCTTCCGGTTGAAAGGCCTTGATCTCGTTTTCCCGCTGAATGATCAAGGCTAAGGCGATGGACTGTACCCGCCCGGCACTAAGTCCCTTCTTAACCTTCTTCCACAGCAGTGGCGAGATGGAATACCCCACCAGCCGGTCGAGGATCCGCCGCGCCTGTTGGGCGTTGACCAGGTCCATGTCGATCGACCGGGGCGTCTTGAAGGCTTCCTTCACGGCGTCCTTGGTGATTTCGTTGAAGGTGACCCGGTTCTTATCGGTCACGTCGAGGTTCAGGATGTGGGCCAGATGCCAGGCAATCGATTCACCTTCCCGGTCGGGGTCAGACGCCAGATAAACGGCCTTGGCCTTCTTGGCCTCGGACCGTAAGCCCTTGATGACGTCACCCTTTCCCCGAATGGAGATGTAGTGGGGATCGTAGTTGTTGTCAAAGTCGATTCCCATCGAGCTCTTCGGCAAGTCCCGCACGTGTCCCAGACTCGGTACGACCTTGTAGGTCCGCCCCAGATACTTCTCAATGGTTTTGGCTTTCGCGGGTGATTCCACGATCACCAATTTTTTTTGTGTTTTTTTCCGCTTACGCGGGCTGGTTTTTGGTTTCGCCTTGGTTGGCAATGCGCATTACTCCCTCAAGTGGTGGTGCGGTAAAGCCCCATAGACCGGGCTTACGGGCAACCACAAATTTATTTTGGTTCACGAAGCATAACTTCGCGTAACGCTTCACTATAATCCAACTCATAGTATTTCAAGTGATGGTCGCTTGTCAACTAAAAGTTCTTCCATTATATGTTCGGAATTAAGGATTGGTTTCGCACCGGCCAGGATTAATTCGTTGGTTCCGACCGAATTGGGCGCGTCGATGGGGCCCGGAATCGCCAGGACATTGCGGTTTTCCTGCAGGGCGAAGTTGGCCGTGATCAGGCTACCGGAACGCCGGGCCGCCTCGACCACTAAAACGCTTTGACTCAACCCAGAAATCAGGCGGTTTCTTTCCACAAATTGAAATTTGGCTGGGCCGGTCGCCCAGGGGTACTCGGAGATCACCAGCTGGGAATGCGTGAGGGTGCGCATCAGCTCGCGGTTGCTGGCTGGGTAGCACCGCCCCAATCCGGTCCCTAAAACGGCGATTGTGCTCCCGTGATGGGCCAGGGCTACCTGATGGCCCAGGGTATCGACCCCCTGCGCCATCCCCGAGATCAGACAAATCTCGGGGTGGGCCACCACCGCGGGCAACACCTGGCGCATGGCCCGCACGGCGTACCCGCTGGGATGACGGGTCCCCACGACCCCCAACCCCACGGCCTGCAACAACCGGGGATCGCCCAGGTAGTACAGCACCACCGGCGGTTCGTAAATTTCCCGTAGTAACGGCGGGTATTCCGGGTCCTCGAGGGTCACGTACGGCGTGTACTGCAGGTTCAGGCTTTCACGTTCAAGCACCTGGGCCTGTTGCCAGCCAAAGCGGATCTGCGGCGCTTGATTTCCCAACGGTAAAGCCGTCAGTAAGTCCGTGACCACCGGGGACGTCACCGTGGTCACCTGCTGGGCGACCAACCACCGCCAAATCTTCAAAATCGTCTTGCGACCCACTCCGGGGATGAACGTTAAGCGTACTAAAAAATCACGGCGTGTCAGGTGCATGGGCACCGCCTCCTAGGTTCGTTTAGGAGTAACTCCGTGATTCATCGTCAATTATTCGGTTGAAAGGGCCGCCTTCACCGGGGCAAAGCTGCGCCGGTGGATCGGGGTCACGCCCCGTTCGGCCAGCCCGGCCAGATGCTCGGCGGTCCCGTACCCCGCGTTCTGGGCAAAGCCATACCCGGGATACAAGCGGTCGTAACTGTCCATCAGGTGATCCCGGAAGACCTTGGCCACGATACTGGCCGCCGCCACGCTGGCACTCTTAGCGTCCCCCTTGATCAACCGCGTTTGCGGCAGATCCACGGGAATCTGCATCGCGTCGACGATCAGGTGCTGCGGCGCCAGGCCCAGGCCCACAACGGCGCGCTGCATGGCGATGCGGGTCGCCTGATAGATGTTGACCTGGTCGATCAGCTGCGGGCTCGCCGCCCCAATGCTGACGGCCTCGGCCTGGGCCAAAATAATGGGATAGAGCCGGGCCCGCTCCTTGGGGGTCAGCTGTTTCGAATCGTTGACCAGGGGCACGTCGAAGTCGGGTGGCAAGATCACCGCACTGGTGATCACCGGGCCGGCCAGGGGCCCCCGCCCGACCTCGTCGATGCCGGCGACCCGTTGGCCCCGTTCCCAGAACGGCCGCTCGTAATGCAAGCGTTCCTGGAAGGCCGCCTCGGCGGCCGCTTGCTTGGCGAACCGCCGCTCGAGTTGTTGGCGCAACTGTTGAGCGCCCTTCCGCGGGTCGGCTTGTAAGGCCAACAACCGCGGATCATCGGCCGTGGTGACCGTTGCAAGGTCCCGGCGCAGTTGGGCCAGGCTCGGGCGCTTCTCCTCAGTCATGCGGGGTCGCAGCGGCCTTTTGCGGGGCCCGGTCCAGGGTGAAGCCCCCCAGCTTTTGGCGCCGGGCGTCCAGGATCAACCGTTCACTGGCCCGTTCGTAGTCGTCGCGCATCCCCACGTTCGCGGTGATCTTCAGCAAGAGGTCGACGTCACTGAGCTCCCGGTCAGCGGCACTCAGATGGTACCGGGCCTCGAGCGCCGCCAGATGGTACTGGCGGAAGAAGGACAGTGCGTACAGAGCCACGTCGTCCTTGGCGTAGAGCTTTTCCTTGATGGCCCCGGTCAGCGCCAGCTTCTGCGCGGTCGTCTGGTCCTTAAACTTCGGCCACAGGATTCCCGGGGTGTCGAGCAGCTCCAGGTGCTTACTGGACCGCAGCCATTGCTGTCCCTTGGTGACCCCCGGCGTGTCGCCGACCTGGGCGGCCTTGCGACTGACCAGGTGGTTCAGCAGCGTGGACTTCCCGACGTTCGGGACCCCCACGGTCATGGCGCGAACGGGGCGTTCCTTGAGCCCCTTGGCCTTTTCGGCGGCCAGCTTGTCCTGCAGGATCTCCAGGGCCAGCTTCGTGATCTGCTTGGGCGTCACGTTGGCGCGCGAGTCGATGGCGATGGCGGGCTGGTGATGGGCGCGGTAATAATTTAACCACGCCGCCGTTTGTTGCGGGTCGGCCAGGTCTTTTTTGGTGAGGATGATCAGGTGCGGCTTGTCCCGACTGATCCGCGCCACCTCGGGATTCCGGGATGCGGCGGGGATGCGGGCGTCCACCAGTTCGAACACGATGTCGACCAGGTGCACGTTTTCTTCCATTTGGCGAATCGCCTTGGCCATGTGGCCGGGGAACCATTGAATAACTGACATGAATTGTACTCCTTTGTGATATCACGACTTGTAAGGCTTTTTAGCCGCTTTGATGTACATTATTTTGTGAAATTTACCAAAGATTTATCGTGTGACCTGCAGTTGTTTCTTCCATATTATTGAGTTACTGATCCTAGATAAAAGGCCGTTCTACCCTTTTATGCCCCTTTTCAAAATCCATAAAAATTATTCTTTCCCAATAGGCATTTAAAAGAAAAAAGATAAGATGGAAACTCAATTAACAATTCCCATCTTATCATTTTTTATCCTTAATTGAGGTATCGTCGTTGCTTCCAATAAAAGAATTTTTCAAAAAACCTAAAATTAAACAATGCAAGTTAGCGTGTTGGGTTAATGACACTCTTGCTAAAGATAGCATTATTTTGCATTTCTTCAAGCCGCCGATTCAGTGTGTAGGTAGATAGAGCTCTTTGTAATTGGAGTTTTATTTTCCCACTGCAACACATAATTAGTTACAGGCATGTATTATCTTAGTATATTTTCTGTGTCTACTTCCTTGCAGGACAATTATCGTTAATAAATTATACTCTTTCTGATAGCCAAGTTTTACTTTGAGTGCCGATATAAAGATTACCAAATTCGGCTTCTAAAATACTCAGGGATAATATTACCAAATTTTTCAATAATTTTCCCTTTATTCATTCGTAGCCAATGTAATACTTCTTTATAGTCTGCAGTATCAACACCCATTTCCTCACAAAACAAGCGTGCCAAAACGCGATCGCTAATCCCAGCACCATACATTACTTGTTCTGTTTTCTTAGGTAATCCAAGTTTCATTGCAACCTGTAGTTTTTCTAATCGCGCATACTTTACAGGATCTGTAATAACTTCCATTAGAGCAGTCAGTTTTAACTGCATATCAAATTGAAATGCCTGGCTACAAATAATATACACTTTTTCAACTGTAGGTTTACGATTTGACAACCTAATGTCCGGGTACTCTAATTTCCATGACTCGAGAATTTCAATATAGCTGCTCCCTTTAATCCACTTATTTAACAAGAAACGATAAAGGCTATCTTCAGATTGATTCTTTATAGAAACGGAGGTTCGTAGAATTGGCCAAATATCGGTAATAATCTGTTCCATGTCATCACTTGTGATAATTACTTCATCATTGCTATCTACAAAACTCTTAATAGTTAATGCTTCATTAATCCCAACCATCATTTTACTCATGGTCAAAACATCATGTCTATCGACAACTAGACGACTAATCCTCTCACCGAGATACTTAAACGTCCAGAGCATTAAATCAAATTCATCATCTCGTATACATGTAGAAGCAAACATTTTTTTAACAACATTTTCTATATTTTCTTCCTGAACGCCCTCCTGAATTACATTCCATATAGACATAAGATAATTTTCAATTTGCCATATACCATTTGCTTTTTTTAAAAATAAGCGTCGATATGCTTTGGCTTTACTAGGAGAATCACCCTTGACTCGATTTGAAATCCACTCCATCGGATTATCAAGAAACTCAGGAACACACCACTCAGATGCCCGGATGTCTTCTGATCTACTATATGAGTTAATCGCTGTAGGCATGAATAATGCCGCGAGAGAACTTCCTAGAGGTTCTGCGGGGGCATCTATTGCTAGACTATTCAACGCATGTTTCACGCGCTCATCAGAGAAGGAACTGATATTCTGCATAAAAATGATGTTTCCTTCATTGATGACCCCAGTTCTTCCGACACGTCCAATTAAGTTGATTGTATCTCTGTTATTCAATTCCATTTCGCCATTTCCAATCGAGGTTATAATGATGGTCTTAATAGGCAAGTTGACCCCTTGCGCAAGAGTATTCGTGCACAGTAATAGAGGAATATTTCCGTTTCGAGCCTCAAATTCTAAAGAACCACGAATACCATCAGGGATGTCCCCATCATGCACAAATATTCCGTTCCGGTACGCTCTTACAAGAACTGAGTCTTCACCAAAATTCAGTTCAAATAATTTACATAATGCCACAACCGACTCATTACCATCAATTAGAATTGGAGACTTTTCCTGTAGCTCCATGAAAACCTGAGCCAGGCCCTTAATAGTATCCTTTCTCGGAACATATACAGCGACCATCCCCCCCTTCATGAATTGCCTTGTAGTTAATGCTGTAGCCCACCGTATACCCTTTGTACGATTTTTGATAGTAAAATCAGGCTGTATTTTGTTTTCTTTTATCTTAACTGGATCAAAAAAGTACGGAAATTTCACCAGTGCTTTGGCTTCCTGAAGTTTATTCCAAATATAAAGCTCTCCATGCATCGTCTTATCGTTCCAATAGGAATATCCTAAGACTTTTTCAAGTTTTCTTGGCGTTAACTTGTTAACGACATTATTGTTACCAGAATTAAACCACTCAGATACTTCGTTTGGATTGCCGATCACGGCTGAAACAAATATTTTCTGTATTTCGTCCGTCACAAAAAAATTAATCGTGCTAAGTAACAATTCAAATGTTATTCCCCGATCACTATTATCTAACTGATGAGCCTCATCAAAAATGAACAACCCAGTTTCACTTAAAAAATTAGGGTCATACCGAATCATAAACAACAATTTTTCCGGAGTAACAATTAATATCGCGGGACGCTCTATCAAACTGAAATCTGAAAAATCAAATTTTAATTCGGTACTGATACGATTAATATCAACCTCTTCATCATGAAATTGTAGCTTCAAATCCAAGTAAATCTCATCACGAATTGATTTAAACGGTGCCACAATGACTGCTATATGAAAGGAATCCCGATACAAACTAGCCCTAAGGATAAGCGAAAATGAGGCAGTTTTTCCAGACCCGGTGGGAAGTTGAACCACTGCCGAATTTCCTCGAAAAACATTATGCTTTCCAAGTTCCCGTTGGGCACTCCAAAGAACGGGATGTACTTTTCTAGCAGTAAGCGGTAAAACCCACTTTTGCGGGTCAGTATCTGAAAAACTTGGCATTAGATTAATCGTGGCATTTTCCCAACACTGCCGGATAATTTTTTGCACGCATTCCGCTGCAATTATATCTATGTCATGGTCACGCCGATACGCATCCTCTAATAATGAATCTACCTGTTTATATAGGATACTAATATCTTCGCGACCCGAAAAGACAAGGGAAGTAGTCAACCCAATTTTGCTATTTTCCCATGGAAAGTTTACGTCTCCGTATCTGATGACCTCAGCTAATACTCGCTCGGTTGAACTAAGTTTGTCACCTGTTAGTCCTTTTAGTACAACCGCACTTGCACCTGGATAGCCCGCAAATACGTATGCTGTCGCTGAAAATAAGATCAGTTCCTCATCGCCAAATAGCTTATTAACATCTAAATTAATCTGTGGCAATGTTTCAAAGAACTTGCCAGCAAATTCTAATTGCGAACGAAAATGTTGATTAACAGCCAAATTATCTTCACACAAATAATCAGTTACAGATGATAGTGCATAGTAAAGAAGCTTATTCCACATTTTTCTATTACTGGATAAGTCTGAGCTTCTTGCAAATTCTTGTTCTTTAAGTCTTACCCAGATATCGCGTAGTACTTCATTATTCGTTGTCAAGATTGCTTACCCCTAATTCACTGTACAGAGCATTTATTAACTTTTGAATTTCTGAAACTCCAAAAGCAATCATTCTCAATGAATCAACATGTTGAGACTCTTTCGTCACAACTTTTTTCACGGTATTTTGATTAAGCTGCTTCTGATCCACAACTGCTGCTGCAACATACTGAATTTGGTACGGCCTCTCAATTGGATTTTCAAATCTTGCTATTTCACGGTATGAATACCCATCTTGATTCTCCTGCCGCTCTCGATGTTTTATTTTTAATTTAACCGCATTCAATCCAACACTACCTCGTTTAGCACTAAGTAGGTCAATACTATCCTTGTCAGAGTCATTTATAGCAGCCTGTAATCTTTCACGAACAGTACGTGTCGATCCAGTCTTAATCTCACCAATGCATAATAAATCTTGGTCAGATTCATGATCTGAGTCTTGATAAAACCGAATTGCAACTATGTCTGACCCTTTCGTAGATTCCTCTTTATTGGATTTTTCCGAATATCTTAAAAATAATGTTGGAACCCAGAAATTTTCAGTGTACATTAAGTACTCAGCAACCAAAATCTCACCAAAATCGCCACTTTGAAATTTTTTGTTTTCGGGATATACCATTTCCTTTAGGAAATCAATTGGTTCATTCTCCCCGATATCTTCCATGCCTTCTAGCAAATCTTCATCTGAGATATATTTGTGTCGAAAAGATCTCGCCCAATCAGCAATCACCTTAATATTGTCAAATGGTGCTTGAACCAAAATTATTTCAATATTATTTTCTTCAATATTTTGAATAGGATCAAAATGAGCATAACTGTTCATGTACTCGGGTATATTCAACATCTGCCTCCAAGTAAGTTACTAATTGCTTAAATTATACGCTACATATTCATTTTGAATGAAAGTACTTCAGACATTAAGATTAGTCCCATGTATTTCCAAAAAATAAACTATACTACATAATCATAATATCATATGACCATTCAACAAATCTATTTGCCAAAAAATTTGCCAAAATTTGCTGCTTATTGCTTAGCATTGCACAACTCATCAAAATAAACGATCCCATCAACTCGTTAAATGGCAGATTGTAAAATTTAAGTTGAACATTTAAGTGGACAGAAAAAACCATCAAGG
>NZ_AZFC01000013.1 GCF_001435095.1 Levilactobacillus spicheri DSM 15429
AACATAGTAAAACCCCCTGAGTTTGGATTTACTCCAACTCAGGGGGTTCACTTTAAGATGATTCCCGGTTGCTGCTTTTTTTAGAACGTTGATGGCACCCGACAGGTCCTTGATGACCGATTCAATCTTGGCAAGCAGTGATTTGAGAGGGGGTTCGAGCAAGCAACTAAGCGTTATTTTCGGGTTACCGGGACCAACCAGGCTGTTCGGTAGGGATGGTGTCAGTTGCGTGCCCTCCGCCATTCCCACCGGGCAGGACGGGCGGCCCCAATCGTGAAAATCTGCTAAAATTTGACGTCAAAGGTTGGCAACCGGACAAAATTTCGGGTATGGTAAGGGCAACGAACTAAGATCAAGGGGGACAAGCAGATGGCAAAGAAGTGGCAGAAGTGGGCAGGTATCACGGCGGCCTTGGCCGCCACCAGTTTGGCAGGTGTGTTGGGAGGTACGGCAATCGTCTACCAGGTAGGCATGAAGTCGTTTGCCCGGGGGCGGCGTAAGTCGCGGCGGCGCTCCATCGCCGAGAACACGGCGGCGGATAACGCCTGGTACCTGATGCAGCAGCCCCGTGAATGGCGCATCACCAGCGAAGACGGCCTGGCGTTACGCGCATCCTTTTTGGCCCACGAAGCGCCTGGCAATAAGGTTGCCATCCTGGCCCACGGCTTGGGGCACTCGCGCGAGCAGATGATTCCCTACGCCCGGGTCTTTGAGAGCTGGGGCTACAGCGTCCTAATGCCGGACGCCCGGGCCCACGGCGAAAGTGAGGGCACCACCATCGGGTACGGCTGGCTGGACCGCCACGACTACCAACAGTGGATCCAGCGAGTGATCGATCTGCGGGGGGCCGACGTGCAGATCGTCCTGATGGGCATCTCGATGGGGGCCGCGACGGTCCTGGCCACGGCCGGCGAGGACCTGCCAGCCAATGTCAAGGCGGTCGTCGCGGACTCCGGCTACGCCTCCATCCTGGGCGAGGCGCAGTTCCGGCTGCACCATAAGTACCACGTACCGGCGCACCCGACCATGTCGCTGGCGAACCAGTACTCACGCTTTGACGCCGGCTACCGGTTGGCCGATGGCGACATCGCCGAGCAGTTGCGGCACACGCAGCTGCCGGTCTTTCTGATCCAGGGCGCTAACGACCAAACGGTGCCCGTCGAAAACCTGGACGTGCTCTACCAGGCGGCCGCGGGGCCGAAGCGCAAGTACCGCCACCCCAGCGCGGCCCACATCGCCACCCGGGCGGCCGACCCCGCCAAGTACGATCAGCTCGTGGCGGACTTCCTGCAACCTTACGTGCACTAAGGCTGCAGTGGTCCCGGCCCATTCGTCGTGATTGAATGCTGACTTGAAGACGATTCAAATAAGAAGGAAATTCGGCTGACTTTCGCGAAATTCCTTCTTATTTTTGGCCCTTTTTCGACAGCAACGGTGCCGGTTGAGGGGACCGGCCGACCCCCTCAGGAGCTAAGACGAAAAAAGATGATTGCCGAAAAAGGATTGACAGGCTTTCAAAAATCGGTAAACTGGTAAATGGTAATAGTTATCATTTACAAATTTGGATGAAAAGAGATGAATCTTGTGCGGCAAAAAAGTTGGTTGACGGGATGCCTGCTGGTGATCGGGGTCGTGGCCCTGATGCTGAGCGGGTGCACGGCAACGACCTCCTCCCAATCGAAAACCACGACCACCGCGCACATCCGGGTGGTGGCCAGCCTCGACTTTTACGGGGAAGCGGCGCAGAAGATTCTGGGGTCGGCGGGCACGGTCACCACGGTGATCAACAGTCCCAGTATCGATCCCGAAAGTTTCGAACCCGACATTGCGACGGCCAAACGGGTCGCCAAGGCCAACGTCGTGATTCAAAACGGTCTGGGCTACGATAGCTGGATGGACCGGCTGGTGGCGGCGAACGCCACGTCGCAGATTCACACGGTGACCCTCGGCCAGTTACTCGGCCGCAAGATGGGGGATAACCCCCACCTCTGGAGCGACCCGGACCTGATGATCACCATGACCCGGCAGCTGGTCAAGCAATTTAGCCAGCTCGACCCGACCCACGCGGCGGATTTTCAGCGGCGGGGGGCAGCCTATGAGCGGCAGCTGGCGATACTCCCCCGGCTGGTGCGGCAGATCAAGCAGCACGCGCACGGCCAGGCGGTGGCGGTCAGCGAGCCGGTCTTTAGCCTGGCCCTCCAGAAGATGGGATACCGCGTGAGTGATTCCCACTTCGCCCAGGCCATCGAGGAAGACAGCGACCCGACGCCGGCGGACATCACCCAGCTGCAGAATCAGATCAAACACCACAAGATTGCCTTTTTTGTCGAGAACACCCAAAATTCCAGTACGAACGTCGCGACCATGGTCAAGTTGGCGCACCAATACCACGTACCCGTGGTGCGGGTGACCGAGACCATGCCGGTCCACCAGACCTATCGCGATTGGATGGCGGGGCAGTATCGTCAAGTTTTACGGATTCAACAGGAAGCGAGGACCTCTGAATGACCACGACGCAACCGATTCTACAATTAGACCACTTGGGGATGACCTTTCCGGGCCACCCCGTTTTTAACGACCTGACACTGACGGTGCACCAGGGAGACTTCTGGAGCATCGTCGGGGAGAACGGGGTCGGCAAGACCACCCTGATGCGCACGATTCTCCACCAGCTTCGGCCAACGACCGGGACGGTGCGGTACCTGCCGGGGGTCAACGCCGTCAAAATCGGCTACGTGCCGCAATTTCGCAACATCGACCCGGAGTATCCCCTGACGATCCGGGACTTTATCGGCCTGAACCTGACCGGCTGGAAGCTCCCGTGGCTGAGTCGCCGCGAGCGGCAACGGGTCACCCAGATCCTGCACGAGACGGGACTGGACCGGCTGGCGACCCGGCCCATCGGTCAGGCGTCCGGGGGCGAGAAGCAAAAGGCGTACCTGGCGCAGGCGTTGGTGGAACAGCCCAACCTGTTGATCCTCGACGAATCGACGGCCAGCCTCGACCCGGTCACCAAGACCGAGTTGCTGGACCTGGTGACGACGCTGAACCGCGACCTTCAGTTGACGGTCCTGTTCGTCACCCACGACATCCCGTTAGCCAGAAAGTACAGTCAGCATTACCTGATGTTGACGCCCCACGGGACCGAGCAAGGGGCCATTGCGGAACTGACTGACCAGAAGGTTTGGAGGGGTGAACGTGTTTAGTTACGAATTTATGCGCAACGCGTTTGCGGCCGGAACGATCATCGCCATCATCTGTGGCATCATGGGGGTCTTCGTGATTGCCCGCAACATGTCGTTTCTGACGCATACGTTATCCGAAATCGGCTTTTCCGGGGCGGCCTTCGGCATCTTTGCCGGCTGGTCTCCGTTGAGTGGGATGCTGCTCTTCACCGTGGTCAGCTCGGTCATCGTGGGTCAACTGAGTGTCCGTGCTGAACGGCGGGAGGCCGCGACCAGCGCCATTTCCGCGCTGTTTATCGGTCTGGGGATCCTGTTCCTGTCGTTGGCCAATAAGAATGCCAGCTACGCCACCAACATCCTGTTCGGTAGCGTCATCGGGATCAGCACCCATGACGTGTACCAGATGCTGGTGCTGTCGATCCTGGTCCTGCTGGTGGTCCTGGTGATCTACCGGTTCCTGAAGTTCGACTCGTTCGACCATACCGGGGCCCAGGTCAAGGGACTGTGGACCAACGCGCTGTCGGTGACCTTCCTGGTCCTGCTGGCCTTGAGCGTGAGTGTGGCGGCCCAGATCGTGGGGTCGTTACTGATCTTTATCCTGCTGACCCTGCCGGCGGCCACGGCGAAGTACTTCGCCCATTCCGTGGGGGGCATGATGGGGCTGGCGATTCTGCTGGCCCTGGCCGGGGTCTGGAGCGGCCTGGTGCTGAGCTACGTGACCAACTATCCGGTCTCGTTCTTCATTGCGGCCATCGAAGCGGTCTTTTACTTCCTGGCCCTGGGCTGGCAACATTTTCAGACGGCGGCCAAGTAGGCACTTTCCAGGACAGTTATTTCAAAAATCAGCAAAGCGAGTCTGGGACAAACGTCTCAGGCTCGCTTTTTGACTAGCTGGTGTCAAAACGGGAATTAGTGGCGGCGGCAGATGATCCAGGCGTCACAGGTCACGTTGATGCCAATCAAGAACAGCGCCAGGCCCCGGTTGGGAACGAGCAGCCAGATGGCCACCGAAAAAACGATGACGGCGCCGACGTTGACCCAACTAGCGGTCATCGGTGGCCGGTGAAAGACGGGCTCCAGCCACTGTCCCAGCATCAGGGCGCCGATGAAGCCGAGTGGCAACAGCAGCGACCAAACGGATGTGGCTAACAATGAACGATTCCTCCCCCAGAAATGTGATAGGTGCGGGTCCCAGTCTACCGGTCAAGCGACAAATTGACAACTCTATGAACGATATAAAAATAATGATAGTGCGGTTGACCACCCGCCCCCAAGTGTGTGAACGGGGCATTTGCTAGCGGATGACGGAAAGGGGGCCAGCTGACGATGCATCCGGAACCTCGCAGCTAGCCCGTCAATACCGGCATGGCGGCGTTTTCAACATGTGAGAAAATATACTTACAAAAAATAAGTAAAATGACGTGCACTTTTGTTTCGAGAGGACTATGATGACTCATGTAAATTAAATCGGCACCAAAAGTTGGCGCCTAAAACGGTGAGGAGTGCGATTAACATGACAAAGATGATTGCAGGACAAGCATTGGTCAAAGTTTTAGAAGCATGGGGCGTGGATCACGTATACGGGATTCCCGGAGGTTCCATTAACCATACCGTTGAGGGGCTGTATCTGGAAAAGGACGCGATCAAGTACATTCAGGTGCGCCACGAAGAAGTGGGCGCCTTGGCCGCCGCGGCTGACGCCAAGTATACCGGTAAGATCGGGGTCTCCTTTGGTTCCGCTGGCCCCGGGGCCACTCACCTGTTCAACGGGCTGTACGATGCCAAGATGGACCACGTCCCCGTCTTAGCCATCGTGGGGCAGGTGCCCCAGAGTGCGATGAACACCAACTACTTCCAAGAAATGGACGAGACCCCGATGTTTAGCGACGTCGCCGTCTACAACCGCACGGCCACCACGGCGGAGCAGCTGCCCTACGTGGTTAACCAGGCGATCAAGGAAGCCTACCGGCAAAAGGGCCCGGCCATCGTGATCATCCCCGAAGACCTGTCCACGACCGAGATCGACTACGAACCCGTGAAGACGCCGAACCTGGTCTCCAATAGCTACCAGCAGGTCATTGACCCCGCCGCGATTCAGGCCACGTTGGCCCTCCTGAAGGCCGCCAAGCACCCGCTGGTCTACGCCGGCCGGGGACTCTTAGGGGCCCGCGCCGAACTGGTTAAATTCAGCGAACAGTTCAACCTGCCCGTGATGAACACGGTGCCGGCGACTGGCGTGATCCCGACCGACCATCCGAACGCCATCGGAACGTTCGGCCGGTTGGGGTCGAAGTCCGGTTTCGAGGCCTTACAGCATACCGACTTGATCCTGTTCCTGGGGTCCGAGTTCCCGTTTGCGAAGTTCTGGCCGAAGAACGTCAAGATCATCCAGGTCAACGACAACGCCTTCGATATCGGCAAGATGGTGCCCGTCGACTACGCGGTCTTGGGGGATGCCAAGGCGTACCTGCAGGCGATGATTGCGACCGGCGAGACCTTGCCGGAGACGGATTGGCTGCGGGCCAACCGGGAAAACAAGGCCAACTGGGACGCCTGGTTGGGACAAGTGGCCCAAGACGATCGTGACGGTCTCGCACCCGAAACGGTGATGCGCAAGGTCGCTTCTATGGTCGGCCCGCAGGATATCTACGGGGTCGACACCGGGAACGTGTCCGAGTGGGCCGTCCGGGGCTTGCCGATGAACCAGCAGCAACGCTTCGCCTTATCCGGGCTGTTCGCCACGATGGGCTACGGCCTGCCAGCTGGGCTGGCCGGGGCGTTGGACGCTGCTCAGGGGGCCCAAGCCTGGTCCTTCTCCGGTGACGGTGGGTTCGCGATGGTCGCACCAGACCTGATCACCGAGGCGCGGTACCAGTTGCCGGTCATTAACGTGGTCTTCACCAACAACCGGTTCGGCTTCATCTACAACGAACAGGTTACGTCCGGCCAACACCTCTACGGGGTCGACCTGACGGAGGCCAACTGGGCAAAGGTCGCCGAGGGCCTCGGCGGCATCGGCTTCACGGTCCGCAACAAGGTCGACGTGGAGAACGCCTTTAACCACATCCAGGACCTGCAGGCCAAGGGCAACACCAAGCCAATCGTGGTCAACGCCGTCATCAAGGACGACGACCCGATCGAAACGGCCTTCATGCCACTGGATCCCCAGCTCTACGGCCAAGACGCGGTCGACGCCTACGCCAAGAAGAACCACCTCGACACCCGGCAACAACCGTCCTTGGGCGAGCTGTTGCGGGCCAAGGGTGACAACCTGTAATTAAATGAATGTTTTAGGGAATCGTCAACGGTTAGTGGTTGACGATTCTTTTTTTGGTCCCACGAAGATGGCAACTTAGCAGGGGATTGGCGCACCGTTCTGGCGGCTAAATTTTCCCGAGGTGGGCACGATTCTGAAGCTTCACAAAAAGCATGAATCTCCAGAACTCGACCTGCGTGTAAGCCAGCTGAGAAACGCTGACTAACACGCATTTCACCACGGGAAAAACGCCAACGCCACGGTGCTGGATAGGGGGGAGCCATGACGCTTGGGACCACACGTCCTGCTCTTAAAGTTAACGGAAACTAGCAATTGCTTCCGCTCAGTTGGGGCGTGATAATGGCGGTCGTCCTGCCGGTTCGTCTTAACTGCCGCCGTAGTAGAAAGGTGTCGACACCTGTTCCTCGGGTTGAGTACGGAAACATAAGTTGACAGAGCATAGGTCACCGCCACCATCATTTTTTGGTCAACTCGCACGATGCGTAAGTCCCTATTTGATTCAAGGAAACAGGTCGATTAGCATCTTAATCACTCGGTTGAACCATCGATACTGGTCATCACGGTCGCCAGCTCAGACAATGTACGCCGAGAGGGAGGTCAGAAGCGGGCTCAGTAGCCTCTTTTCTGTTGGCCGGGGGGCTTCCCGGCCTACAGAAAGGCCGAGCTTCAAGACTTAGGGGGCCTTCCTAAGGCTTGAAGTCGTGCCGGCTACGTTCCAGCCCGCTTCTGACCGACCGGAAGGCACTGACCACGACCAGCTTGCTCGCCGGCGTGGAGCGACAATTATCACCTGTAGGTCTAAGAGGCGTTATCGTTTCCATTTCAGTTGATCCTTGCTAAAATGCAAGTGGCTGACCGGCGGGATGAGACGGGGTGGCGGCCGCGGAAGCAGCGAGCCAGCACTCGTAAATTGAGAGCGGTACCATGGCCAAACGTTCGGCTCAGAAACGCGACCCAGAAGCTTAATTTTCCGGGTTAATTTTTGAATTCTAACGGAAATCCCACGATAAACCCGAACATTTATGCTAAAATAAAGCAGACAATTAGTGCTAAAGAAAGTATATTGAGGTGAACAGGTTGAAAGTCAGAAGAAGTGACCGGTTGGTCGATATGACCCGCTACTTAATGGAACGCCCGCACCAGTTAGTGTCCCTGACATTTTTTGCTGCTCGTTATGAATCGGCGAAGTCTTCCATCAGTGAAGACTTGACGATTCTCAAGCGGACCTTCCAGGCCCGAGGAACCGGTTTACTGGAAACGGTCCCCGGTGCTGCCGGCGGGGCGCGGTTCATTCCCTACATTTTAAGGGAAGAGGCCGAACAATTTGTTGATGAAATGATTGGTGACCTGTCCGCAGCCGACCGGTATCTTCCCGGTGGCTACGTCTACATGTCCGATATCTTAGGCCGGCCCTCCGCATTGCGGCAGATTGGTCGGATCCTAGCCACGCAGTACCTGAACCAGACGGTCGACGTGGTGGTGACGATTGCGGCCAAGGGGATTCCGTTGGCGCAAAGCGTGGCCAACTACCTGAACGTGCCGTTCGTGATCGCCCGCCACGATTCCCAGATCACCGAAGGGTCCACGGTCAGCGTGAACTACATCTCCGGCTCGACCAAGCGGATCGAACGGATGGCGCTGTCTAAGCGCAGCGTCAAGCCCGGATCGCGGGTCCTGATCGTCGACGATTACATGAAGGGCGGCGGGACCGTGGGTGGTCTGCGCTCACTGGTCGACGAATTCGATTCTCAACTGGCCGGCGTGGCCGTGTTTGCGGAAGGCGATTTCGGCGGTCAACGGACCGTTAGCAAGTACACCTCCCTCTTAAAGGTGCACACGCAAGACGAACAGATTCACATCACGCCAGGGAACTACCTGACGCAAATTTTTGGGGAAGACAATAATTTAAAGTAGGAGACTGGTTGTTATGAGTACTAGAAATACCATCATCCTGGCTGCCGGCAAGGGAACCCGGATGAAGTCGAAGCTGTACAAGGTGTTGCATCGCGTCTGTGGGAAGGCCATGGTCGACCACGTGCTGACCCAGGTCGAAAAGACCCACATGGACAAGGTCGTGACGGTCGTGGGCTACGGTGCCGACGAGGTCAAGGCCACGCTGGGGACCCGGACGCAGTACGTCTTACAGGCCAAGCAGCTGGGGACCGGTCACGCCGTTTTGCAGACCGAACCGCTGTTGAAGGACGAACAGGGGACCACGTTGATTGTGAGTGGGGACACCCCGTTGTTCCGGGCCGAAACGTTCGAAGACCTCTTCGCCTATCACGAAGCGAAGCACGCGGCGGCGACGATTTTGACCTCGATGGCGCCCGACCCGACCGGCTACGGCCGCATCGTGCGGAACAACATCGGCATTGTCGAGAAGATCGTGGAACAAAAGGATGCCAGCTCCGAAGAACAGGAAATTCATGAAATCAACACCGGGGTCTACGTCTTCGATAACCAGAAGCTGTTCAAGGCGCTGCACGAGATCTCCAACGACAACGCACAGGGCGAATACTACCTGACCGACGTCATCGAAATCTTGAAGCACCAGGGCGACATCGTCGGGGCGTACCGGATGAAGGACTTCGACGAATCCATGGGCGTGAACGACCGGGTGGCCTTATCCGTGGCGACCCGCGTGATGCGCGACCGGATCAACAAGCAGCACATGCGTGATGGGGTGACCCTGATCGACCCAGAGACGACCTACATCGACGCCGACGTCCAAATCGGGGCCGACACCATCATCGAACCGGGCGTGCTCCTGAAGGGCCACACGGTCATCGGGGAGAACTGCTACATCGGGTCCCACTCCGAACTGCGCAACGCCACGTTGGCCGACCACGTGACCGTCACGTCCTCCTTATTGGAAGACTCCGACATGGCCAGTGGCAGCAACATCGGGCCGAACAGTCATTTACGGCCTGAATCCCACATCGGTCCCAAGGTCCACTTGGGGAACTTCGTGGAAGTGAAGAAAGCCACGATTGGTGAGGGCACCAAGGTGGGGCACCTGACTTACGTGGGGAACGCTAAGCTCGGCAAGCACATCAACGTGGGTTGCGGGGTCGTCTTCGTCAACTACGACGGCAAGAACAAGCACGAGACGGTGGTCGGCGACGACGCCTTCATCGGCTCGAACTCAAACCTGATCGCCCCGTTAGACGTGGCGGACCACAGCTTCATCGCGGCGGGCTCCACGATTACCGACGCGGTCAATCAGTACGACATGGCGATTGCCCGGCAGCGCCAGACCAACAAGCCGAACTACTATCAAAAGCTGCCGTACCGCGGAGAATAATGCCGTGCAGGCCTTGTGTTTCCTAATCGGATAACATAAACTTATGGTAGTAATTCTGGCTGCAACTTGCTATTGGAGGAAATTATGACTACGCAATATTTTGACCCTAAATTAAAGATTTTTGCGTTAAATTCGAACAAACCCCTGGCTCAAAAGATCGCCGACGAGGTGGGTGTCGAATTAGGGAAGACGTCGGTGGACCGGTTTAGCGACGGCGAAATTCGGATCAACATCGAACAAAGCGTCCGGGGCTGCCACGTGTACGTGATCCAGTCCACGTCGGCTCCGGTCAACGATAACTTGATGGAACTGCTGATCATGATCGATGCTTTACGACGCGCGAGTGCCGCCACCATCAACGTGGTCATTCCGTACTACGGGTATGCCCGCCAAGACCGGAAGGCGCGCTCCCGCGAACCGATTACGGCCAAATTAGTGGCCAACATGTTACAGACGGCCGGCGTGACGCGGGTCTTGGCCTTAGACCTGCACGCCGCTCAGATTCAAGGATTCTTCGACGTTCCGGTCGACCACTTGATGGGCGCCCCGCTGCTGGCGGACTACTTCTTGAGCAACGGCTTGGCCGAAGACGCCGTCGTGGTCTCACCCGACCACGGTGGGGTGACCCGGGCACGGGCCTTGGCCGAATTCCTGAAGGCGCCGATCGCGATTATCGACAAGCGGCGTCCGCGGGCGAACGTGGCCGAAATCATGAACATCATCGGGGACATCAAGGGCAAGCGGTGCATCATGATCGATGACATGATCGATACGGCCGGGACCATCACCCTGGGGTCCCAGGCCCTGATGGATGCGGGGGCGAAGGAAGTCTACGCCAGCTGTACCCATCCGGTGCTCTCCGGTCCCGCCATCGAACGGATCAAGAACTCGCCGATCAAGAAGCTGATTGTGACGGACTCGATTCAATTGACCGCCGACAAGCAGATCGACAAGATCGAACAGATTTCCGTGGGTCCGCTGATTGGCCAAGCCATCAAGCGCATCAACGAAAACCGGCCGGTCAGTCCCTTGTTCCACAACCGGTTCCACAGTCAAGAACAATAACCAAGACGGGGTTCACCCGAGACCGAGGCGGCGTTTGCGTCGCTTCGGTCTTTTTGGGTATAATGAGACCATTGAAAACGACGGTACACGAAGGGAGTCAATGATTCATGCAAAAGAACTGGCAACGCTGGGGGACCGGCGTGATCGCGGCCGGGGTTCTGGTGGCCTTGGTCCTGCACGTCCTGGGACAGCCCCTGATGGTGAGCGGTAACTTGCTGTTCATGATTGGGCTGGCTTTACTGGTAGTCGGCGCCATCCTGGTCTTGGCCCGTGGCCACTTGTTTACCGGGTGGCGGCACCGGCGGCGTAAGGGGATGGACCCCTTGCCCGGCGAGAAGGTCGGCGTGCGACACGTGGCGTCGGTCAAGAACTCACCGATTCGCGTCACGCCCGGCGCCCGGTTCAGCCTGCTGGCCGGCGGGGGCCTGATCGTCGTGGGCATCATTTTGACCCTGTTTTAGAGGACACTCAGTCTGGCTGCCAACCGGTGGTCAGGCTTTTTTTCACCGACGACCTTCACGATATCTTAAGAACTGCCGGAAGCGGTGCCCGGTCAACGGTTTAGCCGGTGTGGCGGGTCGCGAGTGGTCTTTGCGGGGAGCGGGAACCGTGGTAGACTCGGACGTATCAGGGGATTATCGGAGGAGGTTATACGGATGAGAATCGTCAGGTTGGGGATGGTCGTGGCGCTTCTGGTGACCGGTGTGGGGCTCACAGTCTCTACGGCCGCGGCCGACCAGTACTCGGCACGGCGGGCGACGTCGGTCAAGGTCCTGTGGCGCCGGCCGCTCAAGCAGCAGCACCCTTACCGCTTACGCCGGGACGACCGGTATTCGCGGCACTTACGGGTCCGGTATGCCCGCCAGCGGCACTGGCAGGACAGAGTCTGGCTCGCGGACGCCCACCAGAAGGTCTATGACCGTTATTCGCACAAGACGGCGATCTATGACCATCTGCGCGACCGGCAGGGTAAGTCCGGCGGCTGGGTCTGGCGCGGGTACTTGGTGCCAGCGCCGGCCAATCGGTAGGGCACCGTGGGGATAAATCGAAAAGTAAAAAAGTGGCTGACCGGAATCGATTGGGATTTCGGTCAGCCACTTTTTAAATGAGCTTTCGTTTAAGATGTTTGCGATTTGACGAGATGAGGCCGTCAATCATCTGGTTGATGGGGCCTCTTTACGTGTTACGTCGGCTGGTGATTTGATACATTGAAATGACAGCTGATGTCAGCGCAACAGAGGCGATTTGCTGATTTTGGTGGGTACGACTCTGAAATTACGAGAGTCTGCGAACCTTAATCTGATTGGCACAAGTTTCAAAATGCTGGCTAACCGTTGTGACGCCGCGGGGAAGAGGACGATGTATCTTTACTACAATGGTGGTTAAGCTTAAATAATGGGAGATTCACCACCGTCCAGATTGCTGGAGCTCAGATGGGCCAAGACCGTGAAATTGTGGTTGGTCAGCGTCTTTCAGCTGACTTACCACAAGGCCGAGCTTCAAGACACGCGCTCTTTGCGTGGCTTGAAGTCGTGCCCACGGTCGTCACGGCCCAGCTGAGCGGAAGTAATCGGCAGCTACCACTAGAAATCAATGAGCCGCTACTTTAATGCGTATTTGCGAATGGCGGCGGCGACCCCGTCCTCGGCGTTGGTCAGGGTCACGGCGTTGGCCGCTTCCTTGACCTCGTCGATGGCGTTGCCCATCGCAACGCCCATGCCGGCGTATTCGATCATGGTCAGGTCGTTACCTTGGTCCCCCAACGTCATGATCTCGTCGGCGGTCAAGCCCAGCTCGTCAGCTAAGCCGCGTAAGGCGTTGCCCTTGCTGGCGTCCTTGTTCATGACCTCGATGAAGACCGGCGTACTCTGGACCACGTAGTACTTGTCCTTGAAGCTCTGGGGAATTAGCGGCTTGATCCGGTCGATTTCCTGGGCGTGGTCGACGAACATGGCCTTGGAGATGGTCAGGTCCCGGGGCATCTGGTTGACGGGCCGGTACCGGATCAGCATCTGGACCAGGTTACTCTCGTAGATGGTGTAGGCGCTGATGTTCTGGTTGGCCGTGTAGATGAAGTCCGGCGTTTCCACTTGGAAGTGGACGTCCAGCTTCCGGGACAGGGCTTCTAGGTCGATGTAGTCGTCGTAGCTCAGTGAGTGGTTGATCAGGACCTTGCCGGACACGGTCTGGGCGACCGAGCCGTTGTAGGTGATGGCGTACTGGTCATCCCCGCTGATGCCCAACTTCTTGATGTAGGGCATAACGCCCGTGAGCGGCCGGCCGCTGCACAGTACGACCTTGATGCCCTGGGCTTCGGCGGCCTGGACCGCGTCGATCGTGGCGGGGGCCAACTCGTTTTTCTCGTTAAGTAACGTTCCGTCGATGTCAATTGCAATTAGTTTAATCGTCATGAAGTTAATTCTCCTTTGGCTGGATCAGTTGGTTATTCTGGATGTAGCGACCGAAGTCGTTGTAAATGGGCTGGAATAGGTCGGGCGCGTCGTCACCGGGGTTCAACATCTCTTTGGGGAAGAAGAACCGTTGGTCGCCGGTGAACTTGCCCCGCAAGGCGTTGACCAGGTCGGAGACCGTCGACAGTTCCGCCAAGGACCCATCGGGCTGTTGGAGCTCGATCTGGGTCAGCGGGTGTTCCATCTTCGGGTCGTACGAGTCGTCGTAGGGCAGGTCGTAGCTGTTGTCGGTGGCGGTGTAGTAGTCGACGTTAAAGCCGACCGACTTGATCATGTCCCGCAGCGGCGCAATCAGGGGCTGGGTCTCCGGGGTGAAAACGGCGCTCTTGAGCGGTTTGCGGTCTAAGAACCGGTGGGCCAGGTCGGCCAGGATGTCGTCCGGGGACTGGCGCCAGTGGGTGAAGTAGGTGGTCAGGACCCCATCGTCGAGGTACAGGTAGTCCTGCAGGTCGAACTCGTGGTTGAAGAACGGCAGGAGCAGGTGGGGGATGAAGCTCTCATCACTCTGGCCGGTCTGGTAGAGCTCGTTGGCCCGGGCCAGCAAGTGGTCCAAGATGACCTCCATGGCCCGGGAGACCGGGTGGAAGTAGACCTGCTGGTACATCTGGAAACGACTCATGATGTAGTCCTCGACCGCGTGCATCCCGTTCATGGCGAAGGCGATGCCGCCCTGATACGGCCGCATGACCCGTAGAATCCGGGTCAGGTCGTAGGCCCCGTACTGGGTGCCGGTATAGTAGGCGTCGCGTAACAGGTAGTCCATCCGATCGGCGTCGATCTGGCTGGAGATCATCTGGACGACCTGCGGATTCGGGTAGGTCTTCTGGATGACGCTGGCGACCTCCTGCGGGAAGGTCGGGCTGACCTTGCGCAGGACCTGGTTGACCTCGGTCTGTGGCGAGGTCAGAATCTCGACGGTGATGGCTTCGTGGTCGGTGTGAAAGATGTGCTCGAAGGTGTGCGAGTAGGGCCCGTGGCCGATGTCGTGCAGCAGCGCGGCACACAGCGCGGTCAGACGCTCGTGGTCATCCCAGCCGCCATCGCCCGGCGTGCGGGTCGGGTAGTTGCGCTGAAAGTTGTCACAGATGCGCCGGGTGATCTCGTAGACGCCCAGGCAGTGGGCGAAGCGGGTGTGTTCGGCGCCGTGAAAGACCAATGAGGCGGTCCCCAGCTGCTTGATGCGGCGCAGCCGTTGAAATTCCTTGGTGTTGATCAGGTCCAAGATGACCTGATGTTGAACATAGATGTAATTGTGCACGGGGTCGCGTAGGACTTTCTCGCGCGGTAATCGAGCGGTAGCATAAGACAAAACGCGATTCCTCCTTTTAGTCGCTCAACCGGGGTTGGCGACGAATCATTTGTGCGGTGGCGTGGTCGAGGCGCGTCGCGAAGTCCGGCGTGGCCATGGCGCTGGTCAGGTGGTCGCGGCCCACCGTGAGGCCGGCTTGTTCGGCGGCGGTGATGAAGCGTTGCCGCGCGTCGTCCAGGCTGATGGCCTGGTGTAGTAGGGCCGCCGTGGTGGTCATGGTCGCCGGGTCCACCGCGGGGAAGCCCCACTGGTTGGCCTGACCGGCCAGGCCGGCGCGGTAGAAGTCCTGAATCAGCCGGCCGCGCGCGGGCTGGTCACCGTTGATGCCCAGGTACAGCATCGTGACCAGGGCGTGGGGACTGCGGCGTTGCGAGATGCCGGCGATCTTCTGCCCGGCCACGCTCAGGTCGTAGTCACCGGGACAGTACGAGTGGGTGACCTCGAAGTGGCGAATGGTCAGCTCCGGCCACGCGGCGCGCACCAGGGCCATCATCTGTTCGTAGGCGGCGTCGACGCTGATGGGCGGCGTGGTCAGAGGACTGAATAGCGAGACGTTGAGAATCCCGGGATCGGCCACGACGGCCAGCCCGCCGGAGTTGCGGAGGACCCAGTCGAAGCCGTGACCCTGGACCTGCCGCACGGCGGCGGCCAGGTCGGGCAGACGTTTGTCCTTAAGGCCCAGGATCACGGTCGGCTGCATGTCCCAGAAGTGGAGAATGGGACGCTGGAGATCCGCGACCAGGTCGAGCAGCGCGTTGGTGTACCCGAAGGCCAGGTTCTTCTGGTCGGCGGGAATCGACGTGGTGACGGTTTGAATGGTGGTCGTGGGGAGGTTAAACGGTAACATGACACCAGCCTTCTTTCACAAGTTTTCCTTACCCATCATTATACTAGAAAACGCTTGCGGCGTCAGGTCGGGGGGAAAAGCGATGCGCGGACCTAGTCAAGCGGCGGTAACGGGCGGGCAACCAGCCCCCACCGAGGGTTGACTTTTCGGGAAGACCGCTTTATGATAGAGCCATAAATGAGTGAGCGCTCACTTACATATAGGTAAAGGACGTGAGATAGATGGCACAACCAATGATCGATGTCCGCGACGTGGCCAAGCGGTTTGGCGACAACGTGGTCTTAAAGCAGATCAATTTACACTTACCAGCCGGGCGCGTGTTGGGGCTGATCGGACCATCCGGGGCGGGGAAGACCACCCTGGTTAAATCAATTTTAGGGATGGAAAAGGTGGATGCCGGCACCACGACGGTTCTGGGGACCCAGATGCCGAACCGGCAGATCATGCAGAAGATCGGCTACATGGCGCAGAGTGACGCCCTGTACGAGACGCTGACGGCGCGCGAGAACTTGCGGTTCTTCGGTGAACTGATGGGCGTCAAGGGACCGGCCCTTGCCAAGAGCATCACGCACGTGGCCCAGGTGGTCAACCTGACCGCGATGCTGGATCGCCGGGTCAGCGCCTACTCCGGGGGGATGAAGCGGCGGCTCTCCTTGGCCATCGCGCTGATCGCCGACCCGGACCTGTTGATCTTGGACGAGCCCACGGTTGGCATCGACCCCGAGCTGCGGCAACAGATCTGGGCGGAGCTGCGGACGCTGAAGCAGCACGGCAAGGCCATCCTGGTGACCACCCACGTGATGGACGAGGCCGAACGGTGTGACGAGCTGATGCTGATCCGCGAGGGTATCGCGCTGGCGCAGGGGACGCCGACCCAGTTGAAGCAAGAATATGCAGTGGACACGATTGAACAAGTCTTTTTGAAAGCGGGGCGGCTCCAAGATGAGAACCATAGCGATCGTTAAACGCGTTTTACGCGAAATGTTACGGGACAAACGGACCTTAGCGTTGATGTTCATCGCACCCCTGTTTATCCTGTCGTTGATGTACTTTCTGTTTCAGAACAACTCGACCAGCGTGGCCAAGATTGGGGTTAGCAACGTCGACACCAGTCTGGTCAAGGCCTTAAAGAACCAGCACACGGATCTGGCATCTTACGGGACGCACGCCAATGCCAAGACCACGATTCGCCAGCACAACCTGGCGGCGTTTATCCACGAAGAAGACGGCAAGCTCACGGTGACCTATTCGAACAGCCAGCCCAGTGATACGGCGCTGGTCAAGCAGGCCTTGCAGGGCGGGGTCACCAAGCTGAAGGTCCAGGCACTGGTCGCGGCCACGAAGACCCAAAAGCGGGTGCTCCAGCAGCAAGCCAAGGTCTTAAAGACCGTGATGGCCCAACAGCAGAAGCTGCAGGCGGCCCAGGGCACGACGCGCGGCCAGACGGCGACGGTCGGCAACTCGACCAGCCCGAAGGCGGTGCCCGCTTACACGGTCACCAGTCATTACCTCTACGGAAATTCAGACTCGACGTTCTTCGACACCTTCCTGCCGGTCCTGTTAGGCTTCTTCGTGTTCTTCTTCGTCTTCCTGATCTCGGGGATTTCCCTGCTGAACGAACGGACTACGGGGACCCTGACCCGGCTACTGGCGACGCCGGTACGCCGGGGTGAGATCATCACCGGCTACCTGGTGGGTTACGGAATCTTTGCGGTGATTCAGACCATCATCACGGTGACCTTCGCGTTGACGGTCTTTAACGTCCACATGCTGGGCAGCGTCTGGATCATCTTGTTGATCAACTTCCTGCTGGCAATGGTGGCGTTATCGATGGGAATTTTCATCTCGACGTTTGCCAACTCGGAATTTCAGATGGTCCAGTTCATCCCGTTGCTGATCGTGCCCCAGGTCTTCTTCTCGGGCATCATCACGATTGCGACCATGCCCGACTGGTTACAGTGGCTCGCCCACATCTTCCCGTTGTATTATGGAGGAGACGCGTTGATGAACGTCGCGACCCGGGGCTTTGGCCTGGGCGACGTAAGTGGGGACCTCTGGATCCTGGTCCTCTTTGCGGTGGTCTTTACCGCCCTCAACGTGGTCGGGTTAAAACGGTATCGGAGGGTTTAAAATGGAAAAAAATACGGATATTCGCACGGCCTTCGAGCAGGTCATGGCCGCGGACCACGAAATCCCGGCCAAGCAAAAACAGGTGTTGGCGGCCAGTCTGGCGCTCTTTGCCGAGCAGGGCTTTGCCAACACCACCACCAAACAGATTGCGGATCGCGCGGGGGTGGCCGAGGGCACGGTGTACCGGCGTTACAAGACCAAGGATGAGCTGTTGGCGGCGTTGCTGAAGCCGATGGTCACGACCGTGTTGCCCCGCTTGATGCGGGAGTTCGCTCAGCAGGTGGCGACCATGCGGAACCTGACGCGGCACCAGTTGCTGACGGCATTGATCGAAAACCGTGCGGCCTTCCTGGCGGAAAACTGGCCGGTGGGGAAGGTTCTGCTCAATGAAATGATGATCCAACCGGTGCTGCGGCAAGCCGTCATCCAGAATGCGGCACCGATTATCCAAAAGACGTTGTACCCCATCCTGGATCGGCTCCGGGCCCAGCAGGAACTGGCGGCCGTTCCCAATGACATGGTGGTGCAGTTCATCGTCGGGACGGTCCTAACCAACGTGATGCGGGCGAACCTCCAGGACGACTTCGCGTTGTTTAACCAGCGGGTGCCGTTTCTGATCGATTTCTTGGACCGGGGCTTGGCCCCCAGCTGAGAGGGGGACAACAGGCGGTTAGCTGGCGAGCATGAACGTCGTCAGCTGCCTTTGGGCGCACGTTTTGGCACCAGACCTTCGGAGAACCAACGAGCCTGAGAGCTTCATCTCAGACTCGTTTTTTGTGGGGATGCGCGAGCGCGAACGGGCCACCGGAAATCGGGGAATCCCAAGCAAATCGGGTGGGTTTTTACTGCCGAATGGACTATAATTAACCATGATATGCACCGGTGCCGTGCGCGGGACTGGTGATAGGATGACTGATAGGAAAGGAAGGACCGAGATGGATCAACTTTCAGCGGGCGTTCCCGTCGCAATCCATTTGGAAACCCACATTAAACAAGACGATGACGTCTCCGACTACCGGCTCGACGCCGACGGTCAACTGGTCCAGATGGGCGAGAACCTCTACCTGCGTTACCTGGAACCGAACGAGGAGACCCAGGAGAAGACGCCGGTGACCATGAAGTTTACGCCGGACGGGGAGGTTCACCTGACCCGTAACGGCGAGGCCGAGTTGCGGCTGCACTTCATCAGCGGCAAGCGGGTCACCGCCCGTTACCGGACCCCGTACGGCATCATGCCGATTGAGACGGTCACCCCCTTACTCGAGACCAGTTTTCAGGAGCGGCCGTTTAGCGGTCACGTGAAGATCGATTATCTGTTGTACGCCGGGGAGCAATTGGTCGGAAACTACAAGATTCGATTGCAATTTACGGCGTAAACGCGTATTATATTTCGTAGACTGTGGAAAGGACGTGCACCAGTTTGGAATTAAAAGTCTTTGAGGGCCAGAAAAAGAATGAATTATCAATGATTGAGGTTGCCCACGCCATCTTGTCTCAACATGGCGACGTGATGGCTTTTGCCGACTTGGCAAACGCCGTTCAGACGTACTTGGGTGACAGTGACAAAGAAATTCGTGAGCGGCTGTCCCAATTTTATACGGATTTAAACGTCGACGGTAGTTTCATTTCTCTGGGTGATAACCTTTGGGGACTGCGAACTTGGTATCCGTTTGAATCCATCGATGAAGCGACGGTTCACGCCGAAGAGGACGAGGACCAACCGAAGCGCAAGAAGCGGAAGAAGGTCAACGCCTTCTTGGCCGACACCACGGATGACGACGACGTGATCGATTACGATGACGACGATCCGGAAGACGACTCGGACAGTAGCTACGCCAACGACGATGATGACGACGATGACACCACGGGTAACGGGTCAGCGCCTGATCTGGGCAAGCTGCAGACCGGTTTGGGCATCAACGACGATGACGAGGAAGACGATACCGAGGATATTCCTGACGGGATCGAAGACCAGTTATCGCAGATGGATGCGCCAGACGATGACGAAACCGACAATCTCGACTTCTCCGCCGATGATGACGAAGACGACGATGACGACGAAGAAAATGACGATCAAAAATAAATGACGTCGAATGCTTGACCTGTTCCCCAAAAACAGTTACTATGTTTTTTGGGCTCCTTACTACTTGTAGTGAGGACAACTGAACGGTGAAGTTAGCTCCCTATTCCAGCGAATAGGGAGCTTTTTATTTGTTGGGGCGGGTTTTACCAGGCCCCGACAACCGAACGACCCTAAATAATCTTACAAGGAGCTAGACAATGACCAAATATATTTTTGTGACTGGCGGCGTCGTATCATCATTAGGTAAGGGGATCGTCGCAGCATCCCTGGGCCGGTTGTTAAAGAACCGGGGCCTAAACGTAACCATTCAGAAATTCGATCCGTACATCAACGTGGATCCGGGCACGATGAGCCCCTACCAACACGGGGAAGTCTTCGTGACCGATGATGGGACCGAAACGGATCTGGACTTGGGTCATTACGAACGGTTCATTGACAACAACCTGAACAAGTATTCGAACGTAACGACTGGTAAGATTTATTCGGAAGTTTTGGAAAAAGAACGCCGCGGGGACTACTTGGGTGCCACGGTGCAGGTCATCCCGCACATTACCGGGATGATCAAGGAAAAAATCATGCGGGCCGGCAAGACGCTGGGCGCCGACTACGTGATCACGGAAATCGGCGGGACCGTGGGGGACATCGAATCCCAGCCCTTCCTGGAAGCCATTCGGCAGATGAAGAGTGAGGTCGGCGACGAAAACGTCTGCTACATCCACACCACGCTGGTGCCGTACCTGCACGCGGCCCACGAAATGAAGACTAAGCCAACGCAACACTCCGTGCGGGAGCTGCGGAGCATCGGGATTCAACCGAACATCTTGGTCGTGCGGACGGAACAACCCATCACCGACGCGATGCGCCAAAAGATCGCGTTGTTCTGTGATGTGAAGCCCGCGGCCGTGGTCGAATCCATGGACGTGCCAACCATCTACTCGATTCCGTTGCGGTTACAGGAACAGGGCTTTGACCAACTGGTCTTGGACCACTTCCAAGTCAAGGCACCACAAGCCGACATGGCTGCGTGGGCCAAGATGGTCGACCACATGCAACACTTGTCCCGGACCATCAAGATTGCGCTGGTCGGCAAGTACGTGGCGTTGCACGATGCCTACATCTCCGTGGCCGAATCCCTGCAACACGCGGGTTACCCGGTAGATGCCAACATTGACCTGCACATGATCGACGCCGAGAAGATCACTGACGACAACGTGGCCGATGTGCTCAAGGGCATGGACGGGATCATCGTTCCCGGTGGGTTCGGCGACCGGGGTATCGAAGGGATGATCACCGCCATTCGTTACGCCCGGGAACAGGACGTGCCATTCTTGGGAATCTGCCTGGGGATGCAAGTGGCCAGCATCGAATTTGCGCGGGACGTCTTGGGTTACAAGGACGCTAACTCGACGGAAATGGATCCGAAGACGACACACAAAATCATTGACCTGATGGCTGACCAAGCCGACGTCCACGAGATGGGTGGGACCCAACGGCTGGGCCTGTACCCTTGCAAGTTGAAGAAGGGCAGTGTCGCGGCCAAGGCCTACGACAACCAGGACATCATCCAGGAGCGGCACCGTCACCGTTACGAGTTCAACAACCAGTACCGGGCAGAAATGGCGGCCAAGGGCTTGGTCTTCTCCGGGACGTCACCGGATGACCACCTGGTCGAAGTCATCGAATTGCCTAAGAAGAAGTTCTTCGTGGCGGCCCAATACCACCCAGAATTCCTCTCCCGGCCAAACCGGCCAGAAGGCTTGTTCCGTGACTTCATCGCCGCGGCTAGCAAGGAAGTTAAAGACTAGTTGTTATCAGCGCTCCACGCCGGCGAGCAAGCTGGTCGAGGTGGGCACGATTCCGAAGCCCCGAAAGTCACGGGTCTCCGGAATTCGGCCTTGATGTAAGCCGGCAAAGAACGCCAGCTAACATCAATTTCACCACGACCAGCAAGTCGCCTCCGTTACGCTAAGGTTGATGACTGACATTGAGATAGCAAGTAGGGGGTCCGCAGCGGTTAGTTGCGGACCCCCTTTGTGGTCATGGCGACGGAAGCGGGGGGATAAAAATAACTCGTTTTATGCAATGAAAACGGTCGTTCGCTGGGTCCTCCAAAATATGGCTGGACTGGGGTGGGCCCGGATTTAGGCCCGCAACCCGGTCTTAAATACCGACCTTGGTCTAAGTCGGCTAAAAAACGCCGATTTAGACAACTTTCACCCCTGAGCCAATTTTTGGGGACCCTCCGAACTGGACGTGAGGGGATGGACGACCGAACGAGGCCGGTCATTTTCTCGTGGTGATTTGTCGGTGTGCCGTTAAATTAAAAGTAACTAGGAAGGGGTCCGCACGCAAATTATGTGCGGACCCCTTTTCACGTATCGGATTGATGAAAGTGGGATTGGAATGGCTGGTTTCTGGTCGGCTTTTCGCTTACTATTGAAGACAAAGATGAGCGGTCAGTTAGACGTTGGTATTCCTTTATGCTGAGAAAATCACCGTTATCTATAACTTTTATAACCAGCGTTTAGTCATGGAAAAGAGCCCCAGCGAGCGGCACAGAGGCGACTTGCTCGCCGGCGTGGAGCGGTGGGCACGGTCCAGCTGAGCCAGTCCCCACTAATTGAGGGATTACATATTTTGGTTTAAAAAGGAGTCGATCACATGACAACACCATTTCAAGCAATGCTTCAGGGAAAACGGCCCACGGTGCTTACGGAAGTGGACCAGCAACGGGGATTCTACTTGATTCCCGAACACGCGCCGCAGGGGGCGGCCGGGCAGGCGGCCCTGGCGGGGAAACCGCTGCGCAATCCGGCGGGGGACCAGTACCTCTTTCGGTTCGGCATGACCATCGTCCCCGTGACGCCGCCTAATCAGCGCGCCGTGCTGGTCCTAATGATGAATCCCGGGAGTGCTGGCAGGCAGGTCGGGGCGGCGACCATCAGCGCGGATAACACGGTCAAACGCCTCTACCGCCAGCTGGGACCGGAATTCGGGCGAATCATCACGGTGAACACCATGCCGTTCTACGACAGTGCCTCGCAGCACCTGCGGCAGACGATTCGCACGCTGGCTGACGAGGCGGGGATCACGCCCGCCAATTGGTCGCAGGCCAACGTCAGCAGTATCCAGGCGATTCTGGCCCAGCTGAACGCCCAGGGCGAGAACGTGGACATCCTGCTGGGAACCGGCAACCTGCAGAGCTATAACCGTGCCGAGTTCGGCAAAATCATGCGGGCGCTGACCCCCGACCAGCGAGCCAACCACCTCTACGCGGGCAAAATCTTGAAGTCGGGGGACAGCGCCCACCTGAATCCGCAGGGGCCGCTCTTTGACTTTGGCCAGGCGAACTGGCTGCCCGTGCGGCTGGTGCCGACGCGGGTGGGACGCTCGGCTTCCTTCCACGTGGCGCCGAAGGAGGGTTCCGCGCACGGCTAACCGGCGTGGCTTTGTGAAATGGGGGGCAACGACGGCTCGGGGGAAAGAAAGTTTCTACCGTAACCGAGGCGTGCGTAACCCGCAGACACCGCGGGTTACTTAAACTAGACTTAAGAAAGAGTTGGTTAAGAATCACCGTTTGACAGGTCACCGAACAAACCGAAAGGCTGGCCAGGAGGGAATTTCCACCAGAAGCGGGTCGTTCCGCGATTTCCCCCGTATATTACAATTTTAGTGAAAAGCCTAGAAACGGTTGTCTTTTTGCTCGGGATTATTTATCATTATAGCTGACTGTACTGGAGTCATCTATGAGAGATAAGTTTAAGTGAGGATCGCATCACGATGAAAAAAATGATAATACATGGCGGCCAACGTCTCACCGGAGAGGTGACGATTGGCGGCGCCAAAAATAGCACAGTGGCACTCATCCCGGCCGCGATTCTAGCGGATACGCCGGTTCGTTTTGATATGGTCCCGGATATCCTGGATGTACACAACCTGATGCTGATTTTAAAATCCATGAACGTCCACTCGACGTTCGAAGATGGGGTCCTGACCATTGACCCCACCGAAATCGTAGAGGCCCCACTACCAAGTAAAGCAATCAAGAGTTTACGGGCATCGTATTATTTTATGGGATCATTACTGGGGCGCTTTCAACGCGCCACGTTAAGTTTCCCCGGTGGCGATAACATTGGTCCCCGGCCCATCGATCAACACATTAAGGCTTTCAAGGCCCTCGGCGCTACGGTCACGGAACACGCGAACACGGTCCACATCACGACGGGTCCCGCCGGCTTGCACGGCGCCCGGATCTTTTTAGACGTGGTCTCCGTGGGCGCGACCATCAATTCCATCCTGGCGGCCGTGAAGGCGGTCGGCACGACAGTGATTGAAAACGCCGCGAAAGAACCCGAGATCATCGACATCGCCACGTTCCTGAACAACATGGGCGCGCACGTTCGGGGCGCCGGCACCGACGTGATTCGGATTGAAGGCGTTAGCACGTTGCGGGCGATGAACACGCACACGATTATCCCCGACCGGATTGAGGCCGGGACCTACCTGTCGATGGCTGCGGCGATCGGCGACGGGGTCGTGGTCAAGAACGTGATTCCGGAACATTTGGAATCCTTCACGGCCAAGATGATTGAAATGGGTGTCCAACTCGAAATCGACGAGGACAGCATTTACGTGCCGCGAGCCGACCACCTGAAGCCGATTCAGGTGAAGACCATGCCGTTCCCCGGCTTTGCGACGGACCTGCAGCAACCGCTGACGCCGTTGTTGATGCGCGCGGACGGGAGTAGTGTCGTCATCGACACCATTTACCCTAAGCGCATCAAGCACATCGCCGAATTGCGGAAGATGGGGGCCCAGATTCGTTCGGAAAATGGTACCATCATCGTGGACCCGACCGAGCACCTCGAGGGCAGCGTGGTCCAGGCCGGCGAGATCCGGGCCGGCGCGTCGCTGGTCATCGCGGGCCTGATGGCGGAGGGCACGACCGTGATTACCGAAGCGGATAACATCCTGCGGGGGTATGACCGCATCGTGGCCAAGCTGACGGCTTTGAACGCCGATGTCAGCATCGTCAGCAGTGAAAGCTTGGTCGAGGACGGCCGAGATTAGTATTGTCGTCACGATAGTTTCATGCTATAATGTGACGGTTGACGATTAAATCAATCTCTGAAGCAGTCAATGTTTCAGGGCAAAAGGAGCGTATTAATTATGAAACAAGGCATTCATCCAGATTACCGGGAAGTTGTCTTCCAAGACTCATCGACCGGCTACAAGTTCTTATCCGGTTCGACGGCAACTTCGAACGAAACGGTTGAATGGGAAGATGGCAACACCTACCCATTGATCCGTGTTGAAATCACGTCTGATTCCCACCCATTCTACACGGGTAAGCAAAAGTTTACTCAAGCCGATGGTGCGGTCGACAAGTTCAACAAGAAGTACGGCTTGTCCAACAACTAAAGTTAAATCAAAAGGGTCAACGGCTGCGGTCGTTGGCTTTTTTTGATGCCAATTTTGGCATGATCGCCGGGACCACGCTGCGTGGGGTCGAGGGTTCCGGTGGACTTTCAAGCGGAAAGTGGGGTAAAATCAAGGGGAGTTTTGGGGAAGGAGTCGTCAAACATGGCGAAAAAAAAGGCCAAACGCCGCTGGTGGGGCACCCTGGGATTTCTGCTATTGATCCTGGTCTCGCTGGCATTGATATTCAATGAACAGATCAAGACCTGGTTGGTCTCTTCCTATCAACCGGAAGTCACCACCAAGTCCGTGAAGCAAAACGAAAAGAAGCACGCCTCGTACGACTTTAAGAAGGTCAAGTCGCTGGACTTCTCGACGGTCGCCAAGGCGCGGCTGAACTCCAAGGAGATCCACGTGGTGGGGCAGATCTACATGCCCCAGTCGGACATTCACCTGCCCATCGCCAAGGGGGTCAGCAATCCCGTCTTGGCGTTGACCGCCGGGACCATGCGGGCGGACCAGAAGATGGGCCAGAACAACTACCCGTTGGCCGGGCACCACATGGTCTCGCACACGATCCTCTTTAGCCCACTGTACTTTAAGACGCAGGTCGGCCAGAAGATCTACCTGACCAACGCCACCAAGGTCTACGAGTACCGGGTGACCGTTCGCAAGTTCATCGCGGCGACCGACGTGCAGGTGGTCGCACCGACCAAGCAGAAGCTGGTCACGCTGATCACCTGTGATGCCACGGGGGCCAACCGTCTGATGATCCGGGGCAAGTACGTCAAGCAGATGCCGTACAAGCAGGCCCCGTTAGCGGTCCGCAAAGGCTTTGCCGGGAAATTCAATAACCGTTACTAAGCACGCTGACTGGCGCTGGGCTGATGGCCCGGCGCTTTTTTGGTGCACACCGGCGGGTTACCGGTGGCCGACTTCGGGAGAGGCTCTTGCTTAGTGATAGAACAAACCGTTCACTCTGTATTGATTAAACGTCGATTTTTGAGAAATTTTTTAATCGATGGTGACTTGGTTGCGGTAGATTCGACTAAGTAATCGCTTTAATTCAGATTACAAAGGGATTCTTGTTAAAAATGACCGGGCCCGATTGCCTGTTAAATCAACGTTTTTTCGACCTCAAAATCCATAATCCTAGAAAATGTTTTCACACACATTCAACAATGTGGACAAAAATCGTTTTGGCATGCTATCATATTTCATGAATCATCGATGAGTTCAACGAAAGAAAACAACAATTCAACCACGGAGCACGATTGGCTGGCTGAAGACAACAGCCGACCTCGGGACAGACAACGACAGCGCGCGTCGTTGTTTCCGGGGCGTCACTCGGGGCTGCTAGAAATGAGGAATCGTGATGCGATTGCGATGGATTCGCTTATTGGGGTTAGGCCTGCTGTGCTGGGGCATCGCCACGCCAGTCCACGCAGCCACCGACGTTCAATCGGCACAGTATGAGGTCCAGCTGACACCCGCCAAGGACTCGTCGAGTATCTCGACGGGCGGCGCTGGTGACCTGGGGTCCGGTGAGGCGGGCAACCAGGCGAGCAGCGGCACGACGGGAAGCAGCAATGGCCAGCAACCGACCACCCAAACGGGGAGTCAGGGTACCACGGCCGCGGCCAAGCCGACTTTAACCGGACGACTGCCACAGTTGTCCGAACAACAGTGGGTCGGCTTCGGGTCGTTGATCGGCATCATCACGCTGCTGCTGTTTTGGATTTGGAAATTACGACGCAGAGACCGCACAGACCAAGAATGAGGAGATGGAACAGATTATGACTAAGAAGACTTTACAATTACTCGCGACCGTTGCACTGGTAACCGGAATGGGCTTGGCATCGGCGACGACCGCTCATGCGGCTGATACAACGGGAACGGCCACCACGAGTGGGAACGTGGCCCTGACGGCTGAAGGCGACGAAGGTGGGGCCACCGGTGGTGTTAAATTAGCCGCAGCACCAAACGTGTCGCTTCCAGACACTCAAATGAATGGGGGCGACCAAACAATTGAAGGATTCGTTTCGGCGGCCGCATTAGGCAAAGCTAACGATGGGGTCGTGACGGCCATCAACGCCGGGCACAAGACCGACTGGCAAGTTCAGGTTGCCAGTTCACCGTTCGTGAGTGGTTCAGATACGATGAACGCCAGTACCCTGGTCATGACGGGGACTAACGCGACAACGACCGGGACGGGGGTCGCACCTTCTACTTTAAACAAAGCGATTACTTTCAATACCGGGAGCACCACGCCTAATCAAAACGTCATGACGGCCGATTACACGAACAAGGGTGAAGGGGTCGGAACCTGGAGCATGAATTACTCAGGAGCGACGTTATCTCTCAAGGCCGGGAACGTTGCTGGTAACTACGCGTCAACGCTGACGTGGACGTTGACTAACACGCCGGTCAGCTAAATCCTGACCACTAGCAAGGGGGCTACAGTGTGCAGAAATTCTGGTTCTTACTTGTGGCCCCGTTAGTGTTCGGAATCGGCGGATGGTGGGGAGCGGTGCCTGTCCAGGCGGCGAGCCAACAATCGACGGCCGATGTGCAGCTGGTCCCTGATCCGAATATTGAGCCGGTCGACCCGCAGGACCCCGACGGCTCCGGGAAACCATTCCCGGGTGATCCCGAGGATCCGGATAATCCGGGGACCGGCTCCCGCGGACACCTGACGCTGGATTATCTTTCGAACCTGAAATTTAAGCAGCAGCGTATCGCAAATGGGTTTATTGAAGCCACGGCGACCAATCAGCACGCGTTCGTGCAGATCAGCGACCGCCGGGGCACGGGTGGCGGCTGGAATCTGATGCTGAAACCCGAGGCGTTGGTGGGGCAATCCGACCACCAGTCGCTCAAGTCGGCGACCGTTACCCTGGGCGCGGCCAACTTCCGCTCGTCCGGCAGTAACGTGAGCCGGGCGCCGGACGTGACCGTGGGGGCGACGCAGGCCTTGCCGGTGGGAGAGTATTCCCTGGTCGGCCAGGCGCAAAACGTCCCAGGCAACCGGCAGGGAGTCGGCACCTGGCTACTGCGGTTGAACACCCAGCCGAGTGCGCCGACCCAACTGAACGTGTTGGCCGCGGCGGTCACGTCGACGCAGACCTACGAGGGGACCCTGTCCTGGATGCTAACGGATACGCCGCAATAAAATTCAAACGACGTAGCGGTGGCTAAGTGATTGGCCACCGCTATCTTTCGCTGGAAGCGGTTCAACGATTTAATTATTTAACGGAACGGACTATCAAACTAACAAGTGGTGATGGCGCAACCTAGTTAAGCGCTTTGCTATAATGAGGGCAAAATAAGGAAGGTGGAGGCCTTAATGATGAAAAAATTCGTAAAATGGTTGGTCGCAGTGGGCACGTTGCTCCTGGTGAGTGGCGGCTATCAGCAGGAGGCCCGGGCCGAGAGCGTGGGGTACACGGTGAACGCGGTGCTCCCGAAAAATCAAGATGATCACAACGCATCCTATTTTGCCCTCCGCGTCAAACCGAACCAGCAACAGAAGCTGGCCGTGGTGATCGGCAACCAGAGTGATCAGTCCCAGAAGTTTCAGGTCACGGTCAATCAGGCCGTCACCAACGCCAACGGGGTGATCGATTACAGCCAAACGGCGCCGAAGCGGGACAGCTCACTGAAGGTCGGCATCAAGGACATTTTTGCTGAGACCAAGCTGCCGACGGTGACGGTCCCGGCGAAGAGCACCAAGAAGGTCTACGTGACCTACAAGATGCCCGCTGAGAAGATCAAGGGGATGATTCTGGGCGGCATCAACGTCAAGAAGCTGGAGAGCAGTCAGCAGTCGGCCAAGAAGGGCGTGACCATCAACAACAACTTCGCCTACGTGATTGGGCTGCGGCTGCGAGAATCCGGCATCGACGTGGCGCCCGACATGCGGATGCCCGCGGTCAAGGTGACCCAGACGAACTCACTGAACCAGGTGGCCGCGACGCTGCAGAACCCCCAACCGGGGATGATGCGCGGCCTGAAGGTCAAGGCCAAGGTGACCAAGTCCGGCAGTGACAAGGTGATCCTACAGAACGAAAAGGCCAACATGGCGATGGCGCCGAACAGTCACTTCGCCTACGCCGTGCCGTGGGGCAGTACCCAGCTCAAGGCGGGGACCTACACGCTGACCATCGACGCCACGGCGAAGGGCGGGTACCACTGGCACTTCACCAAGGACTTCGAGGTCACCCAGAAGCAGCTGGGGGCCCTGGCCAACAAGTACAACCAGCCCCAGAAGAGCTATTTCTGGTGGTTCGTGGCGGGCGGCGTGATCATCGTCCTGCTGCTGGCCATCATCATCTACCTGTTGCTGAAGAACCGGCGCAAGTCCGATGACGACAGTGCCCAAAAGAAGTAAAGCGGCGATTTCTCGTCGTTAAGTTGCCTTAAAAAATCCCGGTCACGGCTTCGAGTGTCGAAGCGTGACCGGGATTTTTGGGGTGCTATCATAGTGGTAGTGTGGCGGTTAGCCCTTCAGCGCGGTCAACCACGCGGGGATGGCTTCGGCCAGTTCCTGGTAGGTCAACTCGAACTTGTGGGTGTACCAGGGGTCGTCGATGGCCTGCCCCTGGCGTCCGGGCAGGATGTCCAGGCACAACTTGATCTTGGCGGCGTCGGCGGCCGTTGGGGCCATCCGCTGCAGGTTCAAGACGTTCATGTGGTCCATCGTGATGATGGTGTCCGCCCAGGCAAAGTCGGCCGCGGTGATTGGCCGGGAGCGGTGGGCGCTGGCGTCCAAACCGTGGTGTTGCATGGCCTTGAGCGCGCCGGGGTGGGGGTGGTTACCCTCTTCTTCAGGACTGGTCGCGACGGAGCGCACGGCGAACTGGCGGGTCAACCCCTGGTCGTCGATGAGCTTTTGGGCAATGGCCTCGGCCATGGGGGAGCGGCAGATGTTGCCCAGACAAACGAATAAGATGTGGTGCATGGTGATACCTCCTAAGTGAAGTGGGGTGGGGAATCGTTTTACGAGGTGTTGGCGACGGAACGTGACGCCAGGAGGCCGGTTTCAGCGCCGGGACCTAATATTTGGTTAAGTCGCGGTGAACATGCTGGCTTGGCCATCTGGCGTTTGTTATGATTAGTCTAACAAATTTATCTGGAGGAGTGGTAACTTTATGGCATGGATCATTGCGTTAGTCATTGTGATTTTACTGGTCGTCTGGTACGTCAGCCTGTATAACGGCTTCGTCCAGGCCCGGACCCACGTCCAAGAGTCCTGGAGTCAGATCGACGTCCAGCTCAAACGACGGAACGATTTAATCCCGAACCTGGTTTCAACGGCGAAGGGGTACGCGAACTACGAACAGTCGACCCTGCAAAAGGTGGTCGAATTACGGAACCAATTAACGGCGGTGCCGAGCGGGGATCGGCAACAGACCATGGCCGTCTCCAACGAACTGTCTGGGACGTTGCGTTCCCTGTTCGCGGTGGCGGAAAACTACCCGGACCTGAAGGCCAACGAGCAGTTCAAGCAGCTGATGGAAGAGCTGACCAACACGGAAAACAAGATTGCCTACTCACGGCAACTGTATAACAGCACCGTGGCCAGCCTGAACATGAAGATTCAGTCCTTCCCAAGCAACCTGGTCGCCAACATCCATCATTTCAAGATGGAAGAGTACTTACAAGTTCCCGAAGAAGAAAAGACGGCCCCGAAGGTCTCTTTCGACGATCTTAACACGAAGTAGGCGAGACCATGTTATATGAACAAATTGCCATGAATAAACGCCGAACCGGCTACGTCATGGCGGGGTTCGGTGCGCTGGTCCTGGCCGTCGGAGCGGCACTGGGCGACCTCTTCTGGGGCAGCTGGCAGAGCGGGTGCCTGGGTGCGGCCATCGTGACGGTCGTTTATATGGCCATCATGATCGGCAACTCGACCAACGTGGTCATGAGCATGAACCACGCCCGCGAGATTCGTGATGAACAGCAGGCGCCCCAGCTCTGGCACCTGATCGAAGACATGGCGCTGGTCGGGCAAGTCCCGATGCCCCGGGTCTTCATCATCGACGATGCCAGTCCCAACGCCTTTGCGACCGGGAACAACCCGGAGCACTCGGCGGTGGCGGTGACGACCGGGCTCTTGGAGCGGTTGAACCGCGAGGAGCTGGAGGGCGTGATCGGGCACGAGGTGTCCCATATTCGCAACTACGACATCCGCCTGCAGACGATTGCGCTGGCCCTGTCGGCCGCTATCGGTTTTCTGGTCAACTTCGCCAGCAACTGGTTCTGGTGGGGTGGTGGCCGGCGCCGGGACGACGATGACGATTCCGCGGGAAACATTATCGGTATCGTCGTGTCCATCTTCTTAGTCCTGCTGGCGCCGTTAGCGGCCAGCATCGCGCAGATGGCCCTGTCGCGGAACCGCGAGTACCTGGCGGACGCGGCCAGTGTCGAGCTGACCCGGAATCCGCAGGGGCTGATCTCGGCCCTGGAGAAGATCGACGACAGTCAGCCGATGCAGGCGGCCGACCCGAACAGTGCGGCCCTGTACATCAGCGATCCGTTCAAGCAAAAGCGCAAGATGGCGGACCTCTTTGCGACCCATCCGCCGATTGCGGACCGGATCGCGCGGCTGCAAAAAATGTAAAAAAATAAGCGGTGTTCCGGCGGTGTTTCGGTGTACAATAAGAGAGGAATTTAGCAGAAAGAGTGTAAGAGTATGCGTGGAAATTTTGTCTATCTCAGTTTAGAGCCAGTTACCAACATGGTGTATTCGTTGGGAATCTCGCCCGCCGATTTTTTAAATGGGGTCCCCGAGGTGCCCAATCAATTGTTGTTGCTGAACGCTGAAGCTGGTAACGATGTGGAGATCAACCCGCATACCCGCTTTCAGACGGTCGCCGGTCAGGCCCAGGTGCGCCGCTACCTGTTAGGGAAGCATCCCACCCCGGTCAAATGGCTGGATTACGTCCACGCCGACGACCTCGATTTTTTATTGCCCAGCGAAATTGCCGAGCTGCTGTACCTGGGCCACATGGAGACCCACATCCGCACGCCGTTTTACGCGAAGCTGCAGAATGAGTACGCGTTTTTGAGCCTGCGTGACGGGTTCTACAAGATCTACTACCAGCACCTGAGCAACTTCGGGCACGTGCTGGACGTGAGTATTAAGCGGCACTTGCGCGCGATGCACAACAACCGCTGGGTCTTTGCGCGGCCACTGGCCATCACGGACGTGCCGCACGAGATCATCCTGCAGCTGACGGAAGGCCTGATGGACGGTGCGGTCATCGCGTTCGACCAGTTGGTGGAGCGCCACCGGGTCTATCTGATCCCGGTTCGGGCGGTCCAACACCCGGAACACCAGGCAGCCTGGCACACCCAAGAGGAGGTCTATGCCGACTCGAAGGAGGTTGCGAGCCTGCGCTACGACCTGACCACCCGCGAATGGTCCCTGACGATCCACGACAACCAGGAATTCAG
Source organism: Levilactobacillus spicheri DSM 15429 (assembly GCF_001435095.1). Lineage (GTDB taxonomy): Bacteria > Bacillota > Bacilli > Lactobacillales > Lactobacillaceae > Levilactobacillus > Levilactobacillus spicheri. The sequence goes on from NZ_AZFC01000013.1 coordinate 32,551, forward strand.
TGAGGTTGCCGATTTAATCTAACGTTGACGAACTCCTACCGGCGATCTGCCGGTGGGAGTTTTGACGTTCTCCGGGGAGAACCGACAGGAATTTGGGGTTTTAAGTTAGCGGTGGTCGATTCATGGTATAATGAGAAACAGTAATTTTACAGCGACCCGAATGAGTCGTCGAAGTTTAATGACGGTGGCGCTAGCGCCATGCGAAATGGGAGTAGAGACAACATGAAGATGCAACTTGCGGAAATTGCCCATGCAGTCGGGGCAATCAACGATTACGAACAATGGGCGAACGTCGACGTCACCAGCGTAGCGTTTGACAGTCGTCACCTGCAACCGGGTGGGCTGTTCATTCCACTGACCGGTGAACAAGACGGCCATCAGTTTATTCAATCAGCGATTGATCATGGCGCAGCGGCCACGCTTTGGGCCCAGGACCTTGCGACGGCCCCAGCGAACTTTCCGGTGATTCAGGTCGCCAACTCACTGACCGCCTTGCAGACGCTGGCACGGTATTACCAGACCAAGATCAACCCCCGGGTGGTGGCCGTTACCGGAAGTAACGGGAAGACCACGACCAAGGACATGATCGCGGCCATCTTGGGCACGCAGTTCAACGTGACCAAGACCTACGCCAACTTTAACAACGAAATCGGGGTGCCGATGACGGTGCTGTCGATGGAACCCAACACGGAAATCCTGGTCGTGGAGATGGGGATGGACCGGCCGGGACAACTCGACTTCTTGAGCAAGCTGGTCACGCCGGACGTGGCCGTTATCACCATGATTGGGGAGGCCCACATCGAGTTCTTCGGGACCCGGGATAAGATTGCCGACGCCAAGTTCGAGATCACCCACGGTCTCAGCGACGACGGGGCCTTCGTCTACGACGGCGACGAACCGCTACTGCGGGAACGGGTCACCGACCTGCAACAACGCCAGTTCACCTTTGGCCGTCAGGACAGCGATGACCTCTACGCGACCAGCGTGAGCGACACGGCCACCAGCACCAGCTTCACCACTAACCAGTGGCCGGACCTGACCTTCACGCTGCCGATGATCGGCGAGTACAACGTCAAGAACGCCCTGGCGGCGTTGACGGTCGCCAACATCTACCGGATTCGTCCGGAGAGCGCACAACGGGCCCTGGCCACCGTGCCGCTGACCAAGAACCGCGCCGAATGGCTGACCAGCCAGAGCGGCGCGGCCATCCTGAGCGACGTGTACAACTCCAACCCAACGGCGGTGCGCGAGGTCCTCGGGGCCTTCGGGCAGACGCCGGTCAAGGGGCGGCGGTTGGTCGTCTTAGGAGACATGCTCGAGTTGGGGGACCAGGCCGATGTCTTGCACGCCGGGTTGGCCGACGCGCTGGACCCGCAGACCTTTGCCCACGTTTACCTGGTCGGCCCGCACATGCTGGCCCTGCAGCAGGCCCTGGCAGAAAAGGCGCCGGAGCTGCCGGTGACGCACTTTGCCACGGACCAGCTGGCGGACCTGACGGCGACGCTCCAAGCGACGTTGACCCCGGATGACCAGATCCTCTTGAAGGGGTCACACGGGATTCATCTGGAGAACGTCTTGGCGAAGTTAGTGGCGCCCACGACCGAAACGAAAAAATAATTCAAGGTGATGGGACTGACGGAACAATCGTTGGTCGCATCACTTTTTGTTCCCATTGAAGAAAAGTCGGTGATTGAATGTAAGCCATTTCGTGAATGCGTAAGAGTTGCTTATTTCAAGTGACCGTTGTATGATGGTTTGGTTGTAAAATTTAAGAAACGAACTTACTCCGCTCTAGCCAATCGTTTTTCGTCCCACGGGAAACGGATTTTTTCCAAGAATTGCGAGGCACTAGGGTGACGTACCCATACAGGAGGAAAAATATTTGAAGTTTAAAGAACTGGGTCTCTCCGAAGACCTACTAGAAGCAGTGACGGATGCAGGTTATGAGGAAGCGACCCCAATTCAAGCCGAGACCATCCCAATGGTGTTAGCTGGCCAAGACGTCATCGGCCAAGCGCAGACCGGGACCGGTAAGACGGCCGCCTTTGCCCTGCCAATTCTTGAGAAGATTGATAAAAGCAATCCTAACGTGCAGGCCTTAGTGGTTTCCCCAACGCGGGAACTGGCCATCCAAACTCAAGAAGAAATCTATAAGTTAGGCCGGCACGAACGGGCCAACGTTCAAGTCGTTTATGGTGGTGCCGATATTCGGCGTCAAATCAAGTCATTAAAGAACCACCCGCAAGTCGTTGTTGGAACGCCGGGTCGGTTATTAGACCACATTCGTCGGCACACGCTGAAGCTGGACCACGTGCAAATGCTGGTTCTGGACGAAGCCGATGAAATGTTAAACATGGGGTTCTTGGATGACATTGAAGACATCATCAAGCAATTGCCAGAGGAACGTCAAACGATGCTCTTCTCCGCAACCATGCCACCCGAAATCAAGCGGGTCGGTGTCCAATTCATGCAAGACCCTAAGCACGTTAAGATCAAGGCCAAGGAATTGACCACGGACCTGATCGACCAATTCTACGTGCGTTCACGGGACTTCGAGAAGTTCGACGTGATGACGCGGTTCTTCGACGTGCAAGACCCTGATCTGACCATCGTCTTCACGCGGACCAAGCGCCGGGTCGACGAAATCTCCAATGGGTTACAAGCCCGCGGCTACAACGCTGCCGGCATCCACGGGGACCTGACGCAGAAACGCCGGACCCAGATCATGAACGAATTCCGTCATGGGAAGTTGGATATCCTGGTCGCAACCGACGTGGCTGCCCGGGGGATCGACATCAACGATGTGACCCACGTGTACAACTACGATATTCCGCAAGACCCTGACAGTTACGTTCACCGGGTCGGCCGGACCGGTCGTGCCGGGAAGCACGGGGTCTCCATGACGTTCGTCACGCCGAACGAAATGGGGTACTTACGGGAAATCGAAAAGTTGACCAAGGTGCGCATGTTGCCTCTGAAGCCGCCTTCGGCTGAAGAAGCCTTTGTGGGTCAATTAGGCGTGGCGAAGGAAGCCGTTGCCGACTTGATCAACAAGACGGATACTGAAAAGTATGCGGATGCTGCGAAGAGCTTATTAGACGAATACGACGCTGAAGACCTGGCCGCTGCCTTATTGAACGCAGTGACTAAGGACGACAACAGCCAAGTACCCGTTAAGATTACGCCAGAACGGCCATTGCCTAAGCGCGGTGGCAAGCGACACGGCGGTGGCGGCTACCATCATGGTGGCGGCAACAACCGGCGCGGTGGGGGTTACCACCGTTCCGACCGTGGTGGCGATCGTCGCGGCGGCGACCGGCGGGATAACCGCGGTCACGGCTCCCGGAACCACGAGGGTGGCAACCGGAGTCACCGCAGCAACAACGGTGGTCGGCGTTCCGAGGGTGGTAGCAAGCGTGGCTTCACCATCCGGAAGAAAGACTAGTTTCATCTAAAAAGAGAGATTGATTGGGAAGGGCTCGTTCGACCGGAAACGGTGGGACGGGCTTTTTTATTGGGGAAACGTCGGTGATGGATGCCGGCCACGCTCCGTGGTGCTTAACGCAGGAGACAAAAACAGGAAGGGACGCCTCGCTGGGGGAGTCCCTTCCTGTTTGCGGTGATGCGAATGATGGTGGGTGCCGCCACTAATTGATGACGATCATGCGCGGCACCCGGTCACATTGGGTCTACTCGGCTACAGCCGGTCGGTGAAGGCCTGGAAGAGGTCCAGCTCCTCCGGGTGGTGTTGCCACAGGTTTTCGGGGTGCCACTGAACGGCCTGGACGCTGGCGTCGGCATTCTCGAGACCCTCGATCACGCCGTCGTCGGCCCGGGCCACCACGGAAAGCCCCGCGGCGGGCAGGTTGACGGCCTGATGGTGGCGGGAGTTTACGAAGGGGTGCCGCCCCACGGCCACCTGGAGCGCCGAGGCGGTCACGGTCACGTGATGGGTCGGTTGATCGCCCGGTGCGGCCTGCTGGTGCTTGAGCTGCTTGGCCGGGTACTGGGTGACCAGGTCCTGGTAGAGGGTCCCGCCCAGGGCGACGTTGATGATGTGCGCGCCACGGCAGATCCCCAGCAGAGGAATGTGGCGGGCCACGGCCTGTTGGACCAGGGCAATCTCGAAGAGGTCGCGGTCACGGTTGGTGACGCCCAGGGCCGGCAGCGGTTCCTGATCCATGAAGGTTGGGTCGACGTCGGGGCCCCCGGTCAGGATGATCCCATCGAGGGGGTTGAGCAGGGAACTGACCTGGTCGCTGGGCAGGTGGGGCAGGGCGACGGGCAGGGCCCCGGTGGTGACCACGGCGTCGACGGCCGGCCGGGGAACGAAGTCGGCGTGCTGCTGGTTGATGCGGGGCATCGGGTCCAATAACACGTCGGCGGTGATACCAATGACTTTACTCATAATGTGAAGACTCCCTTATGCACAGTGATAACTGCCATTCTAGCGTTATTCGCCAGTTTGTAAAGGCGGGCCCATCACCGGGACGGTCTTGATTCATTGAATCATCTTATTATGTTCATAATATATTAATTGATTATCTAAACTAACGATGTTAATATTACATTATCGAAAGCATACCTTTTACCTTATTGATAGTGTTGCCCGGCCCGTCCACACTGGGGACCCGTAACCGATTACAGGCCCGGGGTGACCCGATTGTTAGTGATTTGGTAATATTTGGGGTGAACCGGTGAATGGTCACACCTAATCGTTCGCGGCTGTGCTAGAATATAGCTTAGACGTTTAGGGGGTGGCTTGATGATTTACGGAACTGGCATTGATATTACCGATTTGGCCCGGGTCAAGGAAATTGCGGAACGCTATCCGGCGTTTCTGACCCGGGTCATGACGCCTGGGGAGCTCGCCGATTATCGGCAGTTGAGCGGGCAACGGGCCGTGGAATACGCTGCGGGTCGTTGGTCGGTGAAGGAGTCGTACGGTAAAGCGCTGGGAACCGGCATTGGCGAGCACTTTGGGTTTCAAGACCTGGAAGTGCGGGACAATGCGGTCGGCCGCCCCGAAGTACGTCGTCAACCGTTTGGGGGCATCGCTCACGTCTCGATATCGCATACCGCGACGATGGTGATGACGCAGGTAATCTTAGAAAGAGGGTAACAGCAATGGTAGTTGGGGTACATCGGCCGACACAACTGGTGATTGATCGCCAGGCGCTGCGGCACAACATTCAGTCGGAGGTCAGTCGCTTAAAGGCCGGCTGTGAGTTATTCATGGTGGTCAAGGCGAACGGATACGGTCACGGGGCGGCCCAGGTCGCACGGGTAGCCAAGGAGGCCGGCGCCAGCGGGTTCTGCGTCGCCATTTTAGACGAGGCCCTGGAATTACGGGCGGCCGGGTTCAACGAGCCCATCTTAGTCTTGGGGGTCACGAATCCCGCCGACGCGCCTTTGATGGCCGCGCAGCACATCTCGGCCACCGTGGCCGCCACGGACTGGCTCGAAGAAGCCGAACACTACCTGGCGTTGCGGTCGGCCGGTGAGCCGTTACGGGTCCACCTGGGGTTAGACACCGGGATGGGCCGGATCGGGTTCCGGACGCCCGCTGAGTTGAAGACGGCGACGGACTTCATCGGTGATCACGCGGCCGCCCTGACCTTTGAGGGGATCTTCACCCACTTTTCGACGGCCGATGATCCGGATGACACCTACTTTAAGGGGCAGGTCGCTAAGTGGCACGAACTGGTGGATACCTTGGCACAACGGCCCCGGTACGTGCACGTGTCCAACTCGGCGACGAGTCTCTGGCACGACGAGTGTAACGACAACCTGGTCCGCTTTGGGGCGGCCGGCTACGGCCTGAACCCCTCCGGTTGGGCCATCCCGCAAACGCCGTATCAGCTGGAACCGGCGATGAGTCTGACCAGTGAGCTGGTGTACACCAAGCGGCTGCAGGCCGGTCAATCGGTCAGCTACGGGGCGACCTACACGGCGCAACAGGACGAATGGGTCGGCACCGTGCCGATTGGGTACGCGGACGGCTACGAACGGCGCTTACAGGGGTTCCACGTCTTAGTCGACGGGCACGTCTGTGAGATCATCGGCCGGGTCTGCATGGATCAAATGATGGTCCGCTTGCCGCACGACTACCCCCGGGGGACGCGCGTGACCCTGGTCGGGCAAGACGGCGACCAGCAGATTACCCTGCAGGACGTGGCCGACTACTGCGACACCATCCATTACGAGGTGGCTTGTGGCTTCACCAGCCGGGTGCCGCGGCACTATATCAATTAATTTATAAGGTTTCCCGTATCATGGGTAAAGCTTTCGTGGTAAACTGTACTCTAGAAGTGTTTATTGACCGACTAGGAGGGTTACCATGTTACGATCACGGCAAGCAGTTCACACTCGGCTTCGCGTCAAAGTTTCGCGGGCCGTCCGGCACCAGGCGTTAGTACCCGTTCCCGCAGAGGAATCGCGGCAACTCGCTTTGATTCGGGGCTACCAAGCCATGGCACTGATTAATCGGGAAATCGTTCGGGTGTTTACCCCCTGCGAGGAGGAAGCCGAGCAGCGGTTAACACAATTCAGACAGCGTTAAAGAGCTCTTCAAAAATATGTAGATAGGGGATGGCGGCCCATGGCCCGTGTGGAAATCAAGCGCGGGGACGTTTTCTTCGCCGATCTATCACCGGTCGTTGGTTCGGAACAGGGTGGCATGCGCCCCGTGTTGATTATTCAAAACAACGTGGGGAACCACTATAGTCCAACAGTCATTGTGGCGGCAATCACCGCCCGGATCGAAAAGCCCAAAATGCCGACGCACGTCGGCATTTCGGCTGCTCGTACCGGAATTGAGCGGGATTCCGTCATTTTGCTTGAACAGATTCGAACCATTGATAAGCAACGGCTTAAAGATCAGGTGACACATCTAGATGTCCAGACGATGGCAGCAGTGGACGCCGCTTTGGCGACGAGCATCGGATTGGGTGATCGATCGCGAAAGAAAAGACCCAGCAGAAAAGTACATAGCACCTCAAAGCAAGCACACTCCTAATTGGGTGTGCTTTTTGAGTGGGGTCGATGAGGCCTGGCACATGGTGGTAGCTGGCGCAACGTTCGGTCGGCTTCATTCCCCCGAAGTGGGCACGATTCTGAAACCTCGCCAGGACCCGGCGAGTTTCCAGAACTCGGCCTGATTGTAAGCCAGCCAAGGACGCTGACTAACAATCATTTCACCACGGGGGAAAACGCCGACGTCACGTTGCGGGGTGGATGATGGCCTGATCAACGACGACAATGCGGCAACGCAGTCGTTACGCTGATAGCAAACAGCCCGTTGTGCTCTGCTCATCGTGAATAACAATCACGACACCACGGAAAGGAACACAAACGTCACTCTGCTACAGGAATGGCTAAAACGAACTGGTGGGACACCCCACCACCGTCAAGATTGTTAGAGCGAAGCTGGGCCGGTGCCATGAAATGGTGGTTAGTCAGCGTCCTTCAGCTGGCTTACCATAAGACCGACCTTCAAAGCGCAGGGGACTTTCCTGGCTCGAAGTCTGGCCCACGGTCATCACGGCCCAGCTGAGCGGAAGCAATCGCTAGCGCTCACTAGGTTGCCAGCTTAGACTGGTTCGATTGCTCGCTGGCGTAATTGGATGATTAGCGACCGGCCCAAAAGATTGAGAAGAACCCGATAATAAAGAGTAGCAGGGCAACCGCCCACCAGTAACCAGCTAGAAAGTCCCAAAAGTTCATTTTACCGAATCGCCGAACGTAGCGATTGGTTTTAGGATTGAAAACGAATTCAGTTGAGTCGATGCGACTATCTTGATCAGTGCCGAAAATCAAGGCATCTAAGCTCACGTTAAAAATGGCCGCCAGCTTGATGAGGGTGGCGAGGTCCGGTGTTGAATCACCAGCCTCCCATTTGGAAATCGACTGACGCGTCACGAATAGCTTGGTTGCCAACTCATCCTGGGTAGTATTTGTCTCTTTTCTGAGTTTTTTTAGTTGCTCAGGAAACTTATTCATGCTGATTCCTCCTGATTAAAAACGTTTTTTTCTAAAAATAAGATAGCCAATGATGACGAAGGCCAATGTGTAACCAATGGTCCCCATTAGCAGTTGAGAATTAATTAGATGGCTGGTTTCGTAGTAAGTGGTGTAGTTATAGTATTGACGAGTGAGGTTAGTCATGTTAAAGGGGTTCCATCGTAGGATAGTGACTAGCTGATTAGTGTTGAGTAAGCCAGCTGAGACGAATTGACCCATGAAGACAACGAGAAGACTGACGCTAATGACGATGGCGTTACTGTTGATTAAACAGGATAGTCCCAAAATCAGGCTAATAATAAACGTGGTGGTTAGCACGTCAATGGCCGAAGTGGTGAACATATTAAGCCACAGCGGCTGATGGTACTGGCCGATGGCTGACCAAGCTACGGGACGATTGATGGGAGTTAACCGGAGTAAACAAGTAATGAGCATCGCCCATAAATGCAAACAGACGTTATAGCAGAGAAGGACGATGTATTTTGATAGGTAGACCTCAAATTTATTGGGGGCCTTGTATAATAACGTTAAAATGGCTCTATTTTGGAATTCCATCGAGAAGGTCGTGGATCCAACGATGACTAAAATCAGTATGATCCAATCGGGAGCGTCGTAGCAAGTGATGGTTAATAATTTACTTTCATTATAGCCCATTGCATAACTGGTTATGAGCATCAGAACAAATAAAATGATGGGGGATAACCAGGTCATTTTTTGATGAGCTAGTTTATAAAATTCCTGATGAAGACTTGTCCGCATGGATGATCAACTCCTCTCTGAGATTAGACTCGTCGCCGTTTAAACAGCAGATAACCGATAAGCGTAAAAAGTAAGGCGTAGATGAGGGTCCCACTTATGATTTGGGGATTACTGAGATGGGAAGCTTGAGAATAGAGGGGATTAACCAATTGCGAGGTCACGAAGATCATGTTGAGGGGGTTCCAACGAATAACATGACTGAGGGATGGCAAAGCTGTCATCAGGGCAACCGAAAATCCAGCACCGAGGAACCCGAGCGCTAATCCAATGCCGATGACTGCAGCGTTCAGGTGGAGCAACATGATCAACATGAAGCCGAGCGTCACGATGAACAGGGCATAAATGAGCGTTCCGCCAATATTTGCCAGCATCGAGCTGAGCAATGTCTGTTGGCCCAGCTGGGTCAGTAAATGATAGCGGTGTCCCGCCAGAAGCCACTTTAACAAGACGGTGAAGCTGGTAGCGACCAGTGACAAGATGAGGCTGTGCAGAATGATAATGAGTAGTTTTGCACAGTAGATTTGCCACTTGTTTGGATTCTTATATAGCAATAACGATATGGTGTGATGACGGTACTCCATCGCAAAGAAGTCGGAACTCATGGCAATCAGGATGATGGGAATCCATTGAACAGCTCCGAATTCAAAGATGATTTGGGTTGTCGTCAACTTGGCGGTCAGTGCTGAGTAGACCATCAGAAGCAGAAGGACCAGTAAGCTGACAGGAAAGGCCTTTTGGTGAATGAATTTATAATATTCGGTACGAAGACTGGTTTTCATTAGGCTGACCTCCGCTGTTCGTCTAAGATTCGGACGATGATTTGTTCGAAGTTCGTTTCAACCGGTGCGAGTTCCTGAAGATACAGATGGTGTTCGGCGAAGAGATCCTGAATGGTAAAAATGGTGTGACGGTCGACCACAAACTGATGGTCGTTCCGTTTAAAGGGAATATGGTGGCTGGTTAGGAGCTGAGCCGTGACGGTTGGGTCTTCGACCGTCAGGTGGTAATCTTGATGATTCAGACGATTAAAGTCGGCGATGGGCTGATTAACAATGACGCGTCCCTGATTGATCAAGATGACTTGAGTCATGACCTTTTGTAATTCGCTCAAAATGTGACTCGAGATCAGGAATGCAGTGCCTTGGTCCGCGTAGTGTTGAATTAGTTGACGAACGCAAATAGTGGCCTCAACGTCCAGCCCGTTCATGGGTTCGTCAAGAATGACGAGTCGAGGATGATTAAGAAGGGCAATGGCAATGCCTAATTTTTGCTTCATGCCGAGCGAATACCCTTTGGAAGGATGATCAATGTAGTTGGTCATCTGCAAGATTCGAACAAGGTTTTCTAAATCATGTGGGTCGTGGGCATAGAGGACTAGGTTTTGCCGACCGGTTAAAAATGGGTAAATGGCGGGGTGTTCGATGAGCGCCCCCACGCTGGCAAGGGCGTGATGGTCATTTTCTGTAATGGGTTGTTGATCGATGCTAATTTGACCAGTAAATTTAGTAAGGCCCAGGATCGTTTTCATAATGGTCGTTTTACCGGCACCGTTAGGACCAATGAGTCCTACGATACTTCCGGGTTCGATTGAAAAACTCACGTGATCAATGATTCGGTGATGATGGATAAATGTGTCAACATGGTGTAACTCGAGCATATGAATCTCCTCCCATCCAGTGTTAGTGGTTACCTCTAACTTCGGCCATGTGGGGGAAATACACAAGCAATGATTGGTGGAAACCCGTCAATAGCAAGTAGAATTCGCGCAACTGCTCGTAACATTTAAGTCCAGTAACGCTGATATGACGGGGCTTGTCTCAGTTGCACGCAGGGTTACCCTGTGAAAAGAGAGTGAAGTAATCCACGATTGAGTTTTCGATTAGTTTTTGGCAGGTCGTAATGCAATGCCCCAAGCGTTTAGCTTAGTAGTTGGCATTGAGACTGGTCTTGGCGAAAAAAGCCAAAACAAAAACCCAATTAGACTAAGAGTCCAACTGGGCGTACTTGATAGATTAGTTTTCGTGACGCAGGTCTTCGATTTCGGGAACGTGGAATTCCTTGCGTTCCAGCGCGTGGACGATCCGGTCGAGCTTTTCTTGGTCGACTTCGGCGGGCAGGGTGAACATGGTCCGGTGAACCAGTTCGCCTTCCTGCGCGTCCAAGCTGATAACGCTGGCAATCGAGGTGTACTTGGTGATGACCTTCGCCATCCCGGCCAGGTCCCCCCGTTCACCGGCGGAGACGACCGTTAAGACGTAACTGCCGATGTTGACGTTCCAGGATTGGGACAGCATGTCCATCAACCGGGTATGCGTCAAGATTCCGTAAAAGGCGTTCTTATCGTCGAGAACCGCGATGTACGGCAGGTCCTTGATGGAGAAGAACACGTTGAAGAAGGCGGCGTTGACCGAGATGAACTTCGTGGCGTTCTTTAACAGGGAAGTGACCGGGAGCTGCATGTCGCCGCCCCGGGACTTATGACGATAGATGTGCATTTTGTAAATGTTTCCTCGGAAAATCTGACCCGTCTCATCCAAGATGGGCACACAACGGTAACCCGAGTCCTCGAGAACCTTCAGGGCCTGTTCCAAGGTGACATCCTCGCGAACCGTCACAAGGCGTTCCTTCGGTTTCACTAGGGATTTAAGCAACATAGCAGATGACCTCCTAAAATTAGAAACTTCTCATAATCTCTTTTCATCATACCATACTCACTGCATATTCGGTAGCCTCTTTTCAACAATTTAATGGTAAAATGAGACTAGCGATTGGGTAAAGGAGGCCGACGAGATGAAGAAGGATCCGGACGAAGAAGACGACCGTATCATTACCAAAAAGTGGCTTTATTGGACGTTGGCGGCATTCATTGCCATCATCGTTTTGCTGATTATTGGGATGGCGCTCAAATAAACGGACGCTTAAAAACCCGCAAGTCCTCGTGAATAAAGGACTTGCGGGTCATTTTTTTATTCATTTAAAAATTCATTAGAAAACCAGGACGGGTGTCCCGACCTTGACGTTGGCGTAAACCGCCGCAATCTTGGAAGGTGGCGTGTTAACACACCCGTGAGACCCGTGCTTCTTGTACCAGGTGCCCCCGTATTGGGGTTGCCAGGACGAGTCGTGGATACCCACGCCGGTGTCGTCGATCGGCATCCAGTACTTGACCTTCGAGGCGTAACTGGAGCCGTTATCGTTCTTGCCCCGTAACGTGGTGTTCCGTTGCTTGCTCCAGATGACCCAGACACCGGATGGGGTGTGGTGGGCAGTCGTTGGCAGGCCGGTGACCACGTCGGTCGAGACGACCAGCTTACCGTTCTTGTAGACCCACATGTGCTGGTTGACCTTGTCGACCTCGACGTAGGAGTTACCGATGTCGGTGCCGTCCTTGTGGTAGCCGCTCCCTTGGATCACGGGGGTCCGGGTCATGCCCTTGCCGGCCGCGACCAGCTTGTCGAGCTTCGGCGCTTCGGACTTGACCTTGATGCTCCAGCCGTACAGGCCAGCCGGTACCTTGACCGTGCCGCGCTTCGTCGACTTGAAGGAGCGGGTCTTGTAGATGGTACCGTACTGGTGACTCAGCTTGGTCAGGTATTGGGTGACCAGCGTCTGGTTCGTCGCCAACTTGCCGTTCTTGAACGTCATCCAGCTGGCCAGCGTCTTCGCCGGAATGGTGATCGTATGGCCACTGAGCTTATAAACGTACTTTTGGTTGGTGATGTTCTTGGCCTTCGCCAGCGCGGTCTTAAAGGTGGCACTGGTGGTCGTCACCTTGGGTTGGACGTAGTCGCCCGCGACGTTGACGGTCGTTTTCCCTTGATCGAGGGCCTTCGTGATCGAGGCCGCGACCTTGGTGCTGTCGAGCTGGTTCCCGGTCTGTTCCTTGGTCGTCACGTACTGCCCGTTCTGGTAGCTAAAGCTGGCGTCTTTGGAGGCGGTCCGGGTCTTGTTCGCCTTGGTGGTGATACTCTTGGCGAGCGCCTGAACGGTCTGCTGATTCTTGGCACTGGTGTCCAACTTCAGGGTGTCCGCCGTGGCCGTGGTCACGTGGACGGGCCAGCTCCAGGCGTTTTGCTTGCTGATCAGTTGCTGTAAGGACTTGACCGACGTGAGCTTCAGGTTGGCCTCCTGGGGCTTAAAGGTGCTGACCGTCTGATTGCCATCCTTGAGTGTGAGTTCGTGCATCGCGGATTTTAGCTTGGTCGCCGCTTCTTGGGCGGTGTTGCCCCCAACGTTGACCCCCGCGATTTGGGTGTCGTTGAAGAAGACCTTGGCGGATGAGTAGTGCATCGCTTGGCCAACGTAAAGGGCCCCGACCGCCACACAGGCGGTTACGAGTCCGATTACCAGTGTCTTTCGTTTTTTCATGGTGTAGCCTCCCTAAAGAATAGCCAGTGGCCGAAAAATCGTCGTCACCGATCACCAACAATCATACCCTCAGATTACTTCAAATAGCCTTAAAAGACAATTTAAACGCAACTCTTGGGAAGGCTTCCATCGTTAAACGACCGCCGCTTGAAACGGGTCGTGAGCCTTCCGGGGAATGCCCCGTGTCGGTGAGGTGGTGCCTGGTGGTTCTGGTTCGGCGGGCCGCGGCCCGTGGCGAGACGACGCTGAATCGACTGACCGGCCAGCACGCAGCGCATAATCTGCATGCTAACAAATTCTACTTATTAATGATAACAGGGCGGCTTACAAATACAAGGGGGGATTTGACCGCACTTGCTGCGCAATGGCGACGAAAGCGCGGTAGGACACCCCGAACAGGTGTTTTTATTTATTCTATTGTGAAAGCACCCAAAAACGCCCCGGCCTTGAAGAACACTTCAGAGCCGGGGCGTTTTTTCAGGACAACGTGGCACTCGCCAGTCGTCGGATTTTCATTAAAGATTTAAAGCAGCTAAGCCGTCCTTGGTAACCTTCTTCAGGGTTTCGGCGGACTTGGCCATGGCGTCCTTTTCCTTGGCGGAAAGCGGCACTTCGATCACGCTGGCTAAACCGTTGGCGTTGATTACGGCTGGCGTCCCGATGAAGATGTCGTCCAGGCCGTATTGGCCGTCTAAGGCCGCCCCAACGGGTAACACAGCGTTTTCGTCACGCAGGATAGCCTTCGTGATGCGCATCAAGCAGGTCGCGATGCCGTAGTAGGTCGCGCCCTTGCGGTTGATGATCTCGTAAGCCTTGTTCCGCGTCTGGTCTTCGATCTGAGCCAAGTCGTCGTCTGACAGACCGTGTTCCTTGGCAACGGTCTTCAGTGGCTTGCCCCCAACGGTGGCTTCGTCGTAAGCGGCGAATTCGGAGTCCCCGTGTTCGCCCATGATGTAGGCGTCCACGTTCCGTGGGTCCACGCCGATCTTCTTAGCCAATGCGACCCGTAACCGGGACGTGTCCAGGGAAGTTCCGGAACCGATGACCTTTTCCTTAGGGAATCCAGAGAACTTCCAGGTTGCGTAGGTCAAGATGTCCACAGGGTTAGCAGCAATCACGAAGATCCCGTCGAAACCGGAGTCAACGATTGGCTTAATGATCGTGGAGAAGATCTTTAAGTTCTTGTTGACCAGGTCTAAACGTGTCTCGCCGGGCTTCTGTGCAGCACCAGCCGTAATCACGACCACGTCGGCATCTTTACAGTCAGCGTAATCGGCGGAGTAGATGTTCTTTGGTGCTGTGAAGACTTGTGCGTCTTCCAAGTCCAGAGCGTCCCCTTCGGTCCGTTCCTTGACAACATCAATAATCCCGAATTCTTCAGCTAAACCTTGGTTAACCATTGAGTAGGCAAATGCGGACCCAACGGCACCGTCACCAACGAGAATAACTTTTTGATGATTCTTAGTAGTCAAATTCTTCATCTCCTAGATAGATTTGAGACATCCTGGGTACGCCGTAACAAATATACCCACCAGCCAGTATACCATGTAACTTACCCAACGGTCACCTAGCAAACTCGGATTTTGTGAAAATCCTCATCACAGCTTTTTCAGCGGTCCTGAATCCGTCCGATAGTTGTCAATTCGGCGATGAGAGCGCTTATCTTTTGGCGGTGGTGGGCCGGCGGTGAGCAAGCCACCTGTGAAACGCCCCACAGAACGGGGACCGGTCACCGGTTAGGCCGCTGACCGGGCAAACTGACCATCTGCGGCGAGGTGTGTCGTTGGCTTCGGCGGGGGATGACGACCGGACGATGCGGACCCCCAGCGACGGGAAGGGGCCGCTCGTGAAGTTCCGGGGGGACTATGCTATACTATTCGCAGTTGACTAGCGCACGAAATGAAGCAGTTATCAGCCAGCTGAACGGGAAGGTTTCCGTCCAGCTATTTTGTATCTAGGCGAAAATTAAATTGATATTAAGGGAGTCCGTTACAAACATGAAAATGATCGTTGGTTTGGGAAACATTGGTCCACAGTACGATGGCACACGGCACAACACCGGGTTTATGGTGGTCGACGCATTTGCGCAGGCCCACCAGCTGACCCTAGACACCCGCAAGTTCGACGCCCGGTTCGGCACCGGAATGGTCAACGGGGAAAAGGTCCTGGTCGTGAAGCCGACCACGTTCATGAACGAGTCCGGCTGCGCCGTGCACCCGTTGATGGACTACTTCAAGATTGACCTGGACGACGTGATCGTGGTCCACGACGACATGGACCTGCCACTGGGCCGGATCCGGTTACGGGATCACGGGTCCGCCGGTGGGCACAACGGCATCAAGAGCATCATCGCCCACGTGGGGAGCCAGGACTTCGACCGGATTCGGGTCGGCATCGCCCATCCCCAGCAGCACAGCGTCGTGGATTACGTGCTAGGCAAGTTTACGACCGACCAGCAGCCCCTGTTCAACCAGGCTAGCGACCATGCGGTGGCGGCCCTGGACGACTGGGTGGCGGGACTGGATTTCGCGCAACTCATGAACCGTTATAACTAAGATAGGAAGTTATCGTTTGAATTTAGAAGGATTTTTAACCCAAACACCGCAATACACGACGATTCGCCAGTCGATTGCACCGGGGCAGCGGCAATTAGTCACCGGGCTTAACGGTTCGGCCGAGACACTCCTGATTGCCAGTCTCTTGCACGACCGGCAACACTCGCTGGTCTACGTGACGGACACGCTCTATCACGCGGGCCAACTGGTCGATGACTTGGCGAACCTTTTAACTGAAGACGAATTGTACGAGTTTCCCGTGGAGGAACTTCTGGCGGCCGAGGTGGCTACCAGCTCACCGGAGTACCGTTCGGACCGGATCGACGCCCTGCGCGCGCTGCAAAGTGACCGGCCGGTCGTCGTCGTGACCTCATTATCGGGGCTGCGGCGCTTCTTGCCGAACCCGGAAAACTTCGCCACGGCCCGCTTCACGGTCACCATCGGGGACGACTTCGACCTCGAGGACCTGCAGAAGCGGTTATTTGCCATGGGCTACAGTCACCAGAAGCTGGTGGCGGGCCCCGGTGACTTCGCCGTGCGGGGGTCCATCGTGGACATCTACCCGCTGGCGGCGGATTATCCCGTGCGGATTGACTTCTTCGACACCGAGGTCGACTCGCTGCGGTACTTCGACCCGGCCACCCAACGGAGCCTGGAGAACACCAAGTCGGTCGAGGTCCTGCCCGCGACCGACTTCATCCTGAACGCCCACGAGCGGCAGGCCGGGGCGGACGCCCTGACGGCCGAGTTGACCCAGCAGACGGGGAAACTCGCGGAGAAGGACGCCACGACGCTGACCAACCAGGTCCAGCCGTTGATCGACGGCTTACGGAAGGGGTCCGTGGATCCGCAACTGATGGAGTTCGCGGACTACGTGTTCCCCGAGCATCATCAGCTGTTGGACTACCTGCCCGCTGACGGGGTCGCCGTTTTCGGAGACTACGCGCGGTTGCAGGACGGCGAGCGGCAACTGTTAGAGGACGAGGCGAACTGGGCGACCGATAAGTTGGCCCATCACCAGATCTTCACCGACCAGACCTTTGGCGGCGAATTACGGCCCATCGTTCGGGACGACCCCCACGCGCAGATCATGCTGTCCCTGTTCCAGAAGGGGATGGGTAGTCTGCGGTTCGCGGGCATCACCAACGTGACCACCCGGGCCATGCAGCAGTTCTTTAGTCAATTACCGGTCATGAAGACCGAGATCGACCGGTGGCACAAGAACCAGCAGACCGTGGTGTTGCTGGTCCAGGACGAGGACCGGTTGGCAAAAATCGAGAAGACGCTGGACGATTTCGAGATTCAGGCGGTCCTGACCAAGCGGGACAACCTGCAGACGGGTCTGACCCAGTTGGTGCCCGAACGGCTCCAGACCGGGTTTGAATTACCCGAGGCGAACCTGGTGGTCATCACCGAGGCCGAGATGTTCCAGAAGGTCACCAAGAAGCGGCCGCGGCGGCAAAGCATGGCCAACGCCGAGCGCCTGAAGAGCTACACCGACCTGAAGCCCGGCGATTACGTGGTCCACGTCAATCACGGGATCGGGAAGTTCGTGGGGATGCAGACCCTGACGGTCGACGGCGTCCACCAGGACTACATGACCATCGATTACCAGGACAACGCGCAGTTGTTCATCCCGGTCACCCAGCTGAACCTGATCCAAAAGTACGTGTCCTCCGAGGACAAGAAGCCGCGGGTCAACAAGCTGGGCGGCTCCGAGTGGGCCAAGACCAAGAGCAAGGTCGCGGCCAAGATCGAAGACATCGCCGACGAACTGGTCGACCTGTACGCCAAACGCGCGGCCGAAAAGGGGTACGCCTTTCCGCCGGACGACAGTCTGCAGACCGACTTCGACAACAGCTTTCCGTACGCCGAGACGCCGGACCAGTTGCGCTCCATTAACGAAGTGAAGCACGACATGGAAAAGCCGCGGCCGATGGACCGACTGCTGGTCGGCGACGTGGGCTACGGGAAGACCGAAGTGGCCCTGCGTGCGGCCTTTAAGGCGGTTGAGGCGGGCAAACAGGTCGCCTTTCTGGTGCCCACCACGATTCTGGCGCAACAACACTACGACACCATGGTCAGCCGGTTCGAGGGCTACCCAATCAACGTCGAGATGTTCTCCCGTTTCCGGACGACCAAGCAGATTCACCAGTCGATTAAGGACCTGGAGAGCGGTAAGTTGGACATCGTGGTCGGGGCCCACCGACTGCTGTCCAAGGACGTGAAGTTCAAGAACCTGGGCCTGGTCTTGGTGGACGAAGAGCAACGGTTCGGGGTCAAGCATAAGGAACGTTTGAAGCAACTGAAGGCCAACGTCGACGTCTTGACGCTGACCGCGACGCCGATTCCGCGGACCCTGCACATGTCGATGCTGGGCGTCCGGGACCTGTCGGTGATCGAGACGCCCCCGGCGAACCGGTTTCCGATTCAGACCTACGTCATGGAGCAAAACGCCGGCGCGATTCAAGACGGGATTCGCCGGGAGATGCAGCGGGGCGGGCAGGTCTTCTACCTGCACAACCGGGTGGACGATATCGAAAAGACCGTCAGCCAGCTGCAGGCCCTGGTACCGGAAGCCCAGATTGGCTACATCCACGGGCAGATGACCGAGGCGCAGCTGGAAGGGGTCCTCTTCGACTTCCTGCGGGGCGAGTACGACGTGCTGGTCACCACGACCATCATCGAGACCGGGATCGACATCCCGAACGCCAACACCCTGTTCGTGGAAAACGCCGACCGAATGGGCCTGTCGCAACTGTACCAGCTGCGGGGGCGGATTGGCCGGAGCAACCGGGTGGCGTACGCCTACTTCACCTACCAGCCGAACAAGGTCCTGACCGAGGTCAGCGAGAAGCGGCTGGAGGCCATCAAGGACTTTACCGAACTGGGCTCGGGCTTTAAGATCGCCATGCGCGACCTCTCGATTCGGGGGGCCGGGAATCTGCTGGGGAAGCAACAACACGGGTTTATCAACTCCGTGGGGTACGACCTCTATACGCAGATGCTCAGTGACGCGGTCGCGAAGAAGCGGGGCAAGCAGACGCAGGCGAAGACCGATACCACGGTCGAGCTGGGCGTCGAGGCCTACCTGCCAAGCGACTACATCGAAGACGAGCAACAGAAGATTGAAATGTACAAACGGATTCGGCAGCTGGAGAGCGACGATGAGGTCAGTGAGATTCAGGCCGACCTGATTGACCGGTTCGGCGAATACCCGACCGCCGTGGGGCAACTCCTGACGATTGGGCAGTTGAAGCTGGCGGCGGACCTGGCGCTGATCGACAAGATCCGGCGGGTCAACGGCGACGTCTTCGTGACGGTCTCCAAGCAGGGGACCAACATCTTAGGCGGCGAGGACGTCTTCAAGGCGTTATCGGTCACCAAGCTGAAGGCGACGGTCACGGTCAACGACGACCGGCTGCACATCAAGCTGGTCATCCAGCCGCAGATGACGGTCGACGACTGGCTGCCACAGGTCCACCAATTCATCGCCGCCTTACGCGACATCGTGGTCAAGACCACGGCACCTAAAGCGCAGGCGGACGATTAAACCGGATAAGGCGATGACAGGTGCGGAATAGCTGGTTGGGATTAGTCGTTGACAGCCGCTCCACGCCGGCGAGCAAGATGGCCGAGGTTAGTCGTTGACAGGCGCTTCGCTCCGCCGAGCAAGATTCCTGAGGTGGGCACGACTTCGAAGCCCTGAAACCCACAGGTCTCCGAAGCTCGGCCTTGATGTAGGCCGGGAAAGAACCCCGACCAACATCAATTTCACCACAGGAATCAAGTCGGCTCCGTTACGCTAAGGTTGACAGCTGGTGGCAACTTAACGAGGTTAACGTGGCAGCTTAACCGATTAAACCGTTACGCATCATGAGGGTGTGTGGCTAATTGATGGTCGGTGTCATGATATTCAGGAGCGTCGGGCGAGCCAACCAGTACGAATGCCTCTACCACTGACCGCGTGATGGCAGTGATTGGCTACAGGGTGGCCATCATAGCCGCGAAGATGGCTGATGGTCAGTTGTGTCAGTGACATTAGACGAGCTAGCTAGCGTGGATGGATTTAGCAATCGTTATCGGCTGAGACTACCTTCGCCGAGAGGGAGGTCAGAAGCGGGCTCAGTAGCCTTGTTTCTGTTGATCGGGTGATTTTCCCGGTCTACAGAAAGGCCGAGCTTTGAGATCATCGCGATCCTTGCGAGGAGCTCAAAGTCGTGCCGGCTACGTTCCAGCCCGATTCTGACCGACCGGTAGGCCTGGCCACCACCAGTTTGCGGTTCATGACCCGGACCTTAACCATTCTTTAACTGGTATTTTGGTGGGGAGTGGCGTAAGGTGCTGCTTATGAATGATGTTTGCGATGAAGGAGGGGAGCCCATGGGCCACCAAAACGTCAACGCCACCCTGCGAGGCGCGTTGATTCTGTCAGTAGCGGCGTTTATCGCTAAGCTGCTCAGTGCGGTCTACCGGGTACCGTTCCAGAACCTAGTGGGAAACACCGGCTTTTACGTGTATCAGCAAGTCTATCCCCTGTACGGCATCGGGATGACCTTCGCCCTCAGCGGCCTGCCCGTGTTTATCTCGAAACTGATCGCCGACGCGCCGGACCTGCCGACCCAGCAACAGGTGGCGCGGCAGGTCTATCACTGGACCTGGGGCCTGGCTCTCAGCATCTTTACCGTCCTCATGGTCGGGGCTCCCTGGCTGGCTCGGGGGATGGGTGATCCCCAGCTGACCCCGCTGATTCGGATGGTGGCCTGGATGTTTCTCCTGATGCCCGACCTGTCGGTGAACCGGGGCTACCACCAGGGCCGCTTTCAGATGCTGCCGACCGCGCGTTCACAGGTCATCGAGCAGACGGTCCGGGTCGTCGTGATCCTGGTCGTGGCCGTGGTGGCGACGCGCCAGGACTGGTCCGTGTACCGGATGGGCACCTGGGCGTTGAGTAGCGGCACGCTGGCCGCCATCGCCGCGTGGGCCGTTTTGCCGCGTTGGCGGACGGCGGCCCAGCCCGCCGTGGCACCGGTGCCCCACGTGGGCCGGCGCTTACTGGTCGAGGGGGGCACCCTGTGCCTGCTGACGGCTATGATGGTGCTGCTGCAACTGGTGGATTCGTTCACCGTGAAAAACGGGCTGGTCGCCGGGGGCCTGTCCGACCTGGCCGCCAAGAACCTCAAGGGGGTCTATGACCGGGCCCAGCCTTTGGTACAACTGGGCCTGGTGGTGGCGGTGGCCTTTGCCACGTCGCTTCTACCGGCCCTGACCGCCGCGCAACAGCGCCGGCGGCCCCGGGAGTTCAAACGCCTGACGACCACCATGATGCGCATCGCCCTGGTGATCGCCACGGCGGCGACCGCCGGACTGATCTGCCTGATGCCCTGGATCAACCGCCTGCTCTTTGGCAGCACCCAGGGGTCGGGGATGTTAGCGGTGTATATGCTGAGCATTATCCTGGCGACGCTGATTCAGACCTATAACAGTGTGCTGCAGAGCCGAGACCAGTACCGCTTGACGGTCTTGGCCCTGGTGACGGGACTGCTGGTCAAGGCGGCGGTCAACCACTGGGCGGTGGCTCGCTTCGGCGGGCTCGGTGCCAGTTGGGTCACCGTTGCCAGCCTCGGGGTGATATTTGCCGTCATCTGGTGGGGCTCGGACGCAACGTTACGGGCGGGCATCTGGACGCCGACCTTTGGCGGGAAGCTCCTGGCGTGCGTCGTGGTGCTGATCGGCGGCCTCGGGGTGCTGACCAACCTGATCGCCCGGCTGTGGCCGGCGGTCTTGACGGGCCGACTGGCGGCCGGGGCGTTGCTGTGCCTGGCGATTCCCGTGGGTGCCGGTCTCTTTTTGGGGGTTGCCCTGGGCTGGCGGCTCCTGACGGTCCGGGAGTGGCTCACGCTGCCCCACGCCGATAAATTATTACGATTTTGGCAGAAATTGCGTCAACACGGAGGAAATTAATATGCGATTAGATAAATTCTTAAAAGTCTCACGAATCATCAAGCGGCGGTCCGTTGCCAAGGAAATTGCGGACAAGGGCCGTATCCTGATCAACGGCAAGGTCGCCAAGTCATCCAGTAACGTGGCGACCAATGACGAACTGGTGATTAAGTTCGGGAATAAAACGTTGACCGTTCAAGTGAACGAACTGCTGGAAACCACCAAGAAGGATGACGCCGAACGGATGTACACCATCGTCAAAGAGGAATACGCTCAGGACTTTCGGCAATCGGCTGACAAATAATGTGACGAATCTTTTACATTATGCTTAACGCGCTAGACGTTCACTAACGAACTTGCTATACTCAAGTTAAACGTTTTGGTCAAGTTTAGTGGGGTGAACGACATGGCGGATACGAAGCCGCGAATGGCAAAGGTTGAACGGTTAGAAAACGACTATACCCGGCAGTTGGACCGGCAACAGGCGGCGGCCCACCATCACCGGTGGTTGGGGCGCCGGCGGTTTCGGCGAGCGGCGCGGATTATCGCCATTTTTGCCGTCTTCACCCTGATTTTAGGGGTGCAGCTGGTGCGGACGAACGCCAGTCTGCACAAGGTCGATCAACAGGTCGTGACCAGCAAGCAACAGTTGGCCAAGACCAAGAAGACCAACGCCGACCTGAAGCTACAAGTGAAGCAACTGAACGATCAGGATTACCTGGCCCAGTTGATTCGCTCAAAGTACTATTATTCGAAATCAAATGAGACGATTTATAGTCTCCCGGGGGACCACGCGAACGACGTGACAGCGAAGTGACGGTCCCGACCCACTCAACGGCTACGCGGCCTTGGGTGGGTTTTTGTTTGGCGCCGGGGCGTCGTGAGCGCGTTGGGGTCTGTGACCGGCTGGGGTTGCACCGGCTTCCCGCCCGTTAGCCGTCGCTGGTTAAATTTGTCACCGGCCTTTTCAAGTTTTGCCGTATGGCATTGACGGAAATTGTGTTATACTGAAACCACTTATTTTAAGGAGGAACTTCTTGTTTATGGCAATCGAGGTTGGAGCTAAAGTTTCCGGAAAGGTCTCTGGAATCACGAACTTTGGCGCATTTGTTGATTTAGGTGACCACAAGACCGGGTTGGTCCACATTAGTGAAATTTCTGACGGGTACGTGAAGGACATTCACGACGTGTTATCCGTGGGGGATGAAGTGACGGTCAAGGTATTGACCGTTGGTGATGACGGTAAGATTGGGTTGTCGATTCGTAAGGCACAGGATCATCCGGCTGGCGATAACGCCCATCGGCCGCATCATTCCGATCACCGCGAGCACAACGATCACCGCGGCAACAACGACCATCGTGGGGGCAACTTCCACGGTGGCGACCGCGGCGGTGAGCACGGCCATGGTGGCCGGCGGTTCGACAATAACGGGCCCCGGGCCCACCATGGTTCGGCGAACGGGCGCTTCTCGAGTCATCACTCGAACCATAAAGAGAATTTTGACGACATGATGTCCGGCTTCCTGAAGCAAAGCGAAGAACGTTTAACGACGATCAAGCGCAATACGGAAGGTAAGCGTGGCGGCCGTGGCGGTCGTCGGAGCTAAGACCGGATACTGAAAAGCAACACAGGACCGCACATCGTTGCGGCCCTTTTTGTTATCACGGCAACGAAAGGCGGGCAAACAACATGGACTTGGAACGGGCGTTTCGGCAGAATTGGCGGCAGCACGGCTGGGCCACGACCGGGCAACCGGGGCTGGTGGCCGTTTCCACGGGCGTCGACTCGATGGTCCTGTTGGCCCTGCTGCTGGCCTTGCCGGCAACGGAGCGGCCAGACCTGACCGTGGTCCACGTGAACCACCACCTGCGCGCGCAGAGTCAGACCGAAGCGGCCTTTTTAAAGCGGTGGTGTGCGGCCCGGCACGTGCCGCTGGTCGTGCGCGACTGGCCGGTCGCCCAACACCCGACCACGGGCGTGGAGGCGGCGGCTCGGGACTTTCGCTACCGGTTCTTTGAAGAGCAGCTGCAGCAACGCGGGGCGGCCTGGGTCGCGACCGCGCATCAGGCCGATGAGCAGGCGGAGACGATTTTGTTGAAGCTCTTGCGGGGCGGTGACCTGGGACAGCTCCGGGGGATGGCTGCCAGCCGGCCCCTGGGTCCCGGGGAGGTCCGCCACCCGTTGCTGCCGTTTACCAAGGCGCAATTACGGGCGTACGCCCGGCAGCACGCGCTGCCCTGGTACGAGGACGCCACGAATCAGGACCTGGTCGCCCGGCGGAACCGCATCCGTCACCAGATCTTGCCTCAGCTCCAAGCGGAGAACCCGCAGGTGGTGGCCCACCTGCAGGCGTACGCGGCGCAGCTGACCGCGACCCTGGCCGTGGCCGACCGGACGTTGGACCGGGAATTGACGGCCATCGTCAGTCATGAGCAGCCGCTGACCGGACGAGTCGCGCCGCTACTGGCCTATCCGTTGGCTGAGCAGCGGCTCTTATTGGCGCGGCTGATCAAGCGGGTGGCTCCCGAGCGCTCGACGGCGCAGGCGACCCTGGATCAGTGCCTGACCCTGTTGACGAACCCCCAACGACCGACGGGGCAAGTCGTTTTTGGAAGGGGTTGGGTGTTCGAAAAGCGTTACCGGACATTTCTGGTCTGGCAACCAGAAAAATTCGGGGAAAATCCGCCGGCCCGTTTTAATTTTATGGTAGTATTAAACCAATGGCAGCCGGTTGGTAACGGCCGGTTGCTCGGTGTCTTTGAAGCTCAGACGTCACCGACCCTGCCGGCCGCGCAGACGGTCACCCTCAGTGCAGCCCAGCTGCCCTTGACGGTGCGACCGTGGCGGCCAACGGATCGGTTACGTCTGGCGGATGGCCACCATCAGACGGTGCGCCGAGCGTTGATCAACGCCAAGGTGCCGCAGTCCTCCCGTTCCCAGGTGCCGGTATTGGTCACGGCGCAGGGGACGGTGCTCGCGGCCCTGGGTGTGAAGTGGGCGGTCTGGCCGCACCGGGAAAATGCCACAACATATCATATTGGATACCAACCTGAATCGGTGAAAGGGGAACAGCATGAATAACGATATTGAAAAGGTCCTATACAGTGAGGAAGACATTGCCGCAGCCTGCAAACGACTGGGGACGCAACTCGCAGAGGATTACCACGACAAAACGCCGCTGATCATCTGCGTCTTGAAGGGGGCCATCCTGTTCATGACCGACGTGATCCGCGACATGGACATCTACGCGGAGATCGACTTTATCGACGTCTCCAGTTATCACGGTGGCACGGCTTCGACGGGCACGATTACCTTATTGAAGGATTTGGACACGGACGTGGCGGGTCGCGACATTTTGTTAGTTGAAGACATTATCGACACCGGCCGGACGTTGAAGTACCTGGAAGACCTGTTACGCGACCGGAAAGCCAACTCCATCAAGGTCTGCACGTTGATGGATAAGCCTAGTGGCCGGGTGGTTGAGGCCAAGGCGGACTACGTTGGCTTTAACGTCCCGAGTGAGTTCGTGGTCGGCTATGGGTTGGACTACGAAGAAAAATATCGGAACCTCCCATACGTCGGGGTTTTGAAGCCGGAAGTCTATTCAGATAAATAATTAGTCAACGATAGTCAATTGTGATAACATCTAATTTAGTTAAAGGGCAAAAGCTCTAAATATCGTTTCTAGTCAGTGATAGACTGGGAACTGTGGGTAAGGAGGCACGACATGAATAATCGACGAAACGGACTATTCCGCAATAGCCTGTTTTACATTGTGATCTTCTTGTTGATCATCGGTGTAGTTTACCTATTCAATGGAAACAACACCAGCTCACAATCCCAAGAAATCCAATCGAGTCAGTTCGTCAAAGATCTGAATGCGAATAAGATTAAGAGCTTCTCCATTCAACCTTCGGGCGGCGTCTACAAGATCACCGGTGAATACCGGAACGCGCAAAAGCGGACCACGAACACCGGCTTCAGTCTCGGCGGCAGTCAAAGCACCGCAGTGACGAGCTTTAGCACGCAAGTCTTGACGAATAACTCGACGGTTTCCGAGATTGATAAGGTCGCCAAGCAGCACAATGTCAAAATGAACACCAAAGCGGAAGAGTCAAGCGGGTTCTGGATCAACCTCTTGGTTTACGTCGCACCACTCGTGATTTTCTTCTTCTTCTTCTACATGATGATGGGTCAAGCCGGCCAAGGCGGCGGCAATGGCCGAGTCATGAACTTTGGGAAGAGCAAGGCCAAGCCGGCGGACAGCAAAGAGAACAAAGTACGGTTCTCCGATGTTGCCGGTGAGGAAGAGGAAAAGCAGGAACTGGTCGAAGTGGTCGAGTTCTTGAAGAATCCACGCAAATTTGTTTCCCTAGGTGCCCGGATTCCATCCGGGGTCTTGCTGGAGGGCCCGCCAGGAACTGGTAAAACGTTACTGGCGAAGGCCGTTGCTGGTGAAGCCGGCGTTCCATTCTTCTCGATTTCTGGTTCAGATTTCGTGGAAATGTTTGTCGGTGTCGGGGCCAGTCGTGTCCGGGATCTCTTTGAACAGGCCAAGAAGGCCGCACCATCGATCATCTTTATCGATGAAATTGATGCGGTTGGTCGTCAACGGGGTGCCGGCATGGGCGGTGGCCACGATGAACGTGAACAAACGTTGAACCAATTGCTGGTTGAAATGGACGGGTTTACCGGAAGCGAAGGGGTCATCGTGATGGCCGCGACCAACCGGTCCGATGTCCTGGATCCCGCGCTGTTACGGCCGGGTCGGTTTGACCGGAAGATTCTGGTCGGCCGTCCGGACGTAAAGGGTCGGGAAGCCATCCTGAAGGTTCACGCCAAGAACAAGCCATTAGCGAATGACGTTGATTTGAAGGAAATTGCCAAGCAGACTCCCGGTTTTGTCGGGGCCGACTTGGAAAACCTCTTGAACGAAGCAGCCTTATTGGCGGCACGGCGGAATAAGACGCAGGTCGACGCTTCTGATCTGGATGAAGCCGAAGACCGGGTCATTGCCGGACCAGCCAAGAAGGACCGCGTGGTCAGTCCCCAAGAACGCAAGACGGTGGCTTACCACGAAGCCGGCCATACCATCGTGGGCTTAGTCCTGAACGATGCACGGGTCGTGCACAAGGTCACGATCGTTCCGCGGGGTCGTGCTGGCGGGTACGCCATCATGCTGCCACGGGAAGACCAGATGCTGATGTCCAAGAAGGATGCCATGGAACAGATTGCCGGGTTAATGGGTGGTCGGACGGCCGAAGAATTGATTTTCCATTCCGAATCGTCCGGTGCTTCCAATGACTTCGAGCAAGCCACGCAGATTGCGCGGGCCATGGTGACCCAGTACGGGATGAGCGACGCCGTTGGGACGGTCGCGTTGGAAAGCTCCGGTGGCCAGCCATTCGCTGGTGCCGGCTACTACAACCAACCGGCTTACTCCGAACACACGTCGAATCTGATTGACAGTGAAGTCCGGCGGATTATCAATGAAGCCCACGACACTGCCCGGAAGATCCTGGAAGAGCACAAAGCAGAACACAAGATTATTGCGGAAGCCTTACTGAAATACGAAACGCTGGACGAAAAGCAGATTCTCAGCCTGTTTAACACGGGGAAGATGCCGGAAAAGGACAGCAACGACGAATTTCCAAGTGAGAAGGCTGCCACGTTTGAAGAATCGAAACGCGAACTTGAACGCCGGGAAGCGGCCCGCCATGCTTCGACTGAAGCTAAGCTGGCATCTTCCGCGGCCAGCGACGCGAACGAAAATGCCGATCAGGCTAGTTCCGCTGCTAGTTCGGCCGCCGATGATCCACACGATGACGACCATTCTGCCGACTAACAATGATCGACCAAAGGGGTCTGGGACAACCGTCTCAGGCTCTTTTTGTGCCTTGGAAAAGGACGGGGGCAAACCGGGCCCCGCAAGCTGCTGGCGCCACGGGCGGCGGGCCAACGGTGGTTGGTTGCAAATTCGGCGGTTTCTGGTATTGTAGGGCATGGTGAATTTAACGAAGAAACGTGAATTTAACGACTATAATGATGCGAAGATGAAAGGAAGTTTACGCGCATGGCAGATTATTTAGTAAAGAGTTTGATTGATAACGGGATGTTTCGGGCCTACGTGGTCGACGCAACGGCGACGGTCGCCGAGGCGCAGAAGCGGCACGATACTTGGAACACGGCGACGGCGGCTTTGGGGCGGACGTTGATTGGGACCATGCTGCTATCGACCTCGTTGTTAAAGGGTGACGAGAAGTTGACGGTCAAGGTCAACGGTCACGGACCCGTGGGGGCTATCGTGGCCGACGGAAACGCCGACGGAACGGTCAAGGGGTACCTCCAGTACCCACACACCAGCCTACCGTTGAACACCAAGCATAAGCTGGACGTGAAGAAGGCCGTGGGGACGGCCGGGATGTTGACGGTCACCAAGGACCAGGGACTGGGCCAACCGTACACGGGCCAGGTCCCACTGGTTTCCGGGGAACTCGGGGAAGACTTTACCTATTATCTGGCCAAGTCCGAACAGATTCCGAGTGCCGTGGGGGTCTCCGTCTTCGTGGAACCCGACAACTCCGTGAAGGTCGCGGGTGGGTTCATGGTCCAGGTCATGCCCGGTGCGACCGACGAAGCCATTTCCCGGTTGGAGCAACGCCTGAAGTCGATGCCGATGGTGTCCGAACTATTATTGGCCGGTCAAACGCCGGAAGACATTTTAAAGCTGCTCTTTAAGGACGAAGAGGTCAAGATTTTACAGAAGATGCCCGTCGCCTTTAAGTGTGACTGCTCGAAGGACCGCTTTGCGGCGGCTCTGGCGTCCGTTTCGACGGCTGCTATTCAGGAAATGATCGACGAGGACCACGGGGCCGAAGCGGTCTGCCACTTCTGTGGGAACAAGTATCACTTCTCCGAAGATGAGCTGCGGGCCATCCAACAAAAGGCGCAGGAGAAGTAGGATGGGACAAGCCTGGAAGATTGGTGACGTGACGATTCCGAACCGGGTCGTGGTGGCGCCCATGGCGGGGGTGACCAATGTGGCCTTTCGCCTGATCTGTAAGGAGTTCGGTGCGGGCCTGGTGGTCTGTGAGATGATCTCGGGCCAGGGCATCCATTACCAGAACCAGCGGACCCTCCACATGATGGCGGTCGACCCACGGGAACACCCGATGAGCATTCAAATCTTCGGGGGCACCCAGGAGACCCTGGTGCAGGCGGCCCAGTACGTGGACCAGCACACCCCGGCCGACATCATCGACATCAACATGGGGTGCCCGGTCAACAAGGTCGTGAACACCGAGGCCGGGGCAAAGTGGCTCCTGGATCCCCAGAAGGTGCACGACATGGTGGCCGCCGTGGTCGCGGCGGTCGATAAGCCGGTCACCGTGAAGATGCGGACCGGTTGGGATGACCGCCACCTGTACGCGGTCGAGAATGCGTTGGCGGCGGAAGCGGCGGGGGCCGCGGCCATTGCGATGCACGGACGGACCCGTAAGCAGATGTACCAGGGCCACGCGGACTGGGAGCTGCTCAGCCAGGTGGCACAGCACCTGACGATTCCCTTTATGGGCAACGGTGACGTGCGGACTCCCGAGGACGCGCGCCGCATGTTGACGGAGGTCGGGGCGGACGCGGTCATGATCGGCCGGGCCGTCATGGGGAACCCCTGGCTGCTAAAACGGGTCAACCACTACCTCGATACGGGGGAACTGTTGCCGGAAGCAACGCCGGAACAAAAGATCGGTTGGGCGCAGGAGCATCTGCACCAGTTGTGTGTGGCGAAGGGACCCGAGGAAGGTCCCCGCGACTTTCGCAATCAGGTGGCCTACTATCTGAAGGGGATTCCCCACGCGGCCCGGACCAAGGTGGCGCTGACGGATGCCACGGATGAGGCGACCATGCGGACCCTCTTGGACGATTTCTTGACGAAGTTGACGCAGCGCAGTCGGCGTTCCCCGGTGCAACGCTATCGGTAGGGGCGCAGAACGCCCGAATAGATGAAGAACCGACGAGTCACGGATGGCCATCCGCGGCTCGTCTTTTTTCTGGGGAAAAGTTTTTGGCCTTTTTGACAAGTAGGCCTTGACCTCTTCTCGATAAATTGATAAGATATTATCTGTTGTCGCGAGGACATCCAAGTGCATAAATAACAATCTTATGAATGTTCATACAGATTTGAAATTTAGCCTTGATGGTTCAAACAGCAACTGATAGAATGATTTATGTTGTCGATACGACTTCTGTCAACTGAATATCGAAGGAACAATTTGAATAATCATTCAAATTTAACTTCAAAAAGTTGTTGACAGGGTTTTGACAACATGCTATACTTTAAAAGTTGTCACGGAGCGATTGCTTCTGATAACTTGGTAGACCTTTGAAAACTGAACATTGTTTCGACAAACCA
>NZ_AZFC01000014.1 GCF_001435095.1 Levilactobacillus spicheri DSM 15429
CTTAACCTTCAATTCGAGAGAAGTTTTGCCTTCTTTCTCTTTGAATTTGATTTTGGGCGCTGTAGTTTCAAACGATTAAAATTTTAGTTTGAACGTCCAATGAGTCCTGTGGGTTACGGTCCCACGTCCATGGCTATTTAAGGTCGCCCGCTCTACCACTGAGCTAAGGACTCAAGACCCCGGCTTATGCAGGACCGGGGAAGGAAAGGGTTCCTAATGGAGGAAGAAACCGCAACGGGAGTACTGGGCCCGCTGCAATGCCGTCGGTGGGAATCGAACCCACATTTCCTGATGGCGGACCACCAGGCGGCTTAACCATTTGCCTACGGCGACGTGAAAGGGGCTGTCCCTATCACTTATTTGATACTACCAATATAAGGCCTAAATCCGGTTTAAAAGTACCATCTCTATCCCAAATTTGTACCAGAAACATCCGGTTTACGCCGTAGATAATCCGTGAAGTCCAGCTCATCATTGACGATTCCTTTGCTCTCCAGCCGCCCAGTGAAGGCGTAGTAGAACTCGATCATCGCCGACTTCTTCCGCCGAGCAAATTGGCTGTGCCCCAAGTGCAGTGTCATGGCAATCTGGACGTCCAGGTCGTGTTTGACGAACGAACGCCACACCACCAGGTTTGCTACACTCGTGCAGTTATGAAATGCCTCCAGCGCGCTCTCAACAACGATTTGGCAATCTGCCTGACCCACTAACTTTCCGTCTCGGTCCTCACTAACCCCTGGGGCCTTGGGCATGCCGTCATACTTTGGTGACTGCAAAGAAGCCAGGCTCTTGCCCGACTTCAAAACCAGTCGCATGAAGTAGCGGTTAAAGAACCGTTTCACGTACTTGACAATCTCTTTATCATTTTGTTCCTCGAAAAGTTCCGTTTGTCCTACTGCCATCATGGTCTAACCCCCATCAAATAAGCGTTTGTGGTATACTAGGTGCGTTGAGTTTTATTTGGTGAGGGCTGCTGCCGGGCGGCCCTTTTTTCATGCTCTAATTTTTAAGTGCTTCAACAATCTGGTCAAAGTCAGCCTTGATTCTTTCTCCACAACCCTTACGGGTTCATCGAAAGTTATTGATCAGCGTCACGATTGGGTTCAATGCCTTGTAGAGGGACGCAAGGCTGAAAATCAAAGGTAACGATGAAATTGCTCCTAAAATCGCAGATACATAGGTTTGCCAATGACTAGAAAGCTGGTCATCCATACCATGATCGGTGTAGAAAACATCTTCTTCCCTTTTTTTGGCATACTCTTCGCTTGCCGCAGCAACCTTTTTTAGCGCTCCTTTAAACAAGTTCACAGCCACGGCAACGATCGCCACAAACACTAAAAAACCGATTCCGGCTATGATGTAGTGGCTCATCGTCCACTGCTCCACCATCGTCTTCGCTAACGCGGGCAATTCTTTAAACTGACCGTTCAGTGTGTCAATTAATCTTGATACTGCTTCACTCATCACTTTTTGACCTCCAAAAATTTTGAAATCATTTTCGACAACCACCTAACCGCTTGTGTAAACCCGCAGGCATCCATCATCCGCCACCAGCTAGTCTTCAACTGCAGGTCCTGATACCTGAAAGTCCGGCTCTCTGGCCCGTCGTGCTGTCTCTGGAGCTCCTGGAGCGCTTCTTCGTACCAATCCGGGTAATCA
>NZ_AZFC01000015.1:0-73853 GCF_001435095.1 Levilactobacillus spicheri DSM 15429
ATACTTGTTGCTTAATCTTAGCTGTAAACATAGTAAAACCCCCTGAGTTTGGATTTGCTCCAACTCAGGGGGTTCACTTTACAAACGAGAATTTTCTGCCTGTTTTTTAATAGTTGTTGTAACCAGTCAAGGGCATCTTGGTGACAAACTAAGCATGTAAATGTAGCGCCAAAGTGAGGACAATTTCTATCTCCCGGTGAATTTAACGGCCGTTCGTTGCGCAGAACGTCATCAGCCCGCCTCAATTTTCTTCAGTCGTCGCTTTCTCGACCGGGGCGCCCTTGCGGCGTTGATCGCGCTGGATGACCCGGTACAGCCCCAGCAGGAGCAGGACCAGCGCGATAGCCGCCACGGCGGTCTTGGTATTGCCGAAGAGCAACTCGTTGCCGCCAAAGGCGTAGAGAAACGAGACCGGCAACGACCCAATCAGGATACAGCCCGCGGTGTTCCACCAGGACATCCGCAGCTCCATCGCGGCGTAGTTGACCAATAGCGTGGGCAGCATCGGCACCGCGTACCCGATGCTCAGGCCGACGCGCGGATGGCGCATCGCCTTCAGCCGGTCGGTCAACGCCCGGAGCTTGCCGGGTTGCGGCTTGTGGGGAAAACGATCCAGGATGCCGATGGCTAGCAGGTTGCCGATGACGATGCCGGCCACGTTGATGGCGAACCCGGGCCAGCGCCCGAAGCAGACTCCGGCCAGAATGGCCACCGCCGCGATCGGCATCCCGGGAATCGCCGAGCCCAGCGCAATCACCGCCATGAACAGGATGGCGTTATGCTTGCCCTGATTGCGCAGCAGGTCGATCAGCCGTTGCCGGTCAAAGGCCTGGTGCCAAAACGTCAGGATCACGGTCCGGTAGTCCAGCCATAACCAGGCCAGCAGCCCCACCAGACCACACAGGCCCAGCGTTATCAGAATCACTTTATGGTACATTTTCATCAGCCAAGCCCCCATTAAAAGTGTTTAGCCTCAACTTACCATACTTCTTCGTAAAAGTAACGCGGGACTGTTTCACGTGAAACAGTCCCGGACGTTCAGCGCAGATATCATGCTCAAGCGCCTGACCATTCACCGGCCTTAACGCATGCCCCAAAAGAGCAATAAGAGACTGGCGGCCACGACCACCAGGTATCCGGCCACCACGATGGCCAGGCCAATTACGACCACCTTCAACCACTTTTCCATCATCACAACTCGCCCCCCGGCACCTCTAGTATAGGAGGCCCTAGCGCGGAGACAACCGAGAACCGGGCCAACCCGTTCAGCCCCGCAAGTAGGCCGTCAGGGATTTAGGTTGACTTGACCGGCGCCCCGTGCGATACTACTGGATGGTGCCAAACCACGGTGGGGGTACGCGATCGGCGCGCAAGCGTTCCGAAGGTCGCCGCACCTCACCACAAACGATTCCGAATAGAACGCGGAATCGTTTTTTTGTGCGCTCAATTAAGACAGCGATGTGACCGCCGCTACACGCCGGAGTCAGTTATTCACACTGACGTAGCAGGAGCGATGCCGTCGTTTTACCCCCGGTTGGCTGCGTCCACCCAACCCATGCCACTGCGGCCTGGCTATGTGGTGCCGGGCCCCCGCTACGTGAGCGCCACAGAGGCGACTTGCGGGTCGTGCCCACCTCGACCCGCTTGCTCGCCGGCGTGAAGCGCTGTTAACCACTATCTAACCAGACCTGGCCACACCAAAAACGGGTGCCCAATCTCTCACGCAACGTGACAGATCAGGCACCCGTTTTTTAATGTCTCTTCAATAACTTGATTAGAAGTCGGCGTTCCCTGGCGTCCGTGGGT
The DNA here is from genome assembly GCF_001435095.1 of Levilactobacillus spicheri DSM 15429. Taxonomy (GTDB): domain Bacteria; phylum Bacillota; class Bacilli; order Lactobacillales; family Lactobacillaceae; genus Levilactobacillus; species Levilactobacillus spicheri. The sequence goes on from NZ_AZFC01000015.1 coordinate 1,807, forward strand.
AAGGGATCACGTCGCGGATGTTTTCCATCCCGGTGACGTACATCACTAACCGTTCGAACCCGATCCCGAAACCGGAGTGGACGGTCTCCCCGTACTTCCGGAGGTCTTCGTACCAGTCGTACTCGTCTTCCGGCATCTGGTTGTCGGCGATCTTCTGCTTGAGGACGTCGAGACGTTCCTCACGCTGACTGCCCCCGACCAGTTCCCCGATCTCTGGGACCAGCAGGTCGACCGCGGCCACGGTCTTGCCGTCGTCGTTGGCCCGCATGTAGAAGGCCTTGATCTCCTTCGGGTAGTCCGTTAAGAAGACCGGCTTGTTGTAGATGTGCTCACACAGGTAGCGTTCGTGTTCCGCTTCCAGGTCGAGACCCCAGTAGACGGGCACGTCGAAATCGACGTCGGCGTTCTTCAGTTCCTCGATGGCTTCCGTGTAGGTCAACCGGGCGAACTTCTCGTCGCGGGTCTTTTCCAACCGCTCGATCAGGTGCTCGTCGACGTTGTCGTTCAGGAAGGCCAATTCGTCTTGGGCGTGGTCCAGCACGTAGCTCACCACGGCCTTGATCAGTGCTTCGATGGTCACGATGTCGTCATCCAGGTCTTCGAAAGCCATTTCGGGTTCGATCATCCAGAACTCGGACGCGTGCCGTTGGGTGTGGGAGTTTTCTGCCCGGAAGGTCGGGCCGAAGGTGTAGACCTTCCGCAGCGCCAAGGCAAAGGCTTCGGCTTCCAGTTGGCCACTCACCGTCAGGTTGGTCTCCTTGCGGAAGAAGTCCTTGGTGTTGTCGACCTGGCCATCCTCGGTCAGCGGCAGGTGGTTCAAGTCCAGCGTCGTGGCCCGGAACATCTGCCCGGCCCCTTCGGCGTCACTTCCGGTGATGATCGGCGTGTTCAGGTAGTTAAACCCGTGTTCTTGCAGGTATTGGTGCACCGCAAAGGCCGCCAATGAGCGAATCCGGAACACCGCGTAGAAGGTGTTGGTCCGGGGCCGCAAGTGAGCGATTGTCCGCAGGTACTCGTAGGTGTGGGCCTTCTTTTGCAGCGGATAGTCGCTGTCGGAAGCCCCCTCTAAAACGATCTTGGCCGCGTGGACTTCCAAGGGCTGCTTGGCGTCCGGCGTGTAAACGACCGTCCCCGTAACGGCGATTGTCGAGCTGATCGGGAACTTGGCCACGTCGGCGTAGTTCTCGACGTCGGCGGCCTTCATCACGATTTGGGCGTTCTTGATGGTCGAGCCATCGTTTAATTCGATGAACCCGATCTTTTTGGAGCTCCGAATCGTCCGGACCCAGCCGTGCAGTGTGATCTCGGCGTCTTCAGCGATCTGTTGATCGCCGAATAAATCTTTCACTAAAACTTCTGTCATCTGTATTACTCTCCCTTCGAGTGTGTCGCAACCATAAAAAAAGAATCCATCATCCCTTGATATAGGGACGAAAGATTCTTCCGCGGTACCACCCAATTTGTCTATTGCTAAACCAACTCTTACTCGCGCACGAACATGCGCGCCGAACGTTAACGTGTCGGTTACGGCGCACCCTACTCTGCGAGGCATTTCAGGTGGCAACAGAAAAGGTGTTTTTCGGTTGGGGGCTGACCGGGCTTGCACTCTCCCCGACTCGCTAGACCACCCTGATCCAACCGTACTCGTCTTTTTCTACAGTTTTTAGGCCTATTCAGATAACCACAGGCTACCACAGATTCCCGGGAAACGCAATCACCCGTTTGTCAGGCCAGGTCGCCCGCCTGCCGCAGCGTCGCCAAGCGGTACCGGTACCACCACTCGGGCACGCCCACCGGGAAACGGCCCAGCGTCTCGCCGATCACCGCAGTGGCCTCCGCGGTCGGCGACCACTGCGTCTTCAAGAAATCATCGTAAAAGTTCGCGGGAACCCCCAGGATGTGGCCGTTCAAGTTGACCCGCAACTCGGCGTTGGCTGCGAGCTGACTGCGCCACCCGTACGTCGCCGCCTGGCGCTGACCGTCCGTCATGGGGCAGTCCAACGACAGGTAGGTCGCCAGCTCGCCGGGCGCGACCTCACTCAGGTCGGTCCGCTCCTGCCGGTTGCCCTCCGACGTCGGCTGCATCAGGGGCACCCGGATCTGGGTCAGCGGGATGGCGACGCCCTGGAGCACCGCACACAGCCACATCATCCCCAACCGGTCGTCGGGCTGGTCGCTCCACCAGACCCGCAGCGGCTCGTTGGCGGCGACCGCCGTCCGCAAGCGGGCGATCTGCGCCAGCACCCGCGGGTAGGTCGTATCCGGGTCGTCCACTGGTTGGTAGGTCGCCTGCCGGGTCCAAAAGGCGTTTTCCGGGTCGTTTAACCGCCGCAGGTCGCCCAGTTGAAGCTGCAGGGGCAAGCCCAGCGTCGCCAGGTGGAGGCCGCGCTGGAGCGTGTCCGCGAAGCTGCTGTTGAAGGTGATTTCCATATGAAGGCTCCTCTCGAGAATGGTTACCCTAAATTATCCCCTTCCCCGTCATTTCCCGCAACCACCCACCGTCAGAAAGGGTCAGCGGATGGACCAACCCCCCACTATTTTACAGGGCCGGTAGCTTGCCGACTTAGCGGTTCCCCGGCAAACGTTGTTATGTTTACCAAACAATCGGTTCACTATCGAGAGCCCGTCTAGGCGTGCTAACTTAGAGGTGTTAGGGGGAATACAAAATATGCGTAAATTCTGGCAGATGATTGTCATCACAATTGTTGGGTTATTCGCAATCGTGTTCAGCCCACCCGTCGTGAGCCATGCCGCAACCATGGTCACCGCGAGCGGGGTCACTGCGAACGATGCGGTGATTAAAAACAAGGCGGGCAAAGTCATGTCCCACTCTGCGATCTTACCGCGGACACAGTACTTTAAGGTGACCTGGGACTGGCGGTTGCCTTCCTTTACCACGATTAACAAGGGTGATTACTTTATCGTGGGGATTCCAGACAACGTCTACGTTCCGCAAGACGAAAGCGGTTCGGTCACGAACATGCTGGGCAGCGCGCCTATCGGAACGTTTACCATTGCTAAAGGCGCTCACACCGGGACTGTGACGTTGAACAAGATCTCAACGAGCACGTTTAACCGTCACGGCTATCTCTTCTTGGACGTCGTCGGTGCCGGGGCCACGGATGGTGCCGGTGGCGGCGTCGATGAAAACGGCGGCGACGGCGAAGAAGGCGGCGACGGTGGCTTAGGAGTCAACCCAGTTGACCCAACTGATCCATCGTATCCAACCGACCCTGGCTTCGGTGGCGGCCCTGGTGAACCGGGGACGACTGAGCCTGGGACCACGGAACCCGGGACTTCTGAACCGGGGACTACCGAGCCTGGGACCACGGAACCTGGGACTTCTGAACCGGGCACGACCGAACCCGGGACTACGGAACCTGGGACTTCTGAACCGGGCACGACCGAACCCGGGACTACGGAACCTGGCACAACTGAGCCTGGGACCACGGAACCTGGAACTTCTGAACCTGGCACGACCGAACCTGGCACGACTGAGCCCGGAACCACGGAACCTGGAACTTCTGAACCAGGGACTACCGAACCCGGAACCACAGAACCTGGAACTTCTGAACCAGGGACTACTGAACCTGGCACGACCGAGCCTGGGACTTCTGAACCCGGCGACTCCAACGATACCGGTGTCACCACGCCTGGCGACGCTGGCGGCTCCGGTGAAGTCGACGTCGAGAATCCACAAACCGGTGCGGTCGTTCCTGATCCAAATCCAGGGACCGATCCGTTCCCAGGAACTGGTTCGAACACCGGCTCCACGACGCCGAGCGTTACCACACCAGGGAGCACCACGCCTAGTGAGTCCGGTAACAACGACACGCCAGCGACTGGTTCCACCACGCCAACACCAACGACGCCCGGGAGCACTAATCCTGTGACCGGTGCGCCGACCGCTCCCGCGCAAAACGGGTCGACGACCGGCACGCCAACCACGACGGCACCTGCACAGAGCGGGGCCACGACTGGGACGCCAGCCAATGGCGCGGCGGCCGACAACGGGTCGTTAGCCGGTGAACCGGCTAACGGGAACCCTGCCACTAGCGCACCGCAGTACTCTGCGGCAGCTAACGGCGCTGCAACGACCGGCAAGTTGCCTCAAACGGGTGACCGGCCAGCTGTCATCGCCACCGTCTTGGGTCTGGTCGCTTTGATCAGCCTGGGCGCTTACGGCCTGTTACGGCACTTGGCTTAACCGATTAAATTGCTAAAAGAAACGCGATTGCCTGCGAGCAACCGCGCTTTTTTTACGTCATTTCATGACAGCCACTCCAGTTTCTCCGCCGGATCGCGCAAAAATGATTAATTCATTTATTCACGTTCACCGTTAAGGAACCGGTCATCACCCGTCCCGGCTTTCAAAGAAGCTGCGAATTGTCAAGACTTTCTTTACTGGTTATCGAAACCAGCTTTAGTCATTATTTTAATTATATTAAGCATCAATTCGTTGTTATATCAGGGATTTGACCCGGTTGCTCGGTGTGGAATCCGCCATAATTAATTTCATAATTAATCACCCAATGATTTTGTATTTGCGTCAATCCCCGACCGGCTCAAAAAATATGCTAATTTAGTTCTCGTGAAAGACGTCACGCAAAATCATTGTGAACTTAAAAATTGGAGGAGAATCCCTTTTGAAACGACTCAACCCGCGGCGCCTGGTCGGCTGTTTATTACTCGGCCTGGCCGCCGCCCTACTGCTAAGCCCGCCGGTGACCGGCCACGCCCGTGAACTGAACGCGACCGGCCTCGACGCCGACAGCGCCGTGATCAAGAACAAGCGCGGCAAGGTCATGTCCCACACGGCGGAATTGCCGGAAGACGAACCCTACACCGTCAACTACAAGTGGTCCTTGCCATCCTACACGCCGCTCGAGGCCGGCGACACCATGACCGTCACGGTCCCCGCCAACGTGCGGATTCCCAAGGACGACGCCTTCGTCATGAAAAACACCTGGGGCGGTGCGCCCATCGGCAATTTCTTCATCGCCGCGGGCTCCCATACCGGGACCGTGACGCTGAACAAACTCAACAGTAATTCCTTTAACCGCAAGGGGTTCATCACCCTGGACGTGATGGGGGCCACCTCCATCGTGGACCCGGAAGAGCCCGACGTTGATCCGGGAGAGGAAGAGGAGGACGACGACTATACGGAACCGGTCACGCCGGGGCCGGAACCCATCACCCCACCCACCGAGCCGGAAACCCCGGCACCCGGGCCGACCAATCCGACCGAACCAGAGAAGCCGACACCGGGGCCCACGGAACCAACCGAACCGGGAAAACCGGGGCCGGGACCAACCACACCGACCGAACCGGGCGAACCTAATCCGGGGCCCACAACGCCGACCGAACCCGGCAAACCCGGACCCGAACCAACCACGCCCACGGAACCGGGTGAACCTACTCCGGGACCCACGACACCGACCGAACCCGGCAAACCCGGGCCCGAACCAACTACGCCCACGGAACCGGGTGAACCCAGTCCGGGGCCCACGACACCGACGGAACCCGGTAAACCGGGACCCGAACCAACTACGCCCACGGAGCCCGGCAAACCTAATCCGGGACCTACGACGCCGACGGAACCCGGCAAGCCCAATCCAGGGACTCCCGAACCCACAACGCCCACGGATCCGAACGACCCGGAAACTCATCCGGGCACACCGGCGCCTGACACATCGACGCCGGGCACTCACCCGGAACCCGCCCCAACCACGCCGCAGTCCGACGCTGATGCTGGCGGCACCCCGGAACCCGGCGAGGCCCACGACGAGCAACCGGTCGTGACCCAGCCGCTGCCCGACCTGACCCAACCGGCGGCCTTACCGGACAACACCGTTTGGGACGCCGCGCCACAACCGGCGCCGGCCGCCTTTGGCCAAGACGCCCTGCCGCTGACCAGCACCGTGACCGACCTCCCCGTCGAACGCGACACCGCGGACACCTTGCCCCAAACCGGCGAAAAAGCCGCACCACTGGCCACGTTACTGGGCCTGCTGGCCTTACTGGGTCTGGGCGGCAAAGCCCTCACCCGCAAGTTTCACTAATCCCCTGAATCATCCCTGTCAATGAACGCTAAAGGCCCCCGCCACGTGCTAACCGTGTGCGGGGGCCTTTTTTCGGAGGCCAACAGGGCCCGCAGCTGACGCGCCTAATCGTCCGTGGCCGCGTCCTTCTTTTCACCGGTGACCACTAATTTAAACAACGCCGGGTGCTGGGGCGTCGGCAATGCGGTCGTCACCAGCTGGAAACCCAGCTTCTCTAAGACCCGCTGCGAGCGCTGATTGGTCGGCAGGCAGGCCGCCCAAACCGTCTGAGCAGCCGGTATCGCCTGGCCGACCAGCGTCAGGCTGGCGCGCAGGGCCTCGGGCATCAGTCCTTGCCCCCAGTCCATTGGGTCCAGGAAGTAGCCCAGGTCGTACTCGTGCGGCGCCTCCCCCGACTCGTCGTGCTGGTAGTACAGGATCGTGCCCATGAACCGGTCGGTCGTCCGGTCGACCACCGCAAAGGCAAAGGGGCTCTGCCGGTCGGCCTCAAACCAGCGAGCCATCAGTTCCGGCGAGGCGTCGGCCGGGGAGCCGTTCGCGGCGGCCATCGGGGGCAGGGCCAGCAAGCGCTGGTAGGCCGCCAGGTCGCTGGCGACCAGTGGCCGGAGCCGTAACCGCGCCGTTTCTCGTGTTTTTTCCATCGTGCTCATCTCCTACGTTTAGTCGTATTATGCCACAGTCAAACGGGCCCCACCAGCACTAATCCGCCGGTGGGGCCCGTTCAAGTCGTTTTTAGCTATTTTTCGTCACAGCAGAGCCGCCGAATCGCCTCCGCGTAAATCGCCATGGCCTTGTTCATCCGGGAAAGCTCCCAGTTTTCGTTGACCTGGTGCATGAAGTCTGGCGTGCCCGGCAGCATCGCCCCGTAGGCCACGCAGTTGTGCATGGTCCGCGCGTAGGTCGCCCCGCCGGAGATCTGCGGCTGGGTATCGTCGCCGGTCATGTCCTGGTAGGTGCTCATCAGCGTCTTGACCAGCGCGCTGTCGGTCGGCACGTAGAGCGGCGCCAGGTAATCGAAGTGCTCGTAGGTCAGCTGGTACGGCTGCACGGCCGTTTCCAACCGGCTGATCAGGTCGTCATGGTCGACCGTGACCGGGATCCGCATGTCGATCTGCATCCGCGATTCTTCGGGCGTGATGGTCAGGCTGGAAATGTTGACGGTCAGGTGGCCGGACTGTTCATCCGCCACGTCACCTAACAGGTTGGTCCCGGTCGCGTCCTCCTTGAAGCACTGGCCGATAAAGTCGAGGACCGGCATCGGGAACACGTCGTCCAGGGCGATGGCCAGGCGCAGGACCGCGTTGACGCCGGTCGGGGCCAGCATCGCGTGGACCGATTTCCCGGTGACCACCAATCCGTCGGCCGTTTCTTGATAGGCGAAATGGTGCCGGTCGAGGGCCGCCTTGACGTCCGCCTGCCGCGGCCCGTTGTAGGTCGCCTTCCCCGGAACGGCGTTGAAGGCGTTCTGCAGGTCAAGGGCCAGTTCCGTGCTCCCCGGGCCCACCAGGTAGGATTGTTGTAGACCCTTTTCCGCGTAGATCAGTGGAAACTCGGCGTCGGGGGCGATCCCCAGGTCGATCGGGTCTTCTTTTTCGTTGTACTTGGCGATCCCGCGCCAGAGCGTCTCCTCGTCGGTCCCGAAGATGAACCGGATCTTCTTATTGAAGTGGTACCCGCGGTTCTCCAGGGCCTTGACGGCAAAGAGCGCGGCCATGGTCGGGCCCTTGTCGTCCTGCGAGCCCCGGCCGTAGATGACGCCGTCCTTGACCGTGCCGGTGTACGGGTCGGTGTCCCAGTCGGCCGGGTCGCCGGCGGGCACCACGTCCACGTGGCCGATGATGCCAAAGGTCTCGTCCCCCGCCCCGGTCTCGGCGTAGGCGTAGTAGCCGTCCGGGTCTTCATAGGTGTGGTAGCCCAGTTCTTGACAGATGGCGACGATCTCGTCGAGGGCCAAGCGAATGTCGCGGCCGAACGGGGCCCCGCTGGCGGCGTCCTGGGTGTAGGACGGGTGACTGATCATGCGTTTGAGGGCGGCCACGGCCGCTTGTTCTTCGACGTCAGTAACGATTTTTTCCATAACTGAATTCCTCCTTAGATGCTTCTATTCCAAGACAATTAGTAAACACGGGAACCACCGTTCCACGCCGGCGAGCAAGCCGGCTGAGGTGGGCACGACTTCGAAGCCCCGAAATACACGGGTCTCCGAAGCTCGGCCTTGATGTAGGCTGGGACAGAACCCCAGCCAACATCAATTTCACCACGGCCAGCAAGTTGCCTCTGTTACGCTGACAAGGCACTAATATCTTATATAACCCATCAAAACATTAAAAGAACACTTTGCTGGTTTTAATCACTAATTTAACCATATTGATGGTCGGGAACACCTTCATCATGAGCAAAATTTTGAAAATTAATTTGCCGATAAGCAATGGTCATTATCACTATTGACCATCGACCCAGATGAATCTAATCCCCGTGGGCCCGGACTATTTACCGTCCGGAGGCGATCAGGGGCTCAGCCAGCGAAATTATCCTTAGTCGGCGTTTTGAGCCGGCTTAGGATAAGGCCGAGCTTCGAGATTTACGCGTGCTTTTCGCGGAAAGCTCGAAGTCGTGCCCGCAGGCGTCACGGCCCCTGAGCGCCGGAGGACGACCAGTTTCGCCTCCTCCGTTCAGCCCGAATTTATCGTGGCCGGAAGCGACTTTTTCGCGTAACAGAAATTATCCGTTACGCGTCATCATATGACCGCCATGACGCCCAGGAAGACACAGGTGGCGATGAACAAGTAGATCATCAGCTTGAACATGAATTTCCACCAGATGCTGATGTTGATGTGGGCCACGGCCATGGCGCCCATGATGACCCCGGACGTTGGCGTAATCAGGTTGACCCAACCGGAAGCGGCCTGGTAAGCCGTCACGACGAGGCTCGGGGCCACGCCGGCGAACTTCCCAATCGGGCCGATGATGCCCATCGTCGCCGCCGCTAACCCGGAGGTCGACGGAATCAGGAAGGACATCGGAATGTAGAAGATGTAGGTCAAAATGATGAACAGCGCGGAGCTCATGCTGGACAGGCCGGTTTCACCCCAGTGCAGGACGGTCGCGGAAATGTTCCCGTCGTTCATGATGACTTGGATCCCCCGGGCAACCGCCACCACGATGGCCACGCCCAAGAAGTCGCTCATCCCGCTCATGAAGGCGTCCATGAAGTCACTTTCGGCCATCTTGAAGACGAACATGATCAGCACGGACATGAACAGAAACAGCATGGTGATTTCAGAGAAGTACCAGGTCCCCAGCGGCGTCATGTCGCCACCCAGCAGGTTCCCCAGGAACGGGATGCCCTGGAGCCACTTGGTCATGCTGGTGAAGAAGGTCCACTTGGCGTTGATCTGGTCCCACGGAATCAGGCCCACGATCATGATGACAAACGTCGCGGCGAACAGCCACAGGACGGCCTGCTGACGCTTGGTCATCTGGCCCTGGTCGGCGTCGGTCGCCACCAGGAACCGTTTCCGGTCTTCATCCCGTTGGCCGTACACTAACGACTTGGTCGGGTCCTTTTCGATCTTCGCCGCGTAGTGGTACACGTACCAGATACTAATTCCGATGGTGATCAGCAACAGGACCACCCGGGACACGATGCCGTCCCCCGGCGTGATGTTCAGCGTCGCCGAGGCAACCCCGGTGGCGAACGGGTTCACGGTCGAGGCCAGACACCCGACCTGCGACCCGATCAGCGCGATCGACACGGCCACGATGGAGTCGAAGCCGATCCCCATCATCACCGGAATCAACAGCGGGTAAAAGGCAATGGTTTCTTCGGCCATCCCGTAAGTCGACCCACCGGCCGCGAACAGGAGCATCAGAATCAGGATCAACCGTTTTTCCTTCCCCTTGAACCGCCGCACGATGGCCGCGATGCCGTCGTCGAGGGCCCGGGTGCGGTTGACCACGCCCAGGAAGCCCCCGATGACCAGGATGAACAGCGAGACCTCGATGGCACCGGAGGTCTTGTCGTTCCCGATCATCCCGATGATGGGCGCCATGAAGACGTCCCAGATCCCCTGGGGGTTGGCCTTGACCGACCGATACGTGTGGGCAATGATGTTGCCGGCCTTATCCGTCGAATACTGGCCTGCTGGAATAATCCAGGTTAAAATGGCAAGGACAATAATGATAAAGAATAAAATGGTATACGCCGAAGGCATCTTGAAACGCTTTTTGACCTTTGGCTGAACGTCTGGTTCTTGCATCCTTCCTCACTCCTTTATGGGCAATTAGTAAATGTAAGCGCTTTAATTATACAAAATTTTGATTAAAACTTCTTGAGAAGCCCGTCGCTTTTCTTAAAAGGTCATTTGAAATACAAACGTAAGGGCGCGTAAGTGTTTGAAAGGATTGTGTTTAATTTCACTAAGCGGTTTTTCTTATGAAAATCCGCTTGAAATTGCATAGATTTTCAGAAACGGTGTATATCTTCTGCGACCCTCGATTGGCTAAGCAAATCCGGTGGCAAATCGGGCGCAGGATGGTTTAATGAAAGATAACGAGGGAGGAGATCACATGCCAACATCCATCTATGACTTCAGTGAAACCGAAATGAGCGGCGAGCAACTCGACCTGGCACGGTACCGCGGCCAGGTCCTGCTGATCGTCAATACCGCCAGCAACTGTGGCCTGGCCCCGCAGTTCAAGGGGCTCGAGGCCCTCTACCAGAAGTACCGCGCGGCGGGGCTGGTCATCTTGGGCCTGCCGTCGAACCAGTTCTTCCAGGAAAAGGCCACCGACGCCGCGACCCACGACTACTGCCAGCGCCACTACGGCGTGACCTTCCCGATGACGCAACGCGTGCGGGTCAACGGCGCGGACGCCGACCCGCTGTTCACCTACCTGAAGGCCGCGGCCGGGCACGGTCGGATCAAGTGGAACTTCACCAAGTTCCTGATTGGCCGGGACGGCACGGTGCGCCACCGCTTCGCCCCGACCACCCGGCCCGAGTCCTTCGAGGACGCCATCCAGGCGGCCCTGGCCGAGTAACCGGCGGGGGGGATCGCTCCACGCCGGCGTAGACGTTATCTCAATTTAATTTTCCCCATAAAAATAGGCTGCCCTCGCTCAATTGGGGACAGCCTATTTGGGCAACTTTCGTTTTACGGTCACCTGATGCAGGTCCCATTTAGAACCAATTTTAGCGCAACAGAGGCGACTTGCTGGCCGCGGTGAAATTGATGTTACCTGGCGTTTTGGGCCAGGTTACATCAAGGCCGAGCTCTGGAAACTCGCGGTTTGGGCGAGGTTTCAGAGTCGTTCCCACCTCGGCCGGCTTGCTCGCCGGCGTGAAGCGGATGACTGCTGACACGTCAAGTTAGATAACAGTTTCATCCGCCGGTAAATCCCACCGGAACCAGACCACGTCATCGGCGGTCGGCAGGAGCGGTGAGTGCGCCGGGGCCGCGGTCGGCTGGAAGCCCAGCTTAGTCAGCACCCGTTGCGAGCGCTGGTTCGTGGTCAGGCAGTCGGCCCAGACGGTCACGGGGCCCGTCAGCGCTTGGCGAACCAACCGCAAGCTGGCCCGCAGCGCCGCGGGCATCAGTCCCCGCCCCCACAACAGCGGATCGAGGAAGTAGCCGACGTCGTAGTGCTGTGCCGGCGCCGCGTGGGCGTAGTACAGGATGCCGCCGACGAACCGGTCGTGCCGCCGGTCGATCACCGCGTGGGCGAACGGCCCGTGACGGTCCTTTTCGAACCAGTACGCCAAGAGATCCGGCGCCAGGCTCCCCGGGGCGGCGTTGGCCGCTGCCATCCGGGGATCAGCCAGCAAGCGTTGGTACGCCGCGAGGTCCGCCTCAATCAAGGGTCGCACCTCAAGACCCGTGGTAAATTCCACCATCGTGATTCCTCCTCACAGTTTTTTTCGGACTCGCCCGATGTTTCATGTGAAACATCCCTTCAGAGGGGCTTGACCAGGTTGTACCAGGTCTCCCCGGCGTGGTCGGACATGGCCACGCCGCGGTTAATAAAGCCGTTCTTCTCGTAAAACGGGACGTTGCGTTCCAGGCTGGTCAGGCTCAGCGTCTCCCGGTGCGCGGCTCGGGCGCGCTCACTGATGGCGGCCAAGAGCCGACTGCCCAGCCCGGCGCCCCGGTAGGCCGGGTCGATGGCGATGGAGTAGATCAATTGGTGGCCACCCGTTGGCAGGTTCCGGGGCGTCTGCTCGTACATCCAGTCCGCTACGTAGGCGGCCGTGGTCGCCGGGCCGACCACGAATCCCACGACTTGGCCCGCCACCTTGGCGACCAGGAAGGTCCCGGTCAGCTTCTCGAGGCGGTCGCGGTATTGGGCCGCACTCCCGGCCTCTTCGGCAGAGAACCCCAGCCGCTCGATGCGCAGGATTGCCGGCAGGTCGGCGGCCATTGCGTCGGTGATTTTCATGGCATCCACTCCCTTCATTGCAGAGCCACCCGCACCCGCGCCTGCAGGTCCGGCACCACGTCCGTTTGGAACCAGGGGTTACGCTTCTGCCAGCCGTAGTTCAACGGCGACGGGTGAACCAGCGGGAAATAGTCCGGCAGGTAGTCCTGGTACCGCTGGACCGTGGCCGTCAGGGTCTTCTCCCGGCGTTTTCCCAGGTAGGCCTTGATGGCGTACTGGCCGACCAGCAGCGTCAATTGGACGTTGGACATCTGGGCCAAGAGCGGCGCGTGCCACTTCTCGGCGAAACCCTTACGGGGTGGCAGGTCGCCGCTCTTACCCTTCCCAGGGTAGTAAAAGTCCAGCGGCATCACGGCGATCTTGTCGCTGTGGTAGAATTCCTCGCGGGTCACGCCCATCCACTCGCGCAACCGGTCCCCACTGGCGTCGTTGAAGTAGGTCTTAGTGTTCTGGGCGATGCGGCCGGGCGCCTGGCTGATGACCAGGATGGTGGCCGACGGGAGCACGTGAAAGAGCGGCTCCCACCCCTGTGCGGTGTAGGCCGCATTGGCCGGGTCGGCGATGATGGCTTGTTTGATACTGGCAATGGTGGTGATGAATAGGACCTCCTCATATCGGGTATTAGGTCTAGTATAGCCGTCTCAACGGCGGTCGACCACTGACGACTCACTGTCGAGACCAGGTAACCTGTGGTAAGATGGGATATTATCTAATTCGGAGGCGTTTATGATGAAACCAACTGCCAAATGGGTCCGGCGCTTGCAGGCGTTCATGGTCGGCCGTTACGGCCAGAACGACTCGCTGAACCGCTTCTTAAATGGCCTGTCGCTGGTGCTCCTGCTGGCCAGCATCTTCCTGCGCAGCGGGTGGCTGATCCTGATCGCCATCGGGCTGATCGGCGTCAACTACTGGCGACTGTTCTCGCACAAGATCTACCGCCAGGTCGCCATCAACCGCGGCTTCGAGCGGGTCTGGCGGCCCCTGACCCGTCCGGTGCGCCGGCTGGGCTACAGCCTGAGCCAGCACTGGCACTACCGCTTCTTTCACTGTGCCCAGTGCCACCAACGCATCCGCATCCCGCGGCACCACGGCCACGTGCGCATCACCTGCCCCAAGTGCGGGCACTCATTCGATGCGCGGACGTAATCCGCAGCACCTAAAGAGAGAGTGCCAAAAGGCGGTTAGCTGGCGAGCATGACTGACGGTGTTAAGCGGAACCAGCTGCCTTTTGACGCACGTTTCGGTACCCTATCTTCGAAAAACGAGCCTGAGACAAAAGTCTCAGGCTCGTTTTTTAGGACTCATGCCTAAACGATCTGACCGGCTGGCCGCACCAGCACTTCACTGATGGCCACGTGTTTGGGCTGGTCGATGGCGAACCGAACGGCGTTGGCGACGTCTTCCGGATCCAACACCGTCTGCCGGGAATTTTCACCATTGAAGATCTCATCCAGTCCCTGCTTCACCTCGAGGTTGCCCACCGTCTTGAGGAGTTCCGTGCGAACGGCCCCCGGCGAGACGATGGTCGAGCGAATGCCGTGGTCCTTTTCCTCCTGGCGCAGGCCCTCCATGATGGCCCGGACGGCGTACTTCGTCCCGTTATAGACCGCGGACGCCGGGTAGACCACGTGGCCGGCCACCGAATCGGTCGTGATGATGAGGCCGTCGTGCTGCGCCTGCATCACTGGCAGGACCTCGCCGATGCCGTTCAGGACACCCATCACGTTGACGTCGAGCATCATCTGCCACTTGGCGTAGTCGCGCTCACTGAGGTTGCCCTGTGGCATGGTCCCCGCATTGTTGTAGAGAACGTCCACGCGGCCGTAAGTCTCCACGGCCAGCTGGATCAGGGCGTGGACCTCTTCGCGTTGGGTCACGTCGGTCACGCGGTAAATGGCGTTGGCACCAATCTCCTGGGCCAGGTCAGCCAGCCGTTCTTCCCGGCGGGCGCCGAGGACGACCTTGGCCCCCTGACTCGCCAATAACCGGGCGGTGGCGGCGCCGATACCGCTCGAAGCACCCGTGATAACAACTACTTTATTCTCAATACTCATACTAAAAACTTCCTTTCAGGGTTAAATAATCTTAATGACTTTCGCGGGCACGCCGGCGACCACGGCGTTTGCCGGCACATCCTTGGTCACCACCGCGCCGGCCGCTACGACGGCGTTTTTCCCCACCGTGACGCCCGGTAAAATGATGGCTTTCGCCCCCACCCAGGCATTTTGGCGAATGTGGATGGGTCGCACGTCGAGGGCCCGCCGCCGTTCCGGGGCGAGCTGATGGTTGACCGAGATCAACGCGGCGCCCGGTCCCAGCAGCACGTCGTCCTCCAGGGTGATGCCCCCCAGATCCGTTAGCTGGACCTGGTCGTTGATCATCACCCGTTTTCCAATCGTCAGCTTGCGCCCATAATCTGTATAGAATGGCAGCCGGATCTCGACGGACGCATCGAGCGGCTGCCCGGTGATCTCCCCCACCAATTGGCGGATCTCCGCGGGGGTATGGGGTGCCGTATTTAAGTGTTGGACCAGCCGTTGATTCTGATCGATCAGGGGCTGTTCAGCCGCGATGGCGGCCGTGGTGAGCATAGTCATACGTAATTCCTCCCTTATGAATGATTCCCAGTATAGGGGCGGTCTGCGTGTATGTAAAAGACCTATGTTGTATACTTTTATATAGCAAAAAGGCATAAAGGAGTGTCGCTTATGGATATTCGGGTTCTTCGTTACTTCCTGGCGGTGGCCCAAGAACGCACCATCTCGAGGGCCGCCACCACCCTCCACCTCTCGCAACCCACCCTGTCGCGCCAACTCAGCGACCTCGAGGCCGAGCTGGGCGTCCGGCTCTTTACCCGGGGGTCCCGTGAGATCACGCTGACCGCGGCCGGCCGGTACCTTCAGGAACGCGCCACGACCATCACCCGCCTGGTCGATAAGACCGCCCAGAATCTCCAGACGACGGCGCCGATCATTCGGGGCAGCCTGGACATCGGGGCCGGCGAAAGTCGGGGGATGCAGCGGCTCATGGCCCTGATCAGCCGCCTGCAGGCCGACTACCCGGGCGTGACCCTGCACCTCCACAGCGGGGACGCCGCCACCGTCGCGGCCCAACTGACGGCGGGAACGCTCGACTTTGGCGTCATCATGGGGGATAGCCCCCTCACGCACTACCACGCGCTGCAACTGCCGGAACGCGACCGGTGGGGTATCTTACTGCCCAAGACGGCGCCCCTGGCCCAACAGACCACGATTCGCCCGCAGGACCTCGTGGGGCACCCGCTCATCGTCTCCCAGCAGGCGGCGACCACCGACCGGTTCGCCAACTGGTGGCGCAACGTGGCCGACCAGCTGACCCTCAGCGGCACCTATAATCTCATCTTTAACGCCCAGCTGCTGGTAGAACAGGGGCACTGTTGGGCCTTGAGCTTCGATCATTTGGTGGATGTCGGCCCAGAATCGCGCCTGACCTTCCGTCCCCTGGCCCCCGATCTGACCGAACCGATCACCGTGATCTGGTCGCGCCAACAGACGTTATCCCCGGTGGCCCAGCTCTTCTTACATCGGTTGCGCGCCAACCTCGGGACTCCCGAGTAACCACCAAAAAACGAGCCGGAGACAAAAGTCCCAGGCTCGTTAGTGTCTCCAAATATTTGGTGTCGAAATGTGCGCCAAAAGGCAGCTGGTTCCGCTTAACCCCGTAAGCCAAACAATCCAAGTTCAGGATTGTCCGTCTTACGACGTTAATGCTCACCAGCTAACCACCTTTTGCCCCACTCTCGTTTGCCCATTTAGTTGTTGTTTTGGCGGGTCATTTCTAGTATCATTCAGCTAACTTTTCAACCATCATCATTCGAATCGGAGGACGTTTTTCATGTTAATCGGCATTGGTTTCTTTATCGTTGGCTTCATTCTGGTCAGCCTCGCCACCATCAGTTTCAAACTACGGGCCATCACCAATAAGCCCGCCTGGGGCGGCATCACCCTTCCCAGCGGACTGATTGGCGGCATCGCCTTGGTCATTGGCGTCATCATCATCGCCCTCCTCATGCGCTAACTAACCGCGCGCGGCCTCCTGAGCCAGCGCGGCGACCCGCCGGCGGAGCTCATCACGCACCTGGCGAAAGACGGCCAAGCGGTCGGCCGCCGTCCCGGTGGCCTGCGCGGGATCGGGTAACGGCCAGTGGCGTTTTGAAACGGTCGCCGGCGTCACCGGACACCGGTCGCGCGCATCCCCGCACAGGGTGATCACCAGGTCACAGGTCCGCAGGTAGTCCGGGTCGATCAGCGTCGACGTTTGGTGGGAAATATCGACCCCCGCTTCGGCCATGACCTGCACGGCCACGGGATTTAGGCCGTGGACCTCGACGCCGGCGCTGGCGATGCGCCAGTCGGGCCCCAGCAGCTGGCGCGCCCACCCCTCCGCCATCTGGCTACGACAGGAATTGCCGGTACACAAAAAATAGACTTGTGGCATACGATTGCCCCCTTTGTGGGTGATTATACACGCTGGCCGCCCGGTTGGGGAGGCATCATTTTTGTGGTACCTTAGACCTATCTGAGAAAGGCGGTTTTGCTGATGAAACACGAATGGCGTAAACACGAACGGGCCCTCTACCTGCCCAAGGGCGTCCAGGAGCTCGACGTCCCGACCATGACCTACCTGACATTACGGGGCCAGGGCGACCCCAACACGCCGACCTTTAGCGCGCAGATTCAGGCGCTGTATCCCGTGGCCTACGCCATCCGGATGGCGCTGAAGCGCGGTGAGGTCGGTGACCCTTACGAATACACGGTGTACCCGCTGGAGGGCGTCTGGACCACGACGGACGGCTCGCGCGACGCGACCCTCAATAAGGCGGCGCTGGCCTACACTATCATGTTGCGCCAGCCGGACCAGGTCACACCCGGCCTCTTCCACTGGGCGGTGGACCAGACCCGCGGAAAGCACCCCAGTCCCTACCTGGAGCAGCTGCAACTGACCACCTACACCGCGGGACCGGCCGTTCAAGCCACCCACGTGGGGTCCTTCGACACCGAGGGCGAGACGTTCGCGCAGATGCGCGCGTACCTGACCGCCCACGGGTTGACCACGGTGCCGACCATGGGTGCGTATCAGCACCGTGAAATCTACCTGTCCGACTTCCGCCGGGTCGCCCCGGAAAAACGAAAGACCACGCTGCGTTGGCGAGTGCGGAAAGAAGTACTTTAATTATTAATCTTGGATTAGTTATTAATAACTAATGATTATTAAATATAGGCCACTCGTTTCTTACCGGGTGCCTTTTTTATTGTGGAGCTTCCCTGAACAACTTCTAGACGCTAAAACACCCCCAACCACCACGGGCTGGGAGTGTTTTAGCGTTGGATGATACTGGATTAACTAGCGGCTTTCACGTCGGCGTCTTCGGGCAGTGCGCGTTGGGGGACGTCACACAGGTCGACGGCAACGAATTGAATAAAGTCGGTCGGGTACTGATGCTGCAGCTGCGTCATGGTCGTGGCGTCCGGCAGGCTGTTTTGGTGGTCCTGCAGGTAGCGCCCTAGCACGGTCGTGGCGTTGATCAGGCTTTCGCCCAGATCTTGACCGGTCGTGGTCGCAGCGTTCACGTCGGGGAAAGTGACCGTGTAGCTGTCGTCGTCATTGGCAACAAATACAGCGGGATACGTGACAATATTAGTTTTGGTCATCGTTTTTTACACCTCTTATTCTTTAACGATGGTCGTCATTCTACGCGCTCCCGTCAGCGATGGCAACCGCTGGTAATCTCACTTAATTAAGCAACAAGTTATGCGACAATTATCCCATTTATTTTAGCCCCACCGACGCCCTAAAGGCGTATATACTAAATCCAGGTACCTCATTAAGGCGTGATACAATGACCCTCAACTTAACCGACATCACCGAAGCGTTCGACTTGATGGACGATGACATCCACTACATTTACGATCGCCAAACCCAAGAAGTTCAGCTACAAGGTGCCGACGACCTAAATCTAGATGAAGACGCCCTCTTGGACGACGAAGACCGGGACGAGGCCGACGACCGTTACGTCGCGTTGCCTTCACAGTTCGACATTGACGACTACCAAATCATGGCCGACTTCATCGCCCAGTTACCCGCCGGCGAGGCCCAGAACGCCCTCGACCGCAGCATTCAGGGACGGGGTGCCTTCCGCTTTTTCCGGGACACCCTGCCGCGGTTCGACCTAGAAGACACCTGGTACCACTACCGCACCATCGCCCGTGACTGGTGCCAGGAAAACAACATTGCCTATCACGAAGAATCTGCCAAGTAAAATAACCCCGCCACCAGTAGCTTTGCCGGTGACGGGGTTTCTTACGAGCACCTTGATACCCCAATGATTGTTTCACGTGAAACAACCGTTGGGCACTTACGACGCCCGATTCGCGTCATTCCTGCTCCTCAGCCAGTCGTGCTTCCTCGGGTAGCGTGATGTTGTTCCAATCCAACTGGGCGTAATCCGTCATGAATCGTTGGACAAACGGCAGCGCAAAGTCATCCAATAATCGCATCCCCATCTCCGAAACGTAAACGGCGGGCGTATCTCCCGGCCGCTGATGGCTCGCAATGAGGCCACTCGCGAAGAGTTTACGAAAAACCTGATTGGTCGCCTCTTCTAATCCGTTCACGATGATATGCTTCTTCTTGTACGAATCACGAACCTGGTAAAAAATCATGGCCTCCTTTTCGTCGGAGAAGATATTATAAAGGTCATCAATTTGAAACCGAATATGGTGCAAGTGGCTCACCGTGATCACGGAAAGAACAAAGTAATCGCGATAAGTCAGCGTTAACCAGGTCGCCTTGGGCAGATAATCGCGGACTGCCTGTTCCAGGATCTCCGGATTCCCCGTCACAAACGTGGGCACCGACAAGAACCCACTTTTGGCGGCATGGAAGCTCACCCGAAACGTCACGTACTGTCGCTGTTCATTGAGCACACAGACGTACAACGATTCGCTTTTACGCGTTCGGGTCACCGCCAGTAACCGTTGTTGCCCCGTCAACACTTTCGCCACCGCTTGGCGGACCATCAATTCTCGTTCCTTCATCCTCTAAGCCCCCTCACCGTTCGCGGCCAATACTCGGCTATCCTGACCTCTATCATACCAAATTCCGCGGTCACCCCCGTTAACTCACTGTCTTAAATCCGAAAACAGCCCAGGTTACCCACTTATCACAAGCGTTGATTGGAAATTTCCCGTTGTTAATGCCGCTATTAAGGTAGCCGGGTACGCTGTAGAGCATCCTGCTCCGCACCCGATTTTCCCGGATCCCCTCCCGATACCAAAAACCAGCCCCAAGTTTCCGGCTAACTGCTATAATAACAATAGTTTTGCGGCCCAAAACCGCACAGAGCAGAGAGACTAGATTAGGAGCAATGATTGTGAATAAAATCTTACAGGAACAATTTTTCGTCAAGGACCTTTCCGCCGACCAAAAGACCGTCATCACCAACATCAACGCCTACATCCAACAGGGGCTGACCGGCAAGCAATCGTCCGTCGCCATCATCGAAGGCGCCGCGGGGACCGGGAAGTCCGTCGTGCTGATGGAACTGGTCCGCAAGTACATGACCGACAAGCGCTACAAGACCTCGCTGGTGGTCAACCACCCCGAGCTCTACAAGGCCTACCGTGACCTGGCCGAGTCGATCCCCAACATGCACGCCAAGGAGATTCGCCGGCCCACGTCGCTGATCAACTACGCGCAGAAGAACCACCAGACCTACGACATCATCTTCGTCGATGAGGCCCACCTGCTGTACTCCAAGTCGGAGCCCTACGCCCACTACCGCGGTCAGAACCAGCTGACCGACCTGATGGCTCTGGCCAAGGTCGTCGTGGTCGTCTACGACTTCGATCAGGTCTTCCAGTCCAAGATGTACTGGGACAAGGCCCTCCTGACCAAGACCATCGGCAACCATCCCCACCAGCTCTTCAGCATGAACTTCCAGTACCGGATGGTCGCCAGCGACGAACAGGTGGCCTGGATGGACGACCTGACCGCCGAGAAACCCCTGCGGCCGTTCCCGGACAACAGCGACTTCCAGTTTAAAATGTACGAGACCGCCGGCGCGCTGTTCGAGGATATCAAGAAGCGCAACAAGGAGGTCGGCATGAGCCGAGTCGTCGCCACCTCCGGCTTCCCCCGGATCGATGGGCGGCACAACGTTGAGATGGACAGCTTCAGCCTGCCGTGGGACGAATGGGACCCGCAACGGACCCACTGGGCCAAGCGGGAGGGCTCCATCACCCAGGTTGGGACCATCTACACCCTGCAGGGCTTTGACCTGAACTACGTCGGCATGATCATCGGGCCGTCGTTTGGCTACGACCCCGCGACCGACACCATGACCATCATCCCCGAAAAGTACTCCCACAAGGAGATCTTCAAGAAGCGCAAGGACCGGACCTTCAGCCGTGACGAGTACAAGGCCTTCATCGCCAACGTCTTGAACGTCCTGATGAAGCGTGGCAAGTACGGCCTGTACCTGACGGCCTACGACGACGCGCTCCGGCACCGTTTGTTAGAGCTGGCCCGGACCGGAAAGTAGCTTAATTGCGTCGAATTGCAAATTAAGCGTGGGTCACAGCCATTTGTATGCTATAATGATTCTCACGGGCTTCTTCATTCCAAAGATTTACCGAGGAGCCCCTATCTATGCCACAACGTTGCCGCGTTGTGGTTTTTTTGTGGCTTTTTTGGCCGTTTTGTTCACCCCGTGCCCGAGCTGGCGGCCAACCGCGTCCGGGCAAGCCTGGTCAGCCCTGCTTCACGTGAAACAACCCTTCCCCCCACTAAACCGCCAGGTAACGGGATGGGGCGCGCCAATTGGCCGTTGCCAACGGCCCTGGCACCCCCTATAATGAAGCCAACACCAAGGAGGAATCGTGATGTCACCCAAAACCACCTGGCTCCTGATCGCCGGCCTGGCCGTCACCCTGGGGAGTCTGCCCACCGTGACCGGTCACGCGGCCATCAAGACCAACTTTACGAAAATCCACTACAGCGAAGACGCATTTTCCCACAACCAATTCACCAACATCGCCTATCACGCGAAGTCGACCAAGAAGAACGCCTACATCTGGAACGACACCCACACCAAGAAGCTCTACAACCTGAAGACCTACCCGACCTACACCTGGTTCAAGCTGGCCTCGGGCACCTACAAGGGCAACTCCCACTGGATCGAGGTCACCAACTTCGTCGACAGTAAGCGGGGCTGGATCTACAGTCCCCAGTTGGTCAAGGGCTTCAGCACCAAGGGGTATCAGCCGACCAAGCGCAGCTACAAGCAACCGACCTACGCCGGGGGCATCTACCACGTCAAGAGCACCAAGAAAAACGCCTACCTGTGGAACTGGACCCACACCAAGAAGCTGGCGAACCTGAAGAACTACACCAATCAAAATTACAGTCGCCGGCACTCCGTTCTGATCACCCATCAGGGGACGTCTCACTGGTACTCCTACGTGAGCGTAACCATCAAGAAGAAGACTATCAACGGCTACGTCCGCAGCAGCGCTTTGGCGGCCGGCAAGACGACCAACCATCAGGGGCAAAACATCCTGCAACCGGACGCCTTCGTTGCCACCAAGGACTACCTGCAGTACCTCAACGACAGCAAGTACCAGAAGCTGGCGCGGTCGCTGATCAAGCTGTTCCCGAACACCCCGGTCGACCTGGGCCTGTCCCAGATTGCGGCCTATAATTTCGCCACCAACGACACCTGGGAGGAGGACCCGCCCGAGGAGATCGCTACGACCGGCTACAAGGACATCGTGCCGTTCACCAAGGTCGCAACCTACTTAATGGCCAACAAGACCAAGACCAACGCCCAGAAGCTTGCGGGCGTTGAGAAGCTATTGGACCAGGCCGGCTACACCAAGGCCAAGCGCGCCAAGCTGACCAACTACAAGCTGGGCATCTACATCCTGAACAACGTCAAGGGCGGTAAGATCGATGAGGCTGGCAACAGTCTCAAGGGAAACTGGTACGGCCTGATCATCGGAAAGACCGACTAGCCCCAGCCACACCCGTCATCCTAACGCAATAGCCGCGGCGAACCATCTGAACCAGCAGAGCTGATTCAGGGGTTCGCCGCGGCTATTTTACGTGAAGCGGAAGGCCATCGTCGACACCCCCCTGACCCTGTGCTACATTAGAAATTATCTGAAGGCTTCCCCTACTTCAACCGAAAGTTGGTCAGTAACGCCGTTCGTTGAGCGGGGGCCAACTTTTCGACCTGGGCGAAGTTTTGCCACTTGAAGTGCCGCAGCCGCGTCTTCATGAAGGTCCCCCGGTGCAGGGCCTTCAATAGGGGCGCGCCAAAGACCCACCGGTAAGCCCAGCCCGGCGTGCTCATGGTCGTGATGACCCGGATCTGCGGGTCCCGGGTCAGCGTGGTGCGCATGTCCGCGGCCGTGTACAACTGGCCCTTGGCGTAGACCTTGTCGAGGAACCCCTTGGTCATGGCCGGCATGACCTCCCACCAGACGGGAAACATCAGGATGATCCGGTCGGCGGCCTTCAGCCGGCGCTGGTAATCGGCGACCTGGTCGTTGACCGGCTTTCCCTGGCGCCAGCGCTGGAGTTCCTCGGCGGACATCACGGGGTCGAATCCGTCGGCGTGCAGGTCGATCAGGTCGACGGTCTGTTGCTGGTCCTCCAATTGTTGCTGCAGGCGGTGCGCCAGCGCGGCCAAAAACGACCGATGGTGCGGGACGTCCTGCCAAGCGGCGGCGGTGTAGGGGTGGTCAAAAATAATCACAGTTTTCATGGAATCAGCCTTCTTCGTTTGATTTGAATGACCCCAGTTTAGCAAGGCCCCCGCACCCCCGCCTTAACCTTTGTTAAGTGAAAGGAGATTTTTTCATGTCCCTGCCATTACCCCCCTACCTCGGCGCACAATTCCCCGAGCTGGCCGCCCACTGGGGCCAGCTCCACGGGTACTTTCACGCCCGCCACGTCCCCGCCCACACGCAACTGCTGAGCGAAGGTGCGGTGGCGACCACCCTGTACCTCGTCATTCACGGGAGCCTGCGGATGTGGCACAGTACCGACCAACGCGACGTCACCCTCCAGTTCTTCTTTGAAAACCAACCGGTGGCGTCGTTTGAGAGCTTCTATCTGGGGCAGCCCAGCGACTCGGCGATCGAAACGCTGGAGCCCACGGACCTCCTGACCCTCAGCAAGACCGACTTCGATCAGCTCTGTCGGACCCTGCCCGGTTTCGAGGTCAGCCTGAATCGCTGGCTGTGTCGCCGGTTCATCGCCTACCGCCAACGAGTCTACACCCAGCTCCAGACCACGCCGGCCGGCCGTTATCAGGCTCTCATCGCCGACAATCCGGCCGTGCTCGAGCGGGTTCCGCTCCACGAGATTGCGACCTACCTGGGCATCACGCCGGTCTCGCTGAGCCGCATTCGCGCCCGGCTGGCGGGGGACCCACCGAAACCACAGTGAAGCCAAACGAAAAGGCCCGGAATAATCGCCATTCCGGGCCTTGTTGTCGGCCAATTTGGCCCTAATCGTTCGAGTAGAACGTTTCATTCAGCTTGTCGTCCTGGTCCCCGTCGATATGGACGCTCACGCTGTCATCGTACTTCACGTCGGTGATCGTGATGTCGATGGTCGTGCTGTCGTCATCGTCATCCTCGACCTCAGCATAGCCCGAGTACTGGTTGCCCCCGTCGTGACTCTCAATCGTCACTTCCGTGCACCGCGCGTCCAGGTCGTCGTCATTTTGAATGATGTCCGTCACGACGCTCTTCGCGGTGGCCGCTAAGCTCTTCTCCTTGGCCTCCCGGCGCGACTCACTCGCCCGCTTGGACGACTGGACCCGTGATTCCGAGGCTTGGAGGGCCCGCTGGTGAGCCGCCTCCTGGTTGCGGATGATCAGGTTACTGGTCACCACGACCACCGCGGCCAGGGCGAGCACGCCCAGGACGATAGCGACCCACCGGTTATGGTGACCCGTCGGTTGAGGGGTGGACGCTTGCTGGGGCGCGTGCCGGGATGCCCGCGTGGGTTGGGGCGTATCCGGCGCATCCGGTGTCTGCGTCGTCGTAAACTGGTGACCACATTGCGGACAGAAGAGCGCATCGCCTTTCACTTGATTCCCACACTGGGGACAAAACTTACCGTCACTCATGATATTACCCCTTTGTTTATTTAGATATTGAAATTTTAACACTTATCGTCAGCACTGTCGCCACCATCCAAGGTCAGAGAGCACAAAAAGGACGCTCCCGTCACCGAAAGCGTCCTCTGCGTTTAGGCCGTGCGCCCCCACTGGTTCAGTTGCGTCACGACGTTTTTTAAAATTTTAATCCCGAGCTGGTAATCCGGTTCGGACCCCAGCATCCGGAAGGCCAGCGTCCAGGCTTCGCGGTACCCGCTGACCGTCAGCTGGAAGTACGGCATGGTGTGGTAGGCCCCGGCGAAGGTCACCTGGGTCACCGCGCTGCCGTCGAATCGCAGGCGGGACTGGTCGACCCGACCAAAGTTGGCGAAGGACACCGCTGCCGTGGCGTGATCCTTGGCCGCTAGCCGGCGGACCCACTGCGGGGGCAGCGCGCGGCTCATCCGCTTGATCTCCACCAGCGGCGTCAGGTAGGCCAGATCCGTGTGTAAGCGGGTCACGGTCGCCTGGATGCGCTGAACCACGTCGCCCAACGTATCGAAGTCGTGGACCGTGATGGGCACCGGGATCTCGCTGGTCAGATTGGCCACCTGGACCACGTTGGCCGCGGAGACCGGTCCGTGCAGCCGCAGGTCAACCTGGCAGGGAATCACCAGGTGCTGCTTACCGGTCAGGGTGCACAGCGCCAGCGCATAGGCCGCCAGCAGGACGGCGTTTAACGTCACCCCATGGGCCTTGGCCTGGCGTTGAAGACGCTGGCTCTCCGCCCGCGAGATCACCGCTTCCCCCTGGTGATGGTGCACGTCGCCGTGTAACTGGGGGAACGGCGGGTCGGTCGGCAGGGCTTGGAGCTGCGGCAACGGCCGGTGGGGATGCCGCAAGTAAGCTAAGATCTTGCGGCCACTCCGCTCGTTGGTAAAGCTGGTCAGGTCCTGCCCGTCGTACGCGGCCGCCAACAGGTAAAGGTAGTGCTTGAAGCCCTCCCCGTCCGTCAACGACCGGCCCATCGCGATGCGCAAGCGGTCGTAGTCGGCATGGTGAATGACCTGAACCTTCAGCTGGGGGCCTGCCAAAACATCGAGCTGGACCCGCCCCGGGTCGTGACTGGCGGTGTACTCCTCCACCACGTCCGCGGCGGTCGCCGTCTCGACCTCGAAGCGGTTGTGACGGTAATCGTAGCGGCCCATGATCTGGGGCACCACCGTCTGGGTCGCTGTGATGGCGGCCGTCAGCCGGGCCACGTCGATGGGGTGCGTCAGGCTGAGGGTGCACTCCAGTAACGGCCGGATCCGGGTTAAGTTAAGTGTTGGGACTAGGTCCAACGGTTCACCACGATAATACACACAATCACCCCTCAACATTTCTTCATTGCCCTCAGTATAGCAAAGGCCCCGGGGAATTCCCCCTAAAGCCGCTGAGTTATTGTGAAAAATTAATAATCCTGTAACCTCACCGCCGACCTCTGGTAGAATGGAGGCAGAGTATTCAACCAATGAGGTGATTATCGTGTCTACTGAACCCACACCAATCAATTGTAACAAAACCCTAATCGTCGCCAATCACCGGGTCTTCCAACCCGATCTCAACGAACACCAGACCGTCTTCGGCGGGAAAATTCTGTCGCTGGTCGATGATAGCGCCTCAATTTCGGCCATGCGCCTGACCCGGAGTACCGTCGTGACCGCGACCTTCGACCACATCAACTTCATCGCCCCGTTCCACCTAAACGATTCGATGTGCCTGGAGGCCTACGTCAGCGGGACCGGCCACCGGTCGCTGGAGGTCTTCGCCAAGATCATCGGCGAGAACCTCGACACCGGGAAACGCTTCGTCGGTTTCACCGCCTTCATCACCTTCGTCACGGCGGAGAAACGGGAGACGCCGCTGCCCATCGTGGTGCCCCAGACCGACGAACAACGCTACATCTGTTCCGGCTACCTCCAACGGGCGGAGGCCCGCAAGACCACGCGCAACGAACAAAAGCAGCTGCTGGACCACGTCTCGCTTCACTTCCCGTGGCCAGTGGATTAACCCAGACCGACCGGTGTGTTTCACGTGAAACACATTGGTCGGTTTTTGTCTGGCAAAATGGTCAGCTAAACGGCTGGCTAAATCATTCGCTTCACGCCGGCGAGCAAGATGGTCGCTGACAGTCGCCTACCGGTCGGTCAGCCTGGGGCTGGAACGTAGCCGACACGACTTTTAGCCTTAGGAAGAACACCTAAGTCTAAAAGCTCGGTCTTTCTGTAATCCGGGCAGCCCACCCGGATAACAGAAACGAGGCTACTGATCCCCATTCTGACCTCCCTCTCGGCTGAAATTATCGCCACCAACTTCTGATTGGGAAATAAGCCAGACATCAAACATTGGCCGTTGTTCATTCATGGCGCATCTCAACAACTCTGTCACAACAATTGGTAGACGCTTATCGTTAAAGCTGGTCTCCCCAAGCAACCAGCTACGGCGACAATCTCCATATCTGTCGGGGATGCCGCGGCTGCGTCACTAGGTCAGCGGAACAGAGGCGACTTGATGGTCGTGGTGAAATTGATGTAACCGGGTGTTTTATGCCCGGTTACATCAAGGCCGAGTTCTGGAGACCTGTGTGGGCTTCACAGGGCTTCAGAATCGTGCCCACCTCGACCATCTTGCTCGCCGGCGTGGAGCGTCCATCCCTCCTCCATTGGAGCCCTTACCCATCAACTTGCACCCCTGAAACAAAATAGTCGCATTCGGCGGGGAATATCCCTATACTGATCCCAGCTAAAAATTGAGGAGGTTTGTTCTTATGAAGATTTTGATTATCGGTGCCACCGGAATGGCCGGGTCCGCAGCCGTCGCGACCGCTTTAGAGCGGGGTCATCAGGTCACCGCCCTGGCCCGCTCGGCCGAAAAATTGGCGGCCCTGCCCCACAACGACCGGTTGACCACCGTGACCCAGGACGCCTTTGCCCTGACGCGTGCCGACCTCACCGCTTACGACGCGGTGATCGACGCCTTCGCCACCGCACCCGCCCAGGCCTACCGGCACGTCGACCTCGCCACCCACTTGGTCAGTGAGCTGCGGGCCACCACCACGCCGCGGCTGCTCTTCATCCTCGGTGCGGGGAGCCTGCACACCGGTGACGACCACCACCTGTTCGTGAACGACATCGCGCAAGACCCGCAGGCCGCCAGCTTCCTGAGCATCCCGCAAAACCAGCTGAAGGAACTGACCTTCCTGCGCGACGTCGACAACGTCAACTGGGTCGGCGTTTCCCCCGCCGCGAACTTCCATCCCGGTCCGGCCGTGCCCGCCCTACTGGGAACCGACGACCTGCTGGTCAGCGCCCAGGGCGACTCGGGGACCTCAGCCGGCACCATGGCCGTCGCGCTCCTCGACGAGCTAGAACACCCACAACACCACCAGACGCGTTTCACGGTGGCCGATAAATAAGCCCTTTTTTTGCGCTAGTCATGTTCACGGCTGGCGTTTTTTGCTAAGATGAGGGGGCTGTTGGTTTCTTTTAAATTTAAATAGAAAGTTGCGATTATTTTGAAAACGCGTCTAACTTGGCGGGAACTGCTCTTTATCGGCACCATGCTGTTTGGCCTGTTCTTCGGCGCCGGCAACCTGATCTTCCCCATCTACCTGGGGCAACAGGCCGGCGGGCACGTCTGGGCGGCCATCGGGGGCCTGCTGATCAGCGGGATTGGCCTGCCGCTGCTCGGGGTGACCGGGATGGGGCTGACCCGCAGCACCGGGGTCTTCGACTTGGCCAGCAAGGTCAACCGCCCCTTCGCTTACGCCTTCACGGTCCTGCTCTACCTGACCCTGGGACCCTTCTCCGCACTGCCCCGGCTGGCCACGACCTCCTTTCAGATCGGGGTCGCACCGTTCGTGCCCACGGGGCTGCAGACCGGCGTGCTGGCCGGCTTCTCGGGCGTCTTTTTCCTGGTCGCCTGGCTACTGGCCCGGCATCCGGGGAAGCTGATGACCTACATCGGCAAATGGCTGACCCCGTTCTTCCTGATCCTCTTAGCCATCATCATGGGCGCCGCCCTCCTGCATCCCCTGGGGAGCATCGGCGGCGTGAGCCACGGGGAGTACGCCTTACACCCCGTTTTAAACGGGTTCACCGAGGGCTACAACACCCTGGATGCCCTGGCCGCCTTGGCCTTCGGGGTCGTGGTCATCGATAGCATCCGGGACCTGGGCGTCACCGATTCGAGTCACATCGCCCGCTACACCATTAAAGCCGGTGCCATCAGCATGTCGTTGATGGCCGTCATCTACACCCTCCTGGCCCTGATTGGGACCATGAGCCTGGGCCACTTCAAGCTGGCCGCGAACGGGGGCATCACGCTGGCCCAGATTGCCAACTACTACTTCGGCATCTGGGGCAACCTGTTACTGGCGTTGCTGGTGATCATCGCCTGCCTAAAAACGGCGATCGGGTTGATCTCGGCCTTCGGGGACACGCTGAGCGTGCTCTTCCCGCGCTTCTCGTACGCGGCGGTCACGGCCTTCGCCGCGATCCTGCCCTGCCTATTCGCCAACGTCGGCTTGACCAAGCTGATTGCTTACTCGAACCCGATTCTCCTGTTCCTGTACCCGTTGGCCATCGTCTTGATTCTGTTGGCGGTCCTGTCCCCGTTGCTGGGGACATCGCGCTGGCTGTTCGGGCTGACCGTGCTCCTGACCTTATTGCCGGCCTTTGGCTCCGCGGCCAGTGGCCTGCCCAGCAGTTGGCAGCACACCGGCTTCTTCCAGGCGGTGATCCAGGCCAACGCGCACCTGCCACTCGCGACCGGTGGCTTTAGCTGGGTCGTGCCCGCCCTCGTGGGAGCCCTGCTCGGCTGGGGCATCGGCAAGTGGCGGGACCCACGACCAACCGATTAACGCACGACATGACCGTCAGGGTCCGGGACACGTGTTCCGGACCTTTTTGATTGCACAAAAAAGGCAGGCAACGCCCTATGCGCCGTTGCCTGCCCTTGGTCACCCACTCCCCGATGACCGGTGTTGCCTATGTAGCTGCTTTATCCGTTCTATCTGGTGCAACCCGCAGACTTCCCCAAGTCATGCGCCCCGTAGTTGACCGCGGATAGGGGAGAATTCCCCGCTACCTGATTAGGTTACCGTTTCCATGTCAGGGTTTTGCAAAGAACGTGTAAAGATTTGATATTCTTTGGCGTTAGGGGGCGCCTTCACCGCAAAAACAATAATTATTAATACTAGATTAGTTATTAATAATTAATAAAAGGCCGCCGACAATAACGTCAGCGGCCTTTTGCCTTAAAATATCTTGTTAACCCGGATTAATCTGGTCGATCCCCTTGATCCGCAGATCGGCTAACCCGTCGAGCGGCGCCGGGTAGCGCATGATCAGCCGCGTCAGGCCCTGGACTTCCTTGACCTGCAGCATCCCGCACTGTTCCAGGATGGCCACGTCATCGTCGAATTCCTGCCGGTCGGTGTTGTCCCAGTCGCGGGCGAAGCTGTCCTCATGGACCACCGCGTACGGCACGTGGGTCTTCTTGGTGGTCTTGTTGCCGTAGAGCGCGTGGAACAGGATGACGCCCCACCGGCGGCCGGCCCGGGCCGTCAGGGACGCGAACTTCTCGGAGTCGGTCTGCTGGGCGTTCGCCGGGCTGACCGCGATCAGGGACGCGTCGGGGTCGGGATTGACCGACTTCAAGTAGGCAAAATAGTCACGATATTTTCGTTGCATCTTACTAACCTCGTTTTCTCTAAACTCGTTCATCCCTTTATACCGCAATTCATAGGTCACTGTAAAGGAAAAGCGCCGTTAAACACCCCTGAGTGGCTGTTTAACGACGCTTTTTAGGTTTAACGCTAGTTGGTCTTGGCAATCTTGCCCTGCTCGATGTACACGCTCAGAATGGCGATGTCGGCGGGGTTGACCCCGCTGATCCGGCTCGCCTGCGCTAACGTCTCGGGTTGAATCTTCTTCAACTTCTGGTGCGCCTCGGTCGCCAGCCCGTCGATGGCGTCGTAGTCGATCTTAGCGGGGATCGCCTTAGCTTCCATCCGCTTGAGCTTGGCCACGTTGGCCTCCGCCTTCTTGATGTACCCGGCGTACTTCAGGGAAATCTCGATTTCCTCGATGATGTGCCGGTCCAGCGGCTGTTCTGGGGCCGGAATGAAGTCCAGCAGCGTTTGATAATCCACGTACGGCCGCCGTAAGAAGACCGCGGCGGTGAGCCCATCCTGGAGCGGCTTGTCGCCGTGGCTGGTGATAAACGCGTTGATGGCGTCGTTCGGCTTGATCCGAATGTCGTTTAACCGCGCGATTTCGGCCTTGATGGTCGCCTTCTTGTCCAGGAAGGCTTGGTACCGCTCGTCGCTGATCAGGCCCAGCTCGTGGCCCTTGGCGGTCAACCGCAAGTCGGCGTTGTCGTGCCGCAGGATCAAACGGTACTCGGCCCGGCTGGTTAACAAACGGTACGGTTCCTTGGTGCCCTTGGTGACCAGGTCATCGACCATGACCCCGATGTAGGCGTCGGAGCGCTTCAAGGTAAAGCCCGGCTTCCCTAAGGCCCGCAAGCCGGCGTTGATCCCGGCCAGAAGGCCCTGACCAGCCGCTTCTTCGTATCCGGAGGTCCCGTTGGTCTGGCCCGCCGTGAAGAGATTCTTCAACAGCTTGGTTTCCAACGTGGGCCGCAGCTGGTACGGCGCCACGACATCGTATTCGATGGCGTAGCCCGGCCGCATCATCTGGGCGTCCTCGAGGCCTTGGATGGAGTGCAGGATCTTCTGTTGCACTTCTTCGGGCATCGACGTCGAGAGACCCTGGACGTACCATTCGTCGGTGTTGCGGCCTTCCGGCTCTAAGAAGAGCTGGTGGCGCGGCTTGTCGGCGAACCGCACGATCTTGTCCTCGATGGATGGGCAGTACCGCGGGCCGACCCCTTCGATCACCCCGGTAAACATCGGCGCGCGGTCGAGGTTGGCCTTGATGATCTCGTGGGTCTTGGCGTTGGTGTAGGTCAACCAGCAGGAGAGCTGGTTCTTGAGGTCGAGGTAGGCGCTGTCGGGCGTGGTGAAGCTAAAGTGGTTCGGCTTCTCATCCCCGGGCTGCTCCTCGGTCTCGTCGTAGTGGATGGTGTTGCCGTCCACCCGCGGCGGCGTCCCGGTCTTGAAGCGTTCCAGCTCAAACCCGTACTTGGGCAGGTTGGCGGTCAACTTGTTGGCCGGCTGGGAGTTGTTGGGACCGGACGAGTACATCAGTTCCCCGATGATGATCTTGCCCCGCGCGGCGGTCCCGGCGGCGATGACCACGGCCTTGGCCCGGTAGCGGGCCCCGGTGTTGGTGATGACCCCGCGACACTCGTCACCCTCGACAATCAGGTCGTCGACGATGCCCTGCCGTAACGTCAGGTTGGGTTCCTTTTCGATGGTGTGCTTCATCTCGGCGTGGTAGGCGTGCTTATCGGCTTGCGCCCGTAAGGCCCGGACGGCCGGGCCCTTCCCGGTGTTCAGCATCCGCATCTGGACGTAGGTCTTGTCGATGTTCTTGCCCATTTCGCCCCCCAGTGCGTCGATTTCGCGCACCACGATGCCCTTAGCGGGGCCCCCCACGGAGGGGTTACATGGCATAAATGCGACCATGTCGAGGTTGATCGTCATGAGTAACGTCTTGTTGCCCATCCGGGCGGCCGCTAGAGCGGCTTCGCTACCGGCATGGCCGGCCCCCACGACGATGACGTCGTAGTCGTCGCCAGGGTATTCCTTTACTTCCGTCATACTGTTCTTTCCCTCCATGCCTGGCAGCGGCCCTCGCCGCCACCATTGGCGTTCTTGATTGTTTTAATTTAAATGTTTAGATAAAACTGGCCGCTTCCGGGCCGGTAAAAATCTGGCTGGAACGGGGTGGGCACAGCTTTGAGCCCGTAGTGCAGGTCTCAAAGACCGGCCTTTGTCTAAGCCGGCAAGAAACGCCGCCTAAGACAAACCTCACCCCTGAGCCGATTTTTACCGGCCCTCCAGCTCCATGGATCGTTCTAATTCAGTATTGCGTGACCACCCTTCGCGTCGTCAAACCGCCTCGGTTACGCGCACGTTCACTCATCCGTCCACGGGTAGTCACTACCACCCGAGCAGCCGCATAAAACCACTAATCAGTTTTACTGAGTTGTCAGCTTGCATCGTCCTCAACTGACACCCCAATTTCACCACGGCCAGCAAGTCGCCTCTGTTGCACTCACACAGACTTGGACAGGAACATCCGCTCGCGAGCAACTATCTCACTGAACGCGGTGGTCACTGACCAAGTCGCTTCAGTTACGCTCGCCCATCCGTCCACCGGATAGTCCACGCCACCCGGTCATAATCAGTCCAATTGATACACCTTGTCAGCCGTGAGGGCGGCCCCAACTGGGCTCAGTGGTGTCGTTTGGGTTAGCCGGGCGATTTCCCCGGCTTAGCCAAAGGCCGAGCTTTAAGACTCGGTTTAGGAGGCTTAAAGTCGTGCCCACCACGTTCCAGCCCAGTTGGGGCCAACCGGTAGGCGCGGGCCACGGTCAGCTTAACTACTTGCCGAGACAGAACTGGCTGAAGAGTTGGTCCAGCAGCTCATCTTGGTAGCTGTCCCCGGTGATCTCACCTAAGAGGTCCCAGGCGCGGGTCATGTCGATCTGGACCAGGTCCACCGGCATCCCGTTTGCGATGCCCTGCATCACGTCGTCCAGCGCATCACTGGCCTGGTGCAATAGGCCGATGTGCCGGGCGTTGGTGACCATGACGTTGTTCTGACTGGACTCGATGCCCTCGTCGAAGAACAGGTGGGCAATCGTCTCTTCCAGCTTGTCCATCCCCGTCTGTTGCAGGATCGACGTCTCGATCAGCGGACTGTCGCCCGCCGCCTGCTTGACCTTGTCCAAGTCGAGCTTTTGGGGCAGGTCGGTCTTATTTAAAATGAGGATCCGCTGCGTCTTGGCCGTGGCCTGTAACAGCGCCTGATCCTCCGCTGTCAACGGTTCGCTGGCGTTCAGCACCAGCATGACCAGGTCGGCCGTGTTGATGGCCTTGCGCGAGCGTTCGACCCCGATTTTTTCGACCTTGTCGGTGGTGTCGCGAATCCCGGCGGTATCGATCAATTTCAGCGGCACGCCCTTCACGTTGACGTACTCCTCGATGACGTCCCGGGTGGTCCCGGCAACGTCGGTCACGATGGCCTTGTCCTCGTGTAGCAGGTGGTTCAACAGGCTGCTCTTGCCCACGTTGGGCCGGCCCACGATGGCGGTCGCGAGCCCGTCACGGAGGACCTTCCCCTGCTTAGCCGTGGCCAGGAGCGTCTTGATCTGTTGTTTGACCTCCTGGGCCTTCTCCAGCAACATCTTGGTGGTCATGGTCTCCACGTCGTCGTACTCGGGGTAGTCGATGTTGACCTCGACCTGGGCCAGCGCATCCAGGATGTCCTGGCGCAGGTGGCGAATCAGCTTGGACAGGTCCCCGTCGAGCTGGTCGAGGGCGACCTTCATGGACTTGTCGGTCTTGGCGCGGATCAGATCCATCACGGCCTCGGCCTGCGAGAGGTCGATTCGGCCGTTCAGAAAGGCCCGCTTGGTGTACTCACCGGGTTCGGCCAGCCGCGCGCCGTAGCTCAGGCACAGCTGTAAAATGCGGTTGGTGGCCACGATGCCCCCGTGACAGTTGATCTCCACGATGTCTTCTTTGGTGTAGGTCTTGGGCGCCCGCATCACGGACACCATGACCTCGTCGACCTCCTCGTGCGTTTCGGGGTCGATGATGTGGCCGTAATTGATCGTATGACTGGCGACCTTGGTCAGGTCCCGGCCCTTGAATAACTTCTGAATGACGCTAAACACCTCGTCACCGCTCAACCGGATGATCGAGATGCCCCCCTCACCAGGCGGGGTCGAAATCGCCGCAATCGTATCAAACTCTGTGGTCGTTGCCATAGCCATCCTCCTTAGGATTATTCTCCGTACAGGTTGCATTTTTACCAGATTCCCACCACGTTTACCGGCAAAAGTTGCCCGGGCGTGTCATTTAACGCCATAAAAAAAAGCACCCACTCCACGCCACCTAACAGACGCGGATAAAGTACTTTCACTACTTTATCGTAAACTTGATAAGAATGATTGTCTTTACTATAAGGTGCTCAGTGCCATTTGTCAAACCCCAGGTCTAAGCCGGTTCGATCACGACCGCCCGGTGCGGCTCCTTGCCGGCCGAGTACGTCGCCACGTAGCGGTTCTGGGCCAACGCCGCGTGAATCTGCTTACGTTCGAACGACGGCATCGGGTCCAGGTAGATTGGTTTCCCGGACGCCACGACCTCGCGCGCCGTGTTGTCCGCCAAGCGGGCCAGCGTGGCCTGCCGGCGTTCCCGGTAGTTGGCCACGTCCAGTTCGACCGTGACATGCGCGGCCCCGTGGTGGTTCAAGAAGAGCTGCGCCAGGCTTTGCAGGGCGTTGATGGTCCGACCGTGCTTGCCGATCAGCAAGCCTTCCTTTTCGGTCGCAAACGCCAGGCGAACCTGGCGGTGACCCTGCTGCGCCACTTCAATGGTGGCGTCGATGCCCAGCTGACTCACGATGTCGAGCACGTAGTCCTGCACGGCCTCGATGGCGGCCTGCCGGTGCGCCCGGTTCTCCGCCGGGGTCCGTTCGGGCTGCGGTGCGCTGGCCGGAGCGGCACTCGTCTGCGGAGCGGGGGCCGGTTCGGCGGTCGCCACGGGTGCGGCCGAGCTAACGGCGGCGCTGACGGGCGCACTCACGGGTGCGGCGGACGTGACGGGTGTCGGTTGACTGACCGGTTGGAGGACCACGTCAACAGCGGCGTCCCGTTGACCGAGGCCAAACCACCCTTTGCGTGCCGTTGCGACCACCCGAATGGTGACTTGGTCGCGGGTGCTGTTGAGGGCC
Organism: Levilactobacillus spicheri DSM 15429; assembly: GCF_001435095.1. GTDB lineage: Bacteria > Bacillota > Bacilli > Lactobacillales > Lactobacillaceae > Levilactobacillus > Levilactobacillus spicheri. Next base: position 37,374 of record NZ_AZFC01000015.1, read on the forward strand.
GCCAGACCGGCGGCCACCGCAGCTTCTTCCGTTTTCCCCGTAAAGATCGTCATGTCAATTCCTCCCGTTTCCGTTTTCAATCAATTGTAAGTATACCATGATGCACCTTCCCCGGCGTGAAAAAATCCCCGCCTGGTGGGGTTAGATAAGAACAGGCGCTTCACGCCGGCGAGCAAGATGAGGGGCATGGCCACCCAACGGGACGGTATCATCGACATTAAACCGGCTATCCGGGCCACCAGCCGCTAAAGTCTGAATCCGCATACCGGGCGCCATCACCATGGAGACCAGCTCAGCTCATCGGTCACGGAGGGAGACGAACTTTCGTCATGGTTCAAGAGCATTGCCTTCCCTTCAGCCGAAATAACGCGACACCGTGACGCTTTTCGAAATTTTCACCTAAAATGTGCCGAAAAGTTTCGCCAATGTTGGCCATCCCCGTCGTCCCCGCGGCAATCTTCCGCGATGTTAGCGGACCGGAGCCGACTTGATGACCCGTAGTGAAATTGTTCTAAGCCGGGGGAACTTTCCCGGCTTAGAACAATTTCGAGTTCCGGAGACTCGGGTTTTGAGGCTTCGGAATCGTGCCCACTACGGGTCATCTTGCTCGGCGGAGGGAAGCGCCTGACTCGGACGATGGTGGCCAGCCTGCTCGCCGGCGTGAAGCGCCCTTCCCATCTATCATCGCCTGTCAAAATCATTGCATGAAAAAACCCGCCCGGCCGAAGCCGGAGCGGGTTGATAAAATGCATTTATGAGTGACGCTTATTTGCGCTTACTTTGCTTAGCCTTGCGGATGGCCTTGCGAACGGAACGGTCGTGATCGGCCTTTTCCCGTTCCTTGGCTGCCCGTTCGGCGTTGATCTTCCACGGGTTTTGAATCAAGAGGGTTTGCCCCACTTGGAACACGTAGGAGACCGTCCAGTACAGCGACAGGGATGATGGCACGTTCAGGGCCGTGAAGAAGACCACGACCGGCATCCCGAAGACCATCATCGTGTTCATCGAGCTGGTCTCCGGTGCGGACTTGGTCGTCAGCCAGGAACTGGCCATCGTGGCCACGGCCGCCAGGATCGGCAACACGAAGTACGGGTCCTTGTGGCCCAATTGCAGCCACAGGAACGTGCCCGACCGCAGGACCGCTGTCCGCCAGATGGCTTGGTACAGGGCCCAGATGATCGGCAATTGAACGACGGCTGGCAAGCACCCCATCATGGGGTTGATGCCGGCTTCCGAATACAGCTTTTGCTGTTCGGCTTGTAACTTCTGCATCGTCTCGCGGTCACGGGACGAGTATTTCTTTTGTAAGGCCTTGAGTTGGGGTTGAACCTCTTGGGTCTTCCGCATGCTGCGCGTTTGGAAGATCATTAACGGCATCAGGATAATCCGGATGATAATGGTAAACATGATGATCCCGGCACCGTAACTGTTGCCGAAGAAATGCGCCAACCAGATGATCGCACGCGAGAAGTTCAGGACGATCAGGCCGTCCCAGATCCCGGTACTTTGATTCGTGATTGGTTTATTACTACAAGCGGAGAGGATAAAGACCAAACTCACGATGCCCAACATCATTAGGGTACGTTTGTACTTTTTCACGGTTATTCCTCGCTATAGTTGGAATCTAGCAACTTTGCCAGTTTCAGGACATGAATCATACTGTGCTTGGCGTCGGCCATCGAGATTTGATCCGCTCGCGGCCGGGCAATCACCAGAAAGTCCACGTCCTGTTTCAGGTCCGGCTTCAGCTCCAGTAAGCTCTGCCGGATCCGGCGCTTCACCCAATTCCGGTGAACCGCGTTACCGATCTTCTTGCCGACGGAAATGCCGACCCGAAAATGCGGTTGCCCTGGCTTCTCCATTGAATACACCACAAATTGCCGGTTCGCGACTGAATTTCTGGTTTCAAAGACCTGCTGAAATTCCGCTTCTTTCTTAATGCGGTAAGATTTTCGCATGGTGCATCTCCAAAATTTGACGATCAGAATTGATCAAAGGCTACCAGCCGGTTGACTGGCGCGACAGTCCGAGGGGCATTGGGGTCCCAGTACCGACTCAGATAAAATAAAAAGACCACTGAAGCTTCAGCGGCCTATGCAGACAAGACTTTACGTCCCTTTTGGCGACGACGTGCTAATACTTGACGGCCATTGCTAGTGCTCATGCGCTTGCGGAAACCGTGTACACGTGAACGGTGACGTTTCTTTGGTTGGAAAGTGCGTTTCATGTCGGAAACACCTCCTTAGAAATTGGTATTTGACTTGGTTATCCGAGTGAATCGGACAGACTAAATGCATTTCTAGAACATATTAGCATAAAACGGCCGCAATGAAAACCAGAACTTCGAATTTCAGCGCTTTTTTTCTCCCCAATTAAATTTGTTTCATACCCAAAGGCTGTGGATAACTCGATTCCAGCCAAAAAGTTATTCCGGAGTTGCGAACCGAGTTGTCCACCGTTCCACAGGCTGTTAATTTTTATTTTTTAAATCCTGTCGAAACTGTGGATAACTTGTGAAACACTTGATACTATCACGTTTGTCGTGAACATGTCTGTGTGGAAAACTAAATTTAAATATTTTTATCCACACTTTTTCAAGTTCCTGTGGATAACTCAATTCACTGGCTGTGAAACAATTCTAACTGGCCATCAACACCCTGTGGAAAACTTTTTTTCTTCATGCTACACTGAAATTACGTTTTCCGTCAGGGGGCATTTTGAACCTGACGAAAGGGTCATTTAAAAAAAATGAATAGGGGGATACACCAGTGCCAGAAATGTCAACTTTATGGTCGAGTATCGAAGAGTTGTTCAAGCAGAACAGTTCCTCGACCGCTTACGCGACCTGGATCGAATCCGCTAAGCCCATTTCCTTAGAAGGAAACAAGTTGACGTTGGAACTTCCGTCACCCCTGCACCGCGATTACTGGACCCACCAACACCTGGACCAGCAACTCGTCGAATACGCTTATGAAGCAACCCAACAGGACATCCAACCCGTTTTGATTCTCGAAGATGAACGGCAACCCCAGGTCTCTCGGGCCAACGCCGACCAGGCCGACGCCACCGAGACCACACCGACCTTTATGAAGGAAACCGCCTTAAACCCGCGCTACACCTTTGATACCTTTGTCATCGGCAAGGGCAATCAGATGGCGCACGCCGCGGCGCTGGTCGTTTCCGAAGAACCGGGCGTCATGTACAACCCGCTGTTCTTCTACGGGGGCGTCGGTCTGGGCAAGACCCACTTGATGCACGCCATTGGGAACAAGATGTTAGAAGATCACCCGGACACCAAGATCAAATACGTGACCAGTGAGGCTTTCACCAACGACTTCATCAACGCCATTCGGACCCGCACGCAGGAAGAGTTCCGACAGGAGTACCGTAACGTCGATCTGCTATTGGTTGACGATATTCAATTCTTCGCTAATAAGGAAGGAACCCAAGAGGAGTTCTTCCATACTTTTAATACGCTCTACGACGACGGCAAGCAGATCGTGCTGACGTCCGACCGGCTGCCCAACGAGATTCCGAAGCTGCAGGACCGCTTAGTCTCGCGGTTCGCCTGGGGGTTGTCCGTGGACATCACGCCGCCGGACCTGGAGACCCGGATCGCCATTCTCCGCAACAAAGCGGACGCCGACGATATCGAGATCCCCGACGACACGTTGAGTTACATCGCCGGGCAGATCGACTCCAACGTCCGGGAACTGGAGGGCGCCTTAGCCCGCGTGCAGGCCTACCATCAACTGATGCACCAGCCAATCACCACGGACCTGGCCGCCGAAGCGCTCAAGGGCTTGAACCTGGCGAACGCTAGCGACGCCATCACGATTCCCGTGATTCAGGACCGCGTGGCCGACTACTTCCACGTGTCGCTCAAGGACTTGAAGGGAAAGAAACGCAAGAAGACCATCGTCATCCCGCGGCAGATCGCCATGTACCTGTCCCGCGAGTTGACCGACGCTTCGTTGCCCCGCATCGGTAACGAGTTCGGCGGCAAGGACCACACCACCGTGATCCACGCCTACGACAAGATCGCCGCGTCACTCAAGACCGATACCGAACTTCAGAAAGACATCGCCGATTTAAAGGAAGAACTGCGACGCTAAGCCTTATCAGAGATGGGACAAAGGGCGGTTAGCTGACAATGTTCAGCGGAACCAGCTGCCTTTGGGCGCACGTTTCGTCACCAGAAGGTCGAAAAACAAGTTTGAGACCTTTTGTCCTAACGCTTATCAGACCAGGCGGAACCGACGCCGGCGGGAAATCAGACACCCACCGGTTCTTTTGGGCCCCGTTAGTGTATGATAGAGGCAGCGGACCACGGAGCGTGTGGACAACTCGGCCGGCTTTTTAAAGTTATCCACAACTTATCCACAGGTGGATAACTCAAGCCCCGGGCTGTTTCGCAACCTTTTCCACAGAATCAACCGCTCTACTACGGCTACTGTTTTTTCTTTTAATTAAGTTAACCACGTCACCAGAAAAAAAGGAGTGCTGCAACTCATGCAATTTACCATCAATCGGGCCGCATTCGTTAAGGAACTCAATAACGTCTCCCGGGCCATCTCATCTAAAACCACCATCCCCATTCTGACGGGACTCAAGATCGTTGCCAGTGACGCCGGCCTCTTATTGACCGGGTCGAACGCCGATATTTCCATTGAAACTCTAATTCGCGCCGACGATCCCGACATTGGGCTGACCATCGACGAACCCGGGTCCATCGTTTTAACGGCCCGGTTCTTCAGTGAAATCGTCAAGAAGTTGCCCGAAAAGACCATGACGGTCACGGTCAAGGAAGGTTTCCAGACCGAAATCACATCTGGCCCCGCGGCCTTCAACATCAACGGTCAGGACGCGAACAACTATCCGCACCTGCCCGAGGTGGATGCCGGCGACGCCGTAACCTTATCCGGCACGGTGTTCAAGGAACTGATCAGCCAAACGGTCATCGCCGTTTCCAACCAAGAGAGTCGGCCGATCCTGACCGGGGTTCACTTTGTGTTGGCCGATAACCAATTCTTGGCGGTCGCCACGGACAGTCACCGGTTGAGTCAACGGCAGATCGAACTGCCAACGCCGAGTGACGCGGCCTTTGACGTCATCATCCCCGGAAAGAGTCTGACGGAATTGTCCCGGATGATCGGCGAAGACGATAGTGACGTGAAGATGCAATTCTCCGAGAACCAGGTGCTCTTCTTATTGGGTGACACCTCGTTCTACTCCCGGTTGTTGGAAGGGAACTACCCGGACACGTCCCGGTTGATTCCGAAGGACGCCTCGACCACGGTCGAATTCGAAGCACCCGAACTGTTGGCGGCGGTCGAACGGGCCTCCCTGTTGTCCCATGAATCGCGGAACAACGTGGTCAAGCTGACGCTGAAGCCGAGTGACAACCAGGTCACCATCTTCAGTAACTCGCCGGATGTCGGGAACGTCGAAGAAACCCTGACGCCGAAGTCCTTGGACGGAGCGGACCTGGAGATTTCCTTCAACCCCGACTACATGAAGGACGCGCTGCGCTCCTTCGGCCAAACCGTGATCCGGGTGGCCTTCACCTCGGCATTGCGGCCGTTCACGTTGGTTCCAACGGAAGACACCAGCAACTTCATCCAATTGATCACGCCGGTGCGGACGTTCTAATTTGACTTAAAAACGGGTATTTCGTCCGGATTAGGGGACTTTGTGAAATTTCACAAAGTCCAAGTGGCGACGAATCATCCTCAATCTCACGAAGCGTGGTCCCTCTTTGGGGGCCACGCTTTTTTACGCATATTTTTGAAGCGTTCAGCAAATGGAGATGGATCAAGACAGCCGCTTCACGCCGGCGAGCAAGATGGCCGTGGTGGGCACGACTCCGAAGCCCTGCCAAAAGCGCAGGTCTCCGGAGCTCGGCCTTGATGTAAGCCGGCTAAAAAACGCCGACTAACATCAATTTCACCACGGCCATCAAGTCGCCTCTGTTACGCTCACGTTGAAGGGGATGCTTACCTAACGAGACAATCCATTCAAGCAACCAGTCGTTCGGCACAACGACTAGCGGGATCCGTGCCAACCGCCACAGGTCGCTTCGGGTTAACCACCTTACGTGAATTCACGTGTTATGTCCGCCATTAATCTAGAGAATGGGGGGACTTTATCGTCAATTGTTGCTTGGAACGCCCCCAGCTGGACCATCACATCACGACACGTTGATGGGCTCGAGATTCTCGTTAATGGCTTCGATCGTGTTGCTGAAGTTGACGATGTTGCTGCTTTCTTCTGTTCTGGTGGCCAGTTTCCACAATGTTAGCGGACCAGAGCCGACTTGATGACCCGTAGTGAAATTGTTCTTAGCCGGGGGACTTTCCCGGCTTAGAACAAGGTCGAGTTCCGGAGACTAGTGCCCTTCTAGGCTTCGGAATCGTGCCCACTACGGGTCATCTTGCTCGGCGGAGGGGAGCGATTGTCAAAAACCATTTTCGGCAATTTTGACTCCCTAAATTGGGGCATTAACGGGGGCTGTTCGACCGGTTTAGCCGTTCACAACTGACCGTGGGGTGGAAAGAAAGCGTTGAAATGGCAAAAAACGGCTAAAAACGGCCCTAATCACGCTATTTTTGATTCTGAGCAGATTTACCCGATTTATGGCAAAAACATCAAAAAGGACGCAAGGGGCCTCAGACGCCAAATATCGGGTAGTCAATCTGTACTTTTACCATAAAAGGGGTATAATATAAGTAAAGAAAACGAAGGGGTGAAATTGTGAAAAAAGAGGTTTTCATTGAGACGCCCTACATCACATTAGGTCAGATGCTCAAAGAAGAATCCATCATCGGTACCGGTGGTCAGGCCAAGTGGTTCCTGCGGGAAAACACGGTCAAGGTCAATGACGAGCCGGACGACCGGCGGGGCCGCAAGCTCTATCCTGGCGATTCCGTTGACGTACCCGATGCCGGATTATTTTTTATACGCTCAAAGCAGGGTGAATAATGTATTTGCAAGAATTGCAGCTTCGCGATTTTCGAAACTATTCGGCGGCCGACCTTAAGTTAGGGCGGGGGATTAACGTCCTCCTCGGCGAGAACGCCCAGGGCAAGACGAACCTCCTGGAGGCCATCTACGCGTTGGCGTTGACCCGCAGCCACCGGACGGCGAACGATCACGACTTGATCAACTGGCAGGCCAAAACGGCGCAACTGCGCGGTCGGGTGGTCAAGGCCAGCGGGACGACCCCGTTGGAGCTGACTTTTTCACGACAAGGTAAACGTGCAAAAATCAATCACCTTGAGCAGGCCCGATTATCCCAGTACGTGGGTCAGCTCAACGTGATTTTATTTGCGCCGGAAGACCTGGCCATCGTCAAGGGTGCCCCCACCGTGCGGCGCCGCTTCATGGACATGGAGTTCGGCCAGATGAACCCGCGCTACCTGTACAACCTGAGTCAGTACCGGACACTGCTGAAGCAGCGCAACCGGTACCTTAAGGACCTGCAGCACCACAAGCAACACGACCTGCTGTTCTTAGGCGTGTTGTCCGATCAGCTGGCGGCCTACGGGGCGGAGATCATCTACCAGCGCCTGACGATGCTCAAGAAGTTGGAGCACTGGGCCCAGGCGATTCACGCCGAGATCTCCCAGCACCGCGAGACCCTGGCGTTTCACTACGCCACCCAGGTCGCGGCCGACCAGCTGAGCGACCCCAAGACCATCTGTGCGGCGCTCACGGCCCTGTATAAAAAGCAGCGCGACAAGGAGCTGTATCAGGGCACCACGCTGATTGGTCCGCACCGCGACGACCTGCATTTTCAGGTCAACGACAAGAACGTGCAGACGTTCGGGTCGCAGGGGCAGCAACGGACCACGGCCTTAAGCGTCAAGCTGGCCGAGATCGACCTGATGAAAGAAGAGACCGGGGAGTACCCGGTCCTGTTACTGGATGACGTCCTGTCCGAACTGGACGATGCGCGGCAGACCCACTTACTGACCGCGATTCAGGATAAAGTCCAAACGTTTATTACCACCACCAGCCTGAGCGGGATCACCCGCCAGCTGATCAAGGACCCGACGATTTTTCACGTGAATGGCGGGACCGTGGTGGCCGACGATGCGTCGGCTGACTCCGCGTCAACCGAGTAGTCTGTAAGGAGGATTAGACAGTGGCTGAAAACGAAAAAGAAACCAAAGAAGAAGAAGCCCGTGAATACGACGCCAGCCAAATCCAGGTCCTAGAAGGCCTGGAAGCGGTTCGGAAACGTCCCGGGATGTACATCGGGACCACGAGTTCACAAGGCCTGCATCACCTGGTCTGGGAAATCGTGGACAACGGGATCGATGAAGCCTTAGCCGGGTTCGCCGACGAGATCCACGTGACGGTGGAGAAGGATAACAGCATCACCGTGACCGATAACGGGCGGGGAATCCCAGTCGATACGCAAAAGAAGACCGGGAAGCCCGCTTTGGAAACGGTCTTCACCATCCTGCACGCCGGTGGGAAATTCGGCGGTGGCGGGTACAAGGTCTCCGGGGGACTCCACGGGGTCGGGGCTTCCGTCGTGAACGCCCTGTCCGTCGAGCTGGACGTTGAAGTCACGCGGGAAGGCAAACGCTACGCGATGGACTTCACCCGCGGCCACGTTAAGACACCGATGCACGTCGTGGCCACCGGCCTGCCCGAAGAAGACCACGGCACCAAGGTCCACTTCCTGCCGGATCCCGACATCTTCCGGGAGACCACCACGTACGACATCAAGACCCTGACGACGCGAATCCGTGAGCTGGCCTTCTTGAACAAGGGTCTGCGCATCACGATTCGCGATGACCGGCCCGAGGAGCCGACCGAAGAGGACTTCCACTACGAAGGTGGGATTCGCCACTACGTCGACTACCTGAACGAGAACAAGACCACCCTGTTCGAGCCACCGATCTACGTCGAGGGGATGGAAAATGGCATCACCGTGGAAGTCGCCCTGCAATATACCGACGACTACCACAACAATCTGTTGACCTTCACCAACAACATCCACACCTACGAAGGTGGGACCCACGAAGAAGGGTTCAAACGGGCGTTGACCCGGGTCGTGAACGACTACGCCCGGCAAAACAAGCTGATGAAGGATAACGAGCCGAACCTGACCGGGGATGACGTCCGGGAAGGCCTGACCGCCGTGGTCTCCGTCAAGCACCCGGACCCACAATTCGAAGGGCAAACCAAGACCAAGTTGGGGAACTCCGACGCGCGGACGGCCGTGGACCACACCTTTGCCGACCACTTCATGCGCTTCTTGATGGAGCACCCAGACGTGGCCCGCAAGATCGTGGACAAGGGGAGTCTGGCCTCGAAGGCCCGGGTCGCCGCTAAGCGGGCCCGGGAAGTTACCCGGAAGAAGAGCGGGCTGGAAATCAGCAACCTGCCCGGGAAGCTGGCGGACAACACCTCCAAGGACCCGAACATCTCCGAACTGTTCATCGTCGAAGGGGACTCCGCCGGTGGGTCGGCCAAGCAAGGTCGTTCGCGGCTGACGCAGGCCATCCTGCCGATTCGGGGGAAGATCCTGAACGTGGAAAAGGCCTCGATGGACCGGATCTTGGCGAACGAAGAAATCCGCTCGCTGTTCACGGCCATGGGGACCGGGTTTGGGGACGACTTTGACGTCGCTAAAGCCAACTATCACAAATTAATCATTATGACCGATGCCGATGTCGACGGGGCCCACATCCGGACCCTGCTGCTGACGCTGATCTACCGCTACATGCGGCCGCTGCTGGATGCCGGCTTCGTCTACATCGCCCAGCCGCCACTGTACCGGATTCGCCAAGGAAAGTACCAACGCTACATCGATTCCGAGGACGAACTGAAGGAAGTCTTGGGTCAATTATCCCCATCACCAAAGCCACAGATTCAACGGTACAAGGGGCTTGGGGAAATGGACGCCGAACAACTCTGGGACACCACGATGAACCCAGACAACCGGCGGCTCTTGCGGGTTGATGCGGATGACGCCATCAACGCCGACCAAGTCTTTAGCATGCTGATGGGGGACAAGGTTGCTCCCCGGCGTGAATTTATCGAAGAGAACGCCACCTTCGCCGATCTGGACGTCTAGGACGGTTCCGGAGACTTGAAAGACCCCGCTGACAAAAAACGGGGCGTGGCTTGCGGAAGTAGGAACGGAGGGTAAATTTTGGCTGATCAAGATTTTGAGAATAAACGGATCACCGACGTTGACCTGTCACAGACCATGCGGACGTCCTTCTTGGACTACGCGATGAGCGTGATTGTGCAACGGGCGTTACCAGATGTCCGGGATGGATTGAAGCCAGTCCACCGGCGGATCCTGTACGATATGCACGAACTGGGGATTACCCCCGATAAGCCATTCCGGAAATCAGCCCGGGTGGTCGGGGACGTCCTCGGAAAGTATCACCCCCACGGTGACACGGCGGTCTACGAGTCCATGGTCCGGATGGCCCAGGACTTCTCGTACCGCTACATGTTGGTCGATGGGCACGGGAACTTCGGGTCCGTCGATGGTGACGGGGCCGCCGCTATGCGGTATACCGAAGCCCGGTTGAGCAAGATTGCGCTGGAAATGCTGCGCGACATCAACAAAGATACGATCGATTATCAAGACAACTACGATGGCAGTGAGCGCGAACCCGTCGTGCTCCCGTCACGGTTCCCGAACCTTTTGGTCAACGGGGCCTCCGGGATCGCCGTCGGGATGGCGACCAACATTCCGCCGCATAACCTGACGGAAGTCATCAGTGCGCTGCACATTCTGATGAAGAACCCCGATGCCACGCTGGCTGACTTAATGGAAGCCTTACCGGGTCCCGATTTCCCAACCGGGGGGATCGTGATGGGCAAGGCCGCCATTCGCCGGGCTTACGAGACCGGGAAGGGGACCATTACCCTGCGGGCCAAGGTTGATATCGAAGAAGAAAAGAACGGCAAGCAACGGATCGTGGCCACGGAAATTCCGTACATGGTCAACAAGGCCAAGCTGATCGAACGGATCGCTGAACTGGCCCGGGACAAGCGCATCGAGGGCATCACCGATGTCAACGATGAGTCCGACCGGACGGGGATGCGGATCGTGGTCGATGTCCGGCGGGACGCCAGCGCCGAGGTCATCTTGAACAACCTGTACAAGATGACCTTGATGCAGACCTCGTTCGGGATCAACATGCTGGCCATCGTGGACGGCGCGCCGAAAGTGCTGGGCTTAAAGGCCATTTTGCAGTACTACCTGGACTTCCAGCTGGAAGTCATTCGGCGGCGGACCGCCTTTGACCTGAAGAAGGCCCAGGCGCGGGCCCACATCCTCGAGGGGTTGCGGATCGCGCTGGACCACATCGACGAGATCATCACCATCATTCGGCAGTCGCAGACCGCTGATCTGGCGAAGAACGAGTTGATGACGCGCTTCAGCCTGTCCGACAAGCAATCGCAAGCCATCTTGGACATGCGGTTGGTTCGGTTGACCGGTCTGGAACGGGAAAAGGTCGAGAAGGAATACAAGGACCTGCAAGCGGCCATCAAGGACTACCAGGAGATCCTGGCCTCGAAGGAACGCCAACAGGGCATTATCTACGAAGAACTCTTGGAGATTCAAAACAAGTTTGGCGACAAGCGCCGGACCGAATTGATGGTCGGCGAAGTTCTGAGCTTGGAAGACGAAGACCTGATCGCCGAAGAGGACGTGGTCGTGTCGCTGACCCACAACGGGTACATCAAGCGGCTGCCAACCACCGAATTTAAGGCCCAAAACCGGGGTGGCAAGGGCATCCAGGGCATGGGCGTGCACGAGGACGACTTTATCGAACACCTAGTTGCTACCTCCACGCACGACATGCTGCTGTTCTTCACCAACACCGGGAAGGTCTACCGGATGAAGGGCTACGAGATCCCAGAATACGGGCGCTCGGCCAAGGGGATTCCGGTCATCAACCTGCTGGGCATCAACACCGACGAACACGTCCAGGCGGTCATCAACGTGGCCAACCCGGGCGAGAACACCGAAGACGACCTGTTCTTCACCACGGTACAGGGGACGGTCAAGCGGACCCCCGTCGACGAATTCGCCAACATCCGCAGCAACGGGCTCAAGGCCCTGAACCTGAAGGATGGCGATGAGCTGATGAACGTGGCAATCATCAAGGAAGACGCCAACGTGATCATCGGGACGCACCTGGGCTATGCCGTGAGCTTCGCGGCGGCCGACGTGCGGTCGATGGGTCGTTCGGCAACCGGGGTCCGCGGGATTCGCCTGCGCGACCACGATTACGTCATCGGCGCCAGTGTCTTGAAGCCGGACAGCAAGGTGTTTGTCATTTCCGAAAAGGGTTATGGGAAGCAAACGCCGGCCAGCGAGTACCCAATCAAGGGGCGTGGTGGTAAGGGGATCAAGACCGTGAACGTGTCCGAGAAGAACGGACCGCTGGCGGGCTTGACCACCGTTTCGGGCGATGAAGACATCATGCTGATCACCAACAAGGGGGTCATGATTCGCTTTAGCATCGCCGACGTCTCCGAGACCGGGCGGGCCACGTTAGGGGTTCACTTGATCCGGCTGAACGACGACGCCAAGGTGGCCACCATGGCCAAGGTCGCCAAGGAAGACGACGCACCGAGTGCTGACGAGTCAGCCGATGCCGCCACGGACGCACCAGCGGCCGCGGACGACACCGCAGCGACGCCAGATAACGACGACACACCGCACGAAGTTTAACCGATTGAATACGAAGCGCCCTAATCCGGAATGGATGGGGCGCTTTTTTTGAGATTGATGAGGACCGCCGCTTCACGCCGGCGAGCAAGCCGGCCGAGGTGGGCACGATTCTGAAGCCCTGTGAAAATCACACAGGTCTCCAGAACTCGGCCTTGATGTAGGCTGGGACAAAACCCCAGCCTACATCAATTTCACCACGGCCGGCAAGTCGCCTCTGTGCCGCTCACCTAGATGATGACCGTCACAAACGAAGCAGGACGCCAATAGCAACTATCGGGCATTTTCAAAAACAACTATTCACGGTCATACATCGTGCCAGTTGATCAGAGGACGGTGGTAGTTAAGCCAAGGTAACGGGATGACCACCAACGTCAAGATTGCTGGAGTGTCAGATGGGCCAAGAGCGTGCCCACGGTCATCATGGCCCAGCTGAGCGGAAGCAAGCGACCGACCGTTACCACCGATCTTACTGGTCCCCGAGGAAGCCCCCCACCCTTTTTCAACTTTTTCGACAGTTTCTGCGGCGGTTTACGGAACTATCCTTGTAACAGCAGGCACCCCAGTCGGTCGGCCCCGATTTGCCTCGATTCTATTTTTATGCTATACTACTAGCTTGTGAGTATCTGGCTAACGCTAGCAACTCTCCTTGCTCCCGTAATTGGCGGGGGCCTGAAGTCCATAAGGAGGTGTACGATTCATGGAAACTACGAAATACGAAATTACCTACATCATTCGTCCAGATCTTGACGACGCTGCTAAGACTGCCTTGGTAGAACGGTTTGACAAGATCGTTACGGATAACGGTGCAGACATCATCAGTTCAAAAGACTGGTCAAAGCGTCGTTTCGCTTACGAAATTGGTGGTTACAACGAAGGTATCTACCACGTCGTAACGCTGAACGCAAACGATGACGAAGCATTGAACGAATTCGACCGTTTAGCCAAGATCAATGGCGAAATCTTACGTCATATGATCGTTAAGCGCGAAGACTAATTCTAACTTTAACTTTTAATTTGAGAGGAGTTATTCAGCAATGATCAACCGAGTAGTACTTACTGGCCGACTGACACGGGATGTCGAATTACGATACACCCAAAGCGGTGCTGCTGTTGCCACTTTTACGTTGGCCGTTGATCGGCGGTTCACCAACCAGCAAGGTGAGCGGGAAGCTGATTTCATCAGTTGTGTGATTTGGCGGAAGTCCGCGGAGAATTTCGCTAACTTTTTCCACAAGGGTTCTCTGGTCGGCATTGAAGGCCGAGTTCAGACCCGAAACTATGAAAATCAGCAGGGCCAACGGGTCTATGTGACCGAAGTGGTCGTCGAAAACTTTTCCTTCTTGGAACCACGTTCACGCAACGCGAACCAAGGGGGCAACAATTACGGCGCTCCTGCGAATAACGCACCTCAGAATAATCAGAGTCAAAATGCCAACCCATTCACCAGCGGTGCCAACAATGGTCCCCAACAGGGTAATGGGAATCCGGCCCCGAGCAACAACGCTCCGGCTGGGAATTCCGGTAACTCGAACGGCAACAACGGTGGCAACACCAACGATCCGTTTGCGAACACCGGCGATTCTATCGACATTTCTGACGATGATTTACCGTTCTAAAACTCACTAAACGAGGAGGGAATTATCCATGGCAGGACAACGTCGTGGCGGCCGTCGCCGTCGTAAGGTTGACTTCATCGCAGCCAACCACATCGAATACATTGATTACAAAGATACTGACTTATTACGTCGGTTCATCTCCGAACGGGGTAAGATTTTACCACGTCGGGTAACTGGTACGAGTGCCAAGAACCAACGTAAGTTAACGATTGCTATCAAGCGTTCACGGATCATGGGCTTAATGCCATTCGTCAGCGAAGACTAGTAATGTGAAGAGACCGACCTCTTGGGGTGGGTCTTTTTTTGTGGGCCGACTTGCGTTTTGGCCCCCGCCCGCCTATGCTAAAAGCATCTTAAAGGAGGGCTCCTCATGCAGAAAATCCAGAATCCCCACCTGTTTCAACGTCGGGAGATTGGCCTCGCCCTGACCTTCATCGGCGGGTTCATCGACGCCTACACCTTCGTCCAACGCGGTGGCGTCTTGGCGGCCGGGCAGACCGGTAACCTGATCTTCTTGAGCGTGGACATCGCCCAGCGGAACCTGCCCGGGGCGGTGACCAAGGTGGCGACGGTCATGGGCTTCATGCTGGGCGTGACCCTGGTCCGGGTCCTGCAGTACCACATCCAGCCCCGGTCCCACTATTGGCGCCTGCTGAGCCTGGTGGGCGGCCTACTGGTGTGCCTGCTGGTCGGCGCCTTGCCCCCGGCGGTGCCGAACCTGGTAGTCGTGCCGCCGTTAGCGCTGGTGATGGCGATGCAGACCACCACCTTCGGGACCATCGTCGGCCACGGCTACAACAATGTGTTCTCGACCGGGAACCTGAAAAAGGCGACCAGTGCGCTGGCGGCGTACAGCCTGACCAGTGACCCCGAGCAGCTCCTGACCAGCCGGGTCTATTTCGAGTTGGTCGGGTGTTTCACCGGCGGCGCGTTGGTCTCGGCGCTCCTCCAGCTGCTGTGGACGACCCGGACCATCTGGGTGGCGGCCGGCCTACTGGGTGGGGTCAGCCTGTACTACGGCTACCTGCTGTACCGGCGGAGCCAAGCGAAGCATGACGAATGAGTAAAAAAGCACCCTTGCGGACAACGGTTGGTTGTTCGCAAGGGTGCATTCGCGTCTTTTTAGGGATCGTTAGTCCGCGATGGTGAGGATGTCGTCCAGCGGCCGCCGGGTAGTCCGCAGCTGATTGAGCTTGCTGTCGGCGGGGTATCCCAGCGCCAGCCCCATGAAGATCACCTGGTCGTCCGGAATGTCAAAGGCCTGGTGAATCTCCTCGGGGTAGCGGACCAGTTCGTAGGCCGGTACGCCGCCCAGGCCGTGGTTCTGCGCCGCGAGGAGGATGCCGTAGCCAAAGGCCCCCAGGTCATAGGCGGAGTACGCGGAGGAGTCCTTCGGCATCGTCAGGTAGGCCAGGACGGGCGCGTTGAACAGGTCCCGCTGCACGGCCGCGAACTTCGGGGCGTCGTCGCCGTAGAAGGCCAGCATGTTTTGCCGCCAAGCGTCGAGGTTGGCCTGGGGAAAGGCCGCCCACTGGTCCTTCTTCAGGGGCATGACCTCGGTCCAACTCTTCTGACCCTGGCGGTTACGCTCGAGGTGGCTTTGCCGCAGATGCTTGGCGACCTGGCCGGTGGCGAGGTAGGCCTTCCACGGCTGGGTGTTCTCCCACGACGGGGCCGCCTGGGCCTCCTTGATGATGGTGCGCAGGGTGGTGTGGTTCACGGAGCGGTCGCTAAAGGCCCGGGTCGCGTGACGTTGACTGGTAAGCGGTTGGTCTGACATAGGGATTCTTCCTTTCCGAATCATTAAGTAGGTATATCATCATTTTAGAGCCTTATGGAATCGGATACAAGGCGGATGTCTCGGGAACCGGAGGACCCAAACCGGAGAAATTGGGTAAGCAAATTGGCCCATACCGGTTCCAAAAAAGTGTATTCTAGATGTATTGATGATTGAGGAGGGGTCAGTGACATGCAACGCGCAGCAGTAGTGTACTTTTCGCAAACCGGGACGACGGCCCACGCCGCGAATGAGATTCACCGGATAGTCGGGGGACCGCTGATCGAGATCCACCGGCAACCGGCCTACCCCGAAGACTATGCGCAACTGGTCACGGTGGCCCAACAGGAGCGGGAAGCCCAAGTGTTGCCTACGCTGATGCCGTTGACGGCCAGTCTGGACGACGTGGACACCGTCTTCCTCGGGTTCCCCAGCTGGTGGGCCCAGCCGCCGCTGGTGATCGACCAGTTCCTGCGGACGACCGACCTCCGGGGTAAGACCATCGTGCCCTTCCTGACCAGCGTCAGCAGCACCATCGCCGAAAGCCAGGCGACGCTCCAGCGGCTGGTCCAGCACGCCGGCGCCCGGTTAGCCCCCGGGGTCACGGCGAATACGCCGGAGGTCTTACAGGCCTTCATGGCCCAGTATGAGGGCTAAAACGGCCAAGCAACGCCTACTTTAGAACTGAATGAGCTCACGAAAAACGTCTAGGACGAGGGTCCTAGACGCTTTTGGTCCCGCCTTAAGCGGGGATGAACTGGTCGATGATGGCGGCCAACGTCCGGCCGGCGGCTTCCTGGCCGGTCTTTTGGCGGTAATAGTCCTGGAAACGGTCGTCCGCCAGGTAGAGCTGGGCCAATCCCCTGTGTTGGGCCGGCGTGTAATTGTTCCACGTGAAACACAGCCACTGTCGATGGAGCTGGAAGACCCGTTTGGCGGCGGGCGAGGTCAGGTCCTGGGTCTGGGTGACCTGGGTCAGTTGGGTCAGCAGGTCGGCTTCGACGGCCTGCATGGCCTGGTAGTCGGCCGCGCTGAGCTGAGCGAATTTCTGTTGACTACTGGTGACGGCGGCGTTGCCGTAGCGCTGCCGGGCCTCGGCACCGTATTGGCGGTCGTTGGCGGCCACCTGGTCCTGCTTAAAAGCGGCGAATTTTTCGGTATCGGTCATGGAATCTCCTCCTTGATGGGCCGCGAGGGTGCGGTCCAGACTGGTGAGCAACCGGGTCAGCCGTTCCTGTTCCTGCCGCAGCTGGTCGCGCTGATGGCGCAGGGCCGCGTCCTGTTGCGCGGGCGTCTGGGCCAGCAGCGCCCGGATCTCGCTGAGGGTGAACCCGAAGGCCTGCCAGTAGCGGATCCGCTGTAGGCGGTCGACCGCTTGGGCGTCGTATTCGCGGTACCCGTTCAGTGGATTGCGGTGTGCGACCAAGAGGCCGATCTGGTCGTAGTATCGCAGCGTGCGGGTACTGAGCCCGGCGAGCTGGGCCAGTGCTTGAATGGCATAGGTGGTCATGGTACGTCTCCTTCCTGATTGCTTGTAACCTACTATACGGCTTGTCGTTGCGTCAAGGTCAAGCCCGGAGTTAAGGGCGTCCAAAATCCAGCGCAGGCCCGTCAGACCGGGCTTTCGTTGAGAAGGAGATTTTGTGATTACCCCGGACTGTGATAAAATAGGAGTATTATTGGAAGCGGTTGGAACCGACCGGTATGGCACCGGTTGAGCACCACGCCAACAGACTTTTTGCACGAATCAGATGAGGAGAAAGTAATGAACAAACTATTTTCGCGATTCGCGGTGTCCGAGTTCTTACAGAACCGACGCCTCCGGGGAATCGCGCTTATGACGGCTGGCTTGGCCATTCTCGGGATAGTCCTGTCGTTCTTACTTAATTGGATCTTTGGTATCGTTGTTTTAGTCTTAGTCGGCCTCGCCACTCTCGGCGTGTTCAACACCATGGCTGAGATCGGTGCCGACACCACACAATACATTTCCGATTTATCGTTTCGGATTCAGCAGGGGGGCCAGGAAGCCCTGATCCGGATGCCGCCCGGTGTCATGATCTTAGGCGATAGTGACCAGGTCGAATGGTTAAATCCCTACCTGCAACACTACTTCGAGGACCAAAACATCCTCGGCCGGCCCCTGGCGGACGTGGATCCCGAGCTGTCCCAGTTGGTGACGGCCACGGCGCCCAAGACGTTGACTACGGTCAAGTGGCGCGACTACCGGTTCACCCTGTACGTCCAGCCGGACTTTCACGCGGTGTACCTCTACGACGTGACCCATTACCAGCTGATTCAGGAACAGTACGATAACGAAAAAATCGCCATCGGCCAGATTTTCCTGGATAACTACGATGAGATCACCCAGTCCATGACCGACCAAGACATCTCGAACCTGCGGAATTACGTGACCAACGAGCTTTCCTCGTGGGTCCAACAGTTCGACATGTACCTGAAGCAGCTGGACGATGACCACTACTTCATCCTGGCCTACGCCAAGTCGTTGGCGGCCATCGAAGCCGATAAATTCAAGATTCTGGACACCATCCGGGAGACCACCTCGAAGCAAAACTTCCCGTTGACCCTGAGTATCGGGATCGCGTACGGCGACCCGAACTTAAACAAGTTGGCGGACCAGGCTCAAAGCAACCTCGACCTCGCGTTAGGTCGGGGGGGCGACCAGGTCGTGGTCAAGGCGGCCGACCAAGAGGCCCGCTACTACGGTGGGAAGACCAACCCGATGGAGAAACGGACGCGGGTCCGGGCGCGGATGATTTCACAGGCCTTACAGGAACTGATGAACGAGTCCGACCAGATCTTCGTTCAGGGCCACACCCAGCCGGACATGGATTCGCTGGGGGCCTGCCTGGGGATTCGCCGGATCGCCAAGATGAACCACAAGACCTGCTGGATCGTGTTGGACCAGGAGACGGTCCATTCCGACGTGCAGCGCTTGCTGGATGACCTGCAGGATTATCCGGATATCGTGGACGCCATCATTTCCCCGAAACGGGCGCTGGAGCTGGCCACCGACCAAAGCATGCTGCTGATGGTCGACCACTCCAAGGCGTCGATCAGCATCTCGTCGGACCTGTACCACCGCCTGGAGAACCGGGTCATGATCATCGACCATCACCGGCGGGGCGAGGAGTTCCCCGAGAACCCATTACTGGTCTACATCGAACCGTACGCCAGCTCGACCTGTGAACTGATCACCGAAATGTTCGAGTACCAGTCCCAGGAGAGCGAACCGATCAATAAGGTCGAGGCGACAGCCATGCTGACGGGGATCTTCGTTGACACCAAGCACTTCTCGTTACGGACCGGGACCCGGACCTTTGACGCCGCGAGTTACCTGCGGTCGGCCGGGGCGGACGCCATCAAGATGCAGCAGTACATGAAGGAAAACGTCGACAGTTACCTGCAACGCAATCATCTGATTGAACTGGTCGAGTTCGTCAACGAGGACATCGCGCTGGTCGCCGGTGAGGATGACCAGACCTACGATCCCGTCACCGCGGCCCAGGCGGCCGACGACTTGCTGAACATGTCCGGCGTCGACGCGTCGTTCGTCATCACGCGCCGGGCGGACGGCCGGGTCGGCATCTCCGCCCGGTCGTTGGGGCGGATCAACGTCCAACTGACCATGGAAGCCATGGGCGGTGGGGGCCACCTCTCCAACGCGGCGACCCAGATCAGCGACAAGACGGTGGCCGAGGTCAAGCAGCAACTGCTGGATATCCTGAACCACAAGCAGGACCCCGTCACCGAATAAGCGCCGGGTGGTGGTCGCGCACGTTTTGCGGGATGGCCGCTAGAAAGTTAATTGCGTCATGGGGCGTTTTGACGTACGATTAAATTAATAATGAAACAACTGAGGAGTGAACGACGTGAAAGTGATCTTTATCAAAGATGTTCGTGGCAAGGGTAAGCGCGGCGAAATCAAGAACGTGCCAGACGGGTACGCGCAAAACTACCTGATCAAGCGGGGCTTAGCCAAGGCCGCGAACCAGGCAGCGATGAGTCAACTCAACGCCGAACGCAAGGCCGAAGCCAAGCGGGACGCCGAGGAATTGGCAGCCGCCAAGGCCTTGAAGGACCGTCTGGAAGACAAGAAGACGGTCGTGGAACTCGCGGCCAAGGCGGGCTCCGATGGCCGCTTGTTCGGCTCGATTCCTAGCAAGCAGATCGTGCAGGCGTTGGCCAAGCAATTCGATCTGAAGCTCGACAAGCACAAGGTTGACCTCCCAGAACCGATTCGGTCCCTGGGCTTCACCAACGTGCCGGTCAAGCTTCACGCCGACGTCACGGCCAAGATTCGGGTTCACGTGGCCGAAAAATAAGCGCATCAAGTTACCAGCAAACGTCGTCCGTGGGGGCGGCGTTTTTTTGATAGGCGTCGTTATGGGGCCCGGACGTTGGTGCTGTAAGTGATGAAAAAGCAAAAATCTCATAAACCTCAAGAACGCCCGAGCAATTACCCGGGCGTTCTTGAGGCTTGATGGATTAAGCCTTGTGATGTTTATTGGTGAGTAACAGAGTAGGCAGGCAAATAGCTAGGGCGGCCAAGGCCACTAGTAAAAAGCCGTTTTGAAAGGCGGCCGTGCGGATAGCTGTGAGGTGGGCGGTCGCGAAAGCATTCAGGTGTGCCGAATTGACGTGGAAGGCGCCGGTCTTCAATTTCCGTTCAAAGGTGGCGACCTGGGCGTTGGAATAGGCCATGACAACCGTAGTCACGAGGGCTGACCCGAAGGCACTCCCCACGTTTTGAATGATGCGCGAGCCAATCGTGGCGGCCGAAATCTGGCTAGCTTGCATGCCGGTAAATGCGTCGGCCATTAGCGGCATCAGGATGCCGCCAGCACCGATTCCCCGTACGAATAAGACGATTGCGATTAACCAATAATTGGTGTGCTGATCAAACCAGTAGAAGGGTAAGGTGCCGCTAAAAGCAATGAGGGCACTGGCCAATACCACGTAGCGAGCTCCCAAGCTGTCGGTCAGCCGTCCCGCGATACCTCGTGATACCAGCATACCGAGGCCTTGGGGTAAGAGGGCTAAGGCGGCGACGATGACGCTAGCGTGCTGGACGTTTTGAAAATATAACGGGAGGAGTAACATCGCGCCGTTTAAGACCGTACCGGCGATAAATAAACCGAGGCCTGCGCCGTTAAAGGATCGAAATTTAAATAGATTTAGTGGTAAGACGGCATATTCTCGACGCCAGGCTGCCCAACCCAGATAACCCAACAGAGCAACCAGACCGATTGTCCCGTAAGCGAGCGTGGTTGAGTTGGTAAAATTAGCGCGGTGTGCGGCAGCTACCAATCCGTAAATGAGGCTACTCGATGTGACAATCAGCAGAGTAATCCCCACAAAATCTAGTTTAGCGGTACGGTCTTGGGCGGGATAGTGCGGCATTTGCCAAATAATCAGGATGATAGAGATAAGCACAACGGGGACGTTAACCCAGAAAATCCAGCGCCAAGAAAGAAATTTAATGATGACACCACCGATAATGGGGCCGAAAAGGGGTCCTAGAATCATGGGTAAGCCGACGGTCGCCATCATTTGGCCCATGACGGCTGGGCCGGCAGTTTGGACCAGTAAGGTCGTCAGTAGCGGCATAATCATGCCACCGGCGAACCCTTGAACCAGTCGCGCGGCAATCAACAGCTGAATGTTGGGTGACACGGCGGACAGAATGGAGCCGACACCGAATAGAATCTCACCAGCCAGGAAAACGTTGCGACCATCGAACTTATTCAAAAACCAACTGGAAAAGGGAACGGCCACGCCGGTCGCTAACAAGTAACAGGTAATGGTCCACTGCACGGTCGTGACGGTGCTGTGAAGGCTAGTAACGAGATTATTAATGGCGATGTTCATCATGGTGGAATCTAAGAGCGGGGCCATCGCCCCGAAGACGATGACTAAGGCAACAATTACAACAGAATGGGAAATTTTTGCTTGTTTTTGCATAGTAGGCCTCCAAATAAGAAACTAAAAGTATCTTAGTGACGCAACTGGTATAATACACTGTAGAATCTAGAAGTCAATAAGAAACCAAAAGTTTCTTAAAAGGAGGAAGCAAGCCATGACGCAGACGCGCCGACGTGGAGCTGATTTAGAGCAGGCCGTATACCAAGCGACCCGAGAAATTTTGAATACGGAAGGCCTCAGCCAATTAACGTTTGCGAAGGTGGCGGCCAAGGCCCAGACCAGTAAGCCTGTCATTTATCGTCACTGGGAGACGCCGTTTTCGTTGGCGCTATTAGCGATTCAGGACAAAATCAAGGCGGATAATCATGGTCAGCTGGACCAAGTCGTTCTCACGGGTGAGAGCCTGGCGGCCGACTTATTACTGGTCACCCAGCGATTTACAGCCAGTATGGACGCCTTCGGCAAGACCTTCATGGAATCGTGGTTCGAAGGCGTTAGTCACGATGATAGTGCGCAGCTGAAGCAGATGCTGGCCAAGGTTCGAAAGATTGATTTAAACGCTATTGACCGGGTTTTAGAACGGGCCGTGACGCGGGGGGAACTCACGGGGACGGACCTGCCGGAAAAACTGAAGTTATTGCCATTTGAGTGGTTACGGTACCGCATGCTAGCGAAAGAGTCGATTGGCTCTGCGGAGTTACGATTATTAGTCGATGACATTTTGGTGCCAACGTATTTGCATCGATTGGGGCCAAAAAACTAATTACTAAAACGAGCGGTCCGTTCGTGCATGTGGTAAGATTGATTTCTGGTAATTAGCCATCGTTCAGCGATGAATGTTGAACGCGAGTGTTAAATGATCGCGAGACTTTCTGGTGAAAAAACCGGGGACAAGTCTCATCAAGATTTCTTTATCAAGTGCGGGGTGTCTCCAGCACCACGCAGAGGTATTCGCCAAGTTTTAAGGAGTTAGTGAGGATTAAGAATGGACAATAGTGCACTAACAGACCACACACCACCACAGAACCTCGCTGCCGAAAAGGCCGTCCTCGGGGCGATCTTTTTGAGCACCGACGCGTTGGTGGATGCGTTGGAATATTTAACCCCGGAGGATTTTTATCGCCGGGAGCATCAGATCATTTTTCAAGCCATGATCGACCTCAACGACCGGGATGAAGCCATCGATGCGGTGACCATCTCGGACCGGTTAACGGCGAAGAATGAATTGGATGACGTGGGCGGCGTGTCCTACATCGCGGAGCTGGCCAGTTCCGTGCCAACGGCCGCCAACGCCACCTACTACGCGAAAATCGTGCAAAATAAAGCGGTCCTGCGCCGCCTGATCCAGACGGCCACCAACATCGTGACCCAGGGGTATCAGGAAGACGGGACCGACGTCAACGAGCTACTGGACAACGCCGAACGCGACATCATGAACGTGGCGGAAATGCGGAGCCAGTCCGGTTTCAAGACGATTCGGGACGTGCTGAACCAGACCTTCGAAGACATCAACGAATTGGCCGAGAAGGGCGACGCGATTACCGGGCTATCGACCGGGTACGCCGAGCTCGACAAGATGACCACCGGCCTGCACGACGACGAATTGATGATTCTGGCCGCGCGGCCGGCCGTCGGGAAGACCGCCTTCGCGCTGAACATCGCACAGAACGTGGGGACGAAGACCGACAAGACCGTGGCCATCTTCAGTCTGGAAATGAGTGCCGAGTCGTTGGTCAACCGGATGCTGTGTGCGGAAGGCTCGATCGATGCCAACCACCTGCGGACCGGGCAACTGTCCGAAGACGAGTGGCAGAACCTGATCGTCGCCATGGGCAGCCTGGCCAAGGCCAGCATCTACATCGACGACACCGCCGGGAACAAGATCACCGAGATCCGGGCGAAGTGTCGGCGGTTGGCCAAGGAAAAGCAGAACCTGGGGCTGATCGTGATCGATTACCTGCAACTGATCGAAGGGACCAACCACGAAAGCCGGCAACAAGAAGTTTCCGACATTTCGCGGCAACTGAAGAAGCTGGCCAAGGAGCTCCACGTGCCAGTCATCGCGCTGTCCCAACTGTCCCGGGGCGTGGAACAACGCCAGGACAAGCGGCCGGTGCTGTCCGATATCCGGGAATCCGGCTCGATCGAACAAGATGCCGACATCGTGTCGTTCCTGTACCGGGACGACTACTATGAACGGGAGGGCGACGACGCCGACAACGACAGCGATCCCCGCGAAGAGGGCGACCAGGACGTCGGTGAAGTTGAAGTCATTATCGAAAAGAACCGGTCGGGTCCGCGGGGCACGGTCAAGTTACTGTTCGTCAAATCCTTCAACAAATTTTCGTCGGTGGCCTACACGCCGGACGGACAATAAGTGGTTTGTCCGG
Organism: Levilactobacillus spicheri DSM 15429; assembly: GCF_001435095.1. Classification (GTDB taxonomy): domain Bacteria; phylum Bacillota; class Bacilli; order Lactobacillales; family Lactobacillaceae; genus Levilactobacillus; species Levilactobacillus spicheri. The sequence continues at coordinate 61,821 of NZ_AZFC01000015.1, forward strand.
ATAACTAATTAACGAAATAAGGGGATTAGCCGCTAAAAGAGTGTGATTGGGGAAAATTCATACGGATATGCGAGAATGTTCACACTTTCGTCATATTTTGCGGCTAATATAAACAGCATAGAAGTTAACCAATTGGTTAGCCTCTACCAAAGATTAACAATCTTTTTTCATGTACTCCTCCTCCCCTGGAATAATGAAAAAATTAGTTAACGTCATTTCGATGACGTTACCCCTACTCCGATGACCATCGCTTTCCCCGAGCGATGGTTTTTCTTTTGCCTAAAAATCCTAAACGAGCGTGCGCCAAATGGCGGTTAGCTGGCGAGCATGAACGGCGTCAGGCGGAGCCAGCTGCCTTTTGTCCCACTCTTTTTTTAAAAAAGTTAGTTAGTTTATTTGTATTAGACTAACTAACGTGTTAAGATGATTTTCGTCACATTGACCGGGTCAAGTCAACAACTAACTTTGAACAAGATGGGGTGAGACGAATGCATCGTGAACATGGATCCGCCATGGACCGGCGACCCGCCGGCCGGGGGAAGTTTGATTTTCGGGGGTTTCTGCAGTTGATTCGGCGGACGCACCCGCGGTACTGGCAACTCTGGGTCGGGCTGGCCTTGGGTCTGATTGCGACCGGGGCACAACTGATCGTGCCCAAGTTCGCCCAGACGCTGATCAACCAGTTTAGCCACGGCGTCAACCGGCCGTTACTGGTCGGACTGATCGGGCTCTTCGTTCTGAGCGCCGTCATCAGCGCGACCTCGGGGATGCTGCTGGGGATCTTCGGGGAAAACGTGGTCGCGAACCTACGACAGACGTTATGGCAAAAGCTGGTCCGGTTGCGGGTCAGCTACTTCGACAATGTGAAGACCGGCGAGATGACGTCGCGGCTGGTCAACGATTCCACGCAGATCAAGGATTTGTTAGCCAATTCCTTTCCCCAGATGGTCACCTCGCTGCTCCAGCTAGTCGGGGCCTTCGTCATCATGGCCCTGATGGACTGGCGGCTGACCACGGCGATGGTCGTGGCCGTGCCGCTGGTGATGTTGGTGATGCTGCCAATTATGCGGCAGTCCAGCAAGATCGGCCGGCAACGGCAGGACGCGCTGGCGACCTTTACCGGGAGCACCGACGAGACGCTGAGCGAGATTCGGCTGGTCAAGTCCTCCAACGCCGAGGACTACGAGACGACCAGCGGGTTTGGCCAGATTCACCGGCTCTACCGCATCGGCCTCAAGGAGGCGCTCTACGACTCCATCGCCAGTCCCGTGATGACCGCCAGCATGCTGGCGCTGTTCGTCGGGGTCCTAGTCTACGCCGCCGCGCGGGTGGCCGACGGGACCATGACCATGGGCACGCTGGTCTCATTTCTGATGTACCTGGTCCAGATCGTGGGCCCCGCGGGGATGCTGGCGCGCTTCTTCACCGACCTTTCCAAGGCCAACGGGTCGACCGAACGGGTCCGCGAACTGCTGGACGAGCCCGAAGAATCGCTGACCAGCGGGGCGGCCCAATCGATCGCCGACCAACCGCTGGCGATGCGTCACGTGGACTTCGCCTACGACGACGGTCAGCCCATCCTGCATGACGTGTCAATCACGGCACAACCCAACACGGTGGTCGCCTTTGCTGGGCCGTCCGGTGGGGGGAAATCGACCATTTTCAGCCTGCTGGAACGCTACTACCACCCGACGAAGGGGCAGGTCACGATTGGCGGGCAAAACGTCGATGAGGTGCGTCTGCAGGACTGGCGGTCGCAAATCGGCTACGTCAGTCAGGATTCGGCCATCATGGCCGGGACCATCCGGCACAACCTGACCTACGGCTTCGAGAAGACCTTTACCGACGAGGAGCTGTGGCGCGGCCTGCACCTGGCCTACGCTGACCAGTTCGTCCAGGAGATGCCGGACGGTCTGGATACCGAGGTCGGGGAGCGCGGGGTGAAGGTCAGCGGCGGGCAACGCCAACGGCTAGCCATCGCCCGGGCCTTCCTGCGTGATCCGCAGATCCTGATGCTAGACGAGGCCACGGCCAGCCTGGATTCGGAATCCGAGGCGATGGTCCAACAGGCACTGGGGCAGCTGATGAAGGGCCGGACGACGCTGATCATTGCCCACCGGCTGAGCACCATCGTGGACGCTGACAACATCTACTTCATTGACCACGGCCGGGTCAGCGGCCAGGGGACCCATCAGGAGCTGATGGACCGCCTGCCGCTCTACCGGGACTACGTGAAGATTCAGTTCAAGGAGTAGGGAATCAAGTGGTCGTTGGTGGCCGCTTCGCGTCGGCGAGCAAGATTGCTGAGGTGGGCACGACTCCAAAGCCCCGAAGTGCACGGGTCTCTGGAGCTCGGCCTTGATGTAACCGGGCAAAGAACACCCGGTAACATCAATTTCACCACAGCAATCAAGTCGCCTGTGCTACGCTAATCATGTGCCAGACAACCACGTACTGGTACGTGGTTCAGCAACCAGGCGTTAGTCGTAACCGACTTTTCATAATCTCAATCGTTAAGTAGCAAAAGGGACAGTCGACCAACTATTATGGTCAACTGTCCCTTTTGGGTTTATCAGATAATTTATGAGGTGATGAGCTTATTAGTTACTTGCTAGTTATTAGTGGAACGTTGGACCCGCGCATTGACTTATCAGGTCTCTAAAGAAGGGGCACTCGCCATCAGAGCAAGTAACACGAGGTAGCCGCTTTTAGCCGATTTTCAGCGGAGCAGAGGCGACTTGATGCCCGTCGTGAAATTGATGTTGGCTGGCTGGTTTTAGGCCAGCTTACATCAAGGCCGAGTTCTGGAGATCCGCAATCTTTGCGGAGCTTCAGAATCGTGCCCACGTCGGGCATCTTGCTCGCCGACGCGGAGCGGCCATCAACGACCAGAGTGGCATTACCCGGCCGGTCGGCTCAGTTGGTCAACGGTCACGGCGAACTGTTCGTTGCCCGGCATGTGGCCGGAAACGGTCTGCGCCAGCTGGAAGCCGTGACGCTCGTACAGGTGGCGCGCCGGTTGGTTGCCGCTCAAGACCTCGACGTCGGTGATGGTCGGGGCCGCTTCGAGGGCGGCCGTGACCAGTGCACTGCCGATGCCCCGGTTGAACTGGGTCGGCGCCACGTAGAGCCAGCCCAGCTCATCGGCGGTGAAGGCCACGAAACCCACGACCTGGCGCGGGTCCTCGGCGACCAACAGGGTGTCGTCGAAAAGGTCCTCGCGTTCGGCCGCGATTTTCAGGGGCACGAAGGCGTCGTCGAGGTGGGCATAGCGGAGCTCGACCGGCCGGGCCGCGTCATGGATGGCCATGATGGCGGGCCAGTCGGCTTGCGTATAGGGACGGATGGTAAGGGTCATTGGAAAAACCTCGGTTAATTGGATTTTGTTTCACGTGAAACAACGGCGGTCGCCGCTAACAGGCGCTCGCGCAAGGCGGTGAAGTCCGCGGGCAGCTGGGCCATTTGCGCGACGTCGTGGGGACCGTCGGCGGTCACGATGGTGGCGCCCATGTAGGTCATTTTCAGCCAGTCGCAGGAATCCTGCAGCGATTGGCCGATGCCCAGGGCCTTGTGCTGGGGGTCGTCGGCGCCGACGACCACTAAGTAGAGGCGCTTGCCGGCAAAGGGAAAGCCGGTGGTGAAGCTATCGAACCAGCGGTCGACGAAGGTCTTGAGCTGGCCCGTCATGTTGTACCAGTAGACCGGGGTCCCCAGGACGATGTCGTCGGCCGTCGCAAAGCGGGCCATCAGCTGCTGGTAGTCGTCACTGGGGTCAGCCTGGGGATGGCCGGTGTCCCGGTAGTCGCAGTCGAAGTTCAGGTGTTGGTCGATCAGGTGGATCGTTTGATGGGGGATATCGGTCAAGAGCCGTTCCCCCAGTGCAACGGTGTTGCCGGCGGTGCGTGAGCTGCCGTTAATGAAGAGTGTGGTCATCGGTAAATCCCTCCTTGGGGACTAGTTTAGAAAAGACCCGCCGATAAATCAATTAAAGCGTTCCCGAGGTAGTGGCGCCCCCCGGCGGCGTGGTAGAATGAGAAACATTAGCGTTTTATTAAACGGCCACTTGCGGGTGGCTGGCAAGAAAGGGGTTCTAGCATGCGTGAGCTACGTTTGCGCTGGCTACTGTTGGGCTCGCTCTTCAGTAGTATCGGCATGAGTTTCATTTGGCCGCTCACCACGATTTATCTGCATAACCGACTGGGCATCTCGTTGACCTTAGTCGGGGTGATTTTGCTCTTTTATTCCTTAGCGAACGTGGTGGGCAGCATCCTGGGCGGGCGGTTATTTGACCGCGCGAACCCGTATTATTTGTCCATTGGGGGCGTCTGCCTGTCGTTAGCGACCCTGGTGTCGCTGATCTTTCATCACGGCTGGCCGGCCTTTCCCATCTCCCTGATCTTTCTGGGCTTCGGGTCCGGCTGGACGCTGACCATGGTCAACTCGCTGGGGACCACGATTCACAGCCGCGACGGCCGGTACATCTACAACATGCTGTACTTCGCGCAGAACCTGGGGATCGTCCTGGGGACCGCGCTGGTCGGCTTCGTCTACAGCATCAGCGTCACCCTGCTGTTCGTCATCGCCGCCAGTCTCTTCGTCCTGCTCCTCGCGGTGGTGCTCCTGCGCTACAACGCGCCGGCCGTGGTCCATCGCAAGGTGGCGGCCAAGCACGAGCAGACCGCGACGGTGCCCCGCCATAACGGGCGCATCATGAGCAGCTTCTTCCTGACGCTGGTCATCGTCTGGATCATGTACGAACAGTGGAGTTCGAACCTGTCCGTCTACATGACCGGCATGGGAATCCCGATGCGCGACTACAGTATGCTCTGGACGTTAAACGCCGGCCTGATCGTGGTCTTCCAGATGATTCTGGGCCGCTTAGCCCACTACTTTCACAACCTCTACATCCAGGTCTACGCCGGGATCGCCTTTATCGCGCTGTCCTTCGTGACGCTGATCTTCGCCAAGGACTACCTGCACTTCGTGATCGCCATGGTGATCCTGACCATGGGGGAGGCCACGGCGTTGCCCGCGATTCCCGCCATCGTCAACCAGCTGACGCCCGCCGCCATTAAGGGCAAGTACCAGGGGATGTCCAACGCCTGGGCCTCGGTCGGGCGGGCGTTTGGTCCGTTATTCGGGGGGCTGGTCATCGACTTCGCCTCGTACACCTCGTTGTTCGTGACCGCTGCGCTGGCCATTCTGGTCATGCTGGGGGTCAATCTGGTCGTGGTGACCAAGAATCGCGAGTCGGTGACCCTTTATAAATGATATAATAACGGAGTGTGGTGTATAATAGGGTCAACTAGATCGGAAGTAGTAAGGGGAAGAAGCACATGAAAAAGATTATCCGGGAAGTCGGTGGCTTGCTGGTGGGTCTGGTCGTTGGGCTGTGCCTATTTGGCCTCCAGACCACGCAGACCCGTTCGACCGTGACGGATTCGGTGGTCCAACCGACCTCCGGCCAGACCGCGGTCCAACTCGATAGTCAGGATGGCAAGAAGGGTCACGTCGAGATGAAGACCCAGACCACGACCAGCCAAGCGGGGAAAACGGTCAGTCGGGAAACGACCACCTTTCAGCAACCACAACATCGGTCACATTAGTTTTGTATAATGATTAATCAGCACCAGTTTTCAGGGGCAAAACGCACCACTGGTGAAAGCGGGTCAACCTTACGGCAACGGCGGGTTGGCCTTTTTTGTGGGCTCAGACAGCATTGCCATGCATAAAAATGAATATTTATAAAAGCATTGACAGCTAAAATGAATGATGATAAATTAAATGGCAATTGCAAGAACAGACCAAGCCAAGAAGAGTATCTCCGGGGAAGCCGTCCAGCAAGTTCGGGTAGCTGCAAGCCGAAACCGCGAACCGGGGAGAAACGGGTCTTGACGTCGTCGTGGTGAATCCAGTAGCCGCGGCTGGGCCGTGCCCATTACCGCACGAGTGTCGAGAGACACGTGAAGAGATAAATCAAGGTGGTACCGCGAAGCATTCGCCCTTGTCAGCTGCAGAGACAGCTGACGGGGACGGGTGCTTTTTTCTGTATGAGGGGACCGGGCCACGTCGTCATCAGTGAGGAGCGAATCAGAATGAAAAAATTAATTGGATGTGGTCTGGGCCTACTGGTCCTCGCCAGTTTAGCCGGCTGTGGGACCTCCCAGGCCAAGAGTACCGACCAAGCCTTAAACGTCACGCTGGTGGGCAACCCCGCCACGGCCAACCCGGCCATTATGGGGGACGTCAACAGTTCCAGCCTGGTGTCACAGGTCGAAGAAGGCCTGTATACGCTGAATAGCAAGGGGAAGGTTGTCGCCGGGGTCGCCGAAAAGGTGGTCAAGCCGACGCATAACGGGACCGTGTATACCTTCAAGATCAAGCAGAACGCAAAGTGGCAAAACGGTGATCCGGTGACCGCGCAGGACTTCGTGACCTCGTTTCAATGGCAGGTCAACCCCAAGTCGAAGTCGCAGGTCGCCAACAAGATGAAGTACCTCAAGAACTACGACGCCGTGCAGAGCGGCAAGAAGTCACCGAGTGCCTTAGGGGTCAAGGCCGTGAACCAGAAGACGCTGCAGCTGACGCTGTCCAAGCCGCAACCGTGGTTACCGGACATCTTGGCGACGTTTGGCTACCCGATCAAGACCGACCTCTTCAAGAAGTACGGCAGCAGCTACGGGACGTCCGCCAGCAAGATGAGCGCCGAGGGGGCCTACAAGCTGGTCGGCTGGAGCGGTAACAGTGACAGCTGGCACTACGTCAAGAACCCGCACTACTGGAACGCCAAGAACGTGAAGATCAAGCAGGTCAACGTGCAGGTGGTCAAGGACCCCGGCACCGCGGCGAACCTCTTCAAGTCCGGCAAGGTCCAGGAGACCTTCCTGTCCGGCCAGTACGTCAAGCAAAACGCCAACAATGCCGAGCTGACCACCACGCTGAACAGTTCGATGCGGTTCCTGGAATTCAACGACCAACGGAAGGTTACCCACAACACCAAGGTTCGGCAGGCGTTCTCCTACATCGTCAACCGCAAGCAGGTCACCGAAAACGTCTTGCAGGACGGCTCGAAGCCGGCCAAGAGCCTGATCCCTTACGGGGATGGCGATGACCCGACCACCGGGAAGGACTTCTCCGAAGATGTGGGGAACCTCTTAAGTTACAATCCGCAAAAGGCCACGAAATTGTGGAACCAAGCCAAGAAAGAATTGGGCATCAAGAAGGTCGAGTTGGGGCTCTTAACGGCCGACACCGACGAGCAGAAGCACGTGGCCCAATACCTGCAACAACAGGCCCAAAAGTACCTGCCAGGCCTGACGCTGACCATCAAGTCGTTGCCGCTGGCCCAACAGATCAATAAGGGCGCGGAAATGGATTACGACATCGACCTGGATGGCTGGCAGACCGACTGGCGGGACCCGGCCGACTTCCTGCAGATGGCCGATGGGACCAGCTCCGTTAACTTCACCAAGTGGCAAAACGCCCACTACACGGCGCTGATGAAGGAAATCGACGATACCAGTCACCACACCACGCAACAGCGGTGGGACCTGATGAAGACCGCGGACACCTACGTGACCCAGCAGGCCGGGCTGGTGCCCCTGTATCAACAAGCCAAGGCCCACCTGGTCTCCAAGGAGATTGGCGGTCTGACCTACAGTATGACCAGCGACGCACAATACAAGTACGCTTACTGGAAGTAGGGTGCGAAAGTCAGCTGATTAGGGGATCATTAAGTTACGAAAAAGTTCCTGGCGTCGCGAGACTGGCGCGGCGCCACCCAACCTCTGAAAACGTCCCCGTAGCTGATGAGCTACGGGGACGTTTTTGGGCGAAAGAAAACCGTTGCTTCCATAAATAGGAAAGCAACGGTTTGTCAGTCACCGTGGTGGCTAACGTCAAGGGTAAAAGAATAGGACGGGAAACCCCAAATCGGTTTCTCGTCCTATTCTCGTATACAGAGGCTAGTTATGTCACAGCCCCTTTTTCGACTTTTAGTCGTTTACTTGTAAAGCCCCTCAACGAAAGCCTTGGATTGTGCCACTTGAGCGGACGTATAGCCGTAAGCCCAGTAACCATTGGTTTGATCGATCTGCGTCGCGTAAGGGTTCCCCAGGTCACTCATATCGAAACCGAAGCGTCCCTTGCCGTTATCGTTGATGGTCAAAGCATACCCCACAGGATCACTGTAATCGTAATCCAAGAAAACGTGCCCAATCGTTAATTTAGCACGGTATAAGTAAGTTTTACCCTGACGAACCTTGGTGGTTTTGACACCGGTCAGTGGTTTCTTCAAGTAGAAAGTGATGCTAGCGTGAGCGCGCGTCAACCATTCCCAACTAAAGACGGGAGCTTGTGAGAATTGCACCCAACGATGCAACGACCACAATTTGCTTAGATACAGCGATTGCCTGTAAACAGGACTTACGTGCTAATTACCAAAGCCTTTAACGTCCGCAGGTTGCCAGACGGACGAACGAGTTAGGCGCTCGCTAAGCCTTTAGCTAGAATATTTTTAGCGGCGTTCCAGTCGCGAATATGGTGAGTCTGACACCGTGGACAAGTCCAATCCCGATCTTTTAAGGTAAGCTTGTGAGTCTCGTCAGTTCCCATGACGAACTGGCACTGACTGCAAGTCTGCGTGGTGTTACGTGGGTTGACGGTGATAAATTTTCGATCGTAAAGATCAGCCTTATACGCTAACATACCTAAAAAGGTCCGCCAGCCAACATCCGAGATACTCATCGCTAAGGCGTGGTTGCGTAACATATTCTTGCTCCGCAGCTCTTCAGCAACGACCAAATCGTGGTTCTTGATGAGTGTCGTTGAAAGAAATTGGAGAAAGTTATGTCGTTGGTTGGCGACCTTGCGATGTAAATTGGCTACGACTAACCGCTGACGCTGATAATTGGCCGATTTTCTAAGGAGGCGGTGCTCTTTCTTGGCACGGGTGGCTCGTCGAGATAATTTGCGTTGAGCCTTTGCCAGTTTGCCTCTCATTGAACGATAGTACCGTGGATTGGCCACCACATTGCCCATCGAATCCGTCAAAAAGTTATCAAGATTTAAGTCAATCCCGATTTTCCCGTGCGTGGCTTGCTTGGGAGTGATCACAAAAGGCTGCTCTGAAGCTAGTTGAAGTGAGACATAGTAACGCCCCGTGGCATCCATTGAGAGTGTCACGGTACCGATTCTGATTACTTGAGCATTTTGCAATAGTTTATCGGGGAATCCCTTGAAACGTAAGTGGCCAAGCTTAGGGATTTGAATATGCCGCTGATCTAGTAACCGGACACTTCCCGTCAACATGTTAGGCGTTTGGACTTTCCTAGCGTATAAGCAGTCAGTTTGATAGGTCTGCTCGGTTCGTCTTTTATGAAAAGCAGGCGTTCCAGCATGATGCACTTTATGGAAAAGTTTCCAAGCATTGTGATAGTTCTTAATGGCATTGGCTTTCATTAGGCTATCAAGTTCATGATCATTCAGCCACCCATGGAGATTAGAAATTCCTGTAGCTGGGTGCTTTAATCGTTGTTTCAAGGTTTGAATCCGTTGCTGGACCAGTGCAATCGGGATTTTTACTTGTTTTAATCGGTAGAGTTCCCGATTCATGCCATTCATTTCGTTGTAGATAAAGCGACTCGCATCGCTGTTGCATTTGATGAGTCGTTTCTGTTCAGCCGACGGAAAGATCCGTAATTTAACGCCATAGTGATATGGTAGTTGGGCCATCGTTTGCCGCATACTAACTCACCTCTTATCTGCTATAATAGTAGCACGTGAGCAGTGAATAATCTGCTAAAAGGCCGTATAAATAATGTTATAGGAGGAGACGTATGAGTAAAGAAAAACCCTGCTTGGATGGTACGATTTATGAACGAAATTATGTTTATAATTTTCACTTTCACCTAATCTGGGTGACTAAGTATCGCCATCCGGTCTTCACGACACCAGCGTTAACCGATGATATGCAAAACATCTTAGAACGAATTGCCATGCTCAATGAAGTGACTATCGAACAAATAGAGATCATGCCAGACCATATTCATTTGCTGATCAGTTTCAAACCTAAATATGCACCAACCAATATCGTCAAGGCTTTCAAGGGCGGATCGGCACGAATGTTCTTTGAAAAGCACCCTGAAATCAAGGCCCAAGAGTTCTGGGGTGGTCATTTGTGGTCGCATAGTTACTATATGAGCACGCTAGGCAACATGTGTCGGGAAACCGTGCAGAATTACATTGCCAATCAAAAGCGTCACGATTCACAATAATAATTAATTGGCAGTTATCTTCCTGATTAAAATCAGGAGATTTCTGCCTTGTTCTTTATTAAATTCATTCATGATCTTGAAGGCCTTGGTGGTCTTGTAGAGATGGGGCAGTTTAGCCGCAACTTCGTCCGTTTGACCAGTCAATACAAAATGACTGGTCTGGTCATCTAAGGAAGCCACGCGATTTATGTTGACCTGTGAAAAGGCCCGATCGAGCTTCTTTTGCCGTTGCTGAATAGCCTTCGCCTGTTTAGCGCTGATGGTTTGGCTAGCTTTAGCCTGGGCGACGCTCGGACTGACCCCCAATGCGAGTAATGCTGCCCCGATAGCAGTTACTGAAATAAGTATTTTGTTCATGAAACATTCCTCCTATTCCCTAGTGAGCAACTTTAGCACAAATTTTTCCTGAACCCAAGCTGTTTCGCTGTCTTGAGCGCTGCCTCAATCCGGTTGAATTCCTATTCCAACAAAAAAGCCGTTGCTTCCATAATAGGAAAACAACGGCTTGGTTTTAAGCGGCTGAATGATGTTTGACGCGGAAATTATGGTGCAGTCTGGGTAAGATGTGCTCGTCGGTCCAGGCGATGATGATGCCGTTGAAGAGCATCGAGTAGATGGTGGCCACGTTGACCGAGTACAGGCGGTGGGTCCCCAGCACACAGATGATCAGCATGATGATTGGGGGCACGAAGTCCACGAATTGCGACAGCGTGGCGCGGCCGTGCAGATACCGGAAGCGCAGGATGTTCGACGTGTCATCGTTGGGGTGCATCACGATATTGGCCCGTTGGTAGATGGAAATGGAGATGGCGAAGATGGTGACGCCCAGGATGCTCAACAAGATGCGCCAGGGGGTCGCCAGGTCCGGCACGCCCCAATGTTTAAAGAGGGCGACGAACAGGTCAATGAAGTAGCTGAAGCTGGCGATGAAGACGACCTCGCCGAGCCAGCGCCACCCGTCCCAGTGCCGAATCAGCAACAGGTTCAGGGTCGCGCTGCCGACGCCAACGATAAAGAGGATCAGGCCCACGTCGCCGTGAAGCCAATTGGCAATGTTGACACAGGCCGCCGTCCAGATGCCGCTGCCGAAGTTCGCCGACACTGAGAGGGCGTTGCCCAAGGCGTTCAACACCAACCCAATCACCAGTGCCAAGAGGCGATAGGGATATCCATTCTGTTCTCGAGCCGCCATGCGGCCTCGCCGTCCTTTTTCTTGAATATTTGTTCATGCGGTTGGATAATTAAACATCCGGATAAACAAAAAATCAGCCACCACGAAGGGCTCCTTCGTGAAAGCTGATTTTTTAAATGATGGGCAGTCAGGGGATCGAACCCTGGACCCACGGATTAAGAGTCCGTTGCTCTGCCAGCTGAGCTAACTGCCCATATCTTTTCAACGACAACTATCATATCATGTGACCCGTGAGGAACGCAACCCTTTTTCGAAAATATTTTATTTTTATGCAAAATCGGGATGCCCGGGGTCACCCGTTACCTTCATAACCAAGGAATCATGACCGCTATAACCAGAAAATAATTCGGGGGGGAGCGCTCGCGAAACGTGTTGGGTCGGCCAATTCTCGTATGGCGTTAATGATTATCTTTAATATTGAAAATTACCATTAAAGATTGGTGTCTCAAAATAAAGTCAATAAAAAAATCAGCAACCACGAAGCCGACCTTCGTGAAAGCTGATTAGTAAGTGATGGGCAGTCAGGGGATCGAACCCTGGACCCACGGATTAAGAGTCCGTTGCTCT
>NZ_AZFC01000015.1:73863-325339 GCF_001435095.1 Levilactobacillus spicheri DSM 15429
GACGAGAACTATCGTATCATGTGACCCCCACCTGGCGCAACCCCTTTTATTAAAAAAGTTGATAAAAGCGATAAATTGTACCGCATCGTGCGGCGATAGTTACCGATTGCTCCCGCTCAGCTGAGCCGTGACGGTATTTCCTCCGGTCCATCATGGGTAGCACCAGCTGACAGAGTCACCACCGATTTCTGATTAACGAGGATGATTCTATAGCGAAGAAAAGTGGGGCACAATTCGGGAAATTTTGGGGAACCTAGAGGTTAGGCTGGCCGAACAGTCTTTTGAACCTGAAAGGGTGATTTTAGACGCGTTTATCTGGCAAGGAGCTACAAGCATGTGGGATGTCCACTCAAGCGGCCAGTTCACGGAGGTTGGAAAGGGAAACGACGATGTGAGCGAAACAGAGGCGACTTGATGGCCGTGGTGAAATTGATGTTAGCTGGCGTTTTGGGCCGGCTTACATCAAGGCCGAGCTTCGGAGACCACGGGCTTTGTGGGCTCCGGCGTCGTCCCACCTACGGCCAGCTTGCTCGCCGGCGTGGAGCGGGGGGTTACGACAGTCACTCTCCGTTACGGCGTCGAAACGTGCGCCCCAAGGCAGCTGGTTCCGCTTAATGGCGGCAGCTAACCGCCTTGGACCTCACTCTGTGTTCTTTGCTCACTGAACTTATCACGCTGGTAGAAACCAAGGCGGGCGGTTCCGTGGCTGGCCGGTTTAGACTGGAGAAAAGAAGGGGCGTGACTGACCGCCAAAACCAAAAAATCACCGGCAAATTTGGTCAAAGAACTATTTCCCGGGAAATTCTAAGTTAAATTCAGCTTAAAGCGTTGAGAGAACTGGCCTGAAACCAAGTTCACGATGTGTTATAATTCAAGTAGCGCCTTTTATCGGTGGCTGGAAATTTCTCAGCCACTCCGGCGCCCCTGTGTTTCACCGGGACTTGAGCAATGGCTCGTCCCACCATTCCTTGACTTTAAACGATGAAATTTAACGCAACACCAAAACTGCTGTGGCCCCGTTGGCGGTGGTACTGTGACACCCAACGGCCGGCCTGCCGGTAATCCTGCAATTACCGGATCGATCTGTATTTCCCTTAAGGAGGAAATTTTTAATATGCCTAAAAAAGTTCTAGTTGTCGACGACGAGAAGCCGATTTCGGATATCATGAAGTTTAGTTTGGAAAAAGAAGGGTACGAGGTCGACGTCGCCTATGACGGGGAAGCCGCCCTGCAACACGTTGAAGAAAACACCCCCGATCTGGTCATTTTGGACCTGATGCTGCCGAAAATCGACGGCCTGGAAGTTGCCCGGGAAATCCGGAAGAAGCACGACATGCCGATCATCATGGTCACGGCCAAGGACTCCGAACTGGACAAGGTCTTGGGGCTAGAATTAGGGGCCGACGATTACGTGACGAAGCCCTTCTCTAACCGGGAACTCGTGGCCCGGGTCAAGGCCAACCTGCGGCGCCAGAACACGGCGGCCCACGCCCAACCCGAAGAACCCGAGAACCAAGACATTGAAATTGGCGATTTGACGATTCATCCGGAAGCCTACTCCGTTTCGAAGCGGGGGGCGAACATCGAGTTGACCCACCGTGAATTCGAATTATTGCACTACTTAGCCCAACACATTGGCCAAGTCATGACCCGTGAACACCTGTTACAGACGGTCTGGGGCTACGACTACTTCGGGGACGTGCGGACGGTCGACGTGACGGTTCGGCGGTTACGGGAAAAGATTGAGGATAGCCCGAGTCACCCAACCTGGTTAGTCACCCGGCGCGGCGTCGGCTACTATTTGCGTAACCCTGATTCCGATCAGGCCTAAGCTAGCGGCGACGCTAAATCTCTGGCGGAGGAGAATGTGACTTCGTGAATAGCAAAATTAGATTTTTTCAATCGATTCACTTTAAGATTGCGTTGGTGTTTGCCCTATTGCTCTTACTGACCCTGGAAATCGTCGGGGCCGTTTTTGTCCGACAGTTGGAGCACCAAAACTTGAACACCTTCAAGCAACAGCAGGTGGTGCAGACCTACATCACCAACCGCCTGTCGGATGAGCTGGTGAAGACCAACACGACGGGGGCCAACAAGCAGATCAAGTCGACCCTCTCGGAAATTACCAATACCAACAACGCCCAGATTCGGGTGATCGATAACAAAGGAACCATTCGGGGGACCAACGAGGTCGACAATCAGGGGATTGTCGGCCAGAAGACCACCGATAACGACATTAAAAACGCCATTTATAATAACCGCGACGTGGTCCGGACGACCTATAACTCGCAGAACAATAGCCGATACTACACCACGATTACCCGGCTGATTCGCAGCCAGGGCAACAACAGTGAGCTAGTGGGGGTTATTTACATGCGGGCCAGCCTGGACTCAGTCTACCAAAATATCAACCAGATCACGCTGATTTACGTCTCCGCGACCTTCGTGGCGATCATTTTGGGACTGGTCATGGCGATTATTATTTCCCGGGCTATTACCCGGCCAATTGATGAAATGAAGAAGCAGACGTTGCGCATCGCCCGGGGGGACTACTCCGGTCACGTGCACGTCTACGGCAACGACGAGTTGGGCCAACTGGCCAGCGCCGTCAATAACCTGTCCGTGCGGGTCGAGGAGGCCCAAGAATCGACCGAGTCCGAACGGCGCCGGCTAGATTCCGTGATGGCTCACATGACCGATGGGGTCATCGCCACCGACCGCCGGGGGAACGTCACCATCATTAACGAGACGGCGACGAGTTTCCTGGATACCGATTCCGACGACGCCGTAGGCAAGTCGATCCTGGACCTGCTGGCGATTCGCAAGGACTACACCCTCCGCGAGCTGCTGGAGGACCCGGACGACCTGGTCTTAGACTTCTCGACCAAGGAACACGACCTGATCCTGCAGGCCTACTTCTCGTTGATTCAACGGGAGTCCGGCTTTATTTCCGGGCTAGTCTGTGTCCTGCACGACGTTACCGAACAACAAAAGATTGACCAGGACCGGAAACAATTCGTGTCCAACGTGTCCCACGAACTGCGGACGCCGCTGACCAGCGTGCGCTCGTATATCGAGGCCCTGTCCGAAGGGGCCTGGAAGGATCCCAAGGTGGCCCCCGGTTTCTTGAAGGTCACCCAAGAGGAGACCGACCGGATGATCCGGATGATCAACGACCTGTTGACCCTGTCACGGATGGACTCCGGGACCCAGAAGATGAACCTGGAAATGGTCAATTTAAACGAACTCTTCAACTACGTCCTGGACCGTTTTGACATGATCATCGAACAAGACGATCAGCCGAAGAAGACCTACACCATCAAACGCGAGTTTACCAAGCGCGATTTGTGGGTCGAAATCGACACCGACCGCTTCACCCAGGTGCTGGATAACCTGATGAACAACGCTATCAAGTACTCACCGGATGGTGGGGTCATCACCTGCCGGCTGCTCGAGACCCACAACAACGTGATCCTGAGCGTGGCCGACCAAGGCCTAGGGATCCCGCGGGCCGACATCCCACGGATCTTCGACCGGTTCTACCGGGTCGACAAGGCTCGTTCGCGGGCCCAGGGTGGGACCGGCTTAGGGCTGGCCATTTCCCGGGAAGTCGTCCAGATGCTGGGCGGCCGAATCTGGGTCGACAGCCGCGAAGGCCGTGGCTCCACGTTCTACATTTCCTTGCCATACAAGCCGTACGAGGAGGAGGATCTCTGGGATGAAGATAACTAAGGCTCTGTTGCCCATCGGCCTGACCATCGCCGTCGCCATTAGCGTGACGTTATCGGCGCTGATCTGGACCAACCCCGCGCAGTATGAACGGAACCGGCAACGAAGCTCGAACAATCCGACGACCGAGCTCAACACACGGCCGCAAAAGGACGTTTATCTTCCGACGCAGGTGGTGCATACCGACGCGACCGGCAATCAACAACTGTTAAACAACCGAAAAATCAACCTGACGTCCGAAATCCGCACGGCCCTGTCCAACTGGAAGCTGGGCCGGATCAGCCGGGTCCGCGACGTCTCGCACACGGATTATCTGAACGCTTTGAAACAAAAGGACAGCCTCCTGTTGTCGTACGCCAGTCCGATCAACGTTAAGCTGTTCAACACCGTTTTCAGCAGCAACGTGTCCCTGCAAAACACCCAGTTTTCCCGGATTATGGTGCCGCTGAACGGTGACAAACACCTGTACCTGCTGAACGACACCAATCAGGAGATGTACCGGGTGACGGTCAAGAGTGGGGCGGCCAAACCGCTGCGGGGAATCCTGCGCGAGAACCTCTTTCGCATCCCGATTCACATGCAGTGGTTAAACGGCAGCGCCATGGCCTACATGCCCAGTTCGGTGACGGTGCCGTCGTATAGTTACCTGGTCAACCACCAGTCGACCGACTACTTCACGACGCGCCTGCTGAACAACGGGGAAGCGACCAACGTCACGGCCAAGAAGAACAAGGACAATACCATCTATAGCGATGGGACCTCCAAGCAGCTGACGGTCTACAACAAGCCCGGGGTGGCGCTGTACGAAGACTACAGTGCCATGCAGGCGACGCTGACCTTTAGCCAGCAGCTCAAGGCCAGCTACCAGGCGGTCAAGACCATCGGAATCCCGATGGAAAACCTGCGCTACTACGGCTACGATGGGGATAACAACACTGTGACCTACCGGAGCTTCGTCGAAGGGTTCCCGATCTTTAACCAGAGTGATTACGGGGCCGCGCGGATCCAGATCCTGTCACAGGGCGTCCGGCGGTACAACTTCTCGCTGTATAGCCTGCAGGTCCCGGTGCCGAACGATAAGAAATCAATCACCTTACCGGGAACTCAGGCCGTGATCGACCAGCTGACGGCGGCCGGGTACAACCGCAAGAAGATCGGCAGCATCCAGCTGGGATACCAGTGGGCGGCGTCGTCGGTCTCCGACAAGGTCGTGGACCTGACGCCGACCTGGTACGTCAACTACGACGGCACGTGGAAGACCTATAAGCAGATGCTGAAGACAAACGGGTAAAGGGAGGACAGTCCGGCATGGATTTTCGACGCATCGAGTGGCTATTTTTAGTCGCCTTCATTGTCATTGACATTTTCCTGTTCGCGGCTTTCCAACGCGATACCAGTAGCCAGTCGGACACGACTTCGAGTCGGACGACCAACAGTGATACGACGATCATTAAGGAAATGCGCGCCGACAACATCACGTTTAAGTCCCCGTCGAAAAAGAGCACCGAGGGCTACTACATCGCCACGACGAACGATAGTGAGATCAAGAGTGACCTGACCAGCCTGTCCGACCAGACCGTGAAGTACGACGAGGGGCTGATTACCTCGACCTTCAAGACGGCGATCACCAACGTCGATACCCAGCACCCGGACAAGACCCTGGATGCGGTCGTGGCGAACACCGCCTTGATCCTGAACGGGGCGCAGTACCAGTACAACGCCCAGTTGTCGAGTCAAAACACGGTGGTCTACACGCAGCGGGTCGCGGGCAGTCAACTCTACACCCGCTATGGCCAGTTGCGGTTTAGCCTGACCAACGACGGGACGGTCACCGGCTACACGCAGGGCTACCTCAACGACGTGTCGACCTTGCGGGAACGGACGGCGACAATCTCCGAGCGTAAGGCGCTGATCTGGCTGTACCAGTACAACCAGATTCAGAACAACACCAAGGTCGTCTGGACCAAGTTGGCCTACACCCGCTACTTCACCCTGAAGAATAGCAGCGTGTACATCCCGACCTGGATCATCGCCGTCAAACCCACGAGTGGCAACGACGCGGGCACGCTGCAGCTGAAGCACGTGAACGCCTTTACTGGGACCATCCTGACGTCGGACAGCAACGTCAAGACGGTCAGTGGGACGGAAACAACGAACTAACTGAAAGGCAATTACCGGCGTCTGGCCATTTGGTGGCTGGGCGCTTTTTTTGACCGGTAGATTCTGTATGACGGGAGAAAGGGTAATGAATCCTGGAAAAAACGCCACTCCGGTGAATAGTGCCGGAAAGTGGCGTTGAAAAAGGTGCACGGTTAGGCTCCTTTAATGCAGGAACCTGATATGTAAAGAAAATCGGTCGCTCTGAAAAGTTGATTTTGGCCCGGTGGATACCCGCTGAGAAAACGCGGGCTCAATGAATGACCCTAATCAACTCGGTAAACGGTCGTTTGTGAGGGCTTAATCCAGTCATCACTAATGATGGAATAGGTCCCCATCAGACTGTAGAGGGAAACCAGAATGGAAATCACAATGATCGTTTTATGGAGACTATTGTATTTATTATTACGCCAGATAACGTAGAGTGGTAAAAAGATACCTACGGGCGGTAATAGGGCGGAGGCTAGGGTCAACAGGAGCAATAAGAGACCTTCATCGGTATTTTGATGGAAAGAAGTGTTGACGGGGGGCACTTCTCTTTGCCTGACGGTCAGATGATTTGCCGTATGAGGCGGCGTCGGCTGGTCGAAGTTGTGCTGAACCAAATCATCCAGCGAGAGATGGTAAAGGTCACTGAGGCGGATCAGGTTGTCTGAATCGGGATAGCCGCGCCCATTTTCCCACTTAGAGATAGATTGGCGTGAGACGTGTAGGATGGTCGCCACCTCATTCTGGGAAAGATGTTGCGCCATCCGGGCCCTTTTCAATTGAGTCGATAATTCGATAATGGGTACCTCCTAATGAAGATGAATGATAGTGATAGTATACGCGAATCCATGGCGTTAACCAAGATTAAGCGGGATGTAAACAAGTCGTTCCTTCTCATAGGTCGTAGACAACGGTAAAATCAAGGTATCAATGGACGCGTCGTGACTTCGCATTAAGAATATAGGATAACGGGTGCGTACATAAACTATTTTAGGGAGGTGTGACGCGATGACTTTATCTGTCAGAAAAGGTGTGGCGGTCTTGGCCAGCGTAATCATCGCGGCTTTTTGGGGCATGAATCTCGCGTATTCGCTTGAGGTTAGGACGATTGCAACCATTGCGGCGATGCTCATCTGTGCGATTGCTACGTGGCTGTTGGTTAATCGGTGGCGTGAGATTGTTAGCTTGGACTATAGTCCCTACCAAAGCCTGTTTCTAACGCTGGTGAGTGGTGTTTTGATACTCGTGCTTCTGACAAAAGCTGCTACCGGCTTAGTCGGTTGGCTCGCATGGCTGTGGTGGTTATCTGGTTTCTTATGCTTAGGCCTGGTCGTCTTGCTCATTGCCGTTGGTTACGGCTATCTTGTGGAAAAACGATGATGAGAAAGCGGTTTAAATCAGTGAGTCGATAGGATCAATGAAAAATCGATTGAGCTGGTGTGTTTAATAATCATTAGTGGCTTATTACTATTTTTGATAATTAGCCTTTTACGGATTTTAAAGCCACACTGGTAGTAACACTTGTTATATTGGCTGGACTGGTTTTTAAGAGCCGTTTTTTGAATAAATAGCCAAAATGGGTGCTACCACTATACTGCCGATTATTGGGGAACGGGTTGGATGGTGTTGAGGGGTTCTGTGATGGTTGACGTTCATGCTGACAACCCATGAACGTCAACCATCATAGACCCCCTTATTAATTGATGATGAAGCTTGGGTTGAAAAAGCCAGCTTTTTAGAAAATCGTTTGCTTATCGATAGGGAGCGACTAAATTTGGTTACAAGCGCCGGCAGATGCGGTATCATAGCGGTATTAGGTTAAGAGAGGGTTCGATATTAGTTGAGTACGGTAGAAAAAGATGGCTTGCGCATCAGCGTGTTGTCGAGCGGCAGCACCGGGAACGTTTGCTACATTGAAAGTCCCCACGAACGCCTGCTGATCGACGCGGGACTGAGTGGTAAGAAGATTGAGAAATTGATGGGCGACATCGATCGCAGTTTGACCGACGTGAATGCCTTGTTAGTCACGCACGAACATACCGACCACCGGAAGGCCGTGGGCATCCTGGCCCGGCGCTACGCCCAACTGGACGTCTACGCCAACCAGGGGACCTGGGACGCGATGACGCCGCGGATCGGCAAGGTCGACCTGGCGCAGAAGCACCTGTTCGCCCCGGACACGGTCCAAACGTTTGGCGACATCGACGTCGAGAGTTTTTCCGTCTCGCACGATGCGGCCGAACCCCAGTTTTACGCGATCCACTACGAGGGCAAGACCTTCGTCATTCTGACGGACACGGGCTACGTCTCCGAGCACGTCGAGGGCGTCATCAAGGACGCCGACGCCTACCTGCTGGAATGTAATCACGACGTCGAGATGTTGCGGATGGGCGACTATTCCTGGCCGCTGAAGCAACGGATCTTGGGGGACAAGGGCCACTTGTCCAACGAGGAGGGTGCCGACGTCTTGATGGACGTGCTGGGTAACCGGACCAAGCGCATTTACCTGGGGCACCGGAGCCTGCATAACAACATGCAGTCGCTGTGTCACCTGACCGTGGCCTCGATGATGGAGAATCACGACTTCGGCGTCGGGCACGATTTTCAGTTGCTCGATACCCAGCCGGAACAGGCCACGCCGCTGGTGACCCTGTAGGCAAAACTTTAGGACTTCCACAAACATTCATCAAAAAAACTTCACACTCCCCCGTTAAAATGGGGTTATTAAAAAATAACGGCCGCACGAATGGCCGTTAACGAGGAGGGTTAGCGCAAACGCGCAGGAGAATGGCTGATAATAACAACAATAATCAAGATCTGAATAACTTAAACATGCAGAATCAAGACCAGCAACAACCCAATGACCCACAACCCCGCAAGAAGCGGGGTCTGACCCTGACTAAGGTCGCGGTCACGGCGGCGGTCGCCGGGCTATTAGGTGGGGGTGTCGCGTACGGCGGCCTCAACTACCTGAGCAACAGTGGGCTGAACGACACGGCGGTTCCGGCCGGCACCAACAAGACCGGGAACACCAAGACGTCGAACGTCACGGTCAACGTCAACAGTCAGTCGACCAAGGCCTTTAACTCGGTCAAGGGTGCGATGGTCTCGGTCATCAATTTACAGAAACAAAGCAGTAACAACACCCTGGGTGAGCTGTTCGGCCAATCGTCGTCGAGCTCCAGTTCGAAGTCCTCGCTGGAAGAGGCCTCCGAAGGGTCCGGGGTCGTCTACAAGAAGGACGGCAACACCGCCTACATCGTGACCAACAATCACGTGGTTTCCGGGTCGTCGGCGCTGCGGGTCGTGACCAGCAGTGGTAAGCAGCTCCAGGCCAAGCTCGTTGGAAAAGATTCCGTGACCGACCTGGCCGTGCTGAAGGTCAACGGTTCGTCGCTGAAGACGGTCGCTTCGTTCGGGAACTCTGATAAGATCAAGGTCGGTGAGACCGCCTTGGCCATCGGATCACCGCTGGGCAGCCAGTATGCGACGTCACTGACCGAAGGGATCATCTCCGCCAAGAAGCGGACGATTGAGACCACGAACTCGGCCGGCACCCAGACCGGGAACGCGACGGTCATCCAGACCGATGCCGCCATCAACCCCGGGAACTCCGGTGGTGCGCTGATCAACGTGGGGGGCCAAGTGATTGGGATCACCTCCTCGAAGATCGCCAGCGACACCGAGGGGACCAGCGTCGAGGGGATGGGCTTTGCCATTCCGTCGAACGAAGTGGTCAACATCATCAACCAGCTGGTCAAGAAGGGTAAGGTCGTCCGGCCAGCGCTGGGCATCACCTACGTCGACCTGGCCAACGTTTCGGACTCTCAGCAGAAGTCAATCCTGAAGTTGCCGTCTAGCGTGACCAACGGGGTCGTGGTGATGGGCGCATCGTCCGGCTCACCAGCTAAGAAGGCCGGCCTGGCCAAGTACGACGTCATCACCGAACTGGGCGGGCACAAGATTAGTACCCAGTCCACGTTGCGGGATATCCTGTACAAGTACAAGTTGAACGACACGGTCTCGATGACTTACTACCACAATGGCAAGAAGAAGACGACCAGCGTGAAGTTGACGGAAACGTCCTCCCAGCTGAAGTCGACCACGAGTGCCACGTCGGAAAGTTAAATAGGTTAGCAACATGGCGTCCGGAAAAGTCCGGGCGTCTTTTTTTAGGCGGTAAAATTGAAAAGACGAAGTTTAACAGCGGCCGGCGGGGATGAAAATGGCGCCACTGGGTGGCCGGCCGAACGAAGGGGGTCCCAGCAAGCGGGGAGATTCAGGCCAGAAAAAAACGGGCGTGCGGAGCTGTGGATAACTTGGGGATAACTGACGATCGGCCGCGGTGGATAATAACTGAAGGGGATAAGACCGGGAACCCGGCCGGTTGAAAAGTTATCCACAGGTTCGGTGGATAGCGGTGGATAAAGAAAGTAAAATACCCCGAGGGGTGTTCTGAAAGCCGGCCATCTCGGCGTTGATGGCGGTTGCCACGAACGGGTGTTTCGGGGTATAATTGTGGATAACTAAAAAGGGATTGACATTTTGCCAAAAAATAGATATGGTGGGCCGCCAAATGGGGACCCACCATATCTAGGAAGCCGGATTGTGCACCTGTGGATAACTTTGTGGACAACCTGTGCATAGGAGGACATTTATGAACATCAAGTTTGTGGTCGTGGGGAAGTTAAAGGAGAAGTACTTCAAGCAGGGCATCGCGGAATACGCCAAGCGTCTGTCGCGGTTCTGCAAGTTCAGCATCGTCGAGGTGCCGGATGAAAAGGCGCCGGAGAGTCTGTCGCAGGCCCAGATGGACCAGGTGATGCAGGCGGAGGGCGATCGGATCCTGGAGAAGATCAAGGACCGCGAGTACGTCTTTGCGTTGGCCATCCTGGGCAAGGAGCGCTCCTCGGAGGAATTCGCCAAGGAAATCAAGGATCTGACCACCTACGGCCACTCGGACCTGACGTTTGTGATTGGGGGCTCGCTGGGGTTGGCTCCCGAGGTTTTGAAGCGCGCGAACACCCAGATCTCCTTCGGCCGCTTCACGCTGCCCCACCAGCTAATGCGGTTGGTGCTGACCGAGCAGGTGTACCGGGCGTTTATGATTAATGAGGGGTCTCCATATCACAAGTGATGCGAGTTTCAATTAAGCGCCAACTGAACAGTAACTAAATAAAACTCGGCACAGCCCTAATGGACTTGCCGAGTTTTTAGTATAGGTTATTTTCGTATGTGAAATGATGATTTGAAGAAACAGCTAAACGTGGATTATTGATGCGATGTTTCACCGCGGACATGATCATCTGCTGATAACGTCGTATGGGGATGCTGGTCCCAGTGCTGATTGAGGTGATTTAGACTGACCACCAAGCCTAAGGTGACGAGGATGAAGATGGCGCCACCAGGTCCAATACTGTTGAGACCACCATGAGCGACCAGCAGTCCACCAATGGCCGAACCAGTTGCAATGCCCACGTTACAGAAGATGGAATGAAGCGAAGCCGCGAGGACCATTGATTGAGGATAATCCTTCTCCGTGATGCCTAAGAAGTGGAGTTGAATGGGCGAGTTGATGAGGTACATGCTGAACCCCATGATAAAGACGATTAACAGACCTACCCACGTGAGCTGAAGACCTAAGGGGAGACAGGCCAGGGCTATTGCTAAGACACCGTAAACTCTAGGCATCTTTGTGAGGCCCGAGTGAGCGGCTAGGCGACCACTGAACTGATTACTGCCCAGCGTCATGAACCCGTAAGCCATGAATAATGGCGTGATGAGGGTAGTCGCAATCCCCATGCCACTGACGAAGATTGGTCGGAGATACGTATAAACAACGTAGATGCCGGTAAAGTTGAAAATCACAACCAACACGCCGAGCAGAATCCGCCAGTCCTTAAAGATGATTAATTGGGAACCGAGACTGACCTTTTGTTCCTGACTCTGTCGTAATTGGCGGGGGAGAAAGCTGGCTAGCATGATGAGGAGAACCACGCTGAGCAGGGTAATCACCAGAAATGACATCCGCCAGCCCCAATGTTCACTGACCCAGGTGCCAATGGGCATACCCAATACAGCAGCGATACTGAAGCCCGAATAGACCCAGGCAATCAGCCATGCGCGCCGGTCCTTTGGCGCGAGTTTAATCGCAAACGTCATCGTGATGGAGATGGCAACACCCGAGACCAACGCAATCATAATTCGCGATAGGGTGAGGACGGCATAGGTTGGGGCGCAGACTGTGATGAGGTTCCCGAGGGTAAAGATGCCCATGAGACTTAATAAGACGGGCAGCAGGCGGTGTTGCTCAATCAAAGTCGTGAAGATGGGCGTGCTAATGGCGTAGACTAGCGCAAAGATGGTGACCAGGTAGCCCACACTGGAGACACTGACGTGGAATTGGTGAGCGATGTCGTTAAGTACGCCGATAATGTTGAACTCGCTAAACCCTAGAATGAAGGCCGTAGCGGTCAGCAATAAGCTTTGAAGTTTGAAACGATTATTTTCCGTGATGAACGCCCCCTTAGTTGATGAGATCACGGTAGATGATTTCACGACCGAAGCGAAGGAGCCCGAAGCAATAATCATCATCAAAATCGCCATCGAGTTTGAGTTGGCAATGGGTGAGTAACGGCTGGTCCGCTTGAACCGTTGCTTGGAGCTGTTCCGCGTCTAGTTGAGGATGAGCGGGCGCGTAAATGAATACCGCTTGCGGGTCGAGAATTGTCGCAACGTTGAGTACGTCACGGGCAACAATCTTTTGGAACTCGGTGGCGGCGATGGGGAAAGTCTGACCTTGGTAGGCCGGGCCAGATGCAATCTCTCCAGCCATCCCGGTCGTGCCATTTTCAGAGTGGCCGTGCAACACGATGCCCATCCCGGGACCAAAGTTAAGGGGATAGTAGAGCCCGACCGCTGAACCATCAGAATCTAGTTTGCCGATGGCACCATAGGTCAACGCAGTCACGTCATTAATGATGGTGGTCTTGATGGCCGTTTGTTCGTAGAAATAACGACTGAGCTTCACGTCATGCCAACCGGGCAGGTCACTGATGCTGACCTTGCTGGCGATCTCTGCCCCCGGAAGGCCAATAATGGTTCCCTGGGGACGCCGGTTCACGGTTTTGAGGAGCTGCTGGGCTAAATTCAGGAGCGATTCTGGCGTGGAGATGGGTTGTTCAAGGATACCGGCGAGCCGTTTGCCGCCTAAGTCGATGATTTCCAATTTAGCGGTCATCCCGTTCAAATGCTCGAAAATGCGAATGGAAAGGAGACTGAACGTGGTGGTATCGGCCACGAAACAGGCGGCACTGCGTCCCCGGGTCTTGACGGGGTGGGGATCGGTCTTAATCAGGTGGTAGGCCTGGAGTACGTTGATGAGGTTGTGGACGCTCATGACGCTGAGTCCGGTGTAAGTTGCGAGTTGTTTAACGGAAAGGGAGCCTTCCGTGATAATGGTTTTTAGAATGAGATGTAAGTTACGTTGCCGCATTTTTTCTGGAATATTGCCTTGCATGGTTGACCTCCGAAGTAAGTAGACAAGTTTAAAGTCTGATGCTATATTGATAGCGTAACATATTAAACTTAATTTATAAAGATTGTATATTATAAATGTGGAGGCATCAACGATGATTAAGGTAATTGCAATTGATATTGATGATACGTTGCTCAACTCAAGGTTGGAGGTAACGCCAACCGTTAAAGACCGGATTCAATGGGCGATGACACTGGGAGTAAAAATCGTACTTTGTTCGGGCCGTCCATTAGCGGGGTTGCGTCCCTTCTTGCAAGAACTCGGGATTCAGGGAGCTGATCAGTACGTGGTGACCTACAATGGCGCGGTAACGCAATCAGTGACGGGGGGAATTTTAGGGAAGCACCTCTTATCGGCGGATGATTTTGAGCGTATTCGGGTCTTCTGTGACCAGCACCAAGTCCATTTCAACGCGCTAGATGATCAAAGCCAGATTTATACCCCAAATCAACAAATCAGTTGGCAGACGGTCCGACAGGCGGCGGAAAATCAAGCGGGCATCCAGATGTTGGCGCCACAAGACTTTCCCATTCGTTTCCCGCTGGCTAAGGTGATGTTGGCTGATGAACCGGCGAAGCTCGACACGGTTGAATCAGCTTTTCGCGCGCTCTTTGGGGAACGGTATTACATTGTCCGGTCACAACCCTACTTCTTGGAAGTCTTGAACCGCCAAGCGGATAAAGGACACGGCTTAACGGATTTGATGACTCATTTAGGATTAGAGTCCGATGAGTTAGTCGGAATTGGGGATGAAGCAAATGATTTACCGATGTTCACAACGGTTGGCACCGCTGTTGCGATGGGAAATGCACATCCCGAAATTCAGCAAGCGGCCGATTGGGTAACCGCGGATAATGACCATGATGGGGTTGCTCAAGCCATCGATCGACTATTGGCTGAGTAAATAATAGCTGTCAGATAGAGTAAACACGCCGTAACCTGGTATGATGAGGTTACGGCGTGTTTTTAAGAACCGCTGTGTCGGGTGTTACGGGTCGCCGTACCATAAGTGATACGATTTTTGAAAATGATAGAGGCATTGATTAACTATTGGTTAGTGGTTTTTCTAAAAATACAACCGTTATCATTCCATCCTGGCATGCATAGCGCAGACAGAAAAATTAGAATCCATCTAATTTCGATGACAAATTTATGTTTGATGACAGGCCGGCATGGTTAAACTCTCAAGTTGTAAGTATTTACCGTAGTGTTTAATTTTTATTGTTTATGCTGATTTAACCTTGGGCCGTGACCCAGATACCCGTGATATAATATAGACACATTTAATCATATATCGTGAAGTCTCAAAAGTTATCCACAAGTAGAAACCTTGTTATATCAGCGTTAAGTCAATGTTCGTATTCTAAACCCGTCGAAATCGACGGGTTTAAAAAGGGGCTAAATAATGTCAAATAATAGAGGGACAATCCACAGTTCGGGAGTTGCTATTTCTGTTTTTCAATATGATGGAGCCACTGATTATATCAGTCTTACGGATATTGCTAAGTATAAAGCGCCTGATGAGCCTAATGAATTATTGCGTAATTGGATACGTTCCCGAAATACTATTGAATATTTAGGAACCTGGGAGAAACTTCATAATGATAAACTTAATATTCACGGACTAAATCATTTGCTTGATGAGGCGGGATCCCATTCTTTTATTCTATCTCCCACAAAATGGATAAAAGAAACCTCAGCAATTGGTATTGTTTCCAGACCAGGTCGTTATGGTGGTACTTATGCGCATTCTGACATTGCGTTCGATTTTGCAGCGTGGATTTCACCAGAATTCAAGCTTTATCTTATTAAGGACTATCAGCAATTAAAACACGATAGTCATAGCCATCTTAATATTGATTGGAATATTAATCGTGAGTTAGCAAAAATTAATTATAGAATTCATACTGACGCGATTAAGAATAATATTGTTCCAGTTCTGTCTTCTAAGCAAACTAGCTATAAATATGCTACTGAGGCTGATCGCTTAAATGTGGCATTATTTGGACAGACTGCTCGCGAATGGAAAAATGGACATCCTGAAGCTACTGGTAATATTCGTGATAATGCTAGTTTAGAGCAGCTTACGGTTCTAACCAATCTAGAAAGTTATAATGCCGAACTAATAATTAGTCGAATACCCGATATTGAGCGAACTGAAAAGTTAAATCAGATGGCTGTTAGGCAGCTGGAAACATTGACCACAAATACGGCATCATTAAAAAGACTAAAAGAGTTAGAGCAACAGAAGAGATTGAAATAGAAATTTTCTCGAAATAACCAATTTATCAGGAAATAAATTGGAGATTTAGGAAGCGTAACGATGGGTTACGTTTCAAAAAAAGGCGGCTTCTCCGGAATTCTTAGATTCCAGAGAAGCCGCCTTTGCGTTTGGTGGGTCGATGGGAACCAAGGGGTGCTACTTAGAACCGAAGTGCTTGGCTTGGGCCTTGGTTGAGTAATAGTTGGTAATTTCGTTAGAGCTGTACTCCACGGACGGGTCACGGTAATTTTTAACATTTGCGTAGACTTCATGCAACACCTTGATCCGTTTACCGTTATATGTTTTTTTAATAACCTTATAGCGAATGTGACTTATTTTCTTATCTTTATAGTAGTCGAACCAGTTGAAATCGTAAAGAATCCCTTTTTTGACGTAAATGGCTTGCCAGCCGTTGCCACTATTGTCGGCACGATTAAAATCATGTTTGGTGATATCACGGCTCAGATTTAGCGATTTTACTGTAACAGCAGAGTTATATTCCGGACGGTCAGAGTAGTATGTAGCGAACTTTTTCGCACTGATGACGAGCTTCGTGTAGGCTCCCTTAGAGTAGCTGTACCGGGTTCCCCGGAATTTCTTCGGGACAGACTTCAAACTATACTGGGCCTTCGCCTTTGCCTGTGCCGAAACGTCAGGGGTCAATGCGACGGCCGTTCCCAAGGTAACGACCGCTAGCAGGGCTCCTAAAATCTTCGTGATTTTCATGTAAAACTTCCTCCTTCGTGATTCCTGATAACAGTATACGAAATCACGGCGACACAATCTGTCGTTTGCCGGGAAAGGGGAAACTTTTATAGAAAAATGATTGTGATCCGGTACCAGGTCGGGTAGTGTTTTAGCAATAAGACTGGTTCAGCTTATGTGAAACGATTCTTAAAGATAAAGCGAACATGGCTGGAACTGTGGCTAACTTCTTGAATAGTTATAATTGCCAGTTATCCGATAATCATAGATGAATCTGATTGGCATCAGGTATTATAGGTGTTACGGTCGCCACATCATAAATAATGCGAAGGTTATCTTTTACTTTCTGTAGAACGCCGTACTGTAGGTAGATAGCTTGATGTGATTGTGGTTAATTACTTTGAATTTCATTGTGTCGTACTGGAATCGGTAAGTGTATTCATAACCACGCACTTTGTATGAGTTATGGCTCACCCTTTTGTAAGTCACGTCCTTTAAATAATATGGCCCAGCAGAAAAATAATATACGCGTGATTTAGTGATATGTAACCTAGCCGCGTCGGATGGAAGTCCTTTGACACGCCATTTGCCACGAAGCGCTTTCGGTGTGCCCTTATGCCAAGTTGCAGCTTGTGCAATTTGGTTGGATGCCGGGGTGGCTAACGTCAATCCCAATGTTGCAACAGTGATCAAAACGGTTGTCTTTAGTTTATTCATGGGTAATACCTCCTCACAGAGTTTAGTATACACATCATTAATGGTATTTCAATAATTGGACGAGAGTCGGCTTGTAAGAAGGGTGCGACTCTTTTTTAGGATTTGAAGTATACTTAGTAATATAATACGTAAAACGGTTACATTTCTGGAGGATTACTAATGGGAAAAGGTACAAAGATAGTGGCAGTACTATGTTTAGTGGGCTTGACTTCAGTCACATTAGCAGGGTGTAGTGAATCGAAGCCTGCTAAAACGGAGAGCACTTCATCTTCAAAGGTAGGTTCAGCTAAGCCGTATTATCAAAAGATGCTGGAAAAGGGCTTAGATGCCGTTGCCACTGATGATACTAACAAAGCGCAATCGTATTTTGAAAATGCTGTTGATGCGAATGGAAAATCGCAAAGGGCTAAGACGTATTTAGCTCAAGTGAAGGCCCTTAACCAGGCTACCACCGCTTATAAGGACGGAGATTATACAACGGCAAAGGCTGAATTAGAGAAAGCTCCTAAAAATAAGGATGCCTCGTCAGCACTAACGACTAAATTGCAACAACTTTCTGACAAAATCGGTAAGGCTGAATCAGTAGCATCGAGTTCACAGGATGTGTCGTCGGAGTCATCAAGTCAGGTTTCCAGCTCCTCAAATACTAAAACGACCGCGGCTGATCATAAACAGGCCAATGCGATTAGAAATATTTTGGCTTTAAATCAAGATCTCTCATCTTCCGTTTTGAAGAGTATTCCAGATTCTGTGATTATTGCGGCCGCTCAACCAAGCATGGCGACTAATGCGGACATTGCGCGAGCAGCAGAAACTTTAGTGAAGCAGTATCCGGAACTGAAGTAATTAAACGAGGACTGAAATTTGAATATAATTCAGAGCAAGTAAAAATACGTGATTCCTTAGTCAAGTAGGATCTTGGGGGTTGCTTGATGAGATTCAATAAAATCGTCTAGGAATTGTTGTGAAAGGTTACGTAAAAACGGACTGCTATTTAGAAGGCAGTCCGTTTCTTTATTACTACAAAGTAGTAATTATTTTCGGTATTGGATACTACCGCTTTCGCCTAGGGCGTGAATAGTCAGATACCAATGCTTCTGTTTATCACGATAGAATTTATTCTTAAAGTGTTTTAATTTTAAATCATAAACGGGCATGTTATCAGAGTAAACCCGAATATGCTTGCTAGAATAAATTCGTGAAAATCCAACGCCAGCGTATACATTCCGTTGCTCAAGGTATCCTGCGGACAAACTATGCTTTTTGAATGTTATCCAATCACCATCCCACCCATGCCACGTATGACGATAGGCCTTGGGTACATAGTGGACAACATGTGACGCAGATGCCTCCGGAATATTTACTGTCGATAAGATACCAATGCCTAAAAATAGACTTGTTATACCTAAAAAGATGGCTAGTCTTAATTTTTTCATGATTGTATCCCCCTGTAGAAAATTATTGCAATGAATGGGAAGCTGGACAATTAGTGAGAACCCAATGAATCTATGTAAATTTAATGAAGGATGAAAGCTTATACCATTTAGTATACATGGCATTAATGACATTTCAAGCGGGTAGTAAATTGAAAGTTCTACCACTTCCTAGTGTTTGGGGAGCGTAAAATATTTTGTGTAAACGCTGATTCACATATGTATTAGAAAAGGGAACGTCTTCCCTGTATGATTAAAGCACCACACCACAATCACAAAGGAGACGTTCCCATATGAATGAGCTTAGCACAGAAATCATGGCAGCACTAGCCAAAAAAGAAGATGTTGGTGAAATTATTCGTCAAGCCGTTGAGCAGGCCGTCAACGGCCTGCTTAAAAATGAACTGACAGTCTTCCTAGGTTATCAGGCCTATCAACGGCCTGACCAAACTAACAACTATCGGAATGGTTCGTATGAACGGCAATTAACGACGAAATACGGTGACATCACGGTGCAGGTCCCTCGGGACCGCACCGGAGAATTTAAACAACAAACGATTGATCGTTATCAACGCCGAACTGATAGTTTAGAAGATATGGTGATTCACCTTTATCGCCGGGGAATCACCACCAAAGAAATCGCCGAACTGATGGAGAAAATGTATGGCAGTTATTACACGCCAGCGACCATGTCCAACATCACTCAAAACATCGCCGAACAGGTCGAACGCTTCCATCCATTAGCGGCCGCCAAAGAAGCCTTAACGGCATTTATCGCAGTGTGGGGAAAGAAATATCCTAGCCTCAAAAACCTAGCCCAGCAGGAGCATCTGTTTACCTACTACGCCTTCCCCAAAGCTATTCGCGGCAGTATTTACTCGACTAACCTGATTGAATCCTTTAACAAGGGATTTAAGTCCAATATTCGGAAGAAACAACAATTCCCGAATGAAGATTCTCTGTCCCGATTCACGGTTACCCGATGTCTCGACTATAACGACCGCAATGCTGGTCGGACCCACCGTGGCTTTGCCAGTTGCCAAGATACTTTAGACTCAATGTTCGATTAAACTTCTAAAAGATCAATCATACAAAGACGAGTTTACACAAGATTCTTGACGCACCCGTCTATCTTACCGAATAGGCGGACCGGGATGAATGATGATTGATGCCATCATCATAACATTTTGTGCCAATCAGGGGGTCATTGATGCAAGGGGAGCTTTTGGGGAAAGTGGTGTAAACTGGTTAAAAGAGAGGATGACCGGTCGAGTAAGACCGTGTCAGGTGTCCTTTATTAAAATCAGGTAATTGGGGAAGTATCAGCAATGGAAGTGAGGATACCGTGAAACTTTATCAGTTGAAGATGAATGAAGCAGGACAAAAAGTTGGTTTAAATGAAATGACGGCCGTTGGGTTTAACAAGGAAAGGCAGTTACAGAACATCATAGAAGCAAATCTTGCATTAACGATGGATATTGACTTTATAGCTTCCGAATTTACAGTTGGGAAGTACCGGATGGATACCATTGGGTATGATAGGGATATGCGGGCGTTCGTCATTATTGAGTATAAAAGAACCCAGCGATACAGCGTTATTGATCAGGGGACGGCTTACCTAAATACGCTTATTAATCATAAGGCAGATTTTGTGTTGGCCTATAATGAAAAATTCAATGAGCGGCGACGGACGAATGATTTTGATTGGACACAAACCCGGGTTGCTTTTATTGCCCAGAAATTTGATGAGTATCAACGAGATGCTGCAAGTAACCCAGACCTGCCCATTGAGTTGTATACGGCGGATTGCTTTGCCAATGGCGTAGTGAGTTTAAATAAGCTAGAGAAGACGAACAATGTGCCACGCAATGCCAATAACGTTGGAAATGACAACATGGAATTGTCTAAAAATGATGCCGTTAAAGTGAAAGACATTAAAGAGCTTACGCCAATTAAGGAAAGTGATTTGGTTGGTAAGGGGTCTGATAGTGTTCAGGAGTTATATGAAAAAATAAAGGAAACATTATTGGACTGGGATGCTAACTTCGAAATCAAAGCAACCAAAGTGTATATTGGATTTCGGTTAAATCGCCATAACGTCGTGGACTTATTACCTCAAAAAAGGAAACTTAAAATCTGGATTAATTTAGATAAAGGGGAGTTGGATGATCCGGAAGGCTTATTTAGAGATGTCAGTGATACGGGGCATTGGGGTAACGGGGCGTATGAGCTATCCATTGTAAATGATGAGCGTTTGGAATACATCATGAGCCTAATCAAGCAGTCATGGAGAAAGCGAAAGTAATTGTGTGAAGACCGCTTACCTTTCTAGAGTGACTATCATAAAAAAGCGTCTGAATTGCGTACGATTGTGTACGGAATCCAGACGCTTTTTAAAAAGGCTATTCAGACGTAATGCGTGAATGAGCTTACGCCGCGACCTTGCTATACCCCGTCGCGTAGTCCAGCCGCATGCCGCTCTGGGTGTTCGGTAGGTAAACGTTGTAGCGAATTTTGTTCGAACCCACCGACTGCATCTGCATCTTCACGCCGCGGGCCAACAGCTCGTGGCCCTTGAAGACGGGCGTTACCCGGTAACGAACGTAGTGCTTCGGACTGGCCTTTAGGTAGGCCGCCACGCGGTTCTCGTAGGTGGTCATCCCCGGGTCGTTGAGCTGACGCGTCCCGGTGATCAGGTTCTTCAGATTGTTGTTCTGCCCGGTCAGCTGGTAACCGATCAGGTGGCAGCGGTTATACAACCAGCCGGTCTTGATCTTCTTGTTGTGCCAGGCGGTCGGGTTGACGTAGAGCGCCTCCCGTTGGCCCTTGGGCATCAGCTTGCGGTTCAGCAGGGCGTTGGCCACCGTGGCCCGGTTATAACCGTCCAGGTTGCCGTAGCGTTGCCAGGCGCCGTGCTTGGTCGACAGGGTCGCCTTGCTGAAGCCGGGGTTGTTGTGGTTCACGACCCGGACCCGGTAGGTCGGCGTCTGCTTGGTCGTGGCGCGTGGCCGGGTGACCCGCTTGACCGTGCGGCGCTTGACCCGTTTGACGGTCCGCCGTTTCGGTGTCCGGCGTTTAGCCGGGGCCTTTTCGGTCGCCGACAGCGTCAGGCCGCGCCGCTTGGCCTCGGCCAGCGAGACCGCGTAGACCTTCTTGGCCCGATTCAGCCCGCGGTCGTGCCGTTGATAAAAGTAGTGCTTCCCCGTGCGGGTGACGTAGACCGTGGTGGCGTGGGCCACGGTGGTCGGCGTCAGCGTGGTCGTGGTGACCAGGCCGCCCCAAAAGAGCGCCAGGATGACCAGCCACTTCACCCCAAAAGTTGTGTGCGTATGCATCATGTTTCCTCCTCTAAAAGTGCTTCGTTTCACTTGATTAGTTTATAGCAAAAATTATGCAAACGCCACCGCAATTGGGGAAAGGTGGGGTGATGAACCGGGGAAAGATGGGATGGACAAACGACCACCAGACGCGGGGACTGCGAGGGTGAATCGTTGCGCCCCCGCGCGTAAAGGCGCATGCTGGAAGCAATTAACCACAGTCGAGAAAGGATGAGCGTTCATGCAAGCCTACGTTGTTAACCATGCCGGGGGTCCGGAAGTCCTGCAACTGACCACGGTCCCCACGCCACCGGTCAAGCCCGGTTGGACCCGGGTCAAGGTCCTGGGATTTGGCGTGAATCATTCGGAGATTTTCACCCGGGAGGGCCAGTCGCCCAGCGTGCAGTTCCCCCGGATCCTGGGGATCGAGGTCGTGGGCCTCGTCGACGAGACCAGCGACCCGACGGCCTTTGCCCCCGGTCAGCGGGTGGTCTCCATCATGGGGGAGATGGGCCGCGCCTACGACGGGAGCTACGCGGAGTACGTGCTGCTGCCCAATGACCAGCTCTACACCGTGCAGACCACGTTACCGCTCGCCGACCTGGTGGCCACGCCGGAAAC
This sequence comes from Levilactobacillus spicheri DSM 15429, assembly GCF_001435095.1. Lineage (GTDB taxonomy): Bacteria > Bacillota > Bacilli > Lactobacillales > Lactobacillaceae > Levilactobacillus > Levilactobacillus spicheri. The sequence continues at coordinate 96,331 of NZ_AZFC01000015.1, forward strand.
CTATTACACGGCCTACGGGATCTTCAAGAGCCTGCACCTCCAGGCAACCGACCGGGTATTGATCCGGGCCGCGACGAGTGGGGTCGGCTTGGCGGACCTGCGCCTGATCAAGGCCTTTAACCCGCAAATTCACGTCACCGGGACCAGCCGGCGTGCGGCTAAGCGGCAACAGTTACTGGATGCCGGCTTCGACGCCGTGATCGTGGCCCCCGACAGCGCACAGTTGCCGGCCGGGACCGCGCACTTCGACAAGATCATCGATTTGATTGGACCGTTAAGCGTCAAGGACTCGTTGCGCCACCTGAACGAAAACGGCATCGTGAACGCTACGGGTGAATTGGGGGGCGTCTGGACCGTGCTCGACCTGGACCCCATCATGGACATTCCCAACAACGCCTACCTCACGGGTTTTTCGTCCGGGGACGTGTCGCAGGCCCTGTTGCAGGAGCTGTTCGACTTCATCGCCCGTTACCGGGTACCCGTGGCCCCGACCAAGGTCTTCTCGTTCGACCAGGTTCCCGCCGCGCACGCCTACCTCCAGTCGGCCGGGAGCTTCGGCAAGGTCATCGTTTTGTTGGATGGGGCACGTCAAGAATAAGTGGCATTAGGATTGGAAACGGTGTCCTACCCGCTGAGGGATCAGCGGTTGGGACGCCATTTTTAATGACCAGCGTTGAATTGAATCAGGATTGACGGTTGCTTCGAGTGGGCTCGTCCCATTCAAAACGACTACGTAACTGCCGTAGATGGACCGCCGCGGTGCTCTTCCGGCCCACCACTATGCGTTTGTCGAATAGTAGCATTCTCTATCGGTAATTTTCTTCGGGACCGTTTCCCCCTACACTAGGCAACGTTAGCTTAAACGTGGGAGGAAATATAAAATGAAAAAACAACGCTTTGGCATCGTGTTGCCAATCGTCTTAATCAGCTACTTCATGATCCTTTTAGATAATTCGGTGGTCTTCACCAGTACCGTGAAAATTAGTCACGACCTCCAAATGGGACCGCAAGCGTTGGCGTGGGTGTCGACTGCCTACGTGTTGACGTTTGGTGGCCTCCAACTCTTGGGCGGCCGCTTGGGTGATATCTTCGGTCGCCGGCGGCTTTTCCTGATGGGGTTAGGTCTGTTCACGGTGTCCTCACTAGCCGTGGGGTTTTCGGTCAACGGCCCCATGATCATTGCCATGCGCGCCATTCAGGGGATTGAATCCGCCGTGCTGGCGCCCACCACGTTAGCGTTGCTGTTGGATAACTATCAGGGCAAGATGTTGCAGCAGGGGTTTAACTATTACGGCATGACCGCCGGTTTAGGCTCAAGCCTGGGTTTGTTGATTGGGGGGCTGATCGCCAGCCTCACCTCGTGGCGCGTGGGCTTTTTGATTAACGTTCCCGTGGGCGTCATCTTGTTTGGATTGACGTTACGTTATGTGAAACCGGGACCAGCAACGCACCACGAAGCGCTCGACATTCCGGGGGCGCTGTTCTCCGTTTTAGGTATCGCGGGCATCATCTACAGTATCAATGGTGAGACGTATCGTTTGGTCGCGTTGATCCTGGGAATTTTCTTTTTAGTGCTGTTCATCTTACAGGAACGGCGGGCCGCGGGGCCAATTATGCCGCTACAACTCTTCCGAGATCCAACCCGGGTGGGGGCCTACATGACTCGTTTCTTCATCATCGGGATGTGCTTTTCGTTCTTATATCTGGCACCACAGTTGATGCAAAATCTGTACCATTACACGCCGTTACAGGCGTCTATCGCCACGTTATTGATGTCGGTGCCGCAGTTTATCTTTGCGACCCAGGTCGGGCGGCTTAGTAAACATCTATCGGCGGCTAAAATCGTCGTCCTAGCCGCTGCCATTTCCGTGGTGGCGATGGTGTGGATCGCCTTAGTGGGCGTCCAACGGGGCTTCTGGTTATCGCTGGCGGCTCCCCTAGTCTTAGTCGGTATCGGCCAAGCCTTCGCCATGAGCCCGTTGACCACATTGGGTGTGGCGCACGCGACCCCCGATATTGCCGGGGCCGCTTCGGGGGTCATTAACACCTTCCACCAGACCGGCCAATCAATTGGGTTAGCCGTGGTCGTGGCATTGACCGCCAACATTGGGGCCTTTGCCCCGGCGTTTAACACCGCCGCCGTTGTGCTTGCGGGTTACGCCGTGGTGGCCCTGGTCGCCATGTTAAACGTGGTGCGATTAGAACGTCGCGCCCATTAACCTAAAATTCCATGATTAAACCCAGCCAGGATTGCTCGTCAATTGAGCAGTCCCGGCTGGGTTTTTGACTGGCGTTAAGCGGGCCAGAGTTGGCTGATTTTTTGCAGGAGGGGGCGTATCGTCTGGCGGTCGCGCTTGAGGTAAGTTCCGTAGAATTCCAGCTGGTTGTGGAGATCCTCAATCGGAACCCGGTTGCGGGTGTCGTTGTCAAACCGGGCCGCAGTAGCCGAGGTGGCCTGCGTGAGGTTGGAGAAAAAGAACGGAAAGTTGGAGTAACGACTAATCTGGCTCATGGCGCCCAGATCGGCCTGGTAGAGGAATGCGGCGTCGGGGATGTTATCTTCAACGATTTTCTTCCAGGGGCCGATATCCTGAACGACCAGAAAACTCATCCCGGTCAAGTCGTTAAAGGTCACCGCTTGGCGCTGGGCCAAGGGATTGAACTTGTCGATGCCCAGGCCGATCGACTCCGTTCCCAGGTAGAGCGACTCAATCTCGTCGGTCATGATTTCCGTGTTGGTGAATACCAACCGGGCCTTGAAGGTTTGGAGGGCGGGGATGACTTGATCAGCGGTCATGCTGGTGTGGCTGAGGGTCAGTTGTCCCGGTAATTGGGAGTGGATTTCGTCGACGAAGCGGATGGGGCCGGGGGCGACTGAGGCCACGGTCATCTCGTGTTGGGCGTTGTCATAGTTGTGGACGGTTTCCGCGAAACGGTCGCTGGCCGCCAGTAATTTTTGGGCCTCGGTCGCCGCTAACGCCCCCGTATCGGTTAACGTGATGTGGTTGCTGACGCGGCGGTCGAACAGGGTGACGCCCAGGTCAGCTTCCAGCCGCCGCATCCCGCGGGTCACGGATGGCTGCGTAATCATCAGGTGTTCGGCAGTGGCGCTGAGGGTCCCGTATTGTTGAAAGGCGACTAATTCCGCCAATAGCTCTAAGTTGAGAACCAACTTAATTCCTCCTTCGTTCACTATGCGTTACCTGTATAGTAGCATACCCAAGCGGTAATTTTCATTCTGAGGGTGCGGCCCTATACTAATAAGCGTTGAGAGATTGATAACTTAAATCATAAAAAACTAAAGGAGATTATCACTTATGCAATACGTTACGTTAAACGATGGTCACAAGATGCCCCAACTTGGATTCGGGGTCTTCCAAGTTCCCGATTTAAGCCAGGCCGAACAGGCGGTCAGTGATGCCCTGGACACCGGGTACCGCTTGATCGATACCGCGGCGGCTTACGGGAATGAAGAAGCGGTCGGTGCCGCGATTCAGAAGAGCTCGGTGGACCGGTCGGACATCTTCGTGACGTCCAAGCTGTGGGTCGACCACTTTACCTACGAAAAGGCGACGCAGGGCATCGATGAGTCCTTGACCAAGTTGGGCCTGGATTACCTGGACCTTTACCTCTTGCACCAACCGTATGGTGATGTTGCCGGTGCTTGGCGGGCCTTAGTTGACGCGCAAAAGGCCGGCAAGATCAAGTCCATCGGGGTCTCGAACTTTGCGCCCGACCAGTTGATGAACCTGGAACTGATGTCTGACGTGAAGCCAGCCTTGAACCAGATTGAAGTTTCCCCGTGGTTCCAAGAACCCGCTGCCGTGGACTTCGCCAAGCGCCAGGACATCCAGGTCGAAGCCTGGGCACCGTTTGCTGAAGGGCAACACCACATCTTCACCAACGAAACGATCGCGAACATCGGGAAAAAGTACGGCAAGGCCAATGGTCAAGTCATCCTGCGCTGGTTACTCCAACGGGGCATCGTGGTCATTCCTAAGTCCGTTCACAAGGAACGGATGGCCGAAAACTTCAACGTCTTTGACTTTGAATTGAGCGATGCTGACATGCAGGTCTTGAACGGTCTCGACAAGAACGAAAGTCAGTTCTTTGACCACCGTGACCCCGCCGCCATCGAAAGCATCTTCGGTCAAAGCCTGAAGGCCCTGCGCGATTAGTCGTTAGGCGTCAACGCACAATGAAGCAGAATAGATAACTTAAAATTTGAAAGGATTGATTTTAGAGTATGACAAAATACACCGTTTTAGCAGCCACTGGCCAAATTGGCCAATTAACCGTTCAAGACTTATTAGACCACAGCGATGCCGACCTAGTCTTATTCGGCCGGAACGCTAGCCAGCGCCTCAGCCGGTTCGCCGGTGACCGCGTCAGCTTTGTCGATGGTGACCTCAAGGACCCCGCGGCGTTGAAGCAGGCCTTTACCGGGACCAACGCCGTCTTCCTGGCTTACGTTGCTACGCCAGACATCATGGTGCCCCTGATCAAGGCGTTGGACGACGCCGGCGTGAAGCGCTTCGTCACGATGTCCGTTCCGGACGTGTACCAAGAAGTGGCGGGGCCCTTCCAAGCTTGGTACCGCGAACACACCGGCCTGGTTTGGCAGACCAACTATGTGGACACGGTCGATGCCGTCGAAAATTCGGACCTCGACTACGTCATCTTACGGACGACCTGGTTGTATAACGACGCGTCCAAGACGGCCGTTGACGTGACCAAGAAGGGCGAACCCTTCAAGGACGCCCAGATTAGCCGGGAGGCGGTCGCGACCTTTGCCAGTGACTTACTGACGGGGAAGCAGGACTACCACAAGGAAAGCCTGGGAATCGGCGAACCGAATACCGAATGGACCAAGCCCAGCTTCTACTAAACGAATCGTCTAGCCACGAACCAGGTCCCGCACGACGAACTGTCGAACGGGGCCTGGTTTTTGACGTGCGGCGGATGTTTCGCGTGAAACCCGGGTAACCGGTGTGTCGTTGGTCATTGTAGAGGGTAGAAAATCGCCCCAGTCACTGTCATTCAACAGCGGCTGGGACGACTTTTTTCATGTGTCAGGGCGTTACTGGGCTAAGACCTGGGCCTTATTCCCGGTGATGTAGGTCCCGTTGGTCAGCATGAACCGGGTGGTCAGGTGGTAGGTCACGACTTTCTTGACCCGCAGGACCCGGCCGCGCTTAAAGTGCTTGACCCGGTGCTTGAGGGCCACTTCGCGGTAGGCGTTGGTCCCGGTCAGGAGCTTGACGCGCTTGGGCGCGTGCTGGTAGTAGGTCTTGACCGTAAACGCGGCTTGGGCGGTCACGTAGCCGGTCTGACCGGTGCGCTGGGTGTTCGGCGTTACGTCCCGTACCAGGTAGCGCAGGTGGCCGGCGCGCGACTTGGCCACGCCGGTGATGAGAAACTGGGGCCGCTTGGTCCGGGGCTGCTTCGCGTAGTAGAACTTGCGCGTGTGCTTGCTGAAGTTCGGCGTCCGGTACAGGGCCAGCTTCTTGACGGCGGTGATGGCCTGGCCCTTCTTTAATGTGGGCGCGGGCGTGGTCGGCGTGGTGCTGGACGTGGTGGACGAACCGCTGTTGCTGGTGGCGCTACTGCTACTGTTACTGGTGTTCGTGTTCGAGTTGCCACTCGGCGTCGTTGGGGTCACCGGTGGGGTCGTGGTTTTGCGATAGACCAGGGTGATCGTTTGTGGCTTGGCGCTGTAGGTTCCCTTGAGCGCGCCCTGGCTGACCTTGACGAACTGGTAATCCCGAATCTTGGCGGGTTTGATCGTGTAGGAGCTGCCAACGTTGCCGGACAGCTCGCTGGTAGCGCGAAGCGACTTGCCCCGTTGGTCGACGTAATGGATCGTGACGGGTTGCCCCAGGGTGACCAAGGGTTCCCAGACGTAGGTCGTCACGGCAGCTGGCCGGGTGTCGCCGGCGTACAGCTTGACCAGGTCGTCGCTGGTGTAGGCCGTCTTGCCACCCGGCGCGGTCGTGGTGCCACCGGCGACCGCCCGCCACTTGCCCGTGTAGGTCGTCGAGGGGGTGATGGCCGGGAGCTCGGGTGAATGAACGGCCGCGGGGTCACCTTGGTAACCATCGTGGACGCTAGTAAGAAATTGCATGTTAGGTCCCAGCGTCAATTCGCTCAGTTGGTGATCGTTTTGGAAGAAGGCATCGGTGGTGGCGTCTTGGCCAAGGTACTCCACGGTGGACAATATGCGGGAGTCGAAGGGGGCGATATTCAGCTGTTTTAAAGCGGACATGTTGGCAAACATCTTGTTAAATGCGCCGCCACTAACCATTTCAGCGATGGGAACGATGCCGGTCGTGACAAAGTTTGAGAGGTCGAGGTGGGTCAGGCTAGCCGCACCGTTGAACATGTCACCGAAGTCGACGACCTGACCCGTGTTGAAGCCGGAAATGTCTAGGCTAGTAAGTTTAGAGGTACCAGCGAACATGCCGTTCATGGTGGTCACGTTGGCGGTGTTGAAGTGGCTGAGGTCGAGGGTGGTTAACGCTGCGGTGTCCTTAAACATGTTATGCATATCTGTGACGTTGGCGGTATCCCATTTTTGAACGTCAACTTCGGTTAAAGCAACGTCGCCATTGAATAGATCCCCCATATCGGTGACGTTTGCCGTGCTGAAGTCATTGCCGAGGGTCAGGGTCGTGAGCGCCGGATCATCGTTAAACATGCCAGAAATCGTCTTTAACTTTGGGGTTTTAAAATGACTAAGATCGAGTTTAGTTAACGCATGATTCGCAGTAAACATGCCACCCATATCGGTGACGTTCTGGGTATCAAAATTGCTGAGATCCAGACTGGTGAGGGCGTAATCATTGTAAAACATGCTACTCATGTCAGTGACCTTGCCTGTCGTGAACTTGCCCCTCAAGTCAATCGTTTTCAAGGCCAAATCGTTACTGAACATACTCGCCATGGTCTTGACGTTTTGCGTGTCTAGTTGGCGAAGATCAAGGGTGGCTAATTGCGGGTCATCTTCAAACATAGAATTCATGTTGGTGACATTTTGTGTGTCGAAGTTCTGACCGAAGTTGAGCGTTGTCAGCTGACTGTCAGAGGAAAACATATAATCCATGTCGGTGACGTTCTGTGTCTGAAAGCTGCTGAGGTCCAGTGAGGCGAGTTCGTAGTCTGCAAAGAACATGTTAGTCATTTGGGTCACGTTGCGGGTATCCAAGTGACTCAGGTCCAGATGGGTGAGGGCCTGATCGTTATCGAACATTGAGCGCATGTCCGTGGCGGCGGATGTATCTAACTGGTCCAAGCCGTCAATGGTTTTAGTCCCCAAGAAGGCATAAAAAAGTTTGGCCGCACTGGTCCCGGTCTTGATAGGCCCCTTTAAAATGAGCTTCGTGATGTTCTCGGGCTGAATCGTCTCGGACCAAGAAACATCGCTGCCGTCCGGTCTTTGAATCGCGCGAATATCGTTTACGATGGGACTGGAATCATCATCGAATGAACCGTTGGGCAGGGTCCCCCCGCTGAGGGTCAACGTGGTGTCGTTATCGTTCAGTTCCCAGTGACACCCCTGCCCGATGGTGCCCGACTTTGGGACGGTCCCCTCGGCGTGGGCAATGGTGGGTGCGCTGGCGAATGGCGCGGTGGACGTTCCCACCCCCGCCGGAATCAGGAATCCCAGCGCGAGGGTGGCGACGAAGAGCGTCGATTTCATATGTAGCATGGTTATAAGCCTCCTAAACCTGTAGCACAACCTCAAAATAATTGTGTTACAAAATGTGAACCTAATCATTATTAGTTTAGGCGCATTCAATATATTTATCATCAATTAACATAATATATCATTCATCCCAGGATTAGTCGGTGCGGAGCCAGGTCTGATTCAGCGGCGAACCGGTGACGATGGATGCTGGTCACCAGAAGACCGCAAAACGGCGCCCCACGCAGTTTTAGTACGTGAGACGCCGCTTCATGATGATTCATTGAGCCTAGCTGAGCACGGTATACGCAATAACCGCCTGGGATGGCGGTTGTTGCTTAAAGATCACGGATGACGATCAGCGCCGGTTAAAGTCCAACCAAGAATCGTTCGGGTAAATGCCCTTGAACTGGAAAGACTGGGGCTTCTGGCGACGAATGTTGAGGGTGTCGGTCATTTTTTGGTGGGAGTATTCGTAACCGCGAATCTGGTACGTATGTGGCTTAACCTGGCGATAACGAACATTTTTCAGGTAGTAGAGTGGGCCGAAGGAGTAAAAGTAGAACCGCGTTTTGGTGACCTTTAAATGAACAAAGGCGGTCGTGACGCTACCGAGGCGCCACTTGCCCTGCAGGGCTTTGGGCGTCCCGCGGTGCCAGGTCGCCGCCTGGGCGACGGGCGCGGTCGTTGTCGGTAGAACCGTTAAGCTAAGCGCGGTGATTAGGAGGGTACTAAGGGTTTTGAAATGAGTCATGAGACATCTCCAATTTCGCTGAGTTATTTTTCAAGTAGTCGTGGTTTACTAAATATGACGTAACGTACTGAGTGGTGCCATGTACTGGTGCTTGCCGGGATTGAAGTGGGTGTAGGCCCACGGCTTGGAAACATCCTGTTTTAGTTCCGCGATGATGGGATGGGTCTGACCCTTGATGGTCATTTTAGTGGGGACCCATGCGGCGATGTCGAAGGGATTCTCTTTGTCCGCAAAATCATAGGTCGCCCATTTTCCGGGATAACGGTATTTCATTAAGGTTCCCTTGACGGTCTTCTTTTTGGACTTCAGGACCACCTTTAGCTGGTGTTTGGTAATCACCATTTTATGGAGACCGATCTTCTTACCATAGTAGTGGTACCAGGTGCCCCGCAGTTGCTTGGGAAAGGTCTTTAGCTTCGTTTGGCTGGCTTCCGCTGCCTGTGCGGGCGTGACCGTCGCCGTGACGCCGCCCACGGTGGTGATGAGTAACAGGGTACTCAATAGGACTTTTATTTTCATGATGGATGTAACCTCCTCGTCTGACTACCTGGCATTATACGCGGAGGGGATGACATAATATGGCGTTTCAGGGTTGAATAAGGGATTGATTAAAGGTCACAGCACGAAGGTTGGCTTAAAAGACCGCAAAGCGGCGTCTCACGCGGTCCGGTTCCGTGCGTGAGACGCCGCTTTTTACGATTCATAAGGGATTGCTAAACGTCGCGCTTGCCCGTTAACGCGAGGCCCGTCACGACGGCGACCATGACCAAAGCGATGATGAGGGCGATGCGAAATTCGCTGGCGATGGCCTGGGTGGGGACCAGCAGGGCGGAGACGTTGACCATCAACGCGAGGCCCAAGACCCCACCCAGTTGATGGCCCGCGTTCACCAATCCGGAGGCGACGCCGGACTGATCGGCGGCCACCTGATAGATTCCCATGTTCGTGAGGGGCGCGAGGGCTAACCCCTGACCGATCCCGATGATCATCATGGGGATGCCGACACTGGGCCAGTACGTCTGACCGAACGCCAGCAGGGACAGCGCGAAGCCGACAAATTCAATCGCGACGGCCACGACCAGCACCCGTTTATTTAACCAGCGGTCGATTAGTCGGGGAACAATCATCGCCCCCAGAAACATGGTGAGCGACAGCGGCAGGTAGGCCAAGCCCACCTTAAACGGCGAGTAGTGCCGCACCTGTTGGAGGTATTCGGCGATAAAGAACCAGTAGCCCATGACCGCCCCGTTCAGGAGAGCCCGACTCAGGTACCCGTTGGTGCGCGTCCAGCTATGGAAGATGATGAGCGGTAAGGTCGGGTGCGGGCTGCGTTTTTCGATGACCACGAAACCCGCCAGAATGACGAGGGCGGCCAGCAGAGTGACCACGGGTTGGGCCGCGCCGTTTAACGCGTAGACCAGTAAGCCACAGCCCAGGACCGAGGTCAGGGTGCCCCAGACGTCGAGTGGCTCGTGCGTCGTTGCCGGGTTCTCGTGGAGGGCCCACCAAGCCAGGCCCAACATCAGTAGGCACAGGGGCACGTTGAGGTAAAAGCCGATTCGCCAGGACAGGTAACTGGCCAGGACGCCCCCGACGACCAGACCGACGCTGGAGCCCAGACCGGCGACGGAGCTGTACCAGGCGATGGCCTTGACCAGGCTGGGACCCGTGAAGTAGTCGATCAGTAGCGCCATGCTGGTCGGTGCCAGCAGCGCCGAGCCGATTCCCTGCAGAAAGCGGGCGGCGATCATGATGAACCCGTTGGGGGCCAGTCCGGAGAGCAGGGATCCCAACATGAAGATGACCAGCGCGATGTCTAGGACCCGGCGCCGGCTGAAGGCATCGCTGAGCCGACCGCCGATGAGCAGGAAGCTCCCAAAGGCGAGACCGTAGGCGTTTTGGACCCACGGGAGGCTGACCGCCGTGAGATTCAGGTCCGCGGTGAGCTTGGCGAGGCTGGTGAGGACCAAGGAGTTCGAGAGGGCGGTTAAAAAGTAGCTGAGCATGGCAATGATCAAAACGACGCGTTGCCGGGATTGTGCTGACATAAAAAGATCCTTTCCGGAATATATTCCGCTTAGTATAATGCTATACTAGAAGGTAACGATGAATATGTCAATAAGGAGATGGGGAACGTGCGCCAGGATGCACAGCAAAATCGACAAAAAATTCTCACCACGGCTAACCAGTTGTTTCGCGAGCACACGGCCGCGGACGTGACCATGGCCCAGTTGGCTCGGGCCGCTCAGGTCGGGGTCGGCACGCTGTATCGGAACTTTCCCACCAAGGGGGACCTCTTTTTAGCGCTGGCTTACGATCAGCTCGGAAGCTACGTGCGGCAGCAGCGGGCCTACCTAGCGATCCATCCCGTCGATCGGGCGGCCCTCAAGCACGCGTTAAAGGGCTACTTGGCCTTCCGGGAGAACCGGTACCAGGTCCTGCCGAAGGGGAGCCTGGAGCCCGCCAGTCAGTACTATCAACGGTCGGATTACCAAGACTTGGTCGACCTGTTCGCGGAGTTGATTCACGGCGTCGATCCGCACCTGGCACCGGCGGTCGTGACGTTCAAGACGGACCTGCTCATCGCCTTTCTCCGGAGTGATAGCTACGCGTTGCAGCGGGATGTGCGCCATTATTCCGAAACGGAAATTCTAAACCAACTCATGACCCTCCTGTTTCCGGTCGCTGAATAGCTAAAATCAAAAATAGGCCCCATCCCGACAGGTTGTCGAGGTGGGGCCTATTTATAGCGGGTCCGGTCAATTGTTTCATGTGAAACACAGATGGCTAGGATTCCAGCGTCGGCGTGGCCGCCTGTAGGGCCTGGACGTCGGCGATTTTTTCCTGTAAATGGTCGATGGAGTCGGCCAGCTGAGCCTGGCGAATGCGGGAGACCGCCAGTTGGTCCTGCAGGATGGCGAGGCGTTCCGGAATCGTGGCGTCGCCCTGTTCGTAGATGGCGATGAAGTGCCGGATCTGGTGCAGGGTCATGCCGCAGCGCTTCACGCAGATGATGAAGTCCAGGCGGGCCAGATCGGCCGGCTGATAGTCCCGGATGCCGTTGATGCGGTGGACCGGGCCCAAGAGGCCCTGCTGCTCGTAGTAGCGCAGGGTCGGGGTGGATAGGTGGTATTGCTGGGCAACGGTTTCGATTTTCATCAGAGGTCCCTCCTTGACTTCAAGTATACTTTAAGTGCTAAGCTTTGCAACAGTTAAGACAGTCGTACACGGAAAGGATGGAAGACGATGAAATTTGCCACATTAGGACACACGGATATTCGGGTCTCACGGGTCTGCGTCGGGGCCATGAGCTTTGGCCAGCCGGGTACGATGCACGACTGGACGCTGGACTATCCCGCTAGCGCGCGGGTGATCCAGCACGCCTTAGACCTGGGCATCAACTTTTTTGACACGGCCAACGGCTACTCGGCGGGGACCAGCGAGGAATACCTCGGCCGGGCGTTGACCGAAAACCACGTCGCCCGCGACCGGGTCGTCCTGGCCTCGAAGGTCTACTTCAATCCGGGACGGCTGTCCCAAGCGGCGATTCACCGGGAGATTGACGGCACCCTGCGGCGCTTAGGCACCGACTACCTGGACCTCTACATCATCCACCGCTTCGATTACGACACGCCCCTTGAGGAGACCATGGGTGCCTTGAACGACCTGGTCGTTGCCGGCAAGGTCCGCGCCATCGGAGCCTCGGCGATGTACGGCTACCAGTTCGCCAATCTGCAGCAGGTCGCCAAGGACCACGGCTGGGCGGCCTTTCAGACCATGGAGAACCACTACAACCTGCTGTACCGCGAGGACGAGCGCGAGCTGATTCCGATTTGCCGCCAGCAGGGCGTTTCCCTGATGCCGTACAGCCCGCTGGCCGCGGGGCACCTGAGCCACCAGGACTGGCAGGCCGCGACCCTGCGGAGCCAAACGGACCGGGTGGCGATGGGCAAGTACGACCGGATGGAGACCGAGGACCAGCGCATCGTGGATCGCGTGCACCAGCTGGCCGAATCCAGGGGCGTCTCGATGTCGCAAATCGCGCTGGCCTGGCAGTGGGCCAAGGGCGTGACCGCGCCGATCGTTGGCTCGACCAAGGCCCGACACCTCGATGAGGCGGCCGCCGCGTTGGACGTGACGCTGACGCCCGCGGAGATCGCCAGCCTCGAGGAACCGTACGTGCCGCACCCCATCGTCGGGGCCCTCGACCACAACCCGGCTGCCGGGACGATGTTGATTGATGAGAAGAAGTAGCGCCAAAAGAGACGTACATCGCCGGCAGTGGCTGATGCGCGTCTCTTTTTGACTGCTTAGGCAAACGTCCGCAGAATGGCCTGCGCGATTTCCGGGGCGTGGCTTTCCAGTGCGAAGTGGCCGCTGTTGACGCCCTGGACGATGGCGTGGGGGTCGTCGCGGGTGAAGGCCTGCGCGCCGGGAAAGATGAAGGACGGGTCGTTTTTCCCCCAGATGGCCAGCAACGGGGGCTGGTAGTCCCGCAGGTAGCGCTGGAACGTCGGGTAGGCCTTGATGTTATTTTGGTAGTCAAAAATCAGGTCGAGCTGAGCGTCGGCGTAGTGCGGCCGCTGGGTGTAGGCGATGTCCAGCGTGTAGCCGTCCGGACCGACACTGTGGGCCGGGGTGCCGGTGAGGTACTGACCTCGGATGGTGTCCGGCGCGAAGGCGTTGCGGTAGGATGCGCGTTTGGCCGCGGTCGGGTGGTCCCAGAAGTCCTGGCGGGTGGCCCACTTGGCGCCGAGGCCCTCGCGGTAGACGTTGCCGTTCTGGCTGACGATGCCGGCGATCCAGTCGGGATGCGCCGCGGCGATGTGAAAGCCAATCGGGGCCCCGTAATCGAAGACGTATAGGTAGAACTTTGACAAGCCCAGCTGGGTAATGAAGTCGGTCATCACGGCCGCCAGGTGCGTAAAAGTGTAGGCGAAGTCGGCGGGGTCGGGCAGGCTTGACTGGCCGAAACCGGGGTAGTCCGGGGCAATCAGGTGAAAGTGGTCCGCCAATAGCGGCATCAGGTCGCGAAACATGTGGCTGGCGGACGGGAAGCCGTGGAGCAGGAGCATGGTCGGTTTCTGGGGGTCACCGGCTTCGCGGTAGAAAATGGTGAGGTGGTCGATGGTGATGGTGTGGTAGGTGGTCATAGGTTTAGCTCCTTAGTTTTGCGTTGTTGGTGGTCAGTAGGCGGGTCATGGCGGCCTTATCCGGCCCCAGTTTGGCGTCCGTAAGCTGCCCCCAGGCACTGAGGCATTGGTTGGCCGTTTCTAAAAAGGCGGCACTGTCGGGAAGCAGGTCGACGGTGGCGGACTTGCCGACGGGGTACAGGTGAACCAGACCGCGCTGTTCGAGGCGCTGGACCATCCGGTAGATCGACGAACGGTCGTAGCCCAGGGTGGTCGCGAGGTCGGTGACCGTCTGGGGATGCCGGTCCTCTAAGGCCAGCATGATGTAGGAATAGGCGGGTTTCATCCCGGTCGGTTGAAAGGTCTGGGTGGCGAGACCCTCGACGGTGCGCATGTAGCGGGCCGCGGTGAAGTAGGCACAGGTCTCGTAGAAGTGGTGGGTCATGGTAATCAGCTCCTTATCGTGTATGTACACTATAACACCGTCAGCAGCGGATGACCAGGCCAAAGTCGTTTCAGCGGCAGGTCAGAAAAAAGAGACGACCAGAATCAGTCGTCTCCTAGGCAGCGGTGCGGTCGGACGGAGCTAATGTGGCAAGGATTCACCCAGCCACACAATCGTCTAAAATCCGGTCGCTGAATCCGTTTTTCTTAACGCCTCGTTACCCTAGTTCCGCCGGTCGTACGCCCAGATGGTCAGCGGGGCGAACACCAGCACGATGCCCCAGCCCATGAGGAACACCCAGCCCGCGGTCGGCGTCAGGGTCCCCCGGGCCAGAATCTGCCGGATGGCCGTGATGACGTAGGTGACCGGGTTCAGCGTGGCGATGATCTGCAGGAGCTTGGGCAGCGTCTTGATGGGCACGAAGGCGTTGGAGAGAAAGGCCAGCAGCAACATGGTCATCAGCGAGAAACTCTGGACCATCGCGGCACTACTGGAGAGCAGGCCCACCAGCGCGTAAATCCAGGAGATCGCCCAGCCGATGAAGACGGCGAGCAGTAAGATGACGACCACCCAACCGAAAGCCACGTTCGGCCGCCAGCCCATGCAGTAGCCGGTCAGCAGCGAGGCAACCGTGGCCACCAGGAGACGCAGGCTATCGGCGAGTAGCTGGCCGGCTAAGGGGGCAATTCGGGCGATGGGCAGGGACTTGAAACGGTCGAAGACCCCGGCGTCAACGTCCTCGCGAATCTGGGCGCCGGACCCCGACGCCGCAGAGAGGACCGTTTGGGCGAGGATACCCGGGACAATCGTGGGCAGGTAGGCGTGAACCCCTCCGGCGATGGCACCGCCGAAGAGGTAGCCGAAGAGAATCATGAACAAGATGGGTTGAATCAGGACGTCCATGAACTGGTCGGGGTTGTGCAACGTCTTGAGCAGGTTCCGGTAGGCCATGGTGCCGATATTTTGAAATAGGGAATGGGTCATTTTTCTTCCTCCTAACTTAATTCTGGCCAACGGTGAGCGCCATGAAAACGTCGTCCAACGTGGGGGCCTGCACGGCGAGGTGGGCGACCGGGATGGCCGCGCGTTTCAGCGCCGAGAGACCGATGGCGACCTGGTCGGTGGTGTGAAAGGGGGTGGTCAGGGTGTGGCCGCTGACCTGGGGGTGGGCCTCAAGGGCGGTCGCCAACACCTGCGCTGCCGGAGTCACCTGGTCCAGGTCGGCAATGGTCAGGACGAGTTTCGAGGCCCCGGTCGCTTCCTTGAGGGCCGCGGGGGTGCCGGTGCGAATCAACTTGCCGTGGTCGATGACGGCGATTCGGTCGGCCAGGGTGTCGGCCTCCTCCAGGTACTGGGTCGTCAAGAAGACGGTCGAGCCTTGGGCGACCAGGTGTCGGATGGTTGTCCACATCTGCGTACGGGTGCGGGGGTCGAGGCCGGTCGTGGGTTCGTCTAGGAAGATGAGGGCCGGCCGGGTAATCAGGCTGATGGCCAGGTCGACGCGCCGGCGCATGCCTCCGGAAAAGGTGGCGATGGGCTTATCGGCACTGTGCGTCAGGGAAAATTCATTGAGGAGTTCTTGGGTGCGTTGCCGGGCCTGCGCGCGGGTAAGCCCGTTGAGCCGGGAGAAGATCAGCAGGTTTTCGCGGGCGGAGAGGTCTTCGTCGAGGGCGGCGTTTTGGCCGGTGACCCCGAAGCACGCCCGGGCCGCGCGACCGGCCGTTTGCAGGTCGTGCCCGAAGATGGCGATGTGGCCCGCGCTGGGGGTCAGCAGTGTGGTGAGCATCCGCAGAATCGTGGTCTTTCCGGCGCCGTTGGGGCCCAACAGGCCGAAGACTTCCCCGGCGGGCACGGTGAACGACACGTCGTCGACTACGCGGTGCTGATTAAACGTTTTAGAGAGATGGGTGACACGAATAGCGGTTTGAGCTGACATACGAAACGCTTCCTTTTACTAAATTAATCAGGTCCACCTGAACGAATTAGATTATAAGGTCCCCCTGACTAAAAGGCAAGTAAAATTAATCAGGTTGACCTGAATTAATCGGGCGTAACGCGTATAATAGGCGTCATGGAGGTGTTTAAGCGATGGCAGATTTGATGAAGCAGGGAAAAACGGCGGGGAAGCTGGTGGAATTCGGCCTTCTCCAAAATATTGCGGAGGACGATTCCAAGCACCAAAGCGATTATAAGATGCTATTCCAGGGCCAGGGGAAGATCCTTCTGGCGTTGAGCGACCACGACCGTTTGTCCCAGAAGGACTTGGTCGAGCGCCTCGATTTGACACCGCAATCGACGGCGGAATTCGTGCGTAAGTTGGAGAAGAAGGGGTTCGTTTCCCGGGAAAAGTCCGTCGCGGATAAGCGGGTGACCATCGTCAGCCTGACCGATCAGGGCCGCGCGGAGACCCAAAAGCGCATGCAGGTGATCCCCCAGTACCTGCGCGTGCTGACGGATCAGGAGCTAGGACAGTTGAACCGAATCCTGGACAAGGTCAACGAACGGATGCTCCAAGATATCCAGGAGGAGGACCCGACGTTACACAACAAGTACCACCAGCTGATGCTGCACCACGTCCTGAACAAGGTGCACCCTGATCAGTCGGTTGAACACGATTAAGACGCAATAGGATCAATACGATAAATCATCCACTTCAACCGGAATTTGCGGTTGGGGTGGGTGGTTTTTTAGGGTGCACGGGGATGAACGCCGTCATCACCGGTTTTCATTTCACGCCCAAACCGTTATCCTAGAACGTAGGAGGTTTTGGCAAGTGAAAGAGACAGCAACGTTATCGCGCAAAACGATTCTATTAATGGCGGTGGTGACCGGGGTCATCGTCGCCAACCTGAACTTTATTCAACCCATCGAGAACCTGATTGCCACGGAGTTTAGCCTATCTAAATCCGTGGTCGGGGCGTTGGCGATGGTCACCCAGTTGGGGTACGCCTTCGGGCTGCTCTTGATCGTTCCGTTGGGCGACATCTTCGACCGTTACCATCTGATTCAGGTCATGATGGTCCTGTCGATCGGCTCGCTCCTGCTGGCCTACTGGGCGCCCAACGCCGGCGTGTTCGCCGTGGCAACGACCCTGGTCGGCATCACCTCGGTTGCCCCGCAGATCATCATTCCCTACGCCGGGTATCTGGCGCCCAGCCTGCAACGCGGGAAGGTTCTGGGCGTCGTCCTGAGCGGCCTGTTGACCGGGATCTTGCTCTCGCGGTCCTTCAGTGGCCTGCTCGGGAGCATTCTGCCTTGGCAGGACATCTACCTGATTGCGGCGGTCATCGACCTGGTCTTCCTGCTCATCGTCCACCGGTACCTGCCGCACGACGCGCGTGGGCACCAAGACCTGCGCTATTGGCCGGTGATCCGGACGCTGCCCCAGCTGTTCCTGCACCAACGCGCGTTACGCGGGTCGGCCATCAACGGCTTTTGCCTCTTCGGGATGTCCAACGTGCTCTGGTCGACGCTGGCCTTTTACCTGGCAGCCCAGTACCACCTGGGCAGTAGCGTCGCCGGACTCTTAGGCCTGCTGGGGATTGCCGGGGTGCTCGCGGCGCCCTGGATCGGCAACCTGGTCGACCAACGCTCGCCCCGGTTAACGATCGGGTTGAGCATGGTGCTCTCCGGGCTGGCGTTTGTGATTTTCTGGTTGGTCGGCTTCTGGCTGATCGGCCTGATTGTGGGGATCATCCTGCTCGACCTGGGGACCCAGTTCAGTCAGGTCTCCAACCAGGCCATCGTCCAGTCGCTCAACCGTCAGCAGAGTAGCCGGAACAACTCCGTCTTCATGTTCAGCTACTTCTTAGGCGGCTCGCTGGGGACGTTGGCGGCGACCTGGGCCTGGAGTCAAGCCGGTTGGACCGGCGTGTGCCTGGTCGCGGCCGCCTTCCTGGTGGTCGCGCTCTTGGGGCACCTGATCATTGGGGAACCGGAAACGTTAACCACAGATTAATGAATAAATGGAGAAGCGTTGGGCGTTGGCCGAACGCTTTTTTCAAAGACTTTTAGAGAAATGTTCACCAATCCTAATTGTGCTAGTCATAAAAAGTCAGCCGGTTTCACGTGAAACACGGCCACTTTTTGTGGTATGCTAAACTGAATTTAATGAAGGAGGAACGCGCATGACGATTAAGCTAGTGGCGTTTGACATGGACGGCACGTTTCTAAATGACCAAAACACCTATAACCACGCCCGGTTTGCGGAACTCTTACGCAAGCTGCGGGCTCAGGGGGTGCGCGTGGTGGCGGCCAGTGGGTCGCAGTACCAGCGCCTCCAGACGCAATTCGAGGACTTCCAGGACCAGATGGACTTCGTGTCGCAAAACGGCGCGGTCGTCCACAGTGACGGCCAACTGCTGTCCGTGACGGCCATGCCCGCCGAGGCCGTAGCCGCGACGCTCGACGTCATCCACCAGCAATTCGCCCCGAGCGACATCGCCGAGCATCTGGTGGCGGGGCTCAAGTCGGCCTACGTCGATGACCAGATTTCCGCGGCGGCCTACGAGCTGACCCACCGCTACTACGACCACCTGACCCGGGTGCCAAGTCTCGCGACGATTACGCCAGCGCGTCTCCAAGACCAGGTCACCAGCATTGGCGTGACCTTCCAACCGGGCGTCGATTTCGCGGCGGTCATGCGGACGCTGCGTCAGGCGCTGCCGACCGAATTGGCCAGTCAAACATCCGGTTACAATACCGAGTTGATCAGTGAAAGTAGTGTCAATAAAGCGGCTGGATTGCGGCATTTACAGGCCCGTTTCGACATTGCCGACGACGAGCTGATGACCTTCGGCGATAATGAAAACGACCTGAGTATGTTGACGTTGACGCCCCACGGATACGCCATGGCCAACGCCACCGACTCGGTCAAGCAGCGGGTGATCCACCACACCGGAACCAACAACGCAGAAGGGGTTCTGGACGTTTTGGACCGCTTAGTCTCCTAATTAGCACTGTTAATGAAAATTTTTTTCAAAGCCGATAATCGCGTGAAAATACCGCGGTTATCGGCTTTCTTAATTGGTCTAACCACACAACTAACGTGAAACCGTTTACATTTTTAGTAAAATGTTTTATTATAATTTCTGTTGAAAAAAGACCATTGAAGGAGAGGGACAAAAGTCATGCAACATCGTTTGAGTACATCATTTATTTTCATATTCGGAGCCCTCGGGGGATTGCTGTTCGGTTTCGACACCGGGATCATTTCGGGTGCCTCACCATTGATTGAAACGAACTTTTCGTTAAACATCGCTGAAACCGGATTCATCACCTCGTCCGTTTTAATTGGCTCTTCATTGGGAGCGCTTTCAATCGGACCGCTGGCGGACCGTTACGGCCGGCGGAAGCTGCTGATCCTGGCAGCCATCCTGTTCTTAGTCGGCTCGTCGCTGTCGATGGTCGCCATGGGGTTCGTCTCCATGGTCATCGCCCGGATCATTTTAGGGTTGGCCGTCGGGTCCGCGTCCGCGTTGACGCCGGCCTACCTGGCTGAATTGGCGCCGGCCGACCGGCGGGGGTCACTGGGGACCATGTTCCAACTGATGGTCACGCTGGGGATCTTGCTGGCCTACGTGTCCAACCTGGGCTTCCTGCACCACAACCTGCTGGGGATTCGTGACTGGCGGTGGATGCTGGGGTCCGCGTTGATTCCAGCCGCCGCGTTGCTGATTGGGGGACTCCTGTTGCCCGAATCACCCCGGTTCTTGGTGGAAAAGGGCAAGGTCGACGACGCCCGCAACGTTTTAAAGTACTTACGTCAAGACAGTGATGTCGATCCGGAAAAGGAACTGAACGACATCCAAAGCATCGCCCACCAACAAAAGGGCGGCCTGAAGGAACTCTTCACGGTCGCACGGCCAGCCGTCATCGTGGCCGTGGGCATCATGCTGCTGCAACAATTAGTCGGCATCAACTCCGTCATCTACTTCCTGCCCCAAGTTTTCATTAAAGGCTTCGGGTTCGCCGAAAGCAGTGCCATCTGGATTTCCGTTGGCATCGGGATTGTCAACTTCCTGGTCACCATCATTGCCTACAGCGTGATGGACAAGTTCGACCGCAAGAAGTTGTTGATCTTCGGGTCGATCGTGATGGCCGTTTCGCTGGGCATCTTAGCGGTGATGAACTTCACCATGAGCGTGCAACAGACGGCCGTTCCAACCATGATTCTGATCGCCATCTACATCTTCGGGTTTGCCATTTCCTGGGGACCGATTGCGTGGGTCATGATTGGGGAAATCTTCCCGTTGAGTGTCCGGGGTGTGGGCTCGTCCATCGGGTCCGCGGCCAACTGGATCGGGAACTTCATCGTGTCCCAATTCTTCCTGGTACTGCTGGACGCCTTTAACAACAACGTGGGTGGGCCGTTCGCTATCTTCGGCGTCTTCTCCGTGTTGTCCATTTTCTTCGTGCACTACTTGGTTCCGGAAACCCGGGGCAAGTCCTTGGAACAGATCGAACTGGATCTGCGGCACGCTGAATAATTGAATCAAGTGATGAAACGTCCCCTGTAGCCGACTGCGAGCGGTTGCGCGGGACGTTTTTTGTCGCTGGAAAAGCGGTATCATAATGGGATAAATATCTAGAATACACAATCATTACCAGATATTAATCGATATTCAATATCCCTTCGGTAGACTAATTTTAGTGTCAAAACTAGATTTGGAGGTTAGATTGATGAATCGTAACTTGTACCGTTCGGCGGGCTTAGCGATGTTAGCTTTATCGTTAACGTCAACGGGCCTACCACTCGCACAAGCTGCAGCTTCAACCATTACGTTACCCCCGGTGACGCACGTTGATAATGGTCATCCCAGCCCGGACTTTCCATATAACACGGGCTACGTACCGGCGGTGCCGACAGCAGGCGAACCCGGTTCGCGGATTCCCTTAAGTGGGCGTAACGATAACACGCGGGATTTAGCGGGTTATCGAACAGCGGATGGCAAATGGCAGATTCAGCCACACCGGTTGATTCGTTCTGCCCATTTAGGGTCTTTGTCCTCGGCGGATGTTCAGACGCTGAGTCATGACTATGATGTGCGGGCAGTGGTGGATTTCCGGACCCCGGGACAAACCAAGGGGAAACCGGACGTTGCCATTCCGGGAACAACTATGACCCAGTTGTCCGTCCTGGGGCCCCACGCCTACGTTGACGCGGGTGGCTGGGGTGAAGGGGAATTCTATAAGCAACGGTTGGCTTTTGGCTACGCGGCCGTCACCGGGTATCGCCAATTCCTGAACCAGTTGCTGACCCAGCCCGGCGCCACGCTGTACCATTGTTCATCTGGTAAGGACCGCACGGGGATTGCGACCGTGTTGATCATGTCCGCATTGGGGATGGATGAGGCGACGATTATTAAGGACTACATGTTGTCGCAAACGTACCATCATCACGTGGACTATCAATGGATCAAAGAGTACCTCAAAGAAGTGAAACAAAACTACGGGTCGATGACCAATTATTTGGACCAGTTAATTGGGTTTGATGCAACCAAGCGTGAGCAGCTACGTGCCCAATACTTAGTGTCCACGGACGGTCACCAGACGCCGTATCCGGGTGCGACCACCACGAAGCCACAATCTACGCAGCACCATAAAATCAAGATTTTGACCATCAAGCAACTCAAGCAATTCTTGGTGCGCCTGAAGCCGCACCAAGTCTGGTTCCATGAATTACATCAATCCCAGCCGAGCGGACGGACAAAGGTGTCATTGACGAAGTGGCACGCGGTTCGGGAAGCTCAGGTTGATGAAGATGGCCAGACGGTGACTTACGTCCAGGTTCAAAACCGGCACGGTGACCACCGTTGGGTTCGTACCACGAGTATTACGCACGCCTAACGTCATATTTCTCCCCCGAAAACGAAGACAATGGGCTCGAAACTTAAAAGCCCCCGTACCGGACTGATGCCGATACGGGGGCTTTTGCGCGGGAATGACGCCCGTATAATTGATATACTCAGGGAAAACGAACGGAGGTGCCTGTGATGGCAGAAAAGAAACCCGTGTTAATGGCCTGGGGAATTGCCCTGGTCAGTCTGGGATTTCCTTGGTGGTTAACGGGGAATGGCATTCTCGAGGTCATCCGGCGCAACCCGCTCCATCCAGATGCGCTCGTGCTACTAGGGGCCCTGGGACTGGTGGGGGTCGGCCTGATAGCGCAGTGGAAGTATGGTCGCCTGTGGTCGCCCAGGGTGCGGCGACGTCAGCCACGCTATCAGCGTTGGTTGTGGGGGCTATATAGCGGTTCCCTGGTGGCGGGCCTCCTCCTGGTCTGGCTGGCAGGGTACCCGCCAGAGTGGCTATTGTCCCTGCTGGGGCTGGTTAAATGATTGAAAAAGACCGTTCCGTTCCCGGTAAAATACGGGAATGAAGCGGTCTTTTGATGACTGACAGCTAAGGGAACGTGAGCTGGCCTTGGCTGAGCACTCACCGACCATACCGGTCGTGCGGTGAGGGGACCTGGCGGGTCATCAGTTTAGAGAATTTGGATCTTGTGTGCGTAGCACTCGTCGATCATGTCTTGGGGCCAAACGCTGGCTTGGACTTCCCCAACGTGGGCCTTACCCAGCAGCAACATGCACAGCCGGGATTGACCGATCCCGCCACCAATGGTGTATGGCAGTTCGCCGTTCAAGAGCATCTGGTGGAACGGCAGGGTCGCCCGGTCCTCGGCACCCGCTTCCTTCAGTTGAGCACGCATGGATTCCTCGCTGACCCGGATCCCCATGCTGGAGATTTCCAGGGCGTGTTGGAGTGGTTCATACCAGAACAAGATGTCCCCGTTGAGCTTCCAGTCGTCGTAGTCGGGGGCCCGGCCGTCGTGGCGCTTGCCGCTCTTGAGCTTACCACCGATCTGCATCAAGAAGACGGCGCCGTAACGCTTGGTGATGGCGTCTTCCCGTTCCTTGGGCGTCAACGTGGGGAACTCGTCTTCCAGTTCCTGGGTCGTGACAAAGTGAATCTCGTCAGGCAAGTGGTGCACGGCCTCGGGGAACTTGTACCAGACCTCGTGCTCCATGTGCTTGATGACCTTGAAGATGGTCTTGACCGTGTCCTTTAACGTGGCCGTGGTCCGTTCTTCCTTGGCGATGATCTTTTCCCAGTCCCACTGGTCGACGTAGATTGAGTGGATGTTGTCGAGGTCTTCATCCTTCCGAATGGCGTTCATGTTGGTGTACAGACCGGTGTGCATGGCAAACCCGTAGCGCTTCAACGCCAGGCGCTTCCACTTGGCTAAGGAGTGGACGATTTCGATGGTCTTGCCGGGCATGTCCTTCATGGTGAAGGAGACCGGCTTTTCGATGCCGTTCAAGTTGTCGTTCAGACCCGTGTCCTTTTCCACGAACATGGGGGCGGAGAGCCGGGACAGATTCAGTTCCTTGCCGAATTCATCTTGGAAGGTTTCCCGAATGTAGCGGATCGCCTGTTGTGTTTGAATCACGTCGAGTTTTGGATCGTAGTTCTTAGGGATAATTAAGTGCATCATGACCACTCCTGTCTGTTTTTTATACATTTTTCACCAAAATAAAAAAGTCTCCCGTCCCAATACAGGGACGAAAGACTTTTCGCGGTACCACCCAGATTGCCTAATTAAATAGGCCTCCTCAAATAAGAGCACAACCATGCTCCACCGCTGGTAACGTACCGGTCAACGTCTAAACCTACTGTGAACGCGTTGCGTGTCATTTCAGCCAGAAACCTAAGAAAGGGTTATTCGGTAAGCACATCCTCTGGGTTGGGTTTCCACTATCCCCAATTCACTGGCAGTGTGCGCAAACTTACTCTGCTTTCTTATCGCCTTTATCTTGTTGCCAATAGAATAGCACTAAAACCGAAAATGTAAAAGAAAAATTTGAAATTCATGAGTTGCCCGGCCGATTTCGCCATGTAATTTTAATGGGAAAATCCCGAGCTACCGGCGTTTTGGCGACCTGGTACGTGACGATGAAAAAATTTTTGATCGTCCGACGGCGTTAGTGAGCGTTGCGGTCCTCATTCTCGGCGACGTGCTGGTACTTCTTTTTCCCGAACAGCACCCGGTTGGCCAGCGGGGACTTGTGGGCTAACAGAAGCGTGTAGCTCAGGCTGGAAAAGGCGGTTAATCCCCAGAGAATCCAGCTGCTGTGACGGCCGCCGCTGAAACGGTAGAAGATCAAAACGTCGGCCAGGACTTCCTTGTAGGTGGCCTCGAAGACGTGGTCGACGGTCAGCACCTCGTGGAGGTAGGTGCCCTCAATGACGATCTGGAGCACCAGGATGATCAGCCAGCCGTAGAGGTAGTGGCGCCCGCCCTGGGCCGTGACGACCTTGCGGTAGATGGGCACCTCCTGGCCGTTCGCGTCGCGGAAGTACTGGCTGCCGGTCTCCTCCAGGCGCACCTGGGTGTGAGCGGTCTGGTAGTGGCCCACCAGATAGGCGACCAAGATTAAGCCCACCGTTAACAGGACGTTGAGTGGGGACCAGGTGAAGGTCCGTGCGAATTGGTACAGGCAGAAGATGGGGATGAACCAGTAGCTGATCCAACGAATGGCGCTGAACTCGAACTGGTCCTTGATGAACTTGATGAAGACGATGGCGACAATCAGGGGGATAAACATAGCGAGACTTCCTTCGTGAGCGATTTTCTTGAGTGTACCACATTCCCCAAACGATTCGGCGGCTGATTAAAATGGCCGAACCCCTCGGTTGGCAGGACTGTCAGTCAATAAAAGTCAGCGTGTTTCACGTGAAACACGCTGACGTGGTGGCGCACAATCGTTTTTGGTCCGTTAGAACCGGTGTTTAGGGCAGGTAAGCCAACGCCTGGTCCAGGGTGGTGACCATCTGCGTCGGCCGCGCGGCGGCACTGGGGGCGTCCTGCGCCCGGTTGACCCAAATGGACGGCCACTTCAGCTGGTTGGCGGGGACGATGTCACTGCCGTAGCCCTGGGCGATGTGCCAGTGGTTCTGCGGGGTCAGGCCGTATTCCCGTTCGATGGTCTTGAAGAAGTGCAGGTCGGGCTTGTAGGCGTGGACGTCCTCGGCGGTCCAAACGTCGAACGGAACCGTCAGGGCCGCGACGTTGGCGGGGATGATGTCCCACGACGAATTGGACATCATAATCAGGTGATACCCGCGTTGGCGCAACGTTTCCAGGGTCGGGATGACTTCGGGGAACGGCGGCAGGCTCCGGTGGGCAATCAGGACGTCGACGTAGGCCCGTTCGAACTGGTGACGTAAGCCGAATTGGTAATCCAGGTGGATCAGGTTGTTGCGAGTCAGCACGGCGTAATCCAGGTAGGGGTGCATGTTGTCGCGGTTGCTCTGGTAGGCGATGAAGCGTTGCCGGGCGACCTGGGGATCGACGCCGATTCGCTGGGCCGCGGCCGCCACGGCGGCGTAGGTCGGTTCCTCGTTCAACAGGGTACCGTAACAATCAAAGGTCAAAAACTTTTCAGACATTGAGGTTCCTCCTCCAGTGGCCAATTGAATCAATGGCCGAACTACCTCTAGTATAAACAAAAAACCTGCCGGCGCACCGACAGGTTTTTTTGTAGTTCAGTTTATTTCAAATTACTTAGCGTCGTAAGCAGCTTGGAAGATCTTGATGATGTCTTCCTTGGTCCCCTTACGAGGGTTGGAGAAGGCGTTCCCGTCCTTCAAGGCGTTTTCGGCCATCAGTTCGAAGTCTTCTGGCTTAGCACCGATTTCCTTGATGGAAGCTGGGATACCAACGTCTTGTGACATTTGCTTCATGGCCTTGATGGCTAATTCGGCAGCGTCACGCGTGGACAAGCCATCGGTGTTTTCACCCATGATCTTGGCCAATTCAGCGAACCGTTCTGGGCAGGCGATGATGTTGTACTCTTCAACGTAAGGTAACAGCAAAGCACAGCAAACACCGTGTGGCGCATCGTATTGACCACCTAATTGGTGAGCCATGGCGTGAACGTAACCCAAGTTGGCGTTGTTGAAGGCCATCCCGGCTAACATTTCAGCTTCGACCATCTTGGTCCGGGCTTCCAGGTTGTGGCCGTTAGCAACGGCTTCCCGTAAGGAAGTTTCGATCAACTTGATGGCTTCGATACATTGTGAATCGGTGATTGGGTTGTGGTCAACGGACACGTAAGGTTCGATGGCTTGGACAAAGGCGTCCATCCCAGTCGCTGCGGTCAAGCCCTTTGGCACGTCGAGCATCAGGGTTGGGTCGTTGAAGGAAACCAACGGAATGTTCCGCCATGAAACCACCACGAACTTCAAGTGCGTGTTTTCGTTGGTGATAACGGCGTGACGGGTCAGTTCGGAACCGGTCCCGGCAGTCGTGTTAACGGCGATCAGTGGTGGTAAGGCCTTGTCGAGCGTTTCGATCCCGGCCAACTTGGTGATGTCATCACCGTTGGTCAAGATAATGCCGGCACCCTTACCAGTATCGTGGGCTGAGCCCCCACCAATGGTGATGATGGAGTCCGCACCGGATTCTTCATAAAGCTTCTTAACTTCTTTAATGTTGCGGATCTTGGGGTTTGGTTCGACGTTGTTGTAGATTACATAGTCAACACCGGCAGCGTCCAAGGACTTCAAGCTTTGTTGTACCGCTCCGTCCTTCATGCTCTCCAAGAACTTGTCCGTAACGATAACGGGCTTCTTCATCCCGAGCATCTTGGCACGTTCACCAATCTTGCTAATTACACCAGGGCCAAAAAAGTTGACGCTGGGCATCAAAAAGTCATAACTACGTTCAGCCATAATACAAAATGCCTTCTTTCAGAAGTTTTGAAAATCTTTAATACCTAATTCACAAATGAATTATAACTTAGATACTTACAGTATGCAACCGTTTTCGATAAAAAGTTTGTTAGTTGGCCGTTAAAAAGGTGATAAACCGCCGTTCTCCGTAGGGTTAAGCACCTCTCAAGAAAATTCAAAAGGAGCTTTCATCGGGGCAGTTAGGATGATGAAAGACTAAACAAACTTTTCCGTTATGAGGATTTTTATCGTGAATTTTTGAGAAGGGCGCTGAATGATGGTGATTCTGAAAGGATTGGCTTAAAATAATTAAGTGGATACATAGAATGAAACGATGATGAAAAATGAAGGAGTCTGACAAACATGCGCATCACAAAAAATAAGCGGCTCGTGACGACCGCCGCCTTACTGGTCGCCGCCGTGGGACTGACCGGCTGCTCGTTCGGGTCACCCAAGAACATGGCCAGTTCGTCCAGCAGCTCGACCCAGTCGTCGAGTAAGTTGGCGAAAGATGAGGCGGTGATCCAGGCGGCCCGCAAGCTGAACGTGGCCGGCCACTACCAGGCCTCGAACAAGAAGCTGAGCGCCATCAACATTGCCGACCTGAACCACAAGGGGTACGGCACGGTCAAGACGGAGTTCTTCGACCTGCAGAAGAGTAACGACAAGTTCCTGCTAAAGACGGCCAAGGGCTCCAAGTCGGTGACGACCAATCACGCGACCCACGCGACGACCACGACGGGCACCAACCACAGCTTCGACAGCTACAACAAGTTTACCGGCGACTACCTGTTCTACAACGACGATGATGGCGACCGGATCCAGTCCGAACTGGACATTGATACCGACGGGACGGTCATCCAGAACAACAATGACGGCACGGCCTTTCACGGCTACGCGACCATCAAGCCGTCCAGTGCCAAGGGCGTGCTGTCCTACGACGTATCGACCGGGACCAACGACACCAAGACCATCGATGCCAACGTGGCCATCGACGTGACCTGGAGCAACGGGGAGACCGAGACCTACTACGGTTACACGGCCTATGATGGTAGCACGGTCCTGACCGATGGCCAAAGCTACCACCACGACCAGGTTAACGAGGTTTGGACGCAAGACTAGCTAAAACGGTGCTTCCGGGCCAGGCAAAAAGTGGGCTGGAACGGGGTGGGCACGGATTTGAGCCCCAGAGCGTCTCAAATACCGGCCTTTATCTAAGTCGGTTGAGGAACACCGACTAAGATAAATTTCACCCCTGAGCCCGTTTTTGCCTGGCCCTTCAGCGTAGATTAACGGCATTATTATCTTAGCGATTGACCCGCGCGGTTGGATGGCGCTAGGTGATTGTCTGTGAGCAATCTGACGAAGGAAACCCGGGCCTATTATCCAGGGTGGGTACCCCGTTTGATGTGGGGCGTTCAACCAGTGGGTCTACATCGAGCAATGCCCCTAGGCAAAATTGACCGGTTAGTGTCCCATTTGTGGTATCCCTAAGGGGGCGCGACCGGGCGTGATAGCCGCGCCGGAATTTAGAAACGGGAAGCGACAGCATGCAAGAACGACAAGCGCATCGCCAGGCGGAAACGGCGGCGTGGCAACGGCTTCAGCAACAAGAATTGACCAAACTCCACAGTGCCCAGCACCACCTGTGGTTCAACGTGGCGGCCTACCTGGCCATCTCGGTGATCGAATTTTATCTGGCCATCGTCGGGCACTCGCAAACGTTGCGGGCCGACGCCTTGAACAACTTGGCCGGCATCGTGTCGGCGGCGCTGCTCCTGATCGGCATTTTCATCGCCCGCGACATCGACGACGATGACCTGATGGGGCGGCCGCTGCCGGAAGACCTCCAGCAAAACGGGCAGCGGCTCCAATTGACACGGTTTCACTACGAGACCGTCTTCACCCTGATCACCGGGATCGTGATGATCGCCATCGCCGCCAGCGTCATCTTCGGCGGCATCAAGAGCCTGATGAACCCACAGAGCCAGGAGGTTCCGCGGCCCATCACGCTGGTGGGGGCGGCCATCGCGATGGTCATCATGTTGGTGGTCTGGTGGCTGAACCGGCGGGCCGGGCGCAAGCTCCAAAATGCCGCGCTGACGGCTGCCGCCCAGGACAGCCTGAGTGACGCGCTGACCAGCCTGGGGACCTTGGTGGCCATTGCCGGAGCGCTGCTCTTCCAGCTGGAATGGCTGGACGGTGTGGCCAGCATCATCGTCGGCCTGTTCATCCTGGCGGCCGGCGTCAAGATCTTCCGCGAGAGCAGTTTGAACCTCGCGGACTACTTTGACCCGCAGGCCGAAGCACAGTTCCGCCAGGTCATCGAAGGCTTCGACCAGGTTCGACGGGTCGAGGACTTGAAGGCCCACTACAGCGGCAACGTGGTGACCTTAGACGTCATCATCGCGGTCGACGCGCAGATGCAGGTCAAGGACAGCTACCGGCTGGGCGAGACCATCGAAGCCCAGATGCGTCGACAGTTTGGCATCGTCGACACCGACGTGATGGTGGTGCCGGCTTAAAAGGTAAAATAAACCCGTTGCTCCCAGTGAAAAGGGGTAACGGGTTTTTCGTGCAACCTATTTGTAAAAGGTCCCAAAATAGTAGACCTTGGAGGCTTCTTCGGGTGATGACCAGATAACGGTTTTTCGGTTATGCTTGCTCAGATTGAATTCGTAGTCGACATAGTCTCCCTTGAATTTCCAACTGCTACCGGTTATGTAATACTGATGTTTCTTGGTGTGTTGGTAAGTCAGATTCAGATTAATGCCTTCATCGGGGGAACTGGCGAATAGTTTGTGCTTTTTCGTGTAGGTCCAGTTATAGGTTCTGACGGCCTTCTTTTGAACCTTTACGACTAAGCGGTTGTAATAGGCTTGGTTGGTCCGGCTCCCCTTAGGCACCTTGGTGTACTTAGAATACCAGGTTCCCCGAAGAACGCGCGGGGTGCCCTGGGTATCGGCGTTGGCCACGACTGAGGTGCCGCCTAATAGGGCTAAACTGAGGGCGCTGGCTAAGACGATCTTTGAGGTTTTCATCAATGGATCCCTCCCTAAATGACTTCAGCAACTACTCACAATTTTATCATGCAGCTTAATGATTAAGCGGATTTTTGATTCGTTAAATAAAAAACGCTGTCCCGACTCACAGATCGGGGACAACGTTTTTTGTCGGTTCGGGCCGACGTGGCCTGAACACAGTCTTCGCATGAGCGTGTTGTCGGCAGTGTGCCAGTCAGGCCGGTCCTAGAACGCCCGCGCCGCATCTTCCGCGCGCTGGAAGGCGTCGGCCATGATTTCCGGTGCGTTGGCCGGGTCGTGGTCCATGCCCTCGGCGTACACGCCGGTGAAGTCGTCGACGCCCATCACGTGCAGAATGGCGCCGATGTACTGGTGACCCAGGTCCAGCTGGCTCATGTCGGGCGCCCCGGTGGATCCGTGGTAGTCGCCCCCGGCCGTTTGCAGGTGGATGGCCTTCTTGTCGTGCAGCATGCCGGCCATCGTGCCCTCTTTGGTGTAGTGGAAGGTGTCCGGAATCTGCATGATCATGTCCAGGTAGCTCTTCATTTCACTCGGGATGAAGAGGTTGTACATCGGATTCACGAAGACGTACTTGTCCGCGTCGATGAACTCGTCGACCCACTTCTGACGGGCGTCCTGGAAGCGCGCCTCGTCGGGGTTCAGCTCCTGGTTGACCAGGGCCTTGTTATAGATGGAAACGGCGATCTTGTTGAGCGGGAACGGCATGTACTCCGAGACGTTGTGTTCGATGATCTCGTCTTCGGGGTGCTCCTCGCGGTAAGCGCCGATAAATTGTTGATAGAATTTGTCCGTGGTGGAATAAGTTTTCGTTTCAGGGTGAGCGTAAATTACTAAGACCTTTGTCATGATAATTCCTCTTTTCCTAACGATAGATTTAGTATATCAGAAAGCGCTTACATTATAAAGTGCTCTGGATAAAAGTTTCACAAATAGGCGTCATGGACGGCACGAAAAATCCCCGCTCACCGGACAGTAGGCGGGGATGCTCCAATCAATCTGAGGTAACGGGACCGCTGAAGTAGGGTTCCGTCACGGTCAACGTCGCGTGGTCCAAGTCCAGCGCGGCGGTCAGTCCGTACGGCAACGCGGTCCGGGGGTAGGCGTGGCCGAAGTTCAGGTTGGTCATCAGCGGGGTGTGCAGGTCCGCCGTGACGTCCTGAAGCGCCTGACAGTAGGCGGCGTAGTGGACTTCATTTTGCGGCTTGCCGGTGATGATGGCGGCCACTTTGGCCAGGATGCCCCGGTCCTTTAAGTGCTCGAGCATGGTCCGGTAGGCGGCCGGCGTGGGTTGCTCCTCGCTGGTTTCCAGAAATAGGATCTTGCCCGCGAAGTCTTGCGCGCTGGGCAACAGGTGGTAGCGGTCGCTGATGCGGGGCTCGTCGGGGTAGCGGACGTCGGTCATCAGGCTGTTCAGGCTATCGAGGCAGCCGCCGAGCAACTGTCCGGTGACGACGCCGGACCCGCGCCAGACCTGGTAGCCCCGGGTCTCGGGATGACTGATCCGCGGGGTGTCGAGCGCCGCGGCCGAGAAATCGGTCCGCTCTTCGTACCAGGTCGGACTGCTGGTGATGGGCGTCGTCGCGGGATTGGTGAAGTAGTGGGCCAGCGTGCGCTGCGTGTAGGGCAAAAGCTGCGGGGCGAACTCGGCCAGGTCGTTGAGGTAGTTGGGACCGTAATAGGTGGTCAGCCCCAGCCCGTAGAGCATCAGGTGGTCGACCGTGGTGTCGGAGAAGCCGGTGAAGAGCTTGGGATGGGCCCGCACCGCGGCCACGAAGGCGGGGTCATCCAGCAGGTAGGGGGCCAAGCGATAGGTCTCGATCCCCCCGATGGCGCAGATGATGCCGGCGATGTGCGGGTCGGTGAAGGCCTGTTTGAGGTCGGCGGCCCGGGCCTCGGGGTGGGCCAACAGGTAGTCGACGCCCCTGAGGCTGTTAGGCATGAACTCGGGAACGAGCCCCAGGTCGCGGAGCCGTTCTTGGCCCCGTTTCAATTCGTGAGCGGCAAACGGTTCCCCGAGGGTCCCGGCCGACAGACTCACGATGGCGACGTGATCGCCACGCTGTAACGCTGCAGGTTTTTGCATGTGAATCCCCTCCTCGTGCAGTTAGATACCTCCTAGTATAGGCGTCAGACCGGGGATGGTCCAGGGTTACCAAAAAGTGCCTACTCGTCAAAAGTAAGTAAAACGACTATACTCGTCAAAAAGACACAGGGAGGCGCCGCAATTGGCCAAGAAAACTTACAATATTGGGGTCGAAGCAACGTTAGCCGTCATCAGTGGTAAATGGAAGCCGCGGATTCTGTGCCACCTCAGCGTGCGGCCGCAACGGACCTGCGACTTGCGCCACGACCTGCCGGAGATCTCCCAGAAGGTCCTGACCCAGCAGCTCCGGGAACTTGCCGAGGACGGCATCGTGGAGCGCCAGGTTTACGGCGACAAGGCGCCCTTCAAGGTGGTCTACACGTTGACAGCGATGGGGCGTTCGTTGGGCACGGTCCTGGTCCAGATGTCCATCTGGGGGGAGCACCACGTCGACGAACTCCGCGAAGCCGGCCTGGCCGATGCCAGCGTACAAAACGACCACAGCGGGTTCGAAAACCTCTTACAATCGACGACTTAACCACCAATGAAAAAACAGGAAGCACGTTCTCCCAAGGCGAGAGCGGGCTTCCTGTTTTCGATTGGGATGACGATTACTGAGCGAGGGTGCTTTCATCAGTGATTCCCGCGCTCGCAGCTGGCTTCCAGCAGGTCCATCAACGCGCGAATCTGGTGGATCGGGGCCTTGAGCGTCAGAGTGTAGATGTTCTGGGTCCCGTGCTTGGTGACGGCCACCAGCCCGGCCTGCTTCAGCAGCAGGAGGTGGTGGGAGACCGCCGGCCGGGAGAGGGCCAGCTTTTCGGTAATTTCATTGACGTTGCGGCCTTCGGCGGTGGTCCCGAGGTCCAGCAGAATCTGCTGGCGGTACGGGTCGGCCAGGACCGTGAAGAGTGGCGCGGCGGCTTCGAAGGCCGTGGCGGCTTGTTGACGAGTGGTCATGGGACAAGACTCCTTTTTGATGTCGTTTAAACGTTTAAACTATTATAACGAATCTCACGAAAAAGGCAACTTTCACGCGTTCCAGGGCACCTGAAAGTGCCTTCTTCTTTTTTACTGAGGGAGCTCGTAAACTAGGACCCATAAGGAGGTGGCGCCGATGGACGCAACCAACGATGGTTTACGGGCGATTCGCGCGGTGATTTCGTGTCCGGCCCAGTGGCGGCTCTTGCTGGCCCTGGCGGACGGCCCGCAATCACTGAGCACGCTTTGGTATCAGTTACCCCGACACGACCGGTGGCACGGTCCACGAGCCCTGATTGGCTTGTGGCGCCACCACCTGATTGTGTTTCACGTGAAACAGCGCACCTGGGCGTTGTCGACCAAGGGCGCGGGCTTACGCCCCGTCCTGGCGGCGATTCTCACCTGCACCCAACCATGTACCCAACCTACAGGAGGCCCAACAAAATGAGTTATCAATTTATGGAACCTTTTACGTTTAAGAACGGCGTGACCCTGAAGAACCGGATGGTCATGGCCCCGACCACGACCATGTCGAGCTTCTACGACGGCCAGGTCACCAACGACGAGATCGCCTTTTACGGCGCTCGCGCTGGTGGCGTGGGGATGATCGTGGGCGAGGTCGCCAACGTCATCGCCAGTGGCAAGGGCTTCGAGGGGGAGCTGTCAATCGCCAGTGACGACGACATCGCCGGCCTGAGCCGATTGGCCAGCGCCATGAAGGCCAACGGCACCAAGGCCGTCCTTCAGATCTTCCACGCCGGGCGCAAGTCCAACGACCGGATCCTGCGCGGCCAGCAGCCGGTCAGTGCCAGCGCCGTCAAGGCCGTTTTCCCGGAAGACTCCCAGGAACCGCGGGCGTTAACGGCCGCCGAGATCGACGAGATCATTGCGGCGTTCGGTGATGCGACGCGGCGGGCCATCGCGGCCGGCTTCGACGGTGTCGAGCTCCACGGGGCCAATACCTACCTGTTACAGCAATTCTTCTCCCCGAATTCCAACCGGCGGACTGATAAGTGGGGCGGCGACCGTGACGCACGGATGGGCTTCGCTAAGGCCGTCATTGCCAGTACCCAGGCGGCCATCGACCAGTTCGCCGACCGGCCGTTTCTCTTGGGGTACCGGTTATCGCCTGAAGAGATCGAGACGCCCGGCATTCGCCTGGACGACTCCCTGGCCTTCGTGGACATGTTAGGCGAGTCGCCCGTGGATTACCTGCACGTGTCGATGGGGTCCGCGCACCGGACGTCGTTGAACGATAAAAGTGACCACATGCCAATCCTGACACAAATCAAGGACCGGTTGGCCGGCCGCAAGCCGCTGATCGGGGTGGGCTCGGTCGAGACGCCGCAGGACGCCGAGGATGTGCTCGCCCTGGGGACCGACCTGGTGGCCATGGGTCGGGAGATGATTCGCGAACCGCAATGGGTCGAGAAGGTACTTGACCACGACGAGGCCAGCCTGCGCTACCAGCTGTCACCGTCCGAGATGGACGAGCTGCGGATTCCGCGGGCCATGCAGGCCTACCTGAAGGGCGCCTTCTACTCCGTGATGCACTTCACCACGGACCCGAATACGGCCGCGGATTATCAGAACGCCGCCGCGCCGATGGAAGGCTTCGAAAAGAAGATGTAAGTAGCGCCGGTGAACCGGTCCACAGCGTTTGAGAATAAGATAAAGAAAGGGCGTTCTCAGAAACTTGAGAAGGCCCTTTCCTTTGTCCCGGGGCTCACCGCCCTGGCGACTCACGTTTTTGATAAATTTCCCTGTTAGCTCAGCGATGAAAGCGGTATCCTAAAAGCAACGAACCTTGAAGGAGGCCGTTTACATGTATCAAGCAAATCCACACCGCTACGTCGACATGCCCTATAACCGGGTCGGCGATAGCGGCCTGAAATTATCCGCGCTGGGGCTGGGGCTTTGGAACAACTTCGGCAGCGTCGATGACATCGCCACCCAGACGGCGATCATCCACCAGGCGTTCGACCTGGGCATCACCTACTACGACCTGGCCAACAACTACGGGCCGGTCCCGGGGAGCGCCGAGGAGAACTTCGGCCGGATCATGGCCGGCGACATGCACCCGTACCGCGACCAGCTGGTGATCGCCAGCAAGGCCGGCTACCTGATGTGGCCGGGGCCGTACGGCGATTGGGGGTCGCGCAAGAGCATCATCGCCAGCGCCGACCAGAGTCTCCGACGCACGGGGCTCGACTACTTCGACATCTTCTACTCCCACCGGCCGGACCCGCACACCGCCATCGAGGAGACCGCGGGGGCGCTGGACCAGCTGGTGCGGGCCGGCAAGGCGCTTTACGTGGGTATCTCCAACTACGATGGCGCTCAGACGCGGGCCATCACCCGGGTCTTCCGCGACCTGGGGACGCCGTTCATCATCCACCAGCCACGCTACAACCTGTTCAACCGCGACGTGGAGCGGGACCTCTTTCCGGTCCTGACCGCAGAGCATAAGTCGGCGGTCGGCTTTAGTGCGCTGTCGCAGGGGCTGTTGACCGATAAATACCTACACGGGATTCCGGCCGATTCGCGGGCGCGCAAGGCGACGATCCCGTTCCTGCATCCCGAACAGGTCGACCAGACCCTCGAGACGGTCAAACGGTTGAATGCGGTCGCCGCCAACCGCCACCAGAGTCTGGCCCAAATGGCGCTGGCCTGGGACCTGCGTCAGCCGGCCATCGCCAGCGTTTTGATTGGCGCCAGTCGGCCCGAACAGGTCGCGGCCAACGTGGGCGCCCTGGCAAACTTGACGTTTAGCACG
Organism: Levilactobacillus spicheri DSM 15429; assembly: GCF_001435095.1. Lineage (GTDB taxonomy): Bacteria > Bacillota > Bacilli > Lactobacillales > Lactobacillaceae > Levilactobacillus > Levilactobacillus spicheri. The sequence goes on from NZ_AZFC01000015.1 coordinate 131,962, forward strand.
GCCGAACTCCGGGAGATCGACCGGATCTTAGCCGACCAGGGACCGATTTCCTGGGGGGCGCATTAACGGGGCACTTTCTGAAAAGCGACAAAAGGCACTTGGGCGCAGCGGCCCAGGTGCCTTTTTAATTATTAATAATTAAATAAACGAGTGAATCGGCGCCACAGCGCTAGGATTGTGGTTCCGGCTGGGGCAGGTTCTTCGGGGTGAAGCGGTCGGGGGCGCCGTTGGCCAGGATGTCGGCGTAGGAATCGACCTTGTAATTGATCGTCGCTAGGTGGTGCTTGAGCGTGTCGATTTCGGCCAAGGTCCGGTCCTGCTGGGCCTTCATCATGGCGTACCGCTCGTTGACGGTACTTTCGCCCTCCTGGACCAGGTCGAGGTAGTGGCGGATGCGTTCGATCGGCATGCCGGTGGCGCGCAGGCAGATGATGATGCTCAGCCACTCCACGTCGAGGTCGCTGAAGACCCGGTTATTGTTGGCGTCGCGCTTCACGAACGGCAACATCCCGTGGTCGTGGTAGTAGCGGATACTGTAGGTCGAGATGCCGAACTTTTCGGCAACTTCGTGAATACTATAGGACAAAGCGGTTCCTCCTTTAGACAGTGGGGTTCAGATAGGGCTATTTTACGCGGAGCTGGCCGCGAGCTCAAGGATTTAATCGACAGCACGATTCAATGAGGGACTTTATGATTTAACCACCCCAGCTAAAGGGCGGGGCGAATGCTTGCAACCGCCGCGGAAATTGAGTAGACTGATAAAAGATTGAGTACAATTTAATTGTTGACTAGACTTTTTGGGGAGGTCATGACTGATGACACAACATTACGATATTCTGTACTTAGGCAGCGGTCACGGGACGTTCGATGGCGCCATTCCATTGGCGCAGCGGGGCGTGCACGTGGGCGTGATCGAAGCGGGCTTGATCGGGGGCACCTGTCCGAACCGGGGATGTAACGCGAAAATCGCGTTGGACGCGCCGGTCGCGTTACAGCGGCAACTGGCCGCACTGAATCCGGTCCTGACCGGGCAAACGCAGCTTCACTGGGGCGCCAACCTGGCGCACAAGGACGCGGTGATTCAGCCGCTGCCGGACATGATCGGCGGGTTGCTGACCGCCAGCGGGGTCGACCTGATCCACGGCCGCGGTCGGCTGACCGACGCCCACACCGTCACGGTCGCCGGCACGGCCTACACGGCGGACAAAATCGTGGTGGCCACGGGCCTGCACGCCCACCGGTTGGCGATTCCGGGGCAGAAGTGGCTGCATGACAGCACCGACTTCTTGGCGCTGCCCACGCTGCCGGCGCACCTGACCATTATTGGGGGTGGCTACATCGCGTTAGAATTTGCGACCATCGCTAACGCCGCCGGCAGCGACGTCACGCTTTTGCTCCACGGCGACCAGGCGTTGCGGGACTTCTACCAGCCCTTCGTTCGCCAGGTCCTAGACGACCTGACGGCCCGCGGGGTCACGGTGGTGACCAATACGGCCGTGACGGCGGTGACCCAGACGGCGACCGGCTATCAGCTGGCCACCTCGACCGGCACACCGGTGACCACGGACTGGGTCTTGGACGCGACCGGGCGGGTGCCGAACACGGCAGACCTGGGTCTCGACGAGGTCGGGGTCGCCTACACGCCGGCCGGCATCACGGTCAACGACCATTTGCAGACCAGCGTTCCCAGCATCTACGCCGCGGGTGACGTGATCGATAAATCCCAGCCGCGCCTGACGCCCACGGCCATCTTTGAATCGACCTACCTGATGCACCTGTTCGCGGGGGACACCACGGCGGCCATCGACTATCCCGCCATTCCCACGGTGGTCTTCACGTCGCCACGGATTGCCCAGGTCGGCGTGACGGTCGCCACGGCCGAACAGCACCCCGACCAGTACACCCTGGTGAAGAACCATATTCCGGACGACTGGTACCGTCAGGTCGGTCAGGAGACCAGCGGGGACAACGTGCTGATCTTTGACCAGGCCCACCACCTGGTCGGGGCCACCGAGGTCAGTGCCCAGGCCGCCGACGTGATCAACACGCTGTTGCCGGCCATCGTCTTCCAGTACGGCCCGGCCGAGCTGGAGCGCCTGGTGCCGCTGTTCCCGACCATTGGGGCGTCGGCGTTGGGCGAACTCTAAGCAGTTAGCCAGCGAAAAAGTCAGCTAAACCACCAGGCAGGCCCCGCGCACGAAGCGGCGGACCTGCCTGGTTTTGCTGTCGGTAAAATGAGGTGACCATATCGTTAGTTTTAGTTGACAAAAACTAACTAAGGGATTATTCTGTATTCAGTTAGTTTTAACAGATAATGACTAACTAAATAAAAACGATGGAAGTGACCGTGATGACTTACGATTCACAAGCCTTACTGACCCTCTTTGGCCGGCTCTTTCAGCAGCGGGCCTTCGTAACGGCGGCCGTGCGCAGCACGCGGATGAACGAACACGATCCGCAACGAACCTCCAATCAACTTCGACTGCTTCACTTATTGACCGAACATGACCACCTGACCAATTCCGACATCGTCGAGGACCTTGACATTCGCCCGAGCTCCGTGAGCGTCCTGGTGACCAAGCTGGCAACGGCCGGCTTGATCGAACGCCAGGAGTCCCCGGACGATCGGCGCGTGTCCCTGATCTCGCTGACGGCAGACGGCCGCAAGTTCCTGGAGACGGCGCACAAGGCCAAGGACGAGCTGTCCGAATCCCTGTTTACCACGCTCAGCCCGGCGGAACAGACCCAACTCCGGGACCTCCTACAGAAGCTGCTGCAGGACCTCGAGGCCAAGCAGCCCAGCGACTGGGACCAGTCGGCCGATTTCCGGGCCTTCATGGAACAGGCGCAGGCGCTGCACCGGGGGCACGGGATGCACCGGCATGGCGGCATGATGGGCGGCGGCATCGGCCCGAACATGCGGGGGATGTTCCGCGACGAGCCGTGGCACCCGCAGGACCGCGATTAGGTTTCATCAGAATGACCAGAATTAAACGATCGTTGGAGCGGCGCACCCGAGCGGTGGGTCGCTTTTAACGTTAGTGCACCTTATCAGTTGATTATTGAACTGGTTTTCGGTATGCTTGACCCAACTAAACGAACGGAGTGGTGTGAAATGGCAGATAAAACGTTTACGGTGACGGAACTCAGTCAATTCGATGGACAAAATGGACAACCGGCGTACGTCGCCATTGACGGGACCGTCTACGACGTTTCCGCGGTGGATGCTTGGGATGCCGGGCAACACCACGGCAACGTGGCCGGCAAGAACTTATCTGCGGCGATTCTGAAGTCGCCGCACGGCAAGGGCGTCTTGAACAAGCTGCCCAAGGTCGGCATCTTAGCAGAATAGAATTGAAAAGGGACTCGGTTACCTAATGTGGTTGCTGAGTGGACGTCTCCTTGGATGGTTAAGCAATGATTGTCGCTTTCCTATCCAAGGAGACGTTTTGTTATGGTCAGGAAAAGCACTGGCAACTAGGTGACGGGGGCGAGATAATAATAGTGGACTAGTTACTGGGCTTAGCAATCCTAGCTTTGATTCATGATCCACTAGAATGTGTTATAAAGACAAAGTAAGGGGGAAACAACGCAATGGTAGATGGCAAATATGCGTTAGCTAAAAACTTAGAGGACCTGATGCACAAGCGGGGAATTAGCCGCACTAAGCTGGCTGACGACCTTGATGTCAAATATTCAACGCTGTCTGATTGGGCTAATGGGAGAACCTACCCGCGAGTGAACGCAATTTCGCAGTTAGCAAGTTACTTTAACGTGACGGTGTCAGCACTAATCACCGATCACACGACTCCTACTGATACTTTATATGGAATCGTTTCGATACCAGTCATCGGAACCGTTACTGCTGGTTCACCAATCCTATCGGACGAAAACATTGATGGTTATATCAAAGAGGTCAAAGAGAACCTCCCCGTAGGAAACTTGTTTTATCTGAGAATTAAAGATCAATCAATGGAATCAACTATCAAGGTAGGGTCGTTAGTGTTGGTCAAACAACAATCCGTTGTAGAAAACGGGGAGATTGCCGCAGTCCTGATAGACGATGTGGTGACCTTGAGACGGGTCGTTAAAACGAAGAACGGTATTGTTTTAAGCCCAGATAATCGCGTCTATGATCCCGTGGTCATCAGCCCGGAAGATGCCCATTCTATCTTAGGTAAAGCGACGAGAGCCACCCGAGATTTATAAAGGCAGTCCAAAAGCCGCTCTGCAATCACTGCAGGGCGGCTTTTTTGACGCTATTAATCCAAAGTAACGTGGATGGTGGCTGATTAGAACCGGATATTACAACGGGCGGCCCAGCGTATAGGCGTAGCGGTCGGTTATTTTTCGAACAGGTAGACCTTAGTCTCGTACGGTCGCAACGTGGTGCCCTGGTCGTCGGCGTAGTTGCCGATGAGCTGGCGGCTGGCGTGCGTCTGGTCGTAATCGCGGGTCACCGTCTCAGCGGTGAAGTTGCTGATGACCAGCAACGTTTGGCCCTGGTAGTGCCGTTGGTAGGCGAAGACCTGCTCGTCGTCGGGGTCGAGTTCCTGGTAGTCACCCAGGACGATCAGGTCGCTGCTGTGGCGCAGCGCAATCAGCCGTTGGTAGTAGCTGAAGACCGATTCGGGGTCGTCCACCTGCGACTGAGCGTTGATGGTCGGGTAGTTCGGGTTCAGCGCGAACCACGGCTTACCCGTGGTGAAACCGGCGTTGGCCGAGTCGTCCCACTGCATCGGCGTCCGGGCGTTGTCCCGGGACATGTTGGCTAGGTATTTCAGCATGGTCGGTCCGTCGACAATCTGATCCTCCTCGACGTTTTGCCGGTAAGCGTTCAGGCTTTCCAGGTCCTCGTAGTCGCTGAGCTGGGTGTAGTGCACGTTGGTCTCGCCCAGTTCCTCACCCTCGTAAACGTAGGGCGTCCCCTGCAACATGTGCAGCGTGGTCCCCAACATTTTCGCGGCGCGGACGCGGTATTGCGGGTCGTCAGTCGCGAAACGGGAAACGGCGCGGGGTTGGTCGTGGTTGTTCCAGTAGAGGCTGTTCCAGCCCTTGCCGTCCAGGCCCGTTTGCCAGCGGGACAGCGCGCGCTTCAGTTCGGTCAGTTTGACCGGTTGGTCGTTCCACTTCCCTAGACGCTTATCCGGGTTGGCGGAAAGGCCGACGTGCTCAAACTGGAAGACCATGTTCAGCTCGTTGGCGTCGAGGCCGGTGTAGGCGATGGCGTCCTGCGGCGTGGAGCCCGGCATTTCGCCGACGGTCATCACGTCGTAGTGGGAGAGGACTTCGCGGTTCATCTCCTGCAGGTACTCGTTCAGGCGTGGGCCGTCGGAGACCAGGGGCTCGACGTTGCCGTACTTGGCACCGGGCGCGACCGGGGCATCCGGCAGGCCGGCGGGTTTGGAGATCAGGTTGATGACGTCCATCCGGAAGCCGTCGACGCCCTTATCCAGCCAGAAGCGCATCAGGTGCCAGACCTCTTGGCGGACCTGAGGATTCTCCCAGTTCAGGTCGGGTTGGCCGGGCGCGAACAGGTGCAGGTAGTACTGGCCCCGTTGCGGCTCGTAGGTCCAGGTCCCGCCACTAAAGTAGGAGCCCCAGTTGTTCGGCGCGTGGCCGTCGACCGGGTCGCGCCAGATGTAGTAGTCGGAATAGGGATTGTCCTTGGACTTGCGGCTCTCCTGGAACCACTTGTGCTGGTCGGAGGTGTGGTTGACCACCAGATCCATCAAGATTTTGAGCCCTAGGTGGTGGGCCGTCGCCAGCATCTGGTCGAAGTCGGCCATGGTCCCGTAGGCCGGTTGGATGGCCTGGTAGTCGCTGATGTCGTAGCCGTTGTCCTTGTCCGGCGAGGAGTAGATGGGGTTGAGCCAGATGACGTCGGCGCCCAGCCGCTTGATGTACGGGAGCCGCTGGGTCAGTCCGGCCAGGTCCCCGATGCCGTCACCATTACTATCTTGATAACTCCGTGGGTATACCTGATAAACGACGGAGCCCTGCCACCATTTTTTCGTCATACGTCAAAACCTCCAAAATTTTTATGAATTAAGCCTTGTTTAAGTAACCGTTTACATTTATGATTCTAGCAGGTAGCACAAACGTTTGCAATGGCTTTGACGAAAAAAGGACAAACGTTTGCGGAAAAAGGGAATCTGGGCTGTTTAATCGCGACAAAAACCGGTAGAATAGGAATCAGAAGACCAGAGTGAGGAGGTGGCGGCGATGGCGGCCACGATTAAGGATATTGCGAAGGCGGCGGGCGTCTCACCGGCGACCGTTTCGCGGGTATTGGCGAACAAGGAGGGGTTCTTCGGGGCCCAAACGGCGGTCCGGGTCAGAGAAGCCGCCCGGCAGTTGGGCTACCGCAAGAACACGGCGGCCACGGAACTGGTGACCCAGCGGAGCCATGACCTGGCCGTGATCGTCAACGCGACCCAGACCAACTTCGCCAACCAGATCATCGAGGGTATTCAGGCGACGGCCTTTCCGGCGGACCTGAACGTCATCATCCTGTACGCCGGGGATGCCGACGAGGAGCGGCAACGGCGGGCGTTGACCACGGTCATCGAACGGGCGGTCCGCGGGATTCTCCTGTTGTCGGTCAATCTAGCGCCGGCCAACCTGGCGTTACTGCGGTCGACCGAGATTCCCTACACCTTCCTGTCGATTTCCATGCAGGCCCCGCAGACACCGGCCATCACCTCGGATGACTGGCAGGTCGGGTACCAGGCGACCCAGTATCTATTGCAACGGGGGCACCAGCGAATCGGCTTGGCGGCGGTGGACCACCAGATCACGGGACAGCTACGGCTGGCTGGGTACCGGCAGGCGCTCATGGAAGCCGGCGTGCGGCCCGTCGCCGCGTGGTTCCAGGCCGGCGACTACAGCTATGCCGCGGGGCAGCAAGCCATGCAGGCGTACGGGGCCCAGCCCGCGGTGACGGCGGTGCTGGCGGGCAGCGACATGGCGGCCATCGGGGTCATGAACCAGGCGCGTACGCTGGGGCTGCTGGTCCCGGCCGACCTGTCGGTGATGGCCATCGACGGCACGGAGCTGTGCGATATCGTGCAGCCGACGCTGACCAGCCTGACGCAGAGCTTTTACGATATGGGAGTCGCCGGGGTCCGGCGGCTGTTGGCCGACCAGTCCACGCCCCCGCGGGAGACCACCGCGATTCACGTGGTCGAACGGGAGAGCGTGATTGCGCCGCGCGCCCACCGGTCAGATATTTAGGCGATTAACCAAAGACGGGTGCGGCGAAGGCCGACACTCGTTTTTTCTGTGCGGGCGAACTATCCTGAAACTATTCGATGAAGGGGGAGAGGACTTGTGCGAAGGCTAAAACGCGTGGGACTTGGGTTGATGATGGGATTGCTGGCGCTGTGGTTGGGGAACGGCTTGTACGCGCAGGCGGCGACCCGGGTGCCGGCCAATTATGGCGGGAGCTGGTACGCCTATGACGGGGTCCAACGGATCGACCATTACCGGACGTACGCGGTCCTGCGGTTCAACTTAACGCCGCGGACGTTGACGGTGGGCCTGCACGTGACACGGCACGCGAATCTGAGCAAGCTGACCCAGCGCAGCGTCAAACGGGTCCCTGTGCGCCTGCTGCGGCAGAAGACCGGCTACCGGCTGCGAGTGGCGGGCACGACTTATGACCTACGAACCACTCACGTAACGGTGGCCGGAAAGCGGCGGGTCGCCTTGCGGGTAACGGGCAGCGACCACCGCAGCGACCTGGCCTTCCGCACGCCGGTGAAGGCGCTACGGTGGGACTGCTAAGATTAACAAGTTGATTGTAAAAGTTGGCGGCTGCCGATTGCTTCCGCTCAGCTGGGCCGTGACGACCGGGGGCACGACTTCGAGCCGGGAAACCCACCCGCGTTTTGAAGGGCGGCCTAGCGGTCAGTCAGCTGAGGGACGCTGACTGACCACCATTTCACGGCCACCGGCCCAGCTTCGCTCCAGCAATCTTGATATGGCGGTCATTTTGCCACTTCGTCTTAAATGCCGCTGTAGTCGAGTGGCGATGGTGCTTGGCGACAGCACGATAAATTGATACTTATCACCAACTAGCAGGATGCGTATTGTTATATGAATTAAAGTAACGCTCTCTGTTGTGTTTGATGTAAGGGGATGGAATGGTGACCGATGTAACTTGCCAGGATGCCCACCTTCTTAACCAGTGTGATTGGTCAGCGACTATTCAGCACCGTGGCGTCGGCGTTTTTCCCGTGGTGAAATGATTGTTAGTCGGCGTTTTGGGCCGGCTTACAATCAGGCCGAGTTCCGGAAACTCGCGGGTTTAGCGAGGTTTCGGAATCGTGCCCACCTCGGGAAAATGAAGCCGGCAGAACGGTGCGCCAGTCTCCTCAAGGTTGCCAGATAATCACAAAATAATAGTGGCTATTTTCTATCGGACACAGTCTAATGGCTACCAGACAATGTCAGCGCAACAGAGGCGACTTGATGACCGTGGTGAAATTGATGTTAGTCGGCGTTTTTATCCGGCTTACATCAAGGCCGAGCTCCGGAGACCTGCGTCTTTTGCAGGGCTTCGAAGTCGTGCCCACCTCGGTCATCTTGCTCGCCGGCGTGAAGCGAGGGCCATTAGCCATCTAACAAATTTCACCACCAAAAAACCCGTGACGGTTACGAAATCGTCACGGGTTTCTTCTATATATAGAGGTGAATTACTTGGCAATGTAGGTCGTCTTGAAGTCGTAAGGGACACTGGCAGGATTGTAGACGATGTTCTTGACGTTCTTGCGAACCAGTTGGGACTTGGCCGCCTGGTACAGCGGGATGGTCCCCTGGTCGTTCATCAGGACCTGTTCGGCCTTGACCAGGTTGGCCCAGCGCTTGGCCGGTTGGTTGCCGTACTGGTTCTCGGATTGGGTCAGCAGTTTGTCGAAGGTGCTGTTGGACCAACCGGACGTGTTGTAGCTGGAGCCCTTCTCGTAAACGTCCAGGAAGTTGATTGGGTCGGCGAATACAGATTGCCAACCGCTAAAGGTCAGCTCGTAGTTACCGGCGTGTTGTTGGGTGATCAGTTGGACGTACGGGACGGTCTTGATGCTGATGGTCACGCCGGGAAGTTTTTCCAGGGCGCTTTGGACGTATTCGGCGGCCTGCTTGGCGGCGTCGGTGTCGGAGATCGACAGGGTCATGGCCAGCTTCTTGGTGCCGGTCTGTTGGTACCCCTTGGCCAGCAAGCGCTTGGCCCGCTTCAGGTCGTAGGAAACGGCGGACTTGACCGTGGCTTCCTTGCTGAAGTCCTCGCCGGTCTTGGGGTTGTTGCCCATGCCGGCCGGGACGAAGCCGCTCGAGGCGACCGAGCCGTCCTGCAAGACGTTCTTGACCAGTTGTTGGCGGTTGATGGCCGCGGAGAGGGCCTGGCGGATGGATTTATTCTTAAAGGCCTTGACCTTTTTTTCGTTCAAGTCGAGCCGTTGGGTCCCGGTGGGGAGGCGCTTGACGAAGTTCGGGTTGTTCAGGTTGTTCTTGACCTGTTGGCCGCTGAGCAGCGTTTCGTCGGTCTTCTTGGCGTTAAACAGGTTGTAGCTGGTGGTCGTGCTTTCGGTGACCTGCTCGTTGATCTTGGTCAGGTGCACGGCTGACTTGTCCCAGTAGGTCTGGTTCTTGGCGAGGACCCAGGACTTGCTGGTCCCGTTCCACTTGGTCAGCTTGAACGGCCCGTTGGAGACGGTCGTGGCGGAGCTGGTCCCGTATTGCTTGCCGTACTGGTTGACGGCCTTTTGGTTCAGCGGGTAGAAGAGCGGCCAGGCCAGCAACTTCTTGAAGTAGGAGACCGGTTTGGTCAGGTTGACCGTCAGCTGGTACTTGCCGGTGGCCCGGATGCCCAGGGCGCTGAGTGGTTTCTTGCCGGCGTTGACGGCCTCGGCGTTCTTGACCTGGAAGAGGTAGAAGGCGTCCTGTGAGGCAGTCTTGGGGTTGACCGTGCGTTGCCAGGAGTACACGAAGTCCTTGGCGGTCACGGGTTGGCCGTTGCTCCACTTGGCGTTTTTCCGGAGCTTGAAGGTGTAGGTCTTGCCGCCGTTGGTGACCTTGGTGCTGGTGGCCAGGGCGTTCTTGGGGGTGCCGGACTTGTTCAGGCGGTACAGGCCTTCCTGGGTGTTCTGTAAAACGGTGAAACTCAGGGTGTCGGTGGCTTTGGCCAGGTCGGCGGTCGCCAGTTCGGACGATTCGGTCCAGTTGAGTTCCTGTTTGGCGGCGTAGCGGGTGGAACCGGTGCTCTTGGTGGATTGGGTGCCACAGCCGGCGAGGGTCAGCAGGCTGAGGGCGGAAACGAGTAAGTAAGTACTTTTGCGGGTCATTGAAGCCATCTCCTTTAGATATCTATGTATAAAAAAATCGTCCCTATGTCTATGCATAAGGACGATTGCTCGTGGTACCACCTTGTTTTATGGGGGACTCGCGCCCACCATCTCCGTAACTTCTCCCGCGGGAAAAGTCGGCGACGGTAACGGGTCGCGAATCGGGAGGACAGCTTGCACTGCCCACCAGCGAACCAGGCTCATCTTCGTCGTTAAGTTGTAAGCCACCTTCTCAGCTACCGGTGGTCTCTTGTGCTTAGCGGAAACGACTACTCTTCCTGGCGTTGCGTTAAATGATAAAGTTCTAATGTGTCTCTAACAATAAGCGATGGGGCTGGGTTTGTCAACGGGGAATTTTGAAATGGGTGAAGGGGGTGGGGACGGGATTGAGGAGCCCTTTATAGAAGGAATGATCAAAAATAAAATTAAAAAAATGAGAAAAGGCCGCCCGTGCAAAGGCGACCTTTCGATATTTTTAGGAAAAACAGTGGAACCGAAGTTAGCCAGCGACGTAGGCGTGGGTGAAGTCGAACGGCACGCCGGCGGGGTTGTAGATGATGCCCTTGATGTTCGTGCGGAGCAGTTGCGACTTGGCCTGCTGGTAGAGTGGCACGGTGGCCTGGGTCTTCATCAAGATCTTTTCCGCGGCGACCAGCTTGTTCCAACGCTTGGCCGGTTGGTTGCCGTCTTGGTTCTCGGCTTGGTCGAGCAAGTCGTAGAACTGGGTGTTCTTCCAGCCCGTCGTGTTGAAGCTGGATCCCTTGGCAAAGACGTTCAAGAACTCGATTGGGTCGGCGAAGACGGACTGCCAGCCGCTAAAGGTTAGCTGGTAATTACCGTTGGCTTGCTGGGTCAACAATTGCACGTACGGCACGCTCTTGATGGTGATCTTGACGCCGGGCAGCTTCTGCAGCGAACTCTGAACGAACTCGGCAACTTGCTTGGCCTGATCCGTGTCGGCTACGGACAACGTGGCGTCGATGCTCTTAGTGCCGGTTTCCTTGTAGCCCTTGGATAAGAGGGTCTTGGCGCGCTTTAAATCATAGGTCGCACTGCCGGGGACCTGGGACTCCTGGTCGAAGGCTTCGCCGGTCTTGGGGTTGTTGCCGATGCCGTGGGGAACGAAGCCGTTTGAGGCCACGGACCCGTCCTGTAGCACGTCGTTGACCAGTTGCTTGCGGTCGATGGCCGCGGAGATGGCCTGCCGCACAGCGAGACTCTTGAAGGCCTTGATCTTATTCTGATTGAAGTCGAGGCGTTGGGTCCCGGTTGGGAGGCGCTTAACGAAGTTCGGGTTGTTCAAGTTGTTCTTGACCTGTTGGCCGCTCAGCAGCGTTTCGTCAGCCTTCTTGGCGTTAAACAGGTTGTAGCTGGTCGTGGTCGTTTCGCTAACCTGCTCATTGATGGCGGTCAGGTGGACGTTCGCTTTGTTCCAGTACTGGTCATTTTTGGCGAGGGTCCAGGACTTGCTGGTCCCGTTCCACTTGGTCAGCTTGTACGGCCCGTCGGAAACGGTCGTGGCCGAGGTGGTCCCGAACTTCTTGCCGTACTTGTTGACGGCCTTCTGGTTCAGCGGGTAGAAGAGCGGCCAGGCCAGCAGCTTGTTGAAGTAGGAGACCGGGTGGGTCAGGTGAATCTCCAATTGATAATTGCCATCGGCCTTGATGCCCAACGTGCTGGGGGCTTTTTTATTGTGATTGATGGCCGAGGCGTTTTTCACGGCATACATGTAATAGGCGTCTTGGCAGGCTGTCTTCGGATCGAGCGAGCGTTGCCAGGAGTAAACGAAGTCGTGGGCGGTCACGGGATCGCCATTGGACCATTTGGCGTTGTGCCGCAGCTTGACGACATAATCCTTGCCGCCGTTGGTAATCTTGGTGTGCGTAGCAATCGCGTTGGCTGGCTTGCCGTTTTTGTCGAGCCGGTACAGGCCTTCCTGGGTGTTCTGGAGCATGGTAAAGCTGACGGTGTCGGTCACCTTCGAGAGATCAGAAGTGGCGAGTTCCTGATTCTCCGACCAATTCACGACCTGTTTCGCCGCGTATTTCGAATTCCCGTTGTTCCCACTGGCCTGTGAGCCGCACCCGGCAAGCGCCAGGAGGCTGAGGGCCGAAATGAATAAGTACGTTCCCTTATGTTGCATTGAAGCCATCTCCCTTTTCCGATTGGACGCAAAAATCGTCCTTATGTGTAATTACATAAGGACGATTTCCCGTGGTGCCACCTCGTTTTGTGATGGACTCACGCCCACCAGCTCCGTAACTTCTCCCGCAGGAAAAGTCGGTGACGGTAACGGGTCACGAATCGAGCTAACAGCTTGCACTGATAGCCAGCACCCAGGCTCATCTTCGTCGTGAGGTTGTCACCCACCTTTTCAGCTGCCGGTGGTCTCTGGTTGTGAGCGGAAACGACTACTCTTCCTGGTATTGCGTTGAACGATGCACTTCGAATATGCCCCCACATTAATCCGGTTTGAAAGGGTTGTCAACCGCAACATTTAGGTTAGTGGGTGATGGACCAGGGCAAAAATGATGGGTAACTTATAGAAGAATTATGCAGAAAATTTTTTATGAATTTTTTTGCATAAGGGGGCAATGGAACTGGCGAGGCGAAGGATTTTCAGGGGACGGCCGTTGCGAAAAATATGCAGGTCCCCAATAATTGATTGCTAGCTTATTATTAATAATAAAATTAAAATAGTAATCATTCAGTGCAACCGCTTAGTTGGATAATTGTCAGGCAACAAAATAGTCGTTGGTGATGGTTGATGATATAATTCATATAATAAAAGATGTGCGTGTCAAGAATGAGGAGGACGTCAAGATGCGGTATCAATCGGCAATTCTATTGATGGGGCTGACTTTGGGGGGCTTGTTCGTGGGGACCACCGTTGCGGCGGCACCGGCCATTCCGGCCCAGGCGGCAGCGGCCACCACGACCCGGCAAGGCACGATTGGCGAGGGGGTGCACTGGACCCTCAAGGATGCGGACAGCGTCGGGTATGAGTTACACCTGAATGGCGGGACCTTACCAGATAATCCGGTCGATTTAGATGAATTGGTAAAGCCCGGACAGAACGTTTGGGATACTGATAACCCGTGGATCAACGACATCTTTAAGCAGTCGAACGTTAGCAATCATGCCATTGTGAAGATTGTCTTCGATGGACCGGTCAAGACGGGACAGAATGCTCAGTTCTTATTCGGAGGCTTACGGAGTCTCAAGGCCATCGAGCATCTCGACCGGCTGGACACCAGCCAGGCAACGACGATGGCGGGAATGTTTTACATGGACGAGTCTCTGGATAACGCTGCTGATAATCACGAGTTAGATGTTTCCCACTTCGATACTGCGAACGTGACCGATATGTCTTACATGTTTGATGGATTGCATCAGTTGTATCAGATTGATGTGGCGGGATTTGACACCCGGCAGGTCACCACGATGAATCACATGTTTGCTGCGACGGACGGCCTCCAATCCCTGGATGTTGGGCACTTTCAGACGGGTCGGGTCACGGACATGGGCGACATGTTTTCCGGTTGTGGCTACCTTAATGATGATATTAAGTTGAACGTTGCCAGCTTCGACACGCGGCAGGTTACCAATATGGCGGGGATGTTTTCGGCGATAGGAGCTAAAAACCTGACGCTCACCTTTGATACCAGCCGAGTCCGAGATATGTCCCGGATGTTCTGGCGGGCGAAGAACCTGACCAGCCTGGACGTCTCCCATCTCGACACCAGCCAGGTCACTAACATGGCGAAGATGTTCAGCGGTTTGACGCTGACGAGCCTGCCCCTGGACACCCTGAACACCGCTCGGGTCACCAACATGTACCGCATGTTTGCGGACGATACCCAGTTGACGACCCTGACCTTGCCCAACTTTCAGACGGAAAACGTGACCGATATGGGCGGCATGTTTAGTGGCGATACCGCGTTAGCCGCCCTGGATATCCGCAGTTTTCGGACGGGAAAAGTCGTGAACATGGCCGAGATGTTCCAGCAAGACCAGTCGCTCACCAGCTTGGACGTGAGCAACTTTGACACGCGCCAGGTCCTGAACATGCGCGGGATGTTTGCGATGACGTCACAGATTACCCGGTTGGACCTGCGCAACTTTGCGACTCCCAACGTGGTGTGGCTGACGACCATGTTCATGGGGATGAGCAACCTGCAACAAGTCGACCTTTCGTCGGCCTTTCAAACCGGTAACGTGACCGACATGACGTCGATGTTCATAATGGATCCCCAACTGACGACCGTGGACGTCTCCCACTTTGATACCAGCAAGGTCATGAGCCTACAGACCATGTTCGGGGGAGATAGCCGCCTGAAGCAGCTGAACCTGGCTAACTGGAACCTCCAGGGGCCGCGGTCCATCGATGCCGCTTTGCAACAAAAACTGGGCGACATGCTCGATGGCTACACGGGTGCGGGCGTGGCGCTCAGCGTCGAGCGGGTCAACGAGGTGGGGATGTTCTACGGGACCGACCAACTGGCACAGCTGACGTTGGGGTCACGGACCTGGCTCAACGCGGATGACCCTGATAATTTTGCGGATGACCCTGATAACACCAACCCCATGCTGGGTAATCCGCCGGTCTCGACCGCCTACACCGGTAAGTGGCAGGCCGTGGGGAAGGGGACCCCGGCAAACCCGCAGGGACCGGACAGCCTGACTAGCAGCGAGTTGGTGACCCGGTACGGTGGGGCGACCCAGCCGGCGGGGAGCGTGACCTACGTCTGGCAGCCGACCGATGATCACCGGCCCACGCTGCCGGTCGATCCCGGAACGCCCGTCGATCCGGAGAAGCCCGTTGATCCGGGCACACCCGTCGACCCAACGCCGGACCCGGGGACCCCGACGCCCATCGTGCCGCCAGTGAAGCCCACCCCCGAAGTGCCCGTGAACGCCAGCATCAACGCCGTGCGCAAGGTGGGTCTCTATCGCAAGCCGACCTTCACCGCGGCCAACCGGGTGACCTGGTACGCCAAGCGTCCCCGGACGCGGCAACCGCAGTTCGTGGTCACGGGGAAGGCGACCTCGCGGAATGGGGTGGCCCGCTACAAGGTCCGCGACGTCAACCGCCACTCCCGGACCTACCGGCTGACGGGGTACGTGACCACCCGGGCCGCTTACGTGCAACCGACCTACTACGCCCGTACCCAGACGGCCAAGACCATCACGGTCCTGAATCCGCGGGGTGTCAACGGCTATCGGCGAGCGAATCTGACGGGTAAGGTCGTGCACTACCGGCAGGGGCAGTCATTACGCGTCAAACGGCTGGTGACCTACAACCTCACGACGCGTTTCCAGCTGACCAACGGCCAATACGTCACGGCCAACCGCCAGCTGGTCCAGATGGGCCGGCAAACGATGCCGCGACGCATCACCGCGAAACGGTCCCTTTACCGTTACCGGGATGTGAACTTCCGCCGGCGGGTGGGCCACGTCAAGCCTGGACAGGCGCTGACCGTCCTGGGCTGGGATTACTCCGACCACGGCACGTTACGCTACCGTGTCGCCGGGGGCTACGTCACGGCCAACCGGCAGTTTATCCGCTGATCTAAAAATGGGCAGAAAAAAAGACCACCTCGGCGTGATCTTGGCTTCAAGCTATTTTATGTAAACAGAAACGAAAACGGCTTTCTTTAGCATCGCGAGGTGTTAAGGAAGGTCGTTTTCTCTAGCCACAGTAGGGCACGGGTTTGCTGTAATAGTACCCTTGCGTCAGTTCGGCGTTGTACTCTTGGGCCAGGGCAACGTCGTCCTGGTCTTCGATGCCTTCGACGGTAAACCCGAGCTGGTACATGTCAGCCACCGCGCGCCAGGTTTTTAAGCTGCCTAACAGGTCGGCCTGCCGGTGTTGCAGCCGGAAGTTTTGCATCGCGAACTTGATGCCGTCCATGAACGGTAGAATCTCGCGAACCGCGGGATGCCAGGGGTTGTCGGTGCCGACATCGTCGAGGTTCAACTCGATGTGGTAGGCCCGGTACAAGGCGACGTACTGGTGAATCTCGGTTAACGTGGGTGCTTCGGTGAGTTCAACCACCAGCCGCAGTCCCGGGATGGATTTCTTGAGGTGAATCAGGTGACCGATCGTGTGTTGATCGGTGAACTGGGCCCGATTCAGGTTAAAGGCGATTTGGGGGTTGTCCTGGTGGTCACGAAAAATGTTCGTAATCTCTTCGTAGGACAACGACATCTGTTGGTCCATGGGAACCGCGGTAAAATCCTTGGGCGTAACCCAAAAATCATGGCAGTAAGACCGTAATAGGAGCTCATAGCCGGCCAGCTTTTGCGTGACGGCGTTGATTTGTGGTTGTACAAAGAATCGATACATTGAGATTAAGATCCCCTTTCCGTTTGACCAGAATCCCTCTGGTTACGCGTCATTATACAGCCTAATTCCGGAGAATGCGATGGAAAGCGACTATCCAATTCGGCGAACCCGTCACATTAGCTCCGAAAATTCGTCAAATTTACGGCTTTTTCGTTCGCTTATCAGGAGATTACTCGGCGGCAATTGACCGCCAGTTAACCCCGGTGGACCGGGCTTTTTGCAAGTGTTCACTCGCAGGTGAAATGCTTAAATTTTTGACAGTCATGGCGGTTTACAACTTATCTGATTTGAGAGCGATTTATATTGTGGGTTTAACTATTGTTCGAATGCTTCTATAAGTTAGCTGATTAATCGATTGATTTGTGCACCCAATCATTAAGTCGAACCGCTTTTAAGGATTGTCGCTTACATAACTTACAATACTTACATAACTTTCGTTAAGTATACTAGTGAGCAAAGTCGCCGTACACTAAGTGCATATTAAAACAAACATACGGAGGGCACAGACATGAGTGTACTTAAAGCAGTTGAATCCACATTCACAAGCGCTGCAATTATTAGTTCCATCACCTCAACAATTTTCATTATTTTATTAGGGTTTTACTTACGACGGAAGGGAACTTTCGGCGAAAACTTTGGGAAGGTCTTAACGAAAGTCGCCTTGAGTGCGGCAATCCCAGCCCTGGCTTTTAATTCCTTCATGCAACCCATGGACGGGGACGCGTTCCGCCAAGGGATGGGCGTTCTGGTCTGGGGAATCGTTATCTACATTCTCTTGATCTTCGTCACGCCATTCCTTTATCAACGTTACGTGAAGGATGAACGTGAAGTGTTGGCCATCTTGACGACGTTTGGGTCCACGACCTTCTTCGGGATTCCCATCGTTGGGGCCGTCTTCGGGGCCAAAGGGGTTATGTACAGTTCCATCTTCAACATTGGTTACCGAATCTTCCTATACTCATACGCCTACATCAAGATGTCCGGCCTGAAGATGGAAGGTAAGAACATTAAGAAGATGTTCATGAACCCAATCGTGATTGCCACCTTCTTAGGTCTCTTCATGTGGTTAGGCCAACACATGGTGCCACAAGTAACGGTTCACGCCGTGGTCAACGGGGTACAAACGTCTCAATTGACGCAAGTGGCCTTTTACCGGATTGACCAGACGGCCCTGTGGCTCTACAAGCCGTTGACGTATCTGGCAAACTTGTCGTCACCACTGGCTTGGTTAGCAATTGGTGTAACGTTGGGTTCGATTTCCTTCAAGGACGCGGCTTCCGACAAGACGCCATGGTACTACGCTTTCAACAAGGTAGTTATTGTGCCATTATTGAACTTGGTAATTCTCTACCTGTTGAGTGTAACGGGTATCCTGCCTTTGAGCTACGTTGCCGTGGCAACGATTGTGGTCATGATGGCGACGCCAACCGCTTCGGTTGCCTCAGCATACGCGATCAGCTTCGACCGACAAGCCCTGATGGCCTCGAACGCGTCATTGATTTCAACCATCTTGGCAGTTGTGATGATGCCGGTTTGGATTGCTGTTCTGGAAGTCATCAACGGTTTAGGTATCTTTCATTAATTAAAGGAGTGGAGTAAAATTATGGTTAAAATTACGTCTTACGGTGTTCGGCCCATTGAACGGCCCTATTTCGACCAATTAAACACGTTTGGGTTCGACATGAACTACGTCGAAGACCTACTCACTCACGACAACGTGACGGCTTCTGAAGGGTCCGATGCGGTTCTGGTTCGCGGAAACTGTGTGGTTGACCGGCAAAACCTGCAAAAATTCGCAGATTGGGGCATCAAGTACGTCTTCACGCGGTCCGTGGGGTACAACCACATGGACTTGCAAGCGGGCGCAGACTTAGGCATCGAAATGGCCCGGGTACCGGGATATTCACCATATGCCGTTGCCGAATTGGCCTTGACGTTGGGGTTAAACCTCTTCCGTCACGTTAACTTAGCCGTTGACCAAACGCGGCAGGCGAACTTTACGATTAGCCCCGCAATGTTTAGCAAGGAAATCCATACTGCAACCGTGGGAATCGTCGGTGCTGGCCGAATTGGTTTGACGGAAGCTAAGCTGTACAAGGCATTAGGGGCGAAGGTCTTGGCTTACGACCCATACCCATCGGATGAAGCCAAAGCCGTGACGGAATTGTGTGAATTACCTGAATTGCTGGCTCAAAGCGACATCGTGTCCGTTCACGTGCCGTACTTCCCTGGTAAAAACGAAGATCTGATTGATGCAGACTTTGTTCACCAGATGAAAGAGGGCGCCGTCTTGATCAATACCGCTCGGGGTGAGCTGGCCAACGTTCCTGCGATTATTGCGGGATTGGACGCGAACCACTTGACGGGATATGGTACCGACGTTGTCTTGGACGAAGTGGACATTATTGGCCACAAGTTCGCTCAAGCGAGTGACGTTCCGAACGACACCGTTCGTCAACTCATGGCGCACCCGAAGGTCCTGGTAACGCCGCACGTTGGCTCCTACACGGAATCGGCCTTGCAAGACATGATCAGTATCAGTTATCAAAACTTCCACGATATCTTGACGACCGGTCAAACGAAAAACGCGATTCATCTGTAAATAAAATGAAGTAGCCAGCCGAGACTTTTTCGGCTGGCTTTTTGCTTGTAAGGGGATGGAAAGATGCAGCAGTTTAAACGCCGCTTGCCCTTTTGGGTCGTCGTCCTGGTCGTGATGACGCTTGCGATTGGCGCCTCCGTTGGTACCACGGCGCTGTTGATTCGGCACGATACGGTCGAGGCGGGGCGCAAGAGTACACAACAACAAATTTTACGGGTGGCCAAGTCGACGGCTAGGCTGGCAACGGTCAAGCGAGTCATTACCCAGTCGAATCAGGGATCTACGGAAAATTTACAGGCCTACGTCAAGCGGCTGAACCGCCACGAACAGACCGACTTTATCGTGGTCCTGAATCGCCGCACGATTCGGTTATCCCATCCCAACAGCGATGAGGTTGGTAAACCGTTTAGTTCGTCCAAGGATCCCCAGCCCGCTTTACAGGGACATACCCACTACTCACAAAAAGCGGGGGTATTGGGCCCAGAATACCGGGTTTTCTATCCGGTTCGAAACGACCGGGGAACCGTGATTGGGGTCGTTTGCGTGGGAATCACGCAACGTAATCTGGACGATCAACTACGGCGTCAAACGAAACCCATCTTAGTGGGAGGCATCATCGGCTTGATTGTGGGGGCGTTCTTGGCTTTAGGGCTGAGTTTGTATTTGCGTTATCTTCTTTTGGGGATGACGCCCCGCGAGATTGCGGAAAAGACGACCCGCCAAGCGTTAATTGATGATTCGTTGCCCGAAGGTATCATTGCCATTAACCAACGGGGCCAAATCTTAGCTGCTAATCAAGCTGCCGAACGTCTTTTTCGCACGTCACTACCAACTGGAATGACGCTATCACCGTATCTACAGGCGTTACTCTTTACACCATCGGCTGGCACGACAAGCGGTGGTGAGGTCGATTATCAAGAAAAACAGCTCTTGGTAACCATCAATCAGTTGACGGTCCGACATCGACACATTGGTCAGGTGGCTTTGATTCGAGATATGTCCGAGATTGCCGGGTTAGTCGACAAGCTCTCGGGCACGGAGCACTACATCTCATCGTTACGCGCCCAGACTCACGAGTTTATGAACCAGTTACAAGTCATCAATGGTCTTTTAGAACTGGAAGAATATCCCCGAGCATTGAGCTTTATTCAGCAGATTACCCAGACATACCATCAGGAAGTGGGCCATGTGTCTGACCACATTAAGTGGCCGGCGATGGTTGGCCTCATTCTGGGAAAGAGTAAAGAAGCTAAGGAACAACGGGTGACCTTGCTGGTGGACGAGGCATCAGCGGTTCCCCAGGTCACGATGACCAACGACGTCGAAATTCTGGTGCTGCGAATCGTCAGCAATTTACTGGATAATGCGCTGAGCGCTTGTCAGTCGGTAGCGGATGGTACGGTCACTTTAACCTTACAAACTACGGCGGATGCGCAACGATTGACCATTGTGGTGACGGATAATGGGTCAGGAATCGCGCCGGAAGTCCGGCAACAGATGTTCCAACAGGGTTACTCGACCAAGGGCAGCCATCGAGGATATGGGATGGGCCTGATTACAGCAGCGGTCAGGACCTTGTCCGGCACGTTGACCGTTCAGGACTGTGACCCGCACGGGACTAAAATGACCGTCATGGTAAACTTAACAGCGGGGGGAACGCAAGATGAAGATACTCATCATTGAAGATGATCCGATGGTTCGATTGATTAATCACCGCTTTTTGGAGCGGATTCCGGCCCTCAAAGCGGCCCAGATTACGGAATGTGAAAGTGCGGTAATGGCCAGTGACCTACCAGAGTTGCCCACCTATGACCTCGTGTTGTTGGACATGTACCTACCGAAGATGAGCGGCACCGATTTTCTGGCGGTGCTAACGCAACGGGGCTTACATCCGCAGGTCATCATGATGACCGCGGCTAATGATCAACAAACACTCCGGGATGCCGTTAACTATGGAGTGCTGGACTTTCTCATCAAGCCCTTCACGTTTGAACGGTTTGAACAGGCTCTGGCCAAATTCACACGGGTCATGGCGGTCGACCAGCAGTCGACGGTGTCCCAACAGGACCTGGATAGCTTGTTCTTGGGAGAGGCTACTGGTGAGGTTGATGACCGGCCAACGGAATTACCGAAGGGCCTGGCCAAATTATCCTTGCAGCGCATCTTGGCCACAGTGAAGACCTTAGTCACAGATTTTTCTAATCAGGACGTGGCTGACCAAACCGGTTTATCACGGGTGTCGACCAAGAAGTATCTTGACTTCTTGGTCGAGATTGGCTATCTAAAGTCGCGGGTGGTCTACCGCGGCAATGGTCGGCCGTTGACCAAGTTTTACCCCGATGCGGCCCAGCAGCAAAGCGTGAATCAGTACCTTTAAGTCTAAAAAAGGAGCAGGTCACCGTCACTTCGCGGTTACCTGCTCCTTTTGTGGCTTACAGATTCAATTCATACGCCCGCCGCGCGTTGTCCTCGTGGTTCTCGGCCGGTTCGTCGACGTAGATCTTACCCCGGTACTGGTAGCCCAGGCCGGTCACCACGGCCTGCATCCGCTTGTTCAGGTCGTGCGTGTCGATCCGGAAATTACGGATGCCGTCACGGTAGGCCTGGCTGATCAGGTTCGAGAAGAAAAAGTGGCTGAGGTGCTGGCCGCCGAAGCCGGCGCCAATCGCGATGCGGTGGACCGTGGCGTACGGGTCGCTGGTGTTTTGCCAGTCACCGTTTAAAATCTCGCGGTAGTTGGCGTCGTTACCGATGATCATGGTCGCCGTGCCGGCAATCTGGCCGTCGACCATCAGGAGCCAGCATTGTTGCGTCGAGATGTCCTGGGTCAACGTCGCGGCGTCCGGATACCCGTCCTGCCACTGGGGACTGCCATCGGCCTTAAGCTGGGCCTTGGCGTGGTCGATAATCTGCATGATGGTGGGCAGCGCAGCCTGCGTCGCCCGTTTGATATAAATTAAGCTCATTCGAAGAGCCTCCTGTGCGTCAAAGTTACCTTCTAGAATACCACGAAATGGGTGCGGGTGCCCGCCAGCGGTTAGCTGGATACGTTCGGGATGACGTCGGTATTCTCAAGCACTTTATTCTCCGAACGTCTGGTGCCGAAACGTGCACCAAAAGGCAGCTGGTTCCGCCTGACGCCGTTAATGCTTTTGTCCCACTCTCTCAGGGCTAATTACCAGCCAGCGGAGAAGCTATCACCAATTTGAGCGAAGGTGTTGCTGAGCGCCTGACCGATCAAGCCGCCGACCAGGCCACCGTAAATGGCCAGGCCGATTGCCAGGGCGATTTCCCCGATCAGAAGCAGGTAAAAGGCGTCCAAACGCGGCTGGGCCACGTCGACCACCAGGCTGTAGAGGTAGCCAACGGTGGTGACCAGGCTGGTTAACCCCAGCAAGAGGATCAGAATGCCCACCTCGCCGTAGCCGCCATTGAAGTCGACGTGCAGGAAGAAGCTGATGAGGAGTCCCAGCAGGCCGAAGCCGATGACCAGGTTCGTCAGACTGGTAAACCGGATCAGGTAGCTGGAGAACGTGGTCGCCGGGTCGTTGATACGCCGGATGCCGAACCCGATGCCCACGTAGATGAACAGGGCCAGTAAGACTACCACGAAGATCGTCAGGCACAGCCGCCAGATGATCCCGTTCAGGTTGATGGCCAGGTTCGCCGCCTGGTTGGCTGCGTTGGTCGCTTTATGCGCCAGCACGGCCACAATCAGCGTTGGGAACAGGGCCTCTAAGACCAGCGCCAGGTAGCCGAACAAAACGGGCGTCTGGAGATCCGGTTGGGCCGGGTGTTTGATGGTGGCGAGCCACCAGGCAAAGACGTTGCCGAAGAAGCGCTTGGCCCGGGCACCGGTCGATTCCGGGGTCGGTTGGAGCTGGTCCTGCGGTGCGGACTGGGTGTCGTTGGCGGCGTCGGGGGTGTCGGCCGCATCGGTCGCCGTCTTTAGCTGGTACCCACAACTGGTACAGAATTTAGCACCGGGTGCTAAGGGTTGTCCGCAGTGCGGACAGAATTTGGGTGTGTCATCGTTCATGAAAGTTGCCTCCTAATCGTTGTCGTCGTGGTAATCGTTGATCTTTTGGGCCGGCGAGATCTTGATGATCTGGTTGTTCTGATCGGCCGAACTGTCCCGGCTGGTGTCCTTGACGGTCGCCGTGTACTGGAACGTTTGGATGTGGTCGTAGTCGTAATCGTCGAGGGTGAAGTCGTACTTGACGGTGTAGGCGACCAGGCTGGTCCGGTTGGGTCCCGGCTTGATGTCCTTGATGGTCGTGGTCATGTCGGTGTAGTCGATGTCGTCGTCCTTATAGTAGCCATCGGCCATCGATTTCAACTGCTGGTACTCGGTGTTGCCGCTGCCGTTCTGGAAGAAACTGTCCAGCGCGTCGTCATTGTCATCGTCGGTGCCGTTCGCAACGTCCTGCACGGAAGAGAACAGGTTGCTGAAGAAGTCGTCGGCGTCACTCTGGTCGATGACTCCCGGGTAGTTCAGGTCGACGGACGTCCCGTCGGCGTTTTTATCGAGCAGCACGCTGTTACTCTTGGCGGTCCCGGCCGTCGAGCTGTACGTCGCCTGGATGTTCATGTTGGCCGACCACGGTTCGTTCTTCAAGGCGAAGGTCCCGCTGGAATCGGCGGATCCGATCTTCTTGCCGTTCAGGGTGATGGTCGAGGCCGGGACCGTGTTGAAGGTGACCGACACGGTCTTAAGCTCCAGGTCGTAGGTCTTGTCGCTGGTGATATGGTAGTCACTGCTGTTGGTCAGCTGGTGGCCGCCGACCTTACCGCTGGCCTGCAGGTGGTACTCCCCGGGCACCAGGGCGCCCAGCTTCTTGGTGTAGCTGTCGCTGCTGGCCGTGGCGACCGTCTTTTGGTCGAGGGTGATCACGGTCTTGGCGTGGTTGGTCGTGACCGTGGGGTAGACGGGGCTCACGCTGATCTGGTACTTGGGGAAGAGCAACCAGTGCCGGCCGGTCGACCGGTAGGCAAAGGTGCCGTCGGTGCTGCGACCGCCCGCGGCGAGCTGCTGCTTCAGGTCGCTTAGGGCCTGGGCGTGGTCACGGTAGTAGCGGTTGACCGGGGCCAGCTTACTGGCGCTCAGCTTGAGGTCGGTGCTGCTGGTGGTAAAGTCGCGGGTCAGGTGTTTGCCGCTCTGGATGTCCGCGGTGATCCGGTTCAGCGTCTCCGTGCGCGAGTAGTATTGGCCACCCCACACGACGAGGCCGATTAAAATGACGGCGACCAGGCCGCCCAGCCACCAGCGGGTTTTCTGCTTCTTCGTGAGGCGCTGCCGCCGGGGTTGGGGCGTGGGCTGGTTAGGCGTCGTCGGGGGTGTGACGGCCGAGTGATCCGGTGCCGTGGCCTGATCCGTGACCAGGTTATACCCACAGTTTTGACAAAAGGTATCGGCCGGATCGACCGGGTGGCCGCAGTGGGGACAGAAACGGGGTTGCTGGCCATCGTGGTCGTCGGCGGGCGCAGCGAAGTGAGTCATTGACATGGATGAAGCCTCCTATGTAGATTAAGCGTGGGGTGCGGCGACAATGGCCTCACCGTAAAGACAGAATTGACTGGGGTTCGTCGATTGGGGCTGCAGCGTGATGTGGTAGCAGCCATCGTAGTGCTTGGCGAGCAGCAGGGCGAACAGGTGCTTCATCAGGTCCTCCCAGGCGGCCTTCTGACCGGCCTGCGGGGCAACGGCGCTTTCGGCGAAGACCAGACCGGCGCTGCGGTAGCCCGCCGGTAATGTGGTGTCTTGGGTGATCAGGAACCGTTTGGTCTGGGCGATCTCGTCGTCGGTCAGCTCGAGGCCGGTCAGGGGAAACGACAGGTCACTGCTGTGAGGGACCATGATGTAATCGTCGGCGGCGGAGAGCTTGGCGCCACACTTCAGGCAGAAGTTTGCGTCGCCGGCGTTCTGGTACCCGCATTGGGAACAGATACGACTAATGGTTTGTTTCATATGTATTTACCATCCTTTTTTATAGGGTTATTGATTGGAGAAACTGATCGTTTCAGGCGCTTCCGGGCCGGTCGAAAAATTAGGCTGGAACGGGGTGGGCACGGCTGGGAGCCCGGAACCCAGGTCTCCCAGACCGACCTTTGTCTAAGCCGGCTGAAAAACGCCGACTAAGACAAATTTCACCCCTGAACCATTTTTCGACCGGCCCTCCAGCTCACGTGAGTGGTGAAGCGCCCTTAACGTGGTGGTCGAGGGTAACGTGGGCCAGCACCTCGTGGAACCGAAGTCACGCGCTGGCGGTTGACCAACGCACCCCGATTGACTGGCCAGTTGGACGTGGGCTACGGGACGTTGGGTACAATTCAGTGGTCAAGCAGTTTCCGGGCTAAGTCGATTTTCGACCGGCCCGGAAGCGCTGAACCCGACTACTTAATCATCATCATCGTTCGTCTCGAACTTGCCGGTCGAAGAATTGTAGACGCTGACGATGCTGTGGACCTGATCGTAGCGGAAGGTGTCGTCGTGGCGGCCGCTGTCCGCGTCGTAGGTCTTGATCTCCAGGACCTGCGGGTGGGGCTCGGATACCGTGTAGGTCTCGTCGTCGGTGTCGAACCCGTATTCATCACTGGCCGCGTCGATGGCGACCTGGGCGTCACTGGACATGTCGCTTTCGGCCTTGCCCGTCTTGGTCGTGGTGGGCCGGTCGTCCGGCGTTGGCGTCTCGCCACTGCCGCTATCGGCAGTCGTCTGCTTGGTCGTGGTTTCCTTGGTGGCCTTCGCCGCCTTGGCCGACAAGTCGATGGCCTGGTTGCGGTCTTGGCTGCCAATCAGGTTGGCGGTTTGTGAAGCCTGACTGCGGCTGCCGGAGAGCTTGAAGGTGTAGTGCCCGGGGAACAGCGGCCCGGCGGTGTAGGTGAAGTGGTCGTTCTTGGCGGTGATCACGGCCGTCTTGTTGGCCATGATGGTCGCGTTGGCCACGTTGGTGCTCAGGCGGGGATGCATGGTGGCCACCTGTAGTTTGTACACTGGCAGGACGCCCAGCGTGTGCCCGCTGGTGACCAGCTTAAAGGTGTGGTCGCGGGTCTCGCCGGAGTTTAACAGGTCGCTGCGCATGTTCTTGACGTACTGGGGATGCTTGCGGGTGTAGTCCAGGAAGGGCTGCACGGTGTCGCTGGTGATCTTGAGGCTGGGGTCGTCGCTGACCAGTTTCTTGGCCAGGTCGGTGCTCTGGTTGGCCGTGATATTGTCGGTGATCAGCGTGATCTGCTTGGGCTTGCCGGCCTGGCGGTGGTAGAAGCCGACGCCGAGGAAAATGACCACCAAAACGGCGACGGTCAGCACGCCCCAGATGAGCCGGGTGAGCCAGCTCTTGGGCCGCTTAGCCTTGGGGTGCTGACCGGCGGCTTGTCGCCGGGCTGCTGGCTTAGCGGGCGCGGATTCGAGGTCGAACCCGCAGTGCTCACAGAACCGGCTGCCGGGCGTGATGGGTTGGTGACAATTGGGACAGGTTTGCATAACGAAGCTCCTTTACAGAATGAATTGACTGGCAAATTGTGTGGGGGAAACACCATCCCACCTGTTGGGTGCGCAGACGAGGCACGGTTTCAACAGTTAACACAGGTTTATTATACGCTAAACCGGGGAAAGTCGATGAGCGAATTTGATGAATTAATTGACAAGTGAGCGCTGGGTGGCGTAAACTACGTCTATCCAAAAATGACTAATGGTCAATTTTAAAACGGAGGTGCTGCGCATGGCCAATATCAAAACGGACGCCCAGAAGCGGGCCAAGGCGGATCAGATTGCCGCGGCGGCCTGGCAACTCTTCGAACACCACGGGTTCAACGACATTTCAATGGCGATGATCGCCGAGCGCGCTGGGGTGGCGAAGGGGACGCTCTTCAACTACTACGAGACCAAGGAAAATATCTTCATGACCCTCTTGCTGACGGGCTACCGGACCTACTTCGACCAGCTGACCCGCCAGTTCGCCCAGGGGCCGCGCCTGACGCCGGCCGCGCTGACCGCGGAACTACTGCGCGAGACCACCCAGCTGATTCGGCAACACGGGACGTTGGTGCGGTTGAACGCCTTACGGGGACCGGTCCTCGAAGCCCGGGCAGACCAGGCCCAGACGCTGGCCGAACGGCAGGCCCTCTACGCGACCAGCCACACGCTGGGGGCGACGATCGCGGCCAAGGTTCTCGGGCTCACGGCCCACACGGCCAGTCACCTATTCATCGTGCAAAGCGCCGTCATCAGTGGTCTGATGAACCTGGCGGGACTGGATGAATTCAACCAACACCCGCTGACGGTGGACTTTCCGGACTTCCAGGTCGACCTGGAACGGGAGTCGTGTCAGCTATTCGGTAGTTATCTCACCCAATTATTCAAGGAGGACTCGCATGCAACCCAGTAATATCCGTAACTTTGCCATCATCGCCCACATCGATCACGGCAAGTCCACGCTGGCCGACCGCATCATGGAGCAGACGGCGACCGTGAGCCAGCGGGAGCGCCAAGACCAGCTCCTCGACGACCTGGCCGTCGAACGGGCCCACGGTGTGACGGTCAAGTCCCGCACCGTGCGGAACTTTTACCAGGCCGAGGACGGCCAAGAGTACGAGTACAACCTCATTGACACCCCCGGCCACGTCGATTTCACCTATGAGGTCTCGAAGAGCCTGGCCGCCAGTGACGGCGCCATCCTCTTGGTCGACGCGACCCAGGGGGTGCAGGCCCAGACGGTCGCGAACCTGCGCCTGGCCCGGGAGAACCAACTCGTGGTGATCCCGGTCATCAACAAGATCGATGCGGCCGCCGCGGACGTCGACCGGACGACCCAGCAGATCCGTGCCTTGGGCGGCGACCTTGCCACGGCCACCATTTATCGCATCTCGGCTAAGACCGGGTTGGGGGTGCACGCCGTGATGGAGGCCATTCGCACCACCATTCCGGCGCCCAGTGGTCGGGCCACGGCCCCGCTCAAGGCCCTGGTCTTTGACTCCCAGTACGATGCCTTCAAGGGCATCATCGCGGCGGTCCGGGTCGTCGACGGTCAGTTGACCGCGCAGGAACCCTTACGCCTGATGGCCCACAACCAAGCGCTCACGGCAAAGGAGATCGGTGTGTTGGCACCCAACCGCACGGCCACGGCCCGCTTGGGGGTCGGCGAGGTCGGGTACGTGATCACCGGATTCAAGGATCCGCACGCGTTGCGCGTTGGCGATACCCTGACCAGTGCGACCACCCCCACGGCGACCGCGCTGCCGGGGTACCAGCCGGCCCAATCGGTGGTCTACGCGGGCTTCTACCCGCAGGGGGACCACTACCGGGACCTCCAGCTGGCCGTAGAAAAGCTGGCGCTGAACGACTCGTCGTTCCATTACCGCGCGGAGACCTCGGACGCGTTAGGCCCCGGGTTTCGCTGCGGGTTCCTCGGAATCTTTCACCTGCAGATCATTCGGGAACGGCTCCACGACGAGTACGGCCTGGACGTGCTGACGACGGCGCCGAACGTGACGTACCGGGTCCACGTGGCCCGCGAGACGGACCCAGTGGTGGTCGACAACCCCATCAAGTTCCCCGACTTTTCACAGATCGAGTGGGTCGAGGAACCGCTGGCCCAAGCGACCATCACCACCACCAGCGACACATTGAGTGCGGTGATGAAGCTGGCCGAACAACACCAGGGGACGTTGGAAGACATGGCGAATCAGGGTGACCTGATCGTTTTGACCTACCAACTACCGTTTTCGGAGATCGCCTACGACTTCTTTAACACCCTGAAGTCGGTCTCCCACGGGTACGCCACGCTGACCACCGAGTTGGCGGGATACGCGCCGGCCGACGTGGTGAAGATCGAGGTGCACGTCAACTACGCCCGGGTGGACGCCTTATCCTTCGTGGTGCACCGCCAGGATGTCGCGCGGGTCACCCAGGCCTTGGTCCACCAGCTGAAAACCGTGATTCCACGCAAGCTGTACCCGATGCCGGTCCAGGCCGTGGTCGAGGGCAAGGCGGTCGCCAGGGTGGACGTCCCGCCACTGCGCAAGAACGCCGCGGTGAATGGCGAGCAGCGCAGTACCTCCAAGAAGCAGGCCCTGTTGCGCCGCCAAAGCAAGAACAAGCGCCAGGCCAGCCACAGCGAGATTGAGTTGCCCCAGGCTGTCTTCAATGCGGTCTTGGACCTCGAACGGTAGGGGTGTTTCACGTGAAACAAACACTTGTAGGAGGTGGGGACATGCTAGACATTCGACCGGCCACCGCGGCGGACGTGGCGGCCATCGCCCGCGTCCACGCGGCCAGTTGGCGGCAGACCTATCGGGGAAAATTACCGGCGGCCAGTTTGGCCCAGCGCGATGAGGCGTTTCGCCGGCAACAATGGGCCCGGCTGTACCGCCAGGACCACGTCTTGGTCGCCCTGGTGGCTGACCAGGTCGTGGGGTTCGTGGCGGGTGGGGCTCAGCGGAGTCATTCCGCGCTGGCGTCCCGGTATCCGGGCGAGGTCTATGGCCTCTACGTAGCGCCCACTTGTCAGCACCAGGGAGTGGGTTGGCGCCTGTTGACCGCGAAACGCCGCGCGTTGGGGACGGCCGTGACGCTCGACTGTCTGGCGACCAACCAGGTGGCCCTGGCCTTTTACCACCGGCAGGGCGGACGCGACCTGCAAACGGGCGTGTACCGGGCGAATCGGCAAACTTTTGCGACCACCGTTCTCGGTTTTCCAACACTATAATAAAAAAAGAAGCGATCCGCCAATCTGTGCGGGTCGCTTCTTTGCGGTTTAATCGAGATGTTCCTGGCAGTACCGCCGACCGGCCGCCAACATGTCGGCCGTCTGCTGATTCAACAGGGGTGGCAGGTCGTCGAACGAGAAGTACTGGAGATCCAGCGTCTCGTCGGTCGCGTGGTCCAGCTGATGGCCGCCAGTGGGGCGCACCAGGTAAAGCCGCGAGATCACCTGGGCCTGGTCGCCGTTGGGGTAGGTGGTGTAGCCCTGGTCGAAAAGGCCCAGCGGTTGCACGATGGCGACGTCGAGGCCGGCGTCTTCCTTGTACTCGCGGATGCAGGCCTGGTCGAACGTTTCGCCGTACTCCAGGTAGCCGCCCGGTAGGCTCCAGTTGTGGGTGTCGGTCCGGAGATTCAACAGGACCTGTTGCCGATCGTTGAGCAGTATCCCGCCACTGGCGTTGAGAATGATGGGTTTGTGCCCCACCAGTGCCCGGATTTCTTGAATATAGTTTGCCATGAGATCCCCCGCTTTCGGTCAAGTTGCCTCTATTCTACCGCAACGGCCGGGCGTTGGGGAACTGCTCGGGATGTCGATGCTATAAACCGGCATCGTACCACTAGTATCAATCGTCTTGGGAGTCATCAGCGAACCACGCTTTCAGGGCGTCTTTGTCCGTCAGGTCGTCGACAGGAAGTTGCTGTGCCATGCGTTGAATTTCCAGCATGGCTTTTGGGCATCACTCAACTTAACGTCAAAGGGGACCGCTCCGTCAGCGACGATACGCTTGAGTAAGCCCCATCGTACTTAGAATGGCGCGGGCTTGATCTGACAACGCGCTATCAATGGTTAGGGACACCATCTTTTTAGTCGGTTCTTGGGGTTGCATGAACTCATCTCTTCCTATGCAACTCCCCTGAATGATACGCTGAAGTCAGGCAGAAATCTCCTGATTGCCATCAGGCATCTGAATCCCGGCAACGGTGCTTGGGTGTGACAAAATTTTGCTGAATGAGCCATTTTGAGGGCCGCTAAAAGGTTAGTTAATTTACAAATAGTCGCAATAGCCCCTGCACAATCAGTTGATGGTAGCATCGAGTCAGGATGTGAATGACTAACAGCTAAAAAATTTGGAGGCGACGGAATCATGAAGGGGACGGGGATTCGAATCTTGATGACGGTGAGCGTGGGTCTGCTGGGAATCGGGGGACTGGCGCCGGCCCGGGCGGCGACCACCGCAGTTCAGCGCCGGGCGATGCCGACCGTGACGCTGGCCACGGCGACCACGACCACCCAGCGGCCGATTTTGGAACAGTGGCCGCAAACGCTGAGTACGCAACAGCTAAATACGCCCGCGACCATGGACAAGCTGAGCGAGCGGCTGCCGAGCACGATTGACGATGGCCTGCTCCAGCGGGTCCTGACTACGCCGCTGCCGGCCACGACCAGTGAGTTATTGGCTACGTTTGTGACCCAGCAAGCCACGGCCATGGGGAAAACGACCACCACGTCCCAGTTACGCCGGGAACTGGTGACCCAGAGCTACCTCAACGCGTGGCTGTTGAGTCGGGTCAGCCGCTATCAGGCGGGGGCCTTGTCGTTTAGCGACCTGCAGCAGGCCTACCGGGCGCAGGTACGGCCTCGGTTAGGCACGGTCTACCAGGTTCAACCGGTGGCGCAAAAGACGCTGGTGGCCCGGTATGACCAGATGTTTGCCAGCGAGGTGACGTTCACCGGGCTGGCCGTCCCGAACCTGTACGAACCGCTGGTTGAGCGGTACGGCGTCACGACCCAGTCGGTCCGGCAACTGGCGGCCATCGATCCGGCTAAGACCGCGCAACGGGTCCAAACCCAGCTGAACGCGCCGCTGGCCAGCTACCTGACCACCACGCGCCAGGGCACGACGCTGGCGGGGACGGTCACCATGGCCTTGGCGGTGCTGCGCGGTGCGGTCGCCGCGCCCGTGCCACCGGTGACGAACCTGGGCCAACTGACCGCCCGTTACGTGACGGCGCAGGGTAAGGCGTTGGCCACGGTTACCCGGACGGGGTTGGTCGGCCAAGCCGTGACGCCGCCCCTCAAGACGTTTACCGGTTACCGGCTCCAGCAAACCACGGGGCAACGGACCAGTCGGTTGACGGCGGCCCCGCGGACGGTGACCTACACCTACGTCAAGGCGCGGCGGTCCCAAGCGGCAGGGGCGCCGATGCTGGGCGTGCCGGCGTCAAGGGCCACCTCCTCTCAGATGAGTCTGGCGTTCCGGCCGGATTTGGCGTATCCTTTAGCCTAATCAGCTAAGAGGAGAGTGGTCACACATGGCAACACGCGTACACGCAACACACCCCCAGGTCTACTTGGCGGGCCCTTGGTTCACGGCCGGCGAACCGGAACGTTTAGCCGCCCTGGAGAACCTGATGAACGAGCTCGGAATCAGCTACTACTCGCCCCGACTCGACGGCATCGACCTGACGCCCGACGCGACGGATGCCGACCGGCAAGCCGTCTTTGACGACAATACGGCCCACCTGAAGGCCGCCAAGCTGGTCCTGGCGGTGGTCGACGATAACGACACCGGGACCATCTGGGAGACGGGGATGGCGTACGGCCGGGAGATTCCCATCGCCTACTACGCCGAGACCTTGAAGGACGGCCAGACGTTCAACGTGATGTTGGCCAATTCGGCGGTCGCTGTCCTGCAGGACCTGGCACAGGCCCGGGCCTACCTGACCGACCCCACGTCCGGGGATTTCACGTACCACGGGGCAATTCGTTAAGTGCAGAAAAGACATTCGATTGATTTCAATCGGATGCCTTTTTGTTTTGACCAAGTAACCTTCCCGTTCGATTCCTCATGGGCAAATACAAAGGTGTAGTCGTAAGGTGACAGATTAGGGTTTAGGAATTGTTGGATCAACTTCGATGTTATTCAAATAGGTTTTAGCATAAGAGTTTCTGAATTGGGTCGGAGTAAGTGACGTCATATTTTTAAAGACACGAAGGAAGTACTTCTCATTACGAAAACCGAGTTCGAGAGACACGGTTTTGACTGATTTGTCGGTCGTGAGTAGTAACTCCTGGGCCTGGTTAATCTTGATTGAATTAATAAAGTGAATCGTCGTGACACCCTCATACAGCTTAAAGAGTCGGGTGAGATAGACCGGTGTCATCTGAAATTCGGCAGCAATTTGGGCAACAGTGAGATTTTCATGGCTATGGATGCGAATCCAATTCTTGATTAATTCGAAACGACTGGAGGACTTGGGGGCAGGATGAATGGTCGCGATGAATTGACGAGAGACTTCAATTAGGATACTGGAAACAAAGTAGTTCGTTGCCAACTGTGAGGAGCTTTTATCATTGGCACTATCGAGTAGTTGACGAATAAGTAAGGCGACGCGTTCAAAATTCTTAGGAATAAATTGCTGCGGCAAGGTTACCTCGTTTTCGTTCCCCGCTAAGTTAACGGTATAGGACGTGGTTACCGTTCCGTTGGGAAAAAAGTGCATCCAATAATAGACCGTGCCGTTGGGAGAATCGCGGTATCCGAAATGGCGAATGTATGGTGGAATGAGTAAGCAATCATGTTCAGAAAGGGCGTACTGAACCGTTCCGATTTGGATAAAGGCGGCGCCAGACAGCATAATAAAGAGCTCATAGTCCCCGTCGTTCGTAATGTCTTTATGACGCCAACCAGCGTCAGCGAAATATTGACCGGCCTTAAAAAATTTGACGGGATCGTATAATGAAAATTTGTATACTTTTTTATTCATAATAGATACCTTCACTTTTGATATAGAGACCTTTGTGCTCATTTTATTAGTTTTTAGCGTGTCTGTAAAGCGCTAACATTAGTAGTTGTAAGCGCTTACTAGAAATGCTAATGAATCACTGATCAGAATAACGTCGATTGGTTTGACGACCCTTCGGAAGACTGATGATGCAGATGGAACCCATCATTTTTGGAAAATAAGTCATACATAAAAAGGAGCGATCATGATGATTTATGAAGACAATAATTGTTTGTACTTGAGAAACGGCCATGAATTATTAGAAGTTAAGCCTTGGGGAAAAAACAGTTTTCGGGTTCGTAGTAGTAAATACACCACCTACACAGGACGGGATAACGCCTTGAGTGAACCCGTAGCGACCCAGCAGGCGGTTGTGACGGTAGACGATGGAAAGCGTAAAGGAGCGATTACCAATGGTAATTTGACTGCCAAAATTGACGCTTTCAAGAATCTTAGCTTTTATAACCAAAAAGGTGAGTTGCTCTTGAAGGGCTACCAGCGGAACCGAGTTGGGGACATGTCTGCAGGCGTTGATGAGGAGACGGTTCAACATTTTAACAGCGCCTTGAACATTGATTCACGCGAATTCAGACCAATCTTAGGCGGTGACTTTGAACTTAAAGCAAGGTTTGAATCAGATCCGCATGAAAAACTGTTTGGGATGGGGCAGTACCAACAAGACTTTTTAAACTTGAAGAATGCTAAATTGGAGTTGGCTCACCGAAACTCGCAGGCAAGTGTGCCCTTTGTGCTCTCCAGTAAAGGGTACGGTCTGCTTTGGAACAACCCCGCCATCGGGGATGTCAACTTTGCGAAGAACATGACGGAGTGGCATGCATTATCGACAAAGGAACTAGATTATTGGGTAACTTGTGGCGACCAGCCGAGTGAGATTGAAGAACAATACGCCGCGGTCACTGGTAAAGTACCGATGATGCCGGACTTTGCCATGGGTTACTGGCAATGCAAGTTACGTTACCGGACGCAAGAAGAGTTGTTGGAAGCGGCACGAGAGTTTAAGCGGCGACATTTACCGATTAGCGTGATTGTGATTGATTACTTCCACTGGCCTAAGTCCGGCGAATTCACGTTTGATGAAGAGTACTGGCCAAATCCAGATCAGATGATTAAAGAGCTGCACGGCATGGGTATCAAGCTGATGGTATCCGTATGGCCAACCATCGATGAAACCAGTTCACACTACCAAGAAATGGACGAAAAGGGATACTTGGTTCAAACCGAACGAGGCGTTCCGATTACCATGAACTTCCTGGGCAATAACGGCTTTGTCGACTTCACCAACCCCGATGCTCAAAACTATATTTGGCAATTACTAAAGAAGAATTACCAGGATAAGGGTGTTGATTTGTTCTGGCTAGATGAAGCCGAACCAGAATACACGGTTTACGACTTTGATAATTATCGTTATTCTAACGGGACTAATCTGCAAATTGGGAATACCTATCCGGTCGACTATGCTAAGGCAATTTATGATGGCCAGAAGGCAAGTGGTAAGGAAAACGTGATTAACTTGGTTCGTTGTGCTTGGGCAGGCAGTCAAAAGTATGGCGCATTAGTCTGGTCGGGTGATATTGATTCAAGTTTTCAATCTTTGCGGAACCAGTTAGCAATTGGACTCAACATGGGAATTGCAGGCATTCCTTGGTGGACAACCGATATTGGTGGTTTCCATGGGGGAGTTGACGATGATGAGAACTTCCGGGAATTAGTAACGCGTTGGTTTGAATTTGCGACATTCTGTCCGGTCATGCGAATGCATGGGGATCGTGAACCGCATACCGTTCCACTTAGCTCGGTTGGTGGTGGAAAGATGCCATCGGGTGGTCCTACTGAACCGTGGGCGTACGGGGATCAAGCGTATGGCATTATGAAGAAGTACATGACGTTGCGTGAAAATCTCAAGGACTATATCCGGGTTCAAATGCAGGCGGCTCATGAAAAAGGCACACCAGTCATTCGACCACTTTTCTATAACTACAGCCAAGACGAAGCGGCCTGGTCGGTGGAAGACGAATTCCTGTTTGGTGATTCGATTTTGGTCGCTCCCGTATTACATGAAAAGTCTGCACAACGAGACGTTTACTTACCAGCAGGGAATAGTTGGGTTGATGCCATGACGGGTGCCGTGTTGCCAGGGGGTCAAACGATTAGTGCGCAAACACCAATCAATGAAATTCCAGTTTACATTCGGCAATCGGTTGCTGAAGAGTTATTGCCAGCGTTTGAAGCCTTAAAGTAAAAAGGACGAATTGGTGATTGTCATTAGGGACTGTTTACTAGAAATGACGATTAAACATTAAAGGAAAGGAACGTCGACAATGAAATTATTTGGAAAGTTATTTGCGAGTCAGTCGATTCTTTCGTGGATTCTGCAGATTATCTTTATTGGATTGGCGTGGAAGGTTGCTGATCACACCATTCCCAACAATCTCATGACGATTATTGGCGGAACAGTGTTTATGATCGTAATTTATGTGAGCTTGGCCCACGACAGTCAAAAAAGAATTTCAGATAAGTAAGGCACGTCATGCGTGTCATTGCATACGTAATGTAAATGGAGGTTTTTAAAATGAGTTCGAATAATACGGACCAAAACGTTGCTGCTGCTCAGGCAATGCTTGCCAGCGACAAATTACCATTTCACAGAAAATTGACGTATGGGTTCACCGACATGGCAGGGAATTTGCTGTATACGTTGGTTGGCTCCTACATGCTGTACTTCTTCACCAACGTTTTTGGACTAGCGGTGGGGACCGCCGGGGCGTTACTCCTCTTAGGACGGTTTATCGATGCCTTGGGGGCGCCTGTCATGGGGGTCTTGGTCGATCACACGCATAGTAAATACGGGAAAAACCGACCGTGGTTCCTTTGGATGGCATTGCCATTCACCATTTCGGTTTGGTTGCTGTTTACAACTCCTTCGCTGGGTGGTACGGCAAAAATCATCTATGCCGGGGCAATGTACATCATTGCAGAATTAACCTACACGGCGTTGTCGACGCCCATCACGTCCGTTTTACCGAACCTTTCAGCCAATTCTGACGAGCGGACCTCAGCCAACTCAATTCGGATGGTCTTAGGGAATGTTGGGAACTTCTTTGCCGTCACGTTTGTGATGCCATTGGCGTCGGTACTGGGAAATGGTAATGAACGGCGTGGTTGGTCCTTGGCCGTTGGGTTGTATGCGGTTATCGCGTTTATTGTTTTAATGATTGCTTTCTTGGATATGCGCGAAAAGAATATCGGTGAAGAAAAGATTGTGACGATTCGAGAAAGTCTTAAGGCCACTAAAAATAACTGGCCATGGGTCTTGATCGTTGCGGCAAACTTACTATTGTGGACGGCTTATTCCGCACGTAACGCGGCGTTACCGTATTACTTCCAATACAATCTGGGTAATAAAAACTTGATTTCAATTTTTAATGGATTTTCCATTATTCAAATATTGGGAATGGCCTCAGTCCCCTTTGTTGTTAAGTACTTACATAAATGGGGAACGACAATCTTGATGTTGGCCATGACTATGGTGGGACAAGTCTGGATTGGAATGGCAGGAACCAACGTCACCTCAGCGTTAATTGGTTGGAGTCTGGCCTGCATTGGTTCCGGTTCGGCGATGACCATGTTCTTCTCGATGGTCGGCGATACCGTTGATTTTGGTGAATGGAAAAACGGCATTCGAGCCAATGGGTTCTTAACTGCCATGGGTGCGTCGTTCTGTATCCAGATGGGATCGGGGATTGGGTCCTTCATTGCTGCAAGAATTCTGGCAGCATTTGGATTTACGGCAGCCAAAGCGGTTCAAACGGCTGAAAGTTTATCTGCCATTAACTTCACGTTTATTTGGGTTCCCGTGATTGTTTATGCATTTAGCGCACTGTGTATGGTCTTCTACCGTAAGTGGGAAAAGCATGAACCAGTCGTAACTGAAGAATTAGCCGAACGGCGGGTTCAAGAAGAAGCGCCAACCGCTGAATAGTGAGTTGAAGTGGGGGAGCGTAAGCAAATAACTAAGCTAAAATTGAATCATGGGTTTTAAGCACCATATGATGAAACGAAAGCGGATCTGGGACTTGTCCCAGGTCTTTTTTAATGCCGATGGGCAAAAAAGACTCAGCTGGTTAGCTGAGTCTGACTCTTAAGGACGTGGTTCCAAGCTCACGGTGACTTTGAGGCCTAAGCCACCGGCGGCACGCTGTAAAGTCCTTAACGGGACCTCGTTTCCCTGCTCGATTTGACCGATGACGTCAGCGGTGAGCCCCACCTTTTGGGCCAACTGCTGGCGCGATAGGTCGGCTGTTTGGCGGGCTTGATACAGCTGGTAGCCCACGTCAAACTTCACGCTGGCCGCTTCAAAGAGCTGGCGTTCCTGCGGATCCTTTAACCGATCATTTAAATAGTCGTCAAATAAAATAGTCGTCATCATTGCCTCCTGGAGGGTGGTCGTTGCGCAACAAGAATCACGGGTCATAAGCTACTCCCAGCCATCCTGCGGGTTGATTTTGGGTTGAGCATTCGCTAAGGCGTGGCCGCAAACTGGTTCATCGGTACAGGTTGGACCACCGTGACTTTTACGTGCCAACGCTTCTAAGTCAAACAGCTGGTCTTGCA
Organism: Levilactobacillus spicheri DSM 15429; assembly: GCF_001435095.1. Taxonomy (GTDB): domain Bacteria; phylum Bacillota; class Bacilli; order Lactobacillales; family Lactobacillaceae; genus Levilactobacillus; species Levilactobacillus spicheri. Next base: position 170,376 of record NZ_AZFC01000015.1, read on the forward strand.
GGTCTTCTTTTTTCTTCACGAGGTTCTCATAACCAGTAACCGATAGAACCACGCTAGCTGGCGTAGTGTGGTTAAGGATGTAAATGCCAGTATCAGCGGCTTGAGCTTGCTCAAAGACCGCTTGGGGTGACCGTTTTAAATCATTGATAGTGCGCGTGGGGACCTCTAAATGCTTCATTTACTCAGCTCCCTTTGGGTACATAATATAGCATCTCTTAACTCCCTTTAAAAGTCATCGATATCACTCAAAAAACGGGTTCTGAGGGAAGGGGGACGGCGCAGAAATCACGGCCCCCATGTTTCTAGCCGGGAACCTGATCCTTTGGTCGTTCTGCTAAACTTAGCGACAAAAAACAGCCGCTCCCGACCAGGAGCGACTGCTGTGAAAGGTTATGACTTCCGTTTCCGGAAGAGGAGGGCGCCTAAACTGGTGAAACCGAGGAGGATCCAACCGACGGCGCTGGTCGACCGGTGTTGCTCGTTGGTCTGTGGCAGGGTCGTCGCCGCGTTCGGCGTAATGGCCGCCTTGGTCGTGGTTGGCGTTGCCTTGGCCGCGGCTGAACCGGTGTTGAGGGACGTTACCCGGCCCGGTTTGGCTGCCTGACCATTGGTGCTTGGCGTGCCAGTCGCTGCGTTACCGCCCGTAGAGAGGTCAGTATCCGGCTGGCTCGGTTGAGTGGTTGGCGGCGTTGGGGTGTCGGGATCGACCCCGTCGCCGTCCCCACCGCTGACGTCGCCACCGCCGTTGTTACCGTTGTTGCCGTTATCGCCACCGCCAGGGACTTCGCCGCCCCCGTTACCGCCGTCACCACCACCGGGGGTCTCGCCACCCCCGTTGCCACCATCGCCACCGCCGCCCGTGTTCGTTTGGACGTAGACGTAGGTGACGTCGATGTTGCCGGCGGTGTACTTGCCGCTCGCGTTGCTTGGCGTTTGGGAAACGGTGTAACCATTAATGGTGATTGGCGTGGTGGTGTAGTCCGTGCCCTCTTCGCCGCTGCTCTGGGTCGCGGTACTCAGAATATTCCCGGACGTGTCGACGTAGTGGACGGTGACGGTCCCGGTCGAGATCGGGGCGTAAACGTAGGTCACGTCGATGTTGCCCTTGGTAAAGGTCCCGCTGGCGTTGGCCGGCGTGGTGACCAGCTTGTAGCCATCGATGTCCTCGGGCGTGGTGGTGTAGGTGTCATCGATGTCCCCGGTGAGCTGATGCGGATCCTTGATGACCGTGCCGTCCTCAGTTTCGTAGTGGACGGTGACCGTGCCGGTCGTGACGTTGGCCGTGTAGACGTAGGTCACTTCCTGCGGCTGGTCGGTAAATTCACCGGTCGGGTTCCCCTGAACTTCCTTGAAGGTGTACCCGTCGAGGTCCTTTTGTTCGGTGGTGTAGGTCTCGCCGATGTGGCCGTTGTCGAGCACCACGTCGTCCGCAATCGGGTTCCCGTCCTCATCTTGGTAGTGGACGGTGACGCTGGCGGCGGTGTCGGCCAGGATATACGGTTGAACGATTGCAAACTGAACGTTGTCATTGTACAGGTATTTGCCGGTTAGGTAGTAATAGTCATCGACTGGCACCACAGTAGCGCCGTTGTATTCACCGGTAATGCCCGGCTTTTGGTCCGGAATATCGGTGAAATTCAAGCCGTTATTGCCATCGGACGTTGCAGTACCACCGTTGAAGTACCAACTGTAATAGAACTGGAAGCTAGGCGTTAACTGAACCGGTTCGCCGACTTGTTGAGCTGGGGCCAGCGCTACTTGGGTTCCATCGGCCAAGTACAACATGGCGGGGATGTGCGCAGTCCGGTCGGTTTTGCTGACGTAAACGGGTGGCAACAGGATGAACTGGTGGCCATAAGACACATCGAGGTTAGGAATGTTCTTTAGACTTGAGAAGTCCGAAATGTGGTTGAACGTCGCTTCTAACATTTTTAAGTTCGTCAGGTTGGCTAAGGGTGATACGTCGCTGACCCGGTTGTTGGAGATGTACAGGGTCTCGAGCTTGGTCAATCCAGCTAACGGAGTTAAGTCCGTCACGTCCCCGTAGTAGTACCCGGACGGGGAGTTCAATCCCGCGTTAAGCGACAGGTACGTTAAATTAACGGCGTATTCTAGCCCCTGCAATGAGTAGGATGTTTTCCCATCAATATGGGTTTCGTTGTTGGAGAGCGAATCCAGGAGTGCCATGTCTTCCTTGGTGATGTCAGCGACGCTATTCCAGGTCTTGCTCTGGCCCTTCAGTCCCTGTAAGGCCTTGAGAATCCATTGCTGGAGAAGCTTGTTCGGCATCCAATCATCAATGGTCTCATCATCCGCCGCGAATAGGACGGGCGCGCTGGTTGGAACGGCTGCCGCCCGGAAACTCGGGGCGGGCGTCGTGGTTTCGGTATCGTCCTGGGTGAGGGCATCGTTGGTGGCTTCTGCCATTGGATCGGTCGGTTCGTCACCAGTCGGTTCGGTGACGGTGTCCTCATCCGTTTCAGCATTAGTCGTGGTATCAGGCGTTTCCGGATCCGGGGTTTGGACATCATCGTTGCCAGTCGTGTCCGTGTTCGTATCTGTCCCCGTTTCGGTCGTGTCGGAACCGTCCGTTGCGTTCCCCGGCGTCACGTCGTTGCCCGTGGCCTGGTCGCCGTTGCCCGTGGTCTCGTCAGTATCGTTCGTGACGGGATCGGTGTTGGTGGTCTCCTCCGGCGTCGCTGTTTCATTACCGGTGGTCTCTTCCGGGGTGGCCGCCGGGGTCGTTTCTTCCGCCGCTGGTTCGCTGGTCTCGGTGCTCCCGGTCGTCAGGGTCACCTCTTTGGCGGGCGTGGCACTGGCGTCACTGGCTTGGGCCTGGTTGTCCGCTGCCGGGGCCTCGTTGGTGTCGGCCTGGGCCGTGGTCCCGTTCAGGGTCATGAGCGAGAGGGTCAGGGCGGCGGTGCTCAGGTATAACCAAGAACGTTTCTTAGTAACCGCTTTCATTTCTGATAAAGTCATGGATAAGCTCCTCCTTTATGGCTGGTAAAGTTCGGGTTTATGGCAAAACCAATCGAGACGAATTATTTAGTCCCATTAATTGCATTAAGCATAACATGCTTTGATTATTTAGTCCACACTACAAATGTTCAATTGTGAGTTTTAATTGGTTAATCCAATTAAATTACCATAATAACGGCTTTTATAAGAAGACTTTGAGTTAAATGAGAGACTGCTCATTTACGAACTTATGTCCGAATTTCACGGATAAATCAAAAATGAATAATTGTATACGGATGAACAAGACTAAAAAAAATCAGCTTAATGTTCGTTGCACGATAGCCGACTTCTGCACCATCGAATGGCGTCACAGCTTAATTATCGGGCGATAACAGCATAACGATCAGTGGCGGGTCCTCAGGCCGTCGTTCGGGTCGGTATGTTCGGCAAGGGACGTCGGACAAAGGTGCTTTCAAAAATGAATGTCAGCACTGAAAATTGGCTGAAAAAAGTGACCAAATTGACAATGACTTATCATGTGATAGAACGGATTGCCGGTAAATCAAGACTTCTCGTACCTTCCATTTACAGAAAAAAACACCAGAATTACCCCACATCGCCCTAAATGGAGTGGTAGAATTATCCACACCGCTAATAATGAGCATGCTACGCTTCTCCTTTTGCTCTCATACTAGAGAACATCAAGAAACGGAAAGCGAGTGCTGATTATTATTCACGGATTCAAGACGACATTGCTAGTGGCCTGCCTCACGGTGGCGGTCTTTCTCGGTCTGACCACGACTTCCGCGGCTGCGGCCGCTAAGACCCCTTCCTGGGGCCACTGGGACTCCACCAAGATCACCTACACCTACGACGGCTCCTCCAAGTACTACCGGAGCGTCTGGAAGACGGCGGTCAAGAAGTGGAACCGAACCGGCATCGTCAAGCTCAAGGCCGTGTCGTCCGTGAAGAAGGCCGACGTGGTACTGGAATCCAGCGCCTCGCTCAGCACTAAGACGGGCTTACTGAGTGGTTACACCAATTACTCGTACGTCCATAAAGAGGAAGATAACGAGATCGTTTCGGCGACGTCGACGTTGAACCGGGGGCTGCTGACCAGCTTTCAGTACACCAAGACCCAACGGATGAACGTGGCGACCCACGAACTGGGCCATGCTTTGGGGCTCAGCCACTCGAAGAGCAGCAAGAGCGTGATGTACCCGACCAACCGCTACGCCAACATCAGCCACCAGGACAAGGTGGCTTTGGACAAAGCCTACCATTCGTAACAGCTAATTAGAAACGTTAAATAACACTAGTATCCGGCGTGCTCAGCAAATGGGTGCGCCTTTTTTATGGCGTCGTCAGTTAGTTCAACAAATGATTAAACGGGCCATGAAAAGTCCCGGTTGGTGGCGTGGCTCAACCATCAGCGGGCACAGTTAGTTAGGCCGGACACGCAAACGGGGTAAAAAAACCGTTTATATTTGTGACTTAATTCAAAATTGGGTTAAATGGGTAAGAGAGTTATAAAAGGTAAGTTAAACGTCAAATAGTGGGATTACCGTTTAGAGGGTAAGCGATTATATTGAATACATGAAAGCGATTTCAATTATATTGTTATTCTCCAATCATTAACCCACTTTAACGGGGGAGGGTGTTTCATATGAGTAAAGTACAAATTTGGAAACAACGGATCTTCTATGGGGCGACGGATATGGCCGGTAACCTCATTTGGCAGATCGTCGGACTCTACTTACTGTTCTACTACACCACGGTGCTGGGCATCTCGCCAGCCTTCGTGGGGACGCTGTTCTTGGTGGTCCGGGTGATCGATGCCTTTGATGGGGTCGTGTACGGCTACCTGATCGACCACACCCATTCGAAGTACGGCAAGTCGCGGCCTTACTTCCTGTGGTTCGGGGTACCGCTGGGGATTCTGACCATGCTGCTGTTCTTCAATCCGACCTTTGGGGGCAACAAAGCCTTCCAACTGGCCTGGATTTCCCTGGTCTACACGCTATTTAGCCTGGTCTACTCCGGGGCCAACACGCCGATCACGGCGATTCTGCCGAGTCTGAGCTCCGACCCTGACGAGCGGACCAACCTCGCCAGCGCCCGGATGGTCATGACCAATATTGGAACCGCTGTCATCGGGGCGATTTCCCTACCGATGGTGGCCAAGCTGGGCGGAGGCAACACCAAGCTCGGCTGGACGATTTGGGCCGCCATCATCGGGGTCGTCATCATGTTGCTGTTCTTCGGGGCCTTTGCGAACCTGCGGGAACACAACGCCGTGGACAACACCGCGGTTGACGAAGCCAACCACATCAAGAGTCATTTATCGGTCGGCGAATCCCTGAAGGGCGCCGCCAAGAACACACCGTGGGTCCTTTTGAGTATCGGCTTCATTCTCTTACAGACCTTCTGGGTCATCCGGATGCAAACGGCGGTCTACTACCTGACCTACGTCTACCGGCGGACCGACATGATCGGCCTGTTTAACGGTCTGATCATCGTTGCGGTCATCGGGAACCTGTCCGTGCCACTCTTAAGCAAGTTCATGAAGCACCGGAACGTCATGGTGGTCGCTTTACTGGGCTTTGCCGTGGGGGAGGCCATCATGCCGCTGGGGCTCAGCTCCGGGAGTATGATTCCGCTCTTTACGGGGATGATCATCTCGACCATCGCCATGGGGGCCGCCTTCTCGATCTCCTTCGTGATGATTGCTGACACCGTTGAGTACTCACGGTTGAAATTAAGAATCGACGAACCGGGAATCCTGTCCTCCGTTCCAATGGTCGGCGCCAAGCTGGGCATGGGACTGGGTGGCTTCCTGTCCGGGATGATCCTGTCCTGGGGTGGTTTCCAGGCCAGCGCCAAGATTCAGGACGCCAAGGCTCTGTCCGCCATTAGCGCCAGCTTCATCTGGATTCCAATCGTGATCGCGGTGGCTATCTGCGTGATCCTGCAGTTCTACAAGTTGGACGAAGCCGAAGTCGCGGCCGAGGTCAAGGCCCAAGCCGCCGCAGCGGAAAAGCGGGCGGCCGAACAGGCACAAACGACCGACACCGCCGTCACCGCGGACTCCGCGGTGGCCGATGATGAATCGGACGAGGACTTGAGCGATGGAAATCTCTAAATTAACCTTGGGGGCCGCCGATAATCAGGTGACGGTCACCTTTTATGAGCCGGCCCCGATTGCCGACCTGCACGTGATTCAACGTCGACCGTTAGCCATCATTTTACCGGGTGGGGGCTTTACCTTCTACTCGCAACGGGAAAGCGAGATCATCGCGCTGAACTACCTGGCGCAGGGGTTTGCGGCCGTGGTGGTCGACTACCAGTTGGCCGACCAGCCGCCGGTCCTGCCCCGCGCCCTCTATCAGGTGGGCACGGTGGTCGCCTACTTCCGGAAGAACGCCGTGGTGTACCACCTGGCGCCGGATAAATTTCTCCTGGCCGGGTTCTCAGCGGGAGGCTACGTGACGGCGCTCTACGCCGATCAGTGGGCCGCGCCCTTCCTGACCCAGGCCGTCGGGGTGACCCGCGCGGACCTGCAAGTCAACGCGGTGGGCCTGGCCTACCCGGTGATTGGGCTGCGGTTGGGCTGGCCCCCGACCGCGCGTGAGCGGGCCGCCATCGTCGGCGATTGGCCGTATCACGAGGCCGACCAGCTGGTGAACGGGGAGAACCCGCCGACCTTTATCTGGGCGACCCAGACCGATGAACTGGTCCCGGTCACCAACACCCAACACTACGTCCAAGCACTCGAACGGGCCGGCGTACCGGTCCACAGCACCATCTACGACCAAGGACCCCACGGTCTGGCGTTGGCCCGCCCGGTCACGGCGTTTCCGCGGAGCTTCGACCCCGCCGACCCTGACTTCGGCGCCGCCTTCGTCCAGCCCCACGTGGCCCACTGGTTCCCGCAACAACTTGACTGGTTGACGCGCCTCTGGAATCTAAATGATTTCTGGCGCGACCAATAAACACACGCACCATCTCGGGGGAGGTTATTGACATGACAAAAGAATCGATTATTAACGACGCCACGGCCCAGCGGTCGACTGATTACGAGGCGGAACTGACCCGGCTGGGAAAGCTCCCGGTCAGTCAGCTGCAGGCCGGGGTCACGTCCTGGTTCAAGGACCGCCAGCCGGCCCACACCTACGAACCGCTGATCTGGGACACGGTGAAGGACCTGCCGGAGAATCCGCAGCTGAGTCCGGACCTGACCAGCCTGCGTCAGGGGACCGAAACGTCGGGGCAACGCGACCTGACCACCGTACCGATGAAGGTTCAGATGCGCCAGATCGTGGCGATGAACCGGCGGGTGCGGGCGATTCGGATCGCCCGGATGGACCACCTGGGTTCCGACCAGGTCCTGGTCTACTTTCACGGCGGGGCCTACTACGGGGGGACGCCGGAAGACGTGATGACCGCCATGCGCTACTTGGCGGAACAGGCCAACTGTGTGGTCTACAACGTCGACTACGCGCTGGCGCCCGAGCAACCCTACCCGGCCGCGATTCTGGACGGCCTGGCGGTGATCGAGCAGCTGGCGCCCAAGCACAGCCAGATCTCCGTGAGTGGGGACTCCGCCGGGGCCTCCATCGCGTTGGCCGTCAGTCAGCTTTGCCGGCTGATGGGCATCTGCGAGATCCGCAGCCACATCCTGTTTTACCCGACCCTGATCCAGGGGTCGGACCACGAGGGACCACTCTGGGACGACACCAAGATCCCCGTCGTGGCCAGTCAGCGGACGGCGCTGCACCGGTTCTACCAGCTCTTCGAACAGCTCGACACCATCATGAGCGACTACTACATGAACCACCAGCCTTACGACCTGACGGCGCCGCTGATCTCGCCCTTCCTGGCGGACCCGGCGATCTTCAAAAACACGTCGATCCTGATCGGGGAGTTCGACCCGTTCCGGCTCCAGTCCGAGGCCTTCATCGACCGGGTGGGTCAGGCCAACGACGACGCGAATTACCTCCGTTATGGCGGCTTGAGTCACGCCTTCCTGAACTTCACCGGCAACGTCCCGGCCGTCCAGGACGCCTTGAAGATGGCGGCGGGATTGATTTAGGAATGGATAGACGGTGACAGGCGCTCCACGCCGGCGAGCAAGCTGGTCGAGGTGGGCCCGACTCTGAAGCCCACAAAACCCGTGGTCTCCAGAGCTCGACCTTGATGTAACCTGGCCCAAAACGCCAGGTTACATCAATTTCACCACGACTAGCAAGTCGCCTCTGTTTCGCTAACGGTGGCGCCCCCGGTTAACTTTGGGTGCTCGAGGCACTAGAATTGTGGGGAGCACTGGCACCAATCCTCAAAATGAGGTTCGAACCAGGATGTGTCCTGCTGGTTGATAAAAGCGAGCGTGAGCTTAACGCGCCGTAGTGGTGATAAATCAATGACGGGGCAATTGCCCATCATCTAGATTGCTGCTACGTGAGATCAACCAGCGCGACATGTGAACTAGTATCTAAAAACGGCATAAGCAGCACTTAGGGAGGTTTTTCTTGTGACGACACGCGATTATCACTTAACTTTAAAGGACGTGGGGGGCCACCAGCCGGAATACCTGGAGACCATCTTTTCCCTGGCGAACGGGCACTTCGGCGTCCGGGCCAACGATCCCATCAGCGGCAACCCCATCAGTGGGACCCTGATCAACGGCTTCTACGAGACCGCCCCGATTACCTACGGGGAAGGCGGCTTCGGTTACGCCAAGCTGCACCAGACCATCGTGAACCTGGCCGACCTGCGGCATTTGAGCATCAGCACGCTCAACGGGCACCCGTTTACCACCAGCAAACGCCTGGCGGCCGACCTGAACCTGAATACGGGCGTCTTAACGGAACAGTACCAGGCCAGCTCGCAACAGGGGGAGACCATCCAGCTCACCGTGGAATCCGTGATCGGACAGAACCGCGACAGCTTCTGGGCGATTCGCTACACGCTGGCGGCCGATAACTACGCCGGCCCGCTGGTGGTCAGCAAGTCGATCGCTGTGCCGGCCGCGGCCGAAGAGATTGCCTCCGCTGACCCGCGGAAGACCCGGATGGCCGGGATTCCCGACTGCAAGACCGACTTCACGGCGCCGAACACGCAGCGCTATCAGATTCAGACCAAGGCCTCACAGCTGGCCGTGACCCTGCACCTGCAGATGGCCACGCCGGGCGGGAGTCTGTTGAATTACCGGGTCGACCTCAGCGACGGCCAGCCGCACGCGCTGGACTATCAGGCCTACGTGGGCGTGGTCAGTCGCCACAACACCATCGACCCCATCGTGCCGGTCCTGGCGGCGTCGCTGGAGGAACTCGAAGACGACAACCGCGAATTCTGGGGCAAAATTTGGCGCCACAGTGAGGTCAGCGTCGGCGGCAATCCGGAGCTCGACCTGGCGATCCACTACAACATTTTCCAGCTGAACCAGTCCGCCGGGCGGGACGGCCGAACGGACATCCCGGCCAAGGGACTCAGCGGCTCCGGCTACGAGGGTCACTACTTATGGGACACCGAGATGTATATGTTGCCGTACTTCATTTACACACACCCGCAGATGGCGCGGCAGCTCCTGCAGTACCGTTACCAGGTGCTGCCCCAGGCGCGGGACCGCGCCCGGGAGATGGGGGTGGCCCACGGGGCGCTGTTTGCTTGGCGGACCATCAACGGTGAGGAGGCCTCGGCCTACTACCCGGCCGGCACGGCGCAGTACCACATCGACGCCGACATTGCGTACGCCGTGGGCAAGTACTACGACGTGACCGGCGACTGGGACTTCATCTCCCAGTGCGGCTTTGAAATGGTGCTGGAAACGGCGCGTTTCTGGGTCGACTTCGGGGCCTGGCACCAGCTCGACGCCAAGACCAAGCGCTTCGAATTTCTGACAGTCACCGGCCCCGACGAGTACACGGCGCTGGTCAACAACAACTACTACACCAACCGGATGGCCAAGCATAACCTGGAGCTGGTGGTCAAGCTGGCCGCGGAACTGGCCAAGCACGACCCGAACCGGCTGATGGCGTTCAACGTGACGCCGGCCGACCTGGAGCACTTCCAGGACATCGCCGACCACATTTACCTGCCGTACAGCCAGCAGTACCAGATCAACGCGCAGGACGACAGCTTCCTGAGTAAGCCGCGCTGGCCGGAAGACCGGATGGCGCCGGACAACTTCCCGCTGCTGCTGCACTACCACCCGCTGACGATTTACCGGTACCAGATCGCCAAGCAGGCCGATACCATGCTGGCGGACTACTTGTTCCCGCAGGACCTGACCCATGACCAGCTTGAGCGCGAGTACGACTACTACGAACAGGTCACCACGCACGATTCCTCGCTGTCGCGGTCGATCTTCAGTATCCTGGCGGCGCGGCTGGGGGACACCGAGAAGGCCTACCGTTACTTCATGGATACGGCGCGGATGGATCTGGTCGACCTGCAGAAGAACACGGCGGACGGGCTGCACCTGGCTAACCTGGGGGGCTCGTGGCTGGCGCTGGTCGCCGGCTTCTCCGGGTTCTACGTCGATCACGGGGTGGTCCACATCAGTAACCACCTGCCGCAGGAACTGACGGCGCTGACCTACCGGCTGACGGTCGGCAAGAGCGTCTTGCAGGTTGACTTGAAGCCGGATGAGACCCACGTGCAGCTGATCAGCGGCCCGAGCGTGCACATCGACGTGAACGGCCAGGCGGAAACGCTGATGGCGGTCACGGCACCGACGGATTGATGAAAAACGAACGGGTGGCCAAGGGCGGTTAGCAGCCGTTGGCACCACCTGAAGAAACGCAAACAGGAAGAAACCTCTCGATTGGAGAAGTTCCTTCCTGTTTTTTTAGTAATTGCGAGATGTCTCCGAAACGGTTTTGATGGAGTACTGACGCGGGCGGCGTTAGGAGCGTTTCCGCCAAAGCAGGGCGCCGGTCAGCGTCAGGAGGCCCAGGCTGATCAGCTGCAGCCGGTGAGCGGTTGATTCGTTCGTTTGCGGGAGCTGGGCGACCGACTGGGGCACGCGGGATGAACGCGTCAGTGCGGTCGCGTGGCGGGACGTGCGCCGGAGTGCCACGGTGCGGGGGTGTGACCGCTGCGGCCGTGGAGTGGTTGGCCGGGGCCGTTGCGGCGTGATGGTCGCCCCCTGGCCGGCTGGTCGGCCGGGTTTCGTAGCGGTCGTTCCATGGTCACCTTGCCCAGCGGTCTGGGGTTGGGGCGTCGGTTGACTGGGTGCGGGCTGGACCGGTTGAACGGGCGTTGGGTCTTCGGGTTGCGGGGCGGGCGTCACGGGCACCGTCGGGGTCGTTGGTGGCGTGGGGATGTCCGGGTTCTCGGGATCGACCGGCGTCGGTGGCGTGATGGGCCGGGGATTCATTTGGTTGTCGAGGGTGAAGGTGAAGGTTTCTGTGAAACTGCCATCAGACGGGGCAGGGGCAACGGTAAACCAATAAAAATCGGAAGGCGTTTTTTTAGAAGCCGTGAGCGTGGATAGAATGCTGGGATGCTTAGGATCCATGCCTAACTTAAATTGCTGATCACCGTCGCGGTCGGTATAGGGTGCGTGGTAAGAGCCGTCGCCGTTATCATCGGTCCCAATGGAGACATCAGAGTCGGCAAATGAGTCCTGTTCCTGATGAAGAAAAATAGGGTGGGAGGTTAGAGCGTCAGAAAGAAGGGGAGTTTGAATGGGCATTAAGGTAATGGCAACGGGGGTGGTTAACTGGCCGGCTTTTGAAGACTGGGGATCGTGTGGGGCCGTGGGGGCCATGTCGTTATTTTGTGTATCTGATTGGACCGTTTGGATGCCTTTAAAATGGTCTTTAATCAGTTGGGTCAGGTCGATACTCGGCGATTGGGCGGAAGTCGTTAACGTTCCCAGGTCAATATTTTGACCATCGGAGGTAACGATGTACGCATCATCGTTACTACGGATAAAAGTTTGCAAATGATTGCCATCACAGGTAAAGTTGACGTTTTTAGGAATCGAGGCGGTGATGGCGGTGAACTGGTTATCATTAAGATACAGTTTGGGTGCCTGGGAATCGAAGGAATTATAGGGACCGGTTCCGAGAGCTGGCAGGGAATCGAGGGTACCGGTTAAGCGATTGTGGCTCAAAATAAGCTGATGCAGGTGTGAAAAACCGGAAACATCTGGCATTTCGCCGGTTAACCCCAGTCCCGAGAGCGTTAGATTGAATAACTTAGGACTGTGCCATAGGAGCCGATTGACGATGTCGGAAGCGGAGATATTCCAATTGAGGCTTTCGGCACTTCCGAGTTCAAAGTGGGTCAGATTAGCGGAGAGCCCCATCTTGTGGTTGGGAGTATTGAGATAATCGAGATAATTAAGTAAGGCTTGCGGGGTGAGGGTCAACGCTTCATTAGAAAAAATGGGGTCACCGTTACTATTGCCACTGGCAACAGACACGTCTTTCTGTACCAGCTGGCTGATTGTAAATGATTGGAGATTGGAGAATTGTTCCAGTCCCTTAAGGTCGTGAATGGTACCGGGATGCATGATTGTACCGGTATCGTGAATGTCTGGCTGGGGATGCTTAGGATTATCATAATCCTGATCGGCGGGCCAATTATTATCGTAGCTTGGCACCCGATGAGGATCTGGGGTTAAAATGGCGTGATCGAGGTCGGATAAATTGAGCACGTCACCGGTGTGCTGCCAAAGGTTGGCGTCGGTGATTTGGTCATCGAGTGGGGCGTCGTTTCCTTTCGGGTGTTCGAGACACTGCTTGACCCACTCACGTAAAACGGGGTCGGGCATCCAAACACTGGCGTCCTGATTCGTCATTGTGGTGGGGGTCGTGGTCCGTGGTTGGACGACTGGTTGAGCAGGAGTTGCCTGCGGAGTGGTGGCTGGTGCAGCTGGGCCCTGGTGAGGGCGCGCGGGTTGTGGTGACTGGTCCGTGGCAGACGTTATAGACCGTGTGGCGGGCGTCACTTCTGACTGAGTGGGGGTCGTCGGGGCCGACTTAGGGGCGAGGGGCACCACTTTAGCGGTGAGCGACGCATTTTTGGAAGGTGTTACGTTTTCTTCTGAATGGGTAGTTTTATCAAGCGTATCGGCGTGTGCCTGGGAGGTGGTTAACCCCAGACTAAATAGAAAAAGCGACGTACATATCCCAACTTTACTGGCTTTAGACGGTAATAAGATGTTCCGGAAACGACCTGAATCAAGCAACATGACAACATCCTCCTCTGAATGACATGTGAATAAAAATGTGGTTTACACTATAACTTTAAATCATCTTTAGTCTAATCAGATTTGGATCAATCGCAAGCTAAATTACTTATAAATAAAATAATAACGGGGGATAAAGATCTTAATACGATTTATACAGTCAAAATGCATACCTAGACCAATTAGTATTTCTATCAAACCAACTATTGCTTTCAGAAAGGGTGCAACTAGTTTAGCCAATAACCACTAATCGCATAAAATAAGGGGTTGTCAGAAATAATCGAGTGTGGTAGGTTTAAATATGTAAGCGATTTCGTTTGAAGTAAACCGGCAAACCAGCCAATCACTGAAAACTAGACCACTTGCGACTTACATATTTAGGAGGAGACAGTATGCAGTTAGGACGGACACTCAAGACCGCGCTGAGTGTGGTAGTCATTGCCACCGGGGCGCTGGCCTTAGCTGGGACGACCACCGCACAGGCCAAGAAGAAAACCACGACCAAGCCGGTGACCATCTATTTGACCCGCCATGGCGAGACCACGGGTAATGTGATGGGCCGCGTGCAAGGTTGGAGCGATTTTCCCTTGACCCGCAACGGGTTACAGGTTGCCAACAACCTGGGTCGCGGCTTGAAGGGCAAGACCTTTAAAGCCGCCTACGCTGGGAACCTGACCCGCCAAGAGGTCACGGCCAAGCACGCCCTGAAGTACTCGGGGAATGCCAAGGTCAAGGTCAACATTTCCAAGTACCTGCGCGAAGGGGGTTATGGGAGTTTTGAAGGTGACAGCATCGCCACCGACAACGCCCTGATCGCCGGCGTCTACGGGTACAAGGACGGCAACGAAATGATGGCCAAGCAGGGGAAGGACTACTGGACCAAGCTCCAGGACGCCTACTTCACGCTGGACAATCAGAACAGCCAAAAGACCACGCTGGCCGCCGGTGACCGCGCCGAAAGTTCCCGCCAAGTCCAACAACGGATGGCGAAGGAACTGAAGCAGATTGCCAAGACCACCAAGAACCACGGCGGCGGGAACGTCTTAGTCGTGAGCTCCGGGATGTCGATCAACGAGTACCTGGCGACCATGGCCAAGGACTACACGGGGGCGCCGTTAAAGAACGCTTCCGTGACGAAGTTGACCTACAAGAACGGCAAACTGGCCGTTTCTGGCAAGATTGGGTCCCTTTATTACGTCGATAAAGGTGCCAAGCTCGCCAAATAAGCACAACCACTTCTTCGAAATACAAAATAACACTTGATTACGGAACTATCCCTGTACTGCCATGCGGGGATAGTTTTTTGTTGGCGCCCCGCGGTATCCAAAAACAGGAAGATAATCCTCAATGATGACGTGAGGGTTATCTTCCTGTTTTGTCGTATGACTCCCAAGGCAACGCTCAAGAGGTTACCCGAAATGCTTATAACGGAAATACTTATACCCGAGTTTCTTGTGGAACAGCTGCTCGGACAGCCCGGTGCGGTTGATGAGTAGCAGGTAGATGGCCAGGTACAGCAGCCCGAAGACCGCCACGTAGACCATGGCGACCAGCTTGCTGGTCAGCTCGGTCAGCGGGAAGACCAGGTGCATGCCCACCGTGATCAGGAGGATGACGGCGAGAAAGGCCAGGTTGACCAGGCCAATCGTTTTCAGGCTATGCAGGTTCAGGGCGTAGTGCCGCCGGATGACCCGCACGCTCATGTAGAGCACGAAGCCAAAGGCGATGCCGGTGGCCAGAATGGCCCCCAGTCCCTGCCAGAGGTAGACCAGCGGGTATTGGAGCACCAGCTTGATGGCCAACCCCTCCAGCAGAATCACCGTGGCGCGTTTGCTCATCCGCAGGGCCTGCATCACCGTCAAGACGTTGATGGCCATGCCCAGGATGAAGCTTTGCAGGACGTTGTAGATCAGGTAGGTCCCGCCCAGCCGGTCGAAGTTAAAGAAGATGCCGTAGATCGGGTAGGACAGCGCGCAGACCATTAGGACGGCCGGCAGGAGGCACACGACCATCAGGTTCAGGTTGGACGTGATGTCGCGCTGGATGCCGGTTCGGTTGGCCTGGATGTCGGCAATCTTGCTGGAAATCAGCGGCAGCGACGTTTCGGAGATCGCCATGGCCAACGAGACGACCACCGTGGTGATCTTGTTGGGGTTGGCCGAGAAGATGGTGAAGGCGTACTGGGTGTGCACGGCCGAGAAATGCAGCGCGCCCTGCATGATCTGCTTAAAGAACAGTTGGTCGAACAGCTGGCACAGCGTGATGCCGGACCCCACGAAGATGAAGGGGATGGACTCGTACACGATGACCCGAATCATCCGCAGCAGGTCGCGGCGGCTGGCCTGGTTGGCCGTGGACGTCGTGGGCTGCCGGTACGCCGCCAACTTCTTCAGGAGGTAGGCGTAACTGGCGACGGCCCCGACGAAGGCGGCGAAGACGCTGACGAAAACCGCGTATTTATAATTGTTGCCGAAGACCTCGATGATCAGGTAGGTCCCGACCAGGATGGTCACGATGCGGATGAACTGTTCCCAGAGTTGGGAGATACCAAAGGGCTTCAGGTCGGAATTTCCCTGGAACCAGCCCCGCAGGACGCTCATGGACGGGAGGATCACGATGGCCGGCACCAGGCTGCGGATGGCGATGATGGCGTCGTTGGTGGAGGCAACGGGACTATTGCGGGCGATGAGCGGCGCCAGCCCGTAGAGGAGCACCCCGCAGATGACCCCGGACAGCAGCATCACGGCAAACCCAATGTGCCCGACACGGCGGGCGTTCTCCGGCTCATCCTTCCCGTTGAAGTAGGCGACGCGGCGCGCGACCGCCGACGGAAAGCCCGCGGTCCCCAGCGCGATGAACAGCGCGTAGGGGGTGTAGGCCGTGTTGAACAGGGCCTGCGCGGCCGTTTGGTGGTAGGGCGACCCAATCATGTACAGCCAGGGGATCAGGTAGACGATGCCCAGGATACGCGACGCGATGCTCCCGAAGGACAGCCAGAAGGTACCCGAGATAATTTTTTTATTCATAATGTATGTGAACTCTTTCGTTTGGCAGAATTTAGGTCGTTGTGAATGGAAAGCTCGTTTAGTGAATTAGATGCTTCTACTAGGTAGTTGTGAGGACTAGTTTAAGGCAACCCCTTTGATGGTATTCGTAGTCATCAGAAGAATTGGTCAATAAAGCAGCCGCAGGTTGTCATCACGCCGGGGGCTGTTGCTGATATCCGACGATATTAGCGCAACAGAGGCGACTTGATGGCCGTGGTGAAATTGATGTTATCTGGCGTTTTGTGCCAGATTACATCAAGGCCGAGCTCCGGAGACCTGCGAACTTTGCAGGGCTTCGGAGTCGTGCCCACCTCGGCCATCTTGCTCGCCGGCGTGGAGCGACTGTTTTAGTCCAGTACGGTCTGTTTCAATCATCGCGAGGGTTCCCAGATCATATTTTCCCATTTTAAAGGTTCTCCGCGTAAAAGAAAAGGCCATCTCGCTGGCCTTGGGGTGAAACCATCACGCAATCAACTTTAAACCCACGGTGGCGACCAAAATGACACCGACCCAGAGCAGTTTGCGCCAGTCCCGGGACTCGCCGAAGAACAGCATGCCCGTCAGGACCCCGCCAGCGGCCCCGATACCGGTCCAGATAGCGTAAGCCGTGCCCATCGGCAACGTCTGCAGGGCCAACTCGAGGAAGCCGAAGCTCCCGCAGAAGGCCAGGATCATCAGTGTCCACAGGCGTACCGTGTGCCGGTGCAGGGCCCAGTTCATGAAGGTGACGCCCAACATCTCACATAAGCCCGCAATGATGAGGAAAAGCCATGCCATGGGTCTCACGCTCCTTTCGTGACGGTCTGTAACCCGCCGATACCGATCAATAACAGGGCAATCAGCCCGATTTTGATAAGGCTGATCGGTTCGCCAAAGGCCAGCATGCCGACCGTGGTGGTCCCCATCGTTCCTAGCCCCACGAAGACCGCGTAGGCCGTGCCGGCCGGCAGGTGGCGGCTGGCGGCAATCAAGAAGTAGAAGCTGAGGTAGACGGCCACCGCGGTCAAGCCCCACTCCCACCAAGTCCCGGCGTGCTTAAAGCCGACGACCCACGAGACCTCGAAGACGGCCCCGCAGACGACCAATAACCAATGTTTGAGCATAATCAGTTCCTCCTAAAGAATCGCAACCTAGAAAAAGCCTGAGAAATTCTGTCGTGATGACAAAATCTCCCAGGCTTTTTCCCTTCCGTGTGCCGAATCTAAGATCCGGGGCTTTCTCTCGGACCAGACCGACCGTGTCGCGGAACCCTAGAAAGCCATTTATGCGATTGATGAATTGACGCTAGCTTAGCACGAATTTGAAATTTCGGCAATGAACCGACTGGAGAAAATCTTTAATGTGATAAAAATCACGAAAAAATACAATCGATTTCATCAAGAAAACCACGCGGATTTGCCGGATTTTCGATCAATCAAGGCACGATAAAGTCCCTAGAATTCGCATAAGCGGGTGCTATACTAATTCTCGTTCTTAGTTGCCGGGGACGCTGGCGATGGGGCGCTTGGCCGACAGATTGTGCCTAAAATCACCATTACCTTGACCGTTCCGACAACCCGCATAATTGAGAAGGAGACATCACGATGAAAGTTGACGCAACATCCGATTTAACCGCTGCGCCGAGTTCACAGCGGACCATCTCGATGGGCAAAGCAATCGCCTACTTTGCCTTTTCGTTGGTCATTAACTCGGCCGGTAACGTCTTGACGCTGGTCACCAGCGCCAAGATTCACCCGTCGTTTCTCGGGGCCGCCTACTGGACGGCTGCCGAGGCAAACCTGGGGACCGCCTTTCACTGGAATCTGTTCTGGGCGTTCCTCATCATGGGCTTCTTAACGGCGGTCTTAAACGCCGTTCTGATGCACCACTGGAGCTGGAAACGGATCATTGGCAACATGGTCTTCATGGTGCCGTTCTCCGCACTGATTCAGGTCTTTGAAGACTTCTTCATGGGAAAGTATCCGACCCTGTTCGGCGGTCTGCCGGACGCACGGAGCCTACCGATGGTCGTCTTTTACGTCCTGTTGAACTTCCTGGGGGTCGCGCTGATTGCGACGGCCATTTCCATCTATCAACGGGTCAACCTAGTGCTGCACCCGGCCGATGACCTGATGCAGATCCTGCGTTTCCGCTACTTCAAGGGGCAAGCGGCCAAGGCGATGTGGGCGTCCTACATTCCGCCGACCCTGATGGCCATCGTCGCCATCATCGTAACCCGCCAGTTCACCAACTTCGGGTTGGGAACCATCTTCGCCTTCGTGGCGCAGGGCGGCATCACCGGAATCGCCGATAAGACGATCTTCCCCAAGCTGAAGCACCAAGCGCTGGACGTGGGAACGGATATTAAGGGCGATACAACGGCAACGGTTGAAGAGTAGATTAAAAGAAGTTTTTCTAGACACACAACTAGCTAGCGCTCTCGTCGAAAGTAGCGGCAGGTAGACGGTTCATTCAAGCCAGGCAACAACGGTAACTTGTTAGTTCAGGTAAGTGTTGGCATTGCCTCACTTTGCTGGTGAGAATCAGCGCATAGGTCAGTGCAACAGAGGCGACTTGATGACCGTGGTGAGATTGATGTTACCTGGTGTTCTTGGCCAGGTTACATCAATGCCGAGCTTTGGAGACCCGTGCACTTCGGGGCTTCGACCTCGTCCCACCAACAGCCATCTTGCTGCCGGCGTGAAGCGTGGTAATCATCAATATAATCAGACTTATTATATAGAAGGGAGTTGAGGCCCGCGTCACGTGATTGGGTGGTCCGCCACCATGAAAAGGCCGAAAGTTATCAGAAAATGTGGGGATAATGTAATCGATTACATTTTGACAATCGTCCGTTTTCTTGCCCTTTTCACGAAAAATCACCCCCTGAAAACGGGTAGGCAAGGTCGGCGTTCGATGATATGCTGAAAGCGTTTTAAAGGTGATGAAATCAATCACGAACACGAATTTATTTAAGTCAAAAAGAGACCGAGCTTGCTCGGGGCTCTCAACCACTGGAGGTGGCAACGATGCAATTAGGCAGTATTGAAGCGGGCGGCACCAAGTTTGTTTGCGCAGTTGGCAACGAGGATTATCGGACCTTGGATAAGGTTCGCATTCCAACGACCACGCCGCAAGAAACGTTGGACCAGACCGTTGCCTATTTCAAGAAGTTTCCGGATCTCAAGGCCATCGCGATCTCATCGTTTGGCCCCATCGAACTGCGGCGTAACTCGCCCAAGTACGGGTACATTACCGATACGCCGAAGAAGGGGTGGGCCAACACCGATTTCGTGGGTCGCATGAAGCAGGATTTTGATATTCCCATCTTCTGGACGACCGACGTGAACGGGTCGGCTTACGGAGAATACGTGATGTCCACGCTGTTCAACGAAAAGGTCGACTCACTGGTCTACTTCACCATCGGGACCGGCGTAGGCGCCGGCGCCATCATTAATGGTAAGTTCGTCGGCAGTATGGGGCACCCCGAGGTCGGGCACGTGCGCTTGAAGCGCCACCCCGACGACCTGGACTTCCCCGGCATCTGCCCGTTCCACGGTGACTGCCTCGAAGGCCTGGTCAGTGGTCCCACGTTCGATGCGCGGGTGGGAAAGCCCGGCAAGGACGTGCCGTTGACCGACCACGTCTGGGACATCATGGCCTATTACGTGGCCCAAGCGGCCTTACAGGAAACGCTGCTGCTGCGGCCCGACAAGATCGTCTTTGGCGGGGGCGTCGTCAGCGAGCCCTTCCTGGTAAAGGTCCGTGCCGAGTTCGCCAAGCTGTTGAACGGCTACGTGGACGTCGGTGATCTGAACGACTACATCGTCATGCCGAAGGTCAAGGAGAACGGGTCCGCCACTCTCGGGGACTTCGCCTTAGCCTTACGGGAATACAATAAATAAGCTAATCAATTAATAAAAGGAGTTTTTAATTTATGAAAGCCTTAGTTTTAACGGGTACCAAGCAGTTTGAAATCCAAGATTTACCAACGCCAGAAGTTAAGTCCAACGAAGTATTGGTCAACACCGCTTACGCCGGCATCTGTGGGACGGACCGGGCATTATACGCCGGCCTTCCTGGCTCTGCCGATGCTGTGCCACCAATTGTCCTGGGCCACGAAAACTCCGGGATCGTTGCAAAGGTTGGCGCTGACGTCACCAACGTGAAGGTCGGTGACCGGGTAGCCGTTGACCCGAACATCTACTGTGGCGAATGTGAATACTGCTTGACGGACCGTCCAGAACTCTGTGACCACCTGTCCGCCGTGGGGGTTACCCGCGATGGTGGGTTGGAAAAGTCCTTTACAGCACCCGCTTCCGTCGTTTACCAAATTCCTGACAACGTCTCCTTGAAGGCGGCGGCCACAACGGAACCAATCTCCTGCGCGGTTCACGGGGTCAAGTTATTGAAGTTGACGCCTTACCAAAAGGCCTTGGTCATCGGGGATGGCTTCATGGGTCAACTCTTCGTTCAATTGTTGCAAGCTTACGGTGTTCACCAAGTCGACTTGGCCGGTGTCGTGGACGAGAAGCTCAACTTGAACAAGGACAAGTTCAACGTGAAGAACATTTACAACACGGCGAAGGGCGACAAGATTCCTGCCGACTACGACGTTGTGATCGAAGCCGTTGGCCTGCCACAAACGCAGGAACAAGCTGTTGAAGCCACTAAGAAGGGCGCCCAAGTCCTGATGTTTGGTGTCGGCAAGCCGGACCAACACTTCTCCATGAACACGTACGAAGTTTACCAAAAGCAATTAACCATCCAAGGTTCCTTCATCAACCCATACTCCTTCAAGGACTCCATTGCCCTGTTGGCCAGTGGCAAGGTGAACGTTGAACCGTTGATCAGTCACGAAGTCGAATTAGAACAGGTCGAAGACGTCTTGAACGGCAACGTGAAGGGTGTCAGCAAGGCCGTTGTGAAGGTCGGCGGCGACAAGTAAACCGTTGTTTCCCGCATAGTAAAGGTAAGGGATTAATGTGAAAGTAGCAACTACATCCAACTTAAGTGAGGCGACCACGATGACGCAGCAGAACCACCGGACGATTTCGATGTCGCGGGCGGTGACCTACTTCATTCTGTCGCTGGTGATCAACTCCGCTGGAAACGTCTTGACGCTGGTCACCAGTGCCAAGATTCACCCGTCCTTTTTAGGGGCCGCGTACTGGTCGGCGGCGGAAGCCAACCTGGGCACGGCGTTCCACTGGAACCTCTTCTGGGCGTTTCTCATCATGGGCTTTTTGACCTCGGTGCTGAACGCGATTCTGATTCACCACTGGGACTGGAAACGGGTGGCCGGTAACATGGTCTTCATGGTGCCGTTCTCCGCGCTGATCCAGATCTTCGAAGACTTCTTCGAGGGGAAGTATCCGGCGCTCTTCACCGGGTTGCCGGACGCGCATAGCACCGGCATGGTGATCTTCTACGTCGCGCTGAACTTCCTGGGTGTTGCGCTCATTGCCACGGCAATCTCGATTTACCAGCGGGTCAACCTGGTGTTGCACCCGGCCGATGACCTGATGCAGATTCTGCGTTTCCGCTATTTCAAAGGCAACGCGACGCGGGCGATGTGGGCTTCCTACATCCCGCCGACCATCATGGCCATCGTGGCACTGGTGATCACCCGGCAGTTTACCAACTTCGGGTTGGGCACGCTCTTCGCCTTTTTGGCCCAGGGCAGTATCACCGGGATTGCCGATAAACTCGTATTCCCACACCTCAAGCACCAAGCGCTGGATGTGGGGCAGGACTTCACCCCTAAGGAGGAGTAACTCATGGCAGTAGCTGATTTTATTGATGGGATTCAACACGTGGGGATTCCATCCATCGATTTAGACAAGACGATTGCGTTTTATAAAAGCTTAGGCTTCGAACAAGCCGGACTGTTCTTAAATGGCAAGAACCGCTGCGCCTTTATGCGGTTGAACAACCTGACCATCGAAACCTGGGAAGGTGATCCCACCAACCCTGAGGCTGGCGCAATCAACCACATTTCATTGAACACGACGGACGTCGACAAGGCCTTCGCCGCTGCTAAGGAACAGGGCTTAGACCTGGTCAATGACGAGATTCAATCCATCCCATCCTTCTGGGACAAGGGGATTCGGTTCTTTAACATCTTGGGCCCGAACCACGAAACGATTGAGTTCTGCCAGATTCTCTAGCGTTCATGAAAGACCGTACTCAAACGACGAAAAGCCGTCCAGCAGGTGCTGGGCGGCTTTTTGTCATGTAAAGAGTTCGATCATTGTGCTCCATGCCGGCGAGCAAGATGGTCATGGTGGGCACGACGCCGAAGCCCTGCAAGAAACGCAGGTCTCCGGCGCTCGGCCTTGATGTAAGCCGACTGAGAAACGGCGACTAACATCAATTTCACCATGACCATCAAGTCGCCTCTGTTGCGCTGATGGTGATGGTTGTGGCAGCTAAACCAGGCAACAGTATTCAAAAGACGGTTTTCAAAGTGATTAGAAGCCGCCTAAGATTCGCTCCTGTTGTGAAATTCACCGATATATCCTTGGTGAGGTCTTAGAAGTGTCTGGAAAAGAACTAGGGAATAACTTGGGTGGACTAATTGGTTTTTGTGAGATAGGTTCTCGGGATACCGATGTCACATCCTAAACATTCCGCAACATTTTCAGAAACTTGGTTGTTTACGGCCGACTAGTTCACTAAACACAGGACTAATTCTGATCAGGGCTATTATAAATAGAGTTAACGCGAATCAATTCAAGAAGGGTTGGGGGAGATGCCATATTATGACACGGAGGTTGTGTATACTAAAGCATGTTGAAAATACATTGATGTAAAAGCGAAGAAGATGAAGTGATAAGATGAAACCTAAACAAATTGGGCAAAAAATAGTGATGTGTATGTTAGTGACTAGTATTTTGGGTATCGGGTCAGCAACGCCGGCCCAGGCGGCAACTTGGCACAAGGGGACGCCAAAAGCAATTCGAGGTAGTTGGGTCTGCCATAAAAGTATTTCTTCAGGGACGCCTGGTTGGGGTCAACGGAAAATTTACGCGAATAAGATGACCAATCAGGACCAACATATGCCGAAAGTTTTATTTACGCATTTGAAGTACAAGTCGCTAGGCCATGGTAAGTATAAGATTCATTGCTTTAGTCGAATTATTAAAAAGAGTTATGGCGACAAGGGCGGTTATATGACGTTAACTTTCGTTAAAAATAACGGTAAATTGAAGACTGGTAATTGGCCTTGGTATCATCATGGAACAGTTTAAGAAGGCTTAGTGGGTCACAATCGTTGCCGGTAAGCGAAATTCTTGGGGTTCTACGTCCGGTTGCGTAATCTGGGCAATCAGGCGGTCGACCGCGGTCTGGCCCAACTGGACGATGGGTTGCTGGGCCGTGACGATGTGGTACGGCAGAAAGTCGAACCAGTCCTGGTCGTCGAAGCCGCCGAGTTGAAACGGCGCGAGGTCGAGCTCGGGGATGCGGTGGAGCACGGTGTCCATGATGGTGTTGTCGGCGGCGAACAGGCCGTCACATTGTTGGTTGACCAGCAACTGTCGGGTCATCTGGGCCACGTTGCTGTTGTCGGTCCAGGCCGTCGTCTCGATGGCCGCATCGAAGGGCCGACCGGCCGCGGCCAGGGCCTGGTGATACCCCTGGAGCCGTTCGGTCGCGGTGACCGAGACCGCGCTGTTGATGATGCCGATACGTTTTGCGCCGCGCCTGATCAACTGGGTCACAACGGCCTGGGTCGCCTGGACGTTGTCGACCAGTACCCGGTCGTATTGCCGGGCAATCAGGGCCGGGGGCATCCGGTCGACGAAGACCGCGGGGGTCCCGCCCAGCCACTCGACGTAGTTGGTGGGGCCGCCGGCGCTGGCGATGATGACGCCGTCGACCTGCTTTTCGAGCATCAGGTTGAGGGCCTTGGACTCCCGGTCGAGGTGTTCGTCGGTGTTCACGATGAAGACGTCATAGCCGGTGGCGTCCGCCGCGTCCTCGACCGCCCGGACGATTTGGGTGAAGAAGGCGTTTAAGATGTCGGGGATGATCATGCCCAGTGTGTGCGTGTGTTGGACGCGAATGCTGCGGGCCAGGCCGTTGGGGTGGTAGCCGAGTTGCTGGGCAATCTGCTGAATCTTGTGTTGGGTCGCGGGTTTGACCTGGTCACTGTGGTTTAAGGCGCGCGAAACGGTCGCTTCTGAGACACCCGCTTGGGCCGCCACGTCTTTGATGGTTGGTTTTCCGGACAAGGGTGGGTCACCTGCTTTTTTGTTATTAATAATCATTGATAATTGATTTTTGACGTATAAGGATTTACCTTCAAAACCCATGGTAGCGGTTTGGCGGGAGGGACGCAACTGATTCGCCGCTGGGGACCGGCGCGCACCTCGAAATTTTTTGAAAAAGGGGGTTGCGTAACCGCCGGGTGAAATGCTAAAATTATTACCTGTTGGGTCATCAATGACGCAATTATTGGGCTATAGCCAAGTGGTAAGGCAACGGGTTTTGATCCCGTGATGCGCTGGTTCGAACCCAGCTAGCCCAATCAGAATGGTCGTTAGAGCAATTTGTTCTAACGACTTTTTTTGTGGCTTAGAGGAGGAGACGCAGATGCAACGCCGTGATTCACTATTTTTTGAACTATTGGTCAACTTCCTATTAGTGATCGGTCCCCTGGGGCTCATCGGGGAAGGGCTGATTGGGGTGTGGCAGAACGATCCGGCCTACCCGGACGCGTTCGTCCAGTTTGGCGGCTTGATGATGGGGGTCATCAGCCTGATTACCTTACTGGCCTACCTGATCTTCTGGTTGTGGGGTGGCCGTGAACGGGTGCCCGGCTACCGGAAGGCGCTATGGGGGTTCTACCTGATCTGGACCGTCGTCGGAATCTGGCTAGCGCTCTTGACGTTAGGGGTCGTGGCCCCCAGCGGGATTTGGCGCAGTTTTTATTAGGATGCTTGTGAAACGGGGTGGGGTGCCAACGGGGCGCTTGCACCCCTTTTTAGTATAAGGATAATTATAGCAAATTCGCGTGAAACGCGTGCAAACAGTGGGTTTCTGGCCTCTCCTCGGGTATACTCAACGGTACATGAGAGGGGGCGTTGCGGATGCAACGAGTACGTGAAAATGGGATTGATGGCGTGGCGGGAATCGCCGTGTGCGGGGTGGGCAGTCTAATCTGCTTAGCCGTTGGTCTGGGGAGTCACCAACTGGGGTGGCTCTGGGGAGCCTTGATTTATGGCGTTCTAGGAGGTTGTTTCTTACATACGACGCTGGTCGGCAAGGGCGTCATCTGGGACCGCCTACTGCCGCAGCTGGACCTGTCGGCACAGACACAGGCGCTGGACGTCGGGTGTGGCCACGGGTTGGTCATGCTGAAGATCGCCGAACGACTGCCCCTGGGCGGCCACGTCACGGGCATCGATATCTGGCGGCAACAGGACCAGACGCACAACTCGCTGCAGGCCACGACGGACCGCATCGCCGCGGCGGACTTAACGGCGCAGGCCAGTGTGGTGACCGCCGACATGCGGGACCTGCCGTTTCGGAATCAGCAGTTCAACCTGGTGGTCTCCAGCCTGGCCGTCCACAACGTGAAGCCCAAGACGGGACGCCTGGAGAGTCTCCAGGAGATGAACCGGGTCCTGCAACCGGGCGGCCGGTTGGTGATTGTCGACTTAGGATTCACCTGTCAGGAGTACCACGAGGCGTTGCGTCGTCTGGGGTTCACCGACATTCGGGTGACCGGGAACGGCTACAATGGCTGGTGGAGTGGGCCCTGGATGCCTACGCTGACGCTGACCGCGCGCAAGCCGACCCCCTAGATAGGGCGGTCACCGACCTAACGGAACGTGGTGTCAGAAAAAAGTTAAATCGGCAAAATGACCATTTAATGCCGAAACGGTTCACCAGGCAAAAGCGCGAGTTCTCGCTCCGTAAACCGCTAAAATGGTGATTGTCCAAATGCCGAATTTTTCTAAAAGGGCGACTGTCAACACCCATTTCCAACTAACTATATATTGTGCTACCGACCACCGAGGTGCTACTATATATTGCGTAGTTTCAAACGAGATGGGAGAGATTCGCATGATGAATACGGTAACTGCAGCGCCGATTACGCTGTCAGATCAATTTATTAAAGACGTCGAACAAACGATCACGCCACACTGGGGTGAACTCGGTTGGGTGACCTATAAACGAACCTACGCGCGGTGGTTACCGGACCAACAACGGACCGAGGAATGGCCGGAAACGGTCAAGCGGGTCGTTGAAGGGAACGTCAATTTGGATCCCCGCCTACAAGCTGCGGACGTCAGTGACGACGTCAAGCAAGCCTTAACGGAAGAAGCCCAGAACCTCTTTAAGCTGATTTACGGCTTGAGTGCCACGCCGTCCGGCCGGAACCTTTGGATTTCCGGGACCGGCTACCAGCACCGCAACGGGGATGCCCTGAACAACTGCTGGTTTATCGCAGTGCGGCCCCAAGCCTACGGTCACAGCCACATCGTGCCGGACTACTTACAACCCGACCAGGTGGCCGTTTCGATGCCTTACTCCTTCATGTTCGACCAATTAATGAAGGGTGGCGGTGTCGGCTTCTCCGTCGTACCGTCTAACGTGGCGCAGATTCCGGCTGTGGACCGGTCCATCGACCTCACGATCCTGATCGACCGGGACAGCCAATCCTATGACGACTCCCTGAAGTTGGGGGCCGTGGACAAGGACGATTGGTTGGCCGCCCACAACCTCAAGGACGCCCGGTACTACGAGCTGCCCGATACGCGGGAGGGCTGGGTCTTAGCCAACGCGAACATGATCGACGCCCACTTCGATGCGACGAATGCCGAAAACGCCGACCAAGTGGTCTTGGACATGTCGAACATCCGGCCTAAGGATGCCCCCATCAAGGGCTTCGGCGGGACTGCTTCGGGTCCGATGCCTTTAATTGAAATGTTATTTGATATCAACACCATCTTGAACGAGAAGGTGGGCCAGAAGTTGACCTCCGTGGACTGCACCGACCTGGGGAACCTGATCGGCAAGACCGTTGTCGCGGGGAACGTCCGTCGTTCCGCCGAACTGGCGCTGGGTGGCGCCGACGATGAGGCCTTCATCACCATGAAGCAGGACAAGGACAAGCTGTACCACCACCGTTGGGCGTCGAACAACAGTGTCGCGGTCGACTCCGAATTCAAGAATTACCAACCGATTGCCGACGCAATTGCCCAAAACGGGGAACCCGGCATCGTGAACCTGGAATTGTCGAAGCACTATGGTCGGATGGCCGATGGCTACCAGGCCGGCATCGACGACGCGGTCGAAGGGACCAACCCGTGTGGGGAAATTTCCCTGAGCAACGGGGAACCCTGCAACCTGTTTGAGGTCTTCCCGGGTGTGGCGGAAGCCCAGGGCTGGAAGCTCGAGGACGCCTACGCCTTAGGAACCCGGTTCGCTAAGCGGGTCACCTTTAGTGATTACGACTGGGAGGTCTCCCGGAAGGCCATTGAAAAGAACCGGCGTATCGGGATCTCGATGTCGGGAATCCAAGACTGGATCCTCGACACCTTCAAGACGCGGGTCGTCACGGGCTTCAACGAGGTCAAGGACCCCGAGACCGGCGACCTAGTGGCCAAGCCAATCTACAACCAAGCGGCCGTTAAGCGGGTCGACGCGTTGTATCAGGCGGTCGTTGCGGCCGACCGGGACTACTCCGATGAGCTGGGCTGTGAGCCGTCCATCAAGCACACCACGGTCAAGCCATCCGGGACGGTGGCCAAGTTGGCCGGCGTCTCCGAGGGGATGCACTTCCACTACGCCGGTTACCTGATCCAACGGATTCGTTTCCAGGACAGCGATCCGCTGTTGCCCGCACTGGCGGCCTGTGGTTACCACATCGAACCGGACGTTTACACCAAGAACACCATGTGTGTCGAGTTCCCCGTGAAGGCGGCGAACGCCGACGACCCACACTTCGCCTCGGCCGGGAACGTCTCGATCGCCGAACAGTTCGCGACGCAGGCCTTCCTCCAGACGTACTGGTCCGATAACGCGGTCAGCTGCACGGTGACCTTCCAACCCGAAGAAGCCGATGAAATCGCGGGCCTACTGAAGCAGTACCGGCACACCACCAAGTCGACGTCCCTGTTGCCATACAGCGGCAGCGGCTTCAAGCAGGCGCCGAAGGAACCCATCGATGCCAAGACATACGAAGCCAAGTGCGCCGCCATTACCGGTGACGTGGCCCACGTCTTCGATCTGCAGAACAACCACCACGACCAGAAGGACATCGAGTTAGTCGACCAGTCCGACTGTGCCGGTGGGGCTTGCCCAATTCGCTAGGAGGCCACCGATGAAAATTTATACCCGCGTGGGTGATCAGGGAATGACTAAGCAGGTCAGTGGCCGGATGGTCGCCAAGACCGACGCCCAAATCGTGGCGTTGGGCAATCTGGACGAACTGGAATCCTGGCTGGGGTACGTCGTGGCCGTCATGGGCACGACCCACACCAGTGAACGCCAGGAGCTGCAGGACATCCAGCGCAAGCTGTACGACCTGCAGGCCGATATCAGCGTCAAGCGGCACCGGGTCATGGTGCCGGCCGATACGACCGACTTGGAGAACCGCATCGATGAGATGATGGCTGAGTTGCCGCCCATCAAGGAGTTTATCCTGCCGGGCGGAACCTCTGCCGGCGCGGCGCTCCAGTACGGGCGGACGGTGGCCCGCCGTGCCGAAAGGTCGGCGGTCAAGCTGAACCAGGAACAGCCGTTGGCCCCGGAGATTCTGACGTATTTGAACCGTTTATCCGACTTTCTGTTTGCCCTAGCCCGTTACGTGAACTGGCGTGATGACTACCAGGAAGTCCCGAGTAAAAAACGCTAACCAATGTTTGCCGGGCGACCCCCTCTGGGCCGCCCGGTTTTTCTGTGGTACGATGAAACCGGTATCAATTTTGCTGGAAAAGGAGCTAAAACCTGATGACAACCAAAATTATTCTCGATTGCGACCCCGGCCACGATGACGCGCTGGCCCTGATGCTGGCCCTGGCCAACCCCGAGATCGACCTCTTAGCGGTCACGACCTCGGCGGGGAACCAGACCCCCGAAAAGACACTGAACAATGCCATGCGCCTGCTGACGTTGATGCACCACCAGGAAATTCCCGTGGCCGGCGGGAACCGGACACCGCTATTGAAGCCCCTCGAAACGGCGGGCAACGTCCACGGCAAGTCCGGCCTGGACGGCGCCAACCTGCCCGATCCCGATTTTGCGGTCCAACCGCTGACCGCCATCGAACTGATGGCCCAGACGTTGCGGCAGAGTCCCACGCCGGTGACCCTGGTCGTGACCGGCCCGATGACCAACGCCGCGCTGTTCCTGCGGGTTTACCCCGAACTCAAGGAGAAGATCGAACAGATCGTCTACATGGGCGGGGCGATGGGTCTGGGCAACTGGACGCCGTCGGTCGAGTTCAACATCTACGTTGATCCCGAGGCCGCCAAGATTGTGATGAACGCGGGGATTCCGTTGGTCATGGCGCCGCTGAACGTGACGCACCAGGCCCAGATTCTCAAGCCCGAGATCGAAGCCGTTGCACAAATCGATAATCCAGTGGCCCACGCCTTTTACGGCTTGCTGAACTTCTTCGAGCGCTACCACGAAGCGCCTAAGTGGGGCTTCAAGGGTGCACCGCTGCACGATCCGTGCACGATCACCTGGCTGATCCACCCCGAGTGGTTCACCAGTGAACGCATGAACGTCGACGTCGAGACCGCGGGTGAGCTGACCCGGGGCGAGACGGTCTGCGACTACTACGAGTTGACCGGCAAACCGAAAAACACGGAAGTCTTGTTGGGCATTCAACGGGAAAAGTTTATCCAGTTCATCATGGACTCGCTGCGGACCTTTGATTAGGCCGGCGATGGTTGCGATATCTTAAAGATTGCGACGGAATGGCGCGTTTCAGTACGGTTCACCCCCGAAACTGTGGTATAAAGATGAACACAAGGGGGCGAAACACACGTGAGAGCGTTAAGACATTTCTTGTGGACCCTGGTCTTGCTGGGGGCCCTGTTCATCGGCTACCGCAACTACGGGTCGCAGCTGCCCCAACTGACCACGGCGGTCCAGCACGTGCGCACCGAGTTGGCCCAGGTCTTCTCCGGTCAGCTGTTGCATCAGCTGACGACGAACGAGACGGACGTGGCCACGACCGGTCAGACGGGGACCACCACTCCGATGGAATCCATCGTCCAGGGGGTCCACCTGTCGCGGACCTACTACTATCGTTATAGTACGACGCTACCGGCGGCGGGGCGGCAAGTCTTCGCCCATGCCGTGGCGACCTATAACCAGACCGGTGTGGTCCATCTGGTGGAAGGAACCGCGCCGAGTGGTCAAAACCAGATTACCTTCTCGGTCTACCATAAGCGAATGGCCCAGAACTCGGCCGAGGTCGAACTGGGTCACGGGGGCCCGCAGATCACACAACGGGTCACCTTGGCGGGGACGTCGAGCACCAACAACGCGTCAGCTAGTCTGAACGCCGACTACTCCGCGGCCTTTAGCAATGCCGTGGCAACCCACGAACTGGGTCACGCCCTGGGGCTGGACCACAGCTCGTCGTTGACGTCGGTGATGTATCCGATCAGTCAAGGTCGTAGCAAGCTGTCAGCCGGGGATATCGCTGGACTGAAAGCCATCTATCGACAATAAGAATCGTTAAAGCGAGTCTGGGACAAAAGTCTCAGGCTCGTTTTTCGACTATCTGGTGTCAAAACGTGCGCCAAAAGGCAGCTGGCTCCGCTTAACCCCGTCAGACAGCTAATCCAAGTTCGGGATTAGCCGCCTGACGCCGTTAATGCTCGCCAGCTAACCGCCTTTTGTCCCACTCTCGTTTTGGTGGAATCATCTTTCGTTGTGGCGGCAACCGAAGATGACGACCGGCGTGACCGGTTACAGCCCCGTCATGTCGGCGTTTGACACCGGCCATAGCGGATAACCGTGAGAAAAAGTTCCGTTAGCGGCCGTTTCGTGGTATAACGGGCGCCGAAACCAGTGTGATCGGCGTAGGAGTAAAGCGAGGGACTAAAATTGACACGGAAACGACGACTATGGGGAGTGGGCTGTTTGGTGGTTTTATTAGTGATGGGGGGACTGTATCGCAGTCAGGCGATTCCCCCGGTGAACCGGCTGATCGACCGGTGTCACACGGCGCTATCGCTGACCATCTCCGAGGGCCTGTTATCACGGGGCGCGCAGGCGACGTCGGTGAGCCACGGGAAGACCCCGGTCTTTAGCATCGTACGGAACGTCCGGTTGTCGAAGACCTACTATTATCGGTTCAACACGAACCTGCCGGCGGACGGCCGGGACGTGTTCGAAACGGCCGTTGCCGCCTATAACCGCACCGGCTTGGTCCGTTTGAAGCCCGGCACGGCGACCCTGGAGGGCAATCAGATTACCTTCGGCGCCTACCACCAAAAGGCCCGGGGAACGGGGAAAATCGAGCTGGGTCACGGGGGCCCGGAAATCATCCGGAGCTGGAACGACGGCGGCTCGACCGCCTATAACGAAGCCACGGCCAGCCTGAACACGGCCTATCCTCAGGCCTTCAACGATGCGGTGGCGGTTCACGAGTTGGGTCACGCCTTGGGGCTGGAACACAGCCAGGTGCGTGACTCGGTGATGTATCCCACCGATCAGGGAAATACCGACCTGACCAAGGCCGACCTGACCGCCTTACGGTCGCTTTATCCCCCGAAGTGAGGGGATTCCCCCACCCAAGACAACTAAAAACAGCGTCACTCTCAAGTTGTGAGAGTGACGCTGTTTTTAGTTAACAGTTATTTTGTGGCATCAAATTGGTAACTGGAACTGTAGAACGGAACCCGGTAAGCCCGGTAGGCGTAAGCCTTGGAACCGGCGTTCTTCAGCGTCAGGTTGAAGACCTGCTTACCATCCTTGGTGACTTCGATGACGTTACTTTCTTTCCCGCCATTCTTAAAGCCAAAGTCGATCAGGACGTTGCCGTTCGGTTGCTTCTCGGCGTACCCGATGACGGAGGTGAAGTTGGCCTTGCCCAGCGACTTCCCGTAGGCCCAGGTCTGCTTGATGGTCATGTTCTTGGTGTTGACGTGGTACTGGACAGCCTGCGAGTACTTGCCCGAGGTCTTCTTGTTCCCGTTCGTCACAGCAATGTTGTTGTCGTACAGGATGAAGTCTTCGCTGCTGGCCTTGGCGCCATTCCCGTTGTTCAACAGGTAGAGCCCGTGTTGGCCCCCGGTGATGGTGGTGCCCTTCGTCGGCGTCAGCACGTACTTCCGGTAAGCCTTTGGCCAGGAGGACTTCTTCTTGCCGCTGTAGATCCACTTGATGTGGTTGGTCTTGTAGTCGAGCTTCATGATCATGTCCTGGTTCCGACTGGAAATGGTGATACTCTTGTCGTTCTTGTCGTAGTCGATGGCGTTTTGGTGCAGCCAGTCGATCTTCCCGTCGGCGCCCTTCTTGTAGTTCTTCCACATGGACTTCGGCAGGAGCTTCTTCATGTCGATAACCTTGACGATCTTCCCGGTCTTGTAGTTGACCTCGACCATGGTGTCTTCCTTATACTTCGAGCCGTCGGAAACCGTGGCTAACAGGTTGTGGTTGGGCAGCTCGACCAGGTCGTGGTGAATGACCGTGGTCTCGGGGTTGGCCTTAGCCGCGGCCTTGCTGATACTGCCGGAATCGGAACTACTGGTCTTGCCGGAGAAGCTGTATTCCTTATAAACACGGCCCAGGTAGTCGGTCTCCAGCAGGTCGTTGTAGATGTCGGAGTCCACGTTCTTCTTGGACAGAATCATGATGTGACCGTTGGACCACTGCTCAATCATGTGTTGGGAGTAGTTGGTGTCGTACCACCGAACGGCCCCGTCGGCGTCGACGGCTAGTGGTTGCTTGGTGGTCCGGTTCAAGATGGTCAGCTGATTCTTACCAATGTACATCTTGGACTTGTCTTTATTCGTGACCGTGATGGTGGCGTCCTTGATGTACTTCGGCAAAGAGCCCGTCTGCATCTTCAGCGTCTTGGTCGTGGTCTTGCCATTCTTGGTGGTCTGGGTGATCTTGACCGTGTTGTTGGTGTCGGCGTACAGGCCAACGACCGGCACTTGGTGGCTAGTCGTGTAGCCGCCCTTGACGGTGTTGGTGATCGAGGTCCGGTCGGTCTTGCCGACGACCGTGTAGCTGACCTTGACCGGGTCACTGGTGGTGAAGGTCACCAGCGCGGACAGGGGGGAGGACCCATAGGGGTTGACCTTCACGTAGGGGTTGTTAAATGTATACTTTTTGTTTTGTGCCGCGGCCTTGTAGGTGGCCGTCAGACTCTTCTGTTCATCCTGACGGGTGGTCAAAATCTTGACGTCCAGGTTCTTCTTGATCTGGGCGGTCGTCAGGTCGACCTTGTTGTTCTTAATTTGATAGCTCGCCGTAGCCTTTTTCTGGGTTGAGCAGCCGGCTAGACCGACCGTTAATACTGCGAGTGAGGCGACTGCCAAGGTCCACAGCCGTTTGTGTTTACGTTGCACGTGCGCCATCTCCTTATAGACTTCATTAAAAAAGGGGGCGTTTGGGCCACGGCCCAAAACATCCCCCAATGTTTATGTAACACTCCCAATATACCATCGCTGTAAATCAGTTCTGTTACAAAAGTCTAATGAAACAATGAAAAAAATGTGATGAAACTGTGAAGTTGGGTCGGTGAGTTGCCTAACGGGATGGCAGCAGGTGGGCAGGGCCGCGTGCCGCTGGGCGCATTAATCAAAAAATGGGCACCCTGCGTAGGAGCAGTCAACGGCCCCGCCAGCGGGGTTCCGCGCCTTTCTAAGAAAAGCTTATTTGTTCCTTACGCCAGGATTAGGACGGGGGTCCCGGCCCCATGCTATAACTAGGGTACGCTATTGGAACAGCCAATGGCCATCACCCCGGCGGTGATTCGTGTACCCTCATCGGGCGTTACCCGAGTAAGTCTTCCCGCCCGTGAGCGGGACTTGCTCCCCATCTTGAAAGGAGTTTTCCCCTATGTCTAAAATCACATTAAAGTTAATGCAACACCTGCAACGCACGCCGCAAGCCCCCGTTTTAAAGGATGAGACCACGCAACGGTGGTTCTCCGGTGGCAAGCTGGCCGCCGACGTGGACCAACTCAAGGATCAGTTGCGCGGCCTCCACGTGGGGCACGGCGACGTGGTCCTGGTCGCCTTACCGAATTCCGCCGTGTACCCCGTCTTGGTCCAGGCCATCTGGGAACTGGGCGCGGTGGTCATGCCGGTCGCCGCGACCACCACGCCGGCCGGGCTGCAGGCCCTGATGCGCCAGCGGGCCTTCGCCGCCTGTGTCGTGGCCCCCGACCTGTTAAACGCTGCGGTGACGGCGTTGACCACGGTCACCCGGCTTCAATTGAACACCACCGACGAGCTGACGCTGGTCCGGGACCTGGCCGTTCCCGGAAACGTGGCCGCGACGCCGACCGAGGCCGACGTGGCCCTCCTGGTGACGACCCCTCAAGCGAGTAGTCCGGTGGGCTTGACCTACGCCGAACTCACGACCGACGTGACGGCCGCGATTGCCGACTATCAGCTGACCGCCACTGA
Source organism: Levilactobacillus spicheri DSM 15429 (assembly GCF_001435095.1). Taxonomy (GTDB): domain Bacteria; phylum Bacillota; class Bacilli; order Lactobacillales; family Lactobacillaceae; genus Levilactobacillus; species Levilactobacillus spicheri. The sequence goes on from NZ_AZFC01000015.1 coordinate 205,181, forward strand.
CCGGACCCTGGTCGTGACTCCCCTGGCGCACCGCGAGGCCCAGGTCGCGTTATTGGCCGCCCGGTTGAGCGGGGGACAGGTGGTGGTGACGCCGACGTTTACGGCCTCGCAGTTCTGGCCCCAGGTCGAGACGAACCAGATCACCCACGTGAGTGTCCGGCCCTGGCGGTTAGCGACGCTCTTACGGACGCTCGCGACGAGTCCGCTGGTGGACCAGCTGCATTTCATGACCGCGCCGACCACCCCGACGCCCCAGCCCGCGGTCCATTACCGGATCCGGCAGCCCGTGGGTGCCGGATCGTGGTTCACTAATCACGCAAAGAAGGCTATCATGAAAGGAAGTGAACAGTCGGGACGGTACTTACGGGCCCATCTGGCGGGAACGCCACGGTTCCGCAGTACCGGCTAATTTAGGAAAAAGGACGGCATAGCATGACACACATCGTGATCGCAGCGGATTCATTCAAAGGCAGCGCGACCTCTCAGCAGGTCGGCGAGTACCTGACCAACGGCATTTATCGCGTCGACCCTACGGCGGAGGTGACCACCGTGCCCATCGCGGATGGTGGGGACGGCACGGTCGCCAGCGTCTTGGCGGCCTTAGGTGGCCAGACCCTGACCACCACGGTCGAAGGCCCCCTCGGTACGCCCGTTGAGGCGCAGTGGGGGCTCTTAGACGACCACCACACGGCCATCATCGAAATGGCGGCCGCCGCTGGGTTGAACCTGGTGCAGCCCGACCTGGCCCCTTTAGCAGCCAGTACCTATGGTGTGGGCCAGTTGATGGCCGCGGCCATGGCGGCTGGTGCGACCACGATTTACCTGGGCCTCGGTGGGAGTGGCACCACCGATGGCGGTAGTGGCCTGTTGCAGGCGCTGGGTGCGCAACTGCTGACCGCAGACGGCACGCCCATTCCCCGGGGCGGGGCCGGCCTGCGCCAGTTGGCCCGGGTCAACCTGGGCACGTTGACGCCCCAGCTGGCGGACGTGACGGTGATCGGCCTCACCGACGTCAGCAACGTTTTGACCGGTCCGTTTGGTGCCGCGGCCGTATATGGTCCGCAAAAGGGCGCGACGCCCGCCATGGTGACCGAGTTGGACCAGAATCTTGACCACTACCAGGCGGCGCTGGCCGCCCAGAACGACTTCCCCCAGAGTTGTCCGGGCGATGGTGCCGCTGGTGGGACCGGCTTTGGCCTGCGCGTGTTAGGTGCGCGCCTCCAACCCGGCACGGCGACGATTCTCAAGTTGACCCATTTCCAAGACCGGTTAGCCCACGCCGACCTGGTGCTCACCGGTGAGGGCCGCATTGACGGCCAATCACTGATGGGCAAGGCTTCGATTGGCGTGGTGCGCCTGGCCAAGCAGCTACAGTTGCCGGTGTTCTTGATCGCCGGCAGCGTCGGGGACGACCTCGATGCCATCTACGGCACCGGTGTTGACCTGGTCCTCTCCTCAACCGTCTCCCCCATGACGGTCGACCAGGCCGTCGCACAGGTCGCCCCGCTCCTGACCCAGGCCGGCGTGACGGCGATGCACGCCTTCCAGCTGACCCAACGATAAAGGAAATCTCAGTCAAAATAACCCGGGAAATGATCACGATTTCCCGGGTTATTTTGTGAGGTCGGGGTGGGGCACCGGTCGCGGTAGAGCAACGATTCGCCCTCCAAAGGGCCTGATGCAGTATGCTAAGTAACCCGTAATAACAGTAAAAGACCCCCGCAAACTTGTTTGGGTTTTGCGGGGGTCTTTGTGTCGTGATCAATGATGCGGGTTAATGGAAGACGCGGGCGATGCCGGCGACGTCCGAGCGTTGGCCGTTCTTGATCGGTTGGACCATGATGCGTGGTGGCCAACTTTCAATGACCTTGTTGTGGCCCAGGTAGATGGCCACGTGCCAGATGGTGTGGGTTCCTGGTTGGTAATAGAAGACCAGGTCGCCCCGTTGCCGGTTGCGGTAGGCCACGTGCTGGAACTTCTTGCTGGCCCAGAGGTTCCGGGAATTCCACTCGTTGCCCGGGTAAGCGTGGTGAATCGCGCTGATCGGCGCCGGATCGATTCCGCCGGCGTAGAGGGCCTGCATGGCCAGGCCCGAGCAGTCCGTGCCGTAGATGGGTTTCGACGACGAGCCGACCAAGTACGGCTTGCCTAAGTACTTGTAGGCCTGATGGATCATGGCCTCGATGTGTGCGGAGCGGCCGTTCCAGGCGTGGGCGCCCAGGGGAGCGACGTAGCTGTCGATACTCTTGAAGCTCGACTTGGAGAAGCCCAGCTTGACCCAGGTCTTTTCGTTCACGTTCCCCGTGACCTTGAGCCCGTGACGCCGTTGGAAGGCCTTCACGGCGTTGTACGTCGCCTGGTTGTACTTGTTATACCCGTTGGCGGTTCCTAGACGCCGCATGATCTTCCAGGTCTTGATGCCCTCGTAGTTACGTTTGACGGTGTAGCCAACCTTGCCGTAGGGCTTGATCTGCGTGTTATGGACCTGGTAGTACTTCTGCGGGTTCTGGTAACCAGCTGTCTTGGCAACGAAGGCCTTGTTCGCAGTCAGGTACTTGCCTGTATTGGTCTTGAGTGCCGGGGCGTGCCCCTTAACGGTGACCAGCTGGGTGATCTTGGCGTAGTGGTTCTTCTTGACCGTCTGGGCCCGGTGCGTCCGGGCGGCGTCGCGGTAATAGACGACCGTCTTTTTGGTCCGGATGATCTTGGGATTGGTGGTGTAGTAGTCGCTAGCGGCGTGCGCCGAGACGGTGCCCATGCCGGTGACCAGGCTGGTGGCTAGCAGCACCCCAGCGAGTAATTTTTTCTGAAACACGTGAATCCTCCCCTTCAATAATTGGTTAGTAACTTAAGGCGCGGTAAGCGTCGCGTTTGCGGTGACCGGCCAGTTGCGACAGGGTCATGCTGGTCTTCTTCTTGGTCCACGGGTCGTTGTAGTAGGCCCGCTTGGCGCTGTAGCCGCTGAGGGTGATGGCGTGGTTGACGAAGCCGTCCACCCCGGCGACCCAGATGACCACCGGGTGCCCCTGGTTGATCTGCTTGCGGAACGTGGCAAACGACGCCCCGGTCAGGTCTTTAGCGCTACCCAGGTGGTGTCGGACCACGCCCATTAACCCCTTGGGGTAGATCCACCAGCCGGTTGGCGAGTAGGGACTGCCCACGAAGCCCTTATTCGGGTCGTGACTGCGGGGCATCTCTTTTGCCAGCTGCATCTTGGTGACCTTGGCACCGGCGTACTGGAGCATCATGGTCGTCGCGGTGATCTCACAGCCGGTTGGTAGTTCGGGCCGTTGGGCGATCAGGGGGACGTGGAGCTTATGTAGAGATTTGACGGTGCCGTTCTGGTGGATCCAACCGACGACCACGTGATTGGCCGTGACCTTGAGCCAGGTCCCCTTGGCGGTCCGTTCCTGCCGGGTGACGTGCACGGCGCGGTGGGCGTACTGCCGCCCGGTCGCGATGGGCTTGAGGTTGCGCTGACTGGTCTTGGCGGCCCCGGTCGCGTAGATTTTGTAATTATGCGTCTGGTTCGCCCCAATTTGGGTGTAGTAGTTGACGGTCGTCCGGCTAATGACGGGCTGGTAGGTGACCGGTTGCGCGGTGGTCGCGGCGTGTGCGGTGGTGAGCCCGAGCAGGCTGCCGACCGTTAGCGCCACGAGTCCCGCCAAGAAACGATGGTGCATGGGAATTCCTCCTTTTGGGGATGTGGTGTGCTTCCCTCAGTATAGTCTTGTGAATAGTTCGGAGCAATCATGATTTAGCCATCACGCGATTAAGCGGTTGACGGGGAAAAGCCATCAGTGAGGGGACCGTAACCGGATGGCACGGCCCTGCGAGGGTTGGTTCCAGGGACCGGGCCACCCAAAAACCGCCGAACGACCGGAGCCGTTCGACGGTAATCGGGGGTGCCAGCTACGTGGACACTTTGAATAACTGAGTTTGCGTCAAAAGACAGCTGTTTCCGCTTAACGACGTCAGCTAACCGTCTTTTGTCCCACTTTTCTTAAATGACCTTGGCCCCCAGAGCGTTCTGGAAGTGGCGCAGGGCCCACTCGTGGCCCGCCTGGTCGAAGCTCGCCACGGCGTCCTGGTGAATCACCAGTTGATAACCCAGGTTATACGCATCGACGGCGGTGTGCAGGACGCAGATGTCGGTGCAGACGCCGACCAGGTGCAGGGTGGTCACGTGCCGTTCGCGCAGCCGCAGGTCCAGGTCGGTGCCGGCAAAGCTGCTGTAGCGGGTCTTGTCGAACTGCCACACGGTCGCGTCGGCCTGGTGTTGGGCGTACCAGTCCTTGAGTGGCCCGTAGAGCTCCCGCCCCCAGGTGCCCCGAACGTTGTGCGGTGGGAACAGCTTGCTTTCGGGATGGTAAGGGTCGTGCGGTGTGTGGACGTCCGTGGGGAGCAGGACCCAGTCGCCGCGCTGGGCCATCTGGTCAGCCAGTTGTACGATGGTCGGCGCCAGGTCCTGTCCCGGTTGCCCACAGGTCAGGGCGCCTTGGTCGGCCACGAAGTCGTTGGTGTAGTCAATGATGAGTAACGCTTGATCAGTTGCCATAAAAAGGACCTCCTCGTCTGCTCACTAGTATGTTGATTGGGCCCCAGTTTCGTCAACGAAGCCGCTCAACGAAATATTTATAATGGCGGTCGACCGCGGGTTCCCTGGGTTTTGATGGGATTGGTCAGCTATTTAACCTGGGAAATCGTCCCATTAAGCTAATCGTGATTGACAGACACTATTTAATATCTTATACTGTGGCTAAATTGATATTATACGTCATATAGCATAGAGGGAGGGACCAGAACATGGCGATTCAGGTACCAACGGAATTGCTGGACGGGTGCGTTTTAGGGGTGCTCAGCCGCCAGGACTACTACGGCTACGCGTTGACCCAGGAGGTCCGGCAACACCTGCCGATCTCGGAATCGACGCTGTATCCCGTGTTACGCCGGCTCAAGAAGAACGGCTGGTTGACCACCTACGACGAAGCCTATCAGGGCCGAAACCGGCGCTACTACCGCTTGACGCGGACGGGTCAGCAACAGTTGGCGACGATACAGACCGAGTGGACGCATTTTAAGACCGCGATGTCGGGACTATTGGAGGGGAATCAGGATGAATGACTACATCCAAACGTTGCAACGGCTGCTGATGCAGCTGACAACTGCAGAACAACAGGACGTGGTGGAGTACTACCGCGAATATCTAGAAGACGCCGGGGTGACCACCTATCAGGGGGCCGTGGACCTCTTGGGCACGCCGCAGAAGGTCGCCCGCAAGGCCTTGGCCGATTACTCCATTAAAATGAGCGACCGGGCCGCCGACCTGGGCACCACGCCGACCGGTAAGCAGGGCACGAAGGAAAACGTGCGGATGATCTGGCTGATCATCTTGGCGTTGCTCTCGTCGCCCATCACCGTGCCCATCGTCCTGGTTTTGATTGCGATGGTGGTGGCGGTGGCCGGCGTGTTCTTCGGCCTGGTCGCCGCCGCGGTAGGCTTGTTACTCGCGGGCCTAGTCGGGGGCGTCGTGGTGCTTGCCGTTGGTCTCCTAATGCTCTTTAGCGTGCCAGCCACGGGAATCTTTTACTTAGGGTTGGGCCTGATCATGCTGGGCGTCAGCTGGTTGCTCACCCGGATGGCCATTTGGCTGGGGAGCCTGCTGATCCGGGGATTGGCCCAGGTCGCCAAGTGGGCGTATGACCGCTGGATGCCGCAATCCAAGGCGTCACACGCAACGAAACGGGGGAAATAGACATGAAACGACGGAAAAAATTGGATGTTATCATCAGTGTCGTGGCCATCGTAGTGGGGGGCATCTTGATGAGTTGGGGGATCGCACACAAGGGGATGCGCAGCGTCGTGTGGGATTCGGCCGACCATAAGCTGGTCGTGAGCCAGACGGTCAGCCGGACCAGCCGCCCGGCGGCCTATCAGAAAATCGTGGTCGACACCAAGCTGCCGGTGACCATTCGCCGTAGCAACGTCAGCCGGGTGACGGTCCAGCAACAGAACTTCAACCAAAAGCGCCAACCGGTCACCACGACGGTCCGGGACCACACGCTGACCATCCGGGGCGGTGACAGTCGCCAGCACAACGTGACTTTCGATGGTCCCAGCATCACGCGAGAAGACGAGGCCTTCGACACCAGCGGCCGAATCATCGTGGAGGTCCCGCAACGGACCAGCGTTCAGCAGGTGACGCTCCAGAAAAGCTGGACGGTCCGGCTAGAAGACCTGACTCTCAAGCAAATCACCGGCCCGACCGGGGGGAGTTTTAAGGCCAAGAACGTCACGGTCAAGCAGGCGCTGGACCTGCGGCAGGGGGATGCTGACGTGTATCTGACCAACGTCACGGCCCCGCAGCTGCAGCTCCACACCGATGACGGCGACGTGGACGTCAAGCAGAGCCGCTTTACCAGTCGCGACAACCTGATCGCCTCGGACGAGGGCGACGTGACCCTGGCCACCACCCAGCTGGGCGGCGGTCGGGTGACCACGGGGGACGGGGACGTCCACATCCGCAGTAACGACCTGGCCCACCACCTGACCGTGACCAGCAGTGAGGGCGACCTCTCTGGCCTGGTCGCCGCCGATGCCGGGGTCACGGCCAACGGGACCAGCGATAGCGAGATCACGCTCTTCGGCCGGTCGCGCAAGTCGGGGACCCAGATTCGGCCCCACGCCAAGGTCCAGTACACCTTCTCCGTGGGCGACGATGGCGACATCACGGTGCGTTAAGTCGGCGGCGACTTGACGGGGATGGTAGAATAAGGGGACTTGTGCCGCAGTAGCCAGCACCGTGGCACGGGCTATTTAAACCGTGATAAGGAGATTTTTACCGTGTCTGATACGAACTACTGGCAAACCATTGCCGCGCACGCCCGGACCGAAAACCGGCCCTTTTTCTCGCTTGCTCCGATGGAAGCCGTGACCAACGCCATCTTCCGGCGGGTCGTGGCCCGCGCAGCGGCACCCGACGTCTTTTTTACCGAATTTACCAATGCGATTAGCGTGACCCACCCCAAGGCCAAGTTCACGGTCCAGGGCCGGCTCTACGTGGCGCCTGAAGAGGCCCACATGCCGGTGGTCCAACTCTGGGGCAACCAACCGGAAGCCTTCGAGGCGGCCGCCCTGAACGTTAAGGACCGGGGCTATCAGGCCATCGACCTGAACATGGGCTGTCCCGACTCGACGGTCATCAAGAACCACGGGGGCAGCGACCTGATTCGCAACCCCGCCGATGCCGGCGCGGTGATCGCCGCAGCCAAGCAGGCTGGTCTGCCCGTGAGCGTCAAGACGCGGCTGGGCTACAGTCGCCTCGACGAGTGGCCGGACTGGCTGCGCTTCTTACTGGAACAGGACATTCCCTTGTTGACGGTCCACCTGCGGACCAAGAAGGAAATGAGCCGGGTCGCCGCGCACTACGAGCTGATCGACGACATCGTGAAGTTGCGGGACGAGGTCGCCCCGAACACCCTGTTGCAGATCAACGGCGACGTCGAAAACTACCAGGACGGGTGCCGCTTGGCGGCGGAACACCCCGGGGTCGACGGCATCATGATCGGCCGGGGCATCTTCACCAGCCCATTTGCCTTCGAGCGGACGCCGCGGGCCCACAGCGTGCAGGAGCTCCTGACGCTGCTGAACTACCAGTTGGACCTGTACGACGACTTCTCGGAGCGCTTCGATACCCAACGGTTCGCGTCGTTGAAGCGTTTCTTCAAGATCTACGTGCGCAGTCAGCCCCACGCGGCGGAACTGCGGAACGCGATGATGGAGACGCACACTACCGACGAGGTCCGGCAACTGATCGCCGACTCACCGCTGATGAAAACGGCGCAGTAAGGAATAACCTTTGAATGCTAAAAACAGGAAGAAAGTTCTCGACGTTAATCGGGGATTTTCTTCCTGTTTTTGTCGTCACGGCCCAGCTGCGCGGAAGCAATCTGATGGGCCGCCACTAGCAGGACGCGTCACCGGTTAAGCAAATTTTAGGGTGCTGCCGGCTAAAAGTGGTAAGTTAAGGAGGAACCGACCGACTGACCAGTCGTCTTGATGGCGGCCACTTCGATAAGTATTTCACTATTAAATGAATAAAAAAATTCAGAAAATTGAGGAATATGACTAGGGGATTTTTTCGAAATACGCTATAATAACGAGTCGGAAAATTTCCGCAACGGTGACCAACCATCGACAGCACCATGATTTTAACGCAAGGAGCAGAGAACTTATGACGCCAATGATTCAAATTATTTTTGCCAGCATGTCCGGCCGCAACCAGGCCATCGCCATGCACCTGCAGTCTGACCTGGCCGCGTACGCCCAGACGGTGGTCACGGAAGTCTCCCAGGCCGACGCCTACGACTTACCGAACGCCGACGCCGTGATTCTGGTGAGCTACACCTATCACGACGGGGACCTGCCCGATGAGGTCCAGGACTTCTACGAAGATTTGAAGGACGTCGACCTCGACCGCACCAAGTTTGCGGTTTGTGGGTCCAGTTCGAAGCAGCACCGGCACTTTGGGCGCGCGGTCGACTACCTGACCATTCAGCTGAATTCCAGCAATGGTGAGCAGGTGGCCGACTCCGTGAAGATTGACCAGGACCCGGACGATGCCGATTGGCAACGGGTCGATCAGTTGGCCCAACGCGTTTTAAAGAGTTTTGAGTAAAGCAAATCAAAAATGAGGTGACATGCATGTACTTACGGAAAGCAAAAGCAGATGAATTGGATTTAGTATTGAGCATTATCGAGGACGGTAAGCAGCAGTTAGCGGACGCCGGGATCGACCAATGGCAAAACGATTATCCAAACAAGGACACCATCAAGGCCGACATCGATGCCGGTCGGGCCGTTATCTACAACAGTGACGACCACGAGACGTTAGGGGTGGCTTCGGTGGTCTTAGCCCCGGATCACGCCTACGACACGTTGCAGGGTGACTGGTTGGTTCATACTGACAAGTACGTGACCGTGCACCGGGTCGCCATCTTCTCCCACCACCAGGGCAAGGGTTACGCGTCGAAGTTGTTCCAAGACCTCTTCGCGTACATCGCCAACAACCATCCGGAAAGCGAAAGCATCCGGATCGACACGCACAAGGACAACGCCAAGATGCAACACCTGATCGAAAAGAACGGGTTCCAAAAGGTGGGCGAAATCGTCGGGGTCTACCATCCGGACGATGCTTGCTACGTCTACGAAAAGGACTTGAAGCACGCCAACGTCACGGCGCACGCGAGCTAACAGGACACACTTAAAAAGTTTTGAGAGGAACGGGTCGTGACCGCCAAGTGGCGGTGACGGCCCGTTTTTGCGGTGGTCCGGGTTTGAATAAGGCCGGTGCTTGGGGCATAATGGTGAAAGTGGTTTGCGCCTTTTGACGCGGGGAACAGAAAAAGCTTGCGCAAAAGGGACGAACCAAGTAGCATATGGGAATAACCTTTTTTACCGCTTTTTAATGAAGCGGTCCAGGACTACCGGGACTTAACCATTAAAAGTGTGAGGTTTCTCATTTCAAAGGCCGTCCGCGTGACGGCAACTAGTCTATAGAAAGAAGGAATTGGATTGCAAAGAAGACTTAGCTCGCGTCAAATGCAGATGATTGCATTGGGCGGGACCATTGGCGTTGGTTTATTTATGGGGTCTGGTTCCACCATCAAGTGGACGGGGCCTTCCGTCCTCATCGCCTACATCATTTCCGGAATTTTCCTATACTTAATTATGCGAGCTCTGGGGGAGATGCTGTACGTGCATCCAACCACCGGGTCGTTCGCGACGTTCGCGTCTGAATACATGCACCCCGTGTTTGGGTATCTCACGGCCTGGAGCAACGTGTTCCAGTTTATCGTCGTGGGGATGAGTGAAATGATTGCCCTGGGTGGCTATTTCCGCTTCTGGTGGCCCAACCTGCCGGACTGGATTCCCGGTCTGGTGGCGATTACCTTCCTGTGTATCGCCAACCTGATCTCCGTGAAAATGTTCGGGGAATTGGAATTCTGGTTCGCCCTGATCAAGGTCGTGACCATCGTCTTGATGATCATTGCCGGATTAGGCGTGATTTTGTTCGGGTTTGGGAACGGCGGCGATGCGGTCGGTATCTCGAACCTTTGGAAAAACGGTGGTTTCTTCACCGGGGGCGCCAAGGGCTTCATTTTTGCCCTGTCGATCGTGTTAGCGTCCTATCAGGGAATCGAGCTGATCGGGGTCACGGCGGGGGAAGCCGAGAACCCACAGCACACGCTGGTTGCGGCGATTCGCTCGACGGTGGCCCGGATCCTGATCTTTTACGTCGGGGCCATCTTCGTCATCGTCAGCATCTACCCGTGGGACAAGCTGAACCAGATCGGCTCACCGTTTGTGCAGACCTTCGCCAAAATCGGGATTACCGCCGCGGCGTCGATCATCAACTTCGTGGTCATCACCGCTGCCCTGTCCGGGTCCAACTCGGGAATCTACAGTGCTAGCCGGATGACCTTCACGCTGGCCGAAAACGGGCAGCTGCCGAAGAAGATGACGCTGTTGAACCGGCACGGGGTTCCGTTCTACTCCGTCGTGGCCATTTCCTTGGGAATCGCCATCGGGATCGTGTTGAACGTGGTCCTGCCGATGTTCTTCAAGGACGCCAGCCAGATCTTCGTCATGGTCTACAGTTCCAGTGTGCTGCCCGGCATGGTGCCGTGGTTCGTGATCCTAGTCAGTGAGATCGAGTTCCGCAAGCAAAACATGGAACACATGGCGGAGCATCCGTTCAAGATGCCGTTCTCGCCGTGGTCCAACTACCTGACGTTAGCGTTCCTCTTCGTGACGCTGATCTTCATGTTCTTGAACCCCGAGACGCGGGTCTCCATCCTGGTCGGGGTGGTCTTCTTGGCCATCATGACCATCATCTACTTCCGCAAGTACCAGCCACGGGAAAAGGCGGCTAAAGAGGAGTAGCGTGACCAGCGCTTCCTCCAGCTCAGACTGACGGGACTGTGGTTGTTGCGGTGTGCTGGCAGGCAGTGATGCCTGCTGACCATCCGTGAGTGACGTGATTTTCGACGGTCTTTTGCCGGTTACGCCGGCGCAAGAGCGTTTGCGGGACCGGCATGAATTGAACGTTAGCGGCCAATCGGCCTCGTTTCGTCAGGGTAACGATACCGTGTTAGCGCAACAGAGGCGACTTGCTCGCCGGCGTGAAGCGTTGGTTATTCACAGCCGTTTCGGACCGGCCCAGCTGAGTGGAAGCAATCGGCAACTCCGCCGATTTTAACGGGCACTACGCTTATAACAAACAATTAGAACACATCAACCGTTCGGTGCTTCCCGCTGGGCCATCTGTTTGACGCGGGTGCCCGGGGGTGCCGAACGGTTTTTTAGGAGGGTCAGCATGAGTCGTCCAGGAAAATTTGCAAAATCGAGCCGCATCAAACAGTTGCGGCAATTTAAACGCCGGAAGCAACAACAGGCCGGCACCACCATCGCCTGGGAACAGGTCACCGACTTCTTGTTGGGCCGCTACCAGCTGACCCAGGGCCGGCAACTGCCGCCGGTGGTCGCCGCGACCGTTCAGCGGTTCATGAGTGAATGGCTCACGACCGCCCAAGCCGCCGGGCCCGACCAGGTCCAGTGGTCGCTCACGGCCTTGACGCCGGTCACGCTGAAGCGCATCGGCAACCAGGTGCCCTGGCAGTTCTACGCGGTCCTGCTGGGGCAGGCCGCACGGTGGCAGCACTTTCTACGCAAGGAGGGGCCGGCCATGCCACTCAGTCCCCGGCGCCAGATCATTGAGCCGTTAGACGCGGCGGCGTGGGCGCAGGTCGTGGCCCAGCAATTGGCACTCAACTTACTAACCGTTACGGCCGCGCCCATCACGGCCGCCCAGCGGGAGCGGCTTGTGACCAGCCTCTTAACGAACGACACGGTGAACTGGACCGCCGTCAGCGCGTTGTTTAGCCCGCTGGGTTTCCAAAACACCGCCGATCAGCAGGGGGACACCTATCAGTGGTTGAATGACCTCCAGGCCTTAACCATCAGCGACTTTCATGACTAAAACCCTCGATACGAAAGGCCAGCTAAACACTGGCCTTTTTTCGTGGGACCGACTACTATCTAAAGTGAATCACCGGTTCAGGTGAAACTTTTGGAACAAGTTAGTTTTTAATTATGATTGGAAATTCTTTACGACAGAGTTATGATTTACGCCTAAACGCGCAAACCACGATATCTGAACTTCAAGATTCAATATAGGAGTTGAGATTATGAAGCGCACATTACGTGTCACTTTATTTAGTGGATTAGCTGCTTTGTTGTTGGGTCTCGGTGCGGCTGTTCCAGCATCTGCCGCAACAACACCAGCCACCCCATCTACAAGTAGCGCTAGCACAACCTTCACGGCATCGACGCAACCGATGTCTTTGACGACTGTGCCAGGCATTACCTTTGCATCAACTTTGGTTCCTGATACGGCAACCAACGGGAGTTATAACGCGGCTTCCGTTGATAATCCATTGACGGTTACCAACCCTGGTTATGCGACTGGGTACACGGTCGACGTTCAAAACACGCCATTCAACAACTCTGACGCCACCGCTACGGCGGGCGACGGCAAGGTCTTGTCCGGTGCGGTTCTGAACTTGCCAGCACCCGCAGCCGCTGCGGCTAACGAAGGTAACCCTTCCACGGGACCCGTTACGTCAGCCGTCACCTTGAGCGGGGACAACACCAACCAAGTGGTTGAAACAGCCTCTGCCAACGGTGGCTTGGGTGTTTGGAACTCTCCTTACACAGCTAGTGGCATCAACTTGACGGTTCCAGCTGGGCAAGAACCAGGGAGTTACACGTCAACGTTGACTTGGACGCTGGGCAACACGGTTGCTTAACTTCTGCGGATACGCTGAGCGATAACTGAATGAAGATGAACCGGGGATGTTGGAAGGTCGGTGCCAATTGTTGGCGTCGGCCTTCTTTTTGGAATTAGGATGTTTGTTTTGGAGGCTTGAACATGAGAAAGTTTTGGAAATGGATGCTCGTTTTGGGGAGTTTACTCGGCGGGCTTCTGCTGGGGGTTCCAGTTGCTCACGCCCAAGGGGTTGGATATTCCATCCTGCCTTTGCGACCCACAAATCAACAGAACAGAAAGGTCACGTATTACGACGTCCACGTGAAGCCGGGTCAACGCCAGCAGATCGCGGTCGTCATCAAGAACACGCAGTCGCAGCCGCAACGTTTACAGGTCCAGGTCAACCAAGCGGTGACCGACTCGGCCGGGGTCATTGACTACAGTCAAGCACACCCGGAACTCGACCCGACGTTACAGGTGAACATGCCCAAGCTCTTCAGTCAACCGAACCAAACGGTGACGGTTCCGGCCGACGGGAGCAAGGAAATCACGTTGGGTTACCAGGTCCCGACGACCCCCTTTAAGGGTCAACTGCTAGGTGGTCTGTACATCAAGCAGACGCAACCTGGGAAGCGAACAAATAAGGGCCGAATCGCGATTCGGAACCTGTACGCCTACGACGTCAGCATCCTGATGCAGGAAGGGGCGTCGGTCAATGCCGACCTCCACATGCACCGGGTCGGGGTGTCGCAGGATAACCAGCACCGCCTGGTCTACGCCAACTTACAAAACGCGCAACCGGGAATCATGCGGTCGTTGAGCACCAAGACCACGGTGACGCCGATGGGCTCGACCAAGATCGTTTTGAGTCAGAACAAGCCGGTGCAGATGGCGCCCAACAGCAACTTTAATTACCAGTTGCCGTGGGGCAACACGATCTTGAAGCCCGGGAAGTACACGCTGCACATGACCGCGCGCAACGGTCAGCACGAGTGGTTCTTCGTGAAGAACTTTACCGTGACGCAGAAGGAGACCCAGAGCTTGACGCCGGCTAATCCACGGGCCAAGCACAGTCTGTGGCTGTACATCCTGTTAGCTATCATCATTGCCTTGTTGTTGGCAACGATTGCTTACCTGCTGTACCGCAACCACAAGAATCAACAATCGCAAGCGTAATTTCTTGAGGGGGGATCAAAATGCTGAAACGTTGGTTAAGTGTCGGTTTAATGGTGTTGACCCTGGGATTGACCGGGAGTGTCAGTCTGCCTGCCGACAGTGACGATAACGCCTTAGCAACGGCCCCTCAGGGTGTCACGCTGCAGACACGGCAGGCGGCCTTGACACCGGCCCCGCAAGCCGACAGTCACGCCCAAGTCGTGACCGCGGCCGACGGGGCCCAGGCGCTGCGGCTGACCGACGGCGCCCACCAGTTTGGGGCCGCCTGGTCTCCCACGGCCGACTTTCGCCTCGACCGCGACCAAACGGTGGGGGCGTGGCTCTACCTGGGCAACCAGGGCAGCACGGCCGGGAACGGCCTCGCGCTGGTCTTGCAAAACGATGCCCGGGGCGCGACCGCGCAACCGCAGTTTCACGGCCAACCTGTCGGGGAAACGCTGGGGACCTGGGCGGTCGTGTCCGGGACCCATCAAACGCCGCAACAGTTGAGACAAACGGCCATCCAGCACAGCTGGGCGCTCGGACTGAACACGGCCGCGGGTGACCGGCAGCCGACCGCCGGCGATACCAACGCCTTTCAGACGGGGTATCCCGCCGACAACGTGGCCGCCGGACTTCCCGGCGCCGCCAGCACCTATCGGCAACAGCCCGTCACCGCGGCTGGCGCGCCGCACGGTGGTCAATCGGCACTGGCGACGACGCTGGTCCATCAGGGGACGCTCACGGCGGCCAACCAGGGGAACTTCCTGGCGGACGGTCAGTGGCATCATCTGACGCTGCGGTGGCACGCGCGGACGCAGACCATGACGTATACGCTCAATGACCGCAACGCGACGACCGACGCCGCCCAGACCGGGCAGAGCCGAACCGTGGCCCTGTCCCCGCAACAGGTGGCGGCCCAGGCATCGCACCGGGCACGCTGGGGCTTTACGGCCACATCGGGTGCCCAGGCGGCCGATGACCTGGTCGTGGTCGACCAAACGCCGCAAAGCGTGCCGATCCACGTGGCCACGACCCTGACGGACCTGAACCAGCACACCACGGTCACGGCGCAGACGCCGGTCGTCAGTCGCGACACGCTACGTCTCGACTACCGCATCACCAATCCGAGCGGGCAGTCCCTGGCGCAGACGCTGGGGCGGTTGACGCTCCCCCAAAACATTCAGTATCAACGACTTGAGCTGATCTCCGCTACTGGAAAAACCACAACGTTGGCGAAGTCAGCGCTTAAAAATCACCACTTGGCCGCCACACTGGCCCAGTCGTTGGGTCGCCAACAAGCAGTGACTCTACGGCTCATTGGACGCGCCACGACTGTGCCCACCACTCAGTCGGTCGCGCCGACAATCAGTACGATAACGTCGCCCACGACGGCGGTTACGGCCACCACGCCGCAACTTGACGTGAATCCCCACCTTGCCTTACGACTGGCCGTGACCAGTCCGGCACCGCACGCGTTGTCCTCCCGACACGCGCTGACGGTGCGGGGCAAGGTAACCGTGACCCCGGCGTCAACGACCAAGCTGACGGTCAAGCCAACCCTTAACGGCCGGGCCTTAACGCCCGTTGTGGTCGGCCCCCAAGGACAATTTTCCCTGCGGGTCGCCGCCAATCAATGGCGTACCGGTCTGAATCACTTGAAATTACTGGCCACCAGTGCCACTGGCGACACCGCGCCGGCCGTCACCTTACCCGTGACGGTCCGGGGCGGCCTGCGCTTCGCGGCGCTGAAGATGAGTGGGTTTCAAGCGACCGCATTAACCGGTCAAAACCGCTTGATGCCGCGTAATCCTGGCTGGCGGATCATCGTGCAGGATACCCGGGGCGCCGGGCATCACTGGACGCTGCTGGCGAGTGCAACGCGGTTCGTGAATACGCAGACTGGCCAACCCTTAGCGGGGCAGCCGGTCTACGTGGATGGTCAGGGAACGACCCCCTTGGGTGCGCGTCCCACGGCCATCATGACGCAGACGACCCACAACACGGCCGATGGCGTGACGAACGTGACCGGTCAGTGGACCGATAAGACGGGTGTCCTGCTGGCGGTAAATGGCGGAACCCCAGCCGGCACTTACCGGGGCAGCCTCACCTGGACGTTAAGCGATGCGCCGGAATGAGCGCAAAAAAATCCTCGTTAGGGTCTACGACCTAACGGGGATTTTTTCTGGCAAATTATGAGTTGATGGGTATCTGCTTTGAAAGCCGATTAGTGCGCGTCACGTTGGCGATTGGGCCCAAAAAAGTCGGGTGGAGAGGCTGCGCCAACCGACTCAGGTGAGTTGGTGAATACTGGTGCGACGCGTTAGTGACTGGTAGGTTCGCCAGCGGGGGTCTCCTTTTTCTTGAAGACGAAGAGCTTGGACAGCACGTAGTTGACCGCGATGGCGATCCCGTGGCCGATGACCTTGGTGATGGTCCCATTGGCGCCTAACAGGGAGATGCCGATCCAGAGGATGACGAACTCAATCAGGTAGGTGGCGACCCGGGTGCCGTAGAAGGTGGTCAGTTCCTTGAAGAGGCTCTCCGTCTTGTGCTTGAAGACGAAGAACTTGTTCACGACGAAGGCGAACAGGACGCTGAAGAACCAGTCGATCAGGTTGGCGACTTGGTATTCGACGTGTAAGGTGTGGTACAGCAGGTAGAACAGGACCACGTTAAAGACCACGGTGATGACGCCCCACACGGCGTAGAGTTGCAGCTCGTTGTTGGCCTTGGTTTCGACCGCGTCGAGTTCTTCTTCGAACTCCGCTTCGGTCGTGGGGTGCTTGTGTTGGTGTAATTCGGAATTTTCGTTCAAAACTGGGTAGTTTCCTTTCTGAGTACGGAACTGGAAGTTGATGGAGAATGGATGGTTGATGACGGGAAATTTTCCTCGGGGCACACTATTGAACAAATAGTGCTGCTAGTTGGGAAACTTAACCCGAATCGATTTTGATTAAACAACTCTGCTGGTGACCGTCCACAACGACGCGGGAACGGTCAATCTAGCAGCGCGGTGTCGGCGTTTTTCCCCGTGGTGAAATGGAGCCGGTACCACCTTAGGACAACAACCGAGTGATCATCCGCTCGTAGAGGGTGATGAAGCGCCGGTACATGTCGAGGTCGACGTATTCGTTGACTTGGTGGGCCGTGATGTTGCCGGGCCCAAAGACGATGACGTCGATGTCGGGATTAGCCGCCAAGAACGACGAGGCGTCGGTGCCCCCGGAGACCCCGATCTTTGGCAGAGCCTGTTCCAGAACCACCTTACCGATGTCGTCGGCCGCCTGAACCAGCGGTGCGTCGTCCGCAGTGTGCATCGGCATGAAGTCACTGATCATCTCGAAGGACAGCTGCGCGCCGTTTGCGTTCAGGTCGGCGATAATCTGCTTGATAGCCGCCGTGATCTGGGCGTTCGGCAGTTCGGGGATGGTCCGAATCTTGACGGAGAGGTCGGCGCTGGCGGGCACCGTGTTGATCTGCTCGCCACCCTTGACCATGGTCACGACCGGCGTGGTCTGGCCGAGCAACGGGTTGGTGGCCGTGAGCGTCTGGAAGTAGGCGTCTTCCTTCTCATAGAAGGCGATTAAATCGGCGATGGCGTTCTTGCCGATCTCCGGCATCGAGCTGTGGGCCGCGATGCCCTTGGCGTGGACCACGTAGGTCAGCGACCCTTTATGGGCCAATTCAATGAAGTGTTGTTCATCGGTGTGGTTGGCCGCGGCGATCTTCTCGGCACCGGCGGCATCGATGGCCAACATCTGTTGAATCTGGGGCTGCTGCAGGAGCCGCTTGTCGGCCCCGCTGGGTTCCCCGACGATCAAACTGTCGAGGTCCTGAGCGTAGCCGGCTTCGGCCAACTGCCGGGCACCGTATTGGCCCAGCTCCTCGCCGACCGTGGCCATCAGGCGCAGAGTCCCGTGCAACGGCACGCCGGCATCCTTCAGATGAATCATGGCCCAGACGCCGGCCATCAAGCCGGACTTCATGTCGGACGTGCCCCGACCGAACATCTTACCGTCCTGAATCGTGGCCGACAGCGCGTCGACCTGCCACTTGTTGGCGTCTCCCAGGGCCACGATGTCTTCGTGGCCGTCGAAACCGACGACGGGACCGTTGCCGTCACCGATTTCGGCGACCAGGCTGATGCGGTCGGGCTGGTAGGCGACCTGGTGTGCGGCGATGCCGTGGGCGGCCAGGAGCTTCTCCAGGTAATCCGCGACACGCTTTTCTGACCCATTCACGGTGTCGAGCTTCACAATATCGCTTAATGTTTGAACAATTTCATCCATGTTCGTTCCACCTCATTTTTCCGGGTTGCGGTCCGTGAAAACGCGGCCACAGCGACTTACCTTGATTACAGCACTTTTCTTTTTACCGGTCAAGATACCAGCCGATAAATAATTTACAAGACGATTATTTATCGCGTTAACGATTGAAAAAGTTCCACTATTATTGATTTCATAAAGTTACGTAACCGGCTTTTAGGTTTCCATAAATGCTCATTAAAATGAAAGAAGAGCCGAAAATGGGCGATTCATCTTAGGGTGAAAAACTTTCTATTGAAATATGTAAGCGCTTACGATACGCTGGAATCACCTACTAGAAGACCTATCATTAGAAGTGAAAAAGGAGCCTCCAATTATGAAAGCTGCTGTTGTGCGCGATAATTTAGATGGATACGTTGATATTAAAGATGTTCAGTTACGGCCGATAAAGCCGAACGAAGCCCTGGTGGATGTGGAATATTGTGGGTTATGTCACACAGACCTGCACGTGGCACAGGGTGACTTCGGTAACACCGCAGGCCGGGTCATCGGTCACGAAGGGGTTGGCCGGGTCACGCAGATCGGCGCCGACGTCACGAATTTGGCCGTGGGCGACCGGGTCTCGATCGCGTGGTTCTTCGCCGGCTGTGGTCACTGCGAGTACTGCCTGACCGGGCGGGAGACGCTGTGCCGCAACGTGGAAAACGCCGGTTTTAACGTCGACGGCGCCATGGCCGAACAGGTCATCGTGAAGGCTAACTACGCCGTGAAGGTCCCTGAAGACCTGGATCCCGTGGCGGCCAGCTCGATTACCTGTGCCGGCGTCACGACCTACAAGGCTTTGAAAGTCGCGAACATTCGTCCCGGCCAGTGGGTCACGATTTACGGCTGTGGGGGTCTGGGCAACCTGGCCATCCAGTGGGCCAAGAACGTCTTCAAGGCCCACGTGATTGCCATTGATATCAACGACGACAAGCTGGCCACGGCCAAGCGCATCGGGGCCGACCTGACCTTTAACTCTAAGACCGCCGACTCCGGCGCCTGGGTCCAAGAACGGATTGGCGGCGCCCACGCGTCCGTCGTGACGGCCGTCTCCCAGATTGCCTTTAACCAAGCCATCGATTCCGTGCGAGCCGGGGCGCGGGTGGTCGCCGTGGGTCTGCCGAAGGGGGCCATGGAGGTTGCCATCACCAAGGTCGTCTTGGACGGCATCGAGATCGCTGGCTCCCTAGTGGGAACACGCCAGGACTTGGCCGAGGCCTTCCAGCTGACCGCCGAGGGCGACGTGCACCCGATCGTGGCGACACGGCGCCTGGATGAGGTCAACACCATCATCGACGAGATGAAGGCCGGAAAGATTGAGGGCCGGATGGTCGTCGACTTCACGAAATAGCTAAACTCAGCTCACAGGATGCAGGCACATCCTGATTTCATTCCAATCAACGACGAACGGTCGCGCATCCCTGAGGGGGTCCGCGGCCGTTTTTGGGTGGGTAAGGCGCTTCGGTAGGAAATTGGAGGCTAAACGGTATAATTGAGATAAACGGCCAAAAAGGGGAACGTGTGTTTACAGCCAGAAACGAGTGTGGTATGCTTTAATCATTGTTAATTTTAAAGTTACAAGTATGGGAGGGTACGCATGATAGAGTTTAAGCAGGTAACCAAACGGTATGACGATCAGGTGGCCATCGCGGACCTGAATCTGACGATCCCGACCGGGGACTTTTTTGTGTTGGTCGGCCCCAGCGGGAGTGGCAAGACCACGACCCTTAAAATGATCAATCGCCTCATCGAACCCACCAGTGGGGACATCCTGGTCGACGGGAAGAACCTGCGCGACACGGATCTGCGCGAGATGCGGCTGAACATGGGCTACGTCCTGCAGAACATCGCGCTGTTCCCCAACCTGAACATCCAAGAAAATATCGCCATCCAGCCGGAGTCCCTGGGCTGGCCGCGCAAGCAACGGATTGACCGGGCGCGGGAACTCCTAGCGCAGGTCGACCTCGACCCGGACCAGTACGCGACCCGGATGCCCAGTGAATTGTCCGGTGGGGAACAGCAGCGGGTCGGCATCGTGCGGGCCCTGGCCACCAAGCCCAACGTGGTCTTGATGGACGAACCCTTCAGCGCGCTCGACCCGATCTCGCGCAAGCAGCTCCAGGATCTGGTCTTGCGACTGCACCACGAGCTTCAGATGACCTTCGTGTTCGTGACCCACGACATGCCGGAGGCCTTGCGGTTGGGTCAGGAGATCGCCATCATGCGCAACGGCCATCTTCAACAGATCGGGACGGGGACCGACATCGTGCAGCACCCGGCCAACGATTTTGTGCGCGGCTTTTTCCAGAACCAGTCCGCGCCCCGCGCCGTGACGATTCAAAACCTGCTCAACGCGGGCTACGGCACGCCGACCCAGGCGCCGGCCACCCTGATGGCCACGGATTCGCTGGGAACGTTGGCCCAGGCATTGCGCCAGCAGGCGGCCGTCGTGGTGACCACGGCGCAGGGCCCCCGGCAGGTGACGACCCCGGACCTACTCGATTATCTGGCGGTAAAGGAGGGCGACTAGGGTGCAACAGATTAATCATATTATCCAAACGCAGGGGAGCGAGATCGTGCAGGCGATTGGCCAGCACATCGCCATCTCCCTGGTCTCACTGCTGATTGCGGCGCTCATCGCGATTCCGTTGGCGATTCTGCTGATGAACCACCGGCGCGCGGCGAACGTGGCTTTGCAGATCACCAGTATTCTCCAGACGATTCCTAGCCTGGCCCTCTTGGGAATCCTGATTCCCCTGGTCGGCATCGGGACCGTTCCGTCGATCATCGCGCTGGTGATTTACGCGGTGATGCCGATTTTTCAAAATACTTACTCCGGGTTGACCACCATCGACCCGAACCTCGAGGAGGCCGCCGAAGCCTTTGGCCTGTCGCGCCAGAAGAAGCTGGTTCGAGTCGAGCTGCCGTTAGCCCTGCCGATGATCATCTCCGGGATTCGCATCGCGCTGGTCATGATCATCGGGACCGCCACGCTGGCCGCCCTGATCGGGGCCGGTGGCTTAGGGACCTACATCCTGTTGGGGATTGAGACCAACAATAACGCGTTGCTGATCATCGGGGCCGTCTTGTCGGCCGCCCTGGCCCTCCTATTCGGGGCGGCCATCGACTGGCTGGGCAAGCTGTCGTTTCGCCGGGTCGGCATCGTGCTGGGTGTCGTGGTCGTGCTGATCGGGGGCGTGGCCGGTTACCGGCACCTGGTTCAACCCCAGGCGACCATCACCGTGGCGGGGAAGCTGGGCAGCGAACCCGAAATCCTGATCAACATGTACAAGGACTTAATCGAACAGGACCACCCGAACATCAAGGTCACGACCAAGCCCAACTTTGGGGCGACGACCTTCCTGTTCAAGGCGCTGCAGAGCGGGTCCATCGACATCTATCCCGAGTTTACCGGGACGGTGCTGGAGTCGCTGGTCAAGCACGAGTCGTCGGCGAGCCGTAACCCGCAGGTGACCTATCAGCGGGCCCAAAAGGCGTTGAAGGCTCAATACCAGATGGCTTATTTAAAACCCATGAAGTACCAAAACGGCTACGCGATTGCGATCACGCAGGCCTTTGCGACCAAGTATCACTTGAAGAAGATCAGTGACCTGCAACGCGTCGCGGGCAAGGTCCACGCCGGGTTCGACCCCGACTTTTACCAGCAGAGTGCCGGCTATCCGGGCCTGAGCAAGGCGTACGGCTTTAAGTTCGGCAGCGTCAAGACCATGGAACCGTCGATTCGGTACCAGGCCATCCATCACGGCAAGATCAACCTGGTCGACGGCTACACCACCGACCCCGAGGTCCAGGAGTACCACCTGGTCGTACTGAAGGATGACCAGAAGTTCTTCCCGCCGTACCAGGGCGCGCCGTTGATGACCGAAAAGCTGCTGACGGAGCATCCCGAGCTACGCACCACGCTGAACAAGCTGGCCGGTCGGGTCTCTACGACGGACATGCGCAAGATGAACTACCTGGTCACGGTCAAGCACCACAAGGCCGCCACGGTGGCCCGCGAGTACTTGCAAAAGCAGGGCTTGCTGAAGACGGGCAACTAGACGATGGGGTGGCGAATGCCTACTCACTTGCTGGTGGAGGCGACAATTTTCATCCATTTAAGATACGTGTTCTGCTAGTTGGTAAAAAAAGTCGTGCTATTGACACGTCGTTCTAGCGGTTGGTATTCCTTCGTGGTGAACGTCACGGAAAAAACGTAAACGTCTCTTTGTTACGTTGGATTAAGGATATGGTGGTTTTCCCCACTATCGTCAAGATTGCTGGTGCTCAGATGGGCCCAGACCGTGAAATTGTGGTTGGTCAGCGTTTTTCAGCTGACTTACCACAAGGCCGAGCTTCAAGACACGGTGACTTTCCGTGGCTTGAAGTCGTGCCCACGGTCGTCACGGCCCAGCTGAGCGGAAGCAATCGACAGCTTCCACTGATTGAAATTAGTCAGCAGGCTGCGTATTTAAAATCTCCGCCACCCGGCCCCTTGACATTGCGACAGAAGACGCCTAAGATGACAATTAAATTCTAATCGTTCTGTCATAATTGGCTAGGAGAAGAGTAGTGTTTGGCTGTCCGCTAAGCGAGCCCCCATGGTGAGATCGGGCCGGTAACGCCAACACGAAGATGAGCTCCGAATAGCTATCAAGCGGTTCACGCTGCTTGATCGGTAGGAACCGTTACCTTCCCAGGTATCGCGCTGCGGTACTGATGAGGCTGACCACTGTGGTCGGCGAAGTAGGGTGGTAACACGATGCGTTCGTCCCTAGAACTAGCGATAGTTCTGGGGACGGGCGCTTTTTTTGATGGCTCGATTAGAATAACTGATGATTTTTTAGGAGGAATTGCCCATGACAACCACGAAAACCACAACCATTACATACCCGTACCGCTACGATGTCGTCGGGAGTCTCTTACGGCCCCAAGCCCTGAAGCAGGCCCGGGCCCGCTTCGCCAAGCACCTGATCGACGCCGACGAACTGGCGGCCATCCAGCACGATGAGACCAAGCGCGTGGTCCAGAAACAGGTGGACCTGGGACTCAAGGCCGTGACCGACGGTGAATTCAACCGGAGCTGGTGGCACCTCGACTTCCTGTGGGGCTTAACCGGGGTCGGTCACTACGACTACCAGCAGAGCTACAAGTTCCACGGCAGTAAGACCCGGACCGACAACGCGGACCTGGTTGGCAAAATCGCCTACAACCCAGATCACCCGTTCTTCAAGACGTTTAGCTACCTGCAAACGCTGGTCCCAGCTGGCGTGCGAGTCAAGCAGACCATCCCGTCCCCGACGATGTTGTTCCGGGACAACCGGAGTGACAACTGGCACGAGTTCTACGAGACCTGGGACGCCTACCTGGATGACTTGGCCACGGCCTACCACCAAACGATCCAACACTTCTACGACCTCGGTTGCCGCTATCTTCAACTGGACGACACGACCTGGGCATTTCTGATCAGCCAATTGAACGCCACGGCCGACCAACCGGACGAACACGCAAAGTACCAGCAGCTGGCGCAGGACGCGGTTCAGGTGATCAACCAGGTGCTGGCGGACTTGCCGGCCGACCTGACCGTCACGACCCACATCTGCCGTGGGAACTTTAAGTCGACCTATCTGTTCTCGGGCGGTTACGACGACGTGGCCGATTACCTGGGGCAGCTGCACTACGACGGGCTGTTCTTGGAATACGACAGCGACCGGGCCGGGGACTTTACCCCGTTGAAGAAAATCTGGCACAACGACGCTCATAAGCGCATCGTGCTGGGCCTGATCACGTCGAAGTTCCCCGAACTGGAGAATCCGGACGACATCAAGGCGCGGATCCAGCAGGCGGCCCAATTCGTACCGTTGGACAACCTGGCGTTGTCGACGCAGTGTGGCTTTGCCTCGACCGAAGAGGGGAACCAGTTGACGGAAGACCAACAGTGGGCCAAGCTGAAGCTGGTCAAGCAGATTGCGACTGACGTGTGGGGCAAGTAAGTTTTACGTCCCTTTTACGAATTAGCCACCCAATCGTTACACGCCTTTGCTAAACTCATTAAGCGGGGTCTAAGAAATCGGAAAATCGACGGAAAAGTCGGCATTTTCGCGGTAGAAGCGCTACACTAGGCCTAAATCAACCGATGGGCAATCGGTAGGAGGTCATTTAGTATGGTTAAGCAAACGGTGGTTTTTGGGCACCGGGGGTATCCCGCGAAGTTTCCCGAGAATTCATTGGCGGGGTTCACGTACGCGGTTCAGCACCAGATCGAGGGGTTGGAATTCGACGTTCATCTGACCAAGGACAGTGTTCCGGTGATCATGCACGACGAAAAGATCAACCGGACCACCAACGGTAAGGGCTACATTCGCGACTACACCCTGGCGGAGTTGCGGCAGTTCCAACTGGCGAACGGTGATCCGGTCCCCACGTTGGCGGAATTCTTGCGGGTGGTTGCGAACCAGGACGTGCAGCTGAACCTGGAGTTCAAGACCGATAAGATTCAGTACCCGAACATCGAGCGGATCGTCCTGGGGATGGTCCACGCGACGCCGCTGCGGCATCCGGTGATCTTCTCGTCCTTTCACTTGCCGACGATTAAACGGTGCCAGGTTCTGGCGCCAGACGAACTGTACTGCTGGTTAACGGACCGGCGGGTCAAGGACCCGGTCGGCCTGGTCGCCAAGGAGCACCTGGCCGGCCTGCACCTGAGTCACTATCAAGACGACGTGCCCGTGGTAGAACGCATCTGGACGGTCGACAGCGTCAAGCAGGCGACCAAACTGTTCAACGACCACGTTGAGGGTATCTTTACTGACGACTTTGTGACCATGATGGACTTAAAACACCAATTATTTGCGGAATAAATCAATAAAATCCCAGTCCAGACGTGATTGTCGGTACTGGGATTTTGTGCGTCCAGTATGGCGCTGGTCGTGTTATGGCTACGGTCATTACCGAAAGGGGGGACGGATGGTGTCATTAGGGTCAACGTTACGGAAATGCCGGCAACAACGCAGTTTAACGCAACAACGAGTTGCCGCGGGGATTTGTGCGCAGTCGATGCTCTCAGCCATTGAACACGATCAATACGTGCCTAACGCTCACCTGTTGGTCCGCTTATGCCAACGTTTGGACATCTCGTTAGACCGGCTCAGTTTGGTCGATGGGTTGACCATCAGCACAGATGACCAGCTCAATGATTGTTTGCAACGATATTGTAACGCGCACCAGTACGTTCAATTGAAGGCCTACCTGCAACGCCCGGCTACGCTAAATGCCGTGAAGACCGCGACCCAAACGCAGGCTTACTATTATTATTTGGGAATTGCTGCATTTCAGACTGGCGAATCTAGTGCGACAGCGATTCAGGATCTCCGGTTTGCGATACAAATGACCGAAGGCAAGCAATTGACGGTCCTGACACGACTCGCAACGGTATCGTTAGCCGTGGTATTGGCGAAACGCGGGCAATCCCGGCAGGCTTTAGCGTTAACCCACCAGGCATTGGCCCACATCACGGACGGGGGCTTTAGTGCCAATCTTAGTGTGGTTGATTATTTAGCGGCGTTAGTTTTCACCGAACTGGCCGATTATCCGGCCGCAACGGCGCAGGTGATGACCACAATTACAGTCATTACGGATCACCAGGCATCTTACATGTTGGCCAACTGTTACCGTCTGTTAGCCGAGATTGCCGCCCGGCAGGGAAATGATGGCTCCCGGTTGACAGCGCTACAGAAGCAACACTTTTTGAGCGAACTTTTTCACGAAAAGGTGCCCGAAAAATTTTGAGTTATCAGAATACTGATTAGGCCGGGAAAGTGAATTGGCGTAAGGTAAGGCCATCCTATGAAGGAGGTCTTGATCATGAAATCAGCCTTGTTAACCAACGTTGCTGCTGCGCAAGTACCATTACCCAAGATGAGGGCACTCTTGCAGAATCTGGGGGCGCTCCCCAGTTGGGCGCCGGAAGTTGTGCGGGTAACACCCACGGCGACCGGGTTTCAGATCACCCGAACGACTAATGCGTTGAACTCGCAAGAAACCATCGTGGTGACGACGGTTGATCACCGGGTGACTTACACTAGTACGGGTGGTCGTTTGCGCTATCAATTGGTATTTGAGCTAGTGCCGGTGACGCCGCAACAAACTACGATTCAAGAAAGGCTCTACCTGACGGACACGGTCTACCTGCCAGTTCCGGTCAGCCTAGTGGCACCAGTTGCGAAACACGCTTTTGCCCAAAACCTGAGCCGGTTAATCGCACTGGCTGAAGCTGATAGGCCGGTGTAGGGACGGCGATTACAGGAATCGTCAAAAAACCGCCAATTTTGGCGGTTTTTTGTGAGTCGGGCTTTCGATTGAGACTTAGTTGGCGAGTACGTGGCTAAACGCCGCGCTCAATTGTTGAACGTCGAATTCGTACGGTGCCAACGACTGGTTGGCGTACTTGAAGTGGCCGGTGTGATCGAGGTCGCTGGCCTTGAGCGAAATCTCGATGTTCGTGCTCAGGCGGTTGAACTTCAGTCCCCGTAAGACCAAGGAGAGGGCCAGCGCCGCTTGGAACCCGCCGTGGCCGCCATAGGAGACCATGCTGACGGGCTTGCCGCGCCATTCGTCGTACAGGCAGTCCAGCGCATTCTTCAACGGTGCCGGGTAGCCCCAGTTATATTGTGGAAATAAGAGGACGAACCCTTGGTAGCTCTGAATCAATTGGCTCCATTGCTGCGTGTGCTCAAGTTCGTAGTGGTGATCGCTGGGCATGGCGATTTCGTCGAGTAGGGGCAGATTGATCTGAGCCAGGTCGATGACGTCGACGTCAAGGTCGGGCGTCTTGAGGTGTTTTTGTAACCAGTCGGCAATGCTGGGCCCGATACGACTGGGCCGGGTTGAGCCGACGATAATACCGATTTTCGGATTAGACATAGCGCTTCACTCCTTTACTTAGTTCGTGCATCGTGCACATAATAGCATATTTCTGGTATACTAACAATGAATCAGAAGCCGATTGGTGTCTGACGGAACTTATTGATGGAGAGGCGTGAGCGCATGAATCATGAAATTTTTGAAGCGTTATTTGATATCGTCACTTTCTTTAATCAACCCCAGCAGGACCGCCACCTCTTGCAGGCGGCCCGGGTGCAGTTGGACCCCGCCGCGCTGCCCATCGTGGTCCGCGTGGGGCGGCACCCCGGTCTGAGTATCGGGGAGTTGGCCGACCAGATTGGGCGGAACCATTCATCGATCAGTCGGCAAGTGGATAAGTTGATGGCCGCCGGTTGGCTGGAAGAATCCGAACGACGGGACCAACGCGTGCGGCGGCTGACCCTGAGTCCGGCGGGGCAGCGGGGATTGACGCAGATCAAGGTCGCCCGGGAGGCGGCCATGCAGGAAAAACTCGCGGGGTACAGCGACGCCGAGCAGGCCGAGCTCCTGCGGGTCCTGCGGCGGTTGGCCAAGACTTTGCTGACCAAGTGATTTGAGCGAGTCGACCCGCAAACGACAAAAATTAACCCCATTGAATCAAACTGGGATTTAGTCTGATTCAATGGGGTTATGAATTTGAGGACAGTTCAGTGAAGGTAGTTTCCGGGTACCTCGACCCTGTCATCAAAAAAGCTTTAGTTTGTCGTCTGTTTGTTAAGCAATCTTTACGACAGATTTATCATAACAGAGAAACGGTCGGATTTGGGGCTTCCAGACGATTTGTAATATTACAAATTTAACGGCTCGGTCATTTAGGGTTGACGGGGATCGGCGACGGTCGAAATTTGTCCGGCCAAATCCTTGCCTTCGAGTGGGCTGAAGGGGTTATACTGAGACCAATTAAACTAATTGGAGGTTTCGTAAATGGCAGTATTAACGGATACATTCAGTTTAGCAAACGGAACGAACATTCCGCAGGTGGGCTTTGGGACCTGGCAGATTCCGGGCGGTCAAACGGCTTATGACGCCGTGGCCAACGCCCTGAAGACCGGCTACCGGCACATCGACACGGCCAAGGCCTACGCCAATGAATCCAGCGTTGGCAAGGCCGTCCGGGACTCCGGTATCGATCGCGGTGACCTCTTCGTGACCACCAAGTTGCCGGCCGAGACCAAGTCGTACAAGGGGGCCTTGGCCGATTTCAAGACGACCATGCAGAACCTGGACATCGATTACGTCGACCTGTACCTGATCCACGCGCCGTGGCCATGGAACGAAATCGGTAAGGACTGTGACGCCCAGAACCTCGAGGTTTGGCAAGCCATGGAAGAGATCTACGCGTCCGGCAAGGCCAAGGCGATTGGAGTCTCCAACTTCAACACCCACGACCTGCAAAACGTGCTGAACCACGCTGAGGTGGCGCCGATGGTCGACCAGATTCAGTACTACGTGGGCTACACGGAACCGAAGATCGTGAAGTTCGCCAACGCGCACAACATCTTGGTCGAGGCCTACTCACCCCTGGCGACTGGGGACATGTTGAACAACCCCGCCGTGAAGGAAATGGCGGCCAAGTACCACGTTTCCGCGGCTCAGCTGGCCCTGCGCTTCTGCCTGGAGAATGGGGTGCTCCCATTACCGAAGGCGACGAGCCAAGATCACATCGAAGCCAACGCGCAGTTGGACTTCTCAATCAGTGCGGCCGACATGGTCACGCTGAACGGGATGGCCGATACCGCGGCGAACCATTTCCACAATGCCACGCAAGGGTAATTGAAAACTTTCGGAACGACCCACTCCCGCTGAAGGAGATGGGTCGTTTTTTGCGTGAAACCGAGTAGCGCGTCAGGGGGGGTGGGCCGGTACCTGCCGAACCGACTCGACATGGCAGCAAGCCCCTACTGGGAGTTTTCAGTGAGAATGAAAACTCACCGAACCACGACTTCACATGCCGGTGTGAGGGGATGAAAATTCAATCTAAGCCAATCAAGACTACCAGGTTAAACCAATCCGACTGATAACGGCCAGCCCGTAAACGGAGTACCCTGCACCAATCGATTTGTTAGGACTATACCAATTTAGCTTTCTTCACCGTAAAAACTTGTGAAAATGGCGCGAAATCTATTTACAGGCGCAGTCGATAAGTCTATCTTAATAGACAAGAACATAGGTGAAGGAGTCATGGAGAGCATGAGAGAACAGGGAGAATTAGAACGAAAGATTGGGACCTTTCAAGCGATTACGATTAACATGTCCCAAATGATGGGGGCCGGGCCGTTCATCACCATTCCGTTGGTGTTGACCGCCATGGGCGGACCCCAAGCGATGTTTGGCTGGATTGCCGGGGCGATTCTGGCCCTGCTCGACGGTCAGATTTGGAGCGAGCTTGGCAGTTCGCTGCCCGGTGAAGGAGGGACCTACAACTATCTGAAGGCTGCCTTCCACGACAGGACGGGGAACCTGATGCCGTTTCTCTTCATCTGGTCGGTCCTGCTGGCGACGCCCCTGACGCTGTCGAGCGGCGCGATTGGCCTGGCCAACTACATGAAGTTCTTTGTGCCGGGCCTGACCGGCCTACAGACCAAGCTGATTGCCGTTGCCGTCACGTTGCTGGCGGTCGCGCTCCTGTACCGGCGGGTCACCAGCGTGGCCAAGATTTCCCTGGTACTGTGGATCGGCATGATCCTGACGGTCGTCCTGATCGTGGTCACCGGGGTCCTGCATTTTGACCCCCAGCTGGCCTTTGACTTTCCTAAGGGGGCCTTCGTCCCGAACAAGTTCTTCCTGGGCCTGGGGGCCGGCATGCTGCTGTCCATCTACGATTACCTGGGGTACTACACCTCGGCCTACATGGGCGACGAGCTGACCACGCCGGGCAAAACGCTGCCGCGCTCGATCACGTTGTCGATTCTGTTCGTGGCGCTGATCGACCTGCTGATGAACATCGGAATCATCGGTTACGTGCCGTGGCGCGAGGCCGCGCACAGCACCAACGTGGGGTCACTGTTCATGACCCGCGCCTGGGGCCCGATTGGCGGGACCATCATCACGGTCCTGATCATCTGGACCTGCTTCGCGTCGGTGTACACCGGCCTGCTGGGCGCCTCGCGGATTCCCTACAACGCGGCCAAGGATGGCGTGTTCTTTAAGCAATTCGCCCACCTGCACCCCAAGATGAAGTTCCCGAACTATTCGTTGCTGGTAATCGGGGCCATCATGGTGGTCTGCTGCTTCTTCGATTTGACGACCGTGATCAACGCGTTGATGGCGGTCCAGATCGTGGTGCAGTTCATGATGCAGATCATCGCGCTGTCCGTGCTGCGCAAGAAGCAGCCGACCCTCAAGCGGCCGTACAAGGAACTCCTGTACCCGCTGCCGAGTCTCATCGCCTTTCTGGGCTGGGGCTTCGTCTTCTTCTCCTCGGGAACCAGCGCCATCAGCCTGGCCGTGATTTGGACGGTCGTCGGGATTCTGGTATTCTTAGGACGGTCATGGGTGGTCAAGACGGACTGGCCCTTTAAAAAACAAGCCTAGTGGGGGAATCATTGTGAAAAAAACAGACGGCGTGCTCGCCATCGATATCGGGGGCACCAAGATTGCGCTGGCGGCGATTGACGCGGCCGGCACCTGGTTGGCCCAGGAAAAATTCATCATCGCCGGACTGGCCGGCCCAGCCATCGTGGCACGACTGGTGGCCGCTTGCCAGCGCCTGCAAGCCCAGACACACCTGACGCTGACCGGTATCGGGGTCAGTACGATCGGGGTGGTCGACGGGGATCACCTCAAGCTGGTGCCGACGATTCCGGGTTGGGACCAGGTCAACCTGCGGGGAGCGTTACAGGCCCAAGTGGCGGACGTCCCCGTTTGGCTCGAAAATGACGTGAAGGCGGCGACCTACGCCGAGGTCCTCAACGGGGCCCTGAAGGGAACGACCACGGGCCTTTACCTGAACCTGGGCACTGGCATCGCGACCGGCCTGTCCCTGGGCGACCGGGTCCTGCACGGCAGTCACGGGGCAGCCGGGGAGATCGGCTACCTGCAGATCGACGCCGCCAGTGAGGATGGTTTTGCGACCGGCCACGCGCCGTTCGAGGAGGTCACCGGGGGGCAGGCGATTGGCCGTCAACTGACGCAACTGCTGGGTCACCCGTACAGTGCCAAGGACCTCTGGAACGATTCCCAGCCCACGGCGCCCGTGCGGCGGTTCAAGGAACGCTTGCTTGACCTCTGGGCCTTTCAGCTCAGTAACCTGTGCATCGCCTGGGACCCCGCCGTGGTGGCCGTGGGGGGTGGCATGGAGGCGGCTTACGACCAGATTGCGCCGGTCCTCACCGCACGACTGCGCCAAAGCGTGCCGTTCCCACCGGTCCTGAAGCCCGCTTTTTACCAACAAAATGCCTCACTAAACGGCATCGCTCTCCTGGCGTTACATGCCGGGCAGGCTCACGCGTAGGGCGTTACGTGGGGGACCCCGCATTAAGACATCAGGTAGGACGCGGTTTAGCCAAAACAGGAAGAAAACCCTCTTAATGAGAATTTTCTTCCTGTTTTTTGTTGCCGTATGGGCGAACCCGGATATGAGTGGGTCGCAATTATCCATCCGTTGGATAATCAGTTTGTTTCAATAGTTTGGTAATTTATCATGTAAAATCGGAGTATTGAGGCCCTCACGTGACAATGATTCTAACAGATACGGTATATTTATCGTGGAGGGGGAGAATTGTTCGAACACCGCTGAGGCGGTGCGCGAATGAGCCGCCCCGGGGAATCTAATCTTTGACGGGGGGTAATCATATGTTGGGATTCTTAAATGATTCGGTGCTTTCTGGACTGTCATTAGTGGCGACCTTCTTATTGATTTTCTTCTTTGTTTACGGGCTGGTCACGTTCTGTTACCGAGCTTGGCAGGCCAATAAGAAGTGGCGGGATCACCGGAAATGGATGGCCTCGATGCGGCCTACGGGGATCCAGTTTTGGAAGGAATAACGGCGTTGCTTGGGGAGCGATGCGAGTAGCGAAGCGTCCAAGTTGGCAAGGACTCACACCAGACTGGTTAGCAAGTGGTTGACGACGGTCGTTGACCACTTTTTTGCTGTCGGTTATTTTGCGGAAGCAACGGGCGATGTGGCCCGCGATTGACGGCTGGTGAAATGGAACTTAGTAATGGGAAAGACACAATATTGATCCATTTTTCATTGCATTTTGAATTCCAGAATTAAAATTCTGTTCCTAGCCATTTTTGCGTATAATGTAGGCCATTCTTGTTGGAAATAACGAGCCTTAAATCTTTACTCGAAAATGAAAATTCCGTATACATAAGAATTTTATTGATTCCCTTTTTAAGTGTAAGATCAGTCTTCGAATTGACCTTGATTTGTTCATCCCAATAGATATTTGGTGCCTCTTTTTCTCCGCGATAAAGTGTAAACTTATTTGCTTTAATTTTTTGTTTAATGGGTGAAGTGATGGTCAAATAGCTCCAGAGACGATTGTGTTCGGCAAACTGTTTATAATGTAAAATGGTTATGGGTGTTTGGGCGATGTTGACCTGGTCGGTATGAGTGACGGTGTACTTTTTAATTGAATAGTTTTTAAACGTTTGCTGAACTTTCTGATGTTTATAAAAACTACTGCCCCCCATGGACGCAATTAATACTAAGGTCAGTAAAATCTTTAGTAACCAGTCTCGATTCATTTTAAATGCCGCCTTTCGATAGGCATCACTTTTGAATTCTCAAGTAAAGCCATATTATCCGCACAACTTGCTAATAGCTCTTGATTATGGCTGGATACTAAAATAGTAGTCCCCTTTTGCTTTTGCTTTGTAATTAGATGCAACAGATTCTTCCGACTTACTACATCAAGCGCACTATCAGGTTCATCCCAAATTAAAAGACGTGGTTCATTGATTAGGGACATTGCCAACAATAATTTTTGTTGCATACCCGTTGAGAATGATTTTACATGAGTGACATTGGCGGCGTCCAATTCAACGTCAGATAAAAGCTGTTCTAGGGCAGCCTTTTTAATGTTTCTTTTGTGTAAACGAGATACGGCCAGCATATTACCTAAAGCAGAGTGGTTTGGTAATGGTCCGTATTCTTTAAAGAAGAATCCGGTGTTTGGTGCAAAGGGTTCTTTCTTACTGAGTTCTGTCCCTAAAATTGTGATTGAGCCACTACTAGGTCTCATAAAACCCGTAATTAGTTTAAGAAGTGTTGTTTTACCAGATCCATTAGGTCCGGTGAGTCCCCAAACACTGCCTACTGGTATGGTTAAGTCAATAGGTTGAAGGATATGATAATTTTTAACATCTTTAGCGACGTTGTTCAAGATTACACTATTGATCATTTGTTTTTTTCTCCTTGAAATTTATTGTGGGGTATACATAGAAGAGTCGTCTGTTTACTAAAATCAATAAGCCCATTAGTAAGATGTTCCATGTAGCATCGCCAAATACAGTTGTTAAATCAGAACCGGCTTGTAAAGCATTGGAAAATATTCCGTGGTAAAAGAGAAGAGATACCCCTAAGTTTAAATGCAACCACTGATCAGCATAGAGCAGTATGGTAGCGGAGACGAAAGCAAATATTCGACCATAGTGAATGATGATTAGCAATAAAAGGGTTAGATAGACTAGTAGGTTGAGGCTGTATAGTCCGCCTAAAATAATTCCAAAATTAATGTTTTCTGGGTTAACACTTAATAGAGACTTTAGGTAAAAAATAGTGATTACCCAGGAAAAACCAATTGGAACAAAAAATTGAAAAATCTGCTGATAGTAGTACCAAATAATTTTACTGGTAGTTCGAAGTTTTATAAGGATTGTGTATGGATCAGGTCGATGAATAAATAAAGTGAATAGAAGTGTTAGGGTAGGGATTATCTTGTAAAAGTTAAAAGTTTCAGAAAAGAGTGTTCCCCAGAAAGTTTGAATGACGTCGACAGTACCATCCGGATTGATACCAGCGAATTTAACAAGTCCTACAAATAAAATAGAAAAAAACAAACTCAAAAATATTATTTTGATAGTTAAAGCTTTACGAGTTAGCAACATTATGTAACCTCCATGTTCCTAGTTTCCAAATGATAAGAATAGTAAAAAAGAAACTCAAAACCAGTAAATTAAATGGCGGCAAATAGTCTGGACTGTAGGCAATAATGACTGTGGTAGGATCAAAAAATGATTTGGGCCAAGTGGTTGCTAGTATGGCGCATAAAAGGCAAAGTACCGTGGAAGCGGTGGTGCTGATAAATCTTTTATTGGTAAATAGACCTACGAATATCGACAACATTGAGCATATTCCACCTAAGCAACCGGCCATAAGAATATAAATTATAATCAGCAAATAAGGGGTGCTATAGAAAAGAGTGTGGAAGAAGGTTAGACGTGGTAGGACGACCATTGTATTATTAATCCAGTCAGAAGTGATTGAAGGAAGAAACGTCCAGGTCGCCCACAAATCAATTAGCAGGGGAAGGGTCGCAATTAAGAACCCATCGAGGAAGGCTAAGGCAATTGACTTAAGCCAAAAGCGATTGATTCCTTGTTTAATAATGGCATATTTTATAAATACACTATTTATTTTTTCTATAACTAGTTGGTTAATTCCTAAGCAACAAGTAAATGGCAAAGCTAAATAGAAAATATATGGGTACTTAAGATGTTGACTAAATCCAATCCATTCAGTTATCGCCGTGTGATTGATTTCTTCGGTAGATAATCCTTGGGAGATAGGAATTACTACTAAAGTAATGTGTAAAACTATTGGAATGGTTGCCAAGGTAATGCCTAAGCATAATGGCAATTTAAATAGCTGTTTTTTAATTTTCATTTCTCCTCCAAAAAGGGATGAACAACTTGTCCATCCCCAGTTTCTAGTTTACTGCTGAACGTCGGGATGCCAATATCCCCATGCACTTCCGTCCCCGTGGGACCAAGCTAGAATAAATGCTTTCCGGTTATTACCATATCGTTCTACTAAGTAGTTCGTTAATTTATAACGTTTATTCCCGTAAATTTTGTATACTTTCGTCTCACCTTTTCTTTTACCAGAAACGCTGATGTTACCATTGTTCCCTGCTTCTTTGACGTTGGCGTAAGCCTCTGCACTGTACCAGGGACGAGTAACCGTATTAGACTTTAGATGATAGGCACTTCTTGTCGTCTTTTTAATAGCCCAGGATTGATCATAGGGATTGAAAGTTCGGAATTCGAAGTGAATACGTGTATCGTTCACACGACTTCCACTAGCCTTGGGTTCTTGATTGGCCCCTTTTTGAGTTTGAATTTCAAAATCATCTTCTGAAATACCAAGCTCACGTGCTGCTTCTGCATGCGATTGAGTGTTGGTATCTCCTACAGAGGCATGGGCGATGAGTGATGGAACATTTAGTGTACTAACCAGCGTTAAAACGAGTAAAGACTTTTTGAGGACTGAGGACATGATTGTTGTTCCCTTCTATGTGATGTAAGTAACTATATCAGAAATTCCTCAAAAGTTATCCTGTAAATCATAATAGTTGTTTACTAAATTAAATGAATTATTGGTTAATGTATACTTTTGAATCAAGATAAAGACTGTTGTACCAGTCCTGGTTTCCATTAGAATATCTACGAAGATGCCCGGATTTTTTAAAAATCGATAATCAGAATTAATCTAAATACGTGGAATTTTTTATTTTAGAGAGCAACATAATATTCGTAGAAAATAGGCTTGTAAAAACATAAGTAAGTTCTCCTAGGGGGCCTAGCTAAAAATCTGGTTGTACTTCAAGAACTATCGTTAGATTTCATTAGCTTAGTTGCTGCCGAATTGCTCATCTAAAGTATTTTCACGAAAAAGGATAAATACGAAAAGCTAGAGGTGATTGGTAAATGAACGACATCGGTATTAAATACCACGTTTCTAGGAATACCAAGCTTGCAATATCAGCTAGTTTTTACGCCAGCCGGTAGTGTAGCGGCGCAGCCATTTTACTAAGGTCGTTTTCTGGCCCTTAAGTTGCTTTGATCAGCGTTTAAGAATATTTCGGGTGGCATTAACATCACAATCATGGTGTCGACCACAGTGAGGATACGTCCATTTAACGAATCGCGAAGGGCTTAGGACCGCTGGCATAATCACAATCAGCACAGAGCTGTGACGCATATTGGGGGTTAATAGTCACCACCGTTTTGCCATACCAATCGGCTTTATATATGACTAGTTGTTTGAATTGCGACCAGCTAGCAGTGGCGATGTACTTAGCGAGACGATGATTTTTGAGCAGATTTTTGATCTGTAAGCCCTCTAGAATGATGATGTCGAAATCTTTGACCAACCAAGTCGTTAACCTATGCAGATAGTCATGGTGCTGCTGGCGAATCCGGGCATAAATTCTAGTTACGAGACGTTTCTGTTTCTGGTAATTCGAGTAGTCGCTTAACTCCCGTGGATTAGGTACTTTACGATGGTAATCCCAGGCAATCTTCGCTTGAACCAGTCGCCGGCGACGAGCAAGTTTACGTTGTTCACTAATAAGCTTCATTTCTAAGGATTTAGCCTGGAAAGTGGGAAATTTTTCTACAATTATCATTAACAACGACATCTCACCCCTCTACTAGCCTAATCTAAGCTTTGACATTAACATCGTATGTCATTCCCGTGATGGTTGCCCAATCGCCGTTAGAACAATCTACTGAGGATGTAAAAGTTCGGCAATTTACGTTTGAAGATTGAGTCCATTTGAAAACTCCAGTGTTGTTCCAGTTGTTTTTAGCAGATGTCCAAATCTGGTGATAATAATCACTTAGTAAAAAAACCGGGTTCAGCCATGGCCGAACCCGGTTGGGTTACTTCGCATTTTGGTGACGTAGGTCCCGTTGTCCCTGACGTTGTTCCATGCGCTGGAGGATGGCGGCGACCCCCACGCCTAAGACCAACATACCAATCCCTAACCAGGGCGTGTTGACCAGTTGGTCCTGGGCGACCGCCTGACCACCTAGCCCGGAACCCAAGATGATCCCGATGTTGAAGGCAGAGATGTTCAGTGCGGACGCTAAGGAGACCTCGTTGGGCGTGTAAGCCTCAGCCAACTGCACGATATACAGTTGCAGGCCGGGGACGTTCATGAAGGCGAACAGCCCCATGGCCACTACGGCGAGCAGCCCCCAGACGTGCAGGTTGACGGTCAGCCGGACCAGGAACAGCGCGACAGCCAGCCCCACGAACATTTTCATGATGGCGGGAAGGGGACGCCGGTTGGCGAAACGACCGCCCAGCGTGTTCCCAATCGCCACGGCGACCCCGTAGAAGACCAGGATGACCACGATAGCGCTGCTGGACCAACCCATGTGTTGGCTCAGGATGGGCGTCAGGTAGGTGTAGACCGGGAACGTCGCCCCGTACCCTAAGGCCGTGATGATCAGAATCAGCAGCAGTTGCGGCTGCTTCAAGATCCGCCAGATGCCTTTGATACTAGTCGGTTGGGGCAGCGGCAGGTCCTTTGGGACGAGGAGGGCGTTGGTGATCAGGCCAATCGTTCCCAGAATCAGTAAGAAGCCAAATGAGGCTCGCCAGCCCAGCGTTTCACCGATGAAGGTCCCCAACGGAACGCCGGTCACCGTGGCCAGCGTCAGGCCGGTAAACATCACGGCGATGGCGGAGGCCCGCTTCTGGGGAGCCACGACGTCCGCGGCGATCAGGGACGCGATGGCCATGAAGATGCCGTGGGCCACGGCGGCGATGACCCGGCCGGCTAGCAAGATGCCGAAGGTCGGGGCCAGGGCGGCCAAGAGGTTGCCGACCAGGAAGGTCACCATGATGGCGATCAGGAGCCGCTTACGGTTCCAGCGGTTGGTGATCAGGGCCAGGACCGGGGCGCCCACCGTGATACCGGCGGCGTAGATGGAGACCGTTGACCCGCCTTGGGCCAGGGAGATGCCAAAACTCTGGGTTAATAAGGGAAGTAATCCGACACTGATGAATTCGGTGGATCCGATGGCGAAGGCGCTGATGGCCAGGGAGAACAGAATCCAGTTTGATGAAATAGTCCGCTGCATAGGGCGTGACCTCCTTTGATGTTATCGATGTTTCACAGTATAGGGGCCCCCGCGCTCGAAGGGTAGACGGCACTTTAAAGTGGCCTAGGTACTTGGCGGTAAGCATCGCGGTGTCACGGGGCCTGCGGGGAAATTGAGGGGACGGCAGGTCGCGGGCACGGTGAACAAGTTAACCGGAAAACCCCTTCCAATTGTGAATTCTTTTAGACTTTAATGGTGAATCCCTGAAAATAGGATGAGAACCTGATAAAATAGGCTTACACAAAAACTGTAAAAGGGGGGTGGCCGGCTTGTACCACGGTTACCAAGCATTGCGCATACCAGATCGATAAGTCACTGAACTAAGAAAGGATGACCACCACTTATGGCAGAACAGCCAAACGCACCATTGAACGCAGAAACCACCGACCCTGGTCCCAGACAGCAGCCCCTGTGGCAGCAAACGACCGACCAGCTCAAGACGGACTACCACACCGACCTCGACCAAGGACTGAGCACCACCGAGGCCGAGCACCGGCAAGCCCAATACGGGGCCAACGAACTGACGGCCAAGCCGCAGTCGAACCTTCTGCGTTTCCTGAAGCAATTCAACAACAGCATCATCTACATCCTGGCCGCCGCGGCCATCATGACGTTCTTCATGCACCACTACTCCGACTCCATCGTTATTGGCCTGGTGATCATCGCCAACGCCTTTATCGGGTTCTTCCAGGAACGGTCGGCGGACAACGCTTTAGCGAAGATTAAGGCGCTGTTGGTGTCCGAAGCCGTCGTGATCCGCAACGGCCAGAAGATCTCCTTGCCATCGCGGGACCTGGTCCCCGGTGACGTGGTCCAACTGGAAGCCGGCGATACCGTGCCGGCCGACCTGCGCCTGGTCGAGGCCGATAACCTGAAGATTCAGGAATCCGCGCTGACCGGGGAAACCGATTCGGTCGATAAGATCGAGGAACCCATCACCGCGACCGAACTGCCGCTGGCCGAACGGGCCAACCAGGCCTTCGCCTCGACGGCCGTGACCAACGGCTCCGGCCGGGGAATCGTGACCGTGATCGGGACCCAGACCGAAATCGGGAGTATCCAGCAACACGTGGCCAAGGTCAAGGCCCAACCGACCCCATTAATGAAGAACCTGAACCAATTAGGTTTAGGCCTGTCGCTGGCGATCTTAGTCGTGGCCGCCCTCCTGTTTATCCTCGGGATGGTGACCCACGTGTACAGCCTGCCGACCCTGCTGATCGCCGTCATCACGATGGTCGTGGGCTCGATGCCGGAAGGGCTGCCCGCCAGTACCTCGGTCGTCTTGGCCATGGGGACCCAGCAATTGACGAAGCAAAACGTGATCGTGAAGACGCTGCCCGCCGTGGAAACGCTGGGGGCCGTCGACATCGTCAACACCGATAAGACCGGGACGTTGACCAAAAACGAAATGACCGTGACCGACATCCTGACCGCCGACCACACCTACACGGTGACCGGGGTGGGCTACGATGCCGCCGGCCAGATCATGGATGACCAGAACCAGACCGTCGACTGGCAACACGAGCCTGACCTCGAGTGGCTGGTCCAGATTGCCGGGCAGACCTCGGACGCCGAATTCCACCAGGAAGACGACCAGTGGGTCCTGACCGGTGAACCGACCGACGGGGCGCTGACCGCGCTCTACCATAAGATGGTCCACGCCGACCCGGCCCCCGCCGAGATCGACTCGCGGCCGTTCGATTCGGCCATCCGGTACTCCGCGCGGCTGGTCGACCACCGGGGCCAACGCTGGTTGTTGGTCAAGGGGGCGCCGCAAACGC
The DNA here is from genome assembly GCF_001435095.1 of Levilactobacillus spicheri DSM 15429. Taxonomy (GTDB): domain Bacteria; phylum Bacillota; class Bacilli; order Lactobacillales; family Lactobacillaceae; genus Levilactobacillus; species Levilactobacillus spicheri. Next base: position 245,243 of record NZ_AZFC01000015.1, read on the forward strand.
TGATTGCCAAGATGCAAGCCAGTGGTGAGACCATCGACGCGGCCGCCTGGCAGGAACGGCTGTCGCAGCTGACCCGCCAAGGTAAACGGGTCGTGGCCCTGGGGTACCAGCCCGCGGCCAGTGACGCCGACGAGGTCGATGACATCGTCGTGGGTCAGAACTTCCACTTAGCCGGGATGGCCGGGATCATTGACCCGCCACGTCCCGGGGTGGCCGACGCCGTGAAGCAGCTGCGGTATGCCGGTATCAAGGTGAAGATGATCACCGGGGACGACCCGGAGACCGCCGCGGCGATTGCCGAACAACTGAACCTGGCCGAACGGGCCAAGGCGATTACCGGTCCCGAGCTGGCGCAGTTAAGCGACGACGAGTTGACCGCCAAAATCGATCAATACACCGTGTTCGCCCGGACCACGCCGGCCGATAAGCTCCGAATCGTCCAGGCCCAGCAGCGACGGGGGCACATCGTGTCGATGACCGGGGACGGCGTGAACGATGCGCCGGCCCTGAAGCAGGCCAACATCGGGGTGGCCATGGGGATTCGGGGAACCGACGTCGCCAAGGACTCCGCTGACATGGTCCTGGCCGACGACGACTTCACCTCGATCCTGGGGGCCGTTCGCGAAGGCCGGCACGTCTTCGACAACATCCGTAAGACTATCCGCTTCCTGCTCCCGACGAGTTTCGCCGAAGGACTGATCGTGGTGATGAGTATCCTGATGAGCCAGTCGTTGCCGCTGTTCCCGACCCAGTTGTTGTGGATCAACATGGTGTCGGCGTTGACGATTCAGTTTGCCTTCATCTTTGAACCGACCGAGGAGGGCATCATGCGCCGCGGACCGCGGGACGTGACCAAGGGGATTCTGTCGAAGTACGATGACTTCGAGATCGTCTACGTGTCACTGCTGATTTCCGGATTGGGGATGTTCGCCTACGACCTGCTGACCGGCCAAGGCCTCAACACCGTCATCGGTAGCACCATGACGCTGCAGGTCATTATCTTCGGGAAAGTCTTCTACCTGTTTAACCTGCAGAACGACCACCCGGTCCTGTCGAAGTACTTCTTCCGGAACAAGATGAGCTTCGTCATCGTGGCCATCCTGCTGGTCCTGCAAGCCGGGATCATCTACTGGCCGCCGATGCAAAGCGTCTTCCACACGACCAGCGCCAACTTCACCTACGGGTGGGGCGTGCCGATCCTGGCCGGGATCGTGGTCCTGGTCATCACCGAAATCGCCAAGGCGCTGCGGCACCGCTGGCGCAATGCGGTGGGGAACAAGGAACGCCGCGCGGCCGCCGAGACGTCGCAAGACTAATTTTTACCCATTACAATGAAGGAAGGACGTTGCCCGGTTGGGTGACGTCCTTTTGATTTGCCCGGCGCCCCTAGGCAGGTAGGCCAATCAATCCTATAATGAATAAGGCCATTGATGGCTAATGGGGAGTTTACAACGGAGGAGATTCGATGGAACAACAACGAACACCGGGATGGCGGCAGTTTGGCCTGACCGGTTGGTTTAGCGTGATTTTAGGTGTCGGGGCTTGGTGGGCGCGGCATCCGCGCCACACCGTGGACCTGTCGACGCGCTGGGGCGTGGGGAGGCTCGACCTGCGTGCCGTGCTCTTTGGGCTGGTCCTGGCCTACCTGCTGATGTGGGTGGTCTACCTGGTGGGCCAGCTGATCCTGCCGACCGACCACCAGCAACTGCTCCGGCAGGGGCTCTGGGGCCGACCCGCTCGGTGGGCGCGGGGCGTCATCGTAGTGGTGGCCCTGTTCCTGGGCGGTCTGAACACCTACACCCAGGCCTACCACCCGCTGCACTACGCGCAAAAGACGGTGACCCGTGACCTGCGCGCCCAAGACGCCGATCAATTGCGGCAGTTGAGCTGGTCGCCGGCGAGCTACCGGCGCCTGCGCCACGCCACGGCGGTGCGGCTGACCCGCGAGGATGCCGGGAGCAACCACTACCTGACTTACACGGGGCACCTGAACGATGCGCGGCACCACCGCGTGGTCGTGACGGTGGCCCGCCACCGGCTCGACCGCTTGGGGTTGGGGATGGTCTACTCGGTCAAAACGATTGAAGTGAATTGAGTGGCATAAAAAACGCCGGTCGCGATGACTGGCGTTTTTGTGGGTTATCGGGGTAAACTAACAACAGAGGTGAGTGACGATGCAAAACTTTTTCTTTGATTTTGACGGGACCCTGGCGGATACGCGCGAGGTGGCCGTGACGGCGACCCAAAAGGCCTACGCGGCCAAACACTTGACAGTGCCCGCGGCGGACGTGGTGGCCAGCTACATGGGCGTGCCCATCGAGGTCTCGTTTGCCAAGATGGCCGACCAGCCGCTGGACCAGGCGGCGCTCGAGGACCTGTTCACGGAATTTCGGCGGCAGTACGGCCTGGCCGACGACCGGATCAAGCTGTTCGCGGGGATGGGCCCGACGCTGCAGGCGCTCAAGGACCGGGGGGCGCGGCTGTTCGTGGTCTCCAGTAAACACTCCACGCCGTTGAAGCGTAATCTGAAGCAGATTGGCTTGGACCAGACGTTTGAGGCGCTGTGCGGGTCGGACATGGTGGCGCATTACAAGCCCGCTCCCGATGGCATCCTGAACCTGATCGACCGGTTCGACCTTGACCCCCGCGATGGGGTGATGATTGGGGACGCCATCTACGACATCCAGATGGGCCACAACGCCCACGTTGCCACGGCGGCGGCCATGTGGGGGGCCAGTGATCCGGCGGCCGTTAAAGCAGAACACCCCACTTATCTATTGGAGTCCCCAAAGGATTTATTGTCATTATAATGTAACCTATTTTAAGTTGTGCTGAAGCTTAATTGGCGTATACTGATTGTTAGCAATTATGTTTGACGCTAATTATTAGGAGAGTAATAATTAGGTGCCGATTGACTGAGCCACTTGAAAGGGAGTTACGAGTATTACACCAGATAAGACCACTGATATTGAAACTTGGACGGCCGCCGAGCTGACGAAGCTGGGCCGCGACGCCAGTAAATGGCATTTGTTTGCGACGTCGGCAGAACAAGACGTTTTTCTGTTCCGCAATCCGCAAAAAAATCTCCAGCTGACCGTCTACCAACGGCCGAATGGTGACCGGGAAGTCGGTCACGTCTGGGGCGATTAGTCTGACCACTGACCGGCCAGCTTCCTCGTGTGTGAGGGGCTGGTCGTTTTTTTATTGGCGCAGTGGAAGATGACGCTTGCGTCCGCTCAACTGGAGCGTGCATTTCGGGGCTTCGGAATCGGGCCCACCTCGACCGGCTTGCTCGCCGGCGTGAAGCGCTGGTTTCGTCAGACAAAAAGGCGCTCGGAATTGAAATTCCAGGCGCCCTTGAGGTATTTGAATGAAATGGGTTGTCGCTAAGTTACCTTATTGTACAGCCTTGCTGTTGTTGGTAGCGGTGGCCGTCTGCTTGTGTAAGTCGAGTTCGATCTCTTCGAGTGACTTCCCGCGGGTTTCCAAGAACTTGGTGTGAACCACCACGACGGAAACCGCACAGATGACGGCGTAGAACAGGAAGGCGTTGTCCAAGCCCCATGAGCTCAACATCATTGGGAACGTCAGGGAAACGACCATGTCGGCCAACCAGTTCGTGGCCGAGCAGAGGGAGGTCCCTAAGCCCCGGATGTTCAACGGGAAGACTTCCCCGATCAGAACCCAGGTAACGGGCGCCCAAGTGCAGGCGTAAAAGGCGATGTAGACGGTCAACGCGATGGCACTGACCATGGCCGCGGCTTGAGAGCCGTTGTCGAACTTCAGGATGGCGTACATAACCAGCAGGGACAGGACCATGCCGGACGCCCCGAAGATCAGCATCTTCTTCCGGTCGACCTTGTCCATCAAGAACATGGCTACGACCGTGACCAAGACGTTGACGACCCCGATCCCGATGTGGGCGAGTAAGGCCGCGATGACCCCCCAGCCGACGTCGGTGAAGATGGTTGGCGCGTAGAAGATGACACTGTTACTCCCGATGACTTGTTGGAAGATGGCCACGCCGAGCCCGGTGATCAAGGCTGGACGGACACCCTTACCGAAGAGTTCCTTCCAACCACCGGTCTTTTGTTGGGCGGTCTCTTGGATTTCGGATAAGGCCTTGTCGACGGCTTCGGTGTTGCCTTTGTTGGTGCTCATCAGCACGTCGCGGGCGTCTTGAAGCTTGCCGATCTTGACCAGGAACCGCGGGCTTTCGGGCAAGAAGATGGCCCCGAAGAACAGGATGGCCGCTGGTAAGGCTGCGAAACCAAGCATCCACCGCCAGCCGGTGTACATGTGGGCGAAGGAGTAGTTTAAGATGTAAGCTAACAGAATCCCAATCATGACCATCAGTTGGAACATGGTGGCGACGGCCCCGTGCATACTCTTCGGTGCCAGTTCGTGCAGGTAGGCCGGAATCAACGCAGAGGTGATCCCAACCCCGATCCCCAGGATGACCCGGGTGATCAGCAGGACCCAGAAGTCGGGCGCGAACCCAGAGGTGATGGCCCCGACGAAGAAGATCAGGGACGCCCAGATCAGGAGCTTACGCCGACCATACTTATCCAAGAACTTACTGGTGGCCAAGGCCCCGATAATCGCCCCGATTAAAACGGAACTGACGACCCAACCTTGTTGCCACGGCCCTAAATGAAGTTGCTTCTGGATAAAGAGGATCGCTCCGGAAACGGAGGCGATGTCGTACCCAAAGAGTAGTCCACCTAAAGCGCCAAACGTATAGATAAATCCGTTTGAAACTTTTTTCAACTTTGACACTCCTTAGAAAATATGAAATAAATAGCAGAAACCTGAAAAGATGAAATTAATCTGTAAACGCTTTAGTAATCGCTTACAAAAATAGTATAGGCATATTGTCCGGACAAATCAATCCCCATATTATTTATAAAATAAAAATTAGCAGAATTTCCACGAATTCATCGCTTAAATGTTGACGATGCGTCCGATTGAAATCCCTTGATAGAGCTGGGATTGCTAACGGATAAAGCGGGTGAGGTGGGGCTGATTGCGGTAATCGAAAAAATTTTAAAAATTTTTGGCGGTCAATTGCCCCTTGTGTAACCGGTACCAATAGGGGTAGAATACAACTGGTCTGATTTATCATTAGCTGTTTAGAAATTCATCCGAATAAAATTGGAATTTGAGAATGATTTGAAGAAGGTAGGTTTTCATGATGCACACCGCGTTGGTTGTTTTGTCCGGGATTGCGGATCTCGCGTTATTGGTTTTCATCTTTTTGTGGGGGTTCGACTATGCCCGACTGGATAAGAGCCAGGTGAAGCACAAACGGCACTACGGGTTGTGCACCTTCGCGTCGCTCGCCGCCACGATCGTCTTCATGTTGTTGTCTAACGCCGGAAAGTAACCTATTTGGATCACCGAATCGCCGCCAACGATAGCTCATTGGCGGCGATTTTTTGCATTACCTGGGGCAAGCCCCTTGGTGACCGGCACTAAGTGTATACTGGAGAGTAGCGAGTGGGATAATCGCTAATCGAAGGAGTTGGGGAAGATGTTTGGTAGTCGGAAGATTGACCGGCGGAACTTTCCGCGGTGGTGGCACGTTTTGAATCACATTGCCCAAGTGGCCCAGTGGGGGATGCTGTTGGGGATTGTTTGGTCGTTTTGGCGCCCGAGTGGTTGGGCAACGGACCTGTTAGGGGGGAGTACCCTTGTGGTGATCACTTGGTGGGGGTTCGTTGAATTGTTTGATCACCATTTGTACTATCGGTACGCGCGTCGACAGTATCGCCAGAATCAAAAGAGGTAAGCCATGCACTTAAAAACACGCATTGATCGCAGTGATTTTCCACGTTGGTGGCACGTCATGTCGCACCTGGCCGATGGGGCGCTGACCATCACCATTGTGGCGGGGCTGGTGACGCTTTGGCATGCCAACCTGTGGCTGAGTCTCTTAGAAGGAGTGAGTTTCCTGTTTATGATGGGGTGGCTCGTCGCGGTCGTTATCAGTGATTACCGGGCCCTTAAACGGGGAACCATCCATTATAAGTGACCTTTTTCAGGATTTCGCACCAAGTGGGTGGCCCTTACTCCCAGATACTCCTATACTAGTAGCTAAAGGGGGCGGAACAGTTGAATACTAAGAGTTCCGATTGCACCGAGATTTTAGTCGGTAAGGCCGCCAGTATGGACGGCTCCACGATTGTCGCACGTAACGAGGATGGTTACGGCCCAGTCAATCCAATTAAGTTCGTGGTTCACGCAGCCACGGATCAGCAGCACGCGTCATTTACATCCATTACCACGGGTGTGACCGTTCCATTACCCGATCACGCCTACCGGTACACCGGCACGCCCCAAGCCGACCAGAGCGATGGTCAGTACGAAGAAGCCGGCATCAACGAATTTAACGTGGGGATGAGCGCGACCGAGACCACGGCCACCAACGCCCGCGTCCTGGGCTACGACCCGCTCGTCGACGATGGTATCAACGAAGAAGCCATGGTCACGCTGGTCCTGCCGTACATCAAGTCCGCCAAGGAGGGGGCCCAACGCTTGGGTGCTCTGCTGGAAAAGTATGGGACGGGCGAAAGCAACAGTATCGCCTTTAATGATAAAAACGAAATCTGGTACCTGGAAACGGCCGGTGGTCACCACTGGGCCGCGATGCGGTTACCGGAAGACTGCTACGCCATCGCGCCGAACCAGACGCTGATGCAGGAGGTCGACGTCAACGACACCGACAACTTCCTGGTCGCCACCGACCTGGTGGACTTCGTGGCGCAGCACCACCTGAACCCCGAACCCGGTCACTTTAACTTCCGGGAGATCTTCGGGACCCACAGCGAAGCCGACGCCTACTACAACACGCCGCGGACCTGGTACGGGCAGAAGCTCTTTAACCCGGAAATTACCCAGGAACCGACCAGCCAAGACATGCCGTTTACGCGGCAACCGGCCAAGAAGATCGCCATCGAGGACGTGCAATTCTTCCTGTCGTCCCACTACAACGGCACCAAGTTTGACCCGTTCGGCACCTTCGCGTCCGGCACGGCCGACGAGCAGAAGAAGTACCGGCCCATCGCCATGGACCGGAACCAGTGCTCCTCGATCCTGCAGATTCGCAACGACGTCGACGACGACCACGCGGCCATCCAATGGGTCGCCATGGGCTTCTTTGCCTACAGCCCATATGTGCCGTTCTTTACCAACATCACTGACACGCCGGAGGACTACAAGAACACCACGACGACCGTCTCGACCGACAACGTTTACTGGTTGGAAAAGACCCTGTCCGTGATCATCGAACCGCACTTCCACGAGTACGTCGAAGCCGTCAACGCCTACCGGGAAGCGGCACAGTCCTACGCCCGTAGCCGGGTCGAGGCCACCGATAACGCCGTGAGTGACGCGACCGATGTGCCGGCCTTCCTGACCGCCAGCAACGCCACGACCGCCGGAGAAGTTTCCCGTCGGACCCACGCGCTGTTCGACGAGCTGGTCAAGCACGGGTTGAACCTGTCCAAGACCGCTTGGGAAAAGGGCCAGAACCTCTAAATTTAAATATGAAAAAAACATCGCCAACCCACAACCGTGTGAGCTGGCGATGTTTTGTGTCGAACGTCATGGTGGCCCTTAATTTGCTGAGCCAGTCAACTGGGGGCTCAGATGGCCGACTGACCGGGGTCGCCCGGTAGAATGTGGGGTAAGGATGCGGTCGGACGACCCATCCGGCATCAACGGAATTCGGGGGGCTACCCAGCGACTACCATCATGCTTGCGTCACCTTTGATCAACCGTTGAAACGGGCTTTCGCGCTGGCGAGGGCCTTTTTTTATACCCGCAGCTTGCCGGTGGCCAGGGCCTGGGGGTCGGCGCCCTCCAGCGTCAGCAGGGCGATCTTGCGGTCGAGGCCGCCCGCGTAGCCGGTCAACGAGCCATCGCTACCGACGACCCGGTGGCAGGGAATCACGATGGACAACGGATTGTGGCCGACGGCGCCCCCGACGGCACGGACGGCAGACGGTTGGCCCAACCGTTCGGCGATGGCCTGGTAGGTGATGGTCTGGCCGTACGGTACGCTGGCGATGACCCGCAGGACGCGCTGACGAAAGGTGGTCACCGCGGGGGCCAGGGGCAGGTCGTCGCTGGTGGGCTGCTGGCCCGCAAAGTAAGCGGTCAACCAGCGTTTGGCGGTGGTTAAAACGGGCGTGGCCTGGTCCGCGGCCTGGTTAAGGTCGTAACCGGCCCCGAAGTAGTGCTGGTCGGCGAACCAGAGTCCCCGCAAGGCCTGTTCGTCACTCAACAGGGTGATGGGACCTAGCGGCGATGGGGTAGTGGTGCGATAGAACATGGAAAGGACCTCCTAACAGTCGTGGTTGGAGCTAGCATACCACCGTTGGGACACTAGTTGGCGATAAGTTTATGAAGCAATAAAAAAACTCGGAACCGTTATCGTTCCGAGTTTCATGGTCCAATAGTTAAGGATTGATACCGTGTTTTAGTCATCTGAATAGAAACAATTTAGGTTCATTGATACCGATGGCGCTCACAGCAGCTAGTTGCCAGTCGGCTAATCATGAGCAGGTCAGGCCTTTCGTACTTGGCAATTGCAATGATGGCCAATTTGTCTCGTTAATGACGGAAGGCGGACGATGGTGAACGGAACAGAGGCGACTTGGTGGTCGGCGTGTGGCGGCGGTTTTCGCCTACCAGAATTGCTTTAGTCCGCCGACCGCTTGAGCCGTAACGTCATGGCGTTGATGGCGACGATGATGGTACTCAGCGACATCACGACGGCGCCGACCATCGGATCCAGCATGAAGCCGATGGGGGCCAAGACGCCGGCGGCCAGGGGGATGGCAATCAGGTTATACCCGGCCCCCCACCAGAGGTTCTCGGTCATCTTACGGTTCGTCGCCCGGGCGAGGTCCAGGAAGCGGATCACGTCGGCCGGGTCGCTGGCGACCAGGATGATGTCGGCGGACTCGATGGCCACGTCCGTCCCGGAACCGATGGCCATGCCGACGTCGGCGCGTGCCAGACTCGGCGCGTCGTTGACCCCGTCACCGATGAAAAGGACCTGCCCCTTCGCCTGGTACTGGTGGACCAAGCGCTCCTTGTCTTCCGGCAACAGGCGGGCCTCGACGTGTTCGATGCCAATTGCGTGGGCGACCTTGTCGGCGGTCTCCTGGTTATCCCCGGTGAGCATAACCGGCGTGATGCCCCGGCGTTTCAGGGCCGCGACCATCTGTTGCGCGTGCGGCTTGATCTGGTCACCCTGCGCGACCAGGCCCAAGACCCGTTCGCCGGCGACCAGGAAACTGATCGAGTTGCCCTCGGCGGCCAGCGTCTTGAACTGCGCCTGGTCGTAGGCGAGGTGGTGCTGATCTAGGTAGCTGACGGCGACGACTCCGTAGGTCGTGCCGTCAATCGTCCCGAATTGCCCCAGCCCGGTCTCCTGGTGGGTTTCCGTGGCGGCCGTGACCGTGAGTTTAGCGGCTTTGGCGGCGGTCAGAATTCCGGTGGCCAGGGGATGACTTGACCCGCTTTCCAGGTTCGCCATCAGCTGTAAGACGCTGGTCTCGCTGTACGCGGCGTCGAGGCTGAGCAGGTGGTTGACCTGGAAGTGGCCCTGGGTCAGGGTTCCGGTCTTATCCATTAAGGCGAATTTGAGCTGGTTGACCCGTTCCATGGCGTCCCGGTTCCGGATCAGCAACCCGTTTTGGGCGGCTAACGCGGTACTGCGGGCGACCACCAGCGGCACGGCCAGTCCCAGCGCGTGGGGGCAGGCGATGACGAAGACCGCCACGGCCACGGGCAAGGCCACGGCCAGGCTGGTGAGGTTCAACCAGACGATAAAGGCGAGAATCCCCACGAACAGGGCGGCGTAGAAGAGGTACCCGGCGACCCGGTTGGCTAGGTTCTCGGACTGCGACTTGGCCTGCTTGGCGTTTTGAATCAGGTCCATGACCTGGGCCAGGTAGCCGGAATCTCCCGTCCCGGTGACCTTCGCGGTGAAGGTCCCGGTGCCGTTGACCGAGCCGCCGATGACGGCATCGCCCACGGCCTTGGTGACGGCCTTCGATTCCCCGGTCACCAGCGACTCGTTGATGGCGGAGCGTCCGGTCAGGATGGTGGCGTCGGCCGGAATCTGTTCCCCGGCGCGCACGGCCACGGTCTGACCGACTTGCAGGTCACGCAAGGCGACGTCCTGGACGCTGCCGTCCGCGGCGATGACGTGGGCCGTTTGGGGCAGGAGCTTACTCAGCGAATCGACGGCGGACCCGGCGTTCATTACCGTGTTCATCTCGATCCAGTGCCCCAGCAGCATGATGTCAATCAGGGTGGCGAGCTCCCAGAAGAAGTCGGTCACGACCGGCGTCACGTGCAGGGCGTCGTTGGCGATGACCGCGTAGATGCTGTACACGTAGGCGACGCCGATGCCCATGGTGATCAGGGTCATCATCGCGGGTTTCTTCTGCGCGAGCTCGGCCTTGGCGCCGCTAAAGAACGGTGCCCCACCGTAGAAGAAGAGCACCGACCCGATGAGGGCCACGACCCAGTCGCTGCCGGGAAAGGTCAGCTGAAAGGGCAGGCGCATGCCCATCATGGGCGACAACAGAATAATCGGAATCGTTAAAATTAGGGAGACCCAGAACTTGCGCCGCAGGTTGCCCATGTGCATCATGTGGCCGCCGCCCATGTCCATGGAACCCATGTCGCCGTGGCCGTTCATCTGCATGTGGTCGTGCCCCATGGATGAGTGCGCCATCTGGGACATGTCCATCGATTGCGTGGTATTTTTAGGGTCATGCGGCATGGCCATCTGAGTCGACTCATCGTGTTTCGTCATGGTTCACAGCTCCCTTCACAGCCGTCGGGCAAGCAGTCACACGGGACGTTGTCCGGAGCGGTTTCTAACTTGGTTTGTAAGTGGTCGAGCAGTGCCTGGACGTCGGCGTGGCTCAAGTCGAGCTGGTCGACCACGTGCACCAGGGCGGTCCCCCGGTGCATCGCACACATCTGATTGAGCTCCCGTAGCAGGGCACTGTCCATCGCCGGTTGTTCGGCAATCTTCGGGGTGTAGATGAATTGCCGCCCCTGCTTGGTGGTGGCCAGCGCGCCCTTCTTGACCAACCGCCCAATCAGCGTCTTGATCGTGGGGGCCTTCCAATCGTGTTGTTGTTCGAGTAATGAAATAATGGTGCGGCTGTCGGCCCGTTTCAGGGTCCAGACAATCCGCATGACGCGCCATTCCGCATCGGAAATGGTGGCGGTGACTTCGGTAGTCGCCATGGTCCTCAGCTCCTTTGTTTACGGACGTAATCCTTAATTGCTGCTTTGAGTTTACAACTGTAGTCGAAACATGTCAAGCAAAGCTCCTGGGGGAAGGAGCCTTCTGTGAGTAACGGGGGTCACCGGCGTTACCGGGTGGCCTGGCTGGACGCCCATCTCAAAACGATGACAGTTATAACAATTAATTTTATAATGAGTTAAATTTTTGGCAAGATTAGCCGATTATTCCCTATTTCTTGGTACACTTCTTATAATGAATCCTAGACATCAATTCTGAAAGGAGCTTGGCGCTCGTGAAAAGTTTTAAACGGTGGCTGGTTCGCGGCCTCGTCGGTCTTGCCGTGGTGGCGGGTCTTGTGCCCGTCTTACCCGCGCAAGCCGCCAGTGGGGTCACGAAGGTCCCGGCCCGCGCAGCCTACGTGATGGACGCCCAGAGTGGGCAGGTGCTTTACCAGCAGAACGCGAACAAACGGTACCCCATCGCCTCATTGAGCAAGCTGTTGACGGTCTACCTGACCGTCAAAGCCATCAACGACGGCAAAATCAACTGGGATGACCAGGTCCCCATCGACAGTGACCTGATCCGCCTGAGCCATAATTCGGTCTTTTCCTCGTTACGCATGAAAAGCAGTGATAAATTTACCGTGCGGCAATTAGTGGAGGCCGCCATGGTCGCGTCGTCCAACAGTGCCGCTTCGGCCTTGGGGGACTACGTGGCGGGCAGTAACGCCGCCTTCATCCAGCTGATGAACCAGCAGTGTCAGGACTGGAACATCGACGCGCACTTCATCAGCTCGTCCGGGCTGGATAACTCCGACCTGAACAAGTACAATTACCGCTTGCCGGGGACCGGGGCCAAGGAAGAAAACCTGGTCTCGGCCAAGGCCATCTCCGTCGTGGCCCAACAACTCCTGAAGGCCGACCCGCAGATCGTCAAGACCTCCAGTCAGACCGAGTCGACGGTGAACGGCACCAAGATCTACAACGAAAACGGGTGCTTGCCGGGCCAAGCCAACTACGACAAGACCACCAACATCGACGGCTTGAAGACCGGCTACACGGAGAACGCGAAGCTGTGCTACACCGCAACCTTTACCGTTGACGGGGAGCGGATGATCGCCACGATTCTGGGGGGCGACACCACGTTTACCGCGATGAATAAGCTGATCAAGCAGGTCAAGAAGCAGTATCAGCTGCAGGCGACGTCGCTGGCGACGCGGTCGGTCACGTTGGCCAACGGGGCGACCGTCCTGGCCACGCCGGAGACCACCCAGGTCGGGTCGTGGACCCAGAACCAGCAGGACGACCAGATCACCACCAGCTTCAAGACCCAGTTAACGGGTCAGGAGCTGCAGAACGGGGCGGTTCAGGCGGATGATCCGGTGGGCACGATGACCGTGACCGATCGTCAGACCGGCATCACCCAGCACGTGACCTACCGCGCCCAGAGCCCGGTCACGCTGTTCAGCAGTCACCAGACCTTCACGGCGCACCAGCGGACGGTTGATCCGGTGTTAAAACGATTGACCTTACAAACGGCGGTGTTTGCGCACCTGGCCGGTTAACTAATAGGCAACTAAATCAAAACAGGAAGCACCTTCTCGCGTTATTTTTCGAGAGGGTGCTTCCTGTTTTGGCGTTCAATCAGCTTTAATGTCCGTCTTAACTGGGCTCAATTTGTGGACCGAAATTGCCAGACCCCCTCCTATAGCCAAGCCAAGATATCCTGAAAGGCCTGGGCCGCCGCGCCTTCGCCGCCAACGGTGAACCCGTGGTGGGAGTTGGGGTAGCGGTGGGTCGTGACGGCCACGTTGGCGGCGACCAGAAGCTGACCGAACCGTTCGGCCTCGGCCATCAGGGTGTCGTGGTCGGCGGTCAGGATGAAGGTCCGGGGGAAGTTCTGGAGGTCCGCCGGTTGGGCGGTGACCGGGGAAATCAGGGGGTTGCCCGTTTCACCGTCGGGGCGGTAGAAGGCGTTGAACTGCTGGGCCAGTTTGGCCGAGATGTGGTCGGCGGCCCCGGCGGGATAGGATTTCTCCCGGGGGTCGGTGTCCAGATCCAGGGCCGGGTAATCCAGGATGACCTGCTGGACCAGCGGTTTGTCCTGCCGGCGAGCTAGGAGCTGGGTCCCAATCGCCAGGTTGCCCCCGGCGCTATGGCCGATCAGCGTGGGCCAGCCCAACTGGTCGTGGTACCGCTGGGTCAGAAATTGGACGACCTCGTACGTGGCCTGCAGCGGGACCGGGAAGGGGTGTTCCGGCGCCAACGGGTAGTCGACGTCGAACACGGTCAGGTTCGCGGCCAGACACAGGCGTTTGCAGAAGAGGGTGTCGCGGTCGTTGTGGGGGAAGATGAACCCGCTGCCGTGGAGGTTGATGACCATGCCGGTCGCGGTGTGAAAGTGGGGGTACTGCGCGTAAACGGGGATGGTGCCGGCGCTGGTCGGGACCATCAGGGTGCGCGTCAGCACGCTACTGAGGTCGGCGGCGGTCACCGGAGCGGTCTTGGCGGCTTGTTGGGCCCGTAATTGCTGGGCAAGTTGGTGAGCTGATTCCATAAACATCGTCTCCTTGGGGACGCTGCGGGCAGCGTCGACTGAATATGGTTATCGTACCGCAGATGGGTCGGCCAACGCAATTTTAGGCAAACGAAAAGGGCTTGGGCGCTGGGCCCAAACCCTGTAGTTAACTTAGTGCCGGAACATAAAGATTCCCCGAATAATTTCGCCGCCAATCAAAACTAGCATGGCGGACCAGGTGATAATCGTTGCAGTGTCTCCCATTTGAACGGCCTCCCTCGTGAACATTCTAACTAACTTCATTGTACGGCGAAGCCCGCTATAACGCAATAGGAACCGCTTACAAATATATTTATAAAAACGCACCGTGCTCATTCATAGTGGTAGCTGGCGATGGCTTCCGCTCAGCTGGATCGTGACGATGTGCCACCAGCCGTTCGACAACTAACAACGCGCCTGAGACGGCTATCCCAAGCGCGTGATTCTATCGTCAGTGTCACGAATTGGTCACGTTCACCAGCGCGGCGAAGGTCGCGGTGGTCATGCCCGGGGTGATTCGGAGCCGGGCCAGGTTGTAGCGGCCCTGCTTCAGCTGGGCCACGCCCTCTTGAGTGGTCAGGGCCAGCTGATACCCGGCGGCCTTGGCCAACTTGCGGGTGGTCGCGTTGGCCCGCCCGGCCGGATAACACAACAGCCGGGTGTTTTGGTCCAGGTGATGGTCCAACCAGCGTTTCGAGGCGACCAACTCCTGGCGCTGCTGCGCCGCCGTCAGGGCGTTGAGGTCGAGGTGCTGGACCGTGTGACTGGCGAAGTCGACGGTCCCGGTCCGGCGCATGGCCCGCATCTCCGCGAGACTCAGGTGATTGGCCTTATGGGTGAAGCCGGTGATGACATTGATGGTGGCGTGCAGGTGTGTTTCCTTGAGGATCGGTAGGGCGCGCGTAAGGTTGTCCCGGTAGGCGTCGTCCAGGGTAATCCAGACCACCTTCTTCTGGGGCACCGTGTTGGTGGTCAGCGCTCGAATGGCCTCCTGGGTGGTCAGGGTCCGGTAGTGGTGGCGCTTCAGGTAGACCATCTCCCGGCGAAATTGGGCCGCGGGGACCCGCAACTGATTGCCGTGCGAGATGCTGTGGTACATCAGGATCGGTAACTTGAGCGGGTGCTTGAGTGTCTGCCAGGTCGTGGCCCGGGTCCGCGTCACGGTGGCCGATGAGGCCGTGGCGGCGTGGGTCCCCCGCGTGGTTTCCGTGGTGGTGGCCGGTGCGGTGCGCGTCACGGCTTGTCGCCACGCGACCGCGCCCCCAATCAAGGCGATCAGCAGGAGGCTGCCGCCCCAGATTTTCCAATTATGTCGCATGTGAATTCCCCCAAAATCACGAATTGATTCAGCTACTTCTTAGTATAGGGGCAACAGTTTAAAATGCCATTAATCGCCAGTCGCAGGGAGCAGTTGGGATGGTTACATAATTTAATGAAAACTATCGTAGTTATTCATAAAAAGTGATGTGTGTTCAAGGCCATGAGGGGGTGCTATACTAAAATCACATAATGAATGCGCTAACATTAACTTGAAAAGGGGTCTTGACGATGGCACCAGCAGAACAGGTGGAACAGTCATTAGACAAGATGGGCATTTCTTACCAAATCGTGCACCATCCGGTGGCCACCACCACGGAAGAGGCCGACCATTACATCGAGGGCATCGCGGGCGTGCGAACGAAGACCCTATTTTTGACGAACAAGAAAAAGACGGCCTGCTACCTACTGATCATGGACGATCACCAGCGCCTGGACTTTCACCGGTTCCAGGAGCTGACGGGGGCGAAGCGGCCCAAGATGGCGTCGGACGAGTTGCTGGCGGCCAAGCTGGGCTTGCAGCCGGGCATCGTGTCCATCTTTGGCCTGCTGAACAACGCGGACCACGACGTGCAGGTCTACTTTGACCGGGCCATCATGGACGAGGCCCGCATGAGTTTCCACCCCAACATTAATACCAGCACGATCTTCGTTGCGACCTGGGACCTCTTGAAGTTCCTGCAGAACCTGGGGTACGACTACCAGATCTTAGACCTGGACGACGCGGAAGACTAAGGGATGCGGCGTCACTGAATACAGACTATCGTGAAGAAACCAAAAAAATGATCTGTGACCGGGCGGAAACCTAGGTCACGGGTCATTTTGGGCGTTTAGCGAGAAATTTTAGAGGAATGCAAAGTGCCAGGCCGCCTTACTCCGCGTGGCGGGCCAGCTTACGGTAGTAGTCGATCGAGTCCGGGTCGAGGTGCAGCCGGTCGGTGGCCTCCTGGTCGCTGAGCCGGGGGTGCCGCCGCAGGTAGTGGACCAGGTAACCCTGATACAGCGTCGAGGGGCTGAGGCGAAAGCCCGCGGTGGCCTCGTTCGGCCGCAGGTACTTGTGCAGGCCGGGCAGCGTCAGGTGCGGGTCGGCCGCCGCGCGTTGCTTGAGGAACCAGTCGGGGGTCTGAAAGCGGGCCTGCAACGGGGTCACGAAGGCCCGCCATTCCTGGAGAAAGGCTTGTTCGTTGGCCGGCCAGTCCGCCGTTTGCAGTTGGGCGGTGTAGCCGGGCCGCAGGAAGACCTGGGCGGGGTCCCCGTGGGCCGTGAGCAGCAGGGTGGCCCGGGTGTACACGTGCAGGCGCTGGTCGGTCAGCAGGTCCGGCAGGTCGTCGACCCAGTGGAAGTTGACCGGACGGGATTCCGCGAGCGGCTTGCTTTTGAGGTCCAGCGTGGGCAGGTAGGGCGTCCAGCCGTGGGAGAAGAGGAACTTGAAGTAGACGTTGAGGTGGGACAGCACCTTGTTGTAGGTCATGGCCTGAATCTGCCGTTGATCGACCAGCATGGCCAGGTACTGCTCGGCGTCCTGCGTTTGGAGCTGATTGACCCGGTGGCTGGCCTGGTAGGTCGGGTTGAAGTTCTCCAGGTAATGGAAGAAGTCTTGCAGGGTGCTGGTGTATTCGGCGCGGGTCGCCTGGGCGATATCGCGCTGTTGCAGGGCGCGTTCGAAGGCGTCCTGGTAGGGATAAAGGATGGTCATAAAAATTCCTCCTGATAGATATTACTTTAACGAGGGGTGATCAGCCCGTCCACGGATGGCGGACGGGCGGGGGTTAAACGCCCACTTGTTGGGCGGCCGCTTGAACGGTGGCCCGCAAGTGGGCCTTTTGGTCGGCGGTGGTGAAGGCCCCGGCGATGGCGTTGAGGGTGAGCCGCGTCAGCAGGGACCAGTCAAGGCCGTAGTGTTGGTGGAGTTGCCAGAATTCGTTGGTCAGGGTGGTGTCGGAAACCGTGCGGTCGTCGGAATTGACGGTCACGGCCAGGCCGGCGCTGAGAAATTCACTGAGCGGAAAGTCGGCGATACCTTGCACGGCCTTGGTCTGCAGGTTACTGGTCAGGCAGGTCTCGATGGTCGCACCGGCCGCCTTGGCCTGGGCGATTACGTCAGGATGGCCGCTCATGTGGACCCCGTGCCCGATGCGGGACACGCCCAAGGTTAACGCGTCGGCGACGTTCTGGGCGGGGCCGGCCTCGCCGGCGTGCAGGGTGACCGGTAACCCGGTCGCAAGCCCTGCGCGGATGGCCGGTGCGATGGCGCTGGTGGGGTAGTTGGCTTCGTCCCCGGCGAAGTCGAGGCCCACGACGCCCTGATCGGCGAACTGGGCGGCGGCGTTGAAGACGGCCGCAGATTCGGCGTTCGGCCGGTCACGCATGGCACAGACGATGACGTTGACCGGAATGCCGAAGTCGGCGGTCCCCCGGTGGATGCCCCGCAACACGGCGGTCAGCACCGCGGGGACGGTCAGTCCCTGAGCGGTGGAGATGGCCGGCGCGAAGCGGGTCTCCAGGTAGATCAGGCCATCGGCGGCCGCGGTCTTGACGATATCGTAACCGGCGATCTCGAGTTGTTCGGGCGTTTGCATCAGGTCGGTGACGAGCTTGAAGCGTTTCAGATAATCCAGAAGACTGACGGTCGCCATGGGTGCGGTGACCAACTGACGCAGGTCGGCGTCATCGCTGGGCAGACTGGCCCCGGTGACGGCCGCCATCTGGCGCAGGGCGGCCAAGGAGAGCGAGCCATCGAGGTGACAGTGCAACTCGACCTTGGGAAAGTGACGAACGGCAGCCGTGGTGAACGGCGTAAGTTGAGACATGCTGAGAACTCCTCCTATTTGTATGTAACTAACCGATAAGCGACATCTGTGGCCGATTGAGGGGATGGCCCCAACCGGGAAAAACTTACCTCACAGTATAGCATGTTTCCCCTCGGCCTAGACCGGTTAAGCAACTCAACTTATTAGAGTGGTTTAACCCCTGAACGACTCAGCAGCTTAAGCGTGACCGGTTTAACGGCAACTTGGTCGAATCCCCGTGCATACAGGCTTAGACTGAAATTTTACAATTTGCCTTTTTCAGCTAAAACCGTTGTTTCCACGGACAAAACATTATAGAATTGGGTTTGTCTGAGAAAGATGGAGCACAACCAAGACGCCGACCGGAGTTCAGGCCGGCAGCGATCGAACGTTTTGACTTTAAAATTCATACATGATTAACGATGAGAAGAACATTAACGGCATATGAGCCATCGCTTGACACGCCGGTGTGACGGGCTGAACGACTGGTGTTTTTATTAGGGGGAGAAAAATATGGATCAATGGAACACGCCGATTACGCGCGCCTCGTGGCGCAATCAGCGCGCTGGAAAACGACGGTATATTACGGGGTTCGATGGGTTACGGACCCTGGCCGTTCTGGGAGTGATTATCTATCACTTGGTGCCATCGTCGTTACAGGGTGGCTATTTAGGGGTCCCGATTTTCTTTCTGATTTCGGGTTACCTGGTTACTTATTTACTCATTCAAGAATACGAGACCCACGGCGGCATTAACTTTCTAAGTTTTTATGGCCGGCGGGTCAAACGCCTGTACCCGGCGTTGGTCACGATGTTGCTAGGCACCACGGCGTACATTACGCTCTTTCAGCGCTCGCTGCTCTTGAATATTCGGGGCACCGTGATGACCAACCTGCTGTACGTCTATAATTGGTTTGAAATCAACCACGGGCAGTCCTATTTCGACCGTTTTAATGGGGAGTCACCATTTACCCACTTATGGACCCTGTCGATCGAAGGGCAGTTCTACCTGGTGTGGCCGATCGTGGTCCTCTTACTGTTGCTGTTTGTCCGCAATAAGATGCGGTCCATGATTCTGCTGCTGGCCGTCGCCATCGCGTCGGCCGTGGCCATGGCGCTGCTGTACGACCCGAACAACCTGAACCGGGTCTACTACGGGACCGACACGCGGATGTTCGCCATCCTGATTGGGGCCGCCATGGCCTTCATCTGGCCGGCGTATAAATTAAAAGATAACATTACCAGCAGCCACCGGCTGATTCTGGATGCGGCTGGAATCGTCTCGTTGCTGGCACTGATTTACATGTTCTTCACGATGGACGGCCAGGCTGCCAGCACCTACAAGGGCGGCATGTTCTGGTTCACCGTGTTGTCCGCCGTTCTGGTGGCCACGGTGGCCCATCCGGGCAGCGACATGAACCGCCTGCTGTCCAACCCGGTCTTTAGCTACATCGGGAAGCGCAGTTACGGGATCTACCTGTACCAATTCCCGGTCATGATCTTCTACGAAGCCCGGGTCAAGAACATCGGCGACCATTTGCTGGTGAACTCGATCATCGAGATCGCGCTGATCATGCTGGTCACCGAGGCCAGTTACCGTCTGATTGAAAACCCGTTGCGGCACTACCGCTACGGCGACACCTTCCGCGACCTGAAGCAGGTCGTGATGAATCCGGCGGCACACCGGGCCACCAGCGTGTTGGCCGTGCTGACGGTCATCTGCTTTAGTTTAACGGCGGTGGGCTTCGTGCAACAACCGGCGAAGGCCCAACCGACGGCGCTGCAGAAGACCATCACCAAGCGGCAGGAAGCGGCGAAGAAGAAGAACATCGAGGCGGCCAAGAAGCAAAAGGCCCTGGCCAAGGCGGCGTCGAAGAAGAAGCACGACAAGGCGGTCTTCTCCAAGCTGTCGAAGAAGGATCAGGAGACGGCCAAGTACTACTTCTTAACGGCTGACGAGCTGAACACCAGCAAGGCCACGCCGTTAACGGCGATTGGGGATTCCGTATTGCTCGACGACTCCGCCGACCTGCAACACGTCTTCCCGGGCGCCGTCGTCGACGGGCAGGTCGGGCGTCAAGCGTCCGCCATGCCGGGCGTCATCGCCAGCATTTCCCAACGGGGGCAACTCGCGAAGAACGTGTTGCTGAACGTCGGGACCAACGGCACGGTGACCCAGGCCCAGGCCGACCAGATGATTCACGACATCGGACCGACCCGCCAGATCTTCTGGGTCACGGCTCACGTGCCAACGCGGGAGTGGCAGGGTCAGGTCAACGCCATGATTCATAAGACGGCGAAGAAGTACAAGAACGTCCACGTGATCGATTGGTACACCACGGCCAAGGGCCACACCAGTTGGTTCGCCGACGACAACGTGCACCCGAACGACCACGGGAACCGGTACTTCACGTCTCTGATTGCCAAAACGATTACCAAACAGCTGAACGCAAACGCGGCAGCCAAGTAAAGAAGTTGCAAAAACGACGTCATCCGATTTAGGGATGGCGTTTTCTTATGCGGTAGGTTGAGCTTGGGGTGTGGGGGATGGCGCTCCACGACCCGCAAGTCGCCTCTGTTGCGCTCACGTAGCAGCTGACAGGTGGATGCCAAACAAGCCGGCGACATAGGTTGTTGACCATCGGAATGATTTTTCATGGGTGGCCATTTCTAGTGGCGGACAATCCTGGTGAATTCCCACCATTATCACAATCTGGCTGAGTGGAAACGATCGATGGCAGTCACTGATTGAGGGTCGCGAGGGCGCCGGATGCGAATAATCTGCTTTGCCACCCACCAATTTGTTAATTACGCTAATGATAAAGCCGCGTGGTTCACGCAAAAAGTTCCGATTTTTGAGAGAAAAATCCGCCACCGGTCGAGCAACCTGCTATACTAACGCTGGATTCGCGAAAACGAATTCAAAATGGGTATTTATCAAATATTTTGGGGGTAATTCATATGATGAAGAAAGTTGCAATGGTTGCGGCCGCTGCCGCCATGGTTCTGCCTTTAGGATTAGGCGTTTTGGCACCGGTGACCACGGGGAGCACCACCGCTTATGCGGCCACTAAGAAAGCCGCCGCGAAGACCACGGTGGGCTTAGTAAGCGCGAAGACCTTGAAGAAGACCGCCTATCACGTGAAGAGCGGGAAGACCGACCTCTTTAGTGCCGCCTTTGCGGCCGACCGGGCGAGCGTCACCTTCACCAAGAAGGGCACGTTAGCGGCGAAGACCACCGTTTACGCTACCAAGCAGATCGTCGTGAAAACTAAGGCAACCAAGAAGGCGAAGGCCAAGACCCAAACTTGCGTCTACGTAAAGAGCGCTAACGGCAAGGTCAAGGGCTACGTGGCCCTGAGCGCACTGACCAAGGGCGCGGCGAAGAAGGCCACGGCGAAGACCTACACGCTGGTCAAGAGCCAAGCCGTGAAGAAGACGGCATACCACTTCAAGGGCACCCAACCAGCTTACTTCACCGGGAAGTTCGCGGCGGACCAAGCCAAGGTGACCCTGAGTAAGCGGGGCGTTCTGCCAAAGGCCAAGACCTACTACGCAACTAAGCAAATCACCGTTAAGCAAAACAAGAAGAACGTGAAGTACCTCTACGTGACCAACGGCAAGACCAAGGGCTTTGTCCTGGCATCCAGCCTGATCGCCGGCAAGTATTAAATGGTGCGTCAGTTTTAATAAAGAGTTCGGTGCGCCAGTGCCGAACTCTTTTTGGTCTCGTGTCGGGGACCAGCAGGCGCCACGAGCAAGCTAACCTGTGGCCCCGGTCAACGCTAGCTAAGGCCACGTTAAGCTTGACCTGATAGGGTTTAGCAGGATAGCCGTGCCGGGATTTAGCCGCCCAAACGGTCGCTTTTCTAAAAAATTGCTAATAAGTGGTAAGAATCGTTAATCCGCTCACATAATCACTTGACCCTCGTGGGTGAGGCTCGCATAATGAAGGTGTGAAAGCGCTATGATCATACGGAGGTGTTCTTATGGTTAAGACAAAAGCTGTAATGATTGGTGCCGGCCTGGCAAACATGGCCGCCGCTGTTTATCTGATTCAAGAAGCTCACTGGCAGGGTGATCAAATCACCTTCTATGGGGCGGATATGCACGGAGCGAACGATGGCGGACCCACGGGTGACTTTACCAACGAATATTGGAATAAAGCCCACCCGATGGACAACCAAACCGGGTACGTTGCGCGGGGCGGTCGGATGTTGAACTACCGGACCTACGTCGACCTGATGGACCTGTTAGACCGGATCCCATCCGTCACGGAATCGGGCATGACCGCTGCGGAAGACACGCACGACTTTGACGCGCACCACCGGACTTATGACAAGGCCCGGTTGTTGCAAGGCGGCAAGGGCATCATCGACGGCGGCAAGCTGGGCCTGAACAACAAGGACCGGGTATTGCTCTCCAAGCTGGTCATGATGCCGGACGACGAAGAGACTAAGCTCGACAACGTGTCGATCGCGGACTACTTCAAGGACGACCCGCACATGTTCCAGACTAACTTCTGGTACATGTGGGAAACGACCTTCGCCTTCCGGGTTCAGAGTTCGGCCCAAGAACTCCGGCGCTACATGCACCAAATGATCTATGAATTTACGCAAATCGAACACCTGGTAGGGGTCAACCGGACCCGTTACAACCAGTTTGAAAGCATGATGTTACCCCTGATCAAGTACCTTGAAGGCCAGGGCGTCACGTTCCTGGACAACCGGATCGTCACGGATTGGGACTTTGCGAACAGCGAGTTGCAAGACGAAATCACGGTCACCGGACTGCACGTGAAGAACCTGGAGACCGGCGACGAGGATGTTGTGCCAATCGACGGGGACACGGCCGTCATCTTCACTAACGGGTCGATCACCGACTCCGCAACGATGGGCGACTACAACACGCCGGCACCGGAAAACATGGAGTACGGCATCAGTGCGGCGCTGTGGAAGAAGGCCACCGAGCACTTCTACAACCTGGGGACTCCGGACAAGTTCTTTAACGACCGGAAGAGTTCCGAATGGGTCAGCTTCACGTTGACCACCAAGAACCACCTGTTGTTGAACGAAATCACGCGGATCACCACGCAGGTTCCCGGGAACGCGCTGAACTCCTTCCTGTCGACCACGCCGATCACGCCGCTGGGCCACAAGGACGTCAACATGTCGATCGTGGTGCACCACCAACCCCACTTTACGACCCAGAAGCCGAATGAATCCGTCATCTGGGGCTACTTCCTGTACCCACGGCGGACCGGTGAGTTCGTCCACAAGCCATACATCAAGATGACCGGGAAGGAAATGGCTCAGGAGTTGATTGGGCAACTGGCCAAGGTCGATCCGGGTCCGAACAACATCAAGGACAAGGAACCGGAAATCCTGGACAGCATCATCAACAACATTCCGGTTTACATGCCATACGCCTCGGCCCTCTTCAACAACCGGGCTAAGACCGACCGGCCAGAGGTCATTCCGGCGCACTCCACCAACTTAGCCTTCACCGGTGAGTTTGCGGAACAACCGTACCAGATGATCTTTACCGAACAGAGTGCCGTTCGTTCCGGTGAAATCGCGGCGTACCACTTTGCCGGGATCTCGATGGACAATCTGGTCGACACACCGCGCTACGACAAGGATCCGAAGACCCTATTGCGGGCAACGAAGAAAATGTTTAGTTAATTAGTTTAAGCGTCTGAAACCGTCGCTCCGGTGGGAGGGGCGGTTTTTTAGACGAAAAGCGGCCGTCTCCCGATGTGAGGGAAACGGCCGCTTTTTAAAGACGGCAGTTACTTTGCCATGCTGTTGATGTTGTTGCGATAGGTGGCGGTACTTTGCCAGAACGGGATCTTGACGACCCCCATGACCTTCTTAGCGTCGACGTAGCCCCAGTAGCGGCTGTCCTCGGAGACGCTGCGGTGATCCCCTAAGACAAAGTACTTGCCCTGCGGAACCGTGCTGCCCTTGTAGGACCAGTTGCGCTGTTGAGCCAGGCTCTTGAGCGTCCAGTTGCCGGTGCCGGCCGCGCGCTCACTGGCGCTGATGTAGGACTGGCTGACCTGCTTGCCGTTGATGAAGAGGTGGCCGTTCTTGCTGGCGACGGTGTCTCCGGGCATCCCGATGACCCGCTTGACGTAGTTGGTGTTGGGCTTGGCGGTGGGGTCTTCCCCGTAGGCGTCAAACACGATGACGCTGTTGCGCTTGAGGGTGAGGGGCTTGATGACCATCATCCGTTCCTTGTTGGCCAGGTTCGGTTCCATCGAGTCGCCCAGGACGCCAACGACTTCGAAGAGGTAGGTCCGGACCAGCAGTACGATGACCAGCGCGACCAGGATGGGCACAATCCAGCTGAGAATGTTGCGGAATGTTTTCATGAGTTTGGTTTACTCCCATTTTTGCAAAATTGGCTTCATTGTAGCACAGTCGGTCAAACGGTCAGCGGCTTTGGCGAAAACTTAACCAAAATCGCAGGTTTCAGCCAGGGCAATTGGGAGTTGCCAGGTCGATTGGATGGCCATCCAATTGGGCCGACTGGACAAGTCGTTCCGTCAGCTGCCGTTTGCTAGCCCATGAGCACCGGATATTATTAAGATTCGCATCAATAAATTACATATTTGATAGTGGGTTAAATATAAAGCGATACCAATAGTTCCGTTGCGCAAACTGTAAAGAAATTTCTTAGAAAATTTGCACAATCACCACCTGTCTAGACCACCGTGTTACCCTAAAGCTCAGCTAAAGGAAAGAACGGGAAAGTGACCATGAAAATTAAATCAGTTGATAATTTAGTCTTTTTTGGCATGGTGTTGTTGCTGGTCTACCAAAACACCCTGCTGTATTTGAGCGTCCTGGACGGTCAGGTGGGCAACGTCGTGGTCATCACGGGGGCGTTCATTTTGGGCCTCTTGTTGGGTCGAACGACCTACATTATTTTGGGCAGCATCCTGTCTTTCGTGTGTGCCAGTGCCGGCGCGCTGATGCTGGTGTTGCCCATGACGCGCGAGCCCTACCTGTGGTCGGCGCTGGCGCTGGTGACCCTGACGCCGCTGACCACGTACCTGATGTACCTGCTGGACCACCGGCTTTTGAAACGCAAGGCCTTGCGGGAACAGCTCCAACACCTCCAGCAGGAGAAGCCGGACCTGGAGGCCGTGACCGGGGCTCTTAACCGGCGGGCGCTGGAAAAGGCGGTCGAACGGGAGCTGGAGTTGGCCCGTTTCCACGAACCGGACTACCAGTTTGCGTTGACCCTGGTCAAGATCGACTTCCTGGAGAGCGTCATCAACTTCCTGGGTCACGAACGGTTCAACGAGTTGTTGCAGGTCACGGCCCGGCAGTTGACGGCGGTGCTCTCGTCGGTCGACCGCCTCTTCTACATCGGGGCGGGGACCTTCGTGGTGCTCTCACCGATGTTGGAAGCGCCGGACCTGCCGGTGATGAAACGCCGGGTCAAGGACCACATCGACGACATCGGCGAGGACTTCGGTCTGGCCCGCCGTGCTTTGGTGCTACGGGTGGGACAGGTGGCCTCGCTGGAAGCGCAAGCGACGGGGCACAGCGTTGCCAGCGTCCTGGCGCTGCTCGAACGCAGTGCGGAGACGGACATCGTCAAGGAATACTTTTAGAGGGGATTGATAACATGATTAACGACACGAGCGGTTGGCTCACGACCCTCAGTTGGGGAATCCTGCTGACGTTTGGCGGTGCGCTGGTGATCCTGGCGGGCTGCTGGTGGCACATCTTACGGACCACGATTCGGCAGTTCAACGTGGAGGGGCCGGCGGATGATTGAACACCTATACATTCTGACCATCCTGACGATTTGGGCGTCGTTGGTGCTGACGCTGGTCACGCTGGCCGGTGGGGTGACCTTTTTACTGACCCATCTGCGGCGGACCAACGTGGCGCGGTTGCCCGAGCTCTCCCGCTACCCGCGGGTCACGGTGGTGGTGCCGGCGCATAACGAAGAGCGGGTGATTCGCGAGACCGTGCGGGCCATCCTGGGACTGCATTACCCAGCCGACCGCCTCGAAGTCTTGATCTACGCGGATAATTGTCAGGACCGCACCGCCGAACGGGTCCGTGACCTGCTGCAGCGGCCCAAGTACGCCGGCCGGCAGGTGCGGGTCATCGAGCGGACCGGGTCTGGCGGCAAGGCCGGCGTGCTGAACGACGCCTTAAAGATCGCCACCGGGGAGTACCTGGGGGTCTACGACGCCGATGCCGCGCCGGAACACAACGCGCTGTATTTCCTGGTCCAGAAGGTCTTGGAGGACCCGGAACGCTACGCGGCGGCTTTTGGGCGCAATAAGACCCGGAACTACCAGCAGAACTTCCTGACGCGCTGCATTAACCTCGAAATCATCAACACGCAGCGGATTCAGCACACCGGTCTGTGGCAACTATTTAAGATTGGCCGGATTCCGGGCACCAACTTCATCATCAACCGCCAGATGGTGACCGACCTGGGGGGCTGGCACCACGGGGCGTTGACCGAGGACACGGCCATTTCGTTTAGCCTGATGCGGGCCGGCAAGCTGATTGCCCTGGCCCACCGTGCCGAGGCCTTCCAGCAGGAGCCCGAGACCCTGTTCGCCTATTATAATCAGCGGAAGCGCTGGGCCCGCGGCAACTACGAGGTCCTGGCGGCCAACCTGAAACACCTGCTGGACCGCTCGCCGTGGCGCATCAAAGTCGAGGTGCTGTATTACCTGTGCACCTTCTTCTGGTTTAACGCGGCCATCGTGCTGTCGAACGGCCTCTTCGTGTTTAACGGCCTCGCCACGGTGCTGCAGGGCCACGTGCCGCTGCTGCACCCGGCGATCGCCATGGGGGAGACGCTGTCGATCCTGTTCCTGCTGAACTGGGTCGCGATGTTCTACCTGTACATCCTGCAGATGAACATCGCGCTGGCCAGCGATTACGGCCAGGCGACCGTGGTGAACTTTCTCTACAGCCTGGTCGCTTACTTCACCTACAGCCAGCTGTTCATCGTGGTGTCGCTGGCGGCCGTCGGCGATATCCTGCGCGATAAGTTGACCGGCAAACGGCACACGCACTGGTACAAGACACAGCGATTCTGACAAGGAGTTCATGAATGAAACGACATCGATATCAATGGGTGATCGGGGGCCTGGTGCTGCTGGTCGCCTTCATGGTGGGCCTGGCCGTCTACCAGACCCAGCGCCGGCCTAAGAGCCTCACGACGGTCAACGACGACCTGATTCGGGTCCATTACCGGCAGTGGCAACGCGAGTACCTCAGCGGTCAGCAACAGAAGTTCGTCCTGACCCGGGGCGCCGAGCATCCCCAGGCGCTCTCAGAGTCCCAGGGCTACGGCATGCTGATCACGGTGCTCGCGGCCAAGCACGGGATGCCGACCCGCCAGACCTTTGACCAACTCGTGGCCTACTACCTGGCTCACCGGGTTAGTCCCACCAATCCCCTGATGGCTTGGCGGCAAAAGCAGGTCGGTCAGCGGATGCACAGCACGCCCGCCGAGATGACCAGCGCGACCGATGGCGACCTGGATATCGCCTACGCGTTGATCCTGGCCGACGACCAGTGGGGGAGTATCGGGTCGGTGGACTACAAAGGCCTGGCCCAGCAGTTGATTCGGGCAATCAAACAGTATGAGATCAATCCCGTGACCCAGCTGCCCCGGGTGGGCAACTGGGCGACCACCCCCGCGACGCAGCACCTGGTTCGCCCGTCGGATCTGATGACGGCCTACTTCCGGCGGTTCGCCCGCTACATGCAGGACGGGGAGTGGACCCAGGTGGCCCTGAACAGCCAAACGGTCCTCCAGAAGCTGAGCCAACAACGGTCGAGCGGCCTGATGCCCGACTTCACCCAGGTCAGTGGTGACCACCTGACCATTCGGCCGGTACACGCGCGGCAGGTGGCGTCGCCGTACGATAACCAGTACGGGTTCAACGCCTGTCGGGTGCCGTGGCGGGTCGCCTACGACTACCAGCTGTCGCGGAGTCCGGTCAGCCGGGACGTGACGGCCAAGATGCTGGCCTTCTTCGCCCGCCAGTCGCGGATCACCGCCGTGTACACGCTGACGGGCCGGCCCGTGGAGACCTATCCCAACCAGGCCTTCAGTGCGCCGGTGGCCTACGCCGCCCAGGTCATGGGCCACCAGCGCCTGGTGACCCGGTATGCACCGAGCCTGAAACGGGTCGGGGCCAGCAACGCCTACTACCCCGCCACGCTCCAGATGCTGTTGCTCCTGCAGAGTGGGGAGTTGGCCCACGATTAGGAGTGGCCGAAAATGGTGGCCGGTTAGCGGAGCTTACCCGCTGACCAGCCTAAACAGACACCCAACGTCTGAGCCAATGTGCTCAGGCTTTTTTGTGCTGGCGAGACTTTTGTGATAAATTACTTTGACACACACAGTAATTGGCGATACATTAGTTGCAAGAAAGACGAGAGGAGCTGGTCGGGTTGGCTGAGGTGATTTCCAAAGATCTCATCCGGGGACACACGGACACGATTATTTTGAACATTTTACATCAGGGTGATAGCTACGGGTACCAGGTGGCGAAGCGGGTCCGCGAGTTGAGCGATGGACACTACGACTTGAATGAGGCGACCCTCTACACGGTCTTTCGCCGCTTGGGCAAGAACGGGGCCGTGACCAACTACTGGGGGGATGAGACCCAGGGGTCGCGGCGTAAGTACTACCACATCACGGAAAAGGGCGAGCAGGTGCTTGCTGAGAATACGGCGGCCTGGCAGGTGGCCAAGCCGATTATCGACCAGTTGATTACCGGTCAGATCAAGGAGGATTAGGCATGGACGAAAAGATAACCTTAGAGATTCGGACGCGGTTGGACCAACTATTTAGCGGCTACCCGGCGTCCCGGGAGTTAACGGAGCTGAAGGAGGAACTGGTCGCCGACTTGACCGAGGCGGTTTCCGAAAAGGTCAACGACGGGGCGGCCGTTCCGCAGGCCATCGATGCGGCCATGGCCTCGCTGGGCGACGTGGACAGTTTACTGAAGGAGATCACGGGCACCACGGCCGACCCGAACAAGGCTGCGCGGGCCAAGGAGGCCGCGCAGGACCGGCGCGACCGGGAAGAAGAGCAGGCCGGTGACGACTGGGACGTCAACGTGGATGACGACGATGACGTGACCATCGGGGGCCCCCACGGCCTGCGGGTCCACGGGGACAAGGTGACGTGGCACGGCCACACCATCGTGGACGGCGACCAGGTTCACCTGGGTAAGCTGGTCCAGGTCGACGGGGATCACGTCCGGGTCGCCAACGGGCTGGTCGACGTGAATGGAGACGACGTGACCATCAACGGCCACCGTCCCCAGCGGACCTTCGTCGAGTCCCTGCAGCTGGTGAACACCCGCTCCTTTGACGTGACGGGCTTGAAAAAGGTCCGGATCGATTACCCGGACGCCACCGTCAAGATTGGCCCGGCCAACAGTGATCAGATCGTGGTCAACGAGTACATGAGCCGGGACAATCCCCGCTACTTCCTGCAGGCCGACCAGAGCGACGACCAATTGACGTTACGGCAGGGGGCCCGGCCGCGGCTGTGGTCGTTGCACCTGCGGACCGAGATCTTCCTGCCGGCCCAGCTGCAGGGCGCCGTGACCGTCGAGGCGGGCAACGGGAGCCTGGAAATCGGGGACCTGCACCTGGCCCTCGACCTGCAGGCCCACGCCACCAACGGCAGTGTTCGGGTCTTCAACAACCAGTTGACGACGCTAAACTTGCGGGCGACGAACGGTAGCCTAAAGGTCCAGCAGGTCAAGGCCAACCAGCTGACGGCCACCAGCCAGAACGGTTCGGTCGTGGTCCGGGAGGCGCAGGGGGCGCTCAACGTCTCCTCCCATAACGGCAGCGTTAAGGTCAGCGACTTCACCGGTGACGGCGAGGTCAGCAGCCACAACGGCAGCGTCAAGGTTACCAACTTTACCGGCCAGCTCAACGGCCACACGGCCAACGGCAGCCTGGTCGCCCAGGAATTGCACGGTGGCGGCCAATTTCGGAGCCACCATGGCAGCCTGGACCTGGACGTGGCGGACCTGACGCAAGATCTCGCGGTGAACGGGGCAGGTAACATCGACGTGGCCATCGCGACCACGACTGGTTACCGCTTTGACCTGGTCGCCGAACGGGGGAAGATCCGGCTCCCCCAGCAGGTTCACCTCACATTAAATGATGATCATCACAAAATTGGTGCGGTCGGAACGGGGTCCCATCCCCAGGTCACCTTGGCCACCGATCACGGCAATATTCGATTGAAATAAGACGCCAAAAGCCGTCGTTCTGCGTATTGACAGAACGGCGGTTTTTTAGTTATAGGGTTTTAAGTATTGCTTCCTAGGAAAAGGTTATTCTATGCAAGATTTGGATTGTTACCATCTAAGACGATTTGGGGTTCCTTTTATTGGTATGGGGGTAGTATAATCAAAAGGGATTGGCGGACATTTTTCCGAAGATTGACGACTTTGGAGTAGACCATTTTCGGGGATGGTCCCCGAAAAGACAAGGTTTCCGCAAATTGTAAAATAAAAAGCGACAATTTTTAAAAAAAGGTTTATTTTTTCGTCCCGAGAGGCGATACTATGAGTGGGTAATTGGGACCGTTAATTGTAAAGATACCACCAAGGCCGAAATTGGTGTAAGTGGACCCGACTGATTTGCCCCAGCGGAATCTGGCAGGATTCCCCCGCGGCCAGACCCAGGTAAACGGTGGTTGCGGAAATGAAGTCCACGGTTCCGGTATAGGTCATCCCCTGCGAGATGAGAGAGGTTATCTGGTTTTTTTGGTAGGCAGTTTGGAGTAATGTTCTGATTTGTTGGCTGGCACGTTGCATGTTGTTCACCACATCCTTGCGACAAAGATTAAATCCATTATAGAACATATGTTCCGGTTTGGGGAACCCTATTTTTCGTTTTATCGGATAATTTGATTTAGTGATAAATCATCGAATAGATGGTCCAATCACTCCCTTAGCAGTTATTTAATGGTGAACAATTGGGAACACAGGGCGGGGAACCCGAGTCGCCGCAGACAGATCAATAAATTGGTCCGCACGACGCGAGACCACGAAGGAGTAATGGTAAAACAATGACAGAAACGACGAACGACGCAATCACGGAAGCACAATTAAAGCAGGAGTTTGACGACCTGTACATGCACATCTTCAAGTACATCGGTGACTTCGTCTCAATTCCGACGCAGAAGTACAACCTGACGTTTGAGGCTTACATGGTGATGGAAAACGTCGCCCGGAGTAAGAACGGTCAGACCTTGGTGGAATTGGCGAAGTTGGAGGGGGTCTCCAAGAGTGCGATTGCCCGGCAGGTCAACGTGCTCTTAAAGGAAAACTACGTTATGCAAAAGGTCGACCCGAACGACCGGCGGGTGAAGTACATCACCTTGACGGCGGCGGGCAGCCGGGTCCAACGCAACCTGGCCCAGGCCACGGACGAACGGTTCCACCGCTGGTTAGGGTTCTTTGGCCGCGATGAAGCCATCCACTTCATCGACGTGCTGCACAAGGCCAACGACCGGGCCGTTGCGGCGGGCTTTGTCGGCTTCGACAGCCTGCACGACAAGCGCCGCAACTCGAACCGTAGTGCCGAGAAGCACGGCGGCCGGTTGAGCAACTTGTAAACTGAAGTCGTTAATTGTGTAAAATCTCAACCCAGGGTTGGGATTTTTTTGTGGGCCAAAACGGTGTATAATCCTTCTTAAAAGTAAGCAATCCAATCTGATAGGAGTGGCTAAAATGACCCAAATCAAAATAAGTGACAGCATGTGGGCGCTCTTGCAGCGCAAGCACCTGACCGACAAGGACCTGGTCCTGATCGCCGATGACGGTGGGGGCAAGTACTCCCTGCACGGCGGGGCTTGTACGATTGGCACCCAGTTCACCTTGATCGTCCTGGACCAACCGGATCCCGATTACGCGGTCAAGATAAACAACGAGCGCGGGCTGCGACTCTGGTCGTCGGCGTACAACCTGTACTTCTTCGACACGGGCTTGACCCTGGACGTGCAGCACCACAGCATCCTGATCAAGGACGACGCCCATCTGCTGGACAGCGCCGTCCAAATCGCCGATGGCCCAGCCGTGCTGGCCGCCTTCCAGCAGGGGGTCACGGCACACGGGGAGACCTGCTAGGCGTCCCGTGTGGGCGATGACGGTTCGGAAAAATTGGAAGTATCCTTCCAATTTTGACTAATTTTTCTAAAAATGGAAGGATACTTCCATTTTTGAAGAGTTTAGAATCAGCACCTGATTGAAATGTTTTTTACCAAAAACTGATTAAAAAACGAGCTTGAGTGCGACCGTCACAGGTCACGTTCAAGCTCGTTTGGTGTTTAGGCCAGGGCCGCTTGCATCCGGCGTTCGTCGTAGAAGAGCAAGATAATCAGCATTGCGACGTACAGGAGCAGCGGCAGCCAGGCGTAATTCAGGATAATCATGTGTCGGGTCGCCAGGTTTTGCCCGTGGTTGGCCACGTAGCCGGAGAGGTGGAACAGGCCGGCGGTGATCAGACCGCCCAGCCCTAACCCCACGTTGACCCCGAAATCGTCGGTCGAGGCCAGGATGCCCTCGGCTTGGATGCCCAGGGTCGCCCCGTAGCGGATCGTGTCGGCAATCATGATCGAGACCAGCCCGATGATCAGGCCGTTACCGATGGAATTGATGAAGATGCCGACGAAAATCGTGGTCAGGTGGGTCACCGTGGTGCCCAGTGACAGGATCAGCTGGCCGATGATGGCCAGGGCGATACCACCCAGCATGGTGCGTTTCTTGCCCCAATGCCCGGCGGCGTGCACGATCAGGACCACCCCGATCAGCGCCGCGAAGGTGAAACTGTTGGCGATGGGGACCAGGTCCTGGTTGTGCAACAGGTACTTAAAGTAGTAGATGGTGGTCTGATTCTTGATGGCGGTGGTCAGCCAGTAGAGCAGGATGACCGCCGAGATGATCAGCCAGGGCTGGTTCTGCCGGAGCATGCGCCCGACCGCCCGCCAGGATTGGTGGGACCGTTGTGGGTCGGTGAACCGTTCGCGGACCTGCCAGAAGGCGTTCCAGATCAGGACCAGCGAGATGCCGCCGAAGACCACGATGGTCAGCAAGAAGCCCTTTTGCTGGTTGCCGCGGCCGAAGAAGGCGACCAGCGGCAGGGTGAAGACCGCCACGATGATCTGCACGGCGCTGCCGCCGAACTGGCGGATGACTCCTAGTAGGGTCATTTCCTGGTCGTTGTGGGTCATGGTCGGCAGGATCGAGGTGATCGGCAGGTTGACGGCGGTGTAGAAGAAGCCCAGCCCCAGGTAGGTCACGTAGGCCCAGATCAGTTTGCCCGTCGCGTGAAACGGGGGCGTGACGAAGGTCAGAATCGCGAAGACCACGTAGGGCAGCGCGTACCAGAGAAAGAACGGCCGGCTCTTGCCCCACCGGGAATGGGTGTGATCGATCATGAGGCCGATGATCAGGCTTTCGACCACGTCGGCCAGCCGGGCCACGATGAACAGGATCGCCACGCTGCTGGCGGAGAGGCCGTAGACGTCGGTATAGAAGAACAGCAGGTAGGTGGTCATCATCTGAAAGACCAGGTTATCCGCCGCGTCACTCATGCCGTAGCTGATACGTTCCGGCCACTTGGTTTGCCAAGGTGTTTGCATGAACGATCACTTCCCTTAGTTACTTGTTTTTCTCGGCGACCAGCCGGCGGTAGACCTCGGCGCCGACTAGGTCGTTGGTGACCATCCAGGCGATGTGGCCCAGGGCTTCGGAGACGTGCTCCTCTTCGGGCTGGTCCTTGGCGCTGGGCACGGTGCCCATGGCCGGCATGATGCCCAGGTGAAAGGCGATCCAGATGGCCAGGCCGAACCAGGTTCCGGCGTCCTTCTTGATCCAGGGCAGCTTCTCACCGATGATCTGGTACAGCACGGCGAAGGTCGTCGAGAAGCCGAAGTGGATCACGTAGCTGACCCACGGCAGGGCGTGACCGGAATAGTGGTAGGTGGCGTGGGTCACCTTGGCCGGCACGCCGAACTGCTGCAACAGGGTCTGGGGCGGGTTGGTGGCGTCCCGTTCTTCGGTCCGCGGAGGCAGGACGTTCTCCCAGCCAAGCTTGACCAGACCAGAGACGATGCCGGCCGCGCCCCCCGCAATGATGGCGGCGGCGAGGTGAACCGGTTGGTTTTTCCAAAATGACATACTAAAAAACTCCCTTCATTCATGACTACCTCGAGTATAGGCGCCTCGCGGTCTTTTTTCGGGAAATATGCTTTACCAATACATTATTTAGACAGTGGTCGGTAGGGGTGGGTCGCCAACAGCCGGCTGTAGAAGGTGATGTCGGCGAAGGCTTCCTGCAGGCGCCGGGCGAAGTGGGCGCTGTTCGGAGCGGTCGCAATCAACTCACCCTGAGCCGTGAAATTGTCGTCGGCGTTCCAGAGCAAGACGGGCGTTGGTAAGACCAGCAGCTTAAGCATCTGAAGAATCTCGACCATCGATTCGGCGGCCAGCATGCCGCCGTCGCTGAAGTGCGAATAGGTGATAATCTGGACGGGCTTGTGGTCGACCTCAGGTCCCACGAAGTCCAGGGCGTTCTTCAGGATGCCGGGGATCGCGTGATTGTATTCGGGACTCAAGATGATGTAACCGTCCTGCGCCGCCAGCTGGTCGAGCCACGCCTGTTCGGGCGTGCTCAGGTCGTGGATGGGTGTTTCCAGCGGGGTCTCCTGGTGGTCGTAGAAGGGTAACGGGTAGTCGCGCAGCGGTAACCAGGTATAGGTCACGTCGACGCTATCGGGAAAGGTCCGTTGTAGGTACCGTAAGAGGTGGCTGCCGAGTGAGGGATGCCGGGATGTGCCTAAGATGACGCCAATTTTCGTGTTCATGGGTGAAATACCTCCTCAAGAATGGTGATATCATTTACTAACAAAAAGTAAGCAATTAATCTCCAAAAGTTTAGCACCGGTCGCGTGCTTTGTCCAGGACGTGGAAGCGGCGTGCGGGAGGTCGCTGTGTTAAACTGAGAACAGACGTTTGTTTTCACCGTTTGAGAGGGGAGTCGAAAATGGACACACCAGAATTTCCACAAGGGTTCATCGATATTCAAGATGCGACCCAAAATAACCTGCAGCACGTGAATCTACGCGTGCCGAAGTACCAGACCACGGTCTTCGTGGGCCTGTCTGGTTCGGGAAAGTCGTCATTGGTCTTCGACACGATCGCCGCGGCCTCGCGCCGGGAGCTCAACGAGACCTTTCCCAGCTTTACCCAACAGTACCTGCCGAAGTACGGGCAGCCGCACGTCGGTCAGATTGACCATCTGCCGGTCGCCATCGTGATCGCCCAACAGCGCTTGGGGAAGAACGCTCGCTCGACGCTGGCCACTTACACCGGCATCTACTCGCTGGTCCGCCTGCTGTTCTCGCGGATCGGCAAGCCGTTTATCGGCTACTCGGACACCTTCTCGTTCAACCTGCCGCAGGGGATGTGTCCGACCTGTCAGGGCCTGGGCTACGTCGACGACATCGACGAAAGTCAGCTGATCGACCCGGAGAAGTCGCTGAACCAGGGCGCCATCACCTTCGTCAGCTTCGCGCCGGACACCTGGCGTTGGCGGCGCTACGGGACCAGCGGCCTGTTCGATAACGACAAGCCCATCAAGGATTACACGCCCGAGGAGTACGACCTGTTGATGCACGCGCCGCAACAGAAGCTGGCCCATCCCGGCGAGGGCTTTCCCCGCACGGCGCTCTATGAAGGGGTCGTCCCGCGGATTCGCCGGTCGATTATCGGCAAGAAGGAGGCCAGCCATCACAAGGCGGCCATCGACGCCATCGTTACCCGGAAACCCTGCCCGACCTGCCACGGGACGCGGCTGCGCGCTCAGGTCCTGACCAACCACATCAACGGCAAGAACATCGCCGAGGTGACGGCCATGGACCTGAACCACGTGTTGACCTTCTTAAAGGGCATCACGGAACCGCTGGCGACCGACGTGGTACGGGAATTGACCACCAAGATCCAGTCGTTGGTCGACATTGGGTTGGGCTACCTGACGCTCGACCGGGGGACCAGCTCCCTGTCCGGTGGGGAGGCCCAACGGATCAAGATCGCCAAGTACCTGACCAGCGCGCTGGTCGACATGGTCTACATCCTGGATGAACCCAGCGTGGGCCTGCACCCACACGACATTCAGCTGATCAAGCAGGCGCTGACCAAGCTCAAGGAGAAGGGCAACACCATCCTGGTGGTCGAGCACAATCCGGCCATGATCGCCTTTGCCGACTACGTGGTCGAGATGGGGCCCTACGCCGGGACTGCCGGGGGTCAGGTGACCTTTACCGGCACCTATCCCGAGCTGTTGGCCTCGGACACGCTGACCGGGACCTGGTTGCGCAAGCCGCACCAGTGGGGGCCGGAACGGCAGCCCACGGGCCACTTGGCGTTGCGTCACGTGACGCGCAATAATTTGAAGGACGTGGCGGTCGACGTGCCGCTGGGCGTGATGACCGTGATCTCCGGGGTCGCCGGCTCCGGGAAGAGCTCGCTGGTGGGCGCGCTGAAGCAGCAGCTGACCAGCGACTACATCGACCTGGCCCAGACGCCGGTCGGCATCAACATCCGGTCGACGCCGGCCACCTACCTGGGCGTGCTGGACGACATCCGCAAGCTGTTTGGCAAGGCCAACGGCGTGGCGGTCGGCTGGTTCAGCTACAACGGTAAGGGGGCCTGCCCGCGGTGTAAGGGGAAAGGGGTCACCATCACCAACATGGCCTTCATGGATCCGGTGGTGCAGACTTGCGAGCTGTGTCACGGGAAACGCTACAGCAAACAGGCTTTGCAGTACAGCTACCACGACCGCAACATCGCCCAGGTCCTGGGCCTGTCGGTCACCGCGGCGGCCGAGTTCTTTAAGAACGTGCCGGACGTGGCCCGCCAACTGGCGAACCTCGACCGGGTCGGCTTGGGCTACCTGACGCTGGACCAACCGCTGACCACCCTGTCCGGTGGGGAACTCCAGCGGCTGAAGTTGGCGGTCGAGCTGGGCAAGCAGGGGACCATTTACCTGCTGGACGAGCCGACCGCGGGCCTGCACCTGCAGGACACGGACCGGCTGTTGAAGCTCTTTAACCAGCTGGTCGCGGCGGGCAACTCGTTGATCATCATCGAGCACAACCTGGCCGTGATCAGTCAGGCCGACTGGTTGATCGACGTGGGGCCGGACGCCGGTCGGTACGGCGGTCAGATCCAGTACAGCGGGGTGCCCCGCCAGGCCGTCGACGTGGCGCAGTCCCGCACCGGGGTCGCGCTGCGGGAGTGGATGCGGTAAGCCTTGGCGCTTAATTTTAACTGTGTGACTAAATGAGTGAAAAAGAAAAGAGAGAACCTGGGGTCAACGTCTCGGGTTCTCCTTTTTTCATGGGCCTATCGTGGTTAAGCACGCGCTCGCCTTAGAACGTAAAGCATTATGCTGGGAAAACGTACGTTCTGTTTTGGCGTGATTTATGGTAAACTAGGAGCATTCTGACAACCGAAAGGACCGTGACGCGTGTGCCCACGACGATTTTGACGCCGGCTGAGAACCGGTTTTTACAATTGACCTATCCCGCCTTGGCGGACCCCGCGCTGACCCAGCTGATGCCGCAGCTGCGCGACCACCCAACGGTCAAGACAAACAGTGATTGGTTGACCACCCGGGCGAAGCAGGTCGTGACCGCCAGCCGGGTCGACTGGCTGGTCCAGGGGAGTCTGGCCTGGAAGCTGCTGGCACGGTTGCCGTACGCCGTCAATCCCAGCGAACAGCGCAGTCAGTGGCACCACTGCGCGTTGTGCCACCTGCCCGTCCGCTACGAGTACCACGTGGTCTTGCGGTCGGATGGCCGGGAAATCGTGGTGGGGTCGGAGTGTGTGAAAAAGTTCATGAGTGACGAAATGCAGTACCTGATGACCATTACCACCGAGCAAAACTTTCACGCGGTGGCCCAGTACGACGCGCTGGCCGCCCGTTACCCGCAGGTCCCCGAGATCTTGTGGGTGGCGGATGCTTTGCCGGACCTGCCCGCGGCGCACCACGCGCAGCGGCGGTGGGTCAAGCGGGGCACCCGCTCCACGGTGACCGGCTACCTGGAACATCGGACCACGGTCCTGCCCGAACGGCAGCTTTCGCCGTACCTGCAGGGCTACGCGGACCTGCAGGCCAAGGACCAGGCCGCTCATGCGGCCATCGTGGCCCGGCGCGAGCAACGGGTCGCACAGGAACGAACGGCCGCCGAGCGGGCCCAGCAGGCGGCATGGCAGGCCGCGGCCAGCGCTCAGACCACGGCCGAACAGCAGCTGCGCCAGTCGGCCCCGTACCGTTCCTGGGTGACGGCGGTGGCCACGGTGATCGTGCGGCGCGAACCGTTGGCCGCCTTCAAAGCGGCAATCGCCACCGTGACCCCACCCAAGGCCGTGAGCCGGCTGGTCAACGGTTACCAGTTGGGCGTCATGGCCAGTGAATTTGCCCACCAGGGACGGATTCGCGCGGAACGCCTGCAAATCGTGCCGCGGTACCTGGTGGCCGACCTGGACCGGGAAAGTCAGCGGTTGGCCGCCCAACGCCAACGGGATTGGGACGACGACGTGTTTAACGCCGCGGTCGGCTTTGACCTGCCGCTAGCCGAGCGCCAAGCCCGCTTGACCCAGCTCCGGCGAGGCTGGGAGGGGCGCCAGTTGTCCGCCGATTTGGTGGCCGAGCTGGCGACCCTGCGCGCCCGGCTGACGCAAGAACAGACCCTACCGGCGACCTGGCCGCCGGCGTTGTGCCAGGCCTTGCGTACCCGGCTGGCGGTCCAACCGGCGGACGCCTGGGTCCCGGCCCGCAAGAACCACGCAACGCCCGCCCAGTTGCACGCGTTGGTGGCGCCAGCACCGGACTTCGCGACGGTTCGGGCACGTTTCACGCGGCTCTACGATCTGCCGCCAGAGGCGGCGGCCGTGACGCTGTCGGCGTTGGAACAGTACTACCTGCAACGCCGCGACCGCCAGGCCCACCGCCAAGCCGCTACCCAGGCACTGGTGGACCAACTATTCGAAAACGACTAGCCAATCAGTGGGAGCTGATCGGCTTTTTTTATTTTCACTTTTTGAACACTTGTTCCCCTTGGGAAAATCCAGTATAATAGGGTTCCAAAGGAAACATGGGCAAGAAGGGGGTCAACCGGGATGGCGACACAGCGAACGTACATTGCAATCGACTTGAAGTCGTTCTATGCCTCGGCGGAGTGCGCGGCCCGGGACCTCGACCCGCTGAACATCAACCTGGTCGTGGCGGACAAGTCGCGGACTGATAAGACCATCTGCCTGGCGGTCTCCCCGGCGCTCAAGAGTTTTGGCCTGCCTGGGCGGCCCCGGCTGTTTCAGGTGGAACAACAGGTCGCTCAATTGAACCGTGAACGCGCCCAGCAGGTCC
The DNA here is from genome assembly GCF_001435095.1 of Levilactobacillus spicheri DSM 15429. Classification (GTDB taxonomy): domain Bacteria; phylum Bacillota; class Bacilli; order Lactobacillales; family Lactobacillaceae; genus Levilactobacillus; species Levilactobacillus spicheri. Next base: position 284,649 of record NZ_AZFC01000015.1, read on the forward strand.
ACCACCGCTTGGGGCCCAAGGCCGTGGAGAAGGACCGGCTGTTGAAGCATCCCGGTTATCAGATTGATTACCTGATTGCTCGGCCGCGGATGGCCTACTACCTGCAGGTCAGTGATTCGATTTATCAGATCTACCTCAAGTACGTGGCGGCCGAGCAGATCCACGTGTACTCGATCGACGAGGTGTTCATGGACGTGACTGAGTACCTGAAGCTGTACCACACCACGGCCCATGACCTGGCGAAGACCATCATCCACGACGTCCAGGACCACACTGGTATCACCGCCACGGCGGGGATCGGTACCAATTTATACCTGGCGAAGGTCGCGATGGACATCGTGGCCAAGAAGATTCCTGCCGATGAAGACGGGGTCCGCATCGCTAAACTGACGGAGCTGAGCTACCGCAAGTATCTCTGGGCCCACCAGCCGTTGACCGACTTTTGGCGCATCGGCCGGGGGTCCGCCAAGCGGTTAGAAAAACTGGGGCTGCACACCATGGGCGACATTGCCCGCCGGTCGTTGGGCAGCTTGGCGGAGCGGCACAACGAAGAAGACTTGTACCAGGAATTCGGCAAGGTCGCCGAGCTGATTATCGACCACGCCTGGGGGTATGAACCGACCACACTGCACGACATCAAGGCCTATCAGCCCAGCGACCACAGCATTGGGTCCGGCCAGGTGTTGGCGACGCCGTACCCGTATGACAAAGCGAAAATCGTGACCCGGGAGATGGTCGACTCGTTGACCTTGGAGCTGGTGAAAAAACACTTGGTCTGTGACCAGGTGATGCTGCACGTGGCGTACGATACCAGTAGCCTGACCGCCGCGACCGCTGCGGTGACCAACGACTATTACGGTCGTCAGACGCCCAAGGCCGCGCACGGCAGCGTCACTTTGACCGAGCCCACCTCGTCGACCCAGGTGCTGCGGCAAGCCATCGAACGGATCTTTGCGGCCAAGGTGAACCGCCAGTACCGGATTCGCAAGATCACGGTCACGGTCAACCACGTCATCTCGGAGGACCAGGCCGCGGCCACGGTGTACGGCGAGCAACTCGACTTGTTTCAGAGTGCCCATCAGGTGGCCCGACAACAACGGGTCCAGCAGGCGCGCCAAAAGGAACGCAAGACGCAAGAGGCGATTCTGAAGTTGCAAGAGAAGTTCGGGAAGAACGCCGTGATTCGGGCGGCGGATCTCCAGCCGTGCGCGACGTTGAAGAAACGAAACCAGGAGATTGGGGGGCACCGCTCATGACGCACGAACAGGCAGAAAAACGGGCCATTGCCGCAACCCTTTTTAATAACACGGACCGCTATGCCGATATCATGCGCTTGCCCCACCACGAATCGACGCGCCACCCGCAGATGCCCAACGGCGAGCGGGCCGCTCAGTTTGCGCCGTTTGCGGCTTTGACGGGCTACCACGAGTTGCTGGCGCAGAGCAGTCACCGCTTGGCCCAGCAATCGCGGCTGCCGTTCGAGGAGGACCAGGTCCTGCAGCAGCATTTGCGGGACCTGGCGCGGGTAGTGCGGACCAAGCCCAAGGTCAGCCTGACCTACTTCGACCCGGAGACCGGCGAGACGCGGACGCTGGAGACACGGGTCGTCGGGGTCGATTCCGCGACCCAGCAGGTGACGCTGGTCAATCGAGCGGTGTTGCCGTTTGAGGTGTTGCAGGCAGTGACCTTTATTTAGAAAATTAATAAATTTTGGCAATTCAATAGTATCCTATACAGCGTTTTTATCGTTGCATAGGATTTTTTATATGGTTGTAAATGTTTAATATGAGGCATGTACAGAGTCCGTAAAGCCCCCCAATTCAGCCATTCAACGAGGTAAACTAGGTTCAGGTTAGCGCGCTGACCATACGGAATAGGGAGGAATTTTTGATGAAGCGAATGAAACAGCGGTTAGGGGCCACCCTCGCAACGGCCTTGGTTTTGTTGCCTTTGATGACGCCAGTTGCTCACGCCCAGGCGTCAACTGATGATTTAATTGCCCCACACCGGGCACAATATGGTTACTATGTTGATAACTACAAAAACAGCACGTATGATAATACAAATCCCATCACTAACCCAGCTGATGGATTGCTGAGTAATTTTTCAAAATATTGGTCACCAACTAAGGGACAATTAAACCCTAGCATTTTAAATCAAAACACAGCTATTTCAGCTCGGATTACGCAGACTCGTACAGCGGCCGAGGTAAAGCGGTCATACCTCACGGATTGGCGTGATTTAGCCTATAGCTTGATTGCGGGCTTAGGACCCTTCGAGTCTGCTTTCATCAAAAATGCTGATGCGAAGACTGCCTATATGGATTTACCGGCAGCACCGGATCCAGCACATAAACCTTATTCCGGAGTAAGATGGGCTGATCCTAATAGTAAATTGGGTGATATGGTTAAGCTAGTTAATGTTGTTCGAGGGAGATTTGGATCTGCGGGAACGCCTAAGCACTACTATCAATACCAACGTCCTTACCGATTAAGCCCAGATGTTTTACCTAACCCATATTTAAATAACGTCATGCGTGCAGCTGGGAAAGCGGACTATGATTTTCCTAGTGGACATACTACGGCGGGATTTGAAGCCGGGGAGGCATTTGCTTACGCTTTCCCAGAACGTTTCCAGCAGTTGATTACGCGTTCCTCTGAAGTGGGATATGATCGTATCTTAGCCGGTCGGCACTCACCTTTAGCAACGATGGGTGGTCGGATGTTAGGGACGGCTGTCGTAGCCAGTGTGTTAAATGACCCAGCAAATAAAGATCTCATGAAACAGGCTTACGCGGAAGCCCATTCCAGCAATCTACAAACTAGTCCGTTAGTTAATGCACATGATGATTACAGTAGTTACCGTGAAAACCAAAAGAACTACCGGTACCGGATGACCTACAACCTGCCGCAAATCGGGGCCAAGGGCCTGGCACCACGGGTACCGAAGGGCGCCGAAGTCCTATTGGCAACGCGGTTACCTTACCTGAGCAATGATCAACGGCGGATGGCCCTGGCCACCACCGAAATTCAATCGGGTTACCCACTGTTAGACGATGTCGAAGGTTGGGGCCGTCTGGACCTCTTCTCGGCCGCTAACGGCTACGGCGCATTACCAAGTACGACCAAGGTGAACATGGATGCGACCAAGGGTGGCTTCAACGCCAAGGACGTTTGGCGCAACAACATGACGGGAACCGGTAAGTTGGTCAAGCAAGGAACCGGTGACCTGGCCCTGAACGGGAACAACCAATTCACGGGTGGGGTTCAAGTCGATGGTGGGAACCTGACGCTGAACAACGCCAACGCCGCCGGGAAGGGTGACGTGAAGTTAACGGACGGGACCCTGAGTGCGCCCGTGACCGTGAAGTTGCAACGGGGCTACCAACAAGCGCAACGTGGGACGTTAGCGCTGACCACCACGAAGACCACGGCCTTGAAGATCCACGGCAAGGCTAAGCTGGCCGGAACGTTGCGGCTGACGAACCTGGCAGGCCTGAAGAATCATCAATCCCTGATTACCTTTGGTAGTCACCAAGGGAAGTTCAGCCACGTGTACGGCTTACCAAAGGGCTGGCACGTAACGTACACCGCTCACAAATTAGAACTCGTTCGCGGCTAGTTCCGCAACCAGTGAATGAAAAAATCACGGCAACCAGCGTTCTCTCAGCGCTGATTGCCGTGATTTTTGATAGGCTTTATTGATCAAATGTGGTTGAATAGAAGAAGACATTAAAACTAGACCAATTTTAAATGCCATCAAAATAGTGACGAAAAAAGAAGGCCAAATCCGCTTGAAACTTATCCAAAGATGACCAACTGATTATTCGATCAATTATTCGGCGTGTGTTGTTTTTGCCACTGCTTAGGGGACATCCCCGTCCAGCGGTGAAATTGACGGCTAAAATTAGCTAAGTTGGTGTACCCCAAGGCGGACCCAATATCGCCAATCGGATACTGGGGCTTCAGCAAAAGTTTTTTGGCCTCGTTGACCTTTAATTTGGTGAGATACTCGCGGGGGGAAATGCCATAAGTTTGTTTAAAAATCCGGAAACCGTAACCGTCACTGATGCCGACGGTACTGATAGCCGCTTGGACCAGACCGGTCTCTGGCTGGGTGTAGCCATTCTTGACGTAACCGAGAACTTGGTTCGTGAGAGCATCTTTGAGATAGTCCGCAATCACGCGAGAGTATTCGATGGCGGTGGGGGAGCTGCCGTTCTTGGTGACAGTGCGGCTCGCATTATAGAAAATTTGCAGAATCTTAGACAGTTCAATTTGGATGGTCATCTTGGTATTGAAGTCGAAGTTTTCTTGATGCGTCAGACCGTCTAATCTGTCGAAATGGGGTGCGATTCGTTTACACAGGGGTGATTGGGCTGGATAGTGGTAAGTGAGCCCCTGAATTAGTTGAGCCTTCAGATTAGGATCATCCAGATCAAAGTGAAAACAAAAGTAGGTCAGGTCATGTTCCGCCCACGCTTGATGAATGAACTCGGGAGGAATCAGGAAAAAGTCACCTTGGGCGAGGTCATAATCGTGATGCTGAATACGTAAATGTTCGGTACCAGCAACGACGTAGATGCATTCAAAGGCGGAATGTTTTTCGATGGGAACCGTCCAATCGTCTGCCACCGCTTGCTCGTGAGCGCCAAAAAAGGTCAGATTCCAGTCCAAAACGGGCAACCGTTTGGCGTTCTTTAGAAAGTCCATGGGACACCTCCAAATTCTATCCAAAAACAATTAAATTTAATTATATGTCATATTTGAACAATTACAAGTTCGATTACGGGATATACACCATTCTAAAAAGTTGGCATACTAGATTTCAGATAAAGAAAGCGTTTTCTTTTTAAACGGGTTAGCAGGAGGAAACTATGTCATTAAAAAAGATCCTTTACGGAACAGCCTACTATTATGAGTATCTCCCTTATGATCGGTTAGAGCAAGATATTGCGATGATGGTCAAGGCCCACATCAACGTCGTTCGGATTGGCGAAAGTACTTGGAGCACCTACGAAAAGCAGGATGGTGTCTTCGATTTCTCAACACTGGATAAGGTGCTAGATGCGATGCACGCCGCTGGCATTCAGGTGATTGTGGGGACACCGACCTACGCCATCCCCACTTGGTTAGCGAAGAAATATCCCGAAATCATGGTCCAAATTGACGGGAAGCGGCAACCGTATGGTGCACGGCAAATTTTTGACATCACGGCGCCAGCCTACTTACGGTATGCCGAACGGATCATTCGTAAGATGATTCGCCATGTGGCTCAGCATCCAGCTGTGATTGGTTATCAGGTCGACAACGAAACAAAGTACTACGGTACCTCAAGTGATAACGTTCAACGGGGATTCGTTCAGTTCATGAAGGACCAGTTTGATGGTGACCTGGACGCCCTGAATCACGAATTCGGTTTGGACTACTGGAGTAATCGAATCAACGCCTGGGAGGATTTTCCTTCCATGGACGGGACCATCAATGGCAGCTTGAAGGCCGAGTTTGACCGGTACCGGCGCGGCTTAGTCACCCAATTCCTACAGTGGCAAGTCGACTTGGTCAGCCAGTATAAGCAACCGAACCAGTTCGTCACCCACAACTTTGACTTCGAGTGGCGGGGTTACTCCTACGGCATTCAACCAGACGTGGATCACTTTGCGGCCAGCGAACCGTTGGATTACGCGGGTGGGGATGTTTATCACCCGTCACGGAAACACCTGACGGGTGCCGAGATTTCCTTCGCCGGTGATCTGTTACGAACCCTGAAGCATGACAACTACTTAATCATGGAGACGCAGGCCCAAGCCTTTAAGCAGCAGGTCCCTTATCCGGGTCAGCTTCGCCAATTGGCCTTTAGCCACATCGCCTCCGGTGCCAACATGGTGGAATATTGGCACTGGCATTCAATCCATAATTCCGCTGAAACTTACTGGAAAGGCATCCTCAGTCATGATTTCCAGCCAAACCCGATCTATAACGAAGTTGTTCAGACCGGGGGCCAATTAGCCCAGCTATCGGATCATCTGGTGAACTTAAAGGCGAAAGCCGACGTGGCCTTTCTGGTCAGCAATCAAAGCCTGTCAGCTCTCCAGAACTTTCCGTTTTCCGACCAACGTAACTACAACGACGTTTTTCGGGCGCTCTATGATGAGTTCTACAAGTTAAACATTCGGACGGACATCACGGACGAGCACCATATTCGGTTAGACGATTACCAGTTAATCGTGGTGCCAGCACTCTACAGCGTCAGCGACACGTTCTTGGAAGCGTTGAACGCCTACGTGAAGCGGGGTGGCCACGTTATCTACACCTTCAAGTCTGGCTTTACCGACGAGCACGTAAAGGTTCGCACGGTCCAACAACCAGGCATTATCAGCGAAGCCTGTGGGGTGCACTACGAGCTATTCGTCGACCCTGATGGCTGTCAACTGGTACCGCAAGACGCTACCATCGACGGTCACAGCGACCTACATTTACAAGATTGGATGGAGCTGTTGGTGCCCGACACGGCCCAAGTCATTGCCAAGTATGACGATCCAAACTGGCACGACTATGCGGCCATTACCAAGAATCAATTTGGCGCCGGCTCAACCATCTATCTGGGGTGCTTCCCTTCGGCGGACGTTTTACGGCAGGTGATTCAGGCGTACGCCCAGGAGTTGAACCTATTGCCGTTTGCGGCGACCTTCCCGGTGATTATCAAACAGGGACGTAATCAACTCGGTAAGACGGTGACCTTCTACTTTAACTACTCTAGCGAGGCGCAAACGGCCCAACTTGTGGCACCAGGACAAGAGTTGATCACCGATACGACGGTGACGGCCCCGGTCCGCTTGGACCCTTGGGGTGTGGCCATCGTTGAAAGTTCACCAAAAGAATAGGAGTTTTAAAAAATGACAAACACACGCGTTACCTCACTGGTCGACCAACTGACCTTACAGGAAAAGGCCGAGTTAGTGAGTGGTAAGAATTTCTGGTTTACCCAAGCAATTGACCGGTTGGGGCTTCAAAAGATCATGATGACCGATGGCCCCTCGGGGTTACGGAAGCAGGCGGACAGCGCAGACGCTTTGGGGTTGAATCGGAGTGTTCAGGCCGTTAATTTCCCGGCTTCCGCGTTAACGGCTAGTTCCTTTAACCGGTCAATGCTTGAGAAGTTGGGCGAGCACCTGGGGAACGCCGCTCGGGCCAACCAGGTATCCGTTTTATTAGGACCGGGGATCAACATTAAGCGCAGCCCGTTAGCTGGTCGGAACTTTGAATACTTCTCCGAGGATCCGTTAGTCGCCGGAGAACTGGGAACGGCCTACGTCCAGGGGGTTCAATCTCAGGGCGTCGGCGTCAGTGTGAAGCACTTTGCGGCGAATAACCGCGAAAATCAACGGTTTACCGCGTCGTCCAACATGGATGAACGGACACTCCGGGAAATCTATCTGGCGGCCTTCGAGCGAATCGTCAAGCAGGCACAACCGGCTACGTTAATGTGTTCCTATAATGCCATCAACCATTCCCTGAACTCGCAAAATAAGCGGTTATTAACGGATATTTTACGAGACGAATGGAACTTCAAAGGCCTCGTGATGTCCGATTGGGGCGCAGTGGCCGATCATACGGCGGCGTTGAAGGCGGGGCTCGACCTGGAAATGCCGGGCAAGGGTCAGGCCTCCGTGGACGAAATCGTCACGGCCGTCGAACAAGGCCAACTTGCCGAAGCACAACTAGACCGTTCGGTGGAACGGGTTCTTACGATGATCTTGGATTATGCGTTGCCGGCCGATGAGACCGTTGACTATGACTTAAACGAACAACATGATTTTGCTAAACAAATGGCAGAACAAAGCATGGTCTTGTTAAAGAATTCGGATGACATTTTGCCATTGAAGCCTGAGGAACAGGTTGGCATCGTTGGTGAACTAGCCGCTAAGCCACGGTATCAGGGCGGTGGTAGTTCACACGTAAACGCCTTTAAGGTCACGACTCCCTTAGAAGTGGCTCAGTCAGACGGATTTGAAAGCGGTTACGCTCAAGGCTATTCGTTAGATACAACGACGGTGGATACCGACTTGGCTAATGATGCGTTAGAGTTGGCGAAGTCGGTGGACAAGGTTATCTTCTTCGCGGGAGTACCTGAACAGGATGAATCCGAAGGGTACGATAAGACGACCATTGAGTTGCCGGCTAATCAGAATGATCTGATTACCAAAATTGCGGCCGTTAACCCCAACATCGTCGTGGTATTGCAAAACGGTTCGGCGGTCACGATGCCGTGGCTAGCCCAGGTCAAAGGGGTGCTGGAGACCTACCTGGCGGGTGAAGCCGTTGGTGAGGCGACCTGGGATGTGCTGGATGGCACAATCAACCCGAGTGGTCACTTGGCCGAGACCTTCCCGCTGCGGATTGAGGATACGCCATCGTACGAGACCTTTAACGCCAGTCGAGAAGACGAAAACTACCGTGAAGGACTTTTCGTAGGGTACCGGTATTACGATACCAAGAAATTGCCGGTTCTCTTCCCATTTGGCTACGGGCTTAGTTACACGACCTTTAGTTTCCATGACCTTCAGGTGAAGGAAGTTGCGGGCCATCAAGTGGCCGTGCAATTGACGGTCACGAATACCGGTCAGCGAGCCGGAGTCGCGACGCCACAGATTTACGTGGCTAACCAGACCAGCCAGATTGAAAAACCAGTCAAGGAATTACGGGACTTTGCGAAGGTCGCCTTGGAAGCGGGCGAAAGTCAGACCATTACGCGGACGTTAGATCAACGGGCGTTTAGCTGGTTCAATCCGCAGACCGAAGCCTGGGAAAGTGATACCGGCACCTACGAGATCTTAGTGGGGACGTCGGTCACGGACGTGGTCTTACGTCAAGCGCTGACTCTGAAATGGGGCTCAACGACCCTTCAACCGGTCACCGAGAACACCTACTTCAGTGACGTTATTCGGCGGCGTGATTTAACGGCAGCGTTGGAAGAATCGGGCCTGGATAAGCTGTTGGCGACGTTAAACGGTTCATCCGAGAACGCTCAACTGCTCGAAAACATTCCATTACGTTCTGCCGTCATGCTGGGAGCGGATAGCCAGCAGGTCGCGCAGTTCATTCGGTTAGCGAACCGGTAAGCGTTGGTCAGGGAACGACCCGGCATCATCGGTGATGGTGCGGACGTTCTTACATAAAAGGAGAAGAACATTATGGACGTACAAGCAAGTAAAACGAAAACCACGAGTAAGATGGGTAAGGCCGATCGCATTCGTTTTTCTATCAGTTTCTTTATCTTTGCCTTTCTGTGGATGAGTGGATTGGGCGTTGTGAACTCGGTGCTGTTGCCACAACATTTGAAGGACTTAGTGGGACCAAACTCGGCCACCGCCATCTTCGGGGTTCTGAGTGCGGCCACGGCCATTACGTCGTTGATTGCCAACCTGATCTTTGGGAATTTCTCGGACCGAACCCGTTCACGCTTTGGGCGGCGGACGCCCTGGGTGGTCTCCGGTGGGATCATTGGCGGAATTTCCCTGTTCCTGATTGGGGTCTTTGCGAATCCATGGTTGATTGGGATTGCCTTCTGCATGAGCATGGTCGGGTTAAACATGATGATTGCCCCCGTGATTGCGACGTTATCTGACCGGATTCCCGACGACATGCGGGCAACGATGTCCGCCTTTATGTCCGCCGGAACGACCTGTGGGGCCGCCATGGGGACCTTAATTGGCGCCCGGTTCATTACGATTCAGATTCCAGGATTCGTTGTGGGCGGTGTCTTGATGGGAATTGCGGGGTTATGTACCGCAATTGTCTGGCCACGAGAGAAGTCGTCCAAGGACATGCCCGCCGTTAGTGGTGGTATGAAGGACCTTGTGATGTCATTCCGGCCTCCAGTTAAAGGTGCACGGGATTTCTGGTTAGCGTTCGTTGGTCGGACCCTCTTAATCTTCAGCTACTACATGATTTTTAATTACCAACTGTTCATTTTGGAAAGTTACATCGGCCAGGGAAAGACCAGCGCAGCGGCCACCATTTCCATCATGTCCGTGATTACGATGATTGTCGGCCTGGTTGGATCCTTGACCTCTGGGGCCATCTCCGACTTTATCGGTCGGCGGAAGTTACCGGTCATCGTGGCGTCAGTACTGCTGGCCATTGGGTACCTCTTACCTTGGGTCATGAAGTCGTCCTTCTCGATGCTACTTTTCGCCGGATTCGCGGGACTGGGTTACGCCGTCTATGGGGCCGTCGATCAAGCCTTGAACGTGGATGTGTTACCGTCTAAGGCGGAAGCCGGGAAAGACCTGGGGATTTTAAACATCGCCACCACACTGGGTCAAACGGCAGGTCCCATTGTCACCAGTGCCATCGTTGTGGCGGGCGGCTACGATCTAGTCTTCCCAACGGCGATTGTCTTTGCGGCACTGGCCTGCATCTTCATTCAAATGATTCGTTCTACGAAGTAGGTTAAAAACGAGGAGGAATTTTTTATGACAACTTGGATTCAAAGTACGCCAACGTCACAGTTACAAACCAAGACTTTGACGGGGGTGCACGCCACCACATCGGCGGACTTACAGTTAACGGGAAAGACCCTGCAAGCCTTGCGCGGATTCGGTGGTTGCTTTAATGAATTGGGCTACTTGCCGTTAAATCAATTAAAGGCTGATCAACAAGAAGACATCCTCAAGGACTTGTTCTCGCCGGATGGTTTAAACTTCACCTTTAACCGGACGCCCATCGGCGCCAACGACTTTGCGGAAACCTGGTACAGCTACGATGAAACGGCGGGCGACTACCAGTTGAAGCACTTCTCCGTTGACCATGATAAGCAAACGCTGATTCCGTACATTAAGCGGGCACAAAAGTACCAGCCCAACTTACAACTCTTTGCCAGTCCGTGGACGCCACCGACCTGGATGAAGTTCCCGAAGGTCTATAACTTCGGCCGCATCGTGATGACGCCGGAGAACTTGCAAGCCTACGCCGACTACTTCGTGAAGTACCTGCAGGCTTACGAGGAACAAGGGATTCACGTGCAACGGGTTTGTCCACAAAACGAGGTCTTTGCCGATCAGAAGTTCCCATCCTGCTTGTGGAGCAGCGATGATCTGCGAACCTTTATTCGCGACTACCTTGGCCCAACCTTGGAGAAGTCCGGACTAGACACCGACATCTTCTTGGGAACCCTGAACGGCCCTGAGGATACCTCCTTTAGCCCGACTGGTATGAAACTCGATAATTATAACCGGTACGTCGACAACATTCTCTTCGACGGAGATGCCCGCAAGTACATCAAGGGTATCGGGTATCAGTGGGCCGGCCAACACGCCATTGAGCGGACGCACGCGTCCTGGCCAGAAATTGAATTGATTCAGACGGAATCCGAGTGTGGGATGGGCGACAATAGCTGGTCCTACGCGGAATACATCTTCCATCTGGTTAACCACTACTTCACGGCCGGCGCAACGGCCTACACGTACTGGAACATCATTCTGGGCGACTCCATCAGTACCTGGGGTTGGCACCAGAACTCCCTGTTCTCCATTGATTCGAAGACCCAAGAAGTTACGCGCAACCCTGAATACTACGTGATGCGGCACTACGCCCACTACGTCAAGCCGGGTGCTCACGTGTTAGCAACGACGGGGCACTTCAACTCGATGGGAAAGGCGTTCCGCAACCCGGACGGTCAACTCGTGGTAGTTGTTCAAAACGCTTTGGAGCGGGAATTACCATTTACGTTTGCCGATCCGGAGAACCCGGATAAGGGCGTTCAAGCAACCTTGGCTCCCAACTCATTTAACACGTTCGTGATTGATTAGAGTCATTAAAAAGCCACACCATTGACAATGTTCGGTTGTCGATGGTGTGGCTTTTTCGGTTAATCAAAGTGAATGCTGAAGTCGTGCCCACGGTCGTCACGGTCCAGCTGAGCGGAGGCAATCGACAGTCGCTACTTGTAGTCATGTCTAATCCGTCAACGTGTCGTCTTTTTCCATGGCCGCTTGTTTCCGATGGTTCACTATATTCGCGAGGGTGATGCCCAGCGAACAGAGGACCAACGGCCAGTTGACGGCCCAAGTGTAGAGGAACCAGTGACTGGCGTTGGCCGGCTTGAAGAAGGCCAGCAGGGACAGCCCGTGGGTGGCGCTGGCCACGACCAGCAAGCCGAACAGGACTAGCTGGCAGAGCAATCCACCAGCCGTGGAGAAGCGGTACTTATTGATGATGGCACTGTCGTCATCGACCACTTCGGACTCGTACAGCTCACGGTTGACCGTTGGGTTGTCGTCCCCGATGTAGAGGGCAATCAGGAGAAGCCCCAGCAGGTACGGCCACTTCCAGGGAATCAGGACCAGCAGGTGGCCGGCAATCAGCAAGCCCTGACCCAGCCGGCGTTTCTGATCCGCATCGTGATGGGCCAGCGCGCCGAGAATGCCGGCGCCGCCTTCGAAACCAATCAGGTAGACCACGAAGACCAGGTACATCCCCAGCTTGCCCCAGTAGTAGTACGCCATGAAACTACTGAACAACAGGACGTAGCTGAGCATGAACCCCCGGTTGATCAGCCGTAACTTGAAGTTGACCAGCTTGGTCCGGTCGGCGTAAAGCTCGATCAGCGCAATCACCAGGGCCACCAGGATAATGCCTAAAGTGACCCAGTAGGAGATGTTCAGGCTGGCCTTTCGCAGGGTGGTCAATAGCGCAATTGCGGCGAAGAAGACCACCGAGAGCCACCACCGCCAGAACTGCTTGAGCCCGTGACGCTGGTTGGGTTGCCCGCGATAGAAGTCGTGGGTGAACTCGTTTAACAGGAGTCCGCCGGGCAGCGCCACCAGGTTCAGCACCGCCAGTAGCGCGAAGGACAGTGAGAAGCTGAGTTTGAGGTAGAAGTCCAGTCCGAGCAGTAGCCCCATCAGCAGGAAAACCAGCCAGTAGACGCTCTTCATCTTGAAGTGGGTGGTGTGCGTGAGGTGCAGCTTGACGGTCAGGAAGTACGGCCAAATCGTAGCGGCACTGTAGCCCCACAGCACGCTCCCGGCAATCAACCAGCCCAGCGAGGTGGTCAGCGCGAACGGCAGGCTCCCCAGGGCCCCGAAGACCAGGGTCAGGATCAGGTAGGTGCTGGAACGCAGGTTGAGCCGCTTGGTGTAGAAGATGCTGGCGGCCCGCGAGATGTACACGGCGACCAGGGTGATCAGGTAGGTGGCACTCTGCGTTTTTTGGTACTGAAACAGAATTAAAATGTACGGCAACATGATGCCGGTGTTCGCCAAGAAGTTCAGCGTGCCCACCGAGACATCGATACCCAGTTGTTTAAGGCGGTTCACGACCGCGTCCCCCTTTAAGGTACTCGTTTTGATTAGGTCTAGTATAGCAAGTTATGGGCGAGAACGCTTAAGCGGGCACCCTATAACTAAAAAAGCGGATGGTCAGCGCCATCCGCTTCAGCCGCCTAAGCCGCCGAAGACGTCTTCGGTGTCAGGCGTTTTTCAATGAAGGATAAGACTAAGTCGGTGATGATCGCCATCAGCGCGGTCGGCAACGCCCCGGCGAGGATGATGGCCCCGCCGTTCGTCGCGTTGGTCCCGCGGACGATGATGTCCCCGAGGCCACCGGAGCCGATGAACGACCCGATGACCGTGATCCCGATGCCCAGTACCAGGGCGTTTCGAATCCCGGCGATGATCACCGAGAGGGAAAGCGGAATCCGGATGGTGGTCATAATCTGCATCCGGGTCATCCCCATACCCTTACCGGCGTCCAGCACGTCGCGGTCGACGCTGAGCATGCCGGTGTAGGTGTTCTTCACGATGGGTAGCAGCGAGTAGAGGAAGACGGTCGCGATGACCGTGTTCTGCCCCAGCCCGAGGCCCAGCATCAGGATTGACAGCATCGCCAGCGACGGCACGGTCTGAATCACGTTGGCAAAGCCAATGACGACCGGCGAGAGCCGCCGGTGCTGCGAGGTCCAGATCCCGATGGGAATCCCCACGATGGCCCCGAGGAGCACCCCGTAGATGGACACCAGGAAGGTTTGGTTGAACTGGTTCAGGACGTACATCCCGTTATGCGCAAAATAGTAAATGAGTTGTGACCAGAGTCCCATGTCTTTCATATTAGTGCCCCCCTTCGAAGTAGTGGTGGTCTTTCAGGAATTGCTTGGCCACGGTCTGTGGTTCCTGCAGCTGATCGTCGACCTGATAGTTCAGCCGTTGCATGGTCTTCAAAGAGACCTGGCCGACCAAGCGGTTCAGAACGGACCGCAGTTCAGGATGTTGCTTCAAGACCTGGTTCGTGGCGACTGGACTGGCGTCGTACGGCGGGAAGAAGTCCCGGTCGTCCTTGAGCAGCTTCAGATGGTAGCTGGCGACCCGGCCGTCGGTGGAGTAGCCCAAGACGGCGTCCATCTTGTTGGCGGCCAGCGCGTCGTACAGCAGCCCGAGTTGCATGGGTTTGACGGTGCCGAACTGGTACCCGTAGGCCTTTTGGAAGGCCGGGTAGCCGTCGCCTTGCCGGTTCTGCCAGATTTGGTCGATACCGACCGTCATCTTCGGCGCCAGCTTCTTGAGGTCGCTGACGGTCTTCAGGTGATACTTCTTGGCGTAGGATGGTTTGACCATCCAGGCGTAGGTGTCGGCGAACCCGTAAGATTCAAAGTAGGTCATCTGGTAACGTTTCTGGAAATCCCGCGTCACGGTGCGCTTGACCTTGGCCGGGTCCCGTTCGAATTTCTCGTTTAAGATGGTGGTCAGGTCGGTCCCGTAGAAGCGAATCGATGAGATGTCGGCGTCACCGTTCTTGAGGGCGTTGAAGCTGACGTTCCCGGACCCCAAGTTATTGATGATCGAGGTGTTGAGTTTGGTATAGTGCTGGATCATGCCCTGAATCACGTAGGCCATGATCTGTTGTTCGGTGGTGTTCTGCGCGGCGATCCGGACGGTGTCCTTACCCGACCCGCTCAGCCCGGGCAGCGTGCAGCCGCCCAGGGGTAACAGTAAAATGACGACCAGTAAGCCGGCCAGCCATTGACGTAATCTTTTTTGCATGGTGACCTCCTTATCGGATCTGCTTCGGTGTGACGGCAACTTCAACCTTTCCCAGGACGTAGTCGACCAAGAGCGCTAGCAGGATGACTGGAATCGATCCCCCTAAGATCAGGTCAGAGCGGTAGAGGTTCAAGCCGTTAAAAATGAAGTCCCCGAGCCCCCCGGCCCCGATGTAGGACGCCAGGGTGGCCCAGGCGATCACGTAGGTCGCGGAGAGCCGAATCCCGGCCATGATGACCGGGGCAGCGAGCGGGATCTCCGCTTGCAGCATGGCCTGCCACCAGGTCATGCCCATGCCCTTCGCGGCGTCCCGGACGGTCGGTGACACGCCCTGCATGCCCAGGTAGGTGTTGCGCAGGATGGGCAGCAGCGAGTAGATGAACAGCGCTACGATGGCGGGCGTTGACCCGATGCCGAAGATGGGAATCATCATGGCTAAGAGGGCCATGGCGGGGATGGTCTGAAGCACGCCGGCCAGGGTCATCACGAAGTTGGCGCCGTGTTTCATCCGCGTCAACAGGATGCCAAGGGGCACGGCGACGATGATGCCTAGAAGCAGGGCGGCCGCCGAGATGTACAGGTGTTGCCCCGTCTTGGCGAGCAGCTGGGTGCCGTAGGTCGCTAAAAAGTGGATCATTGTACCGGGTCACTCCCCTCGTGGGTCGCCGCGGCGTGGATGTCCGCGTTGATCGGTGAGGCGGGTTGTTCGTCGGTCGCCGGGGCACCCCGTAAGGCGTCGTAGACGATGTCGACCAGCGCGGTCCGCGTGACGATCCCGACCAAGCGGTGTTGGTCGTCCACCACCGGCACGTTCTTCACGCCCAGCTTCAAGATCCGTTGGACGGTGTCACCGATGAGGGCCTTGGCCTGCACGTAAAAGACTTCGCGGTTCATCAGCTGACTGACCGGCGTTTGTGGGTCGGTGGTCCGGCTGACGTCGTCCAAGTCGATGTAGCCAATCAGTTTTTCCTGGTCGTCGGTGACCAGCAGGGTGTCGACCCGTTTGTCGTGCATCAGGTCGATGGTGTCGGACAAGGTCTTATCGGGCGAGATGGCGACCGGGTGCTTGCGCATGATCTGGCTGACCGTCAGGATGTTCGGTTGCGCCCGAATCAAGCGTTCTTCCCCAATCAGGTTGGTGACGAATTCGTTGGCCGGGTGCCGCAGGATGTTCTCCGGCGTGTCGACCTGGACCTGCTTGCCCTGGCTCATGATGACCACACGGGTCGCTAGGTGCAGGGCCTCGTCCATATCGTGGGTCACGAAGATGAAGGTCTTGCCCAGGTCTTCTTGCAGGTGCTTGACCAGATCTTGAAGCGATTCTCGGGTGATCGGGTCGAGGGCCCCAAAAGGTTCGTCCATCAGGATGATCTGTTGGTCGGCGGCCAGGGCCCGGACGACCCCGATCCGCTGCTGTTGCCCCCCGGACAGCTCACCCGGGTAACGTTTGAGCATCTCGTCGGGCAACTGGGCGAGCTGGATCATCTTGTGCGCTTGTTCGGCGCGCTTTTCTGGTTCCCACCCCAGGAGCTTGGGAACCAACTCGATGTTTTCTTGGATCGTCATGTGGGGCATCAGCCCGACGTTTTGAATGACGTAGCCGATGGACCGCCGCAGCTTGACGGGGTCCATCTGGGAAATGTCTTTGCCGTTGATCTTGATGGTCCCGGATGTCTGACTGAGCATGCGGTTGATCATCCGCATGGTCGTGGTCTTGCCGGAGCCGGAAGTCCCGATGAAGCAGATGAACTCACCGCGGTCGACTTGCAGGTTGAAGTCGTCGACGGCCATCTTGCCGTTGGGGTATTCCTTGCGTAGATGTTCCATTGAAAGTAGCATTAAGCGTTCGTCCTCCTAGAATGTGATGGGCCCCGCAGATTAGCCGGGGCAGCAATGAAAAAACGACCGATGAACCGGGGTCCCGACAAAGGTGGGTACGCCTGGAGACCGATCGTCTATAATTTTTCGCAAATTAACTTAACTAACTGGATTATACATGAAAATGGGACATTTACCAAGAAATGACTATTCCTAGTGTTGATAAATAGATGCTATAAATGGTTGAAAATCCAGTTATCATCGGCGTTTAAACGCTATCGAATTTATTCATCATTCGAACGTATTCTGAGTACAATAACATAGTTAAATGAGTTATTAATAAGCAATCTCTTATATTTTAGTGAGGACGGTCCCGACTTTGTGAAAAAATGGTCCCAAATAGAGCTTGCCTTCGACCTACTCGAACCCGGTATACTAGGACTCTCAGCGGCAAACGAAAGGATGGAATCTTGATGAAACACGTGTTACTAACGGGCCCCGTGGATGTATCAGTGCGCCACGTGATCGACCAGCTCAGTCGGCGAGAAGACCTCGCGTTGACGGTGTATACCGCCAGTCGCGTGACGTTACCAGAAAACGTGGTCGCGCTGACCCAGGAACCCAGCGACGAGGGGGGCCTGAGCGCGGCGATGGTCGGCCAAGACGTCGTGGTGGCCCTGTTGCCCACGATTCAACTGACGAGCCTGTTGCCGACGGTGCTGACCGCGGGCCGGGCCGTGGCCGTGCCCCAGCTGGTGGTCGGCCGGACCGACGACATGGACGAGCTGCTGGTGGAACAACGGGCGGCGCGTCGTCAGTTGCAGGTGGCACCGTTCCAGACCGACTGGGTCGATGGCCTGGCCGGGGTCCTGGCGCTCTTAGAGGTGTTCCCCGAACCCGCGGTCGCGGTGCCCCGTGACCCCGCACAAAAAAATCCGTTTACCCCGGACCAATTGCCGGGATAAACGGATTTTTTGATGTGTTGGTTGAACCAGTCACTTCCGGGTCGACCAAAAATCGGACTGGAACGGGGTGGGCACGGCTGTTAAAAGCGGCCTTTGTCTAGGTCGGCTGAAAGACGCCGACTAAGACAAATTTCACCCCCTGAGCCCGTTTTTAGCTGACCCTCCAGCTGAGCTAGTGTGCGTGCCCACAGCAATCAGTCAACGCGTTGTTGTGAAAGGGCACCGCGAGTGGGTGACGCGCTAATGACGATGACCGGTCGTTGTGAGCGACACAGAGGCGACTTGCTGGCCGTGGTGAAATTGATGTTACCTGGCGTTTTAGGCCAGGTTACATCAAGGCCGAGCTTCGGAGACCCGTGCGTTTCGGGGCTGCGAAGTCGTGCCCACCTCGGCCGGCTTGCTCGCCGGCGTGGAGCGGCCAGTCTCACACTAGACCGTAGCCGTTTTGCGTTGGCGAATTTCGGGGATCAGCCACCAGACCAGGGCCAGGTTGACGATCATCAGCAGCGCTGTGGTGATGAAGACCGCATTGTAGTTGAAGACCCCGGCAATCCAGCCACCGACCAGCGAGCCCATCATGTTCCCGACGGCCTGGAAGGATTGGTTCCAGCTGAAGACTGTCGACGTCAATTCGACCGGCGAGTTCTTGGTCAGCAACGTTTGAATCTCGGGGTACAGGGCCCCGTCGGAAATCCCGATCATGAACCGCAAAATCCCCAGCATCCACACGCTGGTGACGAACCCTTGCGGCACGTACATGATGGCCGCGAAGATGTAGCCGAATAGCAGGACCTTCCCGGACCCGTGCTGGTCACCGTACCGACCCAGCCGTGGGGAGGCGATGATGTTCGAGATCCCGGGCAAGGCCGCGATGATGCCGGCGACCACGGTGATGGGGCCGACGTTATGCATCAATTCCTTGACGTAGAGACTGATGATCGGCGAGATCGAGATGTTCCCGAACTGGACGATCATGGTCGACGACAGCAGCACCAGGATCAGCTTAGGGTTGGGAAAGGCGGCCAACGGATTGTGGCTGCGTTTCTCCCCAGCTGGCCGTGGGGCGACCGGCTTGAACTTTTCTTGGACCAGCCCCCAACTCATGAAGAAGGCGACCAGTAAGAGGAACCCGGTGATGAAAAAGGTGATCCGAATCGAAAAGATCTGTGCGAGGATCCCCCCGAACACCGGTCCCAGTAGCATCCCGCTGGTCGGTCCGGTCATCAGGGTACTCAGTGAGGCGCCACTGTGCTTGCGGGGTGTCTGCGAGGCGACCAGCGCTTGGGCGTTCGAGATGAACCCGGCGAAGACCCCTTGCAGGGCCCGCAGCGCGACCAATTGCCAGACGCTGGTGGCAAAGCCCATCAACGCTAGGGAGATGCCCATTCCCAGTGACGACCGGAGCAGCATGATCTTACGGCCCTTTCGGTCGGCGAGGATGCCCCACAGTGGCGAGGCAATCGCGCTGACGAAGAAGTCGGCCGCGTAGACCAGCCCACTGTACATGGTGACCTGGGCTTTCGTGTAGTCCCCAAGACTACTAATGTATAACGATAAAAATGGCATGATTTCGCTGAAGGCCATGCCGGCAACGAAGGTACAGAACCACAGGACGTGTAGGTTACGCCGCCATGGTCCGCTCTCCCGTTCAGCTTCATCCAAAGTCACTCAACTCCTTCTAAAATCTGACCGAATTGTTCAGGGGTGACACCCGTGTGCGGACCCCTAAACGGTCTTTAATCGTGGAAACATCGCTATTAAAGATACGCGCATAAGGCTGAAAGGTCAACGATTAGCGAACTATTGTATGCGCTCGCAATTGATAAAATTTTGGCAGGGACCCACCCGAAAAGCGGATAAGTACGGGATTGAGTGGTTGACAGCGTCAAAATATTACAATGTCGTTAAGTTGGGTGACTGGCCGGACAAACGGGACCTGGGCGGCGGGAAACGACGAACGTCTGCCGTGCAACCCGTAGCGGCGGGCCCCGGCAGACCTAATAGTGAATAAAATCACAGCAGAAAGGCGGCCAAATGAAAACCCTGGTGAAACCAAATCTGGTCCCATCAGGGTTCACACTTTTTGTATATACAGAAAATGCCCAATTATATACATTTTCTGAAATGGGACCACCCGAATAACTTTTTATATGAAATGATTTGGTTGGTAGTTTCAACCAACCTAAGCAGCCCCTAAATCATAGGTAGAAACTAGAAAGTTACTTCCGGATGGTCCTGGGTGATCAGGTGGTCTTCCAGGTCGACGTGCAGGTACTGCTTGAAGCTATCCTTCAGCATCTGCACGGCCTTTTCGTGGTCTTCCTTCCGTTCCGGTTGGATGTTTTCCATATAGAAGAGGATGTTCTGGGTGTCCTCGGTCGATTCGACCCGGGCACTGTCCCGCCAAGCCCAGCAGCGGGAGATGACGCCCTGGTCGTCGCGGTAGATGACCTCACCCGGCAGGGCTTCTTCGGGTTCTTCGCCGGCTTCACCGATTGGGAAGAACGGCTCGCCCCCCTTGGCCACGCCCAGGTGGACATCGCCGACAATCTTATCCATGTCTTCGGCCGCGAGCGGGAAGGCGTAGGTCAGCGACACCGTGTTGTACAGGTCGACCACGGGGTTGATGGCGCCGACCCCGTTGCCTTTGCTAGCGCGCTTCAGCAGGGCCTCGACGGCACACCGGGCGCCCTTCTTGGTCTTGAACTTGCTGAAGGCCTCCCGCCAAGCGGCGATGATCGGGTTCTTACTGATTGGTGAGTAGGGGACCCAGTCCTCGGCCTTCTCGTTGGCCTCGGCCAGCCGGGACTTCTTGAGGTCGCCGTAGCTGTGGTTATCCACGCCGTGCGCCGTTAAAAAGGCAATCTGAACGTCGGGGAAGATGTCCCAGAATTCGGGATCAACAATGAATTTTTGTGTCATGTAAAACGCCTCCATCACGTATTTACCCTTAGTATACCAAATTTATCAAGGGCCACAACCGTTATGGGGCCGCGGTTGCGGCACGACTCGGTTAGGTCGGGAACATGACTTATCACTAAATTCTAATAAACTAATTTTATGCAATCAAAAGTAAGCATTTTCATTGTAAATATGCAAATATACAGGTTAAATGCATAAAAGCAAAAACGTATTCAACATCTGACTAAAAATGTACAATCGTTCACATTTGAAGTGTGAAGGGTATGTAGAAAGCGGTTACATTTCGGGTTATGATGGTCTCGTAATCAAGTGATGGGAGGAAACAAACATGACCAGTCCAATTCACGTAATGTCCGAAATCGGCAAGCTGAAGGTTGTTATGCTCAAGCGTCCAGATGTTGAAGTTGAAAACTTCACGCCTGACATGATGCCTCGGTTACTGTTCGATGACATTCCATATTTACCAATTGCTCAAAAGGAACACGACAACTTTGCCAACGTCCTGCGGGAAAACGGCACGGAAGTCCTCTACTTGGAAAAGTTATCCGCTGAAGCATTGGATGACGGTGGCGAAGAAGTTAAGCAAAACTTCTTACAACAAATGTTAGCCGAAAGTGGCTACGTTGCTGGTGTGACCCACGATGCTTTGAAGGAATACCTGCTCTCCATGTCGACCCAAGACATGGTCAACAAGATCATGGGTGGGGTTCGGAAGAACGAACTCGACTTCGTGCCAGCTGACTTAGTCAGTGCCGCCGAAGAAAACGACTACCCATTCTTCATGGATCCAATGCCTAACCTGTACTTCACCCGGGACCCTGCGGCTTCCATCGGTGATGGGTTGAGCATCAACCACATGACGTTCGCTGCTCGTCAACGCGAATCACTCTTTATGGAAACCATCATTAAGTACCACCACCGGTTTGCTAACAAGGGCTTGAACGTTTGGCGTGACCGGAACCACGATACGCGGATCGAAGGTGGGGACGAATTAGTTCTCTCCGACCACGTCTTAGCCATCGGGGTTTCTCAACGGACTTCCGCTGACGCCATCGAAGACATCGCTAAGAACCTGTTCGCTAAGAGTCATTACGACAAGGTTATCGCTATCAAGATTCCACATAACCACGCCATGATGCACTTGGACACGGTCTTCACGATGATCAACAAGGATCAATTCACGGTTCACCCAGGTATCTTGGGCGAAGGTGGTCACATTGACACCTGGACCATCACGCCTGGTAAGGATGGCGAGTTGAACTTAGACCACCGCACCGACTTGAAGCAAGTTCTGAAGGACGCCCTGAACTTGGACGACCTGGACTTGATCCCAACTGGTAACGGTGACCCAATCATCGCCGGCCGTGAACAATGGAACGATGGGTCCAACACGTTGGCCATCGCACCAGGTGTCGTTGTTACCTACAACCGGAACTACGTCTCGAACGAATTGTTACGTAAGCACGGCTTGAAAGTGATCGACGTCTTATCAAGTGAATTATCTCGGGGCCGTGGGGGTCCACGTTGCATGAGTATGCCACTGGTTCGGGAAGACCTCTAAAACTGACTAACTGAAACAACATTGAATAGGAGCGAGAAAGATTATGGCAAACGATTTTCGGAAAAACGTATTCCAAGGACGGAGCGTCCTTGCAGAAAAAGATTTTAGCGCTGCTGAACTCGAATACTTGATCGACTTTGGGCTGCACCTGAAGACGTTGAAGAAGCAAGGAATTCAACACCACTACCTGGAAGGCAAGAACATTGCCTTGCTGTTCGAAAAGTCCTCAACGCGGACCCGTTCAGCCTTTACCACGGCGGCTATCGACTTGGGTGCCCACCCAGAATACCTGGGCCAAAACGACATCCAATTAGGGAAGAAGGAAACGACTTCCGACACGGCCAAGGTCTTAGGAAGCATGTTCGATGGAATCGAATTCCGTGGATTCAAGCAATCCGATGCCGAAATCCTCGCTCGCGATTCAGGTGTTCCAGTTTGGAACGGTTTAACCGACGAATGGCACCCAACTCAAATGCTGGCTGACTTCATGACGGTTAAGGAAAACTTCGGTCACCTTAAGGGCCTGACCTTAACCTTCATGGGTGATGGCCGGAACAACGTTGCCAACTCCTTGCTGGTAACCGGTGCCATCCTGGGTGTTAACATCCACATCGTCGCACCAAAGGAATTATTCCCAACCAAGGAAACCCAAGACTTGGCCAAGGGCTTTGCTGAAAAGTCTGGCGCTAAGCTGTTGATCACCGATGACCTTGACGAAGGGATGCGCGGTTCAAACATCGTGTACACCGACGTTTGGGTATCCATGGGTGAAACCAACTGGGAACAACGGGTTAACTTGTTGAAGCCTTACCAAGTTAACATGGACGCTCTGAAGAAGACCGGCACGCCTGACGACCAATTGATCTTCATGCACTGCCTGCCAGCCTTCCACAACACCGACACCAAGTACGGTGAAGATGTGAAGGAAAAGTACGGCATCACTGAAATGGAAGTTACGGATGAAGTCTTCACTAGCAAGTACGCTCGTCAATTTGAAGAAGCTGAAAACCGGATGCACTCCATTAAGGCTATGATGGCTGCAACTTTAGGGAACTTGTTCATCCCACGGGTTTAATTTTGAGGGATTGAAAAAGGGGGAGTTAATCCGTGCTGATTAACTCCCCCTTTTGGTATCGCGCCCGGTAACCCCGGTGCAGGTCACGAAGTGCTGGCTGACGCACCCACTCTGTATAAAGTTGCACGCTGAATACGAACACGGCGCGCGGTCAGCACCGGTTAGGTCTGTGACCGTCTTTACTGGGTTTAATCAGGATAAAATAGTTTTCAAAGTGAAAAATCAAACGCAAAATTGAAGGAGAATTCGACTATGACAAAACGTCGCATTGTGGTGGCCCTTGGGGGTAACGCCATCTTATCGAAAGATGCCTCTGCCGAAGCGCAACAACAAGCACTGCGGGACACGGCAAAGTACCTGGTTCAATTCATCAAGCAGGGGGACGACCTGATCGTCTCCCACGGGAACGGCCCGCAAGTCGGCAACCTGTTGTTACAACAGGCGGCTGGGAGCACGGACAAGAACCCGGCGATGCCATTGGACACGGCCGTTGCCATGACCCAAGGAAGCATCGGTTACTGGATGCAAAATGCGCTGGGTGAGGAAATCGCCAAGGCTGGACTGGACAAGGACGTCACGACCGTTGTGACGCAGGTCGAAGTGAACGCGGATGACCAAGCCTTCACCAACCCAACCAAGCCAATCGGACCGTTCTACACCAAGGACGAAATCGGGGCCATCAAGGATGCGCACCCGGATCAGACCTTCGTTGAGGATGCCGGTCGAGGGTACCGTCGCGTTGTGCCATCACCACGGCCAACCGGGGTCAAGGAATACAAGGCGATCAATGCCATGGTCGAAGCTGGTATCGTGCCAATCTCCGTGGGTGGCGGTGGTGTGCCCGTCGTTCAAGAAGGCAACCGCTTAGTGGGCCGCGAAGCCGTGATCGACAAGGACTTCGCTTCCGAAAAGCTGGCTGAACTGGTCAACGCCGATCTGCTGATCGTGTTGACGGCCGTTGATAACATCTACATCAACTTCAACAAGCCGGACCAGAAGAAGCTGGAAACGGTCAGCGTTGCCGAATTGAAGCAGTACATTGACCAAGACCAATTTGCGAAGGGCAGCATGCTGCCAAAGGTTCAGGCTGCAATCGACTTTGTCGAACACAGTAACGGTGGGAAGGCCGTGGTCACGTCCCTCGAAAACGTCGGGAACTTCCTGAAGAACGGGGACGGCACGATCATCACCAAGTAACACTGTCGTTACACTTATATTTTCACGTTCGAGATTCAGTGCTGACGGGCGGTCGTGAACCGCTCGTCCTAGCTATTATATATTGTAGATTCTTAATTGTTTCGGTACTGAAGGTCGAGCGTGGCAGAGGAGATGCTACACATGGAGGAATCCAAGGGTAAACTTAATTTACTGGAACTCGTCGCCTTGGTTGTTGGATCAATCATTGGTGGTGGGGTATTCAACTTGATGCATGATATGTCTGCCGGCGCGGGTGCCGGGGCCATCATCATCGGGTGGATCATCACCGCGTTCGGGATGATCATGTTAGCATTAACGTTCCAAAACTTAACCATGAAACGGCCAGACTTGGACGCCGGGGTCTATTCCTACGCCGAAGCCGGGTTCGGGAAGTACATGGGGTTTAACTCCGCTTGGGGTTACTGGGCTTCCGCTTGGTTAGGGAACGTCGGGTACGCGACGCTGTTAATGAGTGCCGTGGCCTACTTCTTCCCAGTCTTTGGGGATGGGCAGAACATCTGGTCCATCGTTGCCGCCTCATTCATTCTCTGGGGCTGTCACTTTATGATTTTACGCGGGGTCGAATCGGCCTCCTTCGTCAACACGATCATCACGATCGCCAAGTTGATTCCAATCTTCATCTTCTTGGTCACCATGATCATCGCGTTTAAGATGGGGATCTTCACCCACGGCTTCTGGTTCACGCCTTCCGGGCACTTCCAGTTCGCCGACGTCATGAAGCAAGTTCAAAGCACCATGTTAGTTACCGTTTGGGTCTTCATCGGGATCGAAGGGGCGGTCGTCTTCTCTGGCCGTGCCAAGAAGCGTGAAGACGTTGGTCGGGCCACCGTTTTAGGAATCATCACGGTTATCCTGATCTACATGCTGATTACGTTACTGTCCTTAGGGGTTATGCGTCGGGGCGGTTTGGCCAACTTGGGTCAACCAGCCATGGCTTACCTGCTGCAAAGCGTCGTGGGTAAGTGGGGCGCCGTCTTAGTTAACGCCGGGTTGATCATCTCCGTTGTCGGGGCCTGGTTATCCTGGACCATGTTCGCCGGTCAATTGCCTTACGAAGCGGCTAAGGAAGGCTCCTTCCCGAAGTTCTTCGCCAAGGAAAACAAGAACGGCGCACCGGTAAACTCCCTGCTGTTCACCAACATCTGTGTTGAAATCTTCATGTTCTCGTACCTGATCACGGCCAGCGCCTACAACTTCTTCTACTCCGTTGCCTCCGCAGCCATCCTGATTCCGTACATGTTCTCCGCGTTCTATCAATTCAAGTTCTCGAAGAGCGAAAGCTTAGACACGCCAGGTCGGAGCTGGAACATCACCGTTGGGTTGATCTCCAGTATCTACGCTCTCTGGTTACTCTACGCCGCGAACTTAGGCTTCATCATGCTGATGTCCTTGCTGTTCGCGTTAGGGATTCCGGTCTTTGCCCAACTGCAAAAGAAGGACAACCACGCCGAAAAGGTCTTTACGTCCGGCGAACGGATCGTGGCCATCGTGATTGCGGTACTTGCCGTCATCACGGTCATCGAGCTGTTCCGTCTGGGAATGAACGACTTCTTAGGCCTGACCTGGGGCGACTTTGGTAAGTTGTTCTAGTTCACGGTTAAAATGCGAAATAATTAACATTTAAGGTCCTCCCCATTTAGGCTATACTGGTATGGTAAGCCTAGATGAGGGGGACCTTTTACCATGATACGAAAAAGTGAGTACCCACGTTACCTACAATTATTGAAACAACGCCCGGAATTTAGCGCCTTCACGGCGGCCCAGTTCAAGCGGCTGGGACAGGTCATGCAGGTCAAGGAGTACCCCAAGGGGCAGCTGCTGTTTGACCAGGCGGATACCCGCGACCGGTTTTACTTCGTGATCTCGGGGCTCTTGCGGACCGAACGCATCGACGAGTCGGGCGACTTTACCTTTTATTCATTCATCGCCGAGAACAAGGGCTTCCCGTACCGGGGCCTGTTCAAGGACCCCGAGTACGCCTACTCGGTGCGGACCATCACGCCGGTGGAGATCGTGTCGTTTCCCATCGCCGACTTCGAGGACCTGCTGACGCAGAACTCGGAGATCATGCGCCGGGTGATCGTCGAGATGGGGCAGATCATTAACGACAACGAAAACCAGTTGCAGACCATGGTGACCTCGAGCGCCAGCGACCGGGTCCACAACGCCCTGACCATTCTGGGCGAGCAGTTGGGCCAGCCGCTGGAGGACGGGCAGCGCTACATCCCGTACCCGATCACCCTGATCGAGCTGAGCAAGATGGCCGGCACCACCCGCGAGACCGCGGGCCAGGTGGTCCAGAAGCTGGAGGCCGCCGGGCGGGTCGTCTACGAGCACAAGCGCTTCACGTTGAACCCGTACGTGGAGTAGGGGAAATAAGCGATTAAATCAGTAAAAAAGCATCGTTTGCGTGCAGCCACCGTCGGTAAGGCGGTGGCGGCTCTCAAACGGTGCTTTTTAGGTTCTCTCAAGGTGGTTAGCGACGCAGCTCCGGAATCGTGCCCACTACGACCGGCTTGCTCGCCGGCGTGCAGCGCGGTTATCGTCCATCCAGATGTCCCGGTTCGGGGTTAGATCTCCTGCGTAATCCCGTCGAAGAAGTGCTGCAAAGAGACCTTGCCGCCGCTCTGGCGTTTGCCTTGGTGGAAGGCCATCTCGTTGCGGACGTTCTTGTACTCGTACAGCGCATTGGCATACTCGACCATGATCTCGTCGCCCATGTCATCGAGGTAAAGAGTGGCCAGGTTGGTCAGTCCCGCCTTGATGGCCCGGCGAATCCGCTGGAACAGGATCTTCTTTTCGTGGTCGTCGATGGCGTAGGCCTGGTTAAAGTCGATCTCCTTGAAACTCACGTCCTGGTCGAGCATCAGCTGGCAGACCGACAGAATGTCCGACGAGCCCGATTCCGAGGTGATGCCCAGGTACCGCAGGATGGCCAGAATCTGGTCCTTTTGCTTTTCGTGCTGGTTGACCTGCGGCGCGCTGTTGACCACGCCCCCGCCGACCAGGGTCTGGATGTTGGCCAACTTGGCGTTCATTTGGATGTTCTGGA
Source organism: Levilactobacillus spicheri DSM 15429 (assembly GCF_001435095.1). Classification (GTDB taxonomy): domain Bacteria; phylum Bacillota; class Bacilli; order Lactobacillales; family Lactobacillaceae; genus Levilactobacillus; species Levilactobacillus spicheri. The sequence goes on from NZ_AZFC01000015.1 coordinate 312,300, forward strand.
CGACCTTTTGGACCACGGTCTTGACCTCGATAAGGTTGATGGGTTTATCGATGAAGAACTCGATGCCGGCCTGGTAGGCTTCGGCCCGCAGGTCGCTGTCGCGGACCTGGGAGATCATGATGAACTTGAGGTTGGGCTTGGCCTTCTTGAGCTCCCGGACGAGCTTGGTACCGGAGATGGTCGGCATCAGCAGATCGACCAGCACGATGTCGACGTCGGTCAACATCAGGTCGGCCAGGGCCATCTTGGCATCGGTCGCCGTGCCGACCACGTCGTTGTGCGGGTCGCGCTCCAGAATCTGTTGCAGGATCATGGGAATGGATGGGTCGTCGTCAACAATGTAGAATTTCACGATTGCGCCTCCTGGATAAGTCGGGGCTTGCTCAGGCTGATCTGAAAGGTCGCCCCGTGGTTGGGTTGCGATTCGACGGTGATCTCGCCGTCGAATTGCTCCTGTACGATGAGTTTAACATGCGACAGCCCGATTCCGCGATAAACGTCCCCGGTGGTCTCGTTGAACTTGGTGGTGAAGCCGGGCTGGAAGATCATCGCCTGGGTCTTGGCGTCCATGCCCTTGCCGTTGTCGCTGACGTTGATCAGAACCTGGTGGCCGGCGTCGGCGACCGTGATGCGGATGACGCCGTTCAGCTTGTCGGCCGGCATGGCGTCGATGCTGTTGAAGATCAGGTTGGAGAGCACCGTGACGATGTAGTAGTGGTTGGGGATGACTAGGTCGACCTGGTTGTGGACCTCGATGACGATGTTACGGTGCTTGTCCTTGATGGCCTCGCGGATGTAGTTGACGGTGACCTTTAAGATGTCGGCCAGCTGCATCGGCGCGTCCTGGTCGGTGGCGAAGTAGTCGCCCAGTCCCAGGGTCACGTTACGGTAGTCCTTCTTGATCTCGTGGACGTCACGGGCGATGGCCAGCGCACGGTCCTGGTAGACCTTGGGGACGTCTAGTTTCTGCAGGTCCTGGTTCAGCAGGTAGGCGTTTTTCATCACGTTTTCGATATCGCCCAGGCTCTTTTGCATGAAGTAGACCTCGCTCTTGACGGAGGAGGCGACCCAGATGAAGTGGTAGTAGCGCTGTTCGTGGCTCTCCGTGCGCATCATCAGGGTGAAGTAGTGGTAGAGGAAGGCCAGCAGGCAGCTGACCAGGCTCCGCAGCAGGGCCGCCACGAAGAGAATCTGGAAGAGCCGGTAGCTGTAGTGCGAAAAGTCGGTCAGCAGGCTGATCTCCAGTAGGTTGGATAGGTAGTCGCACAGGACGATGGTCAGGAAGAAGGAGCTGTTGTTCCGCTGGGCCCGGCGCCAATAGATGACGTAGTACAGCAGGCCGTAGCACCAGTAGAAGACCATGTCGGTGACCACGTACTGCAGGATCGTGTCGAGGCGAAACGAATGGCCGATGAACAGCAGGATGCCGCGGAAGACCGGCGAGGCGATGGCGATGCACCCCGACAGCAGCAGGGGATTGAGGTCGCCGTTGAAGTAGAGGAAGATGGGCAGCAGCAGCACGGACAGTGCCAGGATGAAGCCCGGCGCGTAGATCTGGAAGTTGACCTGGGACGCTAGGGCGATGCAGGCGGCGGCAATCAGCACCCGCTGCCAGCGTCCCCGGCTGATAAAAGTGGCTTGTTTGAGCATTTGAAAACCCTCCAAGATAATTTTTGAACAAATCGGTGAAGCTTCTTGAAGCTTCGTGAAACCGCTTACTAAACTAATACTTGTAAATATCAATTAGGAGGAACCAAAAATGTTTAACTTACGTAACCGCAGTTTCTTAACCTTATCAGATTTCACCACCCGTGAAATGGGCTACATGTTGCAATTAGCCGAAGACCTGAAGAAAGCTAAATATGCTGGAACCGAACAAAAGAAATTACTCGACAAAAACATTGCGTTGATTTTTGAAAAGGCTTCCACGCGGACCCGTTGTGCGTTTGAAGTCGGTGCCAAGGATCAAGGCGCACACGTTACATACTTAGGCCCTTCCGGCTCCCACATGGGCAAGAAGGAAACTGCTAAGGACACGGCCCGCGTCTTAGGTGGGATGTTCGACGGGATCGAATACCGGGGCTTCTCCCAACGGACCGCTGAAACCTTGGCGAAGTACTCTGGCGTTCCGGTTTGGAACGGGTTAACGGATGAAGATCACCCAACCCAAGTCTTAGCCGACTTCTTGACGGCCCACGAAGTGCTGAAGAAGAACTACGAAGACATCAACTTCACCTTCGTTGGTGATGGCCAAGACAACGTTTCCAACGCCTTGATGTTAGGGGCCGCTGTGATGGGCATGACCTACCACGTCGTTTGCCCGAAGGAATTGGAACCAACGGCTGACTTACTGAAGCGGGCCAACGACATCGCTGCGAAGACCGGTGCCAAGATCGAAGTCTTCAACGACATCGCTGAAGGTGTTAAGGGCTCCGACGTCATCTACGCCGACGTTTGGGTTTCCATGGGTGAACCCGACAGTGTCTGGGCTGACCGGATCAAGCTTCTCAAGCCTTACCAAGTTACCCAAGACGTGATGGACAAGACCCAGAACCCGAACGCCATCTTCGAACACTGCTTACCAGCCTTCCACAACACGGACACCAAGGTCGGTGAAGAAATCGCCGAGAAGTTTGGCATTACCGAAATGGAAGTGACGGATGACGTCTTCGAAAGCGACGCATCGGTCGTCTTCCAAGAAGCTGAAAACCGGATGCACACGATCAAGGCCGTCATGGTTGCGACCTTAGGCGAATAAGGAGCGAGAAACTATGGCAAAAATCGTGGTTGCCTTGGGCGGGAATGCCCTGGGCAAATCTCCAGAAGAACAATTAAAGTTGGTTAAGCACACGGCCGCCTCATTGATTGGCCTGGTCGCTGCTGGCCACAAGGTCGTCATCAGCCACGGGAACGGTCCCCAAGTCGGGGCCATCAACTTGGGCATGAACTACGCCGCCGAACACGGCAAGACCGCAGCCTTCCCATTCCCCGAATGTGGGGCCATGAGCCAAGGCTACATCGGTTACCACTTACAACAGAGCCTGCAAAATGAGCTGCACCGGCAAAACATCCAAAAGGACGTGGCGACGGTCGTGACCCAGATCGAGGTCGACCCGAGCGATAGCGCCTTCGAGAACCCGACCAAGCCGGTTGGGGACTTCTACACCAAGGAAGACGCCGCGAAGATCCAAGCCGAAAAGGGCTACACCTTCAAGGAAGACGCTGGTCGGGGCTACCGTCAGGTCGTGCCATCTCCACTTCCCAAGAAGATCATCGAGTTGAACAGCATCAACAACCTGATCGAAGCGGGCAGCCTGGTCATCGCCGGTGGTGGCGGTGGGGTCCCAGTCGTGCAAACGACGGACGGCCTGCAAGGCGTGCCAGCCGTGATCGACAAGGACCGGTCCAGTGCCTTATTGGCGGCCAACATTTCTGCCGACCAGCTGATCATTTTGACGGCGGTCGACGACGTGTACGTCAACTATGGCAAGCCAGACCAAAAGTCCCTGCGTGAATTGAGTGCGGCGGAAGCCCACCAATACATCGACGAAGGTCAATTCGCTCCCGGCAGCATGTTGCCGAAGATCGAAGCCTGCTTAGACTTCGTCGCTTCGGGTGCGAACCGGACGGCGCTGATCACCTCCCTCGACCACTTGGACGACGCCTTAGCCGGCAAGGTCGGGACGTTGATCAAGTAAGCACAGTAAGTTAAAGTTCATAGGTAAAGCATAGAGCGTGATCTCACGGGCGTCGGCGAACCATTGTAAAACCTGGATCATCCAATCACTTAAGTAAGTCGGGCGGAGATGATAGGCACAGTCGCCCTCCCAGGGGTCACGCTTTTATGTATGAATAGGCTATGAACTATAGTGTAACAGAAAACGCTCTCATATTTTAGAGGTAATCATTATGGCTGACAATCCAACAGTAAAGAAACACCATTTTAAATTAAAGATGCCCGGGGCCTTCTTCATCCTGTTCATTTTGACCGTTGTGGCGGTCTTTGCGACCTGGACGATTCCCGCCGGGAGTTACTCGAAGCTATCATATAACAGTGCCAACTCGGAACTGGTGGTCAAGAACCCGCAGGGTAAGACCACCAAGTTACCGGCCACCCAGAAGGAACTGGACAAGTTAGGGGTCAAGATCAAGATTGGCCAATTCAAGTCCGGCGCCATCAACGCCGCCGTGTCCGTGCCGAACACCTACGAGCGCTTGCCGCAACATCCGGCCAAGCTAGGGGACATCACGGGCAGCATGGTCAACGGGACCATCGAAGCCGTGGACATCATGGTCTTCATCTTCGTCCTCGGGGGACTCATCGGGGTCGTTAAGGCCAGTGGGGCCTTCGAAACGGGGCTGATGGCCCTGACCAAGAAGACCAAGGGTCACGAATTCCTGCTGATCTTCCTGGTCTCCGTGCTCCTGGTCTTAGGGGGGACCCTGTGTGGGATTGAAGAAGAGGCCGTGGCCTTCTACCCGATCCTGGTACCGGTCTTTATCGCGATGGGTTACGATTCCATCGTGAGTGTCGGGGCCATCTTCCTGGCCAGTTCGGTCGGGACCTCGTTCTCGACGATCAACCCGTTCTCCGTCGTGATCGCGTCCAACGCGGCCGGCATCAACTTCACCGAAGGGATGATGTGGCGGGCCGGTGGTCTGGTCATCGCGACTATCTTCCTGATCTGGTACCTGCACTGGTACAGTACCAAGGTCAAGGCCGACCCGAAGTTCTCCTACACCTGGGACGACCACGAAGAATTTAATAAGATGTGGTCCGTCGAATCCACGGGTAGCACGGAAGAGACCGGCTTCACCTTCCGGAAGAAGTTAATTCTGATCCTCTTCGTCGTGACCTTCCCTATCATGGTTTGGGGGGTTATGGCCAAGGGCTGGTGGTTCCCAACCATGGCGTCTTCCTTCCTGATGTTTGCCATTATTATCATGTTCATTGCCGGGACCGGGAAGTATGGTCTGGGTGAAACGGGCGTGGTGGACGCCTTCGTCGCCGGGGCATCCAGTTTGGTCGGGGTTTCCCTGATCATCGGGCTGGCGCGGGGGATCAACCTAGTCTTGAACAACGGGTTGATTTCCGACACCATCCTGCAATTCGCGTCCACGCTGGTTCAGGGCATGAGTGGTCCGCTCTTCATCATTGTGATGTTGCTGATCTTCTTCGTGCTCGGGTTCATCGTGCCATCCTCATCCGGGTTGGCCGTGCTGTCGATGCCGATCATGGCACCGCTAGCCGATACGGTCAACATTCCCCGGTTCGCCGTGGTCACGGCCTACCAATTCGGGCAATACGCGATGCTCTTCTTGGCCCCAACCGGTCTGGTCATGGCGACCTTGCAGATGCTGCACATGCGTTACTCCCACTGGTTCCGGTTCGTTTGGCCCGTTGTGGTCTTCCTGCTGGTCTTCGGTGGCGGCATTCTGGTCACAGAAGTCTTGGTTTACAAATAATGGGTTAAGCATAGCCTGAAAATTAACAGGGACGTTGCTCGCAGGAGCGGCGTCCCTGTTTTTGCAGTGAGGCACCATCGGGTTTGGTAAGTTAGCTGATGATTGCGCAGGAGGGGCTGCTAACGAGTAGTAGGCAGAAAACACAAAATCACAAAATTAAAACTAGATTAAAATACGATTGGAGGGTATCCTTTTAGCTAAGTACATAAGAGGGAGGAATTCCATGATTTTTAAGTATTATCCGCATTGGAAATATTTTCTGATGAACTTAGCCGGTCTGATTTATAGCGGTGAGAACTTGGTGATTGCCACGATTGTCGGGACCTTGACCAACTTGGCCACCCGGCGGTCGTTCAGCCAGTTGCCCCAATTTCTGGCTGTCGCCTTGGGGTGCCTGGTGGTGACCTATCTGGCACAAGTCTGTTTTAATTGGTTCACCACGGATGCCGTGCGCCACACGAATCAGACGTTGCGGACCCGGGCTTTTCGGGGGATGTTAGCGCAGGCCAATGGTGTCGATGACACGGCGCTGGGATTTCTGACCAACGACTTTAAGTTATTAGAGACCAACCGGTTTGAGGCGGAAATCAACATCAACATCGCGGCCTTTACCCTGATTTTGGCCTTAGGCTACGCGCTGTATCTCAACTGGTTGATTACCCTGCTGTTTCTTGCCGGCAGTTGTGTGCCCATGCTGATTTCGAATCTGTTTCAAAAGCCGTTGCAACGCGCTTCTGAGAATTGGTCGCAGCAAAATGACCAGTACGTTAATCAGACCAAGAATTTCTTGGCGGGGGCGGGAACGTTGGCTTTGTACCGGAAGCAGGATGCTGCTACGGCCAAAAATCAGGCCATGGTCAACTTACTGGAAAGTGCCTTGGCGAAGATGAACCTGCAAAACCTGGTTGGCGATGCCTGCATCAACGTGACGGCCAATCTGTTTACGTTTCTGACACCATTCCTAGTGGGGATTTACCTGGTCATTCGCGGGCAAACCACCTTGGGCGCTTTATTTGCCATCGTTCAGGTGTCGAACTCCTTCGTAAACCCCATCATGAGTATCCTGGGTGAGCGGAATCACCTGGCGACCACCAAGAAAATCGTGGCGCGGTTACAGGGGTACTTAGATGCAGCGCAACAACCGCTGCCAGAGATTCCCGCGACCGTCGACGACCTCGACTTTCACCAGGTGACCTTGCAACGGCAACAGCACGAATTAGTCCAGCACGTCGATCTCGACATTCGGCCCGGAAAGAAAATCGCGGTGATTGGGCGTTCCGGCAGTGGGAAGTCCACCTTACTGACCTTTTTGCGCTCCGGTCAATTTGGCCAAGCGCAGGCGATTCACCTGAACCACCAATCGGTGGTGGCCACGCATCTGGCCGGCCTGTTTGCCTACGCGAGTCAAAGTCCCGTGATTTTTGCGGACACGTTGCGCTTTAATCTGACGCTGGGAACGCCGGTGAGTGATGAACGACTGATGAAGTTGTGTCGGAAGCTAGACCTCGGGGGCCTAGTCGACCAATCCGGGTTGGATTATTCACTGGGGGCGAATGCTGATCAGCTTTCAGGCGGTCAGTTGGCCCGAATCGAACTGGGGCGGGCACTCTTATCCCAGCGACCGATCCTGCTGCTGGATGAAATCACGGCGGCACTGGATAAAGAAACGGCCATGGACATTCACCAGTGGTTGTGGGGGTCGAGCCTGACAATCATTGAAGCCATTCACCACTACGAACCGGAGGACTTGGCCCACTATGATCAGGTCATTGACTTTGACCAGTTGACCGCACCGACTTCGGCCGAGAAATAACCCAAGGCTGACGTTGAAGTGGAAAATTTCAATGGCGAGGGCAGACAGAAGCCGTTAGCTAGTAAGAAAAAAGCGTTTGAGCAAACCTCAAGCGCCTTTTTAGACAGTTAGTTTAATTTTTCAAAGTCATGCACGCCAGTTTCTAACCGGTGCAGGCCGTCCTTCAGCCGTTCCGCCGGGCAAGCGACGTTGATGCGGACGAAGTCGTGACCGTTGCCGCCATAGACCGCGCCGGCTGAGATGAACAGGCCGGTCTTTGCGCGGATGAAGTCGCACAGCGCCGTGGTGTCCGTGGTGACCTGATGGCAGTCGATCCAGACTAGGTAGGTTGCGTGGCCCTCGATGACCTGGAGTTCGGGGAGGTGCTTGCCGATGAACTTGGTCAACAACTGCTTGTTAGCCGTAATCTGGGCGTTCATCCCGTGGACCCAGGCCGCTCCCGTGGTGTAGGCCGCGATGACGCCGGGGATGGCGAAGGCGTTGGGTTCCGCCAATTCGTCGGTGTTGATGCCCCGGTCGACCACGTCTCGGAGCGCCTGGTTGGGCACAATAATCGTGGCGGCGTGCAGGGCGGCCACGTTAAAGGTCTTACTGGTCGAGACGCAGGTGATGCTGTTCTGCGCGTTGACGTCGTTGACCGACGCGAACGGCGTGTACGGGTGTCCCTCGTCGGTGATGTCGCCGTGAATCTCGTCGGCTAAGACGGTGACGTGGTGTTCCGCGGCTAGGGCGCCGATCTGGGCCAGTTCATCGGCCGTCCAGACCTTGCCGACCGGGTTGTGCGGGTTGCAGAGAATCATCATCGTGGTCAACGGGTCGGCCATTTTACTGTTCAGGTCGTCCCAATCGATGCTGTACTGTCCCGCGTGGTCGACCAGGTCGCTGGAAAGGACGTGGCGCCCGTTATTGACGATGGAATTATAGAAAATGTTGTATACGGGCGCCTGGACTAAGACGTTGTCGCCCACGTTGCTGACGCGGCGCACCGCCGACGAGATGGCCGGCACCACGCCGGTCACGAAGCGCATCCAATCCGTGTTGGGCGCCCACTGATGTTCGGTCGCGTACCAGTGCTGGACGGCTTCGAAGTAGGCGTCGGGGACTTCTTCGTAACCGAAGATCCCGGTCTGCGCCTTGTCTTGAAAGGCCTGGATGATGCCGGGGGCGGTCCGGAAGTCCATGTCGGCGACCCACATGGGCAGCTCGTTGTCCTTGACGTCCCATTTGACGGAATTCGTGTGCCGCCGGTCGATCATTTCGGAAAAATTATTGGTCATCGTGTGATTCCTCCTGAGTCGTAATGGTGGTCCGGCTACGGTCGATGGCGGGGTCATCGAAAATGACCTGCCCAATGCTTGGCGCACTGATGCGGCCGTTGACCGGATTCTTGACACTGTCTATTTTAGTCTTAATCGTGGCGTCAATGTCCGTACAATACTCAAAAGAAAGGTCGGTGTTGATCAGCGAGCAGTCCCGCATGGTCAGGTGGTCGACGTAACACAAGCCTTGGTCGCTTTCCAGCCAACAGTTCACGAAGGTGATGTTCTTGGCGTTCCAGGCCAGGTACTCGCCGATGATGGTCGAGTCGTAGATGGTGACGTTGTCGCAGTTCCAGAAGGCGTCGTGGGTGATAAAGGTCGAGTCATGGACCTCGATGTTCTTACCGCCGTCGAAGACGTAGTTCCCGGTGACCTTCAGGTTATGGGCGACCACGTTGTTGGTGTTCATGCCGAAGTAGTCGCCGTTGACCGTGACGTCGTCGAGTTGGACGTCGTCACACCACCACAAGGTCTCACCGGCGTCGGAAAAGTCGACGTTCTTGAGGGTCAACCGTTGGGCGTGCCGGAAGGTCTTGGTCGCGCGCACCGTGGTGTTTTGCATCAGCATGTCCTGGGTGTACCAGATGCCGGCGTGGGCGTCCGGTTGCCAGGTCGTGTGGTCCAAGGTGGCGTGGTGACTGTACCACAGCGGATACTTCCACTTGAAGATGGTGTGGTCGATGGCCACGTTTTGACTGTGTTTGAGCGGCGATTCGCCGTCGACGAACGTACTGTTGGTGATGTGCAGGTCGTGTCCCTGGAAGAGGGCCCGTTCCCCGGTCAACACTTGTTGATTGATTTCCTTCATATTTTTGTTCGACTCCCTTTGTCTGGCTAATGGGTTAACTATTCATAGCCAACCGTGGCGGCCTCCCCGATGCGGGGAAAACGTCCCACGGTGGCCCATGCTATTTATTTTAGTCCCTTCGAGTGGCTCTAAGGCAAGTTCTTTGTCACTTTTTGCCACCAGCGGCGGTACCACTGGCCCAGTCCGGCGGTGAGAAAGACCAGCGCACCGGCAAAGAGGCCGACCTGTTGCGGGGACAGGAGTGGTGTCGCGGTGGTCTGGGTCACCAGAAAACGTAGGTACTGGTGGGGCCGCCCCAGGATGGACTGGGGCAGCAACGGATAGGTCGCCGGGGAGGTGGTCAGGTGCATCGGTTGGGCCAACTGGTTGGTCACGGTCAGCTGGTAGCGGCCGGCCGGTTGTTGCGGCAGCTGGACGTTATCCAGGGCCACCTGCTGGTCGGATTGCCAGATCAGGTCGCCGGCCGCGGTGCTCAGCGTGACCTGCCCGATCCGCTGGTTGGACGGATCGATCTGAAACTGGTTGAAGGTCGTGCTGGCCGTGAAGGGCTGAGTCACGCTGTGGGCCAGGGCGAGGGTAATCAGGTGATCCTGGTAGTAACGGCCCTCGTTTTGACTGACCACGGTCGCCGTTTGGGTGACGGGGCGGGTCACGCGGGGCGCGTTTTGCACCAGCCCGACCAGTAGGAGCAGGCTCAGTCCCACGGCCATCCGGTGGCCCACCAGGCGGGGCTGCTGCACGGTCACGCGGGTCGGTAGGCGGAAGCTCGCGGCGGTGCCCGCTAGGAGCAGGGGAAGCAGCGGCAGGGCGTAGCGCTCCTCGGTCTCCCAGAAGATGACGTGAAAGGCCGTCAAGCCGAGAAAGAAGAGACCGCCCAGCAGAAAGTCGGCGGCAAACCGCCGCTGGCGCCACTGCCTCCAGCCCCAGGCCAGGTTGACCAGCAGCATGGCCAGGTAGCTGAGCTGGGCCCAGTTGGCCAGCCACCAATCGAGGGTGGTCTGGTGGGTCCGATAGGTCAGCGGTTCGCGGTCAAAGGCCGAGTTGATCTGAAAGCTGTCGAAGGTCCCGGTCGCTAGGAATAGTTGGGCCTTGCGAAACAGGTGGATGGGCACGCCGGTGATGCCCAGTTGACGCAGGTGGGCGGTCAGGTGCTGCCGGGCCACCGCCTGCTTGGCCGCCGCGGTGGGTTGGGCGATGACCGGGTCGGCGTCCCACTTATTATAGTTCCCGTGAAAATCGGGATTCCAGCTCATGGCGACCCAGCTTAGCGCGGGCAGGCTCTGGTTGGCGTTGCGGTGGTAGCCGGCCGCCCGTTGAACCGCGGTGTTGGCGCCCAGCCCGCCTAGCAACCCCAGGCCGATCAAGCCGGTCAGCGCGAGGCGCGCGTAGCGGGGGCGGGGCAAGTGGTTGGGCAGCACCCACAGGACCAGGAGGACCGCGATGACCCAGACGATGAAGTTACTTTTGATCAGGACGGCCCCGGTCAGGATGCCGGTCAGAAGCAGGCCCCAGCCCAGCCAGGACCGCCAACGGGTCGCGTGGCGCAGGTGGGCCATCGTGACCAGGATCAGGAACCCCGCCGGGAGGACGACCAGGTCGCTATAGGTGTTGAGCGCGTAAGCGTAAAGCGGAACGCTGGTCAGGACCAGCCCCAAGAAGAGGTTGGCCCGGCCAGCGTTGTGCCGCCGCAAATAGCGGGCCATGACGGCGACCCCGACGTCTAACCAGGCGAATTGGACCAGGTTGAGCCAGACGCCCGAATCGCCCCCGGTCACCCAGCGCCCGACCCGTAGCACCCCGGCCAGCAGTAGGGTGACCGGGACGTTGTTGGGGTAGGTGCCGAAGTAGGCGGCCCAGTGGGCGTTGCCATTTAGTAAACTCACGGCCTGCTGGTGCACGAAGTACAGGTCGGCGCGCGGGGCGGCGACCCAGTTGAGGGCGACCAGCAGTTGGACCAGGAGCAGGATCCCCCAGAGTGCCCGGGCCAGCCAGCGCTGCCAGGACGCGGTGCGGGGAATGCTGCGCGCCAGAACGCCCAGAACCCCCAGAACCCCCAGATAGAGCAAACTGGTAAGCCCCATTAGGAACGGGGACCACCAAGCCTGGTCGGCCCGAAAATCGATGGGGCAGAGCAGGGCCAATAGCCCGGTCAGCGCAAGCAGCCCGGTGATCAAGAGGCCGCCGCTGGTCATGAGTTTTTGACGAAACGACATGGTAAAACTCCTTGTTTTTAGGATAGTTGACGCTGATAACGCGGTTCCTCATCCATTTGGTGGACAAACTCGTTGGAGTAGGTGTCCGTCTGGATGATGAATTCGGGACGGTGCTTGGATTGCTTGAAGGTCCGGCCGACGTACTCGCCGACGATGCTCAGGGCAATCAGCTGGGCTCCACCCAGGAACCACAGGGAGGCCATCACGGGGTCAAAGCCGCTGAGGGCCACGCCACGTAGGGCCTGGATCCCTAACCAGAGAAAGGCGACGACGGAGGCGATGCTGATGGCCGACCCGGCGTACAGGACGGCGCGAATCGGGGCCAGCGAGAAGGAGAAGACCCCGTCGAGGGCCAGCTTCAACATCTTACTCAGTGGGTACTTGGAAACGCCGGCCTTCCGGGGTTGGCGTTTGTAAAAGAGCTTCGTGGACGGGAAGCCCAGTTGGGGCACGATGCCCCGGATGAACGGGTCACTTTCATGATACTCCAATAACGCCTCGACGGCCCGGTGACTCATCATCCGGAAGTCGGCGTGGTTGGGAATCAGGTGGACCCCAATCTTATTCATCAGCCAGTAGAAGCGTTCGGCGGTGGTCCGCTTGAACCAGGTGTCGGTGGACCGGTCGTTCCGGACGCCGTAGACGATGTCGAAGCCGTCCGCGGCCTGCTGGACCATGGTCGGGATCAGGTACGGGTTGTCTTGCAGGTCGGCGTCGATGGTGACGGTCAGGTCCGAGAAGGGTGCGGCGGTCTTGAGGCCGGCCATGAGGGCGACTTCCTGACCGTAGTTGCGGCTAAACTTGAGCCCGGTAAATAAGGCGTTCTCACTCTGCAGGTCCTGAATGATTTCCCAAGTCCGGTCGTGACTCCCATCATCGACGAATAGGATCTTGCTGTCGGTGGTCACTTGCTGGTTGGCAATCAGTTTGGTCAGAATCTTCCCCAGCGTTTTGGAGCTGGACGGTAGGACCGCTTCTTCGTTATAGCACGGGACCACAATGGTCAACCGTGGCAGTTTTTTGATAGACATAGTATTTCCTCCCCAAAGATAGACGATACGGATCCAACTAGTTTCCCCATTAGTCAGATTGTCTTTCTTAAGGATAGGGCCAAACGGTCGGGACGGGGTGAAATTCGGCTCGAATGTGGGCCTATTTTATGTGAAATTAACTTTGTAACGTCTGCCCATGGTTGTCGCTGGAAAATGAGTGCAATTGTGCTTAGTTGACGACTGATATACGGTATCATCTACCGGCCGAAATTGGGCTGGTGCCATGTTGGGGAGCCGCTCCACGCCGGCGAGCAAGCTGGCTAACTTGGCGACCTAGACGGGTCTGGCGCAACGTTCTGTCGGCTTCATTTCCCCGAGGTGGGCACGATTCTGAAGCCCTGTGAAAATCACACAGGTCTCCAGAACTCG